>NZ_JBHJVF010000011.1:0-212587 GCF_042264145.1 Streptomyces sp. NPDC056144 | reverse complement strand
GGCGGGGGGGGGGGCGCGGGGGCGCCCCCCCCCCGCCCGCCCCCCCCGGCCGGCCCGGCGCCGCGGGGCCGGGGCCCGCCCCCCGGTTTCGGGAAGGGGCGGGTGGGGGAACGGCCCGCCGCAGGCGCCCCGCCCCACCCCGCCCCCACCTACCCCCGGCCCCCACCTACCCCCGAGTCAGCGACAGCAGGTCGCGCGCCGGCCCCGTCGGCCGGTGGCCCGTCGGCCAGACCGCTCGCAGGTCGCGGCGGAGGAGTACCCCTTCCACCGGGATCGCGACGAGGCGTCGCGAGGCCAGTTCCTCCGTGATCGCCAGCTCGCTGAGGACCGCGGGCCCCGCCCCGCTCACCGCCGCCGCCTTCACCGCCGTCGTGGAGGCGAGTTCGAGCAGCGGCTCGGCGAGTCCGCCGTGGCCCGCGAGGGCCGCGTCGAGGACCTGCCGGGTTCCGGAGCCCCGTTCGCGGAGGACCAGCGGGGTCGCCGCGAGTTCCGCCGGGTCGAGCGGGTTCCGCCGCCGCGCCCAGGGGTGCGAGGGGGCCGCGACGAGCGCCAGCCGGTCGTGCGCGACGACGACTCCTTCGAGCCCGTCCGGTATGGCGAGCCCTTCCACGAAGCCGACGTCCGCCTCGCCCGCGAAGAGCCGCTGGGCGACGGCCGCGGAGTTCCCCGCCTGGAGGGAGACCGCCGTGTCGGGCCGCTGCGCGCGCAGCGCGATGAGCCACCCGGGCAGCAGGTACTCCGCGATGGTCATCGAGGCGGCGACCCGCAGCCGCGAGTCCCGCCGCCCCCGGAGCGCCTGCGCGCCCACGTCGAAGGCTTCCGCGGCCTCGACGATCCGTCGTGCCCAGTCCGTGACGAGCGCGCCCGCGTCGGTGAGCCGTGAGCCGCGGGGTGAGCGGTCGACGAGGGCCACGCCGAGCTGGCGTTCCATGGAGCGGATCCGGCTGCTCGCGGCGGGCTGGGTGATGCCGACCTCGCGGGCCGCCGCGCCGAGGCTGCCGTGGCGGGCGACGGCGAGGAGGAGTTCGAGAGCGCCGAGGTCCGGGACCCGGTGGGAGAGGTGCGGCCTCGGCGGCTCTCCGGAGCCCGACTCTCCGGGGCCCGGCGCGCCGTTCGTCTCACTGCTCATAAGGTCAGCTTATGACGTCATAGTCACAAGATCCCTGGTGGGGGCGGACAAACGGCGCGAACCTGAAGTCATGGCAAGCGTCGCAACACCCCGCCCGGTCCTCCGTTCGGCCCCCCGCGTCACCACCCCCGGCGCCCACCCGGCCGACCCGGTCCGTTCCGTCCGTCACCTCGGACCCAACTGGTACGCCTCCGTCATGGGCACGGCCATCATCGCCAACGCGGGCGCGTCCCTCCCGGTGGACGTCCCCGGCCTCCGTACCGCGTGCACGGCCGTCTGGGCGCTCTCCCTCGCGATGCTGCTCGTCCTGCTCTCGGCCCGTGCCGTGCACTGGGTCCGCCACCGCGACCAGGCCCGCGCCCATCTCCTGGACCCCGCCGTGGCCCCCTTCTACGGCTGTCTCTCGATGGCGCTGCTCGCCGTCGGCGGCGGCACGATGATCGTCGGCCAGGACTGGATCGGGCTCCCCGCCGCGATCGCGATCGACACCGTGCTGTTCACCACCGGCACCCTCGTCGGCCTGGCCGCGGCCGTGGCGATCCCGTACCTCATGGTGGTCCATCACAAGATCGAGAGCGCGTCGCCCGTGTGGCTGCTCCCGGTCGTCGCCCCCATGGTCTCCGCCGCCCTCGGCCCCCTCCTCATCCCCCACCTGCCCGCCGGTCAGGCCCAGGAGACCCTGCTCATCGCCTGCTACGCGATGTTCGGCGTCAGCCTCCTCGCCACCCTGGTGATGCTGCCCCTGGTCTTCCAGCGGCTCGTGGTCGGCGGCCCGCTGCCCCTCGCGCTGACCCCCACCCTGTTCCTGGTCCTCGGCCCCCTGGGCCAGTCGACGACCGCCGCGAACAAGTTCGCCGACGCCGCCCAGGGCGTGCTGCCCGACACGTACGCCCACGGCTTCTCCGCCTTCGCGGTCCTCTACGGCGTCCCCGTCATGGGCTTCGCCCTGATGTGGCTGGCGCTCGCCGGGGCGATGGTGCTGCGGGCCCGCCGCAAGGGCATGGGCTTCGCGATGACCTTCTGGGCCTTCACCTTCCCCGTCGGCACCTGCGTGACCGGCGCCGAGGGGCTCGCCCAGCACACCGGCCTCGCCGCCTTCCGGTGGCTCGCCGTCGGCCTGTACGTGTTCCTCGTCGCTGCCTGGCTGGTGGCCGGGTTCCACACCGTGCGCGGGCTGCTCAGCGGTGCGCTGCTCGCAGCGCCCGGGACAGCTCCCGCGACAGCGCCCTCGGCGCCTCGGCGAGTGACGGCCCGTACCAGGTGAGCATCCGTCCGTCGACGAGCGCGGCGGCGGTCCCGGGGAACGCCTCGGGGCCGTCGTCGCGCGTGAAGCGGTAGGGCTCGTCGGGCAGGACGACGAGGTCGGGCGCGGCGGCGCGGAGCTCGTCGAGCGGGATCCGGGGGTAGCGCTCGGCGTGGTCGGCGTACAGGTTGCGGACACCGAGGCGGGCGAGCAGGTCGCCGGCGAAGGTGTCGGAGCCGAGGACCATCCAGGGGCGGCGCCAGATCGGTACGACGGCGGTGTACGGCTCCGAGGACGGCGCGGGGGCCACGGCCTCCCAGGCGGCCTCCGCCTCGGTCAGCCAGTCGGGCCGCGGGGGCAGGCCGCACGCGGCGAGGACCCGTTCCAGCTCGCGCAGGCCCTGGTCGAGGGTGCGGATCTCCGTGACGAGGACGTCGAGGCCCGCGGACCGCAGGGCGGCGAGGTCGGGGGCCCGGTTCTCCTCCTCGTTGGCGAGGACGAGGTCGGGGCGGAGGGCGGTGATCGCCGCGACGTCGGGGTTCTTGGTGCCGCCGATCCGGACCGCGTCGAGCGCGGCGGGGTGGCTGCACCAGTCGGTGGCGCCGACGAGGACGCCGGGCGGGGCGGAGACGGCGACGGCCTCCGTGAGGGAGGGGACGAGGGACACGACCCGGGGCGCCACGCGGGACACCCCCGGGGCGCCACGCGGGACACCTGGCCGAGGCCCGGTCACTCCTCCTCGACCTCGACGTGGTCCGCCACGGCGACGACGAGCAGCCGGGTCCCCGGTTCGGTCGCGCGCCAGCGGTGCCGTACGCCTCCCGAGAGGTACAGGGTGTCGCCGCGGCCCAGCCGGTGGGCACGGCCCTCGGCCTCGACCTCGGCGGCCCCGTCGGCGACGAACAGGAGCTCGTCGTTGCGGTGCTGGAACTCGCGGCCCGCGTCCTGCTCGCCGGTGAACTCCAGGGCGTGCAGCTGGTGACGGCCCCTGACCAGCCTCCGTACCCCGTCGGGCATGCCCGGGAGCCGCTCGTCGGCCCGCACGACGTCGACGGTGCGGGAGGCCTCGGCCTCGGCGAGGAGCTCCCCCGCCGTGGTCCCCAGGGCTTCGGCGACGAGTTCGAGGGAGCGGCGGCTCGGGCGGGCGCGCTCGTTCTCGATCTGGCTGAGGAAGGGCACGGAGAGGCCGCTGCGCTGGGCGACGACGGCAAGGGTGAGCTGGAGCGTCCTGCGGCGTCTCTTGACGGCAGCGCCCACGCGGGGTGCTTCCTTCTCGTCCATGTCGGCTCCCTCCCTCTGCTCGTACCCGCTCGTACCCGTCGGTTACCTGAACCTTACGCAGCTTTGGGGCGGGGTTTCGCGTCGTGACGAAAAGGTGTGGTCGCCGAACACGTTCGGCGACCACACCTTTTCGGCCAGTGAGCTCCGGCGGAGGCGACTGCGCGGGCTACTGCGGGGCCAGCTTCTCCGCGAGGCCGGGGTTGCGGTCGAGCCAGGTGCGGACGGCCTCCTGCTCCTTGCCCTTGCCGGTCTCCTGGATGACCGCTTCGAGGCCGGTGAGCTGCGCCTCCGTCAGCTCGAAGTTCTTCAGCCAGGTACCGACCTCGGGGTTCTCGGCGGCGAATCCCTTGCGCGCGAGGGTGTGGACGCCGTCGCCCTTGCCCCAGGTGCCCTTGGGGTCGGCGAGCTTCCTGAGGTCGTGGTTCGAGTAGGCCCAGTGCGGGGACCAGAGCGTGACGACGACGGGTTCCTTGCGGTCGTACGCGCGCTGGAGCTCGGCGAGCATCCCGGGGGTGGAGCCGTCGACGACCTCGTACTCGCCCTCCAGGCCGTACTCCTTGAGCACCTTGTCCTTGAGGATGCCCATCATTCCGGCGCTCGGCTCGATGCCGACGATCCGGCCGTTGAACTGCCCCGCCTTCCCCTTGAGGTCGGCGAGCGAGTCGACCCCCTTCACGTACGAGGGGACGGCGAGCTCCAGCGAGGTGGGGCCGTACCAGGAGCCGAGGTCCTCCAGCTTGTTCTTGTACTTCTCCCAGTACTGGGCGTGGGTGACGGGGAGCCAGGCGTCGGTCTGGAAGTCGAGCTGCCCGCCGGCGAGGCCGGTGTAGAGGGCGCCCGCCTCCAGCTGCTTGGTCTCGACCTCGTACCCGCGGCGCTCCAGGAGCTCCTTCCAGAGGTACGTGGAGGCGATGCCCTCGTCCCAGGGGATGTAGCCGATGCTGATCTTCTTGCCGTGGCCGGTGTTCGTGCCGGCGGCGGTGGTGGAGGTCGTGCCTCCGGCGCCGAGGAAGCTCGTGCCGCCCGCGACGAGGGCGAGGACGACGACGCCGACGAGGGCGGTGACGGGCTGCGGGCGGTGGGCCCAGATCTTCGCGCCGGGGCGCCTGGCGCTCAGCGCGGCGCGGGCCTTGGCGGCGGCGCGGCGGCCCAGCGGGGAGACCTGGCGGCCGAGCGCGCCGGTCATGCGGTCCAGGTACATGGCGAGGACGACGATGGAGACGCCCGCCTCGAAGCCGAGGCCGATGTCGACGTTGCCGATGGCGCGGTAGACGGCGCCGCCGAGGCCTCCGCCGCCGACCATGCCGGCGATGACGACCATGGAGAGGCCGAGCATGATGACCTGGTTGACGCCCGCCATGATCGTCGGGAGGGCGAGCGGGAGCTGGACGCGGAGCAGCGTGTCGCGCGGGGTGGTGCCGAAGGCCTCGGCGGCCTCGACGAGCTCGCCGTCGACCTGGCGGATGCCGAGTTCGGTCATCCGGACGCCCGGGGGCAGCGCGAAGACGATGGTGGCGATGATGCCGGGGACGACGCCGACGCCGAAGAAGATGATGCCGGGGATGAGGTAGACCATCGCCGGCATGGTCTGCATGAAGTCGAGGACCGGCCGCAGGACCGCGCTGACGCTCTTCGAGCGGGCCGCCCAGATGCCGAGCGGGACCGCGATGACCAGGGTGACGAGGGTGGAGACGAGGACGAGCGAGAGCGTCGCCATCGCCTCGTCCCACAGCTGGACGGAGTCGACGAGCGCGAACCCGGCGAAGGCGAGGAGACCGGCGGCGAGGCCGCGCAGCCACCAGGCCACGACGGCGAGGATGCCGGCGAAGAGCAGCGGCTGCGGGGCGGACAGGACGGCGTCGATGCCGTCGTAGAGGCCGGTGACTCCGGCGCTGACGGCGTCGAAGAGCCAGGCGAGGTGGACCTGGAGCCAGTCGACGGTGCTGTCGACCCAGTCGCCGAGGGGAAGCCTAGGCACGGACGGTCACCTCCTCGTTCTCGTTTTCCTTCGTGAGGCCGCCGAGGACGGCGAGGAGACGTTCCTGCGGTACGACTCCGAGGACGGAGCCGCCGGCGTCCTTGACGGTCACCGGGTACGGGCCCGTGGCGGCGACGGCGCAGAGGTCGACGACGAGGGTGTCGGGTCCGACGACGGGGGCCTCCTCGGCGACGGGCTCGACGGGCTCCTCCATGACGGCGGAGGCGGTGAGCACGCGGGAGCGGTCGACGTCCTGGATGAAGGAGGCGACGTAGTCGTCGGCGGGGCGCACGAGGATGTCCTCGGCGGTGCCGAGCTGGACGATCCGGCCGTCGCGCATGACGGCGATGCGGTCGCCGAGGCGCATGGCCTCGTTGAGGTCGTGGGTGATGAAGACGATGGTCTTCTTCAGCCGCTGCTGGAGGACGAGGAGCTGGTCCTGCATGTCCCGGCGGATGAGCGGGTCGAGCGCGCTGAAGGACTCGTCCATGAGGAGCAGGTCGGCGTCGGTGGCGAGGGCGCGGGCGAGGCCGACGCGCTGCTGCATGCCGCCGGAGAGCTCGTCGGGCCAGGACTTCTCCCAGCCGGCGAGGCCGCACAGGGCGAGCGCCTCGGCGGCGCGGGACTCGCGCTCGGCGCGCGGGACGCCCTGGACCTCCAGGCCGTAGGCGGCGTTCTCCAGGACGTTCCGGTGCGGGAACAGCGCGAAGTGCTGGAAGACCATGCTGATCTTGGAGGACCGCACGGCGCGCATCTCGCGGGGGGAGAGCGCGGTGAGGTCGCGGCCGTCGAAGAGGACCCGCCCCGCGGTGGGTTCGAGGAGGCCGTTGAGCATGCGGAGGAGGGTGGACTTCCCGGAGCCGGACAGGCCCATCACGACGAAGATCTGACCGGACTCGACCACGAAGCCGGCGTCGACGACCGCGGCGGTCGTCCCTTCGGCGCGGAGTTCCTCGCGGTCGGCGCCGTCGGCGAGCCGCCGGACGGCGTCGTCGGGTCGTCTGCCGAACACCTTGTACAGATGGTCGGCCTGGAGCCTGGACACATACACCTCACGGGTAGCGACGAGAACGGCCCACCGCCCCCGCGCGGCCGGACCGTGGAGCGGGCGGGATCGGCCCGCGAGCCCGTTCGCGTACGGGGATCCCTTCGTTGAATCCCGTACCGGGTTCCGCTCCGGGCTCGCGCCTGCCCGGGTTCACCGGGTGCAAACGCAAAGTGACGGGGGTCACTCCGGGTCACGTGAGGGCCCGTGCGGCCTTGTGCCGGGGCGTTGTCGGTGGCGTGCGGCATGATCGGGAGGGTGACCCGACGTCTGATGCTCCTCGACACCGCCAGCCTCTACTTCCGCGCCTACTTCGGCGTGCCGGACTCGGTCCGGGCGCCGGACGGGACTCCGGTGAACGCCGTGCGCGGGCTCCTCGACTTCGTGACCCGGCTCGTCCAGGACCACCGGCCCGACGATCTCGTGGCCTGCTGGGACGAGGACTGGCGGCCGCAGTGGCGGGTGGACCTGATCCCCTCGTACAAGGCGCACCGCGTCGCCGTCGAGACGGAGGCCGGGCCGGACGAGGAGGAGATCCCGGACACGCTCTCCCCGCAGGTGCCGGTGATCGAGGAGGTCCTCGCGGCCCTGGGCATCGCCCGGATCGGGGCGCCGGGGTACGAGGCGGACGACGTGATCGGGACGCTCGCCGGCCGGGCCGCGGGGCCGGTGGACATCGTGACGGGCGACCGTGACCTGTTCCAGCTGGTGGACGACGCCCGGGGCGTGCGCGTGCTGTACCCGCGCAAGGGCGTCGGCGACTGCGACCTGGTGGACGCCGAGCTGATCCGTACGAAGTACGGGGTGCGCCCCGACCAGTACGCGGACTTCGCGGCGCTGCGCGGGGACGCGAGCGACGGACTGCCCGGGGTGAAGGGCATCGGCGAGAAGACGGCCGCGCAGCTGATCACGGAGTACGAGGATCTGGCGGGGGTGCGGGCGGCGGCCGAGGACCGGACGTCGAAGCTGACCCCGGCGAAGCGGCGCGGGATCCTGGAGGCGGCGGCGTACCTGGACGTGGCACCGACGGTGGTGCGGGTCGCCGGGGACGTACCGCTGCCGGAGTTCGATCCGGCGCTGCCCTCGGCGCCCCGCGATCCGGCGGCGCTCGACGCGCTGGTGAAGCGCTGGGGCCTGGGCGGCGCGGTGGGCCGGCTGCTGCCGGTGCTCGAACGCTGAGTTCCCTGTCTGGGCCTTGCGCGGGGATGCTAGCTTAGGCATACCTAAGTTCATCTCCGATGTTCATCGTCGAGTCAGGAGACCCCTCGTGGCGGACCAGCCGACCCGCAAGGCACCGAAGGCCACCGAAGCGCGTGTCGTGCGCACCGAGCGGATCACCCCGCACATGGTGCGGGTGGTCCTGGGCGGCCCCGGGCTCGACGCGTTCGAGGTCGGGGAGTTCACCGACCACTACGTGAAGCTGCTCTTCGCCCCGGAGGGCGTCTCCTACCCGGAGCCGTTCGACATGGAGCGGATCCGGGCGGAGTTCCCGCGCGAGCAGTGGCCGACGACCCGGACGTACACCGTGCGGGCGTGGGACCCGGCCCAGCGGGAGCTGACGGTCGACTTCGTGGTCCACGGCGACGAGGGCCTGGCGGGCCCGTGGGCGGCGCGGGCGCAGGCGGGCGAAACGATCCGCTTCCTCGGCCCCGGCGGCGGGTACGCGCCGGACACGGCGGCGGACTGGCACCTGCTCGCGGGTGACGAGAGCGCGCTGCCGGCGATCGCGGTGGCGCTCGAACGGCTTCCGGAGGGCGCGCGCGTGCACGCCTTCGTGGAGGTCGCGGACGCCACGGAGGAGCAGAAGTTCGCGACGGCGGCCGGGGTGGACGTCACCTGGCTGCACCGCGGCGACCGCCCGGCGGGCGAGGCCGTCGTGGAGGCCGTGCGGGCACTCGACTTCCCGGAGGGCGACGTCCACGCCTTCGTCCACGGCGAGGCGGGCTTCGTGAAGGACCTCCGCCGGCACCTGCGCCTGGAGCGCGAGGTGCCGCGCGAGCGCCTCTCGATCTCCGGCTACTGGCGCCTGGGCAAGACGGACGAGGCGTGGCGCGCGATCAAGCGCGACTGGAACGAGCAGGTGGAGCGCGAGCAGGAGAGCTGAGGCTCGACACGCGCGAAGACCGCGAGGGGAGGGGCGGGGCCGGAAGGCCCCGCCCCTCCCCCGTTTCCACGTGGCGTCCTTCTCCGTGGCGTCTTACTACGTGGCGTCCCCGTACATCCGGCCCGAGATGTCGGCCTGGGCGAGCCGGCGCAGGGCCGCGAGCAGGGCGTCGCCGAGGACCGTGCCGACGACGGCGCTCTCCACGACCGACTCGCGGGCGACGTGGTGCGCCACGTACTCCAGGTCCGCCCGGGCCACCCGCTCCGCCGCGTCCGCGTAGGCGTCGAGCACCTCCGCGAAGTCGCCGTGCCCGACCTCGTCGAGGGCCGCGAGGGCGACGGCCAGCGCCTCCCCCGCGCCGCTGCCGGGGTGGGCCCGCCAGCCGCGCGCGGCGACGAGCTCCTCGACCTTCTTCCGGGCCTCCGCCATCCCCGTGTCACCCGGTTCGCGGTCGTAGCGCGGGACCATGCGGTCGGCCGCGCTGCCGAGGACCTTGTGCACCGGCAGGTCACGGTCGTCGACCGACGTGAGCACGTCACGGATCGCGGCGAGCGAGAGCCCGCCGACGTCGAGCAGGGCCCGGATGAGCCGGAGCCGCTGGACGTGCGTTTCCCCGTACGAGGCCTGGTTCGGGCTCGTCAACTCGCCGGCCGGGAGGAGTCCCTCCCGTACGTAGAACTTGATCGTCGGCACCGACACCCCGGTCGTCCGACTCAACTCTCCGATGCGCAAAGCGCGTTCACCTTCCCAGAACCTCCGCGGCCCTTGCCGCCCTCCCCTCCATCATAGATAGTGGAGCTATCAGATAGCGGCTAGTGCCACTATCCATACTTCACGGGGGTTCCCATGTCGCTCTTACCTGCCTGGCACCGGCCGCTCGTCTGGTTCGCGGCCTCGACGGCCGCCCTGGCCCTGGTCTCCGTCGTCGGCCTGGCCGTCGACGACCGAATACTCGTGGGCGTGCCGATCTGGACCAAGCCGTTCAAGTTCTCGGTCTCGTTCGTCGCCTACGCGCTCTCGCTCGCCTGGATGCTCACCCTGCTCCCCCGGGGCCGGCGGATCGGCTGGTGGGCCGGGACGGTCGTCGTCGCCGCGAGCGCCGCCGAGATGGTCCTGATCACCCTTCAGGTGGTCCGGGGCACCCAGAGCCACTTCAACCAGGCCACCGCCTTCGACACGGCCGTCTTCCAGATCATGGGCGGCACGGTCGCCGTCCTGTGGCTGGCCGCCCTGGTCATCGCCGTCCTCCTGCTGCGCGCCCGCATCCTCGACCCCGCCACCGCCTGGACCGTCCGGCTCGCGTCCCTGATCGCCCTCGCGGGCGCGGCCGTGGGCTTCCTGATGGTCAGCCCGACCCCGGAACAGCTCGCGGTCGACAACCCGCCCCTCGTCGGCGCCCACAGCGTCGGCGTCCCCGACGGCGGCCCCTCACTGCCCCTCACCGGCTGGGCCACCACCGGCGGCGACCTCCGCATCCCCCACTTCTTCGGCATGCACGCCCTCCAGCTGCTCCCCCTGCTCCTCCTCGCCCTGACCGCCCTCGCCCCCCGCTTCCCCCGCCTGGCCGCCCCCGAGGTCCGCCTCCGCCTGGCCCTCACCGCCGCCGCTACCTACGCGGCCACCTTCACCCTCCTCACCTGGCAGGCCCTCCGCGGCCTGCCCCTGACATCCCCGGACTCCACGGTCCTCGCCGCGGCGGCGGCCATCGCCCTCGCCGCCGTCACGGCCACCGTCCTCTCCCTCCGCTCCCCCACCGCCCCGGCAATGGACCCCGCCTAGGACGTCCGCTTCCGGGCCGTCAGCTGGATCAGGCGGGCCGTGTGCGGGTACGGGTGCAGGGCCGTCGTCGCGAGTTCCAGGCGTTCCAGGTGGGCGTAGTACTCCGGGTCGTACTTGCGGGCGTCGTCGGTGATGTAGTCGCAGAAGGTGCGGATGCCGTAGTGGTGCACGTCCTCGCAGCCGAGGGAGCCGAGGGTCCGGGTCAGGTCCTCCGCCGTGTGCAGGGTCAGTTCCGCGTCGAACATGGCGCTCTGGAGCCGGTCGCCGTCGAGGGCGGTCAGGGCCGCCTCCGGATCCATCCGGCGGACGGCGATGTTCAGGGCCTCCGAGTGGCGGTTGATCGCCATCAGGGAGAAGAGGCCTCCTTCCTTCAGGGGTGCCAGCGCCCCGACGAGGGTCGCCGGGACGTCGTCGACGTACTGCACGAGGTTGTGGCAGAGCACCACGTCGAACTCACCGGCGGCGAGGTCCGCCGGCAGCTCCGTCACGTCGGCGCGGACGCACGTCACCCGGTCCGACAGGCCGCCCGCCGCCGCGCGTTCGGTGGCGGCGGCGAGCATCGCGGGGGCGTAGTCGACGACGGTGACGTGATGGCCCCGGGCGGCGAGCCGGATCGCGTCCCCGCCGTCGCCGCCCGCCAGGTCGAGGACCCGGAGGGGACCCTCGGCGGCGGGGTCGCCGAGGTGGCGCAGCAGGTTCGCCTCGGCGACCGTGTAGCGGATACGACCCCAGGGCGCGTCCTGCCACTCCTTCCAGCCGGCCATCGCGGTGTCGAACTTCTCGGACTTCTCGGGATCTTGGGAAGACATCCCGAGAAGGTACGTCACCGCCGGGCGCGGACCGTCGCCAGGACCTCGCGGTCCGGCTGGAGCGTGAGGCTCGGGACCGGGCGTATCTCGTCGGTGAGGAGGTCCAGGTGGAAGCGGCGGGCGAGGACCGCGAGCACGAGGACCGCCTCGACGAGGGCGAAGCGCGTACCGAGGCAGACGCGCGGACCGCCACCGAACGGGTACCAGGCGTACTCCGGTATCTCCTCGGCCGGTCGGCCGTCCTCGCCGGGGAGCCACCGCTCGGGCCGGAAGGCCTCCGCGTCCCCGTACCAGCGGGGGTCTCGCTGGGTGGCCCACTGGCTCGACCAGACGCGGGTGCCGGCCGGGACCGGCGTGCCGCCGAGCGTGGCGCCCTCCTTGGCGATGCCGGTGAGCAGCCAGATCGTCGGGTAGAGCCGCAGGGTCTCCTTCACCACGGCCTGGGTGTAGGGGAGCGAGGCGTAGTCGTCGTAGCCCGGCTCGTGGTCGGGGAGGACCCGGTCGAGCTCCTCGGCGAGGGCGTCGCGGACCCGGGGGTTGCGCGAGAGCAGGTGCCAGGCCCACACCAGCGTCGAACTCGTCGTCTCGTGCCCGCCGATGTAGAGCGTGACGGTCTCGTCGCGGATCTCCTGGTCGGAGAGGCTGGCCCCGGTCTCGTCCCGCGCGGCAAGGAGGCGGCTGAGGAGGTCCGGCCGCTCGGTGTCGCCGTCGCGGTGGCGGGAGACGACCCGGGCGACCTCGGCGTCGATCACGGCCGTCGCCCGCTTGATGCGGGCGCGTCCGGGCGTCGGCACCCAGTCCGGCAGCAGCGCCCCGATGCCGCTGAACTCCGCTCCGATCTCCTTCTGCGCGACGTCCATCGCCCGCCCGATCGACTCCGCGTCGGCCGCCGTGTCGACGCCGAAGATGGTGCGGACCGCGACGAGTTGGGTGAGGGCGGCCATCTCCTTCTTGATGTCGACCCGCTGCCCGTCGCTCCAGCGGTCGGCCAGGTCCACCGCGCACTCGCTCATCGTCGCCGCGTACGACTTGACCTGCTTGGGGCGGACCGAGGGCTGGACGAGCGAGCGCTTGCGCCGCCAGTCGGCCCCCTTGGCCACCACGACCCCGTTGCCGAGGAGCGTGCGGAAGGCGATGCCCAGGTCGGGCTGGTCGAAGGTGCGCTCGACCTCGGTGAGGAGTTCGCCGATGGCGTCCGGGTGGGCGATGAAGAGCGCGGGGCCGCGGCCGAAGCGCCAGCGCACGAAGTCGCCGCGCTCCCTGAGCTGTTCGAAGAAGGCGAGGGGGTCCTTGCCGAAGGCGGGCAGGTTCCCGAGGAGCGGTACTCCCCGGGGGCCTTCGACGATGGTCGCGCCGGGACGCGATGTGTCCGTCCCCGCGTCGGGACCGGCTTGCGTGGTCACGTACGTCCCCTCCCCAACTCCCTGTCCGTGTGTGCGAGTCCATGCAAGCGGAAGGCCCCGTCACGCGCCAGCCCTGTGGACGACGACCTGTGGATAACTTCCCGTCAACAGGAGGCTGTTGGGGACGGCGAAGGGGCCCGTGGCGCACACGCGCCACGGGCCCCTTCGGCCGACGGTCCCCGCCTCAGCTCACGGAGCTGTAGGCCACCACACCGCGCAGCAGCGAATCCACCGCCTTGCGGGCGTTCTTCGCGACCGTGCTGTCCTCCCTCGGCGCCGCCGCGGCGATCTGCCCGAGGACGTCGATGACCTGCTTGCACCAGCGGACGAAGTCGCCGGCGGGCATCTCCGCCTCGCGGAGCACCTCGTCGAGGCCCTTGTCGGACGCCCACTGGTAAGCGGCCCAGGCGAAGCCGAGGTCGGGCTCGCGCTGACCGACCCCCTCCGCCTGGTTGATCTTGAACTCCTCCTCCAGCGCGTCGAGGCGGCCCCAGATCCGGACCATCTCGCCGAGCGCCGCCTTCGCGTTGCCCGTGGGCAGCTTCGGCGCGACGGCGTCGTCGGCCTGGCGCGACTCGAAGACCAGCGCCGAGACGCACGCGGCCAGTTCGGGAGGCGTCAGCCCCTCCCAGACGCGGTCGCGCAGGCACTCGCTCGCCAGGAGGTCGAGCTCCCCGTAGAGCCGGGCGAGCCGCTTGCCGTTGTCCGTGACCTCGTCGCCCCGCAGGTAGTCGAGCTCGGTGAGGAGCGCGACGATCCGGTCGAAGGTACGGGCGATGGTGTTGGTGCGGCCCTCGATCCGCTTCTCCAGCTGCCGGGTGTCGCGCTGGAGGCGGTAGTAGCGCTCGGCCCAGCGGGCGTGGTCCTCGCGCTCGTCGCAGCCGTGGCAGGGATGCGCGCGGATCTCGGTCCGCAGCCGGGCGATCTGCCGGTCGTCGGCGGCCGCCGAGCGCTGCTTGTGGTGCCGCTCGGGGTTGATGTGCCCGGCCTTGCTGCGCAGCGCGGAGGCGAGGTCCCGACGGGACTGCGGGGAGCGCGGGTTGAAGGACTTCGGGATCCGCATCCGCTCCAGCGCCTCGACGGGGACCGGGAAGTCGATCGACGCGAGCCGCTTGACCTGGCGCTCGGCGGTGAGGACGAGCGGGCGGGGCCCCTCGTGGTGCTCGAAGCCGCGGTGCCCGTTGGTCCGCCCCGGGACTCCGGGGTCGAGGACGAGCGCGAGGCCCGCGAACTTTCCGGTGGGGACGTGGATGACGTCGCCCGGCTTGAGCTTCTCCAGCGACTCGGCGGCCTGGGCGCGCCGCTGCGCGGCGCCCTGCCGGGCCAGGTCCGTCTCGCGGTCCTTGAGGTCGCGGCGGAGCCGCGCGTACTCCTCGAAGTCACCGAGGTGGCAGGTCATGCCCTCGCGGTAGCCGTCGAGTCCCTCCTCGTTCTTCTGCACCTGGCGCGAGATGCCCACGACGGAGCGGTCAGCCTGGAACTGGGCGAAGGAGGTCTCCAGGAGCTCGCGCGAGCGGTGCCGGCCGAACTGGTCGACCAGGTTGACCGCCATGTTGTACGAGGGCCGGAAGCTGGAGCGCAGCGGGTACGTGCGCGTGCCGGCGAGGCCCGCGAGGTGGTCGGGGTCGAGGCCGCGCTGCCAGAGCACCACGGCGTGGCCCTCGACGTCGATGCCCCGACGGCCGGCCCGGCCGGTGAGCTGCGTGTACTCGCCGGGGGTGATGTCGGCGTGCTGCTCGCCGTTCCACTTGACGAGCTTCTCCAGGACGACGGACCGCGCGGGCATGTTGATGCCGAGCGCGAGCGTCTCCGTGGCGAAGACGGCCTTCACAAGGCCTCGGACGAAGAGCTCCTCGACGACCTCCTTGAAGGTCGGGAGCATGCCGGCGTGGTGCGCGGCGATGCCCCGCTCCAGGGCTTCGAGCCACTCGTAGTAGCCGAGGACGTGGAGGTCCTCGGAGGGGATGGAGGCCGTGCGCTCCTCGACGATCTCGCGGACCCGCTGCCGTCCCGCGTCGTCGTTGAGCCGGAGGCCCGCGTACAGGCACTGCTGGACGGCGGCCTCGCAGCCGGCCCGGCTGAAGATGAAGGTGATGGCGGGCAGCAGCCCCTCGGCGTCGAGGCGCTCGATGACCTCGGGGCGGCCGGGCGTCCAGATGCGGGAGCGCTGGCGGCGCTCGCGCTCGCGGTCGGCCTCGCGGACCATCTTGCCGCGCCGCCGGTCGCGCGGGTTGTACGTGCGCGAGTTCTCGGTCCGGGCCAGGCGGAGGAGGTCGGGGTTGACCTCGCGGCGGGACGCGCCGCGGCCGCCGTGGTCGGTCTCCTCCTCGAAGAGGTCGTACATCCGGCGTCCGGCCAGGACGTGCTGCCACAGCGGCACCGGGCGGCTCTCGGAGACGATGACCTCGGTGTCGCCGCGGACCGTGTCGAGCCAGTCCCCGAACTCCTCGGCGTTGGACACCGTCGCGGAGAGCGAGACCAGCGTGACGGACTCGGGGAGGTGGATGATCACTTCCTCCCAGACGGCGCCGCGGAAGCGGTCCGAGAGGTAGTGCACCTCGTCCATCACGACGTACCCGAGGCCGGAGAGGGTCTGGGACCCCGCGTACAGCATGTTGCGGAGGACTTCGGTGGTCATGACGACGATCGGCGCGTCCCCGTTGACACTGTTGTCACCGGTGAGGAGGCCGACCTTCTCGGCGCCGTACCGCTTCACCAGGTCGGCGAACTTCTGGTTCGACAGCGCCTTGATCGGGGTCGTGTAGAAGCACTTGCGGCCCTGGCTCAGGGCGAGGTGGACGGCGAACTCGCCGACGATGGTCTTGCCGGAGCCCGTGGGCGCGGCGACGAGCACGCCCTTGCCCGCTTCGAGGGCCTGGCAGGCCTCGATCTGGAAAGGGTCCAGACCGAACTCGTACATCTCGCGGAAGGGGGCCAGGGCGGTCTTCCGCTCGGCGTTTCGGGCGCGGGCGGCTGCGTACGCTTCGGCTGGCGTGAGGTCCTCTGTCATCTTGTTGTCGAGCCTACCCGCCACCTCTGACAGCGACGCGATCTTTATCGGGGGAATGGAATTCGCCCGATAACGCGCGCGATCCCCCCGGACTCGGTCCGGGGGGATCGCTGGTGCTCAGATCCTGATCAGGTCGTGATCAGGTCCCGATCAGGTGATGTCGTCGTAGCCGTTCGTCCGGTGGACCGCGCCACCCGACCCGTTGGCCTGCTCGGGCAGGGCCTTGGCGGCACTGACGGGTTCGACCGCCCCGACCGCCTGCGGGGTGAGGTCGAGCGAGGAGGCCTCGTCGTCGTCGAGCTCGGCGTCGGGATCGGCCTTCTTGCGCCGCTTGTCGTTGAGGAGGGCCACGCCCACCGCAGCGAAGTACAGGACGATGATCGGACCGGCAAGGGCGATCATGCCGAGCGGGTCGGTGGACGGCGTGGCCACGGCGCCGAAGACGAAGGTGCCCATGATCATGGCCCGCCACCAGCCGGCCATGCGCTTGCCGGACACGATGCCGGTGAAGTTGAGCATCATCAGCAGCAGAGGGAGCTCGAAGGCGAGACCGAAGACCAGCACCATGCGCGTGGTGAAGTCGAGCAGGTCGTCGAGCGAGAGGAAG
Organism: Streptomyces sp. NPDC056144; assembly: GCF_042264145.1. NCBI lineage: Bacteria > Bacillati > Actinomycetota > Actinomycetes > Kitasatosporales > Streptomycetaceae > Streptomyces > Streptomyces sp. NPDC056144. Next base: position 196,199 of record NZ_JBHJVF010000011.1, on the reverse strand, counting down.
TTCGACGCCACGTCGGGCGTAATGCTGATGAGGACCTTCACGCTGACCGGCATGATCAGGTACGCGGTGTACGCGCCGGCGGCGAAGAGGGGGACGGCCACGGCGGCGAAGTAGTACGTGTACTTCTTCTCGCTCTTGTGGAGTCCGGGCGCGACGAACGCCCACAGCTGGTACAGCCAGACCGGCGAGGAGGCGATGAGGCCCGCCAACATGACGACCTTCACCGTCGAGGTGAAGGGCGACAGCATGGTCTGGTACGCGATGATCACACAGCGTCCACCGGTGTTGTCCGACACCGAGCTGCCGGGCGGACACTTCGGCACCGGCGAGGACAGGAGATCCATCAGCTGCTGACTGAAGAACGTGGCCACGATGGAGGCGACGACGATCGCCAGCATCGCCTTGGCCACACGGTTGCGCAGCTCACGGAGATGGTCCGCGAGGGGCATCCGCCCCTCGGGGTCCTTCTCCTTCTGTGTGCGGGCAGACTTGAGCAACCCACGTCCTCATCTCATGCGGGCAGGGCGCCGAGCGGCGGCCTTGGGGCGAGCGGGTCGGGCCGGGATCAGCGCTGGGTGGTGGTGTCCGTGGTCTCGGTGACCGGACGGGCGCTGGAGACGTCGCCGGGCGCGGCCTTGATCGTGCGCTGGGCGGTGGTCGTCTGGTCGGCCGGCGGGCCGGCGGGAGCGGTCTCGCCGCCCTCGGACTTCATCGCCTTCGCCTCGCTCTTGAGGATGCGGGCGGACTTGCCGAGCGAGCGCGCCATCTCCGGGAGCTTCTTGGCGCCGAAGAGCAGCACGATGACGAGGAGGATGAGGCTGATCTCGAGGGGGCCGATCTGACGGAACATGGCTGTGGTCTCTTCTCACCGAGGCGGCATGGGTGCGTGCCCGGCGGGTCGGACGTGCGTCCGGCCACCGCGCTGCCTGCGATCGTAACCCGCAGGAGTAAACGCAGGGCAATGCCCCTGCATACTGCGGATTTCGTTCCCCGAGCCCTGGTAGGGGCGGTTTCGGGGCACCTCCGATACGGGATCGGCGCAGCGCAGGGCACGCGTTCAGCGCAGCGCCTCGCCCGTACGAGCCAGTCCTGTGGCCGCGTTTTCCAGTTCTTCGGCCGCCGCGCTGATCCGTTCTGTGGTACGGGCCACTTGGCGGCCGAGGCGCTGGACCTCGAGGAAGACCTTGATGGCGAGGACGCCGAGGACGGCGATGCCGAGGAAGCCGAGAGCGATGGCGAGCATGGGCCAGAACATGCGCTGAGCCTAGACGGTGGCGGACGGGACGGATCGCTCAGGCGGTCGTGTGGAGCCGCAGCGTCCGCACCCCTCCGCCCGTCAGGAGTTCGACGATCCGCTCCCCCGCCGGCTTGCGGACGGAGCTGCCGCACTCGGGGCAGGTGAAGGAGTAGAAGGTCGTACGGCGGCTGCCGCCGATGGCGAGCCGCAGGGCGCTCGCCGCCAGCTCGAAGCGGGCCCGGCAGTCCGGGCAGGCGGCCTTGAAGAGGACCGGGGCCATCGTCGCCGTCAGGCCGCGTGTCACCTCAGACCTCCTCGTACGCGGCGAGCGCGGCCGTCGCGGCCTCGCGGGCGCTGTCGGCGAGATCGCGCGGCGCGACGATCCGTCCGTCGCTGCCGAGGCGCAGCCCGAGCCTCTTCAGCGAGGCGGGGTCCGGCGTCCGGAGCGTGATCCGCAGGCCGCCGTCGGGGAGCTCCTCGGCCCGGTCGTGCGGGTAGTACTCGGCGACCCAGCGGCCGCCGGGGCCGACCTCGACGACCACCTCGGGGTCGTCGGCGGAGGGCTGGACGAGCCCCTCGGAGAGGTCACGGAGTTCGAGCTCGGGCGGCGCGGCGTGCTCGTCCAGGAGCCGGATCTCGACGACCCGGTCGAGGCGGAAGGTGCGGCGCGCCTCGGAGAGGCGGCACCACGCCTCCATGTAGGTGTGGCCGACGGCGAAGAGGCGGATCGGGTCGACCTCGCGCTCGGTGAGCTCGTCGCGGGCGGGCGAGTAGTAACGCACCCACAGCCGTCGGCGCTCGGAGATGGCGCGGTCGACCTCGGCGAAGACGCCGCCCTCGGACTCGAAGGTGACCGAGAGGCGCGCGCTGGCCCCGGCGGCTTCTCCGGCCGCGGCCTCCAGCTTGGCGGTGGCGCGCACGAGCGCGTCCCGGTCGCTCTCGCGGAGACCGGGCAGGGTGGCGACGGCGCGGGCGGCGACCAGGAGGGCCGTCGCCTCGTCGGCCGCGAGCCGCAGCGGCGCCGCGACGTCGTCGGGGTTGTGCCACCAGATCCGGTCGCCGTCGGTGTCGATGTCGAGCAGGTCCCCGCCCCGGAAGCTGGTGCCGCACATGGGCAGCACGTCGAGGTCGGAGATGAGTTCGTCCTCGGTGATCCCGAAGGCGCGCGCCACGTCGGCGACGTGGGCGCCGGGACGCTCGCGGAGATAGGTGACGAGGGACAGCATCCGCCTCGTCTGGTCGATCGCGTTGGCAGCCATGCGGTACGTCTCCCCCTCAGCCCTTGGCCACGGCGCGCAGCCGGTCCAGTACATCGGCCCGCAGATCAGCCGGCTCCAGCACGACGACGTCGGGGCCGAACTCGACGAGCCAGGCGTCGAGGCCGTGCCCGTACGGGATCTCCAGCTCGTCCCAGCCGTCCTCGCCGACCCGCACGGACTGGGCGCGGGCCCGCAGCGGGTAGCCGCAGCCCGCGCGCAGCCGGATCCGGGCGGAGCGGGTGGCGGTCTCGCCGGCCCAGCTCTCGACGGTCTCACGGACGGTCACGACGTCGGGGACGGGCGCGGTGAAGGCTCCGGCGCGGGAGCGGACCTTGCCGGTGATCCGGGAGAGCCGGAAGACGCGCTCGGCGCCCCGGTCGCGGTCCCAGCCCGCGAGGTACCAGTGGCCGCGCCAGCATTCGAGGGTCCAGGGCTCGACCTGGCGGGTCTCGGGGCGGGCGGCGTTGGCCTTGCGGTAGTCGAAGACGACGGGCCTGCGGTCGCGGCAGGCCAGCATGAGGGGCTCGAAGGCGGCCTCGTGCACCGGGATGCGCGGTTCGAGGGCGCTGGGCTGGACGTCGTACGCGTCCTCGGCCTCGGGCATCCCGGCGGCGCGGAGCTTCTGGAGGGCGCCGCTGGCGGCTCCGGCGAGCCGGGCCTGCTGCCAGACCTTGGCGGCGAGGCCGAGCGCGGCGGCCTCCTCGGCGTCGAGCGTGATGGGCGGGAGCCGGTTGGAGTCGCGGCGGGCGAGGTAGCCGGTCTCGCCGTCGAGGTTCTCGACGGTCTCGATCACGAGGCCGAGCTCGCGCAGGTCGTCCTTGTCGCGCTCGAACATCCGGTTGAAGGCCTCGTCACCGCTGGCTTCGAGGTAGGCCTCGATGGAGCCCCGGAGCTCACGCTTGCTGAGCGGGCGACGTGTCCCGAGCAGGCACAGCGCGAGATTCATCAGCCGCTCGGACTTGGCAATCGCCATCGACGCCCCGCACCCCTTTTGCCTGATCCCTTTGTCGGACGTCCGACCGTACCGCTCCGGGGTCGCGGGACAAAAGCCGAGGGCCCCCGCCATGGATGGCGGGGGCCCTCGGGGTGTCGCTGCCGATCAGGTGATCAGGCGATCAGACGGCGACGAGGTCGCAGACGAAGATCAGCGTCTCGCCCGGGGCGATCGCGTTGCCCGCGCCGCGGTCGCCGTAGGCGAGGTGCGCGGGGATGATCAGCTCGCGACGGCCGCCGACCTTCATGCCCTGGATGCCCTGGTCCCAGCCGGAGATGACCTGGCCGGCACCGAGCTGGAACTGCAGCGGGGTGCCGCGGTTCCAGGAGGAGTCGAACTCCTCGCCGGTGGAGAAGGCCACGCCCACGTAGTGGACGGAGACCCGGGCGCCGGCCTTGGCCTCGGCGCCGTCACCCTCCCAGATCTCCCGGATCTGCAGGGTCTGCGGCGGCTCGCCACCCGGGAAGTCGACCTCGGGCTTCTCGATGCTCACGGTACTGCTCCTCATACTGATGTACTGCTCGATCAGGACAGTCTTACATCTCCGCCCCCGTGGGGCGGAGCCGTCCTTACATCTTGGTGAGGATGTCCACCGCGAAGACGAGCGTGGAGTTCTTCGGGATGCCCTGCTTCTCCTGGTCGCCGAAGGCCTCGGACGGCGGGGCGACGATGAGGACGCGGCTGCCGATCTTCTTGCCGACGAGGCCGTCCTTCAGGCCCTTCAGCGTGAGCTGGGCGAGCGGGAAGTTCGCGGGCTTGCCGGTGGTGTACGTCGAGTCGAAGACCTTGCCGTCCTTCCACAGGGCGGCGACGTAGTTCACGACGACCGTGTCGGTGGCCTTGACGACCTCGCCCTTGGACTCCAGGACGTAGTTCGAGACGAGCTTGGTCGGCGCGGCGACCTTGGGGACGGTCAGCGAGGGCGCCTTGCCGTCCGTGTTGGTGCCGACCTTCGGGAGGTTCTTGTCCTCCTGCGGGACGACGGTGCCCTCGGCCGACTTGGGGATGGTGACGGCCTTCAGGATGTCCACGACGAAGACGAGGGTCGCGTTGGGCTTGATGTCGCCCTGGCCCTGGGCGCCGTAGCCGAGCTCCGGCGGGATGCCGATCTCGACGCGGCTGCCGACCTTCTGGCCCTTGAGGCCCTGGTCCCAGCCCTTGATGACCTGGCCCGCGCCGAGCGTGAGGTCGAAGGGGGTGCCGCGGTCGAAGCTGTTGTCGAAGGGGGTCGTGGAGTCCCACGCCTGACCCAGGTAGTTCACCTGGAGCGCGTCGCCGTCCTTCGTCACCGGGCCGTCGCCCTCGCTGATGACGTTGACCTTCAGTTCCTTGGGCGGGTCGCCCACGCCCTTGGCGAGGGTCGGCTTCTCGCCGAACTTTTCGCCCGCGGTGATGGCGGGGAGCCCGTTCTTCATCGACGCGGAGGCGGAATCGGAGCCCTTGTCGTCGCTGCCGCACGCCGCTGTGGAGAGCAGCAGCAGCGGGACGACGAGAAGGCCGGCAAGTCGGCGCACGTGTTCCTCAGATCTCAGACGGCACAGTAGTTGTGCCGACACTCTAGGGGGTCCTCCTGTCACGTCGAGGGCCCCGCACGCCATCCGTGCGGGGCCCGACGGTCCGTCATGACGGACTTCGGCAGTCCGTCATGACGGTTCTACATTCCGGCGATCAGCTTTTCGACGCGGTCGTCGACGGAACGGAAAGGGTCTTTGCAGAGCACGGTGCGCTGCGCCTGGTCGTTGAGCTTGAGGTGCACCCAGTCGACCGTGAAGTCCCGGCGCTGTTCCTGGGCGCGGCGGATGAAGTCGCCGCGGAGGCGGGCCCTGGTGGTCTGCGGGGGCACGGACTTGCCCTCGAAGATCTTCAGGTCGTTGCAGATCCGGGCCGCCTGGCCGTTCTTCTGGAGCAGGTAGTACAGCCCGCGGCGGCGGTGGATGTCGTGGTACGCGAGGTCTATCTGCGCGACCCTCGGATTCGACATGGTCATGTTGTGCTTGGCCCGGTAGCGCTCGATGAGCCGGTGCTTCATGACCCAGTCGATCTCGGTCTCGATGCGGTCGAGCTGCTCGTTCTCGATCGCGTCGAGCGTGCGTCCCCAGAGCTCCAGGACCTGGGCGACGGTGCCGGTGCGGATGCCGCGCCGGTCGACGAAGTCGACGGCCTTGTCGTAGTACTCGCGCTGGACCTCCAGGGCGGAGGCCTCGCGTCCGCTGGCGAGCCTGACCTTGCGCTGGCCCGTGATGTCGTGGCTGACCTCGCGGATGGCCCGGATCGGGTTCTCCAGGGTCAGGTCGCGCATGACGGTGCCGGCCTCGATCATGCGGAGCACCAGGTCGGTGGCGCCGACCTTGAGCAGCATGGTCGTCTCGGACATGTTCGAGTCGCCCACGATGACGTGGAGGCGGCGGTACCGCTCGGCGTCGGCGTGCGGCTCGTCCCGGGTGTTGATGATGGGACGGGAGCGGGTGGTCGCGGAGCTGACGCCCTCCCAGATGTGCTCGGCGCGCTGGGAGACGCAGAAGACGGCGCCGCGCGGGGTCTGGAGGACCTTGCCCGCACCGCAGATGAGCTGCCGGGTGACGAGGAAGGGAATCAGGATGTCCGCGAGGCGGGAGAACTCCCCGTGGCGGGCGACGAGATAGTTCTCGTGGCAGCCGTAGGAGTTTCCGGCCGAGTCGGTGTTGTTCTTGAAGAGATAGACGTCGCCCGCGATTCCCTCCTCGTGCAGGCGGCGTTCGGCGTCCACGAGCAGACCCTCGAGAATGCGCTCGCCGGCCTTGTCGTGGGTGACCAGTTCGGTCACGTTGTCGCATTCCGGTGTGGCGTATTCCGGATGCGAACCCACGTCGAGGTACAGGCGGGCGCCGTTCCGCAGGAAGACATTGCTGCTGCGGCCCCATGACACGACACGGCGGAAGAGGTAGCGCGCCACTTCGTCAGGAGACAGTCGGCGCTGTCCCCTGAACGTGCACGTGACGCCGTACTCGTTCTCCAGCCCGAAAATGCGGCGGTCCATGTCTGAACATTACGCCTGACGGCCTGTGCTGAAACCGGGTTGGACGTTCCCGTTTCGATCATTTTCCGATCAGTGCGTGTTCTTTTCGGCGTGTACGGGGCTGGGGCCGCCCGCGCTGACGGCGTGTCGCGCCTCGGAGGCGGCCTCGGGGACCGAGGGGGCGTCCGGCGCCCGCAGGACGCGTCCGGTGGCGAGGAGGACGAGGAAGGCGACGAGGCCGCCCGCGCCGGCGACGGCGAAGCCGGTGGGCGTCCCGGCGAGTTCGACGGCGGGTCCGGCCACGGCGGAGCCGAGGGCCGCGCCGACGCCGAAGGTCGTGACCAGCCAGGAGAAGGCCTCGGTGACGGTGCCGGTCGGGGCGTGCCGGTCGACGACGATGAACGCGCAGGCGAGGGCGGGGGCCAGGAAGACGCCGGAGAGGACCGCGAGGCCGGTCATGGCGACGGGGCCGGGGGTGAGGGTGAGCGGGAGGTAGCAGAGCGCGAGGAGCAGGACGATGACCCGCAGCCGCTTCTCGGGCGCTCCGGCCCAGGGGCGCGCGCCGTAGGCGACGCCGCCGAGGAGGGCGCCGAGGCCGAGGGCCGCCATCAGCCAGCCGTAGACGGACGGGGCGCCCCGGTCGTCGGCGTAGGCGACGGCCGCGACGGTGATGGAGCCGAGGGCGAGGCCGACGAAGAAGAAGGAGCCGAGGAGGGCGAGGAGGCCGGGCGAGCGCAGGGCGCCCAGCCAGTGGGCCTCGCGGGGCGCGGAGCGCCAGGCGCGGGAGGGCGCGGAGAGGACGACGCTGAGGGCGCCGAGGACACCGAGGACGTTGACGACGAGGAGCGCGGCGGCGGGCGACCAGAGGGCCACGAGCAGCGTCAGGAGGAGGGGCCCGACGGTGAACATGACCTCCTGGGCGACGGCGTCGAGGGCGTACGCGCGGTGGACCCGGTCCTCGCGGCCGAGGACGCTCGGCCAGAGGGCCCGCAGACCGCCTTCCAGGGGCGGGGTGAAGAGTCCGGCGACGACGACGGCCACGTAGGCGAGAGGGAGGTTCCCGATGCCGACGAGGGCGAGCAGGACCATGCCCAGGGCGGAGAGGACGGCGGCGGGCAGCTGGACGCGCAGCTGGCCCCTGAGGTCGACGGCGCGGCCCAGGAGGGGCTGGCCGATCGCGGTGGCGAGGCCGTAGGCGGCGATGAGACCGCCGGCGAGCGTGTAGCTGCCGCCCTGGTCGCGGACGAAGAGGGTCACGGCGATGGGGCCGATGCCGTTGGGCAGGCGGCCGACGAGGGTGCCGGCGAGCAGCCGGGCCGCGTGCGGCGCCTTGAGGATGTCGAGATAGCCGCCGTGTGCCGTGGCCTCGGTGGCCATGTGGGTCTCCCCTCCGCCTCGGACACCGCCGAGGTTTTACGTATAACGTGCGTCGTTATACGTACCATGTCGGCAGCGCGCGGGTCCAGCCCGCGTTCCGCCCCCGACCGGGTACTGTCCGGATTCCATCCGACGTACCGGACAGGCCCCAGGACAGGATCCGGGCGCCCGGTACCGCGACCCGTCCGACGCGGAGGCTTGTGTGCAGACCCCGGAGCCGCTCGGCGGCACGCGCCCGACCAGCAGGGACGTCGCCAGGGCCGCCGGCGTCTCGCAGGCCACCGTCTCGCTCGTCCTCGGCGACAAGTGGCGCGGGCGCGTCTCCGAACGCACCGCCGACACCGTCCGGGAAGCCGCCCGGAACCTGGGCTACCGGCCCAACCTCGCCGCCCGGAACCTCCGCCTCGGCCACACCCGTACGGCCCTGCTCGTCGTCCCGGCGCTCACCAACGAGTTCTTCGCCCGGGTCTACACGGGCGCGGCGACCGTCGCCGCCCGGCACGGCTTCGGCGTCGTCCTGTACCCCTCCCCCGACGGCGTCGGACCCGCCAGGGACCCCTTCGCGTCCGCCCGTGCCGCCCTCGACGGGGTCATCGCCTCCTCCATGGCCTCGGACGCCCTCAAGGCCTTCAGGGGCACCGACCTGCCCCTCGTGATGCTCGACAGCGACCCGGCCGACACCGGGGCCGCCGCACACGTGAACCTCGACGTCGCGGACGGCATGCGCCAGGTCACCGGCCATCTGCTCGCCCTCGGCCACCGGCGCTTCGTGCACCTCGCCTCGGCGGTCCCGTCCTGGACCTTCGACGTCCGGGCCGCCGCGCTCGCCGAGACCCTCGCCGAGGTCTCCGTACGGACCGTCCGCGCGCCCCTGGACGTGCACGGGGCCATGGCGGCGGCGGAGCGGGCCCTCTCCGAGCCCGGGCCGCGCCCCACCGCGCTCGTGTGCGACGACGACATCCTCGCGGCGGGCGCCTGCAAGGCCGTGCGGCGCCTCGGGCTCCGGGTCCCCGAGGACATCTCGGTGACCGGCTTCGACGACCTCGCGCTCGCGACCGCCGTCGAACCGGAGCTCACCACCGTCTCGCTGCCCGCCGAGCGCATCGGCGAGCGGGGCATGGCAGCCCTCCTCGCCGTCCTCGCGGGCGAACCGCCGGAGTCGGACGACCTCCCGGTCGCCCTCACCTGCCGCGGCTCCTCGGGACCCGCGCCGACGGCCTGAGCGCGCATACGCCGGAGGGGCCCCGATCCGTCCGGACCGGGGCCCCTCCGGGCTGCGCGGGACTACTCCTCGGGAGCCTCGTCCGAGGGCTCGTCCGTCTTCGTCAGGGCCGCGTTGTCCGCCTCCAGGAGGCGGGACAGCTGACGGCCGACGACCCGCTTGAACTTGCGCTGCTGCGGGCGCGTGCGGTCCAGGACCGCCACCTCCAGGCGCTCCGCGGGGATCTCCCGCTCGGTGCCGTTGGTGTCCCGCGAGAGGGCCTGCACGGCCAGCTTCAGGGCCTCTGCGAGGGACATGCCGTCCCGGTGCCGCTGGTCCAGGAAGGAGCTGATCTGCTCCGCGTTGCCGCCGACCGCGACCGAGCCGTGCTCGTCGACGATCGAACCGTCGTGGGGCAGCCGGTAGATCTGGTCGCCCTCCGGCTCGGTGCCGACCTCGGCGACGACGAGCTCGACCTCGTACGGCTTCTCCCCCGCGCTGGAGAAGATCGTGCCCAGCGTCTGGGCGTAGACGTTCGCCAGGCCGCGCGCGGTGACGTCGTCCCGGTCGTAGGTGTAGCCCCGCAGGTCGGCGTAGCGCACGCCGCCGATGCGGAGGTTCTCGTACTCGTTGTACTTGCCGGCGGCGGCGAAGCCGATCCGGTCGTAGATCTCGCTGAACTTGTGGAGGGCCCGCGAGGGGTTCTCGCCGACGAAGACGATGCCGTCGGTGTACTGGAGGACGACGAGGCTGCGGCCTCGGGCGATGCCCTTGCGGGCGTACTCCGCCCGGTCGGCCATGGCCTGCTGGGGTGAGACATAGAACGGCGTGGACACCGGCTACCGTCCCTTTCTTCCGGTCTGAAGGGCTTCTGCGGGCGAGGGACGGTCAGAGCAGGGCGGCGCGCGGGCCGTCGGGCTGCTCGAGTCGCCGCTCGGTGACCGATCGGGCCAGCGCGGAGGACTCGGCCTCACTGAGCCTGCGGAAGCCCTCGTCGGTGATGACGGTGACGATCGGGAAGATCCTTCGGGCCATGTCGGGGCCACCGGTCGCCGAGTCGTCGTCCGCCGCGTCGTACAGCGCCTGGACCACGAGCGTGGTGGCCTGCTGCTCGGTGAGGTCCGCGCGGTAGAGCTTCTTCATCGAGCCGCGCGCGAAGATCGAGCCGGAGCCCGTCGCCGCGAAGCCGTGCTCCTCGGAGCGGCCGCCGGTCACGTCGTAGGAGAAGATGCGGCCCTTCTCCTTGCCCTCGTCCCAGCCCGCGAAGAGCGGCACGACCGCGAGCCCCTGCATGGCCATGCCGAGGTTGCCGCGGATCATCGTGGACAGGCGGTTCGCCTTGCCCTCCAGGGAGAGCGTGGCGCCCTCCACCTTCTCGAAGTGCTCCAGCTCCAGCTGGAAGAGCTTGACCATCTCCACGGCGAGACCGGCGGTGCCGGCGATGCCGACGGCCGAGTACTCGTCGGCCGGGAACACCTTCTCGATGTCCCGCTGCGCGATCATGTTGCCCATGGTGGCCCGCCGGTCACCGGCGAGGACGACCCCGCCGGGGAACGTGGCCGCCACGATGGTCGTGCCGTGCGGGGCCTCGATGACGCCCTCCGGCAGCTTCCGGTGGCCGGGGAGCAGGTCCGGGGAGTGGGCCGACAGGAAGTCCATGAACGAGGACGATCCCGGCGTCAGGAAGGCCGCCGGCAGACGCCCGGTGCTACGAGGGTTGGCTTCCACGCGATTCCTTCCGGGTGGGAGAACCGGCCCGCCGTGGGACGGACGGGCCGATCTTGCTGTTGTGCACGGACCATACCCGTGCCGTCGCCTGTCATCCGTCCCCGGGCCCACGGCTTTCTCCGGGGCTCCGGGGACGGAGGAGTTCAGGCGCGGGAGGCGGCTACTCGCCGCCCTTCTGGACGAAGCTGCGGACGAACTCCTCGGCGTTGGACTCGAGTACGTCGTCGATTTCGTCGAGGACCGAGTCCACGTCGTCGCTGAGCTTCTCCTGGCGTTCCTGGAGGTCGGAGCTCGCCTCCGTGGTGGTCTCCTCGACCTCCTCCGTGGAACGCGTCGCCTTCTGCTGTCCGCCGCCGGTGTCCTTGGTCGCCATATCCCTCACCCCGCTCGAAATTCGGCTCGCTCGGTCGAGTCCCACACGCTCGGACGTCGAATGCTTCAAGATCAGACCCTATCGGTCGGGTCTGACATCGGCCCCTTGTTTCCACAACGCCCGGGCACTGATTTCATGATTCCCAGTGCCGGGCCATTTCAGGCCCCGATCGCGTCCCCGATCGGGGACCCGATCACTTTCCGGACAGGACCCGTACGAGTTCCTCGGCCGTGCGGCAGCGGTCCAGGAGGGCCTGGACGTGGGCCTTGGTGCCGCGCAGCGGCTCCAGGGTCGGGACGCGCTGGAGCGAGTCGCGGCCCGGCAGGTCGAAGATCACCGAGTCCCAGGAGGCCGCGGCGACGTCGTCCGCGTACTGCTCGAGGCAGCGGCCCCTGAAGTACGCCCTGGTGTCCTCGGGCGGCGCCGTCTCCGCGCGCACGACCTCGGTCTCGTCCAGGAGCCGCTTCATGCGTCCGCGGGCCACCAGGCGGTTGTAGAGACCCTTGTCGGGGCGCACGTCCGCGTACTGGAGGTCCACCAGGTGCAGGCGGGCCGCGTCCCAGTCGAGTTTGTCGCGGCGCCGGTAGCCCTCCATGAGCTCCCGCTTGGCGATCCAGTCCAGTTCGCCGGCGAGGCTCATCGGGTCGTTCTCGAGCCGGTTGAGCGTGTCCTCCCAGCGCGTGAGGACGTCCTTCGTCTGCTCGTCGGCGTCGGAGCCGTACCGCTCCTCCACGTACTTCCTGGCCAGCTCGAAGTACTCCATCTGCAGCTGGACCGCGGTGAGCGTCCGGCCGCTGCGGAGCGTGACCAGGTACTGGAGGGTCGGGTCGTGCGAGACGTGGTGGAGGGTGCGGACGGGCTGGTCGACGGCGAGGTCGACGGTGATGAAGCCGTCCTCGATCATCGAGAGCACGAGCGCGGTCGTGCCCAGCTTGAGGTAGGTGGAGATCTCGGAGAGGTTCGCGTCACCGATGATCACGTGCAGGCGGCGGTACTTCTCGGCGTCGGCGTGCGGCTCGTCGCGCGTGTTGATGATGGGCCGCTTGAGGGTGGTCTCCAGGCCGACCTCGACCTCGAAGTAGTCGGCGCGCTGGCTGATCTGGAAGCCGTTCTCCCGGCCGTCCTGGCCGATGCCGACCCGGCCGGCTCCGGTGACGACCTGGCGGGAGACGAAGAAGGGGGTCAGGTGGCGCACGATGTCCGAGAAGGGGGTCTCCCGCTTCATCAGGTAGTTCTCGTGCGTGCCGTAGGACGCGCCCTTGTTGTCGGTGTTGTTCTTGTAGAGGTGGATCGGCTGGGCTCCGGGGAGCTGGGCGGCGCGCAGCGCGGCCTCGGCCATGATCCGCTCGCCGGCCTTGTCCCAGAGGACGGCGTCGCGCGGGTTGGTCACCTCGGGCGCGCTGTACTCGGGGTGGGCGTGGTCCACGTAGAGCCGGGCCCCGTTGGTGAGGATCACGTTGGCCAGGCCGATGTCCTCGTCGGTGAGCTGGCTGGAGTCGGCGGCCTCGCGGGCGAGGTCGAAGCCGCGGGCGTCCCGCAGCGGGTTCTCCTCCTCGAAGTCCCAGCGGGCGCGGCGCGCCCGGTGCATCGCCGCCGCGTAGGCGTTGACGATCTGGGACGAGGTGAGCATGGCATTGGCGTTCGGGTGCCCGGGGACGGAGATCCCGTACTCCGTCTCGATGCCCATTACTCGCCGTACGGTCATGCGGCCCTCCTTGCCCGGCGTCGCTCACAGTGCGCGACTCGGCGTTACCGAAGAGCCTAGAACGGCTCAGCGCTGGTGGGGAGATCGGTTGCGGTATTTCCCGGGGATTCCCCGGGAAATACCGTCCGGAATGCGTCGGCTGCGGATGCCCGTTTCCGGACATCCGCAGCCGGTGCGCGTTTTACAGGTACTGACCGGTGTTGGCCACCGTGTCGATGGAGCGTCCCGTGTCCGCGCCCTGCTTTCCGGTGACGAGCGTGCGGATGAAGACGATCCGCTCACCCTTCTTTCCGGAGATCCGGGCCCAGTCGTCGGGGTTGGTGGTGTTGGGCAGGTCCTCGTTCTCCTTGAACTCGTCCACGCACGCCTGGAGGAGGTGGGAGACCCGGATGCCCTTCTGGTTGTGGTCGAGGAAGGCCTTGATGGCCATCTTCTTGGCCCGGTCGACGATGTTCTGGATCATCGCGCCGGAGTTGAAGTCCTTGAAGTACAGGACTTCCTTGTCGCCGTTGGCGTACGTGACCTCGAGGAAGCGGTTCTCCTCGGATTCCGCGTACATCTGCTCGACGACCGACTGGATCATTCCGTGGGCGGCCGCGGCCTTGGAGCCGCTGTGCTCGGAGATGTCGTCCGAGTGGAGCGGCAGCGTGGCCGTGAGGTACTTCGCGAAGATGTCCTTCGCCGCCTCCGCGTCCGGACGCTCGATCTTGATCTTGACGTCGAGCCGGCCGGGCCGCAGGATCGCGGGGTCGATCATGTCCTCGCGGTTGGAGGCGCCGATCACGATGACGTTCTCCAGGCCCTCCACACCGTCGATCTCGGCGAGCAGCTGCGGGACGATGGTGTTCTCCACGTCCGAGCTGACACCGGATCCGCGGGTGCGGAAGAGGGATTCCATCTCGTCGAAGAAGACGATGACGGGGGTGCCCTCACTCGCCTTCTCCCTCGCACGCTGGAAGACGAGGCGGATGTGCCGCTCGGTCTCGCCGACGTACTTGTTGAGGAGCTCGGGGCCCTTGATGTTGAGGAAGTAGGACTTCCCCGCGGGCTGGCCGGTCACCTCGGCGACCTTCTTGGCCAGGGAGTTGGCCACCGCCTTGGCGATGAGCGTCTTGCCGCAGCCCGGCGGGCCGTAGAGCAGGATGCCCTTGGGCGGTCGGAGTTCGTGCTCCTTGAAGAGGTCGGGGTAGAGGTACGGCAGCTCGACCGCGTCGCGGATCAGCTCGATCTGGTTGCCCAGACCGCCGATCTTGTCGTAGTCGACGTCCGGGACCTCTTCCAGAACGAGTTCTTCGACCTCGCTCTTGGGAACGACCTCGTAGACGTAGCCGGACCGGGGGTCGAGCAGCAGGGCGTCGCCGGGGCGGATGGTGACGTCCAGCAGAGGCTCGGCGAGCCTCACCACCCGCTCCTCGTCGGTGTGCCCCACCACCAGGGCGCGCTCGCCGTCCTCAAGGACCTCCTTGAGGGTGACGATGTCCCCGGCGCGCTCGAACTCCATGGCCTCGACCACGTTGAGCGCTTCGTTGAGCATGACTTCCTGGCCGCGCCGGAGCTCTTCGAGCTCGACGCTGGGAGACACGTTCACCCGGAGCTTGCGGCCCCCGGTGAAGATGTCGCACGTGCCGTCCTCATTGGCCTGCAGGAAGACACCGAAGCCGGCCGGCGGCTGCGCGAGCCGGTCGACCTCCTCCTTGAGGGCCACGATCTGGTCGCGGGCCTCGCGGAGCGTATGGGCGAGCCGCTCGTTCTGCGCGGACACGCCGGCCAGGTTCGTCTGCAGCTCGACGATCCGCTCTTCGAGAATCCTCGTGTGTCGCGGAGAGTCGGCGAGCTTGCGGCGCAGGACGGCGATTTCCTGCTCGAGATAGGCAACCTGACCGGCGGGGTCCTCAGACCCTCGCCCCGGCCGGATGCCGCGGTTGATGTCGTCGTCGTGGGCTGCCACGGTCCTCACCTCCTCCAAGGGGAGCTGGACGCTTCCTGACCCTACCTGCGTGGGTGGTGATTGAAACCCCTAGATCAAAAAGACTCCGGGCTGTGTCCGATCTTCACCCTTGCGCTTCCCCTCTCGCCAGGGGAATACCCACCCTTCACCGCTTGAAAGCGGGCGGTTGTATCGTCGTCATGGGTCAACACCCGTCAGAGGGGGCCCGACTTACCCGGGCCCGCGCCAGCGAAGCAGAAACGGCAGGAGAAATGACCGTGCAGAACGAGGCTCCGGCCACGGGCGTCGAAGAGGCACTGGAGGTCTGGATCGACCAGGACCTGTGCACCGGGGACGGGATCTGCGCGCAGTACGCTCCCGAGGTCTTCGAGCTGGACATCGACGGGCTCGCGTATGTGAAGAGCGCCGACGACGAGCTCCTCCAGGCCGTGGGCGCGACGACGCCGGTGCCGCTGCCGCTCCTCCAGGACGTGGTGGACTCGGCGAAGGAGTGCCCGGGCGACTGCATCCACGTCCGCCGGGTCGTGGACAAGGTCGAGGTGTACGGCCCCGACGCGGAGTGACGGGTCAGGCGCTGAGCGCCGCTCCCCGGGTGGAGCGGAGGAAGGCGCCGCCCTTCCAGGCCCAGCTGACCTGCTCCTTCTCGTCGGGGCAGCAGCTGGGGACGTCGGGGGACGAGTAGCCGAGCAGCGTGGCGTGCACCGCTCCGTCGCGGACGGAGAGATCGGTGACGCTGCGGTGCTGGTCCGGTGCGACGAGCGTGGCCACTACGCGCGCGGGTGCGTCCGCGCCCTTGCCGCGCGTGAGCACGTAGACCCCGCTCGGCGGCGTGCCGGAGCCGGCTTCGCAGTGCACGACCGCAACGGTCTCGGGGTTTCCGTCCCCGTCCAGGTCGCCCGAGGCGCGCTCCGCGACGGTACGGTCCCCTCCCCCGCAGTCCAGCGGGTAGTCGGCCGCGGCGGCCTCGGGCGCGGGCGCCGGGCGCGGGGCGGCGGGGGCCGCGGTGGCTCCGGCGGGGCCCGGCTGGAGAAGTGCGGCGAGGGCGACGACCGCGGCGAGGGCGCCGGCGGTCGCGAGCCAGTGCGCCGGACGGGCGTGGGTGTGCGCGTGGTCGGGCAGATCCGCGGGAACCGGGGCGGCGGAGGGCTGCACGCGAGACGTCTCCTGTGGGTGGTGCGGCGGGGTTCTGGGCATCGTGCCACACGTCACAGGGGGACGGAACCACGGGGTCCGAACATGAGGACGCCGCCGTCGAGTTCCCTCTCCTGCGAGGGGAACTCGGCGGCGGCGTGCTGGGTGTGTCGGGACGTCAGCCCTTGTTGGGGCCTTCGTAGTCCTCGCCGTACGCGCCCTTGGCGGGACGGCGGCGGCGCATCGGGGGCTCGACGCCGTCCGCCAGGCGGCGGGCGGTGACGAGGAAGCCGGTGTGGCCGATCATGCGGTGATCGGGCCGGACGGCGAGACCCTCGACGTGCCAGTTGCGGATCATGGACTCCCAGGGCTGCGGCTCAGCGTAGCAGCCGAACTCGCGGATGGACTCCACGGTGCGCGCGAGCTGGGTGGTGGTCGCCACGTAGCAGCAGAGGATGCCGCCGGGGACGAGCGCCTTGGAGACGGCCTCCAGGCACTCCCAGGGAGCGAGCATGTCGAGGATGACGCGGTCGACGTCCGTGTCGGACAGGTTGTCCTGGAGGTCGCCGACGGTCAGCTGCCAGGCCGGGTGGGGGCCGCCGAAGTAGCGCTCGACGTTGCCCTTCGCGATCTCGGCGAAGTCCTCGCGGCGCTCGTAGGAGTGCAGCATGCCGCTGTCGCCGATGGCGCGGAGCAGGAAGCTGCTGAGCGAGCCGGAGCCCACGCCGGCTTCCACGACGCGCGCGCCGGGGAAGATGTCGGCGAAGGCCAGGATCTGCCCCGCGTCCTTGGGGTAGACCACGGCGGCACCGCGGGGCATGGACAGGACGTAGTCGGGGAGCAGGGGGCGCAGCGCGAGGTAGGCGACGTTTCCGGTGGTACGGACAACGCTGCCCTCGGGGGCGCCGATCAGTTCGTCGTGCGGGAAAGAACCCTTGTGGGTGTGGAAGTTCTTTCCCTCTTCGAGCGTGAACGTGTAGTGACGGCCCTTGGGGTCGGTCAGCTGAACCTGGTCCCCGACCTTGAAGGGCCCGCGTCGGCGGGCGGCACCGGTCGGTTCGGACATGTGAACAACCATACCGGGCTCACGAGGAGGGGCGTGCCATGGCCTTGACGAAGGCGCGCTCGACGTCGGTCGTGGAGAGGACTCCGTAGATCTCGCCGGCTTCCTCGACGACCAGGTACTCGGTGGCGGGGCTGGCGCGGAGGTAGTCGAGGAGGGGCTGCCCGGCGAGTTCGGCGGGGACCCGCATGCCGGGGCTCAGGTCCTGGGTGAGGACGCTGACGGCGACCCAGGGGCGGCGGTGCTGCGGGACGGCGGCGATGGCGGTCTCGCGGACGATGCCGGTGGGCTCGCCGCCCCCGTCGACGACGACGAGGGCGCGGGCGCCGGCCTCGTTGGCGCGGCGGAGGGCCTCGGAGAGCGGGGTGGCGGGTTCGACGGGGATGGCGCGGCGGGTGAGGGCGCGGGCGCGGAGCTCGGGGAGGTGCTCGCGGAGCCGGGCCATGCGGAGGCTGTTGCCGGCGCCGGTCCAGATGATCGCGGCGAGGATGGCGGCGAGCAGGGCGTCGGTGACGGTGGTGAAGCCGTCGATGTCCTCGGTGGAGTTGCCCAGCCAGCCGGTGCGGGTGAGGAGGGGGAGGCCGATGAGGACGGTGACGGCGAGGGCGCGGCCGACCCAGGCGGCGGCGACGGTGCCGCTCATGGGCTTGCCGGTGATCTTCCAGATGACGGCGCGGAGCATGCGGCCGCCGTCGAGCGGGAGGCCGGGCAGCAGGTTGAAGGCGGCGACGATCAGGTTGGAGATCATCAGGCCGGCGAGGAGGACGCCGGGGACGGTGCCGGGCTCGACGGCGTACAGCGAGAGGTAGAAGACGCCGGCGAGGACGAGGGAGAGGAGCGGGCCGACGAAGGCGAGGACGAACTCGCGGCCGGGGGTCTCGGTCTCCTTCTCGATCTCGGAGACGCCGCCGAAGAACTGGAGCTGGATGCGGCGCACGGGGAGCTTGAAGCGCAGCGCGGCGATCGTGTGGGCCAGTTCGTGGACGAGCACGGAGGCGTAGAAGGCGACCGCGAAGAAGAGCGAGACGAGGTACCGGGCGGCGCCGAGCTCGGGCAGGACCCGTTCGATCTGGTCGCCGAAGACCCAGGTGATGAGGGCCGCGACGAGGAACCAGCTGGGGGCGACGTAGACGGGCACGCCGAAGGGGCGGCCCATCAGGATCCCGCCTCCGGGCTCCTCGGTCCGCTGCGGCTTGGGCTCGTCCTGGTTCACGGGTTCCTTTCGTCGCACGGGTGACCGCGTCGCTGCGTCACGGTTCGATCATGCAGTGCGACGGGGTTCCCCGTCGATGGTATTCCGCCCTTGTCGGTGGCGGGTCGTAGGGTCGTGGGCATGAGTACGAGCGAGCAGGTGCCGGCGGAGCCCCGGGCACCCATGTCGTTGTCGCCTTCGCGGGCGAACGATTTCATGCAGTGTCCGCTGCTGTACCGGTTCCGGGTGATCGACCGGCTGCCGGAGAAGCCGAGCGAGGCGGCGACGCGGGGGACGCTGGTGCACGCGGTGCTGGAGCGGCTCTTCGACGACGCGGCGGCGGAGCGGACGGCTCCGCGGGCGAAGGCGATGGTGCCGGGGCAGTGGCAGCGGCTCCTGGAGTCGAAGCCGGAGCTGGGCGAGCTGTTCGCGGAGGACCCGGACGGGCAGCGGCTCTCGGGGTGGCTCGGCGAGGCGGAGCGGCTGGTCGAGCGGTGGTTCACGCTGGAGGACCCGACGCGTCTGGAGCCGGCCGAGCGCGAGCTGTTCGTGGAGACGGAGCTCGATTCGGGGCTGCGGCTGCGCGGGGTGATCGACCGGGTCGACGTGGCGCCGTCGGGGGACGTGCGGATCGTCGACTACAAGACGGGCAAGGCGCCCCGGCCCGAGTACCGGGACGGCGCGCTCTTCCAGATGACGTTCTACGCCCTCGTGGTGTGGCGGCTGAAGGGGGTGCTGCCGCGCCGGCTCCAGCTGGTCTATCTGGGCAGCGGGGACGTGCTGACGTACGACCCGGTGGAGGCGGACCTCCAGCGGGTGGAGCGGAAGCTGCTCGCCCTGTGGGAGGCGATCCGGCTGGCCACGGAGACGGGCGACTGGCGGCCGCGTCCGACGAAGCTGTGCGGCTGGTGCGACCACCAGGCGGTGTGTCCGGAGTTCGGCGGGACTCCCCCGGTGTATCCGCTGGAGATCGCCTCCGCGCGCCCGCCGGAGTCGGACGAATCGGTGCAGGGCAGAATGGATCCGGCCCAGCCCACCGCGTGAAGGAGCCCTTGTGACGATCCGCGTCCTCCTGGTCGACGATCAGCCGCTGCTGCGCACCGGCTTCCGGATGATTCTGGAGGCGGAGCAGGACATCGCGGTGGTGGGCGAGGCCGGTGACGGTCTCCAGGCGCAGGAGCAGGTCCGCGCGCTCCAGCCGGACGTGGTCCTGATGGACATCCGGATGCCGCGCATGGACGGCGTGGAGGCGACCCGGCAGATCACGGGTCCCGGCCGGGACGGTCCGGCGAAGGTGCTGGTCCTGACCACCTTCGACCTGGACGAGTACGTGGTGGAGGCGCTGCGCGCCGGTGCCAGCGGCTTCCTGCTCAAGGACGCTCCGGCCAACGAGCTGGTGCAGGCGATCCGGGTGGTGGCGGCCGGCGAGGCGATGCTCGCGCCCTCGATCACGCGGCGGCTGCTGGACAAGTACTCGGCGCACCTGCCGACGGGCGAGGAGCGGGTCCCGGACACGCTGGGCACGCTCACCGACCGTGAGCTGGAGGTGCTGAAGCTGGTGGCTCGTGGTCTGTCGAACGCGGAGATCGCGGCCGATCTCTTCGTCAGCGAGACGACCGTGAAGACGCACGTGGGCCATGTGCTGACGAAGCTGGGCCTGCGCGACCGGGTGCAGGCGGCGGTGTACGCGTACGAGAGCGGTCTCGTGCGGCCCGGCGGCAACCAGTAGCCGCCGGGCGCGCGCGGCGGCTCAGCCCTTCTTCAGCTCCCAGAAGCGGAAGACGGTGGAGGCGTCGAGGGTCCACTCCAGGCCGGTGACGTCCTCGCGGGCGACGGCGTACTGCTTGCCCTGCCAGAGCGGGAGGACCGGGAGCTCCTCGGCGACGAGGTCCTGGACCTTGCCGAACTCGTCGGCGGTGGCGGCGCGGTCGGGGTTGGCGGCGGTCTTCGGGATGAGGTCGCCGGTGATGGCGGCGTTCTCGTAGTGGTTGCCGAGGACGTTGCCCTCGCCGAAGAACGGCGCGGTGAAGTTGTCGGCGTCGGGGTAGTCGGGGACCCAGCCCTTGACGTAGACGCCGTACTTGCCGGCGGCGATGTCCTTCTCGTACTGGTCGTAGGCGACGGACTGGACGTCGGCGTCGAACAGACCGCTGGCGTTGAGCTGTCCGGCGATGGCCTTGAGCTCCTGGTCGGTGGCGGGGCCGTAGCGGCTGGGCGTGGACCAGAGGGTGAGCTTCACCTTCTCGGTGATGCCGGCCTCGCGCAGGGCCTTCTTGGCCTTGGCCGCGTCGGGGGTGCCGTAGGTGTCGTAGAAGGCGGTGTTGTGGCCCGCGATGCCGGCCGGGACGATCGAGTAGAGCGGCGTGGCCGTCGACTTGTAGACGTTCTCGACGAGGGCCTCGCGGTTGACGAGGTGGGCGACGGCCTTGCGGACGCCGAGCTTGCCGGCGACGGGGTCCTTCATGTTGAAGACCAGGTGCTGGACCTCGGCGCTGGTGCCGGGGACGACCTCGATGCCGCGGTCGTCGGTGGTGTCGGAGGCTTCGAGGGCGGCGATGTCGTCGGCGGCGAGGCCTCGGTAGGCGATGTCGATGTCGCCGTCGGCGAAGGCCTTGGAGAGGGCGGCGCGGTCGCCGCCGTACAGCTTGAGGGTGACGCCGTCGTTCTTGGGCTTGGCGGTGCCCTTGTAGCCGCCGTTGGCGGAGAAGGTGGCCTCGGTGTCGCTGATCGAGTCCAGCTTGTACGGGCCGGAGCCGGTGGCCTTGCCGTCGGTGCGCAGGGTGTCCGCGGGGTAGTCGCGGTGGTCGACGATCGAGCCGGCGCCGGAGGCGATCTTGCTCGGGAAGGTGGCGTCCGGGACCTTGAGGCGGAAGACGACGGTCCGCGCGTCGGGGGTCTCGATGGCGTCGATGGTGCCGAGCAGCGGCGCGGGGCCGGAGGGGTCGGCGATCTTCAGGGCCCGCTCGAAGGAGAACTTGACGTCCTCCGAGGTGAGCGGGTTGCCGTTGGTGAAGGTGAGGCCGTCCCTGAGGGTGCAGGTGTAGACCTTGCTGCCGCCGGAGAAGCCGCATTCCTCGGCGGCCTCGGGCACGGGCGCGGAGCCGCCCTTGGGGAAGGCGAGCAGGGACTGGAAGACGTTGTTGAACAGCAGCCAGGAGCCGGGGTCGTAACCGGCCGCCGGATCGGTGGCGAGGATCTCGTCGGACATGCCGACACGGACGCCGTCTCCGGAGCCGGAGCCGGTACCCGACTCGGTGCCGCAGCCGCTGAGCAGGGCGGCGGACAGGCCCGCGGCGAGCGGGGCCGTCAGCCACTTCGTGTGTGCCTTCACAGAACGTGCCTCTTGATCTCTTGCCAGGCCGGCCGCGCGTTGCTGCGCGGCCGGTGAAACCGATCCAGACGAGGGGGTTATGCGGTGCCGCGGCCCAGTTCCCACAGGAGCAGGTCGGACGAGGTGTTCAGCGCGTACTCGACTCCGGTCAGCTCCTCGCGGGCGGCGACGTACTGCTTGCCCTGCCACAGCGGCAGGACGGGCACGTCCCGGGCGACGATCTTCTGGATCTGCGCGTAGACGGGGCTCGCGGCGGTGCGGTCGGCCTCGCGGCGCGAACGCGGGATGAGCTGGTCGCGGACGACCTTGTTGACGTACGGGGTGTTGAGGAAGTTGTCGCTGTCGAGGAAGGGGGCGATGTAGTTGTCGGGGTCCGGGTAGTCCGGGAACCAGCCGAGGCCGTAGACGGCGTAGTCGCCGCGCTTCTGGGCCGGGCGGAAGGTGGACCAGGCGGCGCCCTGGGCGGTGGCGTCGAAGAGCTCGCTGGCGGTGAGCTGCTTCGAGATCGCCTCGAACTCCTGGGCGGTCTCGGAGCCGTAGTGGTCGGTGGTGTAGTTGAGCGTCACCTTGACCGGGGTCCGGACGCCGGCGTCCTTGAGGATCTTGGCCGCGCGCTCGGTGTCCGGCTCGCCGTACTCGTCGTAGAAGGGGGTGGCGTGGCCGGTGATGCTGGAGGGGATCAGCGAGTACAGCGGCTCGGCGGTGGGGCCGTAGACGAGGTTGACGAGGGCGCCGCGGTCGATGACGGAGGCCATGGCCTGGCGGACGGCCTTCTCCTTGACGGAGGGGGCCTTGGTGTTGAAGCCGAGGTAGCGGATCTCCAGGCCGGGGACCTCGGTGACGCGGATGCCCGTGTCGGGGGTCTCGGTCAGGTTCTTGATCTGCCCCTGGGAGAGCGAGCGGGCCATCATGTCGATGTCCTTGCTCTCCAGGGCCTTGCCCATGGAACCGGCGTCGGTGAAGGCGCGCAGTTCGACCTTCTCGTTGCGCGCGACGATGTCGCCCTTGTACTTCGGGTTCTTGGTGAAGACGAAGCGGGCGGCCTTGTCGCCCTCGCGCTCGACCTTCATCGTGTACGGCCCGGAGCCGTCGACGTCGAAGCCCTCGCGGAGCTTTCCGGCCTCGTACTTGTCCTTGCTGAGGATGCCGGCGACCGGGGTGGAGAGCTTGTACGGGAAGGTCGCGTCGGGCGCGTTGAGGTGGAAGACGACCTCGTCGGCGCCCTTGGTCTCGACGGTGTCGACGGTCGAGAGGAGGGCGGCCGTGCCGTTGTCCGACTTGATCTTCAGGACGCGCTCGATGGAGAACTTGACGTCCTCGGCGGTGACGGGTGTGCCGTCGGCGAAGGTGAGGCCGGGGCGGAGCTTGCAGCGGTAGCTCTCGCTCGCCTTGTCGGAGAAGCCGCAGCTCTCGGCGGCCTCGGGGACGGGCTCGCCGCCGCCGCGGGGCGTGTGCAGCAGGGTCTGGACGGTCTGCCGGAGGATGTTCCAGGCGCCGGTGTCGTAGGCGAAGGCCGGGTCGAGCGGCGCGGGGGCGTCCTCGGTCGCGATGAACTGGTCCGTGGTGCCGACGACGATGGCTCTGCTGTCCCCGTCTCCGCCACAGGCGGCGAGCAGGGGGGTCAGCAGTACGGCCGCGGCGGGCAGCACCAGGGTCTTGCGGTTCATCAGGGACGTTCTCCTCAACCGGCACGGGGGGTACAGAGGTCTGGGGACACTCCGCCGCCGGCCGCCCGGTCTGGGCGGGAGCGATCGGGCCGGGTGTTGCGATCGGTCCTGTGTTCACGGCGGTACGGGTGGGCGCCGGTGCACGCGGATATGCGGCGAAGTACCCGCGAAAGATTAGTGGGCGGTCTCGCTATTCCCCGACCTCGGGCGGACCACCGGGTAATCGCACGGTGATCATGAATACGAGGGTCTCTATAACCATGCGTCGACACGATGCGGACGGGGTCCACCGAACCGGGACACATGGGATCGACGAAATCAGCAGATTTCGGTCACGGAACGCCGACGGGCCACCCACCGACGGGCACTCTGGGTGACGAAGGTCACGCCGAGGTCTTATCGGTGAATGGCCCGGACGGCACGTGGCCGATTTCCGCGCGGGAATGCGCGGGTCACACGGGAAAGCTCAGATAAAGCTCAGATTCCCGTGATCAAAGTGCGAAGGAAAGGCACGTCGACCTCTTCGAGGGAGCGCACGACCACCCGTCCCGGAGAAGGCGCGATCGGGGTCACGGAGGGCACGGCGACGACCCGGCAGCCGGCCGCCTCGGCGGAGGCGACACCGGTCGCGGTGTCCTCGACGACGGCGCACAGCGCCGGGTCCGCGCCCACCCCGCGCGCGGCCGTCAGGTACGGCTCGGGGTGCGGCTTGGTGCGGGCGACCTCGTCGCCGGCGACGGTGAGGGTGAAGCGGTCGCGGCCGATCGAGGCGAGGACCCGGTCGATGATCCGCCGGTGCGAGGCGGAGACCAGGGCGGTCGGGATGGAGTGCCGGGCCAGTTCGGCGAGGAGGCGCTCGGCGCCCGGCATGAGGGGGACGCCCCGCTCGATGCGCCGCTCGAACTTCTCGTTGAGGAGCACGGTCAGCTCCTCCAGGGTGATGTCGGCACCCGTGGACTCGATGAGGTAGCCCGCGCTGCGGGTCATCGGACCGCCGACGACGATGTCGCGCCAGGACTCGTCGAGCTGGTGCCCCAGGTCGGCGAAGGCCTCGACCTCGGCGTCCCACCAGAACCCCTCGGTGTCGACGAGGGTCCCGTCCATGTCGAGGAAGACCGCCTGGAGCGCGGAGCTTCCGTTCGCACCGAACAGGGGCGCGGGGACCGTACTGGTCATACGGCACACCTTCCTTGAAACGACCTCGAGGGACGAGAAGGCCGGTCGCCCTCCCCGGTACGGGGAGGGCGACCGGCCTGCACTGGACCGACAAGTGTACGTCTCGCGCGCCTCCGACGCGGCCATTTACCTCAGGGGAATCACACGCCGGTGGCCGTTCGTCACCGTGCGTTGAAGTACGTGGCGTCCGGGTGGTGGATGACGATGGCGTCCGTGGACTGCTCGGGGTGGAGCTGGAACTCCTCGGAGAGGTGGACGCCTATGCGCTCCGGCCGGAGCAGGTCCGCGATCTTCGCGCGGTCCTCCAGGTCGGGGCAGGCGCCGTAGCCGAGCGAGAAGCGGGCGCCGCGGTACTTGAGGGCGAACATGTCCTGGACGTCCTCCGGGTCCTCGCCGGCGAAGCCGAGCTCGGCGCGGACGCGGGCGTGCCAGTACTCGGCGAGGGCCTCGGCGAGCTGGACGGAGAGGCCGTGCAGCTCCAGGTAGTCGCGGTAGGAGTCGGACTCGAAGAGCTTGGCGGTGGCCTCGCCGATCTTCGAGCCGACGGTGACGACCTGGAGGCCGACGACGTCGGTCTCGCCGGACTCCTCCGGGCGGAAGTAGTCCGCGAGGCAGAGGCGGCGGCCCCGGCGCTGGCGCGGGAAGCTGAAGCGGGTCCGCTCGTTCCCGGCCTCGTCGAGGATGATCAGGTCGTCGCCCTTGGAGACGCAGGGGAAGTAGCCGTGGACGACGGCCGCCTCCAGGAGGTTCTCCGTGTGGAGCCGCTCCAGCCAGCCGCGCAGCCGCGGGCGGCCCTCGGACTCGACGAGCTCCTCGTACGAGGGACCGTCGCCGGCGCGGTTCTGCTTGAGGCCCCACTGGCCCTTGAAGAGGGCGCCCTCGTCGAGCCAGGACGCGTAGTCCTTCAGCGGGATGCCCTTGACGACCCGGGTGCCCCAGAACGGCGGCGTCGGGACGGGGTTGTCGGTGGCCACGTCGGAACGGCCGCCCGGCTCCGGCTCCTCGACCTGGAGGGCCGCGGTGGCCTTGGGCACCCGGCGCTGCTTGAGCTCGGGGAGTACGGCTCCGGGAACGCCGCGCTTGACGCCGATGAGGGCGTCCATGAGGCGCAGGCCCTCGAAGGCGTCGCGGGCGTAGCGGACCTCGCCCTGGTAGATCTCGTGGAGGTCCTGCTCGACGTAGGCGCGGGTGAGGGCGGCTCCGCCGAGGATCACGGGGTACTTGGCGGCCAGCTCGCGCTGGTTCAGCTCCTCCAGGTTCTCCTTCATGATCACGGTGGACTTCACGAGGAGGCCCGACATGCCGATGACGTCGGCCCTGTGCTCCTCGGCGGCTTCCAGGATCGCGGAGACCGGCTGCTTGATGCCGATGTTGACGACGTTGTAGCCGTTGTTGGAGAGGATGATGTCGACGAGGTTCTTGCCGATGTCGTGGACGTCGCCGCGCACGGTGGCGAGGACGATCGTGCCCTTGCCGTCCGCGTCCGACTTCTCCATGTGCGGTTCGAGGTAGGCCACCGCCGTCTTCATGACCTCGGCGGACTGGAGCACGAACGGCAGCTGCATCTGGCCGGAGCCGAAGAGCTCGCCGACCACCTTCATGCCGTCGAGCAGGGTGTCGTTGACGATGTCGAGGGCGGGACGGGTCGTCAGGGCCTCGTCGAGGTCGGCCTCGAGGCCGTTCTTCTCGCCGTCGATGATGCGGCGCTTGAGGCGCTCCTCCAGGGGCAGGGCGAGGAGCTCCTCGGCCTTGCCGGCCTTGAGGGACTTGGTGGTGGCTCCCTCGAAGAGCGCCATCAGCTTCTGCAGCGGGTCGTACCCCTCGCTGCGCCGGTCGTAGATCAGGTCGAGGGCGGTGGTGACCTGCTCCTCGTCGAAGCGGGCGATCGGCAGGATCTTCGAGGCGTGCACGATGGCCGAGTCGAGACCGGCCTTCACGCACTCGTCGAGGAAGACCGAGTTGAGCAGGATGCGGGCGGCCGGGTTGAGGCCGAAGGAGATGTTCGACAGACCCAGGGTCGTCTGGACGTCCGGGTGGCGGCGCTTGAGCTCGCGGATCGACTCGATCGTGGCGATGCCGTCCTTGCGGGACTCCTCCTGACCGGTGCAGATGGTGAAGGTCAGGGTGTCGATGAGGATGTCGGACTCGAGGATGCCCCAGTTGCCCGTGAGGTCCTCGATGAGGCGCTCGGCGATGGCGACCTTGTGCTCGACGGTACGGGCCTGGCCCTCCTCGTCGATCGTCAGGGCGATCAGCGCGGCACCGTGCTCCTGCGCGAGGCGGGTCACCTTCGCGAAGCGCGACTCGGGGCCGTCGCCGTCCTCGTAGTTGACGGAGTTGATGACGGCACGGCCGCCGAGCTTCTCCAGGCCGGCGCGGATGACCTCGACCTCGGTGGAGTCGAGCACGATCGGGAGGGTCGAGGCGGTCGCGAAGCGGCCGGCCAGCTCCTCCATGTCGGCGACGCCGTCACGGCCGACGTAGTCCACGCAGAGGTCGAGCATGTGCGCGCCCTCGCGGATCTGGTCGCGGGCCATCTCGACGCAGTCGTCCCAGCGGCCGTCGAGCATGGCCTCGCGGAACTTCTTGGAGCCGTTGGCGTTCGTCCGCTCGCCGATCGCCATGTACGAGGTGTCCTGGCGGAACGGCACGGTCTGGTAGAGCGAGGCGGCGCCGGGCTCGGGCTGCGGGGAGCGCTCGGGGGGCGTGAGGCCCTGGACGCGCTCGACGACCTGACGCAGGTGCTCGGGGGTGGAGCCGCAGCAGCCGCCGACCAGGGACAGGCCGTAGTCGCGGACGAAGTGCTCCTGCGCGTCGGCCATCTCCGGCGGCGTCAGCGGGAAGTAGGCGCCGTCCTTGGTGAGGATGGGCAGGCCGGCGTTGGGCATGCACATCAGGGGCGTACGGGAGTGGCGGGCGAGGTAGCGCAGGTGCTCGTTCATCTCGGCCGGGCCGGTGGAGCAGTTCAGGCCGATCAGGTCGATGCCGAGCGGTTCGAGCGCGGTGAGCGCGGCGCCGATCTCGGAGCCGAGCAGCATGACGCCGGTGGTCTCGAAGGCGAGCGAGCAGATCAGCGGGACGTCGATGCCGAGGGCGTCCATCGCGCGGCGCGCGCCGATGAGGCTGGACTTGGTCTGCAGCAGGTCCTGGGTCGTCTCGACGATGAGGGCGTCGGCACCGCCGGCGAGGAGGCCCTCGGCGTTCTGCTGGTAGCCGTCGCGCAGGACGTCGTACGTGGTGTGGCCGAGGGACGGCAGCTTGGTGCCGGGGCCGATGGAGCCGAGGACCCAGCGCTGGCGGCCGTCCTTGGCGCCGAACTCGTCGGCGACCTCGCGGGCGATGCGGGCGCCCGCCTCGGAGAGTTCGAAGATGCGGTCGGCGATCTCGTACTCGCCGGCGGCCGAGTGGTTGGAGCCGAAGGTGTTGGTCTCGACGCAGTCGACGCCGGCCTCGAAGTACTCCACGTGGACCGAGCGGACGATGTCGGGCCGGGTCACGTTGAGGATCTCGTTGCAGCCTTCGAGGTTCT
Organism: Streptomyces sp. NPDC056144; assembly: GCF_042264145.1. Taxonomy (NCBI): domain Bacteria; kingdom Bacillati; phylum Actinomycetota; class Actinomycetes; order Kitasatosporales; family Streptomycetaceae; genus Streptomyces; species Streptomyces sp. NPDC056144. The sequence goes on along the minus strand of NZ_JBHJVF010000011.1, from coordinate 168,293 downwards.
GGAAGTCCTCGAGGGTGGGGTCCTGCGCCTGGAGCATCGTGCCCATCGCTCCGTCGGCGACGACGACTCGGGTGGCGAGCGCCTCGCGGAGGGCTGCGGCACGGGTCCGGGTGTCAGCGGAAGGGGTCGGCGACGAGGCCATGGATGAGCTCCCTGGGATGCGACGGCTGTCGGCTTTGCACACTCGGCGGAGCATGCACGGGGTCAGCCTAACCGTGCTTGAGCCGGGGTGGACATGGCGTCCCACGGGCCGGACGGCATCCTGTGTGCGGGGACTCCCGGTATGGCTCGTTCGTGACGGACACTGTCCTTGTGACGCGAGGTCGGCATCGACCGATAGTGTTCAGCATTGTCGAACAGCATGAGAAAGAAAGGTCGGGCGATGGCGAAGAACATCCAGTCGCTTGAACGTGCGGCCGCGATGCTGCGCCTGCTCGCGGGCGGCGAGCGCCGGCTCGGCCTGTCCGACATCGCGTCCTCGCTGGGACTCGCGAAGGGGACCGCCCACGGCATCCTGCGCACGCTCCAGGCGGAGGGCTTCGTGGAGCAGGACGCGGCCTCGGGCCGCTACCAGCTGGGGGCCGAGCTGCTGCGGCTCGGCAACAGCTACCTGGACGTGCACGAGCTGCGGGCCAGGGCCCTGGTCTGGACGGACGACCTGGCGCGGTCCAGCGGCGAGAGCGTCCACCTGGGCGTGCTGCACAAGCAGGGCGTCCTGATCATCCACCACGTGTTCCGCCCGGACGACAGCCGGCAGGTCCTGGAGGTGGGGGCCATGCAGCCGCTGCACTCCACGGCGCTCGGCAAGGTCCTCTCGGCGTACGACCCGGTGGCCCACAGCGAGGCGGTGGAGGTGGAGCGGGAGGCGTTCACCCCGCGGACGACCACGGACCTCGCCGAGTTCGAGGCGCTCCTCGACATGACCAGGGCCCGGGGCTGGGCCGCGGACGCGGAGGAGACCTGGGAGGGTGTCGCCTCGGTCGCGGCGCCGATCCACGACCGGCGCAGGATGCCGGTCGGCGCGGTGGCGGTCACGGGCGCGGTGGAACGGCTCCGCCCGGACGGGGAGCTGCGCCCCGAGCTGGTCGCCGCGGTGCGGGACTGCGCCCGCGCGGTCTCCCGCGACCTGGGCGCGGGCCGCTTCTGACGGTCGCCCCCGTCTCCCCCGCCCCACGATCTACCCGTCGGTAACGATCCCGTTATCGGCGGGTTTTTCGCATCCCCAGACCTTGACGCGCGGTTGAACCGGGGGCAAAACTTCCGTTCATCGGTCGGCATTGTCGAACACCTAACGGCAATAAGCGCTAGAGTGTGGCACTGCCAAGGGCCGGCAACGCCCTCACACGAGGGCGCGGACCTCCGGAGGGACCCGGGGTCCGCCTTCCCCTGGACGAAGGACAAAGGAGTCGCGGGTGTCCAGCTCCGACATCTTCCTCGGCGAGACCATCGGTACCGCCGTACTCATCCTGCTCGGCGGCGGCGTCTGCGCCGCCGTCACGCTGAAGAGCTCCAAGGCCCGCGGCGCGGGCTGGCTCGCGATCACCTTCGGGTGGGGCTTCGCCGTCTTGACGGCCGTGTACACGACGGCTTCCCTCTCCGGCGCCCACCTGAACCCCGCCGTCACGGTCGGCATCGCGGTCAAGAGCGGTGAATGGGGCGACGTGCCCGTCTACCTCGCCGGCCAGCTGCTCGGCGCCATGATCGGCGCGGCACTGGTCTGGGTCGCGTACTACGGCCAGTTCCTGGCCCACCTCACGGACCCGGAGACCGTCGGCGAGAAGCCGGTCGAGGGCCCCGGCCCCGTGCTCGGCGTCTTCTCGACCGGCCCGGAGATCCGCAACGTCTGGCAGAACCTGGCCACCGAGATCATCGCCACCGTCGTGCTCGTCCTCGCGGTCCTCACCCAGGGCCTCAACGACAGCGGCAAGGGCCTCGGCGTCATCGGCGGCCTCATCACCGCCTTCGTCGTCGTCGCGATCGGCCTCTCGCTCGGCGGCCCGACCGGTTACGCCGTCAACCCGGCCCGCGACCTGGGCCCGCGCATCGTGCACGCCCTGCTCCCGCTGCCGAACAAGGGCGGCTCCGACTGGAGCTACGCCTGGATTCCCGTCGTCGGTCCGCTGATCGGTGGCGCCCTCGCCGCGGGTATCTACAACATCGCGTTCGCCTGAGCCGTCCTTCTTCCAGACCTTTGGAGCACACCGTGACCGACGCACACACGTCCGGCCCCTTCATCGCCGCCATCGACCAGGGCACGACCTCCTCGCGCTGCATCGTCTTCGACAAGGACGGCCGGATCGTCTCCGTCGACCAGAAGGAGCACGAGCAGATCTTCCCGAAGCCGGGCTGGGTCGAGCACGACGCCGCCGAGATCTGGGCCAATGTCCAGGAGGTCGTCGCCGGGGCCCTCGCCAAGGCCGAGATCACCGCGGCCGACGTCAAGGCCATCGGCATCACCAACCAGCGTGAGACCACGCTGCTGTGGGACAAGAACACCGGCGAGCCCGTCCACAACGCGCTCGTCTGGCAGGACACCCGCACCGACGCCCTCTGCAAGGAGCTCGGCCGCAACGTCGGCCAGGACCGCTTCCGCCGCGAGACGGGCCTGCCGCTGGCGAGCTACTTCTCCGGCCCCAAGGTCCGCTGGCTCCTCGACAACGTCGAGGGCCTGCGCGAGCGCGCCGAGCGCGGCGAGATCCTCTTCGGCACCATGGACTCCTGGGTCATCTGGAACCTGACCGGCGGCGTCGACGGCGGCGTCCACGTCACGGACGTCACCAACGCCTCCCGCACCCTCCTGATGAACCTCCACGACATGGCCTGGGACGAGCGCATCCTGCACTCGCTGGACATCCCGGCCGCCGTCCTGCCGGAGATCCGTTCCTCCGCCGAGGTGTACGGCGTCGTCAAGGGCGGCGTCCTCGACGGCATCCCGGTCGCCTCCGCGCTCGGCGACCAGCAGGCCGCCCTCTTCGGCCAGACCTGTTTCGCCGAGGGCGAGGCCAAGTCCACGTACGGCACCGGAACGTTCATGCTGATGAACACCGGCGACAAGATCATCAACTCCTACAGCGGCCTGCTGACCACCGTCGGCTACCAGATCGGCGACGCCAAGCCGGTCTACGCCCTGGAGGGCTCGATCGCCGTCACCGGTTCGCTGGTGCAGTGGATGCGCGACCAGATGGGCCTGATCAAGTCCGCCGCCGAGATCGAGACCCTCGCGTCCTCGGTCGAGGACAACGGCGGCGCCTACTTCGTGCCGGCCTTCTCCGGCCTGTTCGCCCCGTACTGGCGCTCCGACGCCCGCGGTGTGATCGCCGGCCTCACCCGGTACGTCACCAAGGCGCACATCGCCCGCGCCGTCCTGGAGGCCACCGCCTGGCAGACCCGCGAGATCACCGACGCCATGACGAAGGACTCCGGCGTCGAGCTGACCGCGCTCAAGGTCGACGGCGGCATGACCTCCAACAACCTGCTGATGCAGACCCTCTCGGACTTCCTGGACGCGCCCGTCGTGCGTCCGATGGTCGCCGAGACCACCTGCCTCGGCGCCGCCTACGCCGCCGGTCTGGCCGTCGGCTTCTGGCCGGACACCGACGCGCTGCGCGCCAACTGGCGCCGGGCGGCGGAATGGACCCCTCGCATGGACGCCGACAAGCGTGACAGCGAGTACAAGAGCTGGCTCAAGGCCGTGGAGCGGACCATGGGCTGGATCGAGGACGAGGAGTAATACGACATGACCACCCTGCAGAGCGTCCCTGCCCTCGGGACGCACCCGGCCTCCGGCTCCCTCCCGAGCCGCGCCGAGACCCGGGAACAGCTTTCCAAGGCGACGTACGACCTCCTGGTCATCGGCGGCGGCATCCTGGGCATCTCCACCGCCTGGCACGCCGCGCAGTCCGGTCTGCGGGTGGCCCTGGTGGACGCCGGCGACTTCGCCGGCGCCACCTCCTCCGCCTCCTCCAAGCTCCTCCACGGCGGTCTGCGCTACCTGCAGACCGGCGCGGTGAAGCTGGTCGCGGAGAACCACTTCGAGCGGCGTGCGGTCTCCCGTCAGGTGGCACCGCACCTCGCCAACCCCCTCACCTTCTACCTGCCCGTCTACAAGGGCGGCCCGCACGGCGCCGCCAAGCTGGGCGCCGGCGTCTTCGCGTACTCCGCGCTCTCCGCCTTCGGCGACGGCGTCGGGCACCTCCTCTCGCCCGCCAAGGCCGCCCAGGACGTCCCCGAGCTCCGTACGGACAACCTGAAGGCCGTGGCCGTCTACGGCGACGACCAGATGAACGACGCCCGCATGGCGCTGATGACGGTCCGCGCGGCCGTCGACGCAGGAGCCGTCGTCCTCAACCACGCCGAGGTCACGGGCCTGCGCTTCACCCGGGGCCGGGTCACCGGCGCCGAGCTGAAGGACCGGACGAGCGGCGACGAGTTCGGCGTCACCGCCCGTCTCGTCCTCAACGCGACCGGCCCCTGGGTCGACCACCTGCGGAAGATGGAGGACCCGAACGCGGCCCCCTCCATCCGCCTCTCCAAGGGCGCGCACCTGGTCCTCAAGCGGACCTCGCCGTGGAAGGCCGCGCTCGCGACCCCGATCGACAAGTACCGCATCACCTTCGCCCTCCCCTGGGAGGACATGCTGCTCCTCGGCACCACCGACGAGGAGTACGAGGGCGACCCCGGTCAGGTCGAGGTCACCGAGAAGGACACCGCCCAGATCCTGGACGAGGCCGCCTTCTCCATCCGCGACCAGCAGCTCTCGCGCGACCTGATCACCTACGCCTTCGCCGGTCTGCGGGTGCTCCCGGGCGGTCCCGGCGACACCTCGAAGGCGAAGCGCGAGACCGTCGTCACCGAGGGCCGCGGCGGCATGCTGTCGGTCGCCGGCGGCAAGTGGACGACCTTCCGCCACATCGGCCGGACGATCATGAAGAAGCTGGAGTCCCTGCCGGGCCACCCGCTCGGTGAGGACTACGAGCCGGTCTCCGCGCTGCCGAAGCGCCTCCCGCTCCCCGGCATCGCCAACCCGAACGCGGTCGCCCACCGCCTGCTCGTCGACGGCCCGGCCCCCGGCCCCCGCATGTCCGCCGACACCGCCAAGCACCTGGCGACGCACTACGGCTCGCTCTCCTTCGACATCGCCCGCATGGCGAACGAGAACCCCGAGCTCGCCCGCCGGATCCACCCGGACGCCCCGGAGATCTGGGCGCAGGTCGCCTACGCCCGCGACCACGAGTGGGCCGAGACGGCGGACGACGTCCTGCGCCGCCGGACCACGCTGACGATACGAGGCCTGGCGACGGACGAGATCCGCGCCGGCGTCGAGCAGATGCTCCGCAAGTAAGTCCCCGATGCGAAAGGGCGGTTCCTCCCCGGAGGGACCGCCCTTCGCGCGTGCCACGCTGCCGCCACACCGCCGCAACACTCGGCCCGCAGAGTGGAACGCATGAAGTTTCAGGTGCTCTCGATCGTCCACCACTCCCCTCACCCGCTCACCGGCGAACTCCTGTCCGCCACCGACCGGCTGGAGCAGGTCGTCACGCTCGGCGAGACCGCCGAGCAGCTCGGTTTCGACGCGTACGCGGTCGGCGAGCGGCACGCGGGCGCGTTCCTCTCCTCGGCGCCGACCGTGCTCCTCGCCGCCCTCGCCGCCCGCACCACCCGGATCAGGCTGCTCACCGGCGTCACCGTGGTCGCGATCCTCGACCCCGTCCGGGTCGCGGAGGACTACGCGACCCTCGACCAGCTCTCCCGGGGACGGCTCGAACTCGTCGTCGGCAAGGGCGCGGAGGCCGGCCACTTCGACCTCTTCGGCCTCGACGAGGAGCGGCAGTGGGACCTCCAGCGGGAGAAGTACGAGCTCCTGCGCCGTCTCTGGACGGAGGAGGGCGTCGACTGGGAGGGCGAGTTCCGGCCGCCGCTGAAGAACGTGACCACGGTCCCGCGTCCGTACGCCGGTGCGCCCCGTGTCTGGCACGGCTCGGCCACGAGCCTCAACTCCCCCGACCTCGCGGCGAAGCACGGCGACCCGCTCTTCACCGCCAACGCGATCCAGCCCCGCGAGGCGTACGCGCGGCTCATCACCCACTACCGCGAGAAGTTCGAGGAGTACGGCCACGACCCCGCACGCGCGCGCGTGGCGGCCGGTTCCGGTGGGCTGCTCATCGCCGACAGCAGCCAGGACGCCGTGAGCAGGTACAAGGAGCTGTACGAGACGAAGGTGCGGCAGACCTTCAAACCGCATCTGGCGGGGAAGGCCGGGTACAACACCCCGTTCCGCACGATCGAGGACGCCATCGCGGACGGCCCCCAGCTGATCGGCTCGCCACAGCAGATCATCGACAAGATCCTCGGCTGGCACGAGCACTACGGACACGACCTCCAGTCGGTGACCGTCGACACGTTCAACCAGTCCACCGAGGAGCAGCGGGAGACCCTCCAGCGCTTCGCCGAGGAGATCGCGCCGGTCGTGCGGAGGGAGGCGCCGAGCACGCTCTGGGAAGAGGCGTGAGGCAGGTGCGGAAGAGCTGTGTGCGGAGGCGGGTTCCTGGGTAGCCGATCAAGGCCGCACGGGTTTTCGGGGACGTCCGCGGGCTGCGGGCGGACCACCGGAAACCCGTAAGGTGGGGCCGTACGACAGGAACTTCGAAAAGGAGGCGCTGGGTGATCGAGCTCGAGGGGGTACCCGAGCTGATCGACCCGGTCATGGTGGCCGCGTTCGAGGGCTGGAACGACGCCGGCGACGCCGCCTCCACCGCGGTCGCCCATCTCGACCGGGAATGGAAGGGCGAGGTCTTCGCGGCTCTCGACGCCGAGGACTACTACGACTTCCAGGTCAACCGCCCGACGGTCTTCCTGGACAACGGTGTCCGGAAGATCACCTGGCCGACGACCCGGCTGTCCGTGGTCCGGGTCGGCGGCGAGAAGCCCCGCGACCTGGTGCTCGTGCGCGGGATCGAGCCGTCGATGCGCTGGCGCTCCTTCTGCAACGAGCTGCTCGCCTTCGCGCACGAGCTGGGCGTGGAGATGGTGGTGATCCTGGGCGCGCTGCTCGGCGACACCCCGCACACCCGGCCGGTCCCGGTCAGCGGGGTGACCTCCGATCCGGACCTGGCGCGGACGATGGACCTGGAGGAGACCCGGTACGAGGGCCCGACGGGCATCGTCGGCATCCTCCAGGAGGCGTGCACGCACGCGGGTGTGCCGGCAGTGAGCCTGTGGGCCGCGGTGCCGCACTACGTGTCGCAGCCGCCGAACCCGAAGGCGACGCTGGCGCTGCTCAACCGCCTGGAGGACCTGATCGGGCTGCGCATCCCGCTGGGCGAGCTGCCCGAGGACGCGCGGGCCTGGCAGCTGGGCGTGGACCAGCTGGCCGCCGAGGACAGCGAGGTCGCCGAGTACGTGCAGACGCTGGAGGAGGCGCGGGACACGGCGGAGCTGCCGGAGGCCTCGGGCGAGGCCATCGCGCGCGAGTTCGAGCGCTATCTGCGGCGGCGCGAGCCGGGCGCGGGTCCGGGTCCCGGCCTGGCGACGGAGGGCGGCGACTCGCCGTTCCTGAGGGACCCCGGGAGCGCGCGGACCCGGCCGCCGAAGCCCGAGTCCCCGGGTCCGGAGACGGTCCCGGGCACGACGGACGCGTCCGCGGACGATTCCCCGGGTGCCGCGCAGGACGCCGGGCCGGATGCCGCGCCGGATGCCGGTCCGGGCGACGCGCCGAACGCCGGGCCGGATGCCGGTCCGGGCGATGCACCGGACAACGGGACTCCCGGCGGCCAGGCCGCCGAGGAGTAGGACGCGGGAAGCGTGACGGGAGGGGCGGCCGTGGCCGCCCCTCCCGTCTTCGCTCAGGCGCAGGCGAAGCGGGCCGCCGCCCAGTCGCCGTGGTCGCCGCTCTTGGACCCGTCGGTGTCCGTGATCTTGAGCCGGACGCGCTGGGCTCCGGTCACGTCGACGTGCACGGGCACGGTCGCGGAGGCTCCGGTGACCCGGGGCGAGGTCCACAGGACCCGGCCGTCCGCCTCGACGGAGAAGGCCACGTCCCCGTAGCCGGCGATCTCGTCGTCGATGCCGACGTCGGCGGTGAAGGCGGTGCAGCGCCCGCCGAGGTGGACCTCGATGTCGGAGTCGGCGTGGGCGCCGATCCCCTTCGCGTAGGTCTTCCCCGCCAGGGTGAGTGTCCGGCCGTCACCGGCGGCGGACTCGCCGTTGGAGGTGTCCCGTTCAGCCGGTCCCCAGCCGTTGGTGGAGGTCAGCCAGGCGAGATCGCTCGCCCAGCTGTCGGCGGTCGGCGGGGCGCTCGTGATCCCGACGGCGAACCGCTGGACGGCGGTCCGGTCGGTGCCCGCGGCCTGGTAGCGGGCCGTGGCGGTGAGGGCCACGTCGTCCCCGGGCTTGGCACCGGCGGCGGGGGTGACGGCGACCTGGACCCGGCGGGTGGTGCCGGCCGGGACGCGGTCGACGCCGGCGGGCTGGGCGACCTGCCAGCCGGCCGGGACGCCGAGGGCGACCTGGACGTTCGTGGCGTCCTGGGTGCCCGCGGTGACGTCCACGGCGACCGTGCCGGGGGTGCCCTGGCCGAGCGTCTGGCCGCCCCGCGCCGTGACGACGGCCGTGGCGCCCGGGACGGCGCCGCCGACCGCGCTGGTGTCGGTCAGCCGCAGCTCGAAGGCGCGGTCGGTGGGCAGGGCCGCCGTCTTCACGCGGACCACTCCCCCGCGCTCGTCGCGGTCGTACCACCAGCCCTGGGTGGCCGCGTCGAAGGCGGCGCGGGAGGTGAGGGCGGGCAGCTGGCCGCCGTCGAGCCCCACGGCGGCGGGGGCGTCGCCGGTGTGGACGGTGAAGGAGTAGGGCCGGGCGGTGGGCTTGCCGGTGTACGTGCCCTGGCTGGCGCCGATCCGGACGGTGACGTCGCCGGGGCCCGCGGCCGGGGCGGTGACGTCGGCGCGCTGGGTGGCGAAGCGGCCCGTGCGGTGTTCGCGGGTCACGCCGTCGTCCTCGTACAGCTCGAAGGAGGAGCTGCCCTGCGGGTAGACGTCCCAGGCGATCGGGTCGCCGGGGGCGCGGTCGGTGTACGAGCGGATGTCACCGGGCCACATGGGGACGGCGGCACCGGCCCGGACGAAGAGCGGCAGGGTGTCGAGCGGGGCGCTGTAGTCGTCGACGGTCCTCGGGCCCTGGTAGGCGCGTCCGGTCCAGTAGTCGATCCAGGTGCCGGCCGGGAGGTAGATCCCGTCGCGCTCGGTGGCGTCCTGGTAGACGGGGGCGACGAGGAAGTCCTCGCCGCTGAGGAACTCGTACTTCGCGGCGTCGGTCGCGGCCTTCGGGTCGTTCGGGTACTCCAGGGCGAGCGGCCGGGCGAGGCCGACACCGCTCTGGGTCGCGCGGTGGGCGTGGCTGTAGATGTACGGGAGCAGGGCCTCGTGCAGCTTGAGCGAGGCGCGGTTGATCGAGGTGTAGGGCTCGCCGTACCGGAAGGGCTGCTTGTCCATGGGGGCCCAGCCGTCCATGGTCATCGTGACCGGCAGGAAGGTCTTCCACTGGAGGTCGCGGGTGTACGTCTCGGCGCTGCCGCCGAAGATGCCGTCGACGTCGCCGGTGGTGTAGGCGAGGCCGGACATGGAGGCACCGGCGTAGGTCGGGATCTGCCAGCGGATGTACTCCCAGTTCCCCGTCTGGTCGCCGGACCACTGGACGCCGCAGCGCTGGGCGCCGGACCAGCTCTCGGGGGCCCAGGTGAAGCCGCGGGCGTCGCTGTTGGCCTCGATGCCGGCGTAGGCGTTCTTGCAGCCGTCGAGGGCGAACTTGTAGCCGTCGCCGACCCAGGCGACGTCCAGCTTGGCGACCCGCTGGCCGGCCTTGACCTGCTCGGCGAGGGTGTCGAGGCCGTTCTCGGTCCACAGACCGAGCTTGGTGCCGCGTTCACCGAGGCCCGTGGAGGTCTCGGCGAGGTTCTCGTAGCCGCAGCCGTAGCCGTCGTTGACGAGCATCCAGCCGTTGGGCATGTCGTGGGCGACGTACCCGTCGGCGATCTTCAGCGCGTCGAGGGTGTGGCGCTCGCCCCGGTTGGCGTTGTGGAGGTAGCAGTCGGCGTCGCCGATCTCCAGGCCGTAGACGGGCGGCATGAAGGGCTTGCCGGTGAGGCGGGTGTACTGGCCTATGACGTCCTTGAGGGCGTCGCTGCCCGTGCCGGCGAAGTAGTAGGCGTCGAAGCGCTTCTCCTTCGCGGAGGCGGTGACGGGCTCGTTGAAGGCGTAGGTGTTGGGCGCGTAGGTGTTGCGGTAGACGCCGTAGCCGGCCGAGGAGAGGTAGAACGGCACGGAGTTGGGGTGGCCTCCGTCGTCCCAGTTGTAGTCGACGGACACCTCGACGGTCTTGCCGCGGTGGGAGGTGTTGCCGCGTCCGTTCTGCATGCCGGCGCCGTAGAACTGCTCGTCGGCGCCGCGCGCGAGGGTCTGGACCGTGCTGTCCCGGTTCCAGCTGAGGCCCTTGGTCTCGGACCAGAGCGGGGTGCCGTCGGCGCGCACGGCGGCGAAGCGCAGCGGGGACTTGGTGACCCGCAGGGTCACCTGGCCGGTGCCCAGCTCGTACCGGTCGCCGAGGTCGCGCCAGGTGGTGGCCGGGGGCGGGCCCTGGGGCAGGACGATGTCGGTGCCGGTGGGGTCGGTGAACCTGCCGTCGGGGGCGAGTTCGATGCGGAAGGTGTCGGCGGTCACGAAGGAGACGCGGGCCTGGGACCGGCCGGCGGTCAGCTTGTAGACGGCGCCCTCGGCGGTGAAGCCGGTGACGGAGCCGACGGTGGTGTCGGTCGGTGCGGCCGTGGCGGTGGTACCCGGTCCCCCGAGGGTGGCGAGGAAGCCGAGCAGCGCACCGACGACTGCAGCTCTCATGCGCGTTGATGATTGCATGGCGCCTGTTTAGCGCAGAACCGAGCATGGCGACAGGACAAAAAGGAACCGCCCCCGGACTTCGTCGAGAAGTCCAAGGGCGGTTGCCCGAAAGGGAGTTGTTGACTTCCCTCCCCTGCGCGTGCCCCTACAGGGCGACGCCGAGGAGCGCGTCCACGGTGCGCGAGACGAGACCGGGCGCGGACTCGTCGGTGCCGCCCCCGGCCTCCTGGAGCGCGGCCCAGCGGTCGACGGCCGCGAGGGCCGCCGGGGCGTCGAGGTCGTCGGAGAGGGCCTCGCGGACCTCCTCGACCAGTGCGTCGGCGGACGGACCGTCGGGGCGCGAGACGGCCGCGCGCCAGCGGTCGAGACGCTCCACGGCGTCCTGGAGGACCTGCTCGGTCCACTCCCAGTCGGCGCGGTAGTGGTGCGAGAGGAGCGCGAGCCGGATGGCGGCCGGGTCGACGCCCTCGCGGCGGAGCGCGGAGACGAAGACGAGGTTGCCCCGGGACTTCGACATCTTCTCGCCGTCGAGCCCGACCATGCCGGCGTGGACGTACGCCTTGGCCATCGGGAACTCGCCCGTGAGGGTCTGGGCGTGGGAGGCGCCCATCTCGTGGTGCGGGAAGATCAGGTCGGAGCCGCCGCCCTGCACGTCGAAGCCCATGCCGAGGTGGTCGAGGGCGATGGCGACGCACTCGATGTGCCAGCCGGGCCGGCCCTGGCCGAGGGAGCCGCCGTCCCAGCTCGGCTCGCCCTCGCGGGCGGCCATCCAGAGCATCGGGTCGAGCGGGTTCTTCTTGCCGGGCCGCTCGGGGTCCCCGCCGCGCTCGGCGGAGAGGTGGCGCATCAGCTCGGTGTCGTAGTTCGAGACCTTGCCGAAGTGCGGGTCGGCGTCGACGGAGAAGTAGATGTCGCCGTCGAGCTCGTACGCGGCGCCCGCGTCACGGAGGCGCTCGACGAGCGGGATGATGCCCGGTATGGCCTCGACCGCGCCGATGTAGTGCTGCGGGGGCAGCATCCGCAGGGCGGTCATGTCCTCGCGGAAGAGGGCGGTCTCGCGCTCGGCGAGGCCGACCCAGTCGACGCCGTCGCGGATGGCGCGCTCCAGGAGCGGGTCGTCCACGTCCGTCACGTTCTGGACGTAGTGCACCTGCCGCTTGGTGTCGAGCCACACGCGCTGAACGAGGTCGAACGCGTTGTAGGTCGCCGCGTGACCCATGTGGGTCGCGTCGTACGGCGTGATGCCGCAGACGTAGATACGGGCGACGGGGCCGGGGGCGAGGGTCACTCGCCCGCCGGTCGCGGTGTCGTGGATCCGGAGGTCGCGGCCCTTGCCGGGAAGGGCGGGGACCTCAGAAGCGGGCCAGGCATGCATGCCCCGAGCGTAACCGGACAGGTGTTCCGGATACGAACCGGATCCGGGATCTTGACCTATTAGGCGCTCTTGCATGTCGGAGGCGTACATGCATACCCCCGAGGGGTGCGGCGGCCTCCGCGGCCGTGGCCGAAAATCATCGGTCGCGCGCCTCGGTCAGACCGGCGGCCAGGGGATCGCCGGCCACTGGCCCGAGGGCGCCGGATGCCGTCCGCTCGCCCGCAGCGCCGCCACGCGCGCGCGTACCGCCGCCACCTCGGCCTCGGTCAGCAGCTCCGCGAGCCGCTCCGCGAGGGGCGCTCCGGGCGCCAGGGAGCCGTCCAGGGCCTCCAGGACCGCCGCCGCCTCCCCGGGCAGCTCCTCGCCCGCCCAGCCCCACAGGAGCGTGCGCAGCTTGTCGTCGACGTGGAACGTGACCCCGTGGTCGATGCCGTACAGACGCCCGTCGGGCGCCGGGAGCAGATGGCCGCCCTTGCGGTCGCCGTTGTTGATGACGGCGTCCAGGACCGCCAGACGGCGCAGCTCGGGCGTGTCGGCGTGGACGAGCAGCGCGGTGCGCTCCTCGTCGATCTGCGCGGGCCCGACCGCCTTCCAGCCCTCCCCCGCCTCCTCGTCCTCGGTGAGGGCGAGCAGCCGGGCCTCCGGATCGGGCTCGATCCACAGCTGGACCATGCCCTCCCCGTACGGGCCGTCGCGCAGCACCGTCGGCGGGATCAGGCCCCAGCCGGTGGCCTCGGAGATCTCGTACGCGGCGACCTCGCGCTGCGCCAGCGTGCCGTCGGGGAAGTCCCACAGGGGCCGCTCCCCGGCGACCGGCTTGTAGACGCAGGCGGCGTCGACACCCTCGTGGGCGACGGAGCAGTAGAGCACGGCGTTGGACGCCTCCCCGACCCGGCCGCGCACGGTCAGTTCACCGCGGGCGAGCAGCTCGGCGATCGGCAGGGTCTCGGGGCTGCTGCTCATGCTCCGCGACGGTATCCGTTCTGGCGCGGGCAGACGTGCCCCTCGGGGTCGAGCGGCAGGCTGCACAGCGGGCACGGCGGGCGGCCCGCGTTCACGACGTCCAGGGCGCGCTTGGCGAAGGCCCGCGCCTGGGCGCCGGTGAGGCGGACGCGGAGCATCGGCGGGCCGTTCTCCTCGTCCTGGAGCAGCCGCTCCTCGGCCTCGGCGAGGTCCTCCTCGGAGTCCACGTCGAGCTCGACGAGCGCCTGCGCCTCGACGATCAGGCGCTGCTCCTCGCCGTCCCAGGCGAGCGCCATGGTGCCGACCCGGAACTCCTCCTCGACGGGCGCGTCGAGCGGGGCCGTGTCGGCGATGTCGGCGGGGGCGACGGACGGCACAGGGGCGTTGCCCCCGGTGCGGCGGACGACCTCGTCGAGGAGCTCGTCGATGCGCTCGGCGAGAGCGGCCACCTGGGTCTTCTCCAGGGCGACGCTGGTGACCCGGCCGGTCGCGGACGCCTGGAGGAAGAACGTACGGCGGCCAGGCAGCCCGACCGTGCCGGCCACGAAACGCTCCGGTGGGTCGTAGAGGAACACCTGACGGGACACGTTCTCGGCTCCCTTGAGTCTCGACAGTCGTACTTACAGCGGCGCAACCACCCTACTGCGCGAAGGGATCACGGTGCGCCCGCACCGCCCCCTACCTCCGCCGCACCGCTGTCTCCGGGGGTCTCCCGGGGGACGAGTCCGGCGAAGTCGCCCGTGTCGCCGAGGCGGAGGAGGAAGGGACGCAGCCGCGTGTAGCGGATGACGGTGACCGAGCAGGGGTCGACGTGGATCCGCTGGAAGAGGTCCAGGTGGAGGCCGAGGGCGTCCGCCACGATCGACTTCACGACGTCCCCGTGCGAGCACATGACGTAGGTGGCGTCCTCGCCGTGCTCGGCCTCGATCCGGGCGTTCCAGTCCCGCACGGCCTCGACGGCGCGCGTCTGCATCGCGCGCATCGACTCCCCGCCGGGGAAGGCGGCGGCGGAGGCGTGGTTCTGGACGACCTCCATGAGCGGCTCGTCGCTCAGCTCGCCCAGTTTCCGGCCCGACCAGTCGCCGTAGTCGCACTCGCTGATCCGCTCCTCGACGTGGAGCGGCAGCCCGGGGCGGGCGTCGAGGAGCGGGCTCAGGGTCTCGCGGCAGCGCTGGAGGGGGCTGCTGACGGCGGCGGCGAGCGGCACGCCGTCGAGCCGCCCCGGCAGCGCCGCGGCCTGCGCCGCCCCGCGCTCGTCGAGCGCGATCCCGGGCAGCCGCCCGGCGAGTACCCCGGAGGTGTTGGCGGTGGAACGTCCGTGCCGGACGAGGATCAGGGTGGCCATACGGGCCAGCCTAGATCGCCACGCGCGTGCGTGGGGGCGGACCTCGGGGGAGAATACGGCCCGTGATCGTCGACTCAGCCATCTACCGGGACGGGCGCCGGCTGCCGATGCCCGCCGACCTGTCGGACGCGCTCGCCGAGGCGCGGGCGACGGGGGACGCCTTCCTGTGGGTCGGCCTGCACGAGCCGACGGAGGAGGAGTTCGCCCATGTCTCCCACGAGTTCGCGCTCCACCCGCTGGCCGTCGAGGACGCCCTGAAGGCCCATCAGCGGCCCAAGCTGGAGGTCTACGACGACTCGCTGTTCGCCGTCCTGAAGCCGGTCGTCTACGAGCCGGAGAGCGACCGGGTCAGCTCCGGCGAGCTGATGCTCTTCCTCGGCGACTCCTTCGTGGTGACCGTCCGGCACGGCGAGGGCGCGCCGCTCGTGGCGGTCCGCAAGCGCCTGGAGGCGGAGCCCGCGGTGCTCAGGCACGGGCCGACGTCGGTGCTGTACGCGGTGAGCGACGCGGTCGTGGACCACTACCTCGACGTGGCGGGCGAACTCCAGGTGGACCTGGAGGAACTGGAGTCGGAGGTGTTCGCCCCGACCGGGGGCGGTTCGCCGAACACCGCGGAGCGGATCTACACGGCGAAGCGGCAGGTCCTGGAGTTCCGGCGGGCCGCCGGCCCGCTGATCGGTCCGATGGCCCGGCTCGCGACCGGCTCGGTGCCCTTCGTGCACGAGCAGGCCCAGCCGTTCTTCCGAGACGTCAACGACCATCTCCTGCGCGCCAACGAGCAGGTGGAGGGGCTCGACCGGCTGCTGTCCGACATGCTCTCGGCCCATCTCGCGCAGATGGGCGTACGGCAGAACGACGACATGCGGAAGATCTCGGCGTGGGCGGCGATGGCCGCGGTCCCCACGATGATCGCGGGGATCTACGGCATGAACTTCGACCACATGCCGGAGCTCCACTGGGCGTGGTCGTACCCGGCGGTGATCCTGCTGATGACCGGGACGGTCATACTCCTGCACCGGACCTTCAAGCGGCGCGGCTGGCTCTGAGACCGCCGGGGGCGCCAGAAGGCCGGTACGGGCGTCAGAACGCCGGTACGGGCGTCGCGGGGCCGCCCAGCGCGTCGCGCCGCTCCGGCATCCGCAGGCCGACCATCTTGTGCCAGCCGGCGGCACGCTCGTACGCGTACACGCCGTGGATCCCGGCGGCCAGCGCGGCGGCCTTGGCCTTCGGCCAGCCCAGGATGCGGCCCATGTGGCCCATGACGGCGAGGCTGACGTCCCGGTAGACCTGGATCTCGGCGAGCGCCGACTCGCGCAGGGTGCGCTGGATGAGGCGGCCGTGGCCCGCGCGCGCGAGGCGGAGCAGTTCCTCGTGGCAGTAGGCGAGGTGGTTGGCCTCGTCGTTGTCGATCATCCGGATGGCCTTGCCGAGCTCGGGATGGTCCCCGAAGTACCGGACGAGCAGGGCCATCTGGTCGGCGGCCCGCTGCTCGGTGACGCGGCTGTGGGCGAGGTAGACGACGACGTCCTCCTCGGTCAGCGGCGCGTCCCGGCGGAGCTTCTCGTGCGCGAGGCCGATGCCGCGCTGTTCGAGCAGCATCGTGTAGTCGGTCTCGGGCGGTACGGGGCAGGGTTCGAGGCCCCGCTTGCGCAGGAGCGCGTGGAAGATGCGGCCGTGCTTGTCCTCGTCGGCGCCGTGCCGCGTGATCTTCGGCGCGAGCGCGCTCATGCCGGGGGCGACGAGGGCCGCGATCCGCGCGTTCTCCCAACCGCCCTGGGACTCGCCGCTCGCGGCGATCGAACAGAAGAGCCGGAACGACTCGTCGTCGTCGATGATCTCCTGGAACAGGCTCCTGGCCGTGAGCATCGCCGCCACCTCCGTGCGGACACCCTCGCTCGGGTACGTCCGGGAAGAACGAGTCAAGTCCGGTACGGGGCGAGGGGCAACAGGAGGGCCCGCGGGGGTCGGCCGAAAGAGTGAGTCCGAGGGCGTAACCGGGGGCCGTCCCTGAGCGTTGTGCAGCGTGACGGCCGTGGCGGGGAAGACCCCCGAGCCCCCACCACGGCCGCAGACTTTCCTCGTCGGCTACGCCAGTCCCGCGCGCTCCGCCGCCTCGACGCCCGCCCGCAGGGCCGCGAGCCGCTCGTCGAGGGTGAAACCGGCCGGAGCGAGGGTGAGGGTCGTGACCCCGGCCTCCGCGTAGGCCGTCATCCGCTCGGAGATCCGCTCGACGGAGCCCAGCAGCGTGGTCTGGTCGATCAGCGAGTGCGGGACGGCCGCCGCGGCCCCCGTCTTGTCCCCGGCCAGGTACATGTCCTGGACCTGGGCGGCCTCCTTCTCGTACCCCATGCGGCAGGCGAGCTGGTTGTAGAAGTTCTGCTTGCGGCTGCCCATCCCGCCGACGTACAGCGCGGTGTACGGCCGGAAGACGTCGGCGAGCGCGTTCACGTCGTCGCCGAGGGCCAGCGGCAGCGTCGGGCAGACGTCGAAGCCCTCCATCGTCAGCCCGGCCTTCTCCCGGCCCGCGCGCAGGTGCCGGAGCGCGGTGTCCTCCAGGTGCTCGGCGGAGGGGAAGATCAGCAGGGCGCCGTCGGCGATCTCGCCGGTCTGCTCCAGGTTCTTCGGGCCGATCGCGGCGATGTACAGCGGGATGTGCTCGCGCTGCGGGTGGACGGTGAGCTTGAGCGGCTTGCCCGGCCCGTCGGGCAGCGGCAGCGTCCAGTGCTCGCCCTCGTAGCTGAGGCGCTCGCGGGTCATCGCCTTGCGGACGATCTCGACGTACTCGCGGGTCCTGGCGAGCGGCTTGTCGAACTTCACGCCGTACCAGCCCTCGGAGACCTGCGGGCCGGAGACGCCGAGGCCGAGGCGGAAGCGGCCCCCGGTGAGCGAGTCGAGCGTGGCGGCGGTCATCGCCGTCATGGCGGGCTGCCGGGCCGGGATCTGCATGATCGCCGAGCCGACGTCGATGCGCTCCGTCTTGGCCGCGACCCAGGCGAGGACGGTGGGGGCGTCGGAGCCGTACGCCTCTGCGGCCCAGCACACGTCGTAGCCGAGGCGGTCCGCCTCCTGGGCGACGGCGAGGTTGTCGCCGTCCATGCCGGCGCCCCAGTAGCCGAGGTTGATGCCGAGCCGCATTCCACACACCCCTTACCCATCGGTAACGTCCCTGTGTGCCGGACTCTAGCGCGCGGTCCCGGCATCCGTCAGGGGCTGGTTGTCCACAGGGTCACTCCGGGTCGCGCCACGGCCAGTAATCTCGCGGCCATGGAGCAGAGGCATCTCGGACGTACCGGCCTGCGCGTGTCGCGCATCGGACTCGGCACGCTCACCTGGGGGCGGGACACCGACGAGCACGACGCGGCCGAACAGTTGAAGGCGTTCTGGGACGCGGGCGGCACGCTCGTCGACACCGCCGACGTGTACGGCGGCGGCGAGGCCGAGTACGTGCTCGGGCAGCTCCTCGACCGCCTCGTGCCCCGACAGGACCTCGTCCTGTCCACCAAGGCGGGCAGCGTGCCGGACCCCGACCGGCGCACGGACGGCTCGCGCGGACATCTGCTCGCCGCGCTCGACGCCTCCCTCGCCCGGCTCGGCACCGACCACGTCGACCTGTGGCAGCTGCACGCCTTCGACCCGCACACGCCCCTGGAGGAGTCCCTCCAGGCCCTCGACATCGCGGTACGGAGCGGGCGCGCGCGGTACGCGGGCGTGGCGAACTTCTGCGGCTGGCAGCTGGCCAAGGCGGGCACCTGGCAGCTCGCCGGCGACCGGACCCGGCTCGCGGGCGCGCAGCTGGAGTACTCGCTGCTCCAGCGGGGCGTGGAGCGGGAGGTCCTGCCCGCCGCGCTCGACCTCGGGATAGGTCTGCTGCCCTCCTCGCCGCTCGGCCGCGGGGTCCTGACGGGCAAGTACCGCACGGGGACCCCCTCGGACTCGCGGGGCGCCTCCGAGACGATGGCGCCGTTCGTCGAGCCGTACCTCGACGACCCCGCGAGCCGGATCGTCGACGCGGTCGCCACGGCCGCCGACGGGCTGGCGACGACCCCTCTGGAGGTCGCGCTCGCCTGGGTCCGCGACCGGCCCGGCGTGACCGCGCCGATCGTCGGCGCGCGCACGGCGCGGCAGCTCACGGCCGCTTTGTCAGTGGAGAGCCTTAGTCTTCCTGACGAGATCTGCAGGGCGCTGGACGACGTGTCGGCGCCCGTGCACCGCTATCCGGATCACGACTGGAGCACCCTGTGACCGAGCCTGCCGGGGAGACCGCACCCGAGGCGTCCGAGGCCCCTGAGACGCCTGAGGAGGGGGTCGCCACCGAGTCCGGCGAGGACGTACGCGAGGACGCAGGTCCGGGCACCGAGGCCGAAGCCGAGTTCGGGGCCGGGGCCGGGGCCGAGTTCGAGGCCGGGGCCGGGGCCGGGGCCGAGGCCGGGGCAGGAGACGAAGGCGAAGCCGGTGCCGGGCCCGAGGGCACCGCCGGAGCCGAAGGCGAGGGCGCCGTCGAGGTCGAAGGCGCAGCCGGTGCCGGGGCCGAAGGCGAGAGCACTGCCGGCAGCGGGAGCGCCGCCGAAGGCGAGGGCACTGCCGAGGGCGGAAGCGAGGGCGCCGCAGGGGGCGAGGGGCAGGCCGGGGACGGGGAAGGTGCGGCCCAGGTCAGTGAGGCGCAGGCCGAGCTGGCCGCGCAGCGGGAGCTGCGGGCGCGGATCGAGGCGCGGAAGGCCGAGAAAGAAGGGCCCCTGGCGAGCGGGGCCAAGCTGAGCGGCACGGCGGCCGATCTGCTCGCCGCCGTGCGGGCCGTGGAGGGCGGCGCGGCCAAGGGCAGCGCGTTCTACGAGAGCGCGGAGCCCGCGCCCCGACGGCCCGCGGCCGAGGCCGCTCCCGCCGTGACCGTGCGGCCCCCCGTCCAGGCCGCCGCCCCGGCCCCCGCGCCCGGCACCACGCAGGCCGTGCGGGAGGTACTGGCCCGGGGCGGCGCCCCCGAGTCGCTGGCCGGACAGGTCGCCGCCGCGCTCGGCGAGGGCGCGGCCGGGGCCCTCGCCGAGGACCCGTGGCAGCTCCTCGCCGTGCCCGGGGTGCGACCGGAGCAGGCCGACGGCTTCGCGCGGGCGCTGCTCGGCGCCGACTGCGGCCCCGACGACCCGCGACGGGCCGTCGCGCTGACGGTCTGGCTCCTGGAGCAGGCCGCGCTGCGGGGCCACACGGCGCTGGAGCTCGAACCCGTACGCGCCGGTCTCGCCCGGCACCACGTGCCCGACCCGGAGAAGGCCGTCGAGGTGGCGGTCTCCGGGGGCGCGGTCCTCGTCTTCCACGAGGAGACGGCGGACGAGTCCGGCGAGGAGGCCGGCGAGGACGAAGAGGAAGCGGCGGAGGCCGCGCCCAGCGAGGAGCCGGCCGCGCCCGTGCTGCTCGGGCTCGACCGGTACGCCCTGGCGGAGGAGAGCCTCGCCGACGGTCTCGCCCGGCTGGTCAGGACGGCGACCGCCGACACCTGGGAGGGCCCCGAGCTCGAACGGGCCGCGGGCGCCCACGGTCTCGTCCTGCACACCGGCGGCGAGGCGGCCCGTGCCGAACCGGTCGCGCTCGTCGCGGCGGCCCGCGCGCGCGGGCTGCGGGCCCTGGTCGCCGTCCACGGCGAGACCGGCCGCCGGGCGCTCGGCCCGGCAGGCACGGACGCGGTCACGGTCGCCGCGCTGCTCTCCGGCGCGGCCGGGCCGGGCCGCGACGAGGACGGGGCCTTCGCCCTCGACCTGCTCGCGGTCCTCGACGCCCCGCAGCTGGACGTGGAGACGGCCGCGATGCTCGTGGAGTCGCTCCCGGACGGCTGCCGGCTGGTCCTGAGCGGCGACCCGGAGGTCCTGGGCGCGCCGGGCGCCGGACGGGTCTTCGACGACGCGCTCGCGGCCCGGGTCTGTCCCCGGATCGCCTCGCGCCTGCCCGACCCGGGCCCGCTGGGCGAGCTCGTCTCGGGGATCGGCGTCGGCGAGCTGAACCAGGTCGAGGCACCCGGCAAGGAGGTCGTGATCGTCCCCGTGCGGGACGCGGGCGAGGCCGTGCACCGTACGGTCCAGCTGGTCGCCGACTCGGTGCCCCGGGCGATCGGGGTGCCGTCCGAGCAGACCCAGGTGGTCACGGTCGGCCACGGCGGCTCGGCGGGCACGCGCGCGCTGAACGCGGCTCTCAAGCAGCGGCTCAACCCCGGTCCCGGCCGCTTCGGCGGCTACGACCCCGGGGACCGGGTGGCGTACGCGCCGGTGCCGGGCCGCACGGTGACCGGCACGGTCCTGGGCGCCGACGCCGAGGGTCTGCGGCTGCGCTGCACGAGCGGCGGCGGCAACGGCGGTGGCAGTGACGACGAGGTCCTCGTACCGAAGGACCGGGTGGAGTCGGCGCTGCGGCACGGCTGGGCGCTCACCGCGCACCAGGCCGCCGGGGCCCGCTGGCCCGCCGTGGTCGTGGTGCTCCCGGGCGACGCGGCGGCGGGTCTGAGCCGGGCGTGGGTCTACACGGCCTTCGGCCGGGCGGAGCGCCACCTGTCGGTCGTGCACGGTGTGGACCAGGCGCTGGCCCGCGCGGTGGCGGAGGGGGTGACCCCGGAGCGCACCACGCGGCTCCGGCCGCTCCTGGAAGGGCTCCTGGCCACGCCCGAGGAGCGGTAGCGCGCGGGGACACGAGGACGGAAGAGGGAGGGCCGGAACACCCCGTGCGGGTGTTCCGGCCCTCCCTCGTGTCCTCGTCGTTCTCGGTGCCCTCGGTGTCCTCGGGCTCAGTCGTCGCTGTCCGGGCCCCCGTGCCCGTCCTCGTCGTCCCCGTCGTGGTGCTCGTCGAAGACGGAGCTGACGTCGAAGCGGCAGACGATCCGCTCCGGGTCCGCGTGCTCGAAGGGGGCGTCCAGCCACTCCCCCGGTTCGGGCAGCTCGTCGGCGGCGGTCACCCAGAGCGTGGAGTCGCCCTCCTCGAGGCCGAACTCCGCGTGCCGGGAGGCGATCTCGTCGGGCTCGTACTCGCCGAAGAGGACCCCGAGCGCGGCGAGCGGCGAGACACCGGCCCTGGCCGCCACCCCGGCGGCCCGGTCGTCCTCGCCCTCGGCCTCGGCCACCCGGCGCGCCTGGGCGAAGAGCCGCTGCGGATCCGCCACCGCGTAGTCGCGCCGAATCAACAGGCTGAGGGCGTGAGGTTCGTCAGGTCCGGCGTAGGGGGGCAGGGCGTCGTCCGCACCGGGGATCTCGAAGGGGGTGACCTCGTCGTACCGGTCGTAGAGGAGTTCGTCGTACTCCTCGGCGGCCGCGGCGAGGGCGTTGAACGCCTCGTAGACGGCCTTGTCGTCGTCCCCCGTGCGGCGTTCGACCGCCGCAAGGTGACGGTCCAGTGCGGCTTTGACCGCCTCGGCGGCGGCTCGTACCTCGGCAGCGGTGGGCTGCGCAGCATCAGACATGGGACAGACGCTATCCGTACCGGGCCCGTGCCCGCACAATAGATGCGATGCCGGAATACGAATTTGTCGACGTGTACGTGCCGCGCGGTGTCTCCCGCAAGGAGGCGACGCGGCTCCTGACCGACCATGCCGAGTACGGGCACTGGGAGTTGGACCGCCTGAGCCTGCACCGGGACGGCAGCCGCAGAGTGCGGCTGAAGCGGCGGATCATCCGCCAGATCCGGGCGACCTGGTAGACGAGAAAGGGCCCCGCCGTGTGCGGGGCCCTTGTGCGTGCGGTGCGTGCGGTGCGTGCGGTGCGTGCGGT
This sequence comes from Streptomyces sp. NPDC056144, assembly GCF_042264145.1. NCBI lineage: Bacteria > Bacillati > Actinomycetota > Actinomycetes > Kitasatosporales > Streptomycetaceae > Streptomyces > Streptomyces sp. NPDC056144. Next base: position 145,991 of record NZ_JBHJVF010000011.1, on the reverse strand, counting down.
GCGGTGATCAGGCGGCGCCGCGCGCGCGACGGTAGATCAGGGAGCCGGCGAGGAGCAGCCCGGCGCCGGCCGGGACGATCAGGCCGAGCGGCCCGGAGCCGGTCTCGGCGAGCTCCTCTCCGGCGCGGGGCGGGGTGCCCTCGTGCGCGCCGGGGGTGTTCCCACCGGGCGTGTACGAGCCGTGGTCACCGCCCGGACCGCCAGGCGTACCGGGCGTGCTCGGGGTACCGGGGGTGCCGGGCGTACCCGGGGTGCCGGGCGTGCCCGGAGTACCGGGGGTCCCAGGCGTCCCGGGAGTACCGGGCGTGCCCGGGGTGCCAGGGGTGCCGGGCGTGCCCGGAGTACCGGGCGTGCCCGGGGTCCCAGGAGTGCCGGGCGTCCCGGGAGTGCCAGGGGTGCCGGGCGTTCCCGGCGTACCGGGGGTCTCCGGCGTCTCCTCGCCGTAGCCCGTGTCCCCTCCCCCGTTCGTGTTGCCGCAGTCGTTGCCCGCGGCCGGGTTGCCCAGGCCGACGCCCGTGACGCTGTTGCCGCACACGTTCACCGGGACCTCTACCGGGACCTGGACCGTGTTGCCGGACGCGATGCCGGGAGAGTCGCTCGCGTGACCGCTCGCGGCGGAGCCGCCGGGCGTCGAGGTGTTGGCGCACTTGTTGCCGACCGACGGATTCAGGAGTCCGACGGCGTTGACCGTGTTCCCGCAGGCGTTCACCGGGACGTGCACCGGGGCCTGGACGGTGTTGCCGGACGCGATGCCCGGGGAGTTCGAGGCCGTGCCGCTCGCGCCGGAACCGGCGTGCGCGTAACCGCCACCGACGGCGGCGAAAACGCCGCCCGCCGCCGCGACGGTGATAAGACCCTTGCGTGTGACCTGTCGCATGTTTTACTGCCTGCCTTCTCGGCCTGTCGCCTTCTCGGCTTCGAAAAAGAGGGCCACCGGGGGATGAGCCCGGGGCGGAAATGGCCACCGGCCCCGGAGTGCATGGCACGCACTCCGGGGCCGGACCGGCTCACACCCTCACGGGGCGAGGCACAACGTCAGGCGTTGACGCAGGTGTTGCCGAAGGCGGGGTTCAGCAGCCCGATCACGGAGACCGTGTTGCCGCACACGTTCACCGGAACGTGGACGGGCACCTGGACGACGTTGCCCGAGAGGACACCGGGGGAACCGATGGCGGCACCCTGGGCGCCGGCGTCGGCAACGGCCATGCCCGCACCCGCGAGAACGAGACCGCCAGTGGCAGCCGCAGCAGCGACGACCTTCTTGATCATTATTCCTCCTTGTTGGCAATGCGATCCCAGCCGCGGACCGCACCACCTGTAACGAGGGGGAAGGGAGGGGGCTACGAGCCCCCGAGTTCATTCACTCTTTCCGGTCACATACGAAAGGGCGGGCGAATTCGGCGGCTCAGCAGGCGTCGAGGAAGCGGTCCAGGACCCGGACGCCGAACTTCAGGCCGTCGACCGGCACCCGCTCGTCGACGCCGTGGAACATGCCGGCGAAGTCGAGTTCCGGCGGCAGCTGGAGCGGCGCGAAGCCGAAGCAGCGGATGCCGAGGTCGTCGAAGGACTTGGCGTCGGTGCCGCCGGAGAGCATGTACGGCACGGCGCGGGCGATCGGGTCCTCGGCGCGCAGCGCGAGCTGCATGGCGTCGACCAGGGCGCCGTCGAAGCTGGTCTCCAGGGCCTTGTCGCCGTGCACGTCCTCGCGCTTCACGCGGGGTCCGAGGATGCGGTCGAGGTCGGCGAGGAACTCCTGCTCGTATCCGGGCAGGAAGCGGCCGTCGACGTGGGCGGTGGCCTGGCCGGGGATGACGTTCACCTTGTAGCCGGCGCCGAGCATGGTCGGGGCGGCGGAGTTGCGGAGGGTGGCGCCGACCATCTTGGCGATGCCGCCGAGCTTGGCGAGGGTGCCTTCCATGTCCTCGGGGTCGAGCGGGGTGCCGAGGGCGTCCGAGAGCTCGTCGAGGAAGGACCGCACGGTCTTGGTGACCCTGACCGGCCACTGGTGGCGGCCGAGGCGGCCGACGGCTTCGCAGAGCTCGGTGATGGCGTTGTCGTTGTTGGTCATCGAGCCGTGACCGGCCGTGCCCTCGACGGTGAGGCGCATCCAGTGCATGCCCTTCTGGGCCGTCTCGACCAGGTAGAGCCGCAGGTTCTCGTTGACGGTGAAGGAGAAGCCGCCGACCTCGCCGATCGCCTCGGTGACCCCGTCGAAGAGGTCGCGGTGGTGGTCGACGAGGTGGCGGGCGCCGTACGTGCCGCCGGCCTCCTCGTCGGCGAGGAAGGCGAGGACGACGTCGCGCGGGGGCTTGCGGCCGCTGCGCATGCGGTCGCGGACGACCGCGAGGGTCATCGCGTCCATGTCCTTCATGTCGACGGCGCCGCGGCCCCAGACGCACCCGTCGGCGACCTCGCCCGAGAACGGGTGGTGGGTCCAGTCCTCGGCGTTGGCCGGGACGACGTCGGTGTGGCCGTGGATGAGGAGGGCCGGCTTCGACGGGTCCTCGCCCTCGATGCGGGCGACCGTGGAGGCCCGCCCCTTGTGCGACTCGATGATCTTCGGTTCGAGACCGACCTCCGCGAGCTTCTCGGCGACGTACTCCGCCGCCGCCCGCTCGCCCGGGCCCGAGTGGTCTCCGTAGTTGCTGGTGTCGATGCGGATGAGGTCGCGGCAGAGGTCGACCACCTCGTCCTCACCGGTGATCCTCCGGGCCGTGCTCGACTCGCTCACGCTGCTTCCTCCCACTCGGTGCCCACGCGGTTCCTGTGATCACCCCATCCTCCCGCGTGGCCCCCTCCTCTCCCAAGGGCGACCGCCGGACGACATGCCGCCGACACACACGAGGGGCCCGTGGGGAGGGCGGGACGGGGGTGGTGATCGACCACCTCAGATGTTTGCTATTGTTTTCCTCGTCGGAAGGGCCGAGCGGCCCGGAAGACAAGACACCTTGTCCGGGTGGCGGAATGGCAGACGCGCTAGCTTGAGGTGCTAGTGCCCTTTATCGGGCGTGGGGGTTCAAGTCCCCCCTCGGACACCAGCGAAGGACCCCACATCTTGTGGGGTCCTTCTCGTTTACGGCGATACGGCGGTGGGACCGGTGCGACGCAGAGTCAAGGCCCCTTCCTCGCCCCTCCCCCAGCGGGACGGGATCGACGCGGTGCGGGTGCGGCTGCCGGAGGATCCCGAGGGGGCCTGGGCGACCGTCGGCGATCATCTGCGGGACCGGTACGGGGCGGCGATCGGCGTCGGGCGGGTCGGGGAGATGCTGCGGGACGGCAGGTTCGTGGCCGTCGAAGGGCCGGTCGACGGCTCCGAGCCGTACGCGGTGGGGCGGCATCTCTGGTTCCACCGGGATTTTCCGGCCGAGACGCCCGTGCCGTTCGGGATCGGGGTGGTCCACCGGGACGAGCGGATCGTGGTGGTCGACAAACCGCACTTCCTGGCGACCATGCCGCGCGGCCGGCACGTGACCGAGACCGCGATGGCGCGGCTGCGGCGGGAGCTCGGGGAGCCGCGGCTCCAGCCCGCGCACCGGCTCGACCGGCTGACGGCGGGGCTCGTGCTCTTCGTCGTACGGGAGGAGGACCGGGGGGCGTACCAGACGCTGTTCCGGGACCGGGCCGTGCGGAAGGCGTACGAGGCGGTGGCGCCGTACGATCCGGCCGTCGAGCTGCCCGTCACCGTGCGCAGCCGGATCGAGAAGGAGCGGGGCGTGATGGCCGCCCGGGAGGTGCCGGGCGAGCCGAATGCGGAGAGCCGGATCGAGCTGGTGGAGCGGCGGGGCGGGCTCGGGCGGTACCGGCTGGTGCCGGTGACCGGGCGGACGCACCAGCTGCGGGTCCACATGAACGCGCTGGGGCTGCCGATCCTGCACGATCCGGTCTATCCGGTGGTGCGTGAGGACGGGCCGGAGGACTTCTCGCGTCCGCTGCAACTGCTCGCGCGGACGCTGGAGTTCACCGACCCGGTCACGGGCGGGGAGATGCGGTTCGAGAGCCGGCTGACTCTCGAAGGCCTCAGTGGCCTCAGTGGCCCCGGTTGATCCATTCCTGAAGGTGGGGGGCCTCGGCGCCGATCGTGGTCGGGTCGCCGTGGCCGGTGCGGACCTCCGTCTCCGGGGGCAGGGTGAGGAGCTTCTCGCGGATCGAGTCGACGATCGTCGGGAAGTCCGAGAAGGAACGCCCGGTGGCGCCGGGGCCGCCCTGGAAGAGGGTGTCCCCGGTGAAGACCGTGCCGAGCTCGGGGGCGTACAGGCAGACCGCGCCGGGGGCGTGTCCCGGGGTGTGCAGGACCGTGAGGTCGATGCCGGCGATGGTGAGGACCTGGCCGTCGGCGAGGTCGCCGTCCGGGCTGTGGTCCGGGTGGGTCAGCTTCCAGAGCGGCTGGTCGGCGGGGTGGAGCAGGATGCGGGCTCCGGTGGCGGCCGCGAGCGCCGGGGCCGCGTCGATGTGGTCGTCGTGCGCGTGGGTGCAGACGATGGCGCGCAGGGCGCGGCCGTCGAGGGCGGCGAGGATGGCCTCGGCGTCGTGGGCGGCGTCGATGACGACGGCCTCGGTGTCGTCGCCGACGATCCAGACGTTGTTGTCGACGTCCCAGGTGCCGCCGTCGAGGCTGAAGGTGCCGGAGGTGACGAGGTGGTCGATGCGGGCGCTCATCACAGCACCACCACCGAGCGGAGGACGTCGCCCTCGTGCATGCGGGCGAAGGCCTTCTCGACCTCGCCGAGGCCGATGGTCTCGGTGACGAAGGCGGCGAGGTCGATGCGGCCCTGCTGGTGCAGGTCGATCAGCATCGGGAAGTCGCGGGAGGGCAGGCAGTCGCCGTACCAGGAGGACTTGAGGGAGCCGCCGCGGCCGAAGACGTCGAGGAGGGGCAGTTCGAGCTTCATCTCCGGGGTGGGGACGCCGACGAGGACGACGGTGCCGGCGAGGTCGCGGGCGTAGAAGGCCTGCTCGTACGTCTCCGGGCGGCCGACGGCCTCGATGACGACGTCGGCGCCGAAGCCGCCGGTGAGCTCGCGGATCGCCTCGACGGGGTCGGTGGAGCGGGAGTTGACGGTGTGGGTGGCGCCCATGCCCTTCGCCGTCTCCAGCTTCCGGTCGTCGATGTCGACGGCGATGATCTTCGCGGCTCCGGCGAGGCGGGAGCCGACGATCGCCGCGTCGCCGACGCCGCCGCAGCCGATGACGGCCACGGTGTCGCCGCGGCCGACGTTCCCGGTGTTGATGGCGGCGCCGATGCCGGCCATGACGCCGCAGCCGAGGAGGCCCGCGACCTCGGGGGCGACGGTGGGGTCGACCTTGGTGCACTGGCCGGCGGCGACGAGGGTCTTCTCGGCGAAGGCGCCGATGCCGAGGGCCGGGGAGAGCTCCGTGCCGTCGAGGAGGGTCATCCTCTGCTTCGCGTTGTGGGTGGCGAAGCAGTACCAGGGGCGGCCTCGCTCGCAGGCGCGACAGGTTCCGCAGACGGCCCGCCAGTTGAGGACGACGAAGTCGCCGGGCGTGACGTCGGTGACGCCCTCGCCGACGGACTCGACGACGCCGGCGGCCTCGTGGCCGAGGAGGAAGGGGAACTCGTCGTTGATCGCGCCCTGCTTGTAGTGCAGGTCGGTGTGGCAGACGCCGCACGCCTGGATCTTCACGACGGCCTCGCCGGGGCCGGGATCGGGGATGACGATGGTCTCGACCCGTACCGGTTCGTTCCTGCCGGGGGCGATGACCCCCTGGACGTGCTGCGGCATCGCGAACTTCCCTTCCTCCGAACGGATTCCTCCGCCCGGATCTTGTAAGCCTCTTGGGTACCACTATCTCCTGACAAAAGGCGAGACCCCCGCAGGTGCTGCCTGCGGGGGTCTCGCGGCTCCCGTGGGGGGAGATCGGTGGGGGTCAGTCGCGGTCGGCCGCGGAGGTGCTGCGGACCCGGCCGCGGACCAGGAACCAGCCGCCGACGAGGGCGGCCGCGATGAGCGGGAGGCAGTTCACGGTGGTGCGGCCGATGCCGCCGTCCAGCCACATGAGGACGAGGACGGAGGCGAGGAAGCCGAGGGTGACGATCTGGGTGTACGGGGCCCAGGGCAGGTTGTAGCCGGGGCGGGTCACCTTGCCCCGCTGGGCCGCGCGCCAGAAGAGGAGCGAGCAGACCATGATCATGGCCCAGGTGCCGATGATGCCGATGGAGGCGAAGTTGAGGACCAGTTCGAAGGCCTCGCCGGGCATCACGTAGTTGAGGGCGACGCCGAGGACGCCGAAGCCCGCGGTGAGGAGGATGCCGCCGTAGGGGACGCCGCCCTTGTTCATGACGCCGGTGAACTTCGGCGCGGAGCCGGCCAGCGACATGGAGCGCAGGATGCGGCCGGTGGAGTACAGGCCGGAGTTGAGGCTGGAGAGGGCGGCGGTGAGGACGACGAGGTTCATCACGCCGGCGGCGCCGGGGATGCCCAGCTTGTCGAAGACGGTGACGAAGGGGCTCTGGTCGGCGGAGTAGGCGGTGTACGGGAGGATCAGCGCGAGCAGGATCACGGAGCCGACGTAGAAGAGGCCCACGCGCCACATGATCGAGTTGATCGCCTTCGGCATGATTTTCTCGGGGTTCTCGGTCTCGCCGGCGGCGACGCCGCAGAGCTCGACGGAGGCGTAGGCGAAGACGACGCCCTGGACGAGCAGCAGCATCGGCATGACGCCGTTGGGGAAGATGCCGCCGTTGTCCGTGATGTTGGCGAGGCCGGGGGTGGAGCCGCCGACGTCGTGCGAGGTCACGATCAGGAAGATGCCGACGAGCATGAAGGCGACCAGGGCGGCGACCTTGATGATCGCGAACCAGAACTCCATCTCGCCGAAGTACTTCACGGAGATGAGGTTGGCGGCGAGGACGACCGCGAGGGCGATCAGGGCGAGGATCCACTGCGGGACGTCGCTGAACATCGACCAGAAGTGGGCGTAGGTGGCGGCGGCGGTGATGTCGGCGACGGCGGTGGTCGACCAGTTGAGGAAGTACAGCCAGCCGGCCGTGTAGGCGCCCTTCTCGCCCATGAACTCGCGGGCGTACGAGACGAACGCGCCGGATGAGGGGCGGTAGAGGACCAGTTCGCCCAGGGCCCGCACCACGAAGAAGGCGAAGACGCCGCAGACGGCGTAGGCGAGGAAGAGGGACGGGCCCGCCTGGGACATCCGGCCGCCGGCGCCGAGGAAGAGGCCGGTGCCGATGGCGCCGCCGATGGCGATCATGTTGATGTGGCGGGACTTGAGGTCCTTGCGGTAGCCGGCGTCGCCTGCGTCGACGTGGGGGGTGGCGGCCGTGTTCGCCGGTGCGGCGGACAGCGGCTCGGCCGCGGTGACGCGGTCAGTCATGGAGTTGTTCGCCTTCGTGGGGGGGGGGAGGGGTGGAGCGGTCGCGGCTCGGGGGGTGTCCCCGGACGCGGCCCGCGCACATCCTCACGTCACGAGCGGCGGATGACTGTGGCGGATGTCACTGAACGCCCTTATTTGAGCTAGTTCAGAGCTTCACCGTGCTTCACCGCCACGGCTTCACGGAGCCAGGACGTCCAGCTCCTTGAGGGCGCCGACGGCGATGCGGCGGGTGAGTTCCTCGGCGCGGGCCGCGTCCCGTTCCCGTACGGCCTCGGCGACCTGGACGTGGAGGGTGACGGCGGCCGGGTCGGGGTCCTCGAACATCACGTGGTGGTGGGTGCGGCCGGTGAGGACCTCGGCGACGACGTCCCCGAGACGGGCGAACATCTCGTTGCCCGAGGCGGTGAGGACGACCCGGTGGAACGCGATGTCGTGGACGAGGTACTCCTCCAGTCGCCGGCCGCGGGAGGTGGCGACCATGCCGAGGGCCTGTTCGGTGAGCTCGCGGCACTGCTCGGGGGTGGCGTGCGTGGCGGCGAGGCCCGCGGCGACCGGTTCGACGGCCGAGCGGAGCACCGTGAGGGAGCGCAGCTGGCGGGGGCGGTCGGCGCCGGCCAGTCGCCAGCGGATGACCTGGGGGTCGTACACGTTCCAGCTGGCGGTGGGGAGGACGGTGACGCCGACGCGGCGGCGGGACTCCACGAGGTGCATGGACTCCAGGACGCGCACGACCTCGCGGATCACGGTCCGGGAGACGTCGAAGCGCTGGGCGATCTCGTCGGTGCGGAGCACGGTGCCCGGCGGGTACTCCCCCGCGGTGATCGCGAGACCCAGGGCGGCGAGGACGTGGGAGTGGAGCCCCTGGGCCGGTGTCGTCATGAGGGCCAGCCTAGGCGGGGCCGCGTCAATGATCACCTCGGGAATTAAAAGTACTACTTTTACGTCACAGCCTCTTGAATACGTCGTACCCAATGGGTTTCATGGGCGCGACGGATCGATGTCGACGAAGACAGCGAGGCACCACCTCATGAGCACCACCCCCCAGCCCGAGACACGGCAGGTCGTCGTCGTGATGGGCGTCGCCGGGACCGGCAAGACCACGATCGGCCCCCTGGTCGCCGAGGCCCTCGCCGTCCCGTACGCCGAGGGCGACGACTTCCACCCGGCCGCCAACGTCGCCAAGATGTCGGCCGGCATCCCCCTGGACGACGCCGACCGCGCGCCCTGGCTCGACGCGATCGGCGCCTGGGCGGCCGGGCGCGCCGGGCACGGCGGGGTGGTGAGCAGCTCCGCGCTGAAGCGGAGCTACCGGGACCGGCTGCGCGCCGCCGCCCCCGGGGTCGTCTTCCTGCACCTGACCGGCGACCGGGAGCTCATCGAGGGGCGGATGGCCGCGCGCAAGGGGCACTTCATGCCCACCGCGCTCCTCGACTCGCAGTTCGCCACGCTCCAGCCGCTCGCCGACGACGAGGCCGGTGTCGCCGTCGACGTCGCCGGCACCCCCGAAGACATCGCCACCCGGGCCGTCGCCGCGCTGCGCCGGCTCGCCCACTGACTCCCCAAGGACCCACCGTGACCAGTCTCAGCGTCGAGATCCTGGCAGCGGACGCCGCCGAACCGATCACCTCGGCGGGCAACGCCCAGCTCGGGATCGCCGTACTCGCCGGCATCGCCGTCATCGTCCTGCTCATCACGAAGTTCAAGCTGCACGCGTTCCTCGCGCTGACCATCGGGTCGCTCGCGCTCGGCGCGTTCGCCGGTGCCCCGCTCGCGGACACCATCAAGTCCTTCACCACCGGTCTCGGCAACACGGTGGCCGGCGTGGGCGTGCTCATCGCGCTCGGCGCGATCCTCGGCAAGCTGCTCGCCGACTCCGGCGGCGCCGACCAGATCGTCGACACGATCCTGGCGCGGGCGAGCGGGCGGGCCATGCCCTGGGCGATGGTCCTCATCGCCTCGGTGATCGGCCTGCCGCTCTTCTTCGAGGTCGGCATCGTGCTGCTGATCCCGGTGGTCCTGCTCGTCGCCAAGCGCGGCAACTACTCGCTGATGCGGATCGGCATCCCGGCCCTGGCCGGCCTCTCCGTGATGCACGGCCTGATCCCGCCGCACCCCGGTCCGCTCGTCGCCATCGACGCGCTCGGCGCCAACCTCGGCGTCACCCTCGCCCTCGGCCTGGTCGTCGCCGTCCCGACCGTGATCATCGCCGGTCCGGTCTTCTCCCGGTACGCCGCCCGCTGGGTGGACATCCCGGCCCCCGAGAACATGATCCCCACGCGGCCCTCCCAGGAGCTGGACAAGCGTCCCGGCTTCGGCGCCACCGTGGCGACCGTGATGCTCCCCGTCGTCCTGATGCTGGTGAAGGCGCTCGTCGACATCGTCGTGGACGACCCGGAGAACGGCCTCCAGAAGGTCACCGACGTGATCGGCTCGCCGCTGATCGCGCTGCTCGCCGCCGTCATAGTCGCCCTGTTCACCCTGGGCCGCGCGGCCGGCTTCACCAAGGAGCGGATCTCCTCGACCGTCGAGAAGTCCCTCGCCCCGATCGCCGGCATCCTGCTGATCGTCGGCGCGGGCGGCGGCTTCAAGCAGACCCTCATCGACATCGGCGTGGGTCAGATGATCCTCGACTTCTCCGAGAGCTGGTCGATCCCCGCGCTGCTGCTCGCCTGGCTGATCGCGGTCGCCATCCGGCTCGCGACCGGTTCCGCGACCGTGGCGACGATCTCGGCGGCGGGGCTCGTGGCCCCGCTCGCGGAGGGCATGTCCACGAGCCACACGGCGCTGCTCGTCCTCGCGATCGGCGCGGGTTCGCTCTTCTTCAGCCACGTCAACGACGCCGGGTTCTGGCTGGTGAAGGAGTACTTCGGGATGAACGTCGGCCAGACGATCAAGACGTGGTCGGTGATGGAGACGATCATCTCGGTCGTGGGCATCGTCTTCGTGCTCTTGCTCTCCTTGGTGCTGTGACCCGAGTGGCGTAACCCGGTGCGGGCCGGTCGTGGCTGACAGACTGTCGCCATGACCGGCCCTCACGCGCTCAAGCCCCTGCTCCTCGCCTACCCCGGCCCGCTGCGGGACCGTCTGGTCGCCGCCGTCCTCGCCGGGGAGAAGGTCGCCACGACCGGTCTCCTCGCGGAGTGGCGGGTCGAGAACGAGGACCTGCCGGAGGCGGGCGAGCGCTCCGCGCTGATCGACTCCGACGGCCGCGAGGTCGCCGTCGTCGAGGTGACCGAGGTCGCCGTCCTGCCGCTCGGCGAGGCCGACCTGCGCCTCGCGCTCGACGAGGGCGAGGGGTACACGTCGGTGGCCCAGTGGCGGGAGGCGCACGAGCGGTTCTGGCACAGCGAGGAGATGCGGGAGGGCCTCGGGGACCCGCACTTCACCGTCGACGACTCGACGATGGTGGTCGTGGAGCGGTTCCGGGTGGTGGAGCGGCTCTCCCTGATGCGTACGGTGGTGCCGCCCCGCCCGCCCAGGGTCAGCTGACCGCCTTCGCCGCCGCCCGGCCCGCGGCCCGTCCCGAGAAGACGCAGCCGCCGAGGAAGGTGCCTTCGAGCGAGCGGTAGCCGTGGACGCCGCCGCCGCCGAAGCCGGCCGCCTCGCCCGCCGCGTACACGCCCTCCAGGGGCTCGCCGCTCTCCGTGAGGACGCGCGAGTCGAGGTCGGTCTCCAGGCCGCCGAGGGACTTGCGGGTGAGGATGTTGAGGCGGACCGCGATGAGCGGGCCCGCCTTCGGGTCGAGGATCCGGTGCGGCGACGCCGTACGGATGAGCTTGTCGCCCAGGTACTTGCGCGCCCCTCGGATCGCCGTGACCTGGAGGTCCTTCGTGAACGGGTTGGCGATCTCGCGGTCCCGCGCGGTGATCTCGCGGCGCAGCGCCGCCTCGTCGACCAAAGGCTCCTCGGTGAGCGCGTTCATGCCCCTGACCAGGGCGGACAGATCGTTCTCGACGACGAAGTCGACCCCCTTGTCCATGAACGCCTGGACCGGGGCGGGGACGTCGGCGCGGGCGCGGCCGAGGACGTCGCGGACGGACTTCCCGGTGAGGTCGGGGTTCTGCTCGGAGCCCGAGAGGGCGAACTCCTTGCCGATGATCCGCTTGTCGAGGACGAACCAGGTGTGGTCGTACCCGGTGCGCATGATGTGTTCGAGCGTGCCGAGGGTGTCGAAGCCGGGGAAGAGCGGCACGGGCAGGCGCTTGCCGGTGGCGTCCAGCCAGAGGCTGGACGGGCCGGGGAGGATGCGGATGCCGTGCCGGGCCCAGATGGGGTTCCAGTTCTCGATGCCCTCGGTGTAGTGCCACATCCGGTCGCGGTTGATGTGGTGGGCGCCGGCCTTCTCGGCGATGCCGAGCATGAGGCCGTCGACGTGGGCCGGGACCCCGGAGAGCATGCGGGCGGGCGGGGTGCCGAGCCGGGCGGGCCACTGGGCGCGGACGAGGTCGTGGTTGCCGCCGATGCCGCCCGAGGTGACGATCACGGCCTGGGCGCGCAGCTCGAAGGCGCCGGTGGCCTCGCGGCCGGACGCGGTGCCCCGGGGCACGGCCGAGGGTTCCAGGATCTCGCCGGAGACGGTGTCGACGGCTCCGGCGGTGCGGCCGAGGCCGGTCACGCGGTGACGGAACCGGAGCTGGACGAGGCCGCGGGCGACGCCCTCGCGGACCTTGCGCTCGAAGGGGGCGACGAGGCCCGGGCCCGTGCCCCAGGTGATGTGGAAGCGGGGGACGGAGTTGCCGTGGCCGTTGGCGTCGTAGCCGCCGCGCTCGGCCCAGCCGACGACGGGGAAGAACCGCACCCCGCGCGCGTGCAGCCAGGAACGCTTCTCGCCGGCGGCGAAGTCGACGTACGCCTCCGCCCACTTCCGCGGCCAGTGGTCCTCGGTGCGGTCGAAGCCGGCGGTGCCGTACCAGTCCTGGAGGGCGAGGGCGTGGCTGTCCTTGACGCGCATCCGGCGCTGCTCGGGCGAGTCGACGAGGAAGAGCCCGCCGAAGGACCAGTGGGCCTGGCCGCCGAGGGACTGCTCGGGCTCCTGGTCGAGGAGGATCACGGTGCGGCCGGCGTCGACCAGCTCGGCGGTGGCGACGAGACCGGCGAGGCCGGCCCCGATGACGATCACGTCAGCGTCGTAGGACATGGATCGCATCTTGGATACACGGATGTATCCAGTCAACCGTTTCGCCTCGTCGACCTCGCCGACCTCGTCCATCCGGTGCAGACCTCACCCCCCTCCCGTTTTCTAATGTCGAGCATTAATATGGTCGTATGGCAAGGACGTCAGGGCCCGAGACCCGGGACAAACTGATCCGAGCGGCCGAGGAACTCTTCGCCGCCCAGGGCGTCGACGGCGCCCAGCTGCGGGACGTGGTGGCCCTCGCCGGACAGGCGAACCCCTCGGCCGTGCAGTACCACTTCGGTTCGCGCGCCGGACTCCTCGACGCGGTCATGGCCGGCCGCCAGGCCCGTACGGAAAAGGTCCTCGCGCCCCTCTTCGAGCGGGCCGGCGACGACCTCCGCGAGCTGGTCGCCGCCCTCGTCACCGCCGAGGCCAGCGAGCTGACCGACGACCGGGGACGGCGCTGCCTGCGGATCTCCGCGCAGCTCAGCCACGAGAGCGGAGTCCGCGCCCGCACCCCCCACCCCACGCTCGCCGGGACCGTCTACTGGCGGCTGATCGAGCGGATCGCCGGCCGGCTCGCCGCCGACGGCCTCCCCGAGCCACTGCTCCTGGAGCGCCTCGACCTGGCGCTGACCGTGGTCGGCGCGGCGATGGCGGACCGGGCCCGGCAGTACCTGGCGGGCGTCGAGCCGCTCACGGACGAGCCGCTCTTCCTCGCCGACCTGGTCGAGACGACCACCGCGCTTCTCCGGGCCGCACAGCCCCGGAGCGTCTGAAGATCATCAGCTGTTCGAAGGGACCCCTTTCATGAACGACCTCACCGGCAAGACCGTCCTGATCACCGGCGGCGCCCGCGGCCTGGGCGCCGAGGCCGCCCGGCAGGCCGTGGCCGCCGGGGCCAACGTCGTCATCACCGACGTCCTGGACGAGGACGGCAAGGCCACCGCCGAGGCGCTCGGCGAGCGCGCGCGCTTCCTCCACCACGACGTGACCTCCGAGGAGGGCTGGGCGGAGGCCGTCGCCTACGCGGTGGCGGAGTTCGGCGGGCTGCACGGCCTGGTGAACAACGCGGGCATCTCCACCGGCGCCTTCCTGGAGACCGAGTCCGTCGAGCACTTCCGCAAGGTCCTCGACATCAACCTGACCGGCGTCTTCATCGGCATGAAGGCCGCGATCCCGGCCATGAAGGAGGCCGGTGGCGGCTCGATCGTCAACATCTCCTCGGCCGCCGGCCTCATGGGCCTGGCCCTGACCGCCGGTTACGGCGCCTCGAAGTGGGGCGTGCGCGGCCTGACGAAGATCGGCGCGGTGGAGCTCGGCACGTCGAGGATCCGCGTCAACTCCGTCCACCCGGGCATGACGTACACCCCGATGACCGCCTCCGTCGGCATCGAGCGCGGCGAGGGCAAGTACCCGAACACGCCGATGGGCCGGGTCGGCGAGGCCGACGAGATCGCGGGCGCGGTCGTCTTCCTGCTCTCGGACGCCGCCTCGTACGTGACGGGCGCGGAGCTCGCGGTGGACGGCGGCTGGACCACCGGTCCGACGGTCAAGTACGTCATGGGGCAGTAGAGCTCGTCCGTCGTACGAGTACGGCGGTGATTTCATGGGCGCATGAGCGCTGAAGAGATCCTTGACGTCGTCGACGAGAACGACCGGGTGATCGGGCAGGCTCCGCGCGGCGAGGTGTACGCGCGGGGCCTGATCCATCGCTGCGTCTTCATCCGGGTCCGGGACGCCGAGGGGCGGACCTTCGTCCATCGCAGGACGGCGACGAAACTCTCGTACCCCTCCCTGTACGACATGTTCGTCGGCGGTGTCGTCGGCACGGGCGAGTCCTACGACGAGGCCGCGCTGCGCGAGGCCGAGGAGGAGCTCGGGGTCTCCGGACTGCCCCGGCCGGAGCCGGTCCTGACGTTCCTCTTCGACGGGGGCTCGGAGGGGAAGTGGTGGTCGGCCGTCTACGAGGCCCGCTGGGACGGGCCGGTCGACCCGCAGGTCGAGGAGGTCGCCTGGCACGCCTTCCTGACGGAGGAGGAGCTGGCCGAGCGGCTCGGGACCTGGGAGTGGGTGCCCGACGGGCTGGCCGCGTACGAGCGGCTGCGGGACCGCTGAGCACGGGCGTTCACCCCCCCTGACGCGTCGGGCAGGGCGAACACACGGCCGCTAGGGTGCACGTGTGAGCGATTTTGTGCAGAGCCTGCGGCTGTGGTTCGCGCCCCAGCGCATCCGGGACGAGGGCGAGACCCCCGACTACCGCTTCTCCCTCGCCAACGAGCGGACCTTCCTGGCCTGGATCCGCACCTCGCTCGCCCTCGTCGGCGGCGGCTTCGCCGTCGACCAGTTCCTGCCGGACCTGCGCTGGGGCATCCGGGTCGGCTTCTCGCTCGCCCTGCTCGCGGCCGGTGTGCTGTGCGCGCTGCGGGCCGTGAACCACTGGGTGCGCTGCGAGCGGGCGATGCGGCGCGGCGAGGACCTGCCGTCGTCCCGGTTCCCGGCCGTGCTCAGCCTGGTGGTGGCCGTCGTGGCGATCGCGATGGTCGTGGTCGTGGTCTTCGGCTGGGCCGGGTAGTGGACGCGGAAGCGGTCAGGGACCCCGGGCTCCAGCCCGAGCGGACGCGGCTCGCGTGGCGGCGTACGACCCTGTCCTGCACGGTCGCGGCCGTGCTGGCCCTGAAGCTGACCTTCGACGAGTCCGTCTCGGCGGTCGCGGTGACCGCCTTCGCGCTGACGGCCCTCGTCTGGATCGCCTTCCTCGCCGTCGCCCATCGGCGGATCCGCTCCCTGGACACCGCGCGCCCCGCCCCGCTCTCCCACCGGGGGGCGTTGCTCGCCGCGGGGTGCACGATCGCGCTGGCCGTCTTCGGGGCGGCCGTCATCTGGTGAGCAGGGTGAGCGGGGTGAGCAGGGTGAGCGCGGACGCGTGGCGCCCGCACCGATCAGGACGAGTCGGGCATACGGGACTAGCCTGAAGGGGTCAGTCGCCCCCGCCCCCGCACAGAGGCACAGGTCATGACCCTCCTGCACCAAGAGCACCCCACGCACGCCCACGTCCACGGCCCCGCCTGCGGGCACCAGGCCGTGGAGCACGGGGACCACGTCGACTACGCGCACGACGGCCATCTGCACCGCGAGCACTCCGGGCACTGGGACGAGTGCGAGACGACGGAGCACGTTTCCCACGGCGAGCACGCGCACCAGCACGGGCCGGAGTGCGGGCACGAGGCCGTGACCCACGGGGACCACGTGGACTACGTGCACGACGGGCACCGGCACGCGCCGCACGACGGACACTGGGACGACCACTGATCCTGAACCGCTGATCCCGAACCACCGACCCTGCTGAACGACCGGTTCGGCATTCCCCCGGCCCCGGGCCGCCTGGCACTCTTCCCCTGTCAGTCGAACTCCTAGCCGGGGGAACAGCTTTGTCCGCAACCGACCCGTACGTGGTCGCACTCGCGCCGAACGTCCACGCCTACGTCCAGCCCGACGGCGGCTGGTGCCTGAACAACGCCGGATTCCTCGGCGACGCCCGCGAGTCGCTCCTCGTCGACACCGCCGCGACCGAGCGCCGGGCCCGGCTGCTGCGCGAGGCGGTGCTCGCGGAGGGGCTGCCGCTGCCCCGGACGATCGTCAGCACCCACCATCACGGCGACCACACCTACGGCAACGGCGTGTTCCAGCCGGAGGCCCGGGTCGTGGGCCACGAGAACTGCCGGGCCGAGCAGCTCGACGCCGGGCACCAACTCCACCTGCTGTGGCCGGGGACCGACTTCGGGAAGGTCGACATCCTGCCGCCCTCCCTCACCTACCGCGAGCGGCTGACGCTGTACGTCGGCGAGATCGAGGTGCGGGTCGTCCACCCGGGTCCCGCGCACACCACCGGCGACTCGATCGTGCACCTCCCCGAGCAGGGCGTCGTCTTCACCGGCGACCTCGTCTTCCAGGGCGGGACGCCGTTCCTGCCGATGGGTTCGCTGGCCGGCTCGCTGCGCGCGCTCGACCTGCTGCGCTCGCTCGACGCGCCCACGGTGGTGCCGGGCCACGGTCCCGTGACGGACCCCTCGGCGTACGACGCGACGGAGCGGTACCTGCGCTGGGTCCTCGACCTGGCCTCGGAGGGGTACGCGAAGGGGGACGGCCCGCTGGAGACGGCGCGGCGCGCGGAGCTCGGGGAGTTCGCCGCGTGGCGCGAGAGCGAGCGGCTCGTCGCGAACCTGCACCGGGCGTACGCGGAGCTGGAGGGCCTGCCGGAGGGGCACCCGCTGAACCCGGTGACGGTCTTCGGGGACATGGCGGCGATGAACGGCGGGGTGCCGGTGGCCTGCCACGCCTGATCGAGCAGGGGAGCCGGGGGCCACGCGCGCGCGTGGCCCCCGATTTCCGTCCGCCGCAAACCCCTCTGGACGACATACCGACTGGTCGGTCATCATGAACGACAGCCGCAGCCGACACGGAGGTACGTCCACGATGAGTCCCGTCCCGCCGCCGCCAGGTCTCGACCCCGAGCGGCTGCGCCGCTTCCTCGACAGCGAGCGGCCCGGTCTGGTGGCCGGCCCGCTCGACGCCCGCCTCATCGAGGGCGGCCGGTCGAACCTCACGTACGTCGTGACCGACGGCACCGGCCGCTGGGTGGTCCGGCGCCCGCCGCTCGGCCACGTCCTCGCCACCGCGCACGACATGCGCCGCGAGCACCGCGTCATCAGCGCCCTCCACGCGACCGACGTCCCCGTCCCCGAGGCGCTCGTGCTGTGCGAGGACGAGTCGGTGCTCGGCGCGCCGTTCTACGTCATGGAGCACGTCGACGGGACGCCGTACCGCTCGGCCGAGGAGCTCGCGCCGCTCGGCGCCGAGCGCACCCGCGCCGCCGTCCTCGGCCTGGTCGACACCCTCGTCGACCTGCACGCCGTCGACCCGGCGGCGGTCGGCCTCGGCGACTTCGGGCGCCCCGAGGGCTTCCTCGACCGGCAGCTGCGCCGCTGGGGCAAGCAGCTCGACGCCTCGCGCGGCCGGGAACTGCCCGGGATCGACGAGCTGCACGCCGCGCTCGGCCGGGCGCTGCCCGCCTCTCCCGCGTCCACCGTGATCCACGGCGACTACCGGCTCGACAACGTGCTCATCGGTCCCGACGACCGCATCCGGGCCGTCCTCGACTGGGAAATGTCGACGCTCGGCGACCCGCTCACCGACCTCGGCCTCCTCGCGATGTACAGCACGCCGCTCGACCTCCCCGACTCCCCCATCTCGACCACGGCCACGGCCCCCGGCCATCCGGCCGTCGCCGAGCTGGTCGAGCGGTACGCCGCCCGCTCGGGCCGCGACACCTCCGCCCTCGCCTGGTACACGGCCTTCGCCTGGTTCAAGCTCGCCGTGATCCTGGAGGGCATCCACTACCGCTGGACCCTCGGACAGACGGTCGGCGCGGGCTTCGACCGGATCGGCGAGCTCGTCCCCGTCTTCATCGAGCACGGCCTCACGACCCTTCAGGAAGGCTGATCCCCCATGGACTTCGCGTACGACGCCCGCACCGAGGAGCTCCGGACCCGGCTCCTGGCCTTCATGGACGAGCACGTGTACCCGGCCGAGGCCGTCGCCGAGGGGCAGCGCGCGCTGCTCGCCTCCCCGTGGGACACCCCGCAGATCGTGGAGGACCTCAAGGCGGAGGCGAAGCGGCAGGGTCTGTGGAATCTCTTCTTCGTAGACCAGCACAGCCTTCCCGATGCGGAGTACGGGGCGGGCCTGACCAACCTCCAGTACGCCCCGCTCGCCGAGATCACCGGCCGCAGCCCCCAGCTCGCCCCGACCGCCCTCAACTGCGCGGCCCCGGACACCGGGAACATGGAGCTGCTCGCCCAGTTCGGCGACGAGGCGCAGAAGAAGCAGTGGCTGGAGCCGCTCCTCGCGGGCGAGATCCGCTCCGCCTTCGCGATGACGGAGCCCGAGGTGGCCTCGTCCGA
This sequence comes from Streptomyces sp. NPDC056144, assembly GCF_042264145.1. NCBI lineage: Bacteria > Bacillati > Actinomycetota > Actinomycetes > Kitasatosporales > Streptomycetaceae > Streptomyces > Streptomyces sp. NPDC056144. The sequence continues at coordinate 127,565 of NZ_JBHJVF010000011.1, read as the reverse complement.
CGCGACCAACGTCGAGACGCGGATCCGGCGGGACGGGGACGCGTACGTCGTCGACGGCCGCAAGTGGTACATCTCCGGGGCCATGAACCCCGACTGCCGGATCCTCATCGTCATGGGCAAGACCGACCCCGACAACCCGGACCCGCGCCGCCAGCAGTCGATGATCCTCGTGCCGCGCGACACCCCCGGCGTCGAGGTGCGGCGCGCGATGACGGTGTACGGGTACGAGGACCACTACCACGGCGGCCACGCCGAGGTGGTCTTCGACGGGGTACGGGTCCCTGCCTCGAACCTCATCGGCGAGGAGGGCGGCGGCTTCGCCATCGCGCAGGCCCGGCTCGGCCCCGGCCGCATCCACCACTGCATGCGGCTCATCGGCATGGCTGAGCGGGCGGTCGAGCTGATGTGCCGCCGCGCGGTCTCCCGTACCGCCTTCGGGAAGACGCTCGCCCAGCAGGGCGTCGTCCAGACCTGGATCGCCGACGCTCGGGTGACGATCGAGCAGCTGCGGCTGCTCGTCCTCAAGACGGCCTGGCTCATGGACACCGTGGGCAACCGGGGCGCGCACACCGAGATCCAGGCCATCAAGATCGCCACCCCGCGCGCGATCGTCGACATCATCGACAAGGCCGTGCAGCTGCACGGCGCCGGCGGGGTCTCGCAGGACTTCCCGCTCGCCGAACTCTGGGCCGCCGCGCGGACCCTGAAGCTGGCGGACGGCCCGGACGAGGTGCACCAGCGGTCGCTGGCGCGGCGGGAGTTGAAGCGCTACCTGTGAGACCTCACGGGCGCAGGGCCCGCAGCAGGAGGTCGGCCAGGTGGTCGGCGACCTGCTGCGGGGTCAGCGGGCCGTCCGGGCGGTACCACGTGGACAGGTGGTGCACCGAGCCGAAGTGGTAGTCGACGACGAGCGAGGCGGGGGTCGCCGAGGAGAAGACGCCGGAGCTCTGGCCCTCTTCGACCAGGGCGCGGAAGCGCTCGTGGTAGCGGCGCCGCTCGGCCCGCACCTGCTTGTTCTTCTCCGGGCTGAGGTGGTGCATGGAGCGGAAGAAGATGGCGGCGTCGTCGAGGTTCTCGATGGTCGTGACGACGACGTCGGCGGCGGCTCCGCGCAGCCGGTCCTCGATGGGCGCGTCGGAATCCGCGTAGGCGTCGAGCCGCTCCTGCTGGAGGCGCAGGACCCGGGCGTAGACCTCCTGGAGGAGGTCCTCCTTCGAGCCGAAGTAGTGGTAGAGCGCGCCCTTGGTGACCCCGGCGGCCTCCACGATCTCCTGGACGGAGGTGCGGTCGTACCCCTGCTCCGCGAAGAGGCGGGTGGCGGCGGCGAGCAGCCTCTGCGGGACGGGCGCCTCGCTCTCGTCCGTCGTCCTGGCCATGCTCCGCCGCCTTCCCTCGTGACGTACTTGTGCGCTCATCTTCCCACCCGATCAGCGGGTGCCCGTCTCCCAGGCCCGCTGCACGTGGTTCATCGTGCCGAGCCAGCGCTCCGGGTCGGTGGCGCGGTTGCGGTAGTAGCCGGCGACCTCGGGGTGGGGCAGGACGAGGAAGCGGTCGGCGGCGATGGCGTCGAGGAGGGCGTCGGCGACGTCCTCGGGCTCGATGGCGGTGGGGGCAAGGACGAGCTCGCCGGCCGATCCGGCGGCGGTGAGCATGTCCGTACGGACGCCCTGCGGGCAGATCGCGTGGACCCGGAGACCGCGGTGGCGGTAGGTGAGGGAGAGCCATTCGGCGAAGGCGTACGCGCCGTGCTTGGAGACGCTGTACGGGGCCGCGCCGATCATCGTGAGCAGCCCGGCGGCGGAAACCGTGGACACGAACCGGCCCTCGCCGCGCTCCAGCCACTCCGGGAGCAGGGCGCGGGCCGCGCGGACGTGGGCCATGACGTTGACGTCCCAGGCGGCGGCCCAGACGTCCTCGTCGGCGAAGGCGTCGCCCGGCGAGGAGAGCCCGGCGTTGGCGCACCAGATGTCGACGGATCCGCCGAGGGCCTCGCGGGCCTCCTCGACGACGGCTGAGGCGTCGCCCGGGACGGCGAGGCCGCCGATCTCCTCGGCCATGGCGGCGGTACGGGCCGGGTCGAGGTCGTTGACGACGACGCGGGCGCCCTCGGCCGCGAAGCGGCGGGCGAGGGCCGCGCCGATCCCGCCGGCGGCGCCGGTGACGACGACGCGGGTGCCTTCGAGGCGGTGTTCCTTCTCCATGGGCCTGCCTGCCTTCCCCTGATCGGCCGGTCGGCTTTCCGACGCGTCGACGCGGGCAGACTAACCGGTCGGTATGGCGGTGCGGAAGGCCTCTTCCGCATGCCTCGTTCCCCGGAGCGCCGCCGGGCGCTAGCGTGCGTGCGCATGTCACCCCGGTCGTTCCGAGGAGGTCCCATGGGTCTGTCGCGACGGAGTCTGCTGGCCGCGGGAGGGGCGGTGGTGGCCACCGCCTCCACCACGTCCACCGCGTCCGCCTCTTCCCCGCCGCCCGGTCACGGCCGGGTGCGGACCGGCTTCGAGCGGCTCGCGGCGGACGGGTACGCGCTCCTCGCGGGCGAGCGCGTCGGGATCGTCACCAACCCGACCGGCGTCACCGCCGACGCCCGGCACGTCGTCGACGTCATGCACGCCGACGACCGGGTCGACCTCGTCGCCGTCTTCGGCCCCGAGCACGGTTTCCGGGGCACCGCCCAGGCCGGCGGCTCCGAGGGCCGGTACGACGACCCCGCCACCGGCCTCCCCGTCCACGACACCTACCTCAAGAGCGGGCAGGCCCTCGCGGACGTCTTCACCGCCTCCGGCGTGGACACCGTCGTCTTCGACATCCAGGACGTGGGCGCGCGCTTCTACACGTACATCTGGACGCTGTACGACTGCATGGCGGCGGCCGCGCTCGCCGGGAAGCGGTTCGTGGTCCTCGACCGGCCGAACCCGGTCACCGGGCGCGCCGCGCTCGGGCCCGTCCTGGAGCGGGCGTTCGCGACCTTCGTCGGGCGCGAGCCGATCGCGCAGGCGCACGGCATGACGGTGGCCGAGCTCGCGCTGCTCTTCAACGCGGAGTTCCTGGCGAAACCGGTGGAGCTGGAGACGGTCCGGATGGCGGGGTGGCGGCGCGGGGAGTTCTTCGACGCGACCGGACTGCCCTGGGTGCCGCCGAGCCCCAACATGCCGACGCCCGACACGGCGCTCGTCTACTCCGGCACCTGCCTCTTCGAGGGGACGAACCTCTCCGAGGGGCGGGGCACGACCCGGCCCTTCGAACTGCTCGGCGCCGAGGGGATCGACCGCCGGTGGGCGGAGGCGGCGAACGCGCTCGGGCTGCCGGGGGTCCACTTCCGCGAGGCGTACTTCGCGCCGACGTTCTCGAAGTTCCAGGGCAGGACGGTGGGCGGGGTCCAGCTGCACGTCGACGACCGGAAGGCCTTCGACCCGGTGCGGACCGGGATCGGACTCCTCGTCACGGCCCGCGGCTCGTGGCCGGGCTTCGCCTGGCGGGCCGACCAGTGGATCGACAAGCTGACCGGTTCGACGCGGGTACGGACCCTGATCGACGCGGGTGCGGACACCGACGAGGTCGTCGGGGCCTGGGAGCCCGGGCTCGCGGCCTTCCGGGCGGTGCGGAGCGCGTACCTGCTCTACCGCTGACGGCCCGTCCCCGTCACAGGTCTGGGCGGGGCCCGGCGCGGGCATGCTGCCAGGGAGCCGCCGCGCGCGGCCACCTCGACGTGGAGGGGCGGGTCGTGCCGTGACCGGGATGAGTGTGGAGCCGCACCGGGAGCTCACCTTCGACAAGGACGGCGACGGGCCCGCGGGGCAGTCCGCGACCCTGGTCGCGCTGGCCCGGCAGGGGGTGACGGACCTCGTCCTGCTCGCGCACGGATGGAACAACTCCCCCTCCGGTGCCACCCGGCTCTGCTCGGACTTCTTCGCCCCCTTCCCCGGGCTCTTCGGGCCGGGCGTCGAGGCCGGGTACGCGGGGGTGATGTGGCCCTCGATGATCTTCGCGGACGAGCCGGTGCGCGACTACCGGGCGCTCGTGACGGCCCTCCCGGAGAAGGAGGCGGTCATCGGGCGGATCACGGAGCTGCTCTCGCTGGCGCCGCCGGAGGAGGCGGCGTTCGCGGAGTTCGGGGAGCTGCTGCGGGAGCTGACGGACGTGCCCGGGGACGGGGAGGGCCTGGTGGGGGGCGGGGCGTCCGTGCCGGAGTTCCTGGTCGCGGATCCGGTGGAGGTCTGCGCGGTGTTCACCGAGGCGCTGGAGGAGACCGGCGAGACCCCCCTCGGTCCCGGCTTCGGTCCGGGGCTCGACCCAGGCTTCGGGGGCGGGATCGGCCGGTACTGGAAGGGCGCCAAGGAGGTGCTGCGCCAGGCCACGTACTACGTGATGAAGCGGCGGGCCGGGCGGGTCGGCGAGGCGGGGCTCGGACCGCTGCTCGGCGAGGTGGCCCGCGCGGCTCCCGGTCTGCGGATCCACCTGGTGGGGCACAGCATGGGCGCCCGGCTCGTCGCGTACGCGCTGCGGGGGCTGCCGGCGGGGACCCGGCCCGTGGCCTCCGTGACCCTGCTTCAGGGTGCCTTCTCGCACTACGCCTTCGCTCCGCGCCTGCCGCACGACCCGGGCCGCCCCGGCGCGCTCCGCGGGACGCAGGACCGGGTGCGGGGGCCCGTGGTGGCCTGCTACTCGCGGCACGACACGGCGCTCGGGGTCATGTACCCGCTGGCGTCGCGGCTGGCGGGCGACGCGGAGTCGGTGGCGGGTCCGATGGCGGGCCCGGTGGCGGCTCCGGCCGCCCTCTCTCCGGCCGGGATACTCGGCGCGCGGGATCCGCGCTGGGGCGCGATCGGGTACGACGGCGTCCTCGCGGTGCCGGGGACGATGGCGCTGACCCTGGCGGAGGCGCTGCGCGACGGGGTGCCGGGCGCGGGGTGCGTGAGCGTCGACGCGGCCGAGGTGGTCCGCTCGCACGGCGAGATCCGCCGCCCGGAACTCGCCCGGATCGTCGTGGCGGCGGCCCGGGCGGGACTTTGACGCTTTCCCGCGTGTCGCCGGAACACGGCGGGCCGCTCGTTCGTCCACCTGATACCGCGGTAGGACCAGCGACGGAGGTGGCGAGAGATGGCCGGTTTCCGGAGTCTCGCGAGACAGGTGCGCGATCCCGGGTGCGACACGGCGCTGCGCAGGTACTCGCTGCGCAAGTGCCTGGAGCGGTTCGCACCCTACGGGCACCGGGCGACCTGGGACCATCTGTGCCGGAGGCACAGGTTCGGGCCCGAGGACCGGGAGCTCGACCCGGGGCGGCTGGTGGCCGCTCTGGACGAGCTGGAGGAGGCGCGGGCCGTGTGGCTCGCGTACGAGGAGCAGTTCGCCGCGCGGCGGCGGCGCGAGAAGCACGAGGGGCTGCGGCGGCTCGGCGCGGTCGACGACTGGCACCGGCGCGTCTGGGGCGGCAACGGGGTGGTGCGGTGCGGCGACCCGGAGGTGCACCCCTCGGACCCGCTGCCGGAGGTGATCCGTCGTCTGGTCACCGCCCTGGAGGACGGTCCGGGCGACCGGTGTCCGGTGTGCGAGGGACCCCGGATCGAGTGGCGGAGCGGGTCGGGGGACGCGTACGAGACACGGCTCGGCCCGGTGTGCGGGGACTGCGGTGTCGGCGTCCCGCGCGCGGCGCTGACCTCCGGGGCACTGGCCCGGGCACGGGCCGGACACCGCCCACTGGCCTCGGCGGCGGCCTGAGTCACGACCTGACGGCCTGAGCCACGGCTCGGAGACCCCGCCGTACGGACCGCGGTACGGCCGACGGTACGACCAGCGGCCTGAGGCGCGGCCCGGTGACGGTGGCCTCCTCCGGCCCTGCCGGCTCGGAAGCATCGCGCTCCCCCGAGGGGCGGCCCGGCATGGTCTCCGCCGGCATCGGGCGGTCCGACGAGGGGGGACGAGTAGGGCGGTACGGCTCCCCGGGCCCGGCGGGGTCGCGGGACCCAGCGCGCCGCCCCGAGGGACGTGGCCCCTCGGCGGGCGGCGCGGAGCGGAGCTCGTACCTCCGGATTCTTCCGTCCTAGGGCGAGCTGTCCTCGCCGGGGCGGCGGACCGGCATGAGGACCGAGCCGACGATCCGGTCGCCGATGACGTCGTCGGGGTTGGACAGGACGCAGTTGTCCAGGGAGAGACAGCCGCAGCCGATGCAGTCCGTCAGGTGGTCGCGGAGGCGGCCCAGTTGCCGGATGCGCTCGTCGAGTTCGGTGCGCCAGGCCGCCGAGAGCCGCGCCCAGTCCTCCTTCGTCGGGGTGCGTTCCTCCGGGAGCCGGGCCAGGGCCTCGCGGACCGTGGCGAGCGGGATGCCGACGCGCTGCGCGGCCCGGACGAAGGCGACCCGGCGGAGGGTGTCGCGGCTGTAGCGGCGCTGGTTGCCCGGGGTGCGGCGGCTGCGGATGAGCCCCTTGGCCTCGTAGAAGTGCAGGGCGGAGACGGCGGCCCCGCTGCGGGCCGAGAGCTGGCCGACGGTCAGTTCGTTGATCTTCTCTGGAAGCTGCGCCACTCCCCGAACCCTACCTACGTCCGTTGACAGGAGACCGCTCGCACCACAATGCTGAGCAAGCGCTTAGTCCGAGTAGTAGACGAGTCCATCTGAGGGAGCGGGAACATGGCCGAGCCGAGGATCTTCACCTCCGCCGACGAGCTGCGCGCGGGGGTCGGCGAGCAGCTGGGGTACAGCGAGTGGCTGGAGATCGACCAGAAGCGCATCGACCTCTTCGCCGACGCCACCGGCGACCACCAGTGGATCCACGTCGACCCGGAGCGCGCCGCCGAGGGCCCGTTCGGCGCGACGATCGCGCACGGCTACCTGACGCTCTCGCTGCTGCCGCTCTTCGTCCCGCAGATCCTGCGGGTCGAAGGCATGAAGATGGGTCTCAACTACGGCACCGAGAAGGTCCGCTTCCCCTCTCCCGTGCCGGTCGGCTCGCGGCTGCGCGCCACGGCCGTCCTGACGAAGGTCGAGGAGGCCGGCGGCGGCGTGCAGGTCACGGCGGCGGTGACCGTCGAGCGCGAGGGCTCCGAGAAGCCCGTCTGCTTCGCCGAGTCGGTCTCCCGCTACTACTTCTGAACCACTTCCGAGCCGGAACGACGGTCGGGGGTCCGGCTACTTCCGGGCCCCTCCGACCATGCGGAGGACGAGGTCGGCGTAGAGCGCGCCGACCTCGTCGGCCGTCCTGCGGCCCTGCGTGGTGAACCAGCGCGAGACGTCGATGCAGAGCGAGAGCACGGCGACGGTGGTGCCGGGGATGTCCGGCACGTCGAACTCGCCCGCCGCGACGCCCTCCTCGATGATCCGCCGCACGGCGGCGTCGGACTCCTTGCGGAGCTCGACGATCTCGGCCCGGTGCTCCGGGCTGAGGGCGTCCAGCTCGTACTGGACGATGCGCGCGGTGGCGTGGCCCTCGGCGTGCCAGCGGACGAAGGAGTGGACGGCGTCGGCCAGCCGCTCGGCGGCGGTGCCCTCGCCGTCGGCCCCGGCACTGAGGATCTCCAGGGCGCGACGGTGACCGATGCGGCTGATCCGGTGGAGCAGCTCTTCCTTGGTCTTGTAGTGGATGTAGAGCGCGGCCGGGCTCATGCCGGCGCGGCCGGCGATGTCCCGGGTAGTGGTCGCGTGGTAGCCGCGTTCGGCGAACGCGTCGACGGCGGCCACGAGCAGCCGTCTGGCCGCCTCGGGCGTGACCTCGGCCCAGGGCACGTCCTCGTGCCCGGGCGTCTCCTCCGCCACGCTCATCCCACACTCCTTCTCGACCCCGTCAGGACGAACACCATACAACGAGGGTGAGCAAGCGCTTAGAGCTTGTGGAAGGGGTCGTGCTCGGCGAGGAGCTTGTCCAGGCGGGCCTGGTCGACCCGGCTGACGATCTGGCCGGCCTCCTGGCGGTCGCGGATCACCTTGGCGAGCGTGAAGGCCGAGGTCGTGAGGTACAGGACCGCGATCGCGAGGAAGGCCCGCACCCAGCCGCTGGCCTCCAGCTGGTAGATGCCGACGGCCACGGCGGCGAGGGCGATGCCGAAGGAGATGACGGCCTGCGTGTAGTAGGCGGCGGTGTTCTGCTGCTTGACCGGTGTGTCGCTCATGCCGGACAGCATCGGGCGGATGTGGCCGGGGCCACATCCGCCCGGATACTCAGTCGCGTACTCAGACGACCGGGAGATCCAGCGCTCAGAAGGCGGAGACCCCCGTCAGCGCGCGGCCGATGATGAGCTTCTGGATCTGGCTGGTGCCTTCGTAGAGCGTCATGACGCGGGCGTCGCGGACCAGCTTGCCGACGGGGTACTCGTCGATGTAGCCGTACCCGCCGAAGACCTGGAGGGCGTTGTTCGCCGCGCGGACGGCGGCCTCGGAGGCGTACAGCTTCGCCTTGGAGGCGGCGGTGGCGAAGTCCTGCCCCCGGTCGATCAGGTCGGCGACCCGCCAGGTCAGCAGCCGGGCCGCGTCCACGTCGACGGCGATGTCGCTGATCAGCTCCTGCACGAGCTGGTACGAGGCGATGGACTTCCCGAACTGCTCGCGCTCCCCCGCGTACCGCAGGGCCGCGTCGAGGGCGGCCTGCGCGATGCCGACGCAGCCGGCGGCGACCGACATACGGCCCTTGGCGAGGGCGGACATGGCGACGGCGAAGCCCTTGCCCTCGGGGCCGAGCATCGCGGAGGCGGGGACCCGGACGTCCTCGAAGACCAGTTCCGCGGTGGCCTGGCCGCGCAGGCCGAGCTTGCCGTGGATGGTGCGACGGGTGAGGCCGGGGGTGTCGGTGGGGACGAGGAAGGCGGAGACGCCCTTGTGGCCCGGGGTGTCGTTGGTCCGGGCGAAGAGCAGGACCAGGTCGGCCCAGGTGCCGTTGGTGATGAACATCTTGGTGCCGTTGACGACGTAGTCCCCGGTGTCGCCGTCGCGGACCGCGCGGGTGGTCAGGTTGCCCGCGTCGGAGCCCGTGCCGGGCTCGGTGAGGCCGAAGCAGCCGAGCGCGTCGCCGGAGGCGAGGCGGGGCAGCCACGCCTGCTTCTGCTCCTCGGTGCCCCAGCTCGCGAGGGTCTTGGCGACCAGGCCGAGGGAGACGGAGACGATGCCGCGCACGGAGGAGTCGCCGCGTCCGAGCTCCTCGGTGACGAGGCAGTACGCGAGGTGGTCGCCGCCCGAACCGCCGTACTCCTCCGGGATGGTGAGCCCGAGGAAGCCGACGGCGCCGAGCTTCTTCACGATCGACCGGTCGACCTCCTCGGCTCGGTCCCAGGCGGTGGAGTACGGGGTGACCTCGCGGGCCACGAACTCCTCGGCGAGCCGCCGTACGGCCTCCTGCTCCTCGCTCAGCTCCAGATTCATGCCCGTGCCACCCCACTCGCAATTAATTACCACTGCTAGTTTTTTGTGCCACGCCTACTATGTGCGCCATGGCCCGACCGCGCAAGCCCCTGCTCAGCCGTGACCGCATCGTCGGAACGGCGGGTGCCCTCGTCGACGCGGAGGGGCTCGCCGCGCTCTCCACCCGACGGCTCGCGGCCGAACTCGGGGTCAGCGGCCCGTCCCTCTACAACCACTTCCGCACGAAGGACGAGATCCTCGACGCGGTGGCGGACGCGGTCAGCGCGAAGATCGACCTGACGATGTTCGACGAGGCCGACGGGCGCGACTGGCGCACGGCGCTGCGCGACTGGGCGGTCTCCTACCGCGCGGCCCTCGCCGACCACCCGCACATCGTCCCGGTGCTCGCCCAGGGCCCCGGCCGCCGCCCGGCGGGCCTCAAGGTCGCCGACGCGGTCTTCGGCGCGATGGTCCGCGCGGGCTGGCCCCCCGCCCAGGCCACCTCGATCGGCGCGCTCATGCGGTACTTCATCACCGGCTCCGCCCTCGGTTCCTTCGCGCGCGGATTCGTCGACGACGAGGCGGCGTACGACCCCGCCGACTACCCCCACCTCGGTCAGGCCCACCTCCTCTCGGAGCACCGGCAGAAGGTCGACGACCGCGCCTTCGAGACGGGGCTGCGGGCGCTGCTCGACGGGCTTGCGGCGCAGTTCCCGCGCCCGGAGGGTCCGGGGGCGGAGGGTTCGGCGGGCGGTTCGGCCACGGAGGGTTCGACCACGGAGAGTTCGGCCGCCGCCGAAGGGTGAGTGCGGCAGGCTGGACGCATGGCTGCCAGTGACCTCGCCGCTCTCGCGGCGCTCTTCGCGGACGAGACCCGTGCCGCGTTCGTCCTCGCCCTGCTCGACGGGCGCGCCTGGACCGCCGGGGAACTCGCCCGCCACGCGCGCGTGGCGCCGTCCACCGCGAGCGAGCACCTCGGGAAGCTCGTCGCGGGAGGGGTGCTGACCGAGGAGCGGCAGGGCAGGCACCGGTACGTGCGCCTCGCCGACCCGGGGGTCGCCCACCTCGTCGAGGACCTCGCCGCGCGCTCCGAGCCTGCGACGCCCGCGCCGCCCCGCTCGCTGCGGGCCGCGAACGCGGGGGCGGCGATGGCCCGGGGCCGTACCTGCTACGACCACCTCGCCGGGCGGCTCGGCATCGCCGTCACCGAGGCCATGACCGCGCGTGGGCTCCTGCGCCAGGACACCGGCTTCGCGCTCACGGACCGGGGGCTCGGCTGGTTCGAGGACCTCGGCATCGCCGTCGTGCCGAAGGGCCGCCGGCCCCTGGCCCGCGCCTGCCTCGACTGGACCGAGCGCAGGCCGCATCTGGCGGGGGTCGCGGGCGCGGCGCTGTGCGCGCACGTGCTGGAGGCCGGCTGGTGCGTACGGATCGGGTCGGAACGGGCGGTGAAGGTGACGGCGGAGGGCGAGAGGGCGCTGCGGGAGACGCTGGGGATCGAGGCGGGGGCGCTGGCATAGGAACCCGTGGGCAGCGGCCCGCGGATATTGCGGTGAGCGCCGAAGGGTTCTCGGCCTACCGTCGGGGCATGCAGAACCGATCCGCTCGTCTCGCCCTCGCCGCCGCCGGTGTCACCGTCGTCCTGTGGGCGTCCGCCTTCGTCTCCATCCGCAGCGCCGGGGCCGCCTACTCCCCCGGCGCGCTCGCCCTCGGGCGGCTGCTCGCCGGGGCCCTGGTCCTCGTCGCCGTCCTGGTCGTCCGGCGCGAGGGCCTGCCTCCCCGGGCCGCCTGGCCCGGGATCCTGACCTCGGGGCTGCTCTGGTTCGGGGTCTACATGGTGGTCCTCAACTGGGGCGAGCAGGAGGTCGACGCGGGCACGGCGGCGATGATCGTGAACATCGGCCCGATCCTCATCGCCCTGCTCGGTGCCCGTTTCCTGAAGGAGTCGCTGCCTCCCCGGCTGCTCGCGGGCATGGCCGTCTCCTTCGCGGGCGCGGTGACGGTCGGCCTGTCGATGTCCGGCGAGGGGCACGCCTCGGTGCTCGGCGTCCTGCTCTGCCTGGTCGCGGCGGTGGCGTACGCGGGCGGGGTCGTCGCCCAGAAGCCGGCGCTGGCCCACGGCAGCGCGCTCCAGGTGACGACCTTCGGGTGCCTGGTGGGCGCGGCGGCCTGCCTGCCGTTCGCGGGACAGCTGGTCGAGGAGGCGGGGCGGGCGCCGCTGAGCGCGACCCTGAACATGATCTACCTGGGCGTGTTCCCGACCGCGCTCGCGTTCACGACCTGGGCCTACGCCCTGGCCCGTACGACGGCGGGGCGGATGGGCGCGACGACCTACGCCGTACCGGCGCTGGTCGTGCTGCTGGCCTGGGTGTTCCTGGGCGAGCTGCCGGGCGCGCTGACCCTCGCCGGGGGCGCGCTGTGCCTGGCGGGTGTGGCGGTGTCTCGGTCGCGCCCGCGGGCGGTGGCGGCCGAGACGGCCCGCTGACGCGTACGAGGAAGGCCGCGCCCTCCCCCCGGGTGGCGCGGCCTTCTCGTTCCCGTTCTCGTTCCCGTTCTCGTTCCCGTTCTCGTTCCCGTTCTCGCGGAAACCGGCCTACCGGACGCCCTACGGGAAGACGACCAGGGCCCGGCCGCCCTTGCCCGCGAGCATGTTGTCGAAGGCCCCGGGGATGCCGTCGAGGGTGATCCGCTCGGTGACGAGCGCGCCGAGGTCGAAGCGTCCGGCCCTGATGTGCTCGGCGAGGACCGGGAGGTCGACGGCCGGGTTCGAGTTGCCGTAGACGCAGCCGGAGAGCGTACGGCCCCAGTGGAAGAGCTCCAGGGCGTGGAAGCTCACCTGCTGGTCCTTGCCGCCGATGCCGACGACCGTGGTGCGGCCGCCGCGCCGGGTGGACTCCCAGGCCGTACGGATGGTCACGGCGCGGCCGACGCACTCCACGGCCACGTCGGCCCCGTGTCCGCCCGTCAGCTTCCGGATCTCCTTGGCCGTCGTGTCGGAGGCGACGACGTACTCGGTGGCTCCCGCCGCCCTCGCCAGCGCCTCCTTCTCCGGGGAGACGTCGACGGCGACGATCGTCGACGCGCCCGCGATCCTGGCCGCCTGGAGCGTGGCGAGGCCGACGCCGCCGACACCGAAGACGGCGACCGTCTCGCCCTCGCGGACGCGGGCGGAGTGGTGGACCGCGCCCCAGCCGGTGAGGACGGCGCAGCCGAGGAGGGCCGCGTCGGTCAGCGGGACGCCGTCGGGGGCGGGCAGGACGCAGTTCGCGGCGACGACCGTCTCCTCGGCGAAGGCGGCGACGTTGAGGCCCGGGTGGAGCTCGGTGCCGTCCTCGGTGCGGGCGTGGACGTTCGCCGACCCGGCGAGGGCGTTGGCGCAGAGCCAGACCTCGCCGAGCGAGCAGGGGTGGCAGTCGCCGCAGGACGGCGCCCAGTTGAGGACGACGCCGTCGCCGGGGGCGACGTGCGTGACGCCCTCGCCGACGGAGACCACCGTCCCGGCGCCCTCGTGACCGAGGACGGCCGGGACCGGCACGCGCATGGTGCCGTTGGAGAGCGACAGGTCGGAGTGGCAGACCCCGGCGGCGGCGAGCCGGACCCGGACCTGGCCGGGGCCGGGCTCGGGGAGTTCGATGCCGGTGATCTCCAGGGGGGAGCCGACGGCGGGCAGGACGGCGGCGCGGATCAGGCTCACGTGCTGTGCTCCTCGTGACTGGGAACTGTCAGAGCGGTCTGAACTGGCTGAACTGGCTGAACTGGCTGAACTGCCAGAGCTGTCAGAACTGGAGGGACTTCGTCTGGAGGTACTCGGCCAGGCCGTGCGCGCCGAGCTCGCGGCCCACGCCGGACTGCTTCCAGCCGCCGAAGGGGGCCAGCGGGTTGAAGCGGCCGCCGTTGATGTCGACCTGGCCGGTCTCCATGCGGCGGGCGAAGGCGACGGCCGCCTCGGGCTCGCCCCAGACGGCTCCGGCGAGGCCGTACTCGGTGCCGTTGGCGATGGCCAGGGCGTCGGCCTCGTCCTCGTACCGGATGATCGAGACGACCGGGCCGAAGATCTCCTCGCGGGCGACGGTCATCTCGGGGGTGACGTCGGCGAAGACGGTCGGGGAGACGAAGTAGCCGGTCTCGCGGGGGGCCTCGGGGCCGCCGGCGACGAGGCGGGCGCCCTCCTCGATGCCCTTCTCGATGTAGCCGCGGACGCGCTGCTGCTGCTTGGCGTTGACGAGGGGGCCCACGCGCTCGCCGGGGACGTACTTGGCGACGGCCTCGGCGGCGAGCGCCACGGCCTCCTCGTACCGCTCGGCGGGGACGAGCATCCGGGTCCAGGCGCTGCACGTCTGGCCGGAGTTGGACATGACGTTGGCGATGCCGACGGCGACGGCCTTGGGAAGGTCGGCGCTCGGCAGGATGACGTTGGCGGACTTGCCGCCGAGTTCGAGGGCGACCCGCTTGACGGCGCCGCCCGCGAGGGCGCCTATGCGGCGGCCGACGGCGGTGGAGCCGGTGAAGGAGACGAGGTCGACGTCCGGGTGCTCGGCGAGCGCCTGTCCGGCGACCGGGCCGAGGCCGGTGACGAGGTTGAAGACGCCGGCGGGCAGGCCGGCCTCGTGGGCGGCCTCGGCGAAGAGCTGGGCGGTGAGCGGGGTGTCCTCGGCGGGCTTGAGGACGGTGGTGCAGCCGGCGGCGAGCGCCGGGGCGACCTTGGCGACGATCTGGTGGAGCGGGTAGTTCCAGGGGGTGATCGCGGCGACGACGCCGACCGGCTCGGCGTAGACCGTGGAGTTGCCGACCTTCTCCTCGAAGGGGTGGGTGGCGGCGAGTTCGGCGTACGTCCCGGCGACGGCGATCGGCAGTCCGGCGTGGACGGCGGCGGCGAGCTGCGGCGGGGCGCCGAGCTCGGCGGTGACGGTGGCGGCGATCTCGTCGGCGCGGGCGGCGAGCGCGTCGCGGAGGGCGGCGATGCGGGCGGCCCGCTCGGCGGGCGGGGTGGTGGCCCAGCCGGGGAGGGCGGCGCGGGCGGCGCGGGCGGCGCGTACGGCGGCGTCGACGTCCTCGGCCGTACCGGCCGGGACATGGCCGATGACCTGCTCGTCGGTGGGGTTGATCACGGGGATGGTCTCCGTCGAGGAGGCGGGACGCCACTCCCCGCCGATGTACATCGCGTCGTGGGCCTTCATCCGCTGTCTCCTCACGTTACCGACGGGTTCGTCGTCCGCACCCAAACTAGCGCCGTTAGTTTTCTGGCGCCAGGGTCGGCGGGAGTGCCCTGGGTCTCGTACGGGCTCCGCCGCGCCGGGTGCGGGCGGGCCGGACCGGTCACGCCGATCGTGCCGTTCCGGAAGCGAAGTGTCCACGGATGTCCCGTACAGGCGTACGGCTCCGGATCTGGCGGAAGTCACCTTGCCCCCGCCCCGCCCGGCGTACCCGGGGCCGCGCCCCGGCTCCCCCGCCCTTCGGTAATTCCTCAGTAACGCCCTGGTCCTAGCGTCGCCGACCGAGCCCGCCCCGCCCCTCCAGGCCCTTCCCCCGGGCCACCCGCATGGGGGTGGCGGGGCGTCGGCTTCCCCCCAGAACCAGCGTTGGAGGAGCCACTCACATGCACCTGCCCCGCTCACCGATCCGGCGCGGAACCACCGCCTGGGCCACCGCCGCCGCCACGCTCACGGCGCTGCTCGTCGCCCCCGCCGTGGCCGCCGCGCCGTCCGCGGCACCCTCTGCCAAGGCGCCCGGCGCGACCGTCGACCCCGCCGTCACCGCGACCGTCGAGGCCGGCGGCGAGGCGACCTTCTTCGTCGTCCTCGCCGACCGCGCCGACCTCGCGAAGGCCCGCACCGAGCGCGGCCACGAGCGGAAGGCCCGCGCCGCCTTCGACGCGCTGCGCACCGAGGCCACCCGAAGCCAGAGCTCCCTGACCCGCTTCCTCGACCGGGCCAAGGTCGGCTACGAGTCGTACTGGATCGCCAACGCCGTCAAGGTCACCGGCGGCAAGGAACTCGTCGAGCGGCTCGCCGCCCGCCCGGACGTGGCCTCCCTCCGCCAGGAGCGCCACTACGCCCTCGACACGGTCGAGGCGAGCGCGACGGCGGCCGCCGAGGACCCCACCACTGCCGAGGACTCCACCACCGCCGAGTGGGGCGTCAAGGACATCAAGGCCGACCAGGTCTGGTCCCAGTACGACAACCGCGGCGAGGGCATCGTCGTCGCGAACATCGACTCCGGCGTGCAGTTCGACCACCCGGCCCTGAAGGGCAACTACCGGGGCAACCTCGGCGACGGCACCTTCAGCCACGACTACAACTGGTACGACCCGACCGGGCAGTGCACCGGCGGCGTGCCCTGCGACAACAACGGCCACGGCACCCACACCATGGGCACGATCGCGGGCGCGGGCGGCATCGGCGTCGCCCCCGGCGCCACCTGGATCGCCGCCAAGGGCTGCGAGGCCCGCAGCTGCTCGGACTCCTCGCTGCTCAAGTCGGGCCAGTGGATCCTGGCGCCGACCGACCGCACCGGGCAGAACCCGCGGCCGGACCTCGCCCCCGACATCGTCAACAACTCCTGGGGCGGCGGGAACACGACCTTCTACCAGGACATCATCACCTCCTGGAACGCCGCCGGGATCTTCGAGGCCTTCGCCGCCGGCAACGCGGGCAACGGCACCTCCTGCTCCACCACCGAGGCCCCCGGCGCCCAGGCCCCGGCCTACGGCGTCGGCGCCTACGACGTGAACGGCAAGATCGCCTCGTTCTCCGGCTTCGGCCCGTCCCTCGTCGACGGCTCGATGAAGCCGAACATCTCGGCCCCGGGCGTCGACGTCCGCTCCTCCTGGCCGGGCGGCACCTACAGCGCCATCTCCGGTACGTCCATGGCGACCCCGCACGTCGCCGGAGCCGTCGCCCTGCTCTGGTCCTCGGCCCCCTCGCTCATCGGCGACATCGAGGGCACCCGCGCCGCACTCAACGGCTCGGCCCGTGACGTCGACGACACCCACTGCGGCGGCACCGCCGCCGCCAACAACGTCTGGGGCGAGGGCAAGCTCGACATCCTCACCGCCGTCGACCGCGCCCCGCACACCGCGGCCACCCTCTCCGGCACGGTCACCGACCGCGCGACCGGCGCCCCGCTCGCCGGGATCTCCGTCTCCGCCACCGCCGGCGAGTCCCGCCGCTCGGTGACCACCGATGCCTCCGGCGCGTACCGCCTCACGCTCCCCGCCGGCACGTACACCCTCCGGGGCAGCGGCTACGGCTACCGCGACGTCGTCGCGGACGGGCTCGCGCTCACCACCGGCCAGACCCTCTCCCACGACCTCGGTCTGGACGCCGTCCCCACGCACGCCGTCGGCGGCACCGTCCTCGACGTCACGGGCAAGCCGCTCAAGGGCGCCACCGTCCGCCTCACGGACGCCCCGCTCGGCACGGTCGTCACCGACGCCGCCGGAGCCTTCCGCTTCCCGGCCGTCGCCGAGGGTTCGTTCACCCTCACCGCCACCCCGGCGGCCCCCGTCCTCTGCAACGGCGTCTACAGCGCCGTCCTCGCCGTGGACGCCGCCGAGACCGTGACGGCCGCGCTGCCCGCCCGTACCGACGCCGCCGGGAACTCCTGCCGGCCGGCCACCTACGCCTGGACCTCCGCGTCGACGAAGCTGGCCCTGTCCGGCGACGAGAACGCGAAGACGATCGCCCTGCCGTTCCCCGTCTCCTTCTACGGCGTGAACTACAGCCAGGCGAGCGTCACCACCAACGGCCTGGTCAACTTCCTGTCCCCGCGCCTCGGCGACTACGCCAACACCGCGCTGCCCTCGCCGGGCCAGCCCAACGGCATCCTCGCCGCGTACTGGGACGACCTGACCCTCGACTCCAAGGCCTCGGTCAAGACCGCCGTCAGCGGCACGGCCGGCCAGCGGCGGTTCGCGATCGTCTGGGAGAACGCGGCCCTCGTCGCCGACACCTCCAAGCGCGTCACCTTCGAGGCGGTCTTCGAGGAGGCGACCGGCGCGATCGTCCTCCAGTACCAGTCGATCGGAGCGAACGCCCTCGAAGCGGGCGGCAGCGCGACCGTCGGCATCGAGAACCAGGCGGGCACGGACGCCCTCCCGTACTCCTTCAACCAGTCGGTCCTCACGGACCGTTCGGCCATCCGGATCCTCCCGAGCTCCCCGAAGGCGGCGTGATGACCCACCGTTCCCAGCGCGGCCTGCGCCTCGCCTCCGCCCTCGTCGCGGCCGGCCTCGCGCTCACCGCGCTGCCCGCCACCACGGCGTACGCCGACGACGAACCCCTCGGACGGGTCCTCACGGACGCCCAGGCCGACGCCCTGGAGCAGCGCGCCGAACCGGCCGCGCCGCTCGACGTCACCCCGCAGGGGCCGGGCGCCTCGCAGGAGTCGGGGGCCTCGCTCCAGAGCGCCGAGGGCGCTTCCGACACCGCCGGGACCACCGCCGCCGGCCTGACCGTCACCCAGACCTCCGCCCTGGAGACCTACCGAGGCCTGGCCGACACCGCCCAGCTCGGCGGCGGGCGGGGCGACTTCCTCGCCGTGCACAGCCTCGGCACCGTCACCCGTCTCACGGAGGACGGCCGCACGGTCTGGAAGCGGGACAACGCCTCCCTGTACGCGGACTGGCAGGTCAAGAACATCCGGCCGTGGCAGACCGAGGCGTACCCGGCGCGGATCACCACCGGCTTCCACGCCAACAGCCCGTACGCGGACAGCTCCGACCGGGGCTGGACGCAGGGCGACCTGACGGGGGACGGGGTCGCGGACGTCGTCTTCACCGCCGAGGTCGGCACCAGCCCGTACCGCCCGTTCACCTCGCCGGGCTCGACCCTCACCACCGGCACCTTCGTCACCGTCCTCGACGGCGCGACGGGCCGGACCCTGTGGTCCAGGATCTTCGCCGACGCCCAGCAGGTCACGCTGGTCGGCGACACCCTCCTCGTCGGCGACCAGCCGTCCACCAACGTCAACGCCCCGAAGACCGCGACCGCCTCCCTCCAGGCGTTCCGCTTCTCGTACGCCGAGGGGAAGCTCGCGGCGACCACCGTCTGGTCGTACGAGACGGGGCAGCGCGACGGGCGGTGGGGCTCCACCCTGCCGCTCGGGGACGGGCGGGTCGCCGTCTCCTGGTACGTGCGGAAGACCGCGACCGCCCCGGCCGCCGGCCACACGCTCGTCCTCGACACCGCCGACGGTTCGGTGGCGTGGACGACGGACGCCGGCCTCTACTCCCGCCAGCTGGCCCAGGACGCGGCACGCGGACGCCTGGTCGCCCTGGAGCAGGCGGACTCCCGGGACGGCGTACGGTACGAGCTCGTCGCCTACGACCCGGCCGACGGCACCCGCGCGGTCCTGGACACCCGGGTCAACGCGCTCGGCATCGGGCTGCGGATCGGGCAGGTGAGCGGGGACGCGGCACCGGAGTACGTGCTCAGCGAGTCCACGCTCGACGAGAACCTGTGGATCAACGCCTCCATGGTTCGGGCGGTGAACGGCGACGACGCGTCCGAACTGTGGGCGCACACCGTCAAGCGGGCCGCCGACAACTTCAAGGACGGCGACTCGGCGCTCGGCCTGAGGGTCGTGGACGGCAAGGTCCTGGCCTCGTACGTCACCACCGAGGGCGTCGAGACCGCCGCCAACCCGGGCGCCGGGCGCTACGGCACCCTGACCGCGCTGAACGGCCGGAGCGGCGAGGTGCGCTGGCAGCAGAAGGGCGCGGTCGCCTCCCCGGTCTACGCGGAGCCGTACCGGGCGGGCGACGAGTGGCGGGTGCGGACCGTCGACAGCGACCAGAACATCCGCTCCTACCGGCTCGGCAACGGCAAGCAGGCCTCCGTCGACCCCCTCCAGGGCGACCTGAGCACCGGGCTCGCGGCGGACGTGAACGGCGACGGCTTCAAGGACGTGGTCGTCGGCGGCCAGTCCCAGGGCCTGTGGGCCTACGACGGCCCGTCGCTGGCGTCGGGGAAGCCCCGCGTGCTGTGGCAGACGACCCTCCCCGGCTCCGTGCAGGGGGACATCCGGATCGCCGACACCGACGGCGACGGTCGTCGTGACGACCTCGTCGTGGCGGCCGACACGGCGACGGCGGTCGTCGACGCCCGCACCGGCCGGGTCCGTCAGACCATCGACGGCGGCGGCGCGTTCGTCCGCTCCGTGACGGTCGGTGACCTGGACCGGGACGGCGACGACGAGATCCTCGTCCCGACCGACGCGGTACGCGCCTACGGCGGCAACGGCCGGCTCCTGTGGAAGTACTCCCCCGCCCCCGGCCTCGCCTTCTCCGACCTGGCCGTCACGGAGGGCAAGGTCCTGGGTTCGTACCAGACGCCCGACGTGCTCGACGGCACGGGCACGGTCGGCGGCACCGCCCTCGACGGCCGCACCGGCAAGGCCCTCTGGTCGGCGGACCCGACCTGGACCGGAGACGCGGACACCACGATCTACGGCGCCCAGCTCTACCACGGTGTGTACGCTTCGCCCGAGATCCCGTACGCGGACGGGCACGCGGCCGTCTACTCCTGGATCGTGCGACAGGGCGCCAACCTCGTGACGTACTTCGAGTTCCGTGACGTCCGCACCGGCGAGGTCGTGCGCACCTCGGTCGGCGGCGGCGTCTGGACGGTCGGCAACTGGTTCACCGGCGCCGACGAGGGCCTCGTCCTCGCCGGAACGGCCTCGCTGCGCCAGTACGCCAAGGACGGCTCCCAGTACAGCGTCTTCACCCTGCCGACCCTGCACCGGGCGGAGTTCGCGAACGGCCCCGGCGGCCGACGCCTGATCGTCGGCGGCACCGAGGGCGCCACGTACCTCTGGGACCCGGCCGTGCTCTCCGCCGGCCGCAACTACCCGGACCACCTCGCCAAGCTGACCGGCTACGCCAGCCAGAACCTGGTCGTCGCCGACCTCGACGGCGACGGGGTGGACGAGTTCGTCGGCCTGGGCAAGGACGACACCGGTTTCGACCGGACGATCGAGCTGAACGGCGGACGCTACCTCGTCCAGGACAACCAGCTGCACGGCATGGTGACGGGCCGGCTGACCGCCTCCTGATCCCCGGGGCCGCTGCCCCCCTCATGACGGCCCCCGTCCGGTCCCGACCGGGCGGGGGCCGTCGCGTCCGCTTTCCGGACGCACCATTCCGTTGCTCGGGGCACCCATTACAGTGGGCGCCCTCATGAGCGCAGACATACCAGCGGGCGCGGCGACGACGCTGCGCGTGCGACTCTTCGGCGGGTTCCGGGTCGACAGGGACGGCGGGCCGCCGCTCTCCGAGCGGTGGCCGCGCCCGAGCGCCCGGACGCTGGTGAAGCTGCTCGCGGTCGCCCCCGGCCACAGCCTCCACCGAGAGCAGGCCATGGAGATCTGCTGGCCGGACGCCGATCCGCAGGCAGCCCTCGGCAGCCTGCGGGTGGCGCTGCACGCCGCCCGCCGGGCGATCGAACCCGAACTGGCACCTCGTTCCACCTCCTCCTATCTGACCAGTGAGGGCTCCCTTCTCCGTCTCGATCCGCGCACGGTACGGATCGACGCCGACGAGGCCGAGGCCCTCGCCGAGGCGGCACTGGCCCTCGGCGGGCGCGCCGAGCTCGCCGCCGCCCTGGCCGCCTTCACGGGCGAACTGCTCCCCGAAGACCGCTACGCCCCCTGGGCCCAGCCCCGCCGCGAACGGCTGACCGCACTCCGCGAGCGCACCCTGCTCGCCCTCGCCTCCGCCCACCTGGCCGCGGGCGCCCCCGAGGAGGCGATCCCGGCGGCCGAGCAGGTCCTCGCGGCGTCCCCCGCCGAGGAGGAGGCGCACCGGATCCTCATCGGGGCCTACGTCCGCCAGGGCCTGCGGCGCCGGGCGGTCGCCCAGTACCACCTGTGCCGCGAGGCGCTGGACGCCGAGTTCGGCGTCCGCCCGGGCCGGGAGACCGAGCGGCTGCACCGCGCGGCCCTCGCGGCGCCCGTCCCGGCCCCCCGCTCCGTGGGACCGGCGCTGCCGGCGGTGGTGCGGCAGCCGCCGACCGCCCCGCTGCGCGGCCGGGACGACCTGCTCGCCCGGCTGCTCGCCGCCGGCTCCCCGCCCGTCCTCCTCCTCACGGGCGAGGCGGGCCTCGGCAAGACGCGCCTTGCCGGGGAGGCCGCCCGGCGGGCGGCCGCGGAGGGTACGGCCGTGCTGTGGGGTGCGGGCCACGACGCGGAGGGGCACACGCCGTACGGCCCGTTCGCCGAGGCGCTGGACGGCTGGCTGGCGGACCGGCCGACCGCGGAGCGGGCCAGGGCGGGGGCGGAGTATCCCGAACTGGCTTCGCTGCTGCCGTCCTTGGGGCGGGTGCGCCCCGAGAGCGGACGGAGTCCCGAGGAGGAGCGGGACCGGCTGTTCCGGGCGACGGCGGGGCTGCTCGGGGAACTGGCGGCGGAGCGGCCCGTGATGGTGGTGCTGGACGACCTCCACGCGGCGGACGCGGGCTCGTTCCAGCTCCTCAGCCATCTTGCGCGACGGGCGAGGGAGGGCGGAAGGCCTTGGCGACTTCTCGCCACGGTGCGTCCCGAGGAACTTCCCGCGTCCGACCCCCGCCGCCAGGCCCTCGACCTGCTGCTCCGTCAGTCCCTGGCCGCCTGGGTCGAACTGCCCCGGCTCTCCCGCGAGGCCTCTCTGGCCCTCACGGCGGACGCGCTGGGCGCCGACGGAGACGTACCGGAGCGGGTGTGGGAGCTGTCGCTCGGCAATCCGCTCTTCGCCCTCGAACTGGCCCGCGCGGTGCGCGACGGCGACGGGCGGCCGAGTGCCCCGGAAGGCGTACGGCAGCTGGTGGCCGAGCGCCTGGCCCGGCTGGGGCCGGCGGCCCGCCGGGTCGTCGACGCGGTCGCCGTCGCCGGGCAGGACGCCGCCCTCGGCGAGGTCCTCGACGTCGCCCGCCGCGGCGGGCACCCGCGACTCTCGGCGGCCGAGGCGACGGAGGGCGTGGAGGCGGCGGTCGCCGCCTCGGTCGTCGAGGAACGGCCGGTGGTCTGCGAGGGACGGCCCGTCGCCGGGCTCGTGTTCCGTCACCCCCTGGTGCGTCTGACCTGCTACGACGGCCTCTCGGCCGCCCGTCGCCGGCTCCTGCACTCGGCGTACGCGGAGGCCGTGCTCCGCCGCCGCCCCGACGCCGTGGACGCGCTCGCGACCCATCTGACCCGGGCCGACGACCCGCGCGCCACCGACTACCTGCGCCAGGCCGCCGAGCGCGCCGCCGCGCTGTACGCGAACGACACCGCCGACCGCTACTACGCCGAGCTCACCGACCGGCTCGACGCGCTCGCCGCCGAGTCCGCGCGGGCCCGTGTCGACCGCAGTGCCGTCCTGCGCCGCCTCGGCCGCTTCGACGAGGCGGCGCGGCTGCTCGGCGAGGCCCTGGAGGAGCTGACCCGGCGCGGGGACGCGGACGGCCGGGTCCTGGCGGCGGCGCGGCTCGCGGAGCTGATGCCGAAGACCCGCGGCACGGAGGAGGGTTTCCGGCTCCTCGACGCCTCCCCGCCCGGCCCCGCCACCCCGCCCGCCGTGGCCAGCGCGCACCATCTCGCGCGCGCGGTGCTGTGTTTCGTCACCGGCCGGTACGAGGACGGGGTCGTCGCCGCGCGGTCCGCGGAGGACGCGGCGCGGGCGGCGACGGGACCCGAGCGGCGCGGGCTGCTCGCCAGGGCGCTGGCCCTGCGGGCCACCTCGCTGGGTCTCGCGGGCCGGTTCGGGGAGGCGCGCCCGGTCGCGGACCGCGCGCTTCCGCACGCGGAGGCGTACGGCGATCCGCAGTTGCTCGGCTCGGTCCTCTCGGTCCTGCGCGAGACGTCCCGCCGCAGCGGGCGGCTGCGCGAGGCGATCGCGACGGGCCGCCGGGCCCTCGCGCTCGCGGAGCGCTCGGGCGATTCGACGGCCACGGTCTTCGAGCGGGCCAACCTGGCCGAGCTCCACCTTCTGATGGAGGAGGTGACGGAGGCCCGCGAGCTCGCCGAGACGGCCGTACGGGACGCGGAGCCGCCGACGGCCTGGTGCGCGCCCTACGCCCTCGTGGCACGCGCGCGCGTGCGGATGCGGGAGGAGGAGCCGGGCGGCGGCGAGCTCCTCGACCCGGCCGAGCGGACGGCCCTGGCCCAGGGCGACCACCAGGCGCTGTACGAGGTCAGGTCGGCGCGCGCCGAACTGGCGGTACGGGAAGGCCGGCCCGAGGAGGCGCTGGCGCTGCTCGACGGCTACCGGGAGGCCGGGACGGCCCACCTGCGCGCGTGGGCGCTGCTGGCCTGCGGGCGGGCCGGGGAGGCCGCCGACGTGGCGGGAGCCGAGGTCGACCGGGCGGAGCGGGCCGGGGAGCGGCTCGCGGAGGTCGAGGCCCGAACGGTACGGGCCGCCGCCCTCGCCGCCCTCGGCCGCGAAGGGGAGGCGGCCGAGGGCTTCGACCGGGCGGCGGCCCTGTCGGTGGCCCTGCCGTACCCGGCGGGTGCGCGCCGGGTCGCGGGCGCCCGCGCAGGGGACTGAGCAGGGGAATGCCGAGGGGTGGGAATGTCGAGGGGTGGTGGAGGGCGGCGAGGGCGGCTGGGCCCCGCCGCCCTCCCGTCGGTCCGACCGTCAGATCTCCCGGTCGACGTCGGTGAGGTGGGCGAAGACGACGATGTTCGCCTCGTACCCCTTCTTGCGGTCGAACGTTCCGCCGCAGGTGAGGAGCCGTAGTTCGGGCCGCCCTGTGGGGCCGTACACCTCCTTGTCGGGGAACGCGTCCTTCGCGTACGTCTTGACCCGGTCGACCGTGAAGACGGCGACCTTGCCGTCCGCGCGCCCGACGCGCACGGTGTTGCCGGCGCTGAGCGAGTCGAGGTTCAGGAAGACGGCGGGGCCGCTGAGCGTGTCGCGGTGGCCGACGACCACGGCCGTGCCGCGCTCCCCGGGCGTGGCGCCCTTCCCGTACCAGCCGACGATCCGCGGGTTGTCGACGGGCGGGGTGGCGAGCCGGCCGTCGCCGTCGAGTCCGAGCGTGGTGACCGGTGCCTCGATGGTGATGGCGGGGACGGCGAGCACCGTGGGACGCGAGCGGGCCAGCGGTGCGGGTGGGGGTGCCGGCTTGGGCGGGGGCTTGGGCTTGGCGAGCGCCCGGGACGCGGCCTTGACGCCGGCGGTCCGCAGGTCGCTGGCCTTGTGGTCGAGGGCGGCCGGGGCGCCGGCCGCCGCTCCCGCCGCGACCTGACCGGCGGCGAGCGGCGGACCGGCGGGTTCCCCGTCGCCTGCCCACCAGGCCACCCCGGCCACCAGGACGCACGTGACCGTGACAGTCCTGGTGAGCCGGAGGAGCCGTTTCCGCCGGCGCGCGAGACGGGATCGGCGCACGGGGCGGAGCGGGGGCGCGGGACGGGGCCCGGTCGTGAGGCGGGACCTACGCGGCGCCATTGTCGCGGCGGCGCGAGCGACGGATCAGGACCAGTCCGGCCGTACCGGCGAGGCCTGCCGCGACGGCGGCCCCGATACCGAAAGCCGAGGAGTCCTCCGCCGCGATCGGCGCGCTGCCGCCGCCGCCCGCGCCGACCGGGCCGTGCGGGGGCTTGCCGTGGCCGTTACCGCCGGGGCCTCCCGGGCCTCCGCCGGGACCGCCGTTGCCGTTGGTGGCGGTGGGGGTCGGGGTCGGGTTGGTGTCGGGGCAGTCGACCTTGAAGACCTTCTGCTTGCCGGCGCCGTTCTCCCCCTCGAAGGTCCACACGAGCTTGTACATGCCGTCGGGCAGCGACAGCGGGCCGGTGTGTCCCTTGCCGCTGGTGAGCGTGATGTGGCCGCTGAGGTTCGGATCGTCGGCCTTGGGTGGCTGGGGCGTGATCTCCCAGTCGACTTCCTGGAGGGTGTCGAAGTTGAAGGCCGCGAGGTAGAAGTCGCAGACCTTCGGCTCGTCCCTCTGGTCGTCGGGGTCGGTGCCGACCTCGTGGATCTTGACGTCGCCGTTGTCGCCGGGGGCGGCGAAGGCCGACGGGGCGCCGGTGAGGGCGAGGCCGCCGAAGGCCAGGGTGGCGGCGGCGGTGGCGGCGAGCGGGCGGATGAGGCGTGCAGCCATGCGGGGTTCCTCCGGAAGAGCGCGTCGGACAGTTCAACCGATAATGCGACTATCCGTGACGAAACCGATACAGAGGGTGGCGACATGCGTCGCCACCCTCCGAAGTCGCCCGTCCGGCGCAGGCCCCCGTCCGGCGGGGTCCCCGTCCGGCACAGGCCCCCGGGCCTCAGATGATCCCGAAGAGGATTCCCGCCGCGAGAACGACCAGCGAGGTCAGGGCCGCCCACTTCACCGTGAACCGGGTGTGGTCGCCGAACTCCACCTTCGCCATGCCCACGAGGACGTACACGGCCGGGACCAGCGGGCTCGACATGTGCAGCGCCTGGCCGACCAGCGAGGCCCGCGCGATCTCCAGCGGAGACACCCCGTGGGCCGCGCCCGCCTCGGCGAGGACCGGCAGCACGCCGAAGTAGAAGCCGTCGTTCGACATGAAGTAGGTGAGCGGAAGGCTCAGGACGCCGGTGACCACGGCCATGTGCGGGCCCATGCCCGCGGGGATCGCGTCGACGAGCCAGTCGGCCATGTGCTTGACCATGCCCGTGCCGGTGAGGACGCCGGTGAAGACGGCAGCGGCGAAGACCATGCCGGAGACGTTGAGGACGTTGTCCGCGTGAGCGGCGAGCCGGGCCTTCTGCTCGGCCATGTTCGGGTAGTTCACGGTGAGCGCGAGCGCGGCGCCGAGGAGGAAGAGCACCGGGATCGGCAGCAGTTCGAGGATCATCGCGGTCAGGAGCAGGACCGTGAGACCGGCGTTGAACCAGTACAGCTTGGGGCGCAGCGTCGCGCGGTTCGGGTCGAGGCCCTGGAATCCGTCGACGGCGCCGGCGGTGGCGCCCCCACCCGTGCCCACACCCGAACCCGTACCCGTACCCGTACCTGCGGCGGCGCCGGCGGTGCTGCCGCCTCCTGCCGCGACCAGGACGGTCTCGGTCTCCGGCTCAAGCGCCTCGTCGAGGGTGAGGTAGCCGAGCCGCTTGCGCTCGCGGCGGCCGAGGACGTACGCGAGGGCGAAGACGAAGAGCAGGCCGACGCCGAGCGCGGGAATCATCGGTACGAAGATGTCGGCGGCGTCCAGCTTCAGCGCGGTCGCGGCGCGGGCCGTGGGGCCGCCCCAGGGCAGGGTGTTCATGACGCCGTTGGCGGTGGCGGCGACACCGGTCAGGACGACCAGGCTCAGGCCGAGCCGCTTGTACAGCGGATACATCGCCGAGACGGTGATCATGAAGGTGGTCGAGCCGTCGCCGTCCAGGGAGACGATCGCGGCGAGCACCGCCGTACCGACGACGACGCGGACGGGGTCGGCCTTGCAGAAGCGCAGGATGCCCCGGACGATCGGGTCGAAGAGGCCGACGTCGATCATGACGCCGAAGTAGACGATCGCGAACATCAGCATCGCGGCGGTCGGCGCGAGCTTGCCGACCCCCTCGATGACGTAGTCGCCGAGCTGGGCCCCTTGCCCGACCGCGACACAGAAGAGCGCGGGAATCAGTACGAGCGCCGCGATCGGCGACATCTTCTTCGTCATGATCAGGACCAGGAAGGTCGCGATCATGGCGAAGCCGAGGACGGTCAGCATGGAGGACACCTCACGTTCACCCTTGAACTCCCGCCGAGCGGCGGTGCGGATGACGCTAGGTGCCCCCTTTCGGCGTTAACAAGACGTTGACGTGTGAGCAATACGAGCAAAAGCCCAGGTCAGGACTGTGGCAATGTCGAAGGCGACGAGCTCGCGAGGGCCGGCGTGAGGTAGGCGTACAGGAGCTGGCGGGTCTCGTCGACGAGGGCGGGGTCGCCCTCCGGGTCCGCCCGGAAGGCGAGACGGACCAGCGTGTCGGCGGTCTCGACGCCGACACGGACCTTGCGGCGCAGGGTCTCGTCGGCGGTGTGGCCGAGGTGGGCGGCGAGCAGGCCGCAGATCCTCTCGGCGACGAGGAGGTTGGGGTCGTCCACGGCGGCGTCGGCGTCGGGCGCGGACGCGGACTCCTCAGCCACCGGAGCGCCTTCCGGCGACTCCGGCGACTCCGACGGCTCTCCTGACGTCGCGGCCGGGACGCCGAAGTCGACGAGCGCGAAGCCAGGGACGGTCCGCTTCATGGCGATGAACTCGTCGAGGACGCCGTCGATGGCCCCGTACGCGTCGAGGTGCGGCGACTCCGCGAAGCGGGCGGAGATCCGCTCCGTGTACCGGTCGAGATTGCGGTGGGCGAGCGCGGCGACCATCGCCCGCTTGTTGCCGAAGAACCGGTAGACGGAGCCGATGGGGACTCCGGCGCGGGCGGCGACGGCGCGGGTGCTGAGCTGCTCGTAGCCGGTCTCGTCGAGCTGCGCGGCGCAGGCGTCGAGGATCCGGGCGAGCCGCTCCGCGCTGCGCTGCTGCACGGGGGCGCGCCGGAGCGCCGGAGCGGAACGCGGGCCGCCGCGGGAACTGTTGTGGGGGCTGTTGTGGGGCACGGGGACCATGATGCCGCTCCGGTCGGGTCAGGCGATGAGCAGGCCGATGCCTCCGAGGGTGTACGCGATCATCAGCACGAACAGCGGGAGTTGCCCCGCGACGGCGCGGGCGGGCGGGAAGAGGCGGACGGACCGGTCGTGCGCGGCGACGACTCCGAGGACGTGGCCGGTGACGATCGCGGCGACCTGGAGGGTCGCGAGGCCGCCGGGGCCCAGTGGTGGAGCGGGTGCGAGGGCGTTGTCAGTGCCCCCTGCCATGATGACGGTACGTGGTCCTTCGGTGACGAAAAGTGAGAAGTAGTGGGCGACGAGGTAGCCGAGGGCGATGGGGAGGAGGGAGTGCGCGAAGGAGGTGAGGGGCGTGGTGAGGGACCGGTCCATCAGACGGAGGGCGCCGGCGCAGAGCCCGTAGCAGGCGGCGGCGAGGGCGACGACGGCGAGGAGACCGAGGGTGGCGGTGACGGTGGGACCGAGGGAGGAGGTCTGGAGGGTGGTGATCCAGCGGGGGTTGTCGGAGAGACCGTCGTAAGCGGTGGAGCCGAGGAGGACGCAGACGGTGGCGACCAGGCCGGGGGTCCCCGGGGTGGAGTCGAGGCCGTGGAAGGGGGAGCGCAGCACGAGCCGGCCGTCGGCGCGGCGGCCGAGGGGTGAGAGACGGGCGAGGAGGGAGGAGTAGACCTCGAAGGGGTCGGCGTGGGCGAACCAGCGGTCGCCGTAGCGGGCGGCGCCGAGGAGTTGGACGCCCAGATGGACGGCGAGGGCGGCGAGGAGGGTGGTGGTGGCGGTGTTGTCGGGGGCGACGAGTTCGAGCCAGGTGAAGAGGAGGAGACCGGCGGCCGCGGGGCGGATGCCGACGGCGGCGGGCAGCGGGCGCGGGTTCCGGGGCGGACGGAGCGCGTGCAGGGCGCGGAGCGGGTTGAGGAGGCGCCAGACGGGGCCGAGGAGGAGGGAGGCGGGGACGAGTCCGACCCAGAGGAGGACGTAGAGGGCGCCGGCCGCGGGGTTGCGGTCGGGGTCGTCGGGGCCGAGGAGGAGGTGGAGCAGGAAGAAGAGGGCGACGGCGGCGCCGAGGAGGCGGAGGGCCGTGCGGGTGGCCGGCGCGTCGGCCACCCGCTGGACGGACATCGGGAGGGGCCGCCCGGCCTCGTCGCCGCGGAAGCGGGACGAGGACCAGAGCAGGCCGAGGGCGAGGAAGGAGACGAGGAGCGCGGCGAAGGCGCCCGCGTAGGCGTAGAAGGGCGAGAGGGGGAGGTCGTGGCGGGAGCCCACGCCGTGGGCGAGGGGAAGGCCGAGGCCCGGGGCCGGGACGCCGGTCACCGGACGACCAGTTGGGTCAGGAGGAGTCCGGACTCGTGGGTCTCGACCTCGAAGAGACCGGTGCGGTCGGCGGTGAGGGTGAGGGTGGCGGGGGTGCCGGGAGAGAGGGGGACTTCACGGTCGTAGCCGTGGACGTGGACCGTGTCGGCGCGGTCTCCGGTGATGCGGAGGGTGAGGCGCTCGCCCTTCTTCAGTTCGATGCGGGAAGGGGGTGGCTGGACGGTCTTGCCGGTGATGGAGAGGGTCACGGTCCGTCCGGCGTCGGCGGACGGGGTGGACGTCGGCACGGCCGTCGGGACCGTCGGGGCGGAGGTCGCGGCGGACGCCGACGGCGGCGAGCTCGGGGCCGCGGGGGCTGTGGCTGAGGCGGAGGCGGCGGCGCCCAGGCGGACGGTTGCCTGGACGGGGGCGCCGGCGACGGCCCAGACGGTGTGGTCGTCCGCGTGGAGGCGGACGGTCAGGGTGCGGACGCCGGGCGGTACGTAGCCCCAGGTGCCGTACAGGCGGGAGATCTCCTTGCCGTCGGCGAGGAGGCGGGCGTGGCCGCGCCCCGGAAGGGCGGCTCCCCCGGTGCTGTCGGGGGTGAAGCGGAACCTCTCCACCGTGAGGTGGACGTTCCAGCCGCCCTCCGTGTCGGGGCGGCTCTCGACCCGGACGGTGGGTGCGGTGGCCGCGGGGAGTTCCCGGAGGCGGTGGCCGGTCTCGTCGCGGGCGTCGAGCAGGGTGCCGCTGGTTCCGGTGGCCTGCTCGTGGCTGGTGCCGGGCTTGTGGTGGGTGGCGGCCCGGCCGCCGCAGCCCGCGAGGGGCAGCGCGGCGGCCAGGACGAACACCAGGGAGACGAGGGGCGTCCCCCGGAGCGGACGGGTCACGCCGTCCCCTCCTCTCGCGCCCGCGCCTCGCCCGACGCGGCCTCGGCCTTGGGCTCGGACTCGTGGACGGTCCCGGAGTCCTGGGCGGACTCGGCCTCGGGCTCGGACTCGTGGGCGGCCTCCGGGTCCGTCTCCGGGTCCGTCTCCGGGTCCGCGGGTTCCTGGGTGCGGGCGCCTGCGGCGATGACCGCCCAGAGCACCCAGACGACGCCGAGTACGAGGCGGAACCAGGCCGGGCTGAGGGGGATGCCCGGGACCATCAGGACGGCCTTGTCGAAGGCGTCGAGGAGGGTGAGGGCGCCGAGGACCACCGTGGTCCAGGCGAAGACGGGACGGGAGGGACGGAGGGCGAGGCCGATGACGGTCCACCACACACCGGTGAGCAGCAGGCCGAGGGCCGGGACGACGGTCGGGGTGAGCGCGAGGGTCGAGCCGGCGACGTCGAGGGCCAGGCCGGCGAGGCCGGCGAGGGTGGCCAGGCCCGCGAGGCGGTTGCCGCGCAGGCGGCGCCACCAGAGGGCGAAGCCGGTGAGGGCGAGGACGAGGGCGGCGCCGAGGGCGATCTGGGTCTCGACGCGCTGGAGGCCGCGGGCGCCGTACCAGTCGCAGCCGGCCGGGAGGCGGCGGGCCTGGACGTTGTAGTCGGCGCAGACGAGGAGCTGGGCGAGCTTGACGGGTTCGCCGACGATCCGGTCGACGTCGCCGGAGACGTCGCCACGCCGGGAGCCGCACTCGGGCAGGGCGCCGGGGCTGGACGCGCCCGCGTCGGACTGCCAGCAGTTGCCGCTGCCCTGGCCGTCCCAGGAGACGTCGGTGCGGTTGGGGCGGGAGTTCCCGGCCTTGTCGACGCCGAGGCGGTTGCCCGCGTAACGGTTGTCGTGGGAGGTGTCGAACTGCTTGGCCCAGGCGGACTCGCCGCGGATGAAGGCGGGGACGGCGTTCAGGTAGAAGGCGGTGCGCTGGTGGCCGTAGATCCAGTTGTCCTCGTAGAGGTTCCAGTTGCCTCCGGCGGTGATGATGCCGGAGCCGGGCGGCATGGAGATCTGCGGGCAGACGACGCCGCGCTCGTAGCCGCGGTCGACGGGCGGCTTGGCGCAGGTGCCGTCGGCGACGTACCGGTAGTAGTCCTCGTTGTTGTCGTGGATCAGGTTCCGCTCGAAGCGGGCGTGGTTCTGGGGCAGACCGGGGTGGCCGGGGAAGGCGGAGTCCATGGACGCGCCGCCCATGTTGTGGTCGAACTCGTTGTCGTGGACGTAGACGGAGTCACCGGCGGTGCCCGAGTAGCCGACCATGTTGTGGTGGCTCCGGCAGTTGGTGATCTCGATGGAGTAGCGGGGGACGTCGTAGCCGCGGCCGTCGTTGATGTTCGAGGCCGAGCCGGGGTAGATGCCGGAGTCGCCGTTGCCGTAGGACTCGCAGTTCTTGTAGAGGCCGTGGTCCGAGGCGAAGGTGAGGAAGCCGTACTCGTCGTTCCAGCGGGTGAGGACGTCGTCGATGACGAAGCCGTCGGCGGCGAGGACGTACAGCGAGTTGAACGTGGTGCGCTGGGCGGTGAAGTTGCGGAAGTAGACGCCGTCGGAGCCGTCGGCCCTGATGCCGTTCAGCTTCTGGTACTTGGCGTCGATGATCACGTCGAGGCGGGTGGCGCCGGTGCCTTCGACCTGGAGGTTCTTCTTGCCGAGGATCGCGACGAGGTTCTGGTTGTGCGGGCACTTCGCCTGCTGCTCGTAGCTGAGGATCTGGTAGCCGAGCGAGGAGTTCGGCGCCTTGAGCGAGGCGCACTCCCCGGTGGGCTTGGGGAGCGAGGGCTCCTCCTCGTAGAGGCCGGGGAGGATCGCGATCGTCATCCCGGGCCGGTCGACGGCGTCGACGGCCTCCTGGAGGTGGCGGTATCCCTCGCGCGCGCAGCGGTCGAGGAGGGCGAGGTTCCGGGCCTTGAGGCCGGCCGGGAAGGCGGCGATCCGGCGCGCGAAGTCGGCGCGGTCGGTCTTGCAGACGAGGAGGTCGGGCTCGCCCGAGCGGAGCTTCGGGACGCTGCCCGAGCCGTCGGGGAAGGTGACGGGCCGCTCTTCGTGGGCCTGGGCCCCGGGGGCGGTGAGGAGGGTGGCGGCGAGGGCCGCGAGCACGGCCGAGAGCGCGAGGAGAAGTCTTCGGGACCAGGACATGCGCGAGAGAGTAGAGCATTGTTCATCTTTTCCGGCCCCCTCGTGCAGGTATCGAGCCGGTATCGATTCCCCTGCCGATACCGGTATCGATTCCGGCATCGATTCCGGTCCCGTCCGTACCCCTCCCACCCTTTGGCCCGTCTCGCGCGGTCCGTCCCCGTTGACGGGAGCGGCGCGGAATCCTACGGTCATCCATAGGATTCCTCGCGGAACCGCGTACACACCCCGTACAGACCCCGCGCACACCCCGCGCGGGCCCAGGACAGGAGCGGGCGGATGACCACGGAGCAGGCCAGGAAGACGGCCGAGGCGCTCACCTACAGCACCGGATTCGGCAACGAGCACAGCTCGGAGGCGGTCCCCGGCGCCCTGCCGGACGGCCGCAACTCGCCGCAGCGCGCGCCCCTGGGGCTGTACGCGGAGCAGCTCAGCGGCAGCGCCTTCACCGAGCCGCGCGCCCACAACCGCCGCTCCTGGCTCTACCGGATCCGCCCCTCGGCCGCGCACCCGCCGTTCACCCGCGTCGAGGACGGCGCGCTGCGCGGCGCCCCCTTCGCCGAGACCGTCCCCGACCCCAACCGCCTCCGCTGGAACCCGCTGCCCGCGCCGGCGCCCGGCACGGACTGGCTCGCCGGCCTGTGGACCCTCGGCGGCAACGGCGACGCGACCCAGCGCACCGGCATGGCCGTGCACCTCTACCACGCGAACGCCTCGATGGAGCGGGTCTTCGGCGACTCCGACGGCGAGCTCCTCATCGTCCCCGAGCACGGCGGCCTCCTCCTGCGCACCGAGCTCGGCCTGCTCGCGGCCCGCCCCGGCGAGGTCGCGCTGATCCCGCGCGGTGTCCGGTTCCGCGTCGAGCTGCTCGACGAGACCGCCCGCGGCTATGTCTGCGAGAACTACGGCGCGCCCTTCCAGCTCCCCGACCTCGGCCCGATCGGCGCCAACGGCCTGGCCAACGCCCGGGACTTCCGCGCCCCCGTCGCCGCCTACGAGGACGTCGAGGGCCCGGTCGAGGTCGTCAACAAGTACTGCGGCCACCTCTGGTCGGCGACGTACGGCCACTCGCCGCTGGACGTCGTCGCCTGGCACGGCAACCACACGCCGTACGTGTACGACCTGCGCCGTTTCAACGTCATCGGGACGATCTCCTACGACCACCCCGACCCGTCGATCTTCACGGTCCTCACGGCGCCCTCCGACACCCCGGGGCTCGCCGGTGTCGACTTCGTCGTCTTCGCCCCGCGCTGGCTGGTCGGCGAGGACACCTTCCGTCCGCCGTACTTCCACCGGAACGTGATGAGCGAGTACATGGGCCTCATCGAGGGCGCGTACGACGCCAAGGCGGAGGGCTTCGTCCCGGGCGGTGGCTCGCTGCACAACATGATGTCCGCGCACGGCCCCGACCGGGAGACCTTCGACAGGGCCAGTGCCGCCGAGCTGAAGCCGCAGAAGATCGACGACGGCCTCGCCTTCATGTTCGAGACCCGCTGGCCGGTGTCCCTGACCCCCCAGGCGCGGGACGCCGACCACCTTCAGCGGGGATACGACGACGTATGGCAGGGTCTGGAGCGCCACTTCCGGCCGTAGTGTCTCGGCCGTAAGCCGTAAGCCGTAGCCCCCGTACGGAGAACCCGTGACCGCCTTCGCACCCGACTCGCTGGTCCTGAACCGCAAGCTGCCGCTCTGGTATCAGGTCTCGCAGTCGCTGCGCGCCTCGATACTGGGCCGCACGCCCGACGCATCGCTGCGGCTGCCCACCGAGGAGCAGCTCGCCACCCACTACGGCGTGAGCGTGCTGACCATGCGCCAGGCCCTCAAGGAGCTGGAGGAGGAGGGGCTGATCAGCCGCCACCGGCGGCGCGGCACCTTCATCGAGCCGGGCGCCCGGCGTTCCACCCCGCGCCGGCTGCTCGGCTCGATCGACGCGATCGTGGCCCAGCAGTCGGGCGAGCGGACGACGGTCCTCGGCCACGGAGCCGAGCCGGTGCCGGGCGAGCTCCTGGAGTACTTCCCCGACGCGACGGAGGTCGTGACGTACCGGCGGCTGCGCCGTGACGGCGAGAGCGACGAGCCGACGAACTGGGCGGAGAACGCGGTACGTCCCGAGCTCGCCGCCGCGATCGACCCGGCCGACCTGGAGCGCTGGCCGATGACGAAGGTGCTGCGGGACGTGGTCGGCGTCCGGATCAGCCGCATCACGGACACGGTCGAGGCCCGCCTCGCCGACCCCGAGACGGCCGCGCTGCTCCAGGTCCCGCTGCTCTCGCCGATCCTCCACTACACCGGCGTGACGTACGACGAGGACGGCCGGGTCGTGGACGTGGCCCGCATCCGGTACCGCGGCGACCGGTTCTCCTTCACGGTGACGGTGGAAGCGCACTGACCGTGGGCGGTCGTTAGCATGCGGGGCGTGACGGAAGCCCCCGGAAGCACCGGCGACGCGCCTGAAGCGCCGCTCCTCGACGAGCTCATGCCCTGGTCCGTCGCGCCGCTGCGCTTCGGCCGGTCCTGGGTCGTGGCGCCCGACCCCCGTACCCTGCGGGCCCGCTGGGACCGGCTGACCGCGGCCGAGGGCCCCGAGCGCGAGGCCCTGTTCCGGCCGAGCCGGGCCCGTACCCCGTCGAGCGCCGTGGCCGCCCTGCCCGGCCAGCGCACGGGGACCGGCCGCTTCGCCCGCGAGTCGGGCCCGTGCCCCGCGCCGGTACGGGTCGCGCTCGGGCCGTTCGACGAGCAGTGGCTGCTCCCCGACCACCGGCTGATCGACACCGCCCGCCCCGAACTGTGGCGGGTCGCCGACGCGTCGCAGCTCTTCGCCGTCGAGCAGGGGTACGTCCCCGGCGCCGAGGGCCCCGCCCTCCTCGTGACGGCGGCGCTCCCCGAGGGCCGCTCCCCAGCCGGCCGCCCGGGCCGGATCCGCCCGCTGTTCCGCCGCCCCGGCGGCGAGGAGCCCAACCTCGCCCCCGGTCTCCTGCCCTTCCTCTCCGGGCGGTACGGGCACGAGGTCGACGCCCGGGAGTGGCTCGCCTGGACCCTCGCCGCCGCCCGCCCCTCCCCCGCCGGCTGCCGCGTCCCGCTCCCCGCCGACCCGGAGGTCTGGGCGGCGGGCGTGGCGCTGGGCCGGGATCTCGCCGACGTGCAGCTGCGGGGCGCGGAGAGCGGCTCGAAGCCCCGGCTGCCGGGCGGCCGCCGCCCCTACGTGCGGGCCGCCGTCCCGGCGCGCCCCGAGGAGCTGGTGTACGAGGCCGATGACGAGGCCCTGGCCGTCGGCGAGGGCCGCGTGTCGCCCGTACCGGCGGAGGCCTGGGAGTACCGGGTCGGCGGGGTGCGGGTCCTGGAGCAGTGGTTCGCGCACCGGACGGCGCGGGCGGAGCCCGGCTCCCTGGAGGCGATCGGCCCGGCCGCGTGGCCGCAGGAGTGGACCTCGGAGCTCCTCGACCTGATCACGGTCCTCGCGCTGCTCGGCGTGCGCGAACGGGAGCGCGCCGCCTTCGCCGCCGTACCCGCCGCGGGCCGGGAGGAGCTGCGGGCGGCGGGTGTCCTGCCCGTACCGGACCGTGCCCGCCGCCCGGCCTCCGTCCTCGACCACCAGGAGGAGGGCCCGGAGGGGCAGTTCATGCTTCTGTGAGGACGCTTCCCGGGGTGTCGAACGAGTCCAGGAGCCGCGCGATCGTCAGCGCGAAGATCTCGTCGGCGTCCACCGGCGCGGCGGGGGCCTCGGCGATCAGCCCCGCGAGGTGCGGGTAACGCCCGCTCGCCAGCTGTCCCATGAGGTAGGCACCGCGCACCGCCTGTTCCTCCGCCTCGCTCCAGGGCAGGCCGCGGGCCCGTTCGGCGACGGCCTGCTCGTTGGCGACGGTCGCCATGACCGTGCCGTTGACCATGGCGATGAGCTGCATCTTCAGCCCGGCGGGCACGTCCAGCGGGACGAGGCAGCCGAGGCACCACTCCAGGAAACGCAGGGCGTTGGGGCTGAAGCCGTAGGCGGTGGTCATGACCCGGGGCAGCCACGGGTGCCGGTACATGATCGCGCGGGTCTGGTGGGCGATCGCGGTCATGTCGGCGCGCCAGTCCCCGCTGGGCTCCTCGGGGAGCTCGTACTCGCCGCTGACCGCGTCGACCATCAGCTCGTACAGGTCCTCCTTGCGGGGGACGTAGTTGTAGAGCGACATCGTGCCGCAGCCGAGTTCGGCGGCGATGCGGCGCATGGAGACCGCGTCGATGCCGTCGGCGTCGGCGATGCGGACGGCCGCGTCCACGACGTCCCGCCGGCTGTACGCCGGTTTCGGGCCGCGGCCCGCGCGCTCGGGCCGCGCCCAGATCACTTCCGGTTCGGCCGCTCGGCCCGCCATCGATCATCACCTCGCTCACCATCGTAGTTACGTACGCCGTACGTAGTGAGCTATGGTCGCCTCATGACAACTACGTACGCTGTACTTAGTGAAGGTCTGCGGAAGCGTTACGGCGACGTCCACGCGCTCCAGGGCCTCGACCTCGCCGTCCCCGAGGGCACCGTCTGCGGCGTCCTCGGCCCCAACGGCGCCGGGAAGACCACCGCCGTCCGCGTCCTCACCACCCTGGTGGCGCCCGACGCGGGCAGCGCGCGCGTCGCGGGCCACGACGTGGTGCGCGATCCGGCCGGGGTACGGAAGCGGATCGCGGTCACCGGGCAGTACGCCTCCGTCGACGGCGACCTCACCGGCGCCGAGAACCTCCGGCTCTTCGCCCGGCTCCTGCGCGCCCCGCGCTCCCGCGCCGACGAGCTCCTGGAACGGTTCGGCCTGACCGGGGCCGCCGACCGGCCCGCCCGCACCTACTCCGGCGGCATGCGGCGGCGCCTCGACCTCGCGGCGAGCCTGATCGTGGAGCCGAAGGTGCTCTTCCTCGACGAGCCGACGACCGGGCTCGACCCGCACAGCCGCAACGGGATCTGGGAGGCCGTCCGGGAGCTGGCCGGGCGGGGCACCACCGTGCTGCTGACCACGCAGTACCTGGAGGAGGCCGACCGGCTCGCCGACGACATCGTCCTGATCGACGAGGGGCGGGTCGCGGAGCGCGGCACCCCCGCCCAGCTGAAGGCGCTCGTCGGCAGCCATGCCGAGGTCGTCGTGGCCGACCCCGCCTCCCTCGAAGCGGCCGCCGCCGTCCTCGACCGGCTCACCGGCTCGGCTCCGGTCCTGGACGTCGAGCGCCGCACGGCCGGCGCGGGCACCACGGACCCCACGCTCACCCTCCCCCGCCTGGTCCGCGAGATCGACGCCGCCGGGGTCCTCCTCGTCGACGCCTCGCTGCGCCCGCCCACCCTCGACGAGGTCTTCCTGCGCCTCACGCACCGGCCCACCGACCGGAAGGAGCTCGTCACATGAGCGCCCTCGCCCTCGCCCACGACGGCACCGCCGTCCTCGGCCGCCACCTCCTGCGGATCCGGCACGCGCCCGCGATCACCGTCATGACCCAGACGATGCCGATCGTCTTCCTGCTCTTCTTCGGGTACGTCCTCGGCAGCGCGCTCGCCGCCCCGGGGGCCGAGTACCGGGCCTTCCTGGTGCCCGGCATGCTGGTCGCGACGGCGGCGGGCGGCCTGATGACCGGCATGTTCCAGGCCGCGCAGGACTCCCACCGGGGCGTCATGGACCGCTTCAGGACCATGCCGGTGAGCCGCGCCGCCGTCCCCCTCGGACAGGCCCTCGCCGACCTCCTCGCGAGCGCCGTCGGCACGGTCCCGCTGCTCCTCGTCGGCCTCGCCATGGGCTGGCGGATCGAGGGCACGCTCCCCGAGGCCCTGGCCGCCTTCGGTCTGCTGCTGCTCTTCCGCTTCGCGACGACCTGGGTCGGCATCCTCCTCGGCCTCGCCTCGAAGAGCGAGGAGGCGGCGGGTCAGCTCGGCAGCGCCACCTTCATGCTGCCGCTGCTCTCCAACGCGTACATCCCGACCGACGACATGCCGGGGTGGCTGCGGACGGTCGCCGAGTGGAACCCGATCTCGGCGGTGACCACGGCCGTGCGGGAGCTCTTCGGGAACGCGGCCGTCCCGGCGGACGCGGCCTGGCCGGTGGCGCACCCGGTCGCGGGCGCGCTGCTCTGGTCGCTCGGCCTGACCGCCGTCTTCGCCCCGCTCGCGGTACGGCGCTACGCGCGCGGGTGACGGCCCGCCGTGACGCACGTCCTGATGACAGGAGCACGCCGGGAGCGGTAGGCAGGGGGGTCATGAGCACTCAGCCAGACCCCCGCGACGCCCAGCCGCTGCCCCTCGAAGGGATCACGGTCGTCGCCGTCGAGCAGGCCGTCGCCGCCCCCTTCGCCACCCGGCAGCTCGCCGATCTCGGCGCCCGCGTCGTGAAGATCGAGCGCCCCGACGGGGGCGACTTCGCCCGGGACTACGACACCGCCGCGCGCGGCCTCGCCTCGCACTTCGTGTGGTGCAACCGCGGCAAGGAGTCGGTCGCGATCGACCTGAAGGACTCGCGGGGCCTGGCGCTCGTCCGGCGCATGGTGGCCGGCGCCGACGTCTTCGTGCAGAACCTGGCGCAGGGCGCCGCCGCCCGCCTCGGCCTGGACGCCGCCACCCTGTGCGCGGCGCACCCGCGCCTGATCGCCGTGGACGTCTCGGGGTACGGGCCGGACGGGCCGTACGCGCACAAGCGGGCCTACGACATGCTCGTCCAGTGCGAGGCCGGACTCGTGTCGGTGACGGGCACCCCGGACCGGCCGGTCAAGTCCGGCATCCCGGCCGCCGACATCGCGGCCGGGATGTACGCGTTCTCGGGCGTCCTCGCCGCGCTCGTCCGGCGCGGCACGACCGGGCGCGGCGGCCCCGTGGAGGTCTCGCTGCTCGACGCGCTCGCCGAGTGGATGGGGCACCCGCTGCACCACGGGGCGCACGGTGGCGAGGCCCCGGCGCGCACGGGGCTCGCGCACGCGGTGATCGCGCCGTACGACGCCTATCCGACGGCCGACGGCGGCCTGGTGCTGCTCTCCGTGCAGAACGACCGCGAGTGGCGGCGGCTCGCCGAGCAGGTGCTCGGGCGGCCCGGCCTCGCCGACGACCCGGCCTTCGCGACGAACGCGGCCCGGGTGGCGGGGCGGGCGGCGACGGACGGGGCGGTGGCGCAGGCCCTGGCGCCGCTGACGGCCCCCGAGGCGCTGGCCAGGCTCGACGCGGCCGGCATCGCCTGCGCCCGGCTCAACTCGGTCGCGGAGCTCGCGCACCATCCGCAGCTGACGGCCCGTGACCGGTGGCGGATGGTGGATTCGCCGGTGGGTCCGCTGCGCTCGCTGCTGCCGCCCGTCGTCTTCCCCGACGGGCCCGAGCCGAGGATGGAACGCATCCCCGCCCTCGGCCAGGACACGGACGCCGTCCTCGACGAGCTCGGGGTGCCCGCGGCGGAGGTCAAGGAGCTCAGGGGCGCGGGCGTGGTCGCCTGACGCCCCCGCGGATCCCCTGCGGGAGGCGGGAGGCGGGAGGCGGAAGGGCGCCCGGGCATGACGAAACGCCGGACGGGCGGGGAGACACGTCCGGCGTTCTCGTCGGCGGAGTGGTACGGGAGACCGGGGCTGCCGGGCGGAAGCGGGCGGGTGGCCTCGGGGTGCGCTGCCCGGCGCCCGGTCTGCTAGCGGCGGGTGCCGAAGAGCGAGCGACGCAGGCGGCGGAGCGGGGCGAAGAGCGAGACCCTCGCACTGCGGCTGCGGTGGCTGTGCACCGGCACCTCGCGCGGACGCGTCGTCAGTTCCCGCATCAGCAGGGTCGCCTCGGCCACCTCTCGCTGCGGCACGGCGGGTCCGCCGAGCACCGCGAGATGGCGGTCGAGCCGCGAACTGGTCGCGCTGCTCCCGCAGGTGATTGCAGGCACTCGCGGCCTGCTGCGCATTGCTATCTGTTCCATGTCACTCCCCACCCGTACGAGGGCACCCGGCCCGGGCAGGTTAACCCTATCGCTCCACTGTCACACTCGTGTATCCCGCCGTCGGGATTCACCGCACCCGTACGAGGGTTGACGGTCACCGTGCGAATCCATCTGATTCCAGGGCGAGTTGGACAGGGCTCGAACACCTGCCGAACCGTCATGAACCATCCTGCACCCAGGACCGCCACCTCCCCGTACGGAGGATGATGTGATCTCCGCCACCATGATCGTTCCCGCGCGCGTCGCGCGTGCGTCGCGCGCACGTCGCGCACGCGCCCCGTACGCGCCGGAGCCAAGGACGAGCCGCTCGGTTACCGTGGATCCATGACGGTGATCGCGGGTCGTTACCGGCTTCTGGACGTGCTTGCGGAAGGCGCGACGGGGACCGTCTGGCGTGCGCTCGACGAGACGCGCGTCCACGAGGTGGCCCTCAAGGAGTTCCGCGCCCCCGACGGGGTCCCCGCCGACGAACTCCCCCTCCTGTACGCGCGCCTGGAGCGCGGGGCGCGCGCCGCCGCCCGCGTCTCCCACCCCTCGGTGGTGACCGTGCACGGCGTGGCCACCGAGGACGGCCGGCCGTGGGTGGTCATGGAGCTGGTCCGCGGCCTCACCCTCGCCGAGACCCTGGAGGCCGGCGGCCCGCTGCCGCCCGCCGAGGCCGCGCGGATCGGCGCCGAGGTGCTCGCCGCGCTGCGGGCCGCGCGGGCGGCGGGCGCGCCGCACCGGGGCGTGAGCCCGGGGCACGTCCTGCTCGCCAACGACGGCCGGGTCGTCGTCACGGGCTTCGGTACGGGCTTCGGCGCGGGCGGCACGGGTGACGAGGCACCTGCCCCGGAGGCCGAGCTGCGGGATCTCGGCGCGCTCCTCGACGCGGCGACGGACGGCGGGGCCGGCGCGCTGAGCCCCGCCCTGGACGGGCTCCGCGGGGACGCTCCCCCCACGGCCGATCAGATGGAGAGCGCGCTGCGGCGATTGGCCTCGGGCGGACCGAGGGGCGAGGTGAGGGGCGAGGCGAGGCGGAGTGCCTCGTCTCCGCCCGCGTCCGTACGGACCGACCCGTCGGGCGACGGTTCCGGGCGTCCGGGCACGCCCGGCCGGGGCGCGCGGCCGCCCCGGCGTTCGGCGCGGCCCCGCCGGGGCCCGGTGCTGATGGCCGGGGTCGTCGGGGCCGTGCTGCTCGCGGGGGCGTTGACGTACGAGTACGTACGGGAGGGGAACGAGGACACCGGTCCCGGGCGGGGCGGGGTGACGAGCACCGTCACCCCGGCCGGGAGCGGGGGGACGTCCGCTACACCGCCCCGTTGAAGGAGGGCAGGTAGCCGCCGGACTGTCCGGAGGCGGTCGGGTGGTACGACTCGCCGATGTTGAGCCAGTTGACGCTGTGCAGCCAGGCCGAGCCGGAGCAGATCTCGTGGCCGGTGAAGGGCGGGACGACGCTGGCGAAGGTGTAGCCGTGGTCGGCCGCGCGCTTGGCGATGGCGGCGTTGAGGTAGTCGGAGGCGCCGTTGATGGCACGGCGCTCGGCCTCGCTCAGGCCGGCGATGCAGGTGCCGTCGAGCTTGTAGAAGCGCGGGTAGCCGAGGACGACGACGTGGGCGGCGGGGGCCTTGTTGCGGATGGCCGTGTAGACGGAGTCGAGCTTGCCGGGGAGCGTGGAGTCGACGTACGCCTTGGCTTGATTCACACGGTTGATGCAGGTGGATTCGGACTGGAGCACACAGGTCGTCATGACGTCGGCGAAACCGGCGTCATTTCCCCCGATCGTGAGGGAGACCAGGTCAGTGGCGGCGGACAGGGGGCCGAGCTGATTGGCGGTCACATCACCCGTTCGGGCGCCCGAGCAGGCGGTGAACGCGAACGAGGAGGGGGCGTTCGCGTTCTTCCACAGCACCGGGTAGGCCTTCGTGGAGCGCTTGCAGTCGCCGCTGGCGCTGTCGTAGCTGCCGGCGCCGACACCGGAGGAGTACGAGTCCCCCAGCGCCACGTAGTCG
Organism: Streptomyces sp. NPDC056144; assembly: GCF_042264145.1. Lineage (NCBI taxonomy): Bacteria > Bacillati > Actinomycetota > Actinomycetes > Kitasatosporales > Streptomycetaceae > Streptomyces > Streptomyces sp. NPDC056144. Next base: position 85,494 of record NZ_JBHJVF010000011.1, on the reverse strand, counting down.
AGGGCGGCGGTCTCGGCCGCCTGGGCGGCGCTCGCCCCGGTGAGGGCGAGGACCGCGCCGAGCAGGAGTGAGGACGAAAGAGCCGCGATGCGGGACAGTCTCATGGAACCTCCCTGTAGCAGGATCTCTGCGTTACCAGGTAGTAGCAGCGGACTCGAGAGACCGGAAGTGTCCATGACAAAACTGGGGGTGGAGTGCCGTCGAAACCCCCACTTCCACCGTCGAGTTCCAGCCAGGGAACACCCCGGGGCAAAACACCGTGCGCGGCCTGCCCGGTTGCCGGATCATGGGCGCCATGGCTGACACCCCACCGGCACCCTCACCGGCTCCGGCACCGGCACCGTCCGAGCCGCAGCGCGCGCTGCCGATCCGGCTCAACCTCGACGACAGCGACTCCCCTTCGGACGTCGTCGACGCGCTCTTCCTCGGCCGCTTCGCGACCGGCGAGCAGCCGCACGCGCACAGCACCACCCTGGACCGGGTGAAGCCCGACGCGACGCTCCTCCCGGCGGACGCGAGGGTCCTGCGGGCCGCGAAGGACGACGACCGCAGCGCCGTGCTCGCCGAGGGCGAGGGATGGACCCTGCTCGTCTCCCGCTGGAACCGGGGCGCGGACGTCACGGTGACGGCCGCCGACGCCGAACTCGCCGAGCGGATCCTGAAGGAGGCGACCGACGGGGCGAAGGACGAGCCGGAACCGCAGCCGGAGAACGTGACGATGGGGTTCTGGTACGTGTCGCCCCGGCGCGGCCCGCACCGGACCACCCGTCAGATCAGCGCCGGGACCTGGGACGAGGTGCGGCACCACTACTCGGCGCCGGTGGCCACGTCCATGGACCGGCTGATGCGGATGACCCCGGAGGACATCTCCGGCCGGCTCCTGCTGCTGCACGGGCCGCCCGGCACCGGCAAGACCTCGGCGCTGCGGACCCTGGCCCGGTCCTGGCGCGAGTGGTGCCAGGTGGACTGCGTCCTCGACCCGGAGCGGCTCTTCAACGACGTCGGGTACCTGATGGACATCGCCATCGGCGAGGACGAGGGCTCGGCGAAGGGCCGTTGGCGGCTGCTGCTCCTGGAGGACTGCGACGAGCTGATCCGCGGCGAGGCCAAGCACACGGCGGGACAGGCCCTGTCCCGGCTGCTCAACCTGACCGACGGGCTGCTCGGGCAGGGGCGCAACGTCCTCGTGGGCGTCACCACCAACGAGGACCTGGAGCGGCTGCACCCGGCGGTGGTCAGGCCGGGGCGCTGCCTGGCCCGTATCGAGGTCGGACCGCTGACCCGGGCCGAGTCGGCGGCGTGGCTCGGCCACGAGGCGGACGTGCCGCACGAGGGCGCGACGCTGGCGGAGCTCTTCGCGCTGCGCCGCGGCACGCCCCCGGCGGACCTCCCGGAACCCCGTACGGCGGGGGCGGGCCTCTATCTGTAGCTCTGTCTGTAGCTCTGTCTGCAGCTCTGTCTGTAGCTCTACCTGCAGGGCACCGTCCCGCTAGGAGACGTCGTACGCCGCCCGCAGCGCCTCGTTCATCGCGGACTCGGCCGCCTCGCGGCTGAGTCCGAGGCGGCGGGCCTCCTCGGCGTACTGCGCGGCGGCGGTGGCGGCCCTGCGGGTAGCCGCGTCGCCGGCCGCCGCGACGAAGGTCCCGTGGCGCCCGCGGGTCTCGATCACCCCGTCGGACTCCAGCGCCTTGTACGCCTTGGCGACGGTGTTCGCGGCGAGCCCCAGCTGCTCCGCGAGCCCCCGTACCGTCGGCAGCTTGTATCCGACCGGCAGTCTGCCCGACCGGGCCCGCTCCGAGATCTGGGCACGCAGCTGTTCGTACGGAGCGGTGGTGGATTCGTGGTCCACGGCGATGGTGAGTGTCACCCCTCCGATTCTGCCCCCACCCCACCGGAAAATGGGAGGCGCGGGTCGGTCCTCCGCCCGTAGCGTCCGTGCATATGACTCTGATCATCCGTGCCGCGGAGGCCGGGGACGCCGAGGCGTTCGCCCGGGCCCGCCGGGCCGTGCTGCCCTTCATGCTCGTGACCGCCGAACAGCTCGCCTTCGACTGGGCGCACACCCACCCGGACGGCCACTACCGGCCGCTCATGGCCGTGGCCGGGGACGGGACGGTCGTCGGGACCGCGCAGGTGGGGATCGCCCACGACGCGACCGAGCCCGGCCTCGGCTACGCCAACGTGTACGTGGACCCGGCCCACCGGCGCCTCGGCGCGGGGGCGGCGCTGCTGGGCGCGGCGGAGGAGCACCTCGCCGCGCACGGCGCGCACACCCTGTTCAGCTGGGTCCTCGACGAGCCGTCGAACCGCTCGTGGGCCGAGCGGCGCGGGTACGCGCCGAGCCGTTCCGCGTACTTCCTCCGGCTCGATCTGGCCGGTGCCGAACTGCCGCCGCTCGGCGAGCTGCCGGACGGCGTGGAGCTGCGGACGGGCGAGGACTTCGCGGCGGACCCGCGGCCGCTCTTCGAGCTGGACGCGCTGACGACCGCCGACGAGCCGGGCGACGTCGCCTTCGACCTGGACGACTTCGACCACTGGCGGGCGACCACCTGGGACCACCCGATCCACGACCGGTCGCTGACGACGGTCGCGGTGGTGGACGGGGTGCCGGCGGCGTTCACGGCGGCGCAGTCTGACCGCCAGGGCCGGTACCGCACGGGGATGACGGGCACGGCGCCCGGGTTCCGCGGCCGCGGGCTCGCGAAGCTGGTGAAGACCGCGTCGCTGCACCGGGCCCGGGAGGCGGGCCACACGGTGGCGTTCACGGGGAACGACGCCGGCAACGGGCCGATGCTGGCGGTCAACAAGTGGTTCGGGTACGAGATCGCGGCGACGGAGGTACGGCATGTCCGGACGATCGGTTGAGGTCACCCTGACGAAGGCGGGCAGGACGAAGATCCGCTACCCGGCCGAGGTCCTCGCGGAGCGGGGCGGCCGGCTGTCGGTCCGCGCGCCGTGGGCGGCGGAGGGCGTACGGGACTTCGGCTTCGTGCGGTTCGAGCCGGGGGACGTCTTCGTGGAGCACTACTGGGCCGACCGCTGGTACACGGTCAAGGAGGTGTGGTCCGCCGACGCCACCCTCAAGGGCTGGTACTGCGACATCACCCGGCCGGCCGAGATCGGCGGGGCCGAGGTGGTCGTCGAGGACCTGGACCTGGACCTGTGGGTGTCGGCGGACGGCAGCGAGGTGCTGCGGCTCGACGAGGACGAGTTCGCGGCGAGCGGGCTCGCCGCCTCCGATCCGGAGGCGGCGGCCCGGGCGGTCGTGGCGCTCGACGAGCTGGAGGCGCTGGGCCGCGAGGGCCTGCGCGACCTGCTGGCCTGAGCCCCCGCTGTCGGGGGTCAGTGCAGCTCGACGTCGGCTTCCTCACGGGCGAGGAAGCCGGGCGTCGGCAGTTCCATCTCGCCGGTGGGCGTGAGCTGCATCAGGCCGGCCTGCACATGGGCTTCGCCCGGGGTGTAGGCGGGGTCCTTCACGACGGCCGAGTTGACCCACTCGTGGACCTGCCCGTCGCAGACGGCCCGGGTGCCGCCGATCCCGGTGGAACGTTCCCCCTGGACGAGGGTGGAGCTGACGAAGACCGGGCCCTGGCTGTCGTCGACACAGCGGTACTGGCCGGAGAGGGTGACCGTGCTGTCGGCGGCGACGGTGCCGTGCCCGTCGACGGAGAGCCCGTCGCCCTCTCCCGCGTACGCGAGGGGGGCGAAGGCGGCGGCGAGCAGGACGCCTGCGGCGAGGGCGGTACGGACGCGCATGGACGGGGGTCCCTTCGGGGTGGGGGGTGTGTGGTGCTGCCCGCCAGGGATACCGGATCAAGCCGCCCGATGTCCGAAACTCACCCCATCGGGGGCGAGTTGAGCGCCTCCGGCAGGACCTTCCGATAATGGACACGATCGTATGCACCGTCGAGCCGCCGCTCGACGACCTCGTAGCCGTACCGCTCGTACAGCTTCTGGTTCTCCCACATCATCGCGTTGGTCAGCAGCCGCACCTCACCGAGCCCGAGCTCCCGCGCCCGCTCCTCCACCCACGCCATGAGGGCCCGCCCGACGCCGGTGCCCTGGGCGTCGGGGTGGACGGCGACGGCGTCGAGGTACAGGTGGTCCGCCTCGGGCAGCACGACCACGGCCCCCCGCACGACTCCGCCCGCCTCGGCGACGAACACGAGCCCCCCGGCGACGTTCGCCGCGTGGTCCCCCTCCATCGGGGACGGCACGAGCCCGATGCGCTCGATGTAGTGATGGAAGGCCGCGTCGATGACACCCTTCACGGCGGGCACGTCGACGGCGACCGCCGGACGGATCAGTACGTCTGTCATACCGCCACGGTACGACGCCGCTTGCGGCGCCCCAGCAGGGCACGCTGCTCCCCCTGGAGCCGGAGGAAGCCCTCCTCCGCGTACCGGCCTATCCCGCCGGCCGGGAAGGGGACGACGGAGAGGTGCTCGTCGAAGTCGCCGCTCTCCCAGCGGGCGAAGGTCACCTCGTACCCGGCGACATGCGCGTACAGCTCCAGCAGGACGGGCGGCAGCCCCGGCTCGTCGAGCAGGTCCGCGTGGCGCACGACCACGTCGCGCATGGCCCGGATGTTCGGCAGGAAGACCGTGGTCGCCCAGAGCCGCCACTCCGCCTTCTCCTCGTCCGTCGGCGGTACGTCGTCGCGGAACGGCGACAGCCCGTTCGGACGGGCGTGGCCGGCCATGAACGCGCGGAACAGCCGCTGGTTCGTCGCCGTCAGGGCGTACAAGGGGCCGTAGAACTCGCCGAGTTGCCGGTTCACCCGGGCGAGGCGTTCCTGACGCTGGGCGAGCCTGAGGCCGTTGAGGTAGGTGACGAGGTAGCCGACGAAGGCCAGGGCGACGGTGATCACGGTAGCTGACATGTCCGCGGATGGTAGTTCCTGAGGCACCGCTTAGAGGCGCCTTAAAGCGGTCCTAAGGATCCTCGACTGCCGCTCATCGGCGGCTTTTTCACGGAGAGGGCGGGCTAGTTTCTGGGCAACCCCCCACACCCTCACCCTCGTGAAGGAGTTGTCCCCCATGACCTCTCGCCGTACGGCCCCGGCCGTCACCGCCGTCGCCCTGCTCGGTCTGTCCGGGCTCGCCGTCTCGCCCGCGCACGCACACGGGTCGATGACGGATCCCGTGAGCCGGGTCGCCGCCTGTTACGCGGAGGGGCCCGAGGCGCCGAAGTCGGCGGCCTGCCAGGCGGCGGTGGCGGCGAGCGGGCCGCAGGCGTTCTACGACTGGAACGCGGTGAACATCGCCGCCGCCGCGGGCAAGCACCGGCAGCTGATCCCGGACGGCAAGCTGTGCAGCGCGGGCAACGACAAGTACCGGGGGCTCGACCTCGCCCGCGCCGACTGGCCGGCGAGCGGGATGAAGTCCGGTGCCCACACCTTCCGTTACAAGGGAACCGCCCCGCACAAGGGCACCTTCGCGCTGTACGTGACGAAGGACGGGTACGACCCGACGAAGCCGCTCGCCTGGTCGGACCTGGAGAGCGAGCCGTTCGTGACCGTGACCGATCCGAGGATGGAGAACGGCGCCTACGTCTTCGACGGGACCGTTCCCGCGAGGTCCGGGCGCCATCTGATCTACGCGATCTGGCAGCGCTCGGACTCCCCCGAGGCGTTCTACTCCTGCTCGGACGTGGTGTTCGGAACCGAAGGCGGCGCCGGGACCACTCCGGCGCCCAGCGCCTCCGCGCCGAGCGACGAGCCGAGCGACGAGTCGACCGCCGGGCACCACCACGCGGAGACGTCCGCCGCGCCGGAGCCGGAGCCGGAGCCTGAGGAGACCGGGGCCGAGGAGGAGAGCGAGGCGGGCAACTCGCATGTCCCGGCCGGTGGTTCCACCACCGTGGCCGCGCCCGCCGCCACCGAGCCCACCGCCACCACCGCCCCCGGCGTCGAGCTCGCCGAGACCGGGGGCGGCGCCTCCCGGACGTACTTCGCCGTGGGGGGCGCCGCCGCGCTGTCTCTCGGTGCCGCGCTGCTTCTCGGGGCCGTCCGGAGGCGTGCCCGGGGCTGAGTGCTAGCCGATCACCGACAGGCAGGTGGTCGGGGTCGCGTGGGCCGGGTCGAGGGCGTTCTCGACCTCGTGGAAGGTGACCCGGTCCACCGTGCCGATGGCCACGTGCTCGGAGAGGTCGAGCGCGCACTTGTCCTGGATGAGGACGTTGGTGACGTTCGGGCCGACGAGGAACTGCGAGCGGTACGGGGTGACGACCTCGTCGTACTGGCTGGCGATGACGTGGTACCGGACGCCGGGGACCGTGTCGCCGCCCTCGTTGAGCTTCGTGATGAAGGCGGAGCCGGCGATCTGGTCGGCGAGGCCCGGCGTCGTGGCGCTGATGACGTCCTCGGCGCCGGGGAAGTGCGGCAGGAGCTTGGTGAGGCCGAGCAGGGTGGTGCCGTGGTTGTCGGGCGCGATCCCGACGAGCGCGTTCACCTTCGCGGCGCCGCCGAGGAACTTGAGGTACCAGCGGGGCATCATCCCGCCCTGCGAGTGCCCGACGAGGTCCACCTCGGGCGCGCCGGTCGCGGCGAGGACCCGGTCGACGTACGTGTCGAGCTGGCCGGCGGACGCGGCGATCGGGCCGAGGCCGTTGAAGAGCGGTACGCCGGGCAGTTGACCGTAGTCGAGCGAGAAGACGCAGTACCCGCGGTTGACCAGGTAGGGCGCGAGGACGAGCCAGTTGTCGACGGAGTTCCCGAAGGTGCCGTGGACGAGGACGACCGGGCGGGGGTGAGCGGCGGAGGGCTTGCAGTTCCAGTCGTTCCAGCCCCGGCTCGTCGAGGTGAGGGTGTCGGCCTGGGCGGAGGCGGAGGCGGTGGGGGCGAGCGTCGCGACGGCGGCGAGCGCCAGGACGGACAGGGCTCTGACGGACAGGGCTCTGACGGCACGTGACGCGCGGGACTTCCAGGGCAGCATCGGGCGATCTCCTTGCGGCTCAAGGGGAAGGTGGGGGTGCTGTGCCCTGCGGTCCGGACCACAAGTGGGGATGCGCGGTGGGGCCGCGCTCCCGCCAAGCTACGTACCGGTAGCTTCGGTGGGAAGTTACGCGTCGGTAAAAAGTGTCGTCCGGCAGAAGTGCGGAAGTGTCGTGGGGATGTCAGGCCGCCGCGGAACCTGTCACCGAACCTGTCACCGAACCTGTCACCGAACCTGCCACAGAGCTCGCCAGCGCGCCCGGCAGTACCGCCATCGGGCCGAACCTCGCCCGCGCCCGGTCCACCACCGCCTCGATCCGCCGCGCCTTCTCGTCCGCCGGGTCGAAGGACAGCTGGTGGGCGGCGCCTTCGGCGCCCGTCAGGCCCTCGGCCCGGAGCGCGATGCCCCGGACGCGGGCCCGCTGGAGGCCGAGGGAGTCGTGGAGCGCGTACGCGAGGGAGGTCAACGCCGCCGAGTGGGCTGTCGGTTCGGGCAGGGTACGCGTGCGGGTCGTCGTACTCCGGTCCGCGTACCGCACGGTGAGCGCGAGCCCCCGGCACACCTGCCCCTCCGACCGCAGCCGGGCGCCGAGTTCGTCCGCGAGCGAGAGGAGCGCCCGGCGGTGTTCGACGCGGTCGGTCTCGTCGTACGGGAAGGAGCGCTCGGCCGCCGTCGCGCGCGAGGCCGCGTTCGGGACGACGGGGGTGCGGTCGATGCCCCGCGCCCGTTCCCACAGCTCACGGCCGGTCTTGGCACCGACGAGCCGCTGGAGCACGGCGAGCGGCGCGGCGGCGACGCGGCCGACGGAGTCGAGCCCGTACCCGCAGAGGGTGCGGGCGGTGGCGCGGCCGACGCCGTCGAGCGCGACGACCGGCCGGTCCCCCAGGAAGGCGGCCGGATCGTCGACGACCAGGGTGACGCCGGGCCTGGCCTCGCGGGCCGCCATCCGGGCCAGCATCGGGTTGGGCCCGGCGCCGATGACGCAGTCGACGCCGTACAGGGCGAGCGCGCGGACCCGGATCACGGCGGCGAGTTCGGCGGGGCTCCGGCCGAAGTAGCGCAGCGCGCCGCGCACGTCGGCGAGCAGTTCGCCGGGCGGGGCGGTCTCGATCGTCGGGGTGAACTCGCCGAGGAGGGCGACCAGTCGGGGCAGGACCGATTCTCCCGCCGGGTCGACGTCGAACCGTACGCAGAGGATCATCCCGCGCTCCCCGGACTGCTGTGCCAGAGCTTCCGCGACGGCGTCGCGGTGCCTTCCCCGGCCGGCCTGAGGTCGGCCCAGGGGTTCATCTCGTAGCCGGTGGGCATCGTGATCCGCCGGCCGGGGTCGGCCGGTCCGGTCTCCCGCGCGTGCTCGGCCAGCCGCTCCCCGACCGCCTCCAGGCCCCCGGACGCCCGCAGTTCGACCAGTTCGGCGAGGTTCCAGGCGGCCGAGCCGACCACGCTGAGGCTGCGCGGGCCGCGCCGCTGGACCACGCCCCTGACCAGGAGCAGCCAGGAGTGGAAGACGGTGTGGGCGCAGGCCTCGTGGGCGTCGTCGAAGAAGGCGAGGTCGACCAGGCCCGTACCGTCGTCGAGGGTGCTGAAGATGACCCGCTTCCCGGAGCGGATCGGCGGGGTCTGGGTGGCGGCCTTGGCGCCCGCGACGAGGACGGTCTGGCCGTGGGCGGCGGAGCGCAGCCGCTGGGCGGAGACGACGCCGAGCTCGCGGAGGAAGGCGTGGTGGTCCTCCATGAGGTGGCGGGAGGCGTCCATGCCGAGGACGCCGAGTTCGGCGCTGAGGCGTTCGGACTCGTCGAGGTCGGGCAGGCCGACGGGGGCGGTCTTCCCGCCCTGGGCGAGCGGGAGTTGGGCGCCGTGGGAGGCGGCTCCCCGGTGGATGCGGCGGAGTTCGGTGAGGTGGAGCAGGAGGTCGCGGCGGTTGGCGCCGAAGGCGTCGAGGGCGCCGACCTGGGCGAGGCGTTCGGCGACGGGGGTGCGGGGGCGGGCCCGTTCCCAGAAGTCGAGCAGGGAGGCGTAGGGCTGTCCCGCTTCGATGCGGGCGCTCTCGGTCTCGCCGATGCCGTGGACGTCGGTCAGGCCGAGGCGGAGGCCCCACACTGCCGGTTCATCGGACACCAGTTCGATACGGTGGGCGACCGCCGAACGGTTCACGTCCAGCGGCAGCACCGGCACCCCGCGCCGCCGCGCGTCCGCGAGCAGCAGCCGCTTGGGGTACATGCCGGGATCGTGGGTGAGCAGCCCCGCGTAGAAGGCCGCCGGATGGTGCGCCTTGAGCCAGGCCGACTGGTAGGTGGGCACGGCGAAGGCCACGGCATGCGCCTTGCAGAAGCCGTACGAGCCGAAGGCCGCGACGATCTCCCACGTACGGGCGACGACCTCGGCGGCGTAACCGCGCTCCGCCGCCCGCCGCGCGAACCAGACCTCGATCCGGCCCTGCGACTCGGGGTCGGAGAGCCCGCGCCGCACCTGGTCGGCCTCGGCGCGGTCGCAGCCCGTCATGATCCGGACGATCTCGATGATCTGCTCGTGGAAGACGACCACGCCGTACGTCTCCCGCAGCGTCCCCTCCAGGTCGGGATGCGGATAGCGGACGGGGGCGCGGCCGTGCCGGGCCTCGATGAAGGGGCGGACCATGTCGGCGGCGACCGGGCCCGGCCGGAAGAGCGAGATGTCGACGACGAGGTCGTGGAAGGTGGCCGGCTGGAGCCGGCCGACCAGGTCGCGCTGGCCCGGCGACTCGATCTGGAAGCAGCCGAGGGTCTCGGTGGAGCGGATGAGCCGGTACGTCTCGGGGTCGCCGTCCGGGACCGCGTCGATGTCCGGCCGGGTGCCGGTGGCGCGTTCGACCTCGGCGACGGCGTGGGCCATCGCGGACTGCATCCGCACGCCGAGGACGTCGAGCTTGAGCAGCCCGAGCTCCTCCACGTCGTCCTTGTCGAACTGGGACATGGGAAACCCCTCGCCGCTGGTGGGGACCACAGGGGTACGGGTGAGCAGCGAGGCGTCCGAGAGGAGGACCCCGCAGGGGTGCATGGCGGTGCCGCGGGGCAGCGCGTCGAGAGCCTCGACCAGCTCCCAGAGACGACCGAACCTCTCGCGTTCGCCCGCGAGTTCGCGCAGCTCGGGCAGTTCCTCCAGGGCGGCGAGCGCGTCCCGGGCGCGGATGTGCGGGAAGGACTTGGCGATCCGGTCGATCTCGGCCGGGTCCATGGAGAGGGCGGCGCCCACGTCCCGTACCGCGTGGCGGACCCGGTAGGTCTCGGGCATGGCGACGGCGGCGACCCGCTCGGTGCCGAAGCGGTCGACGATCGCCCGGTAGACCTCCAGGCGGCGGGCGGACTCCACGTCGATGTCGATGTCGGGCAGGGCGGTACGGCGCTTGGAGAGGAAGCGCTCCATGAGCAGGCCGTGCTCGACCGGGTCGGCGTGGGCGATGCCGAGGAGGTGGTTGACGAGGGAGCCGGCGCCCGAACCCCGGGCGGCGACCCGGATCCCCATGCCCCGCACGTCGTCGACGACCTGGGCGACCGTCAGGAAGTACGTGGCGAAGCCGTGGTGGGCGATGATGTCCAGCTCGCGGTGCATCCTGTCCCAGTAGGCGCGCCGCTTCTCGTACCCCTTGAGGACCATCCCGGCGGCGGCCCGCGAGGCGAGGACCCGCTGGGCGGTGCGGTGCCCGGCGCCGACGAGGTACGGCTCCGGGAAGTGCGCGGAGCCGATGCCGAGGTCGTCCTCGGGGTCGACGCGGCAGGCCTCGGCGACCGCCGCGGTCTGTTCGAGCAGGCGGCGGGCGGCGGCCCGGCCGAAGCCCGCGGCCTCGACGATCCGCTCGGCCGCGGCGCGCATGTCGTCGGCGCCCCTGAGCCAGGCCTCCCCGCTGTCGAGGCCCTTGCGGGGGTCGATCGGGACGAGGCGCCGGGCGGAGTCGAGGACGTCGGCGACGGGCCCCTGGCCGGGGTCGGCGTAGCGGACGGCGTGGGCGAGGACGGGCCGGACGCCCTGCTCGGCGGCGAAGCCGACGGTACGGGCGGCGAGCCGCAGCGAGCCGGGGCCCGCGCCGGGGCGCCCGTGGTGGACGGCTTCCAGACGCAGCGCGTCGCCGTACCGCTCGCGCCAGGGGGCGAGCAGGCGGGCGGCCCGGTCGGGGCGGCCGGCGGCGAGGGCACGGCCGACGTCGGAGTCGGGGCCGAGGAGGACGAACAGGTCGTCGGCGCCACTGCCGTCCAGGGCGGACCAGGGCAGCACGGGCCGCGCCCCTCCCCCGGCGTGGGCGGCGGTGACCAGCGCGCAGAGCGCGGCCCAGCCGGCGCGGGAGCGGGCGAGAAAGAGGACACGGGGCGCGGACTCGTCGACAAAGGCCCCACCTCGCACGGGCACCCGCCGCACGGCCCCCTGCCTGGCCGCACTCCGCCCGATCCCGGCCGGTCCGGCCGACCCAGCCCACCCGGCCGAACTGGCCAAACTGGCCGAACTGGCCGAACTGGCCGAACTGGCCGAACTGGCCGAACTGGCCGAACTGGCCCAGCCGGCTGACCCGGCCGAGCCCGGACCGGACAGGCCGAGCCCGGACGGTCCGGAGCCGGACGGACCCCGGCCGGACACGCCCGAGCCGGACCCGTCCGAGCCAGACCCGCGCGGGCCGGACACACCCGAGCCGGACACATCAGGGCCGGACACACCAGGGCAGCCGGATGAACCCGCGCCTGGCGAACCCAGGCCGGACGGTCCCGGAGCGGAGGAGCCCGAGGTGGACGGCCCCGGAACGGAGGAGCCCGCGCCGGACGAATCAGGAGCAGAGGAGCCCACGCCTGAGGAACCCAGGCCGGACGGTCCCGGAGCGGAGGAACCCGAGCCGGACGAACCCGGAGCAGAGGAACCCGCGCCGGACGGCCCCTGACCGGAGAAGCCCGAGCCGGACGAACCCGGAGCAGAGGAACCCAGGCCGTACGACCCCTGACCGGAGGAACCCGTGCCGGACAGGCCTCGGCCGGACGGCCCCCGGCCGGACGAACCCGCGCCGGGCGTCCCCGAGCCGGACACGCCCCCGCCGGGCGCCCCCGCGCCCGACGCGCCCCGGCGTGCCGGGTTCCCGCCCGGCGGGGCGCCGGCGGGGCCGGTGCCCTCCTCGTAGGCCAGGTCCACTCCGAACAGCGGGCGGACGCCCTCCTTCGCGCAGGCCTTGGCGAAGCGGATCGCGCCCGCGAGGGTGTCGCGGTCGGTCAGGGCCAGTGCGTCCATGCCCCGCTCGGCGGCGCGTGCGGCCAGTCGTTCGGGGTGGGAGGCGCCGTACCGCAGGGAGAAGCCCGAGGCGGTGTGGAGGTGCGTGAATCCCGGCATGGCCCATCTCCGCCTTCCCGCTTCTCGCGCCCGCTCTCGTATTCGTACACACGTTCCCACCCCGCGAAACCCAGCGTAGCCTACTTTCGAACGTTCGTGCGATAACCCGTTCGGCCCCCTCCCACCTGCGGAAACACCCCCTCCCCCGGAACCTGGGGGGCATGAGCCTCGTCGATGAACTGAAAAGCGCCGTCACCCCCCGAGCCGCCCTGCTCGTGGTCGGCGTCTTCGCCCTCCAGCTGCTGTTCATCACCTCGTACGTCGGGGCCCTGCACCATCCGAAGCCGACCGACGTGCCGTTCGGCGTCGTCGCCCCGCAACAGGTCTCGGCGCAGCTCGTCGGGCAGCTGGAGAAGCTCCCGGGCGATCCGCTCGACACCCGGGCGGTCACCGACGAGGCCGAGGCGCGGAAGCAGATCCTGAACCGGGACATCGACGGGGCCCTGATCGTCGACCCGGCCGGCCGCACCGACACCCTGCTCGTCGCCTCCGGCGGCGGCACCGTGCTGTCCAGCGCACTCGAACAGATCTTCACCAAGGTGGAGGCCACGCAGCAGCGGACCGTGAAGACGGTCGACGTGGCGCCCGCGTCGCCGGAGGACTTCGACGGGCTCTCCGCCTTCTACCTGGTCGTCGGCTGGTGCGTCGGCGGCTACATCTGCGCCGCCATCCTGGCGATCAGCGCCGGCTCCCGGCCCGCGAACCGCGAGCGCGCGGTCATCCGCCTCGGCGTCCTGGCGCTCTACTCCGCCCTCGGCGGCCTCGGCGGCGCGATCATCGTCGGCCCGATCCTGAACGCCCTGCCCGGCAGCATCGCCGCCCTGTGGGGCCTGGGCACCCTGGTGGTCTTCGCCGTCGGCGCCGCCACCCTCGCCCTCCAGTCGGTCTTCGGGATCGTCGGCATCGGCCTCGCGATCCTGCTGATCGTCGTCGCGGGCAACCCGAGCGCCGGCGGCGCCTTCCCGCTGCCGATGCTCCCGCCGTTCTGGAAGGCGATCGGCCCCGCCCTGCCGCCGGGCGCGGGCACCTGGGCGGCGCGCTCGATCGCGTACTTCAAGGGCAACGACATGACCGCCTCGATGCTGGTCCTCTCGGCCTGGGCGGTCCTCGGCACCGCCGTCACCCTGGTGATGTCCTCGCTGAAGCCCAAGATCGAGGAGAGCGCGCTCGCCGCCGAGCTGGACGAGGCCAAGGCCTGAGAGAACGCACGCGTACGCCGAAGAGGGCCCCCACCGGCCGTGGGGGCCCTCTTCGTGTCTCGTACGGACGTCGTGCGGCTTACTTGCCGTAGTACGCCCGGGTCATCAGCGCCTTCATGTCGTCGATCATCGGCATCCGCGGGTTGGCGGGCGCGCACTGGTCGGCGTAGGCGTTCATCGCCTGCTGCGGGAGGGCCTCCAGGAAGGCCGCCTCGTCGACGCCCTCCTCCTGGAAGGAGGCCGGGATGCCGCAGCGGGTGCGGAGCTCCTCGACCGCGCGGGCGTAGGACTCCACGCCCTCCTCCGGGGTCGCGGCCGGCAGACCGAGCATCTTCGCGATCTCCTGGAAGCGCTCCGGGGCCTTGTAGACCTCGGCCTTCGGCCACGGCACGGCCTTGTGGGTGACGGTGCCGTTGTGGCGGATCACGTGCGGGAGCAGCAGCGCGTTGGTGCGGCCGTGGGCGACGTGGAAGGTGTTGCCGAGGGTGTGGGCCATGGCGTGGACCAGGCCGAGGAAGGCGTTGGCGAAGGCCATGCCGGCGATGGTGGACGCGTTGTGCATCTTCTCGCGGGCCTCGGGCGCCTTGCCGCCCTCCTTCACGCAGGTCTCCAGGTTCTCGAAGATCAGCTTGATGGCCTGGAGGCACTGGCCGTCGGTGAAGTCGTTGGCGTAGGCGGAGACGTACGCCTCGGTGGCGTGGGTCAGGGCGTCGAAGCCGGAGTCGGCGGTGACGGTGGCCGGGAGGTCGAGCGGGAGGACCGGGTCGACGATGGCGACGTTCGGGGTGAGCGCGTAGTCGGCGAGCGGGTACTTCTGCGCGGCCTCGGGGTCGGAGATCACCGCGAAGGGGGTGACCTCGCTGCCCGTGCCCGAGGTGGTCGGGATGGCGACGAGCTTGGCCTTCTCGCCGAGCTGCGGGAAGCGGTAGGCGCGCTTGCGGATGTCGAAGAACTTCTCCTTCGTGTCCGCGAACTCGACCTCGGGCCGCTCGTACATCAGCCACATGATCTTCGCGGCGTCCATCGGGGAGCCGCCGCCGAGGGCGACGATGGTGTCCGGGCGGAAGTCCCGCATGGCGGCGGCGCCGGCCTGGACGGTGGAGAGCTCCGGGTTGGGCTCGACGTTGTCGATGACCTGGATGGTCACCGGCTCCTGACGGCCGTTGAGGATGTCCGTGACCTTCTGGACGAAGCCGATGGCGCCCATGGTCTTGTCGGTGACGATGGTGACCCGGTGGACGTCGTCCATCTCGCCGAGGTAGCGGATGGCGTTGCGCTCGAAGTAGATCTTCGGCGGGATCTTGTACCACTGCATGTTGTTGTTGCGCCGTCCGATCCGCTTGACGTTGATCAGGTTGACCGCGGTGACGTTGTTGGAGACGGAGTTGTGTCCGTACGAGCCGCAGCCGAGCGTGAGCGAGGGGAGGAAGGAGTTGTAGACGTCGCCGATGCCGCCGAAGGTGGAGGGGGCGTTGACGATGACGCGGATCGCCTTGACGCGCTTGCCGAACTCCTCGGCGAGCTCCTCGTCCTCGGTGTGGATGGCGGCGCTGTGGCCGAGCCCGTGGAACTCGACCATGGCGGCGGAGAGTTCGAGGCCGTGCTCGGTCGAGTCGGCCTTGAGGGCGGCCAGGATCGGGGAGAGCTTCTCGCGGGTGAGCGGCTCGGACTCGCCGACCTCGGCGCACTCGGCGAGGAGGATCGAGGTGTTCTCGGGGACCTCGAAGCCGGCCTGTTCGGCGATCCACTGGGGGGACTTGCCGACGACGGCCGCGTTGAGCTTGGCGCCGCCGCAGTTGCTGCCGTAGGCCGTGGTACCGAAGACGTACTCCTCCAGCTTGGTCTTCTCGGCGGCGGTGACGACGTAGGCGCCGAGCCGCTCGAACTCGGCGATGCCCTCCTCGTACACCTCCTTGTCGAGGATGACGGCCTGCTCGGAGGCGCAGATCATGCCGTTGTCGAAGGCCTTGGAGAGCACGATGTCGTGGATCGCGCGCTGGAGCTTGCCGCTCTTGGTGACGTACGCGGGGACGTTGCCGGCGCCGACGCCGAGGGCGGGCTTGCCGCACGAGTAGGCGGCGCGGACCATCGCGTTTCCGCCGGTGGCGAGGATGGTGGAGACGCCCTCGTGGTTCATGAGGAGGCCGGTGGCCTCCATGGAGGGCTCCTCGACCCACTGCACGCAGTCGGCGGGGGCACCGGCGGCGACGGCGGCGTCGCGGACGATCCGGGCGGCCTCGGCGGAGCAGTTCTGCGCGGAGGGGTGGAAGGCGAAGACGATGGGGTTGCGGGTCTTCAGGGCGATCAGCGCCTTGAAGATCGTCGTCGAGGTGGGGTTGGTGACCGGGGTCATCGCGCAGACGACGCCGACGGGCTCGGCGATCTCGGTGATGCCGTTCAGCTCGTCGCGGCGGATGACTCCGGCGGTCTTGAGGCCGGCCATCGAGTTCGTGACGTGCTCGCAGGCGAAGAGGTTCTTGACGGCCTTGTCCTCGAAGAGGCCGCGGCCGGTCTCCTCGACGGCGAGCTTCGCGAGCTCTCCGTGGGCGCTCAGCGCGGCCAGCGAGGCCTTCTTGACGATGTGGTCGACCTGCTCCTGGTCGAGGGTCTCGAACCGGGTGAGCGCCGCGAGGGCCCTCTCGACCAGTCCGTCGACCATCTCCTTGGCGTCCATCGCAGGCTCTCCTTTTATCGGATCCCTATGTCTCTGATGTCTCCATTCGACACCCGATGACCTGCGAAAAGGATCGGAAAAGGACCTGCGGGGAGGGGTCGGAAGTCCCTTTGTGAAAGCTTTCACAAAGGGACTTCCCCGTGCGCGGAAGGGCTAGAAGACGTTCACGCCGTACGCGCTCAGCGCCTCGGTCACCGGCTGGAAGAAGGTCGTCCCGCCCGAGGAGCAGTTGCCGCTGCCGCCCGAGGTGAGGCCGATCGCCTTGCTGCCGGAGTAGAGCGGGCCGCCGGAGTCGCCCGGCTCGGCGCAGACGTTCGTCTGGATCATGCCGTAGACGATGTCGCCGCCGCCGTAGTTCACGGTGGCGTTCAGCCCGGTCACCGAGCCGCTGTGGATGCCCGTGGTCGAGCCCCGGCGGGTGACGGACATGCCGACGGTGGCGTTGGCGGCGCTGGTGATGTCGACGCTGCCGACCGTGCCGGACTTGGTCACCGAGCTGTTCGTGTAGCGCACGATGCCGTAGTCGTTGGTCGGGAAGCTCGACCCGGCCGTGGAACCGAGCACGGTCGTGCGCGCCGAGTTGGACCACCACGTTCCGGCGCCGTCGGTGCAGTGCCCGGCGGTCAGGAAGTAGTAGTTGCCCGCGCCGTCCCTGACGTTGAAGCCCAGCGAGCAGCGCCAGCCGCTCGCGTAGATGGCGTCGCCGCCCGAGATCAGCTTGGTGAACCGGCCGGGGGTGCGCTCGACGCGCAGCGCGCCGGCGTCGGCGCCCGCCTGCCGCTTGATCTTCGCGATGTCGGCCGGGGAGACCCGGGAGTCGACGGTGACGACGACCCGGCCCGTGGCGCCGTCCACGCGCCAGGCGGTGCCGGCGACGTCGGCGGCGAGGACGGCCTCGCTCGCGGCGGTGAGCTCGGATGCGCTGTACGTCCCGGCGGAGTCCGCGTTCGCGGACGGGACGCCGAGCGCTGCGACAACGGCGGTGAGAGCGAGCAGGGACAGCTTCTTCGTGATCTTCACTTCGTGCTCCTCCTGGCGTGGGGGGTGGCTGGGGAGGACGGGGGAAGGTCGGAACGTACGTGCTCAGAGCAGGGTGACGTTGTACTTGGCGAGGGCCTCGGGCACCGGCTGGAAGAAGGTGGTGCCGCCGGTGGAGCAGTTTCCGCTGCCGCCGGAGGTCAGGCCGAGCGCCTTGGTGCCGTCGTACATCGCGCCGCCGGAGTCGCCGGGCTCGGCGCAGACGTTGGTCTGGATCAGCCCCTTGACCGTGCCGCCGCCGGAGTAGCGGACGGTGGCGTTGAGCCCGGTCACCGTGCCGCCGCGGGTGCCGGTGGTGGAGCCGGTGCGCTTGACGGACTCGCCCACGTAGGCGTTGGCGGCGGTGTAGCCGCCGGTGTGGGAGAGCGAGGTGTTGTCGTAGCGGACCAGGGCGTAGTCGTTGCCCGGGAAGCTGGAGCCGACGGTGGCGCCGATGAGCGTCGACTGCGCCGAGCTGGTGTACCAGGTGCTCACCGCGTTGCCGCAGTGGCCGGCGGTGAGGAAGTAGTACGTGGAGCCGCTGCGCACGTTGAAGCCGAGGGAGCAGCGGTAGCCGCCTCCGTAGATGGCGTCGCCCGCGCCGAGCAGGGGCGTGAAGACGCCGGGGGTGCGCTGGACGCGGAGGGCGCCGGCGTCGGCACCGGCCGCCGCACGGATCTTCGCGATCCCCGCCTCGGTGACGGTGGAGTCGGCGGTGACGACGATCCTGCCCGCCGCCTTGTCCACGTACCAGGCGGTGCCGCCGACTCCGGCGGCGTCGACGGCGGCGTCGGCGCGGGCCAGCTGGGCGGCCGCGGCAGCGCCGGGGGTGGGGGCCGCCTGGGCGCCGGGGAGTCCGAGGGCCGTGACGGCGGCGATACCGGCGGCGACGGCGAGCAGACGAGTGCGAAGGTTCCTCACAGTTCTCCTTTCCGGAAAACGGAGGGGCCCGGGGGTGGCGGGCCCGTGAGGCGCCATCAGGTGACGTGTCCCTGACATGCACCGCCAGTGATAGTGGCCCTCCGGAGGCACGCGCACAAGACCGCCGCACGCACGGGCGCCCCCGGCTGTCCTGGCCGGGGGCGCCCCTCACGAAGAAAGCCCAGGTCACACCGGGTTGAGCAGCCGCTCCCCCGCCGGGACGGACGTGTCGAGCGTGTTCCCCGGCGGCGGGAACGGGCAGATGAAGTGGTCCGCGAAGGCGCACGGCGGCAGCAGCGCGCGGTTGAAGTCCACCGTCACCGAGCCGTCGGCCGCCGGCGCCTCGGGCCGCAGGAAGCGGAAGCGGTAACTGTCCCGGCCGCTGGTGCCGTCCGCGAAGACCGCCCACAGCGAACCGTCGTCCTCGACGGCCACCTGGAGCGCCTGTTCGCCGCCGTTCAGCTCGAAGACCAGCTCCCCGGCGAGCCCGAGCCCGCGCTCCTTGCCGTCCGCGTTCTCGACGCGCACGCTGCGCCGCTCCCCGTACGGCCGGAAGACGCCGGGCACGACCCAGCGCTCGTCGTACGGGGTGGCGTCGATGCCCGCGAAGGCGCGGCGCGCGGGCGAGTCGGGGTCGAAGTCCCGTACCGCCCAGAGACCCTCGCGGCTCAGGACGACGAGCCGCCGCCCGGCGGACTCGACCCGGGACTCGTGGATCGGACCGTGGTCGGCGGTCAGCCGGACCGTGCCGATCAGCGGCTTGCCGTCGACGGTGATCGCGTCCCCGGCGTCCGCCGTCAGGACCACCTCGTCGCCGTCCTCCCGCCACTCACCGGGAATGGCGGGAACGCGACCCTCGGGGTGGTCCGCGAGCCAGTGGGTGCCGGTGAGGGAGAGCGGCCCGTACGGCGAGGCGACCGCGGCCTCACGCTGCTCGTGCCAGTGCTGCCAGTCCTGCTGGGGATCCGTGCTCATGGTTTTCACCTTTCCATACGGGCCCGGGGAGCCCGACGTACGACGGCGCGTCAGTTCTTGGTGCGGGGCAGGCCCGGCGGGTTGATCTCCGACTTCGGCACCGCCTCGCTGTCAAGACCCCACCGCTTGAGGACCTGCGCGTACGTCCCGTTCCCGACGATGTGGTCGATCGCCCCCGCGTAGGCCTCGACGAGACCGCTGTCCTTCTTCGTGGTGGCCGCGATCTTGCCCTGGAGCTTGTCGCCCGCGCCCGAGAGCTTGCCGACGATCTCGCTCTGTCCGGCCGAGAGCACGTGGTAGGCGGCGACCGGGTTCGGGCCGAGGTAGGCGTCGATCCGGCCGGACTGGAGCGCCAGGTAGTAGTCCGAGGGCGTCTGGAAGTACTTGATGTCCACGGGCTTGCGGCCGGCCTTCTCGTTCTGCGCGGACCAGTCGACGAGGATCTTCTCCTGGTTGGTGCCGGAGTCGACGGCGATCGTCTTCCCGGCCACGTCCTCGGGGCCCTTCACCTTCCAGCCGGAGCCCTTCTTCGCCTCGAAGGCGAGGTCGTCGAGGCGGTAGGTGGCGAAGTCGTACTTGTCCTTGCGCTCCTCGGTGACCGTCACGTTGGAGAAGACCCCGTCGTACTTGCCGCTGTCGAGACCGACGAAGAGGTTCTCCCAGGAGACCGCGTTGAACTCGGGCTTCAGGCCGAGGGCGTCGGCGACCAGGGTGGCGAGGTCCAGCTCGACGCCGATGAGCGTCTTGTCGTCGGTGGCGCGGAAGTTCAGCGGCGCGGCACCGCCCGAGGAGACGCCGAGGACGAGCGTCCCTCTCTTGCGGACGGCCTCGGGCAGCTTGGCCGCGAGGGCGTCGACCTTGGCGGTGTGGACGCGGTTCTGCTCCGGACCCAGGTTGAGGCCGCCCTCCTTCTTCTGGTCGGAGGTCCCGGACGTGATGGCGCTGGAGGCGTCCCCCTCTCCGCAGGCGGTGAGGAGCCCGAGGGCGGTGAGTGAGGCGAGGGCGGTGAGGAGGGTACGGCGGGCGGTCATGGCAGTGCTCCTGTGCGTGAGAAGGGAGGAAAGGCCGAAGGGAAGAAGGGAGAACGGAGGGGTCAGAGGACCTTGGAGAGGAAGGCTTGGGTGCGCTCGTGGCGCGGGCTGTCGAGGACCTCGGCCGGCGGGCCCTGCTCGACGATCCGGCCCTCGTCCATGAAGACCACCGTGTCGGCGACCTCGCGGGCGAAGCCGATCTCGTGGGTGACGACGATCATGGTCGTACCGGAGGCCGCCAGGTCCTTGATGACGTCGAGGACCTCGCCGACCAGCTCGGGGTCGAGCGCGGAGGTCGGCTCGTCGAAGAGGAGCAGCCCCGGTTCGAGGGCGAGCGCGCGGGCGATGGCCACCCGCTGCTGCTGTCCGCCGGAGAGCTGCTTGGGGTACGCGTCCGCCTTGTCGGCGAGCCCGACCCGTTCGAGGAGCTTGCGGGCGGCGGCCTCGGCCTCCTTGCGGGGGCGCTTGAGGGCGGAGATGGGCGCCTCGACGATGTTGGCGAGGACCGTGAGGTGCGGGAACAGGTGGAAGTTCTGGAAGACGAAGCCGATCCGGGTGCGCTGCTTGAGGATCTCGCGCTCGCGGAGCTCGTACAGCTTGTTCCCGGAGCGGCGGTAGCCGACGAGGACGCCGTCGACGCTGACCGTGCCGCTGTCGACCTTCTCCAGGTGGTTGACGGTCCGCAGGAGGGTGGACTTGCCGGAGCCCGAGGGGCCGAGGATCACGGTGACCTCGCCGGCGCGGACGTCGAGGTCGATGCCGCGCAGGACGTGGAGCTGCCCGAAGTGCTTGTGGACGGAACGGATCCGCACCTTGGCGGTGTCGTCGGCGACCGGGGCGGTGTCGAGGACGGGGGTGGCGGAGCTCATCGAGTGCTCCCCTTCGCGTAGTGGCGTTCCACGTAGTGCTGGACGACGGAGAGCGCGGTGGTGAGCAGGACGTACCAGGCGGTGGCGACCATCAGGAGGGGGACGACCCGGCCGTTGCGGCCGTAGATCACCTGGACCTGGTAGAAGAGTTCGCCGATCGCCATGACGGAGACGATCGAGGTCCCCTTGAAGAGCGAGATGATCTCGTTGGCGGCGTTGGGCAGGATCGACCGCATCGCCTGCGGCAGCACGATCCGGCGCAGCCGGCGGACCTTCGGGATGCCGAGGGACGAGGCCGCCTCCAGCTGGCCCTCGTCGACGGAGAGGACACCGCCCCGGACGATCTCCGCCGCGTACGCCGCCTGGTGCAGGGCCAGTCCGAGGACGGCCGCGCTCATCTCGCCGACGAGCCCCATCGTGTCGAAGGCGAAGAAGCCGGGCCCGAAGGGGATGCCGATGCTGATCTCTTTGTAGAGGTAGGCCAGGTTGAACCAGAAGAGGAGCTGGACGATGAGCGGGATGGAGCGGAAGGCCCAGATGTAGCCGAAGGCGACCGCGCGCAGGAACGGACTGGCCGAGAGCCGCATGAAGGCGAGGACGACGCCGAGCGCGAAACCGAGGACGGTGCCGTACAGGGTGAGCTGGAGGGTGATCAGGACGGCGTGCAGGATCGTCTCGGTGGTGAAGAAGGCGGCGAAGACGTCCCATTCCCAGCCGGGGTTGGTGGCGAGGCCGTGGGCGAACTGCGCGAGCAGCACGACGGTGACGGCGACGGCCACCCAGCGCCAGGGGTGGCGGACGGGGACGACGACGAGCGTCTCCGGTTCGGTTCTCGCCACCGGGAGGGTGACGGGCGGATCGCTGGTGAGAGACATGGCGGTTCCTCGGGAACGGGTCAGGCAGGAGAGGGCTCGGGTCGGGCGGGCGCTCGGATCGGGCAGGAGGGCGCTCGGGTCAGGCGCTCAGGGGGACGGGGAGGCGACAGGCCCCCTCCCGGAGGAAGGAGAGCGCAGCCCGCGCGGCGGAGTCGTTCTGGCCGAAGGCGAGTCCGCCGGTACGGGGCCGGGTGAAGGCCGCGCCGGCCCGGGCGGTGGTGTGCGGGCCGAGCGCGAAGCGGCGCGGGTGCGGGCCCTCCTCGCGTTCGACGACCCGGCCGTCGGCGGGGTCGACGACGAGGAGCCCGCTGGCGGTGGCCAGGGCCCCGTCCTCGTGGAGCGCGCGCAGCAGCGGACTGTCGGTGTGCTCGACGGTGGCGTCGGGGAGCCGGGCCTCGACGAGGGCGCGGGCCTCGGTCCACTCCCCCGGTACGGCGGCGGACGCGGCCCGGAAGACACCGCGCGTCTCGTCGGCCTCGACGGTGACCCGGGGGCCGAGGAAGCGGACGATCCCGGCGCGGGAGAGCGCGAGGAGCTGGTGCAGCCGGGGTCCGGGCGGCCCGGAGGCGAGGTAGCTGAAGAAGCCGTGCCACCAGCCGCCGGGGTCGACGCGGTCGCCGAGCCGCGCGAGCTGCCCGTAGACGGAGAGGAGCGCGCCGAAGACGGCGGCGTCGGGGCTGTGGGCGGGGTCGTGGCGGCGGGTCAGGTCCTCGGTGATGTAGCCGCGCAGCCCGTCCTGGAGCTCCTCGGCGGAGCCGTAGCGGATCCCGTCGAGGGGGTGGTCGAGCGCGTCGAGGTCGATCCGGTCGGCGGGGTCGGGTACGGCGTCGGCGACGAGCGCGCCGATCTCGGGGCCGTCCGGCGCGGCCTGCGCGTACGCCTTCTCGAAGACGTCCCACGGGAGGGAGGTCCGCTCGGGGTGGGCGGCGAAGAGCCGGTGGTAGTGGGCCCAGGCGAGCTCCTTGCGGATGTGCGGCCACAGGTCGCGGCGCACGTCGACCGGCCCGTCCCCGGCCGCCGCGAGGATCCCGTCGGTCTGCTCGGGCCCGAAGAACCGGGGCAGCGGGGGCCGTTCGCCGTCGAGGACGTACCCGATCTTGGAGTGGTACGGGACGCCGCGCCGCGATCCGACGTACAGCACCGGCTCCCGCCCCGAGGGTACGTAGACGAGGTCGTCGCCCTCCCCCTCGTACCGCCCGCCGCGGCCCTCGGTGAGCAGCACCGTCAGGTCGACGAAGGCGAGGCCGAAGCCGCGGACGAGGACGGGCTCGCCGGCGGGCAGGGCGGAGAGGTCGGTGTCGGCGGTGAAGTCGGGCGGGAGGTGGAGGAGCCGGTGACGGGCGGCGAAGGCGGTGAGTTCCCGCTGCTCCGGGTCGGGTTCGGCGCCGAGGTGGCCGACGGTGAGGACGACGACGTCGGCGTCGAGCGGCTCGACGCCCCGCTCCAGCCAGACCCGCTGGCGTCCGTCGCGGGGGCCGCCGACGCGGAGCGCGCTGGTGCGGTGCTCGTGGACGGTGACGGAGGCGGGCAGGGCGGCGAGGGCCCGCTCGTACACCCAGCGGAGGTAGGCGCCCTGCCGGGGGCGACTGGGGAAGCTGCGGCCCTCGATGCCCGCCCAGTCGGCGAGGGTGGGGCCCGGGCGCACGGGTCCTTCGAGGCGGACGGTCTCGTCGGTGAACATGGTGACGTCCTCGGCCTGGGAGTTCATCCAGAGCAGCGGGGACTGCGCGGTGCGCCAGATCCGGCCGGGGCCGGGCGGGTAGGGGTCGACGAGGTGGAGGTCGAGGGGCTGGTCCCCGTACAGCTCGGGCAGGTTGGCGGCGAGCCGTTCGAGGAATCCGGTGCCGCGCGGCCCGGCTCCGACGATGACGACCGAGGGGGTGACCGCTTCGGGTCCGCTCATCGCGCGCCCCCCGCCCCGCGGGCGTAGTACCGCTCGACGTAGTGCTGTCCGAGGCTGAGGACTGAGGTCACGGCGACGTACCAGAGGGTGGCGACGAGGAGCAGCGGGATGACCTCGTACGTGCGGTGGTAGATGAGCTGCGTCGAGTAGAGCAGGTCCTGCACGGCGATGACGGAGACGATGGAGGTGCCCTTGAGGGTGCCGATCAGCATGTTCCCGGCGGGCGGGACGATCGCGCGCATCGCCTGCGGCAGCACGATCCGGCCGAACCGGCGCCACCGGCCGAGGCCGAGGGAGTGGGCGGCCTCGATCTGGCCGCGGTCGACGGAGAGGATGCCGCCGCGGACGACCTCGGCGGCGTACGCGGCCTCGTGGAGGGTGAGTCCGATGACGGCGACGGAGACCGGGCCGAGGAGGTTGACCGTGTGGACGCCGAGGATGGTCGGGTAGAGCGCGCCGACGTTGAACCAGAAGAGCAGCTGGACCAGGATCGGGGTGGAGCGGAAGAACCACACGTATCCCCAACTGACCGCGCGCAGAACGGGGTTGGCGGACATGCGGAGGACCGCGAGCAGGGTGCCGAGGACGAAGCCGAGGGCCATGACGACGGCGGTCAGCCACAGGGTGAGGCCGAGGCCGCGCAGGACGGACGCGGAGGTGAAGTACTCGGCGACGACGTCCCACTGGAAGGCCTTGTTGCGGACGACGGAGACGAGGCCGAGCACGAGGAGGACGAGGACGACGCCGGCGGCGGCCCACTGACCCGCGCGGCGGGCGGGGACGACACGGGGCGGCGGTTCGACGGGCGGGGCCGGGGAGGCGGTTTCGACGAGGGTGGTCGCGGACATGCGAAGGCTCCGTGGATGCCGGAAGACGACGGATCGAACACGGGATGCGCCTTCACGCGCACTGAGCTGAGCCGCGGATCCGGGCCCCTCAGCCCGATCCGCCCTTCGAGGCTATGCGGTCAACACCGGCCTCTGTCAAGGGTGTCCAGAGTGTGAGTCGTGCGTCTCATCGTGGTTGACGTGGGATCGGATGCCTGTTCCACTGGGGCCATGCATCCGCAGCAGCTGGTCACGCGCTCCCACATCGACTTCGGTCGCGTGTGGTCCTCTTCCTGTTGAGCCGACCCCTGCGCTGCCCCGGTCACGTCTGACCGGTCCCGCCTCTCCACGGCTTTTCCCCGGCTTTTCCCCGGCCCTTCGGGCCCTGACCGCGCCTGTCCACCGCGGTGCCTTCACACGCGTACCCCTCACGGGTCGCCGAGCGCTGAGCTCACCCCTCCCCTCGCCTTGCCCTGCCTGACCCGCCTTTCCCTGCCTTGCCCTGCCTTGCCCTGCCCTCTTCCTTCCTGAAGGGCTGTCATGACCTCCACGTTGTCCGTGCACCGGACCACGACCACCGACCCCCTGGCCCGCCCGCTCCTCGACGAGCTGGCACACGAGTACACGACCCGGTACGGCACCGCCGAGGACCTGAACCGCTACCCGTCCGAGGAGTTCGCCCCTCCCCACGGCGCCTTCCTGCTCCTCCTGGAGCAGGGCCGGCCGGTGGCGGGCGGCGCCTACCGCCGGTACGACGAGCGCACCGCCGAACTCAAGCGGATCTGGACCCACTCGGCCCACCGGCGGCGCGGGCTCGCCCGCCGCGTCCTCACCGTGCTCGAACGGGAGGCCGCCGCCCGCGGCTACTCCCGCATCTACCTGACGACCGGGCCGCGCCAGCCCGAGGCCAAGGGCCTCTACCTGGCGACCGGCTACCGGCCGCTCTTCGACGTGTCCGTCGACCCCGAGTCGATCGGCCCGCTGCCGTTCGAGAAACTCCTGGAGAACCCGAAACCATGAGCACACGCACGATCTCCGGCACCACCCGCACCACCCTCGCCTTCGCGCTCATCACCACCGCCGCGCTCACCCTCACCGCCTGCGCCGGAGGCGAGCCGGCGACGAAGCCGGCCGGAGCCGCGGCCCCGGGCGGGGCGAGCGCGTCCGGCGCGGCGAAGGGCACGCTCCCCACCGAGGACGTCGTGTCGGCCGTGAAGAAGAACGAGGCCGCGGCGAAGCTGCTCCCCGCCGACGTGCGGCAGCGCGGCTCCTTCACGATCGCCTCCGCCGCGGGGGCCCCGCCCAGCTCGGCCTATCTGCCCGACGGCAAGACACTGACCGGAGTGGACGTCGACTTCGGGGACGCCGTCGCGAAGGCGCTCGGCCTGGAGGCGAAGCGCGAGGTGGCCGGCTTCGAGGCGATCCTGCCCGCGCTCGGCAGCGGCAAGTACGACGTCGGCACCGGCAACTTCGGCGTGACCGAGGAGCGGCGCAAGACCCTCGACTTCGTCACGTACGTCAACGACGGCCAGGGCTTCGCCGCCCGTGCCGACTCCTCGCTGAAGGCCGTCACCGACCTGACCCAGCTGTGCGGCCTGAAGGTCGCGACGGGCGCGGGCACCACCTTCGAACGGACCCTGGAGCAGAACAAGGGCCGGTGCGCGGAGGCCGGGAAGCAGCCGTACGAGGTGAACGTCTTCAGCGAGCCGGGCGCGGTCTGGATGGCGCTCCAGCAGGGCCGCGCCGATGTCGTGATGAACACGATCAACGGCGTGCGGTACGCGGTGACGCAGCAGAAGGGCATCAAGTTCCTCAACGAGTACCGGCGACTCGACGTGGGCTTCGCCTTCAAGAAGGGCACCTCGCTCGCGCCCGCCTTCCAGGCGGCGGTGAACGGCCTGAAGGCCGACGGGACGTACGACCGGATCCTGAAGAAGTGGGGGGTGACGGCCTCGGGCATCGAGAAGTCGCAGATCTCCCCGCCGGAGATCCCGGCGCCGACGAAGTAGCGGCACCGGGTACGGGGGCGGGGCCGGGGGTTCGGCGCCGGGGTACGGGTTCCCCGACGGGGTGTCAGCAGCTGCAGTCGCAGCCGCAGTCGCCGCAGCAGCCGTCCCCCTCGCAGCAGGAGGAACAGTTGCTGCAGCAGTCACAGCAGTCGCAGCAGCTGCCGGGGTCGCACTGCTGGCACAGCCCGTCGCGCCGCTGACCGCTCCAGGGGTCCTCGAACGAGCCGCAGCACATCTGGCAGGTGCAGGCCAGGCCGACCCAGAGGGCGCATCCGGCGATCAGACCGCGCCGGTTGGGCGGCTCGGGCGGGAGCGGCGCGCCGGGACCACCGGGGCCGCCGGGGGTCGCGTACGGGTTCCCCGGCACCGGGCCCTGCCCCTGCCACGAGGCCTGGGTCCCGTGCGCGCAGCTCGTCGTGCCGAAGGCGCGGTCGACCGAGGTGCGGAGTTCGTGGGCGAGGAGGACGTGGACGAGCCGGCCGTCGGCGAACTCGGCGTCCTTCAGCGCGAGACGGATGCCGTGGAGCGCGTCGTCGGCGAGCCTGCGGGCCTCCTCGCGGGCGGTGCCGGTCGCGGTGAGCGGGTTCCAGGCGCCCGCCGCCGCGTCGGCGGCCTGGTCCTCGACGGCGTCGAGGAGATGGGCGAGGCGGCCGAAGAGCCGGCCGGCCTCGGCGAGCGGCGCCGCGTTGGCCGGGCGTCCGGCGAGGACGGCGGTGTGCGCGAAGGCGGCGGCGGTCGCGGTCTCGGTCGGCTCGGTGACCGTGAGCAGGGGCGTACCGATTCCGGCGAGGGACTCGATGCCGGCCTGGCGGTCGACGGCGTCGACGAGGACGGCGGTGTCGAAGCCGAGCGCGGCGCCGGTCCGTGCCCCGGCCCTGTCCCAGGAGCGGGCGACCCGGCGGGCCGCGGCCGCGACCGGCTTGCGGGCCAACAGGCCGTCCCGGTCGGCGACGTGGTCCCGTACCTTCGCCGACGCGAGGACGAGGGAGACGGCGGCGGCGAGGCGGGCGCCTTCGCCCCGGGCGACGGGCGCGGTCCGCAGGGCGCGCAGCGCGCAGGGTCCCGCCGTGCGCCGTCCGGCCTCGGTCACACCGGTCTGAGCCTCCGTCAGGACCGAGACGATGAGCCCGTCGTAGTTGGTGACGACCCGGGCGAACTGGCCGTGGTCGGCGCGAAGTGCCAGGCAGAGGCCGCAGAGGTGGGCCATCCACGCGGTCTTCAGGCCCTCCGTGAGCCGGTGCGTGCAGGGTCTGACGATGCCGAACATGAAGTGCCCCCCGTGAGCCGTGCGCGGCGCCGCCGTGCGGCGCGAACGGCATCGTAGCGAGCCGTTTCGTTCACCCGTACGCGCCCAGCATCACCCTTCTGGCCCGACTTTCATATTTTAAGTTGCGGACCTCTCCGTCAGGCCCCGCAGACCGCAAGTTTCCTGACGTATCGCCAGAAATCGGGCCTCACGTTGTGCACCAGTACCGTCACGAAACCCCTGCGCGCCGACTATCCACTTGGCGCGCGATCCGCATCATGAAGGACGATAGGTATTGCGGAACCACAAGTGACCGCGCTGAAAGGAGGCGTCCATGGGATCGGTGCGCAAGGCGAGCGCCTGGCTGGGACTCGTCGAGGACAACGACGAGCGTTACTACGACGACGAGTACGCCGACGGGCCCGAGACCGCCGGCGAGCCGTGGGTGACGGACCCCCGGGTCCGGGTGGCCACGGACACCGCCCAGGAACACGGCCGTCGGATCGCCACCGTCTCCCCCGACGGCTTCCGGGACGCCCGGGGCATCGGCGAGCTCTTCCGTGAGGGCGTGCCGGTGATCGTGAACCTGACCGCGATGGAGCCGGACGACGCCAAGCGGGTCGTCGACTTCGCCGCCGGTCTCGCCTTCGGTCTGCGCGGCTCGATCGAGCGCGTGGCGACGCGGGTCTTCCTGCTCACCCCCGCGGACACCCAGATCGTCGGCGGAGAGAGCCGCCGCGGCCGACAGGACGGTTTCTTCAACCAGAGCTGAGCGGGTCCGTCGGCCTCCCGCCCGCCGGGCACCACCCGAGGAATCGGGTCAGTGCCCCGGGCGTCCCGAGCCGGCGGGCTCGACGGCTTCCCGGGTCGCGGGCACCCGCGGCGGCACCGCGGACCCGGCAGCCACGTCCGCCGCAGCGACCCCGCCCGAAGCGATCGCCCCGGCGACCTCGTCGGACGCACGGACCTCACCGGCCACCGCGCCGGTCACCTTCGCGTCGGTCACCGTCGCACCGGCCACCGCGTCGGCCACCTTCGCGTCGGTCTCCACCGCCGGGCACTCCATCACCCGCGGCAGTCGCCGCGCCATCACCGCGCCCACCAGCAGCAGCACGGCGCTCACGCAGAGCGTGACGTGCAGACCGTGCACGAAGGCGTGCCGGGCCGCCTGGTGCAGGGCGTCGCCCGCCGCGCCGCCGAGGTGCTCGGCCACCTGATAGGCCTCGCCGAGGGAGTTCGACGCGGCGTCGCTCGCGCTCGTCGGCACGCCCGGGACCGAGGCGAGCCCGGGGGCGTACGCCGCGTTCATGACGCTGCCGAGCAGCGCGATGCCCATGCCGGCGCCGAGCTGGTACGAGGTCTCGCCGATCGCCGCCGCGCCGCCCGCGCTCTCCTGCGGCGCCTCGCTGAGCATCGACTCGTACGCCGAGAAGAGTGTGGTCTGCAGGCCGAAGCCGAGCAGCACGAAGCCGACGGTGAGGAGCACGGGCCGGTCGTGCTGTCCCATGAGGGTGAGCAGCAGCACGGCGGCGGCGGTGAGCGTGAAGCCCCAGCCGACCATCCGGCGCGGCCCGATCCTGCGGAGGGTGTACGAGCCGGTGGCGCCGGCCGCCATGGCGGCGAAGGTGAGCGGCAGGAGCCGGAGGCCGGTCTCCAGGGGGCTGAGGCCGAGGACGAGCTGGAGGTACTGGACGGCGATGAGCTCCAGGCCGACCAGGGCCAGCATGCCGATGACGATGCAGCCGACCGAGGTGGTGAAGGCCGCCCGGGAGAAGAGCCGCACGTCGATGAGCGGGTGCGGCCGCCGCTTCTGCCGTCGGACGAAGAGCACGAGGAACGTGGCGCCGATGAGCAGGGGTCCCGCGCTCGCGAGCGCGAGGGGGGAGCCGCCGGCCCCGATGTGCTTGACCCCGAGGACGCAGAGGAGGACTCCGGCGGCGGCCATCAGCGCGCCGAGCACGTCCCACGGGCCGTCGGCGCTGCCCTTGGACTCGGGCAGGAGCCTGCGGCCGAGCGGCAGGATGAGCGCCATCAGCGGGATGTTGATGAGGAAGACGGAGCCCCACCAGTAGTTCTCGACGAGGAAGCCGCCGAGGACGGGTCCGGTGGCGGCGCCGATCGCGGCGGTCGCGGTCCAGACGCCGATCGCCGTGGCGCGTTCCGCGCGGTCGGGGAAGACGGCGCGGATGATGGAGAGCGTCGCGGGCATGATCATCGCGCCGCCGACGCCCAGGAGGGCGCGGGCGCCGATGAGGACGCCCGGGTCGGTCGCGAGGGCGGCGACGGCGGAGGCGACGCCGAAGAGCACGTAGCCGAGGAGGAGGACCCGCCGTCGGCCGACGCGGTCGCCGAGCGTGCCGAAGAGGATCAGGAGCGAGGCGCAGACCAGGGGGTAGGCGTCGACGATCCAGAGCAGCTGGGTGGAGCTGGGCCGCAGGTCCTCGGTGAGCGAGGGGACGGCGACGTGGAGGATGGTCGCGTCGAGGGCGACCAGGAGGAGGCTGACGCAGAGGACGACGAGGACGACCCAGCGGTTGGCTCCGCCGTCGGCGGCACGGGAACGTGCTCGGGCCGTGATCGTCCGCGACATGTACGTACCTCCAGTGAAGCTCTCGCGCTCGGCAGGCGCCGACCAGGGCTTATGTCCCCGTGGCACCCCGACATCGACGGGCGAGTGAGCCGTCAGCGTACGCGAGTTCCCGCGCCGAGCGCGTGGTGCAGCTCTCACCCCGGCGGGCCGTCCCGTGTGGCGTACGCCACTCGGCCCCACCCGCGCGTCGCATGGAATTCCGCACGGACGCCCGCGTAAGACAATTCAAGTGCGTTCAAACACTCTTCCG
Source organism: Streptomyces sp. NPDC056144 (assembly GCF_042264145.1). Classification (NCBI taxonomy): domain Bacteria; kingdom Bacillati; phylum Actinomycetota; class Actinomycetes; order Kitasatosporales; family Streptomycetaceae; genus Streptomyces; species Streptomyces sp. NPDC056144. The sequence goes on along the minus strand of NZ_JBHJVF010000011.1, from coordinate 54,833 downwards.
AAGAAAGCGCTTCGACAATAGGGCTGAAGGTCATCGGATTTCCCGACGGTCGCCCGGAATGGCCCGACGACTGAGACCCACTCCACATCACATGGTCATCACGAAGACGCCGGATCGACCGGGGCGGCTTCTCACTCCCTGTAACGTCGATTGGGTGCGTACCGACATCTTTGCCCGGCTGGACCGGGAGCCGGAACCGCCGAAGATAGAGGTCCCGCGGATGACCCGCACGCGTCTCGCCCTCTTCGGCGGGACGCTGGCGTTCTATCTCGCCATCGTCGTCGCGGTCCTGCTCTCGACCTGGATCGTGACCCTCGACTGGAAGATCATGCTCTTCCGGCCGTACGAGCAGTGGCCCGGGATCCACGGCTTCCTCGACTACTACGTCGTCCTCGGTCAGCGCGGCCCCACGGCCGTCATGGTGGCCGCGTGGCTGGGCTGGCGCTCCTGGCGCCAGCACACCCTGCGGCCCCTGCTGTGCCTCGGCGCCGCGCTGCTGCTGCTGAACGTCTCGGTGGGTGCGGTCAAGCTCGGCCTCGGCCGGGCCGGCCCCCACTACGCGACCCAGGTCGGCTCGGCCGAGCTCTTCGCCGGCGGCGACATATTCCCCTCGGGCCACACCGCCAACGCGGTCGTGACCTGGGGCATCCTCGCCTACCTGGCGACCACCCCGCGGGCCAGGCGCTACCTGTCGGCCCTCTCGGCCGTCGTCGCGCTCGGCGTCGGCCTCACCACCGTCTACCTCGGCACCCACTGGCTGAGCGACATCCTGCTCGGCTGGGTCGCCGGACTCCTGGTGCTCCTGGCGCTGCCCTGGTGCGAGCCCGCCCTCGCCGTGGCGGAGGACTGGATCCTCGCCCAGCGCGACCGGATGCGGGACCGGATCCGCGACCGCCGCCGCCTGGTGCCCTCGCTGCCCGTGGCCTCCGGCGGCCCGCGCCCCGGATTCTTCCCGCCGCGGCCGGCCTCCGCCGAGGAGCAGCCGGCCAGGGAGCCCGCCCGGGAGCCCGTGGGAGTGGCGCGCGGACGCGCCACCGCGACGCGCGGCTGATCCCCCCCTTGCGACACGCGAAGAGCCCCGGTCGAGGACGACCGGGGCTCTTCGCGTGCACGGCCTCCGCGGGCAGGGCTCCTCAGCCGAGCCAGGCGCGGGTGACCGTGCCGTCCTCGACCTCGAAGTTGATGCGCCCCTCCAGGTACTCCATGGTGACGAACGTGCCGGGTGGCAGGGACCTGACGACCGTCCAGCCCCGCGTCCTGGCGAGCTGGGCGGCGCCCTCCGCGTCGAGGCCCACATAGGACTCGGGAGCGTCGCGGTGCGGTTCGGGAGTGCGCGATGTGGGTGACATGAACCTCACGTTAGTCCCTCGGCGGTCACGCTTGTGTCACAAGTTCTCGACATATGTTTGACACGCCCATGGTCACTCGAAGGGACAGATTCCGGCCGATTCTCCGGTAATTCCACGACGCTTCCGGCGGTTCGCACGAAGACCTCCCGGACGAGGGAATTCGCCCGCTCTTCACCACTCCCGGCGAATTGCCCCCGCGCGCCCGTGCGGCTCCCCCACGCTTCCCTTACGGAATGCTTACCCCCGCTCCGCCGGGAACTGTGCGCCGATCGGAGCAGCGGCCCGATCCGCCTCCCGCCCGCACCGGCCCGCCCGCGCGCATCATGTCCGGACGCCCGGCGAGCGTGGGGCGGGGCGGAGGCAGGGATGGACACCGGGACAGCGGCCGCGACCGTCGAGTCGGCCCGGCAGCGGCACGGCCGACTGCTGATCGACTGGGTCACCACGACCGACCACAAGAAGATCGGCCACCTCTATCTGGCCACCTCGTTCGTCTTCTTCCTGATCGCCGGGCTCATGGCGATGCTCATGCGCGCCGAGCTGGCCAGACCGGGCCTCCAGCTCGTCTCGAACAACACCTTCAACCAGGCCTTCACCCTGCACGGCACGATCATGCTGCTGCTCTTCGCCACCCCGACCTTCGCCGGCTTCGCCAACGAGCTCGTGCCGCTCCAGATCGGCGCGCCCGACGTCGCCTTCCCGCGGCTCAACATGTTCTCGTACTGGCTGTTCCTCTTCGGCGGCCTGATGGTGGTCGGCTCGCTCCTCACCCCCGACGGGCCCGCCGCCTTCGGCTGGACCGCCTACGCCCCGCTCAACAGCCTGGAGCGCTCGCCCGGCTTCGGCGTCGACCTGTGGATCATGGGCCTCGCGCTCTCCGGCTTCGGCACGATCCTCACCTCGGTCAACTTCATGGTCACCATCATCGGCATGCGGGCGCCGGGCATGACCATGTTCCGGATGCCGATCTTCACCTGGAACGTCCTCTTCACCGCGGTCCTGGTGATCGTGGCCTTCCCGGTCCTCGCGGCGGCGCTGCTGGTCCTGGAGGCGGACCGGCGGCTCGGCTCGGTGGTCTTCGAGGCGGGGAACGGCGGGGCGCTGCTGTGGCAGCACCTCTTCTGGTTCTTCGGCCACCCCGAGGTGTACATCATCGCGCTGCCGTTCTTCGGGATCGTCAGCGAGATCATCCCGGTCTTCGCGCGCAAACCGCTCTTCGGGTACACGACGCTGGTCGCGGCGACGATGGCGATCACCGGCCTGTCGGTGGTCGTGTGGGCGCACCACATGTTCGCGACGGGCGCGGTGCTGCTGCCGTTCTTCTCGATGCTCTCGTTCCTCATCGCGGTCCCGACCGGGGTGAAGTTCTTCAACTGGACGGGGACGATGCTGCGCGGCTCGCTCTCCTTCGAGACGCCCATGCTGTGGTCGGTCGGTTTCCTGGTCTCGTTCCTCTTCGGCGGTCTGACCGGGGTGATCCTCGCGTCGCCGCCGCTGGACTTCCACGTCACCGACTCGTACTTCGTCGTCGCCCACTTCCACTACACGGTCTTCGGCACGGTCGTCTTCGCGACCTTCGCCGGCTTCTCCTTCTGGTGGCCGAAGTTCACCGGGCGGATGCTCGACGAACGGCTCGGGAAGGTCCACTTCTGGACGCTCTTCGTCGGCTTCCACCTGACCTTCCTCGTCCAGCACTGGCTGGGCGCGGAGGGCATGCCCCGGCGGTACGCCGACTACCTGGACGCCGACGGGTTCACCGCGCTCAACACGGCGTCGACGATCGGCGCCTTCCTCCTCGGCACCTCGACGCTGCCGTTCCTCTACAACGTGTGGCGGACGTGGCGGTACGGGGAGAAGGTCGAGACCGACGACCCGTGGGGCTTCGGGAGGTCCCTGGAGTGGGCGACCTCCTGCCCGCCGCCCCGGCACAACTTCGACGCGGTGCCGCGGATCCGCTCCGAGTCCCCCGCCTTCGACCTGCACCACCCGGAGTTCGCCGCGTACGAGCGGATGCGCGTCACGAGCCCGCCACCGGGACCCTGAGGGCGGTGAGGGCGGTGAGGGCGGTGAGGGCGGCACCATACCCGTACCGGAGAACCGGCCCGGCGCCGCCGAATCCGTCAGGTCCGCACGGCGCGCACCGCCCGCCCCACCCGCGCCTTCAGGCCGTACACCGCGTCGACGACCCGCCCCACCGTCCGGTGCCACCGCACCCGTACCGGCGGGTGGGTCCTGCCGCCCGCGCCCCGCGCGACCAGGTCCGCCCAGAGCTCCTCGTGCCGGAGCGCCGTCCGCGCGGGGTCGAAGCGTTCCGACGCGGCGAGCGCCGCCCGCGCCGCCTTCGCGCGCAGCTCCTCGTCCTCGACGAGCCCGCGCAGCGCCCCCGCGACCGCGGCCACGTCGTCGACCGGCACGAGCCGCCCGTCGACCCCGTCCTCGATGATCTCGCGCGGCCCGTGCGGGCAGTCGGTGGAGACCACCGGCAGCCCGCAGCGCATCGCCTCCACGATCGTCATGCCGAAGGACTCCCGCTGCGAGGTCACCGCGGCGATCGAGCCCTTCACCCACTCCGGTTCCATCCGGGAGACGGTCCCCATGAGGAAGACCTGCTCGCCGAGGCCCCGCTCCTCGATCTGCCGGGCGAGCGCGCCCCTGAGGTCCTGGACGGCGTCCCCGCTGCCGTAGATCCGCAGCCGCCAGTCGCGGTGGTCGGCCGCGATCTCCGCGAAGGCGTCGATCAGCACGTCGTACCGCTTGACCCTGGTCAGCCGCCCGGCCGCGACGACGGTCCGGGCCGCCGGGTCGGCCGGCGGGAGCCCGGACGCGGGGACGCTGTTGGGCACGGACTCGATCCGTACGCCGGGCAGCCGGAGCTTCCGGTAGGCGCGGGCGTCGGCCTCGGTGACGGTGGTGACCGCGTCGAGGAGTCCGTACTCGTGGCCGATGTCCCGCCGCAGCCGGAAGCTGTGGCCGTCCAGGATCAGGTGTTCCTGCCCGACGAGGACCGGCCCCCGCCGGGCCTGCCGGGCGAGGTGCACGTTCAGCCCCGGCCGGGTGGCGACGAGGACGTCCGCCTCGACCCCGCCCAGGTGCTCGCCGATCCGCGCGTCGGTCAGCGCGCTGTACTGCTTCCAGCGGCCGTCGCCGCGTGGGAAGACCTCGGCGGGGCGGTGGAATGCGGGGTGGTCGCCGTCGTAGCCGGGACTGTCCCGGCGCAGGTCGACCAGGTGGCGGATCGTCACTCCCGCGGGGAGCCCGAGGACCGGGCGGTCGCGGTGGCGGAACACCGAGACGATCTCCACCTCGTGACGCGCGGCCAGCGCCTCGGCGAGCGTGAAGGTGGACCTGATCGTGCCGCCGTAGTGGTAGGCGTTGTGGAGCAGAAAGGAAATACGCATCGTGCTGCCGGTTCCCCCCGGTCAGTCGGTCAGTCGGTCTATCGGTCTCTCGGAATCTCGGTCTCTCGGCCTGCGGGTCCCCCGGGCTGTCGGTCGGTCAGCCCGGTCGCGCCGACTGTACTGCCGTGACAGGGAGGGCAGTTCACGGCCGATAGCCGAGCTGGGGCACCGTCGCGCAGTTCTCGGTCATCTCGCCCTGCGCCACCCAGCCCCGCCCGTCCACCCACCGGGCCACGGACAGACAGGTGTGCCGGGTCTCCGGCGGCCTGGCGAGGTGCTCGAAGCGCACGGGAAGCAGCAGGCCGCGGGCGGTGTACGGCTCCGGCCGGTCGAGGAACCGTTCGACGCAGGCCCGGGTGAGCTCCCCCTCGCCCAGGCAGGAGCGGGCCGCGTCGGTGAACCACATCGCCGCCGCCCAGCCCTCCAACTGCCACTGGGAGAGCTCCCGTTGACCCGCACGGGCCATGCCCTCCCGGAACTCCCGGACGGCCGGGTGGGCGGTGTCCTGGTGGTTGCGGCTGGACCCGGTCACCCACAGCGCGCGCAGGCAGCCGGGGGCGCGGGCGTAGTCGCGGGCGACGGAGGAGGACCAGTTCTGCACGTTGGTGACCTTGGCGTCGACCCGTACGCCGAGCGCCTCCATCGCCTCGCACAGCCGCGCGTTCCCGTGGCTGTCCATCGCGTCGAAGAGCAGGTCGACGTGCCGGTCCCGCAGGTCGGCGGCGACCGCGCGGAAGTTCGGCAGGGCGAAGTCGACCTGCTCGTCGACGACGCGGTACCCCTCGGCGCGCAGCCCGTCCGCGACGAGCCGGGCGTACGCGGCGGAGGCCGCCTGGTTGTACGAGACGACGGCGGCGGTCCGCGCGCCCTGCTCGCGGGCGAAGTACCGGTACACCTCGGTCCCGCCGTACAGCGTGCCGTTCCAGCCGGGCGCGGCACCGGTGCGCGGGGCCGCGCTGCCGTAGATCCCGTAGAGGTGCGGATAGGTGTCGTACGCGGGGGTGAGGGGCTGGCCCCCGATGTCGGGGACCCCGGCCCCGGCGACGAGGGGCGCGCCCGCGTAGTTCAGTGCGGTGGTGGCGACCAGGGCGAAGACCCGGCGCTCGTCGAGGAGCCGGTGGACGCACGCGTTGTTGCCGACGCCGCTGCCGCCGTCGTCGCAGGTCTCGACCTCGATCCGGCGTCCGTCGAGCCCGCCGCGGGCGTTCAGGGCGTCGAACCAGGCGCGGGCCCCGTCGCGCGTCCCCGTGAACGTCCTGCCGCCGACCGGGCTGGTGGCGCTGGTGATGATCCCGACGCGGAGCGGCTCACCGCCGGAGGGGGTGGCGGTGGGCCGCGTCTCGAAGGCGCTCTCCGGGAGCCGGCTGCCGCACGCCGCGAGGAGGGCGAGCAGCGCGGCCAGGAGGAGCGCCGCGACCGTCTCAGCAGCCCTGAACGGTGACACCGCTCAGCTCGACCAGGCCGCAGAGGGTCTTGACGGAGACCTTCCAGGTGTCGTTCTGGAGGACGGAGGTCCCTTCGGAGTCGGGCAGCGCGGGTGCGCCGTTGACGAGCAGGTCGTAGGTGACGTCGGCGTCCTTGTCGGAGGTGAAGTCGACCTCGGTGACCTCGGCCGAGGTCTTGGCCGCGTTCTCGTTCCCGGCGAAGGCGGTGAGGACCTCCTCCATCTCCGGGCCGTTCTCCAGGAGCTTCACCCGCTCGGAGGTCGGGGTCTTCGGGTCGAAGAAGGCCGTCCAGTTCTTGGTGATCTCGGCCTTGGCGGCGTCGGGGTCGTCGGGTTCGTCCCCGTCCGGGGGCTGGGCCGTCATCCCGGGCGGCGGGTTCGACGCGACCTCGTTGCCGGTGTCCGCCTGGCCTGTGCCGTTGTCGTCGGAGCAGCCCGCGACGGCGGGCGCGAGGGCCAGCACGGCGGCGGCCGCGAGGGCCGCGAGCCGGGAGCGTCCGCCGAGTCGTGTCAGAACCATCTGGCTCACCACCGGGTGTCCCACCGGGCCGTTCGGCCTGATGCTTCCAGGGTGGGACGGAACGGGCCATAGTGCAAGGAAGGGGGCGAAGGAGACCTCCATGCCGACATCCCGCATCCGCCTGCTCCTCCGGTCCGGCGCCGTCGCGGCCGCCGCGGGCCTCGTGCTGTGCGTGCTGGGCTGGTACGGGATCTCGGGCGAACGGTACGTCGAACGCCAGCTGCCGTACCTGGCGTCCTGCGTGGTGCCGGGGGCGGCGCTGCTGGTGGCGGGCGCGGTGCTGGTGGCGGCGGCGCTCACCCTCCCCGTACCCCCGCCGGCCCCGGAGCAGCCCCCGGAGCAGCTCCCGCCGGAGGAGCGGACGGGCGCACCTCCGCCCTCCTCCACCGCGCCGCCGCTCCACCTCCCCGGCGGAACGCTGGCCCACCGCCCGGACTGCCCCCTGATCGTGGGCAAACCGGAGGCGAGAGAGGTCGAGGACCCGCCGCACACGTCCCTGTCCCCCTGCCCGGTGTGTGAACCGTGGCCTCCCTGACGTACGAGCTGACGCTGGCGGGCCTGGCGATCGGCAGCGCGGCCGCGCTGACCGGCATCGGCCTGATCGTCACGTACCGGGCGACAGGGGTGCTGAACCTGGCGCACGGCGCGGTGGCGATGGTCTGCGCGTACGTCCTGCGGCAGCTGGTGGTCGAGTGGGGCTGGCCCCTGCCGCTCGGCGCCCTGGCCACCCTCCTCCTGGTGGCGCCCGGGATCGGCCTGGCCCTGGACCGGGGAGTCTTCCGCCCGCTCGCGCTCCTCGGCTCGAACCCGGCGCAAACACTGGTGGCCTCGACCGGCGTGTTCGTCCTGCTCGTCGGCGGAGCGACGCTCGTCTGGGGCCCGGGGGCACGGGACGACGCGCCGGTCCTGCTCGGGGACGACCCGTGGGCGCAGCTGGGGGCGGTGGTGGCGCTCGCGTGCCTGGTGACGGCGGTGACGCGCTGGACGCGGTTCGGACGGGAGCTGCGGGCGGTGGTGGACAACCGCCCGCTGGCCGTCCTGTCGGGGGTGCGGGCGGACCGGGTGGCGGCGGCGGGATGGGCGTTCGGCTCGTTCGCGGCGGGGCTGACGGGCGTGCTCCTGGCGCCCTACGTCCGGCTCGACCCGTACGGGATGCCGCTCCTCGTGGTGGAGGTGATCGCGGTGGCGGTCATCGCCCGCATGCGGTCGCTGACGGTCGCGGTGGTGGCGGCGGTGGCGCTGGGCGTGGCCCAGGCCCAGCTGACCCGCCTGCACCCGGGCGGCTGGGCGGAGCCGCTGGTACGGGCGGTGGCGGCGAACCTGTTCGTGGTGGCGCTGCTCGTGGCGGCGCTCGCGCTGCCGGGGGTGGGCGGAAAGGGAAGGGACGCGCTGCCGCCGCCGACACGCCCACGCGAGGGACGACCGGCGGTCTGGGCGCTCGTCACTCTTCTGCTCCTCCTCCCCCTGGCCCTGGCGGGCGAGGACCTGCACACGACGCTCCGGATCCCGGCGCTGGCCGTCGTCCTCCTCTCCCTGGTGGTGGTGACCGGCAGAGGAGGCCAGATCGCCCTGGGCCAGGCGGCGTACGCGGGCCTGGGGGCGCTGCTGACGGCGCTGCTGGCGACGAACGGCGTCCCGGTCCTGGCGGCGACGGCCCTCGCGGTCCCGCTGGTGGCGGTGGTGGGCGTCCTGACGGCCTGGCCGGCGATCCGCCGCCACGGCCTGGCGCTGGCCCTGGCCACCCTCGCGACGGGGGTGGCCGTGAGCCGCTTCGTCCTGACCCAGCCGTACGCGACGGCGGGCCTGTCGGTGGAACGCCCGGCGGCGTTCGCGGACGACCGCGCGTTCTACGCCCTGGAGCTGGCGGTCCTGGCGGGCTGCCTGGCCCTGGTGGCCGCGCTGCGCAGGGGCCGCACGGGCCGCGCGCTGGCGGCCCTGCGGGACCACGAGCCGGGCGCGGAGGCGGCGGGCGTCCCCGCCCCGGCCCTGAAGCTCCTGGCCTTCACCCTGGGCGCGGCCCTGGCGGCCCTGGGAGGCGCGCTGCTGAGCCTGGGCGGCCGGGCCTTCGACCCGGAGGCGTACGACCCGGTCCAGGGCCTGCTGTGGTTCGCGGCGGTCCTGGTCCTGGGCGCGGACCACCTCCTGACCCCCCTCCTGGCGGCCACCCTCCTGGCCACCCTGGACGCGGGCCCCCAAGCAGGCACGGCAGCAGCCCTGACAGGCCTCCTGGCCACCCAAACAGGCCGCTGCCCCCCACTGACGACCCTGCTCCCCCACTTCCTCACGCGAAACCCCCCGCAGGCAGCTCCGGCAGGCAGCCGTGACACGGCCGCAGGCCGTAGCCACCACGTCCCGCCGGCCGCCGACGGCGCCGAGCCCCCCGCAGGGGAACCCGCATCCGACCCACCGGCCCGCACGGGCGCTGCGGGCGGGAAACCAAGTCCGACCGAAGGCCGGACGCACCCCCACGGCGGCCCGCCCGCCAACGCCGCCCAGCCCCCCGCAGGGGAACCCGCACCGGGCCCAACTGCCACCCGCACGAGTGACCCCCCAAGGCTCCGCCTCCATGACCTCACGCTCACCTACCCCGGCGGCGTCACCGCCCTCTCCCACGTCACCCTCGCCCTCGCCCCCTCCCGCGTCACCGCCCTCGTCGGCCCGAACGGCGCCGGGAAGAGCACGCTCTTCGACTGTCTCGCCGGCACGCTCCGGCCCCGCGGGGGCCAAGGCAGCGTGACGCTGGACGGCGTCGACATCACCGCCCTCCCGGCCCACGCGAGGTCCCGTCTCGGGATCGCCCGGACCTTCCAGCGGCTGGCCGTCTTCCCGTCGCTCTCGGTCGAGGAGAACGTCCGCCTCGGCGCGGACCGGAGCCAACGGAGCAACCGGAGCCGCCGGTCCCCCCACGACGACGACCCCACCGCCGTCGAGCAGTGCCTCCGCCTCCTCGCCCTCGACGGCCCCGTCCGCCACCTCCCCGCCGCCGGCCTCCCCACCGGCACCCTCCGCCGCGTCGAGCTCGCCCGCGCCCTCGCCGGGCGGCCGCACACCCTGCTCCTGGACGAGCCCGCGGCCGGGCTGGACGCCGTCGAGACCGCCGCGCTGGCGCGGATCCTCTCCGCGCTCGCCGCCGACGGGCTGACCGTCCTCGTCGTGGAGCACGACCCGGATCTCGTCGCCGGGATCGCCCACACCGTGCACACCATGGAAGGCGGCCGGCTCCTGTCATGACCGTCGAGATCGCCCTGCGCGCCGCCCGGGTCCGTTACGGCCCCCTGGAGGCCCTGCACGGCCTCGACCTGCCCGTGCCGGCCGCCACGGTGACCGTGCTGCTCGGCCGGAACGGCGCGGGCCGCACGACGGCCCTGCGGGCCCTCGCGGGGACGGTACGGCTCTCCTCCGGCCGGGTGCTGTGGCGCGGCGCCGACGTGACCGGGCTCCCGGCCGACGAGCGGGCCCGCCGCGGGCTCTGCCTCGTACCGGATCGGCGGGCGGTGTACGAGGGGCTGACGGTCGCGGAGAACCTGGCGCTCACCGCGCCGGAGGGCGCCCCGCCCCCGTACCCCGAACTCGTCCCGCTCCTGTCCCGGCCGGCGGGGACGCTCTCCGGCGGCGAGCGCCGGATGCTGGCGCTGTCCCGCGCCCTGATGTCCCCTGCCCTCCTCTCCCCCGCCCCGTCGGCACGCGCGCGCGTGGTGCTCGTCGACGAGCCGTCACTCGGCATGGCCCCGGCGGTCGCGGCGAGGACGTACGCGCTCCTGGCCGCGCTCGCCGAGGACGACGGGGCGGCGGTCGTCCTGGCCGAGCAGCGCGTGCCGCCGGGCCTGCCGCGCGGCACGATCGTCCTCGAGCTCCGGCGCGGCTCGCTCGCGGCCGGCGGGGAACCGTACGAGTTCACGACGGCCTGAGCGGGTACGCGCCCTCAGAGCGGACCGATCCGCAGCATCGTCCCGACCACGATCCGGTTCGGATCGGCCCCGATGACGCTCCGGTTGGCCGCGTACAGCGCCTGCCAGCCGCCCTTCACCGCGAACCGGCGCGCGATCGTGCCGAGCGAGTCCCCCGGCTGCACGGTGTGGACGCGCCCGCTCAGCCCGTACCGCTTCGAGCAGACGGGCCACGCGCCCCAGCCCTGGGTGCGCAGGACCTCCTCGGCGGTGGTGATCTGCTGCGGCCGGGTGGCCAGGTCGGCGCGCTCGGCGAACTTCCGGCCGCCGTGCTCGACCCAGGTCGGCTGCCAGAACTGGAGCCCGCCGTAGAAGCCGTTCCCGGTGTTGACGTTCCAGCGGCCGCTGCTCTCGCAGTCGGCGACGCACCCCCACGGCCACTGGTCGGCCGCGCAGGGGTAGTCCGGCACGGCGGCCGCGGCCCGTACGGCGTCGGCGGAGGAGGCCACGGCCGCGGAGACGGTTGCGGCGACGGTCGTGGAGGCCGCCGTGTCCGTCGTACCGGCGACCGCGCTCCCCGTCGTCCACGACGTCAACGTCACGACCGCGAGGAGGGATCCGGCCGTCGTCCAAAATCGGATCTTCGACATCGGGGCAGGCTAGGCAGCCGCCCCGCGGGCCCGGCCCGTGCCGCGCGGAACACTGTCAACACCCCACCCGGTCGGAGTCACGGGCACCCCGACGCGCGCCCCGCACACGCCCGTGGCAAGTTGCCCCGCTTCCGCGCGTGACCCCGGCCGATCCTGACCCGTTGAACTCGGCATGAGGCGCCCGGGAACGGCCCGGCGTCCCCCGTTCCTAGCCAGGGAGCCCCCCGTGCCGCGCATGCTCGACGTCAGCGAGGACGTACGCGCCGAGATCGGCGACGAAGAAGCCAATCGGCTGCTCGAGGGCGACAACGCCCCGGGCAGTTACGACTGCACCTCCTGCCGCACGCCGGGTGACTCCCAGCGGGAGCGCACCAGCACGGTGCTGTTCGTCGGCGTGGAGACCGCGGTCCTCGCGTTCGCCCACGCGACCTGCATCCCCTCGCAGGTCGTCCGCGTCTCGGAGGACCAGCTCCAGGGCGCCGTCGCCTCCATCGCCGCGGCGGACGCCGCCGACGCGCTCTCCGCCGCCCACCCCGAGCAGGCGGTGCTCGGAGTCACCAGCGGGCTCGTCCTGATCGACGGCGAGCTGCACCCGGCGCTCGTCGTGGAGCCGACCGCCCCCGTGGCCCGCCCGGGCACGGACGGTCCGGTCGACGAGTTCCTCTCGCTCCTCACCGACCAGGGCTTCCAGCCGGTCTCCGGCCTCGACGAGAAGCCGGCGGCGCTGCCGGGCTGGTCGGTGCTCGTGGCCATGGGCCAGCTGCACTCCGTCCTCCAGCCGGGGCCGAACGGCGCCGGTCAGGCCGCGTGGTGGCAGGCCCACCAGCCGCTCCAGGTCACCGAGGGCTGGCGCGCGGCGGCCAACAAGTCGCACACGGTGCTCGTCTTCGCCGCGCCGGTGGGCTCCATCGGCCAGCAGCCGCGCGAGGACCTGCTCCGTGACGCCCTGGAGAAGGCGGCGGCCAACGGCCGCCTGGTGGCTGCCGCGATGCCGCTGGCCGGGACCTGATGGAGGACGGCCGGCCGGGCATAGAGCCCGCACGGGCCCCCGGAGGCCGCCCGGGACCGCCGCCGGGAGGCCTGGGCGACCTCGGCCGGCTCGGGGACCTCGGCGGCCTCAGTGATCCGGGCCGGCTCAGGGACCTCGGCGGGCTCGGCGATCTGAGCGGGCTCAGGGATCTGAGCGGGCTCGGTGGCCTCGGCGGGCCCGACGGCCCGGGCGGCGCGACGGGGCGGAGCGGGGCGACCGTCCCGCGCCCCCGGCGCGCGCCTCTTTCGGAGAGCCGCCCGCATCCGACGGGCGGCGGGGTCGTTGGCACGTACGTGCACCCATACGACCCTTTCCTCCAGCCGTATCCGAGCCAGATCCCCGCCATGCGCCCGGCGCAGGACGTCCCGGCGGGCCAGTCGGCCACGCCGATCTTCGACGCCCTGTACGCGGAGTACAGCCGGTCGTTCCGGACACTGCCGGGCGACCGCAGCGGTGAGGAGGAGGTCCCTTTCCGGGCCTTCGGCACGACCGCCAGCACCGGTCTGTACGGGAGCGGGATCGGCGGCGGGCTCGGCGGCGGAAGCGGGACCGGAAGCGGGTACGCGGGGCCGTCGTACGGGCACGGGCCCGCGAGCGGCAACGGGCTCGGATACCGGCACTCCGCCGCGTACCAGCCGATGTGGACGACGCAGCAGCACCACAGCCCGGCGGCGCTCCCGCCGGGCCCCCGCAGGGGAATCTGAAACGGCCGAGGGCCGGGACTCCACGAGTCCCGGCCCTCGGTCATGTCCGTTCTACTTCTTGCGGCTGCGCTTCTCGCGCACGCGCACCGAGATGTGGATCGGGGTGCCCTCGAAGCCGAACTCCTCGCGGAGGCGGCGCTCGATGAAGCGGCGGTAGCCCGCCTCCAGGAAGCCGGAGGCGAAGAGCACGAAGCGGGGCGGCTTGGTGCCCGCCTGCGTGCCGAAGAGGATGCGGGGCTGCTTGCCGCCGCGGATCGGGTGCGGGTGGGCCGCGACGATCTCGCCGAGGAAGGCGTTGAGCCGGCCGGTGGGGACGCGGGTCTCCCAGCCGGCGATGGCGGTCTCGATCGCCGGGACCAGCTTCTCCATGTGGCGGCCGGTCTTGGCGGAGACGTTGACCCGCGGCGCCCAGGCGACCTGCTGCATCTCGGTCTCGATCTCGCGCTCGAGGTAGTAGCGGCGCTCCTCGTCGAGCTCGTCCCACTTGTTGTAGGCGATGACGATCGCGCGGCCGGACTCGACGGCCGTCGTGATGATGCGCTGGTCCTGGACCGAGATGTTGTCGGTGGTGTCGATGAGGATGACGGCCACCTCCGCCTTCTCGATGGCGGCCGCGGTCCGCAGGGAGGCGTAGTAGTCCGCGCCGGACTGGAGGTGGACCTTCTTGCGGATGCCGGCGGTGTCGACGAACTTCCAGGTCACGCCGCCGAGCTCGATGAGCTCGTCGACCGGGTCGCGGGTGGTGCCGGCCAGTTCGTTGACGACGACGCGGTTCTCGCCCGCCACCTTGTTGAGGAGGGAGGACTTGCCGACGTTCGGACGGCCGATGAGGGCGATGCGGCGGGGGCCGCCCACCGCGTTGCCGAAGCGCTGCTCGGGGGCCTCGGGCAGCTTCTTCAGGACCTCGTCGAGGAGGTCGCCGGTGCCGCGGCCGTGGAGCGAGGAGACGGGGAACGGCTCGCCGAGGCCCAGGGACCAGAGCGTGGCGGCGTCGGCCTCGCCGGACTGGCCGTCGACCTTGTTGGCGGCGAGGACGACCGGCTTGCCGGCACGGCGCAGCAGCCGGACGACGGCCTCGTCGGTGTCGGTGGCGCCGACGGTGGCGTCCACGACGAAGAGGCAGGCGTCGGCGGCCTCGATCGCGTACTCCGCCTGGATGGCGACGGAGGCGTCGATGCCGAGGACGTCCTGCTCCCAGCCGCCGGTGTCGACGACCTTGAAACGGCGGCCGGCCCACTCGGCCTCGTAGGTGACGCGGTCGCGGGTGACGCCCGGCTTGTCCTCGACGACTGCCTCGCGGCGGCCGATGATGCGGTTCACCAGGGTCGACTTGCCGACGTTCGGACGGCCGACGACGGCGAGGACGGGGAGCGGGCCGTGGCCCGCCTCCTCGATCGCGCCCTCGACGTCCTCCGCGTCGAAGCCCTCTTCCGCGGCGAGCTCCATGAACTCCGCGTACTCGGCGTCGCCAAGTGCCCCGTGGTCGTGCTGGTCGTTCATGAAGTCCGTTCCTTGATCATTCGTGGTCGGTGGGTCCCCGGCGGCGGGGCCCACTACTGAAAGTCTCGCTCAGCGCCCGGTGAGGCGCCTGGCGTTTTCCAGGTGGCCGGTGAGCCGCTCCTGGATCCGTACGGTGGCCTCGTCGAGCGCCTTGCGGGTGCGGCGCCCCGAGCCGTCGCCCGCGTCGAAGGCGTCCCCGAAGACGATGTCGACGCGGCCGCGCAGCGGGGGCAGCCCCTTGACCAGCCGTCCCCGGCGGTCGGTGCTTCCCAGAACCGCCACGGGGACGATCGGCGCCCCGCCGCGTACCGCGAAGTAGGCGAGGCCCGCGCGCAGCGAGGCGAAGTCGCCCTCGCCGCGGGTGCCCTCGGGGAAGATCCCGAGGACGCCGCCCTGCTCCAGGACGCCCAGGGCGTTGCCTATCGCGTTCCGGTCGGTGCTGTCCCGGTCGACCTTGACCTGCCCGATGCCGTCCAGGAAGGACCCGAGAGGTCCGACGAAGGCTTCCTTCTTGATGAGGAAGTGCACCGGGCGGGGTGCGGTGCCCATGACCATGGGGCCGTCGATGTTGTGCGCGTGGTTCACGGCGAGGATGACGGGGCCGGAGGCCGGCACCCGCCAGGCGCCGAGGACGCGCGGCTTCCAGAAGCCGTACATCAGGCCGATGCCGATGCGTCTGCCGACGGCGGCGCCCCTCTCGGAGGGCAAGGTCACTTCGCGGCCGCCCTCTTCTCCTCGACGAGGGTGACGACGCACTCGATGACCTGGTCGAGCGTGAGCTCGGTGGTGTCGACCTCGACGGCGTCGTCGGCCTTGGCGAGCGGGGAGGTCTTGCGGCTGGAGTCGGCCGCGTCCCGCTTGATGAGGGCTTCCTTCGTGGCGTGCACGTCGGCGCCCTTGAGCTCGCCGGAGCGGCGGGCGGCGCGGGCCTCGGGCGAGGCGGTGAGGAAGACCTTGAGGTCGGCGTCGGGCAGGACGGTGGTGCCGATGTCCCGGCCCTCGACGACGATGCCGAGCTCGGCGCCCTTGGCGATGGACCGCTGGAGCTCGGTGATGAGGGTGCGCACCTCGGGGACGGCGCTGACGGCGCTGACCTTGGAGGTGACCTCCTCGGTGCGGATCGGGCCGGAGGCGTCGGCGCCGTCGACCGTGATGGTCGGGCGGGACGGGTCGGTGCCCGAGACGATGACCGGCTTGGAGGCCGCGTTGGCGACGGCGTCGGCGTCGTGCACGTCCACACCGTTGCTGATCATCCACCAGGTGATCGCGCGGTACTGGGCACCGGTGTCGAGGTAGCTGAGCCCCAGCTTGGCGGCGACCGCCTTCGAGGTGCTCGACTTGCCCGTGCCAGAGGGCCCGTCGATGGCGACGATCACGGATTCCACGGTGGGAACACCTTCCTGGGGGAGCCTGTAGGGGCCCGGCGGGGTTGCGGGCACCTCCACAAGGTTACCGAGTCCCACGCACCCGTTCGGCCCAGCGGTCCCTTCGGGGTCCGCCGGGCCGTGTTCCCCCGGTGCCGTCGTCAGCCCGTCCGCAGGGCCCAGCCCCGTTCCTTCAGGGACTCGCCGAGGGCCGGGGCGGCCTTCGGATCGACCATGAGCTGGACGAGGCCGGCCTGCTGGCCGGTCGCATGCTCGATGCGGACGTCCTCGATGTTGACGCCCGCGCGGCCCGCGTCTGCGAAGATCCGGGCCAGCTCGCCGGGCTGGTCGCTGATGAGGACGGCGACCGTCTCGTACGCCGTGGGGGCGGCGCCGTGCTTGCCGGGGACGCGGGAGCGGCCGGCGTTGCCCCGGCGCAGGACGTCCTCGACGCCCGAGGCGCCGTCCTGCCGCTCGGCGGCGTCGGCGGACTGGAGGGAGCGCAGGGCGCGGACGGTCTCGTCGAGGTCGGCGGCGACGCCGGCGAGGACGTCGGCGACGGGGCCCGGGTTGGCGGAGAGGATCTCCACCCACATGCGCGGGTCGGAGGCGGCGATCCGGGTGACGTCGCGGATGCCCTGCCCGCAGAGGCGTACGGCCGACTCGTCGGCCTCCTCCAGGCGCGCGGCGACCATCGAGGAGACCAGCTGCGGGGTGTGGGAGACGAGGGCGACGGCCCGGTCGTGGGCGTCGGCGTCCATGACGACGGGCACGGCGCGGCAGAGGGCGACGAGCTCCAGGGCGAGGTTGAGGACCTCGGTGTCGCTGTCCCGGGTCGGGGTGAGGACCCAGGGCCGCCCCTCGAAGAGGTCGGCGGTCGCGGCGAGGGGACCGGAGCGCTCCTTGCCGGACATGGGGTGGGAGCCGATGTACGCGGTGAGGTCGAGGCCCAGCGCCTCCAGCTCGCGCTTCGGCCCGCCCTTGACGCTGGCGACGTCGAGGTAGGCACGCGCGAGCCCGGCCTTCATCGCGTCGGCGAGGGTCGCGGCGACGTGCGCGGGGGGTACGGCGACGATGGCGAGGTCCACGGGGCCCTCGGGCGCCTCGTCGGTGCCGGCGCCGAGCGCCGCCGCCGTGCGGGCGCGCGCGGGGTCGTGGTCGCGGAGGTGGACGGTGACGCCCCGGCCCTGGAGGGCCATGGCGGCGGAGGTGCCGATGAGGCCGGTGCCGATGACGAGCGCTGTTCTCACTGGGCGATGTCCTTGCGGAGGGCTGCCGCGGCGCCGAGGTAGACGTGCGCGATCTCGGTCTTGGGGAGCTCGGTCTCGACGTGGGCGAGGAGCCGGACGACCCTCGGCATCGCGCCCTCTATGTCGAGCTCCTGGGCGCAGATGAGGGGCACGTCGACGATGCCGATCTCGCGGGCCGCGGCGGCGGGGAAGTCGCTGTGCAGGTCGGGCGTGGCCGTGAACCAGATGCTGATGAGGTCGTCGGGCGTGAGCTCGTTGCGCGCGAGGACGGCGGTGAGGAGCTCCTCGACCTGCTCGCGCATGTGCCCGGCCTCGTCCCGCTCCAGCTGGACGGCGCCTCGGACCGCTCGTACCGCCACGTCGTACTCCTTCGCCTGCGTCCAATGCTCCGACCAGCGTAGTCAGCGCCGGGGGCGGCTCGTCGCGGCGCCCGCCCTCCGAGACGGCGGGCGGGCGCGCGGAGCTCTCCGGCCGGGGGGCCGGTCAGAGCTGCTGCTGGCGGATGATGTCCTCCAGGGAGCCGGCGGGAACCGAGCCGCCGGGGGTGAGCTTGTCGACGGCCTGTGGCAGCGACTGGGCGATCTCGTCGGCGGCCTGCTCCGGGCTGACGCCGGCCTCCGCCGCGACCTGCTGGAGGGTCTCGTCGGGGAGGGCCTGGGCGATCTCGGCGCCGCTGACGCTCTGGTTCTCGCCGGTGCCGATCCAGGACTGGGCCTGGTCGGCGAGGCCGGACTTGGTGAGCATGTCGAGGAGTCCGCCGAGCGGGTTCGAGCCGCCGGCGCCTGCCGCCGCGCCGCCGCCCGCGCCCGCCCCGCCGCCCGCGCCGCTCATCAGGGCACCGAGCAGGGAGCCGAGGATGCCTCCGGCGCCGCCGCCGCTGCCGCCCTGACCGCCGCCTCCGAGGAGACCGCCGAGAAGACTGCCGAGGTCGTTACCCGCCATGGTCGATCCTGCCTTTCGTCCGAACCGGAACACGCCCAATCTCACCCGGACCGGGATGCTCCGCCACTCGGAGTACGCGCGCGCGTGTCGCGGGACCCCGGCCCCGGGCCCCGCCAAGCTGGCGCCATGACTCCACGTGTGACGCCCCCGCGCCGTACCGTCCTGTTCGCCGCCGCGGCCCTGACGACCGGCTGCGGCTCGGACGGCGGGGAGGGGAGCGACGGCGGTACGAGCACCGGGGAGGCCGCCAGCCCGGCGCCGGTCCCGACCACGGCCGCCCCGAGCTCCGCGACGGGCGAGGCCTCCGCCGCCGTGCTCGCGAGGACCTCCGAGATCCCGGTCGGCGGCGGCAAGGTCTTCACCGACCGGAAGGTCGTGGTCACCCAGCCCGCCGAGGGCGACTTCCGGGCCTTCTCGGCGGTCTGCACCCATCAGGGCTGCCTGGTGAACAAGGTCGCGGACGGCACCATCGACTGTCCCTGCCACGGCTCCAAGTACCGGATCGCGGACGGCTCGGTGGCGGCGGGACCGGCTCCCCGCCCGTTGCCCGAGGAGCCGATTATTGTCTCGGACGAAACGATCACCTTGGCATAGCCTGCCGCGCATGACTCCCGAAGACCTGGTGCGCGACCACACGATCTACTCCTGCGTCATGGGCTCGCGCGCCTTCGGTCTCGCGACCGAGGACAGCGACACGGACGTGCGGGGTGTCTATCTCGCGCCCACGCCGCTGTTCTGGCGCTTCGACAAGCCCCCGGCCCATGTCGAGGGCCCGGCCGACGAGCAGTTCAGCTGGGAGCTGGAACGCTTCTGCGAGCTGGCCCTGCGGAACAACCCGAACGTCCTGGAGTGCCTCCACTCCCCCGTCGTCGAGCACGTCGACGACACGAGCCGCGAACTCCTCGCCCTGCGCGGGGCCTTCCTCTCCCGCCAGGCCCACCAGACCTTCGTCCGGTACGCCGGCGGGCAGCGCCGCAAGCTGGAGGCGGACGTCCGCCAGTACGGCGCCCCGCGCTGGAAGCACGCGATGCACCTGCTGCGACTCCTGGCGAGCTGCCGCGATCTGCTGCGGACGGGCGAGCTCCGCATCGACGTGGGCGAGGAGCGCGAGCGCCTCCTCGCGGTGAAGCGCGGCGAGGTCCCGTGGCCCGAGGTCGAGTCCTGGATGAACCGCCTCCAGGACGAGGCCGACCGGGCCCACGACACGAGCCCACTCCCGGCCACCCCGGACCACGCGCGCGTGCAGGACTTCCTGATCCGCACGCGCCGCGCGTCAGCGCTGAGCGTGCTCCAGCATCCCTAGCCGGGCCCGCACGACGAGGTCGTGCAGCGCGTCGTGGACGCCTACGGCCTCCGGGAGCCCCGAGGCGGCCTGGGCGACGTCCAGGACCCCGTGCAGGGCCTCGATCTCGGCCCGCACATCCTCGACCGCCACTTCCGCGAGGCCGTGCTCGGCAGCCGCCTTCGCGGCGACGAGGTCGGACAGCCGGGCGGGGGCCTCCGTCACCTCCCCCACCAGGGTCGGCAGATGGGCCTGTACCTCACCCGAGCGCATCAGGTGGATGCCGGTGAGCAGCGCACGGTAGGTGTAGAGCAGCGGTTTGAGCTCGCCGCTGCTCTCGAAGAGCCGCCACTGCGTCCCGGCGAAGCCCCGGTAGTGGTGTGCGTGGTGACTCGTGAGCAGCTCCGGAACGAGGGCGACCAGCTCGGTGTGGGTCTCCGTGGTGTGGGCAACGAGCGGGGAGGTGAGCTGTTCCAGGACGTAGCCGTTGCGGCGCAGCATCAGCCGGGCGAACTTCCGCAGGTCGTGCGTGACGAGGTCCATCTCGACGCCGTCCCGGTCCCACATCCGGCTACGGGTCTCCTCCGGCTCACGGAGGCCTATGACGGCGTCCACGGGGAGCAGGTGCGCGCCGCGCAGGTCCACGTCCGAGTCACGGGACGGGAAGCCGTAGAGGTGCGCGCCCGACACGGTGGCGAAGAGCAGGGGGTCGGGTTGTTCCGCCACGACGGCGGACAGGTCGGCGTCGAGGGCGGAACCGGCCGGCCCGGCGGATTCCAGGGTGAGCGTCATGGATCAAGCGTCCCAGAGCGCGCCGAAGGTCAGCAGGTCGCTGCGGTACTCGACGACGTCCGCCCACTCGGCGGGCCAGGCGGCCGCGCCCAGGTGGGCTCCGGCGAAGGCGCCCGCCAGCGCGGCGATCGAGTCGGAGTCGCCCCGGGTGCAGGCGGCCCGGCGGAGCGCGGTGAGCGGCTCGTCGGGGAAGAGCAGGAAGCAGAGCAGCCCGGTCGCGAGGGCCTCCTCCGCGATCCAGCCGTCGCCGGTGTACTCGCAGGGGTCGAGCTCCGGGTCGGCCGTGCGCTGGACGGCGTCGAGCCGCTCCAGGACGGCCAGGCACTCGTCCCAGCCGCGCCGGACGAAGGACAGCGCACTGGGGTCCTGGGAGCGGGTCCAGAGGTCGCCGAGCCAGTGCTCGTGGTAGCGGTCGCGGTTCTCGTACGCGTACGAGCGCAGCTGTCCGACGAGGCCGGCCGGGTCCACGCCCTGGGCGAGGAGGTACACGGCCCGCGCGGTGAGGTCGGAGGCGGCGAGGGCGGTGGGGTGACCGTGGGTCAGGGCCGCCTGGAGCTGCGCGGCGCCGGCCCGCTGCTCCTCGCTCAGTCCGGGGACGAGGCCGATGGGGGCGACCCGCATGTTGGCGCCGCAGCCCTTGGAGTGGATCTGGCTGGCGTCCTGCCAGGGCCGGTCGCCGTCGAGGAGCAGGCAGGCGCGCAGGCAGGTGTTGCCGGGGGCGCGGTTGTTCTCCGGGGAGTGGTACCAGTCGACGAACTCGTCGCGGACGGGCCGGGCGAGGCGCAGCGGGGCGAGGACGCCCCGGTCCATGGCGGTGCGGATGCCCCGGGCGAAGGCGAGGGTCATCTGGGTGTCGTCGGTGACGTACGCCTTCTTGTTGCTGACGGGCAGCGCCATCCGCCGCCAGGGGCCGCTCTTCGCGAGGATCGACGGGACGTCGTTGAACTCGGTCGGGAAGCCGAGGGCGTCACCGAGCGCGAGCCCGATCAGGGCCCCGGTCGCGGCCTGCTTGGTCGCGGTGCGTGCGAGGGTCATGCGGAGCCGCCCTTCCGGTCACCAAAGAGGCCCACCCCCCTTAGCGTCACTTTGACTCTAAGGGGGGTGGGTCCGAACCACAAGGACTTCCGGAAGGCCGGGAAGCCGGGAGGCCGGGAGGCCGGGAACTACATCCCGACTTCCTTCATCAGCATGCCGACCTCGGTGTTGGTCAGGCGGCGCAGCCAGCCCGACTTCTGGTCGCCCAGGCCGATCGGGCCGAAGGCCGTACGGACCAGCTTGTCGACCGGGAAGCCGGCCTCGGCCAGCATCCGGCGGACGATGTGCTTGCGGCCCTCGTGGAGAGTGACCTCGACCAGGTAGTTCTTGCCGGTCTGCTCGACGACGCGGAAGTGGTCGGCGCGGGCGTACCCGTCCTCCAGCTCGATGCCGTCCTTGAGGCGGCGGCCGACCTCGCGGGGCAGCGGGCCGGTGATGGCGGCGAGGTAGGTCTTCTTCACGCCGTACTTGGGGTGCGTGAGGCGGTGGGCCAGCTCACCGTGGTTGGTGAGCAGGATGATGCCCTCGGTCTCCGTGTCGAGACGGCCGACGTGGAAGAGCCGGGTCTCGCGGTTGGTGACGTAGTCGCCGAGGCACTGGCGGCCGTCCGGGTCCTCCATGGTGGAGACGACGCCGGCCGGCTTGTTCAGCGCGAAGAACAGGTACGACTGGGTGGCGACGGTGAGGCCGTCCACCTTGATCTCGTCCTTCTCCGGGTCGACGCGCATGCCCTGTTCCATGACGATCTCGCCGTTGACCTCGACGCGCGCCTGCTCGATCAGCTCCTCGCAGGTGCGGCGGGAGCCCATGCCGGCACGGGCGAGGACCTTCTGCAGGCGCTCACCCTCCTGCTCGGCGCCGGGGAAGGTCTTGGGGAGCTTGATCTCGGGCTTGCCGGCGTACCGCTCCCGGTTCCGCTCCTCCGTACGGGCGTCGTACTCGCGCGAGCGGGCCGGGGCCGTACGGCCGCCGCCGCGCTGCGGGGACTGCCGGGGGCCGCCCTTGGCGCCACCGCGGGCCGAGGCGCCGCGGCCGCTCTTGGGGCCGCCCTGCGAGGAGCCGCCGGTGCTGTAGCGCTCGTCGTAGCTGCGCTCCTCCGGGCGCGCGTTGCGCGAGCCGGCGCCGGTCGGCCGGCCGCCGCCCTGCGCGGGGCGCCCGCTGCCCTGACCGGGACGGCCGCCGCCGCCCTGGCCCGGACGGCCGCCGCCCTGACCGGGACGGCCGCCGCCCTGGCGGTCGTCGCGGCCGTTGCCGGCGCCGCGGTAGTTCCCGCGCCCGCCGCCACCGCCGCTGTTGCCACGGCCTCCGCCGCTGCTGCCGCCGCGGCCGCCGCTGTTGCCACCACGGCTCCCGCCGTTGTTTCCGCTGCTGTTCCTGCCGCTGCTGCTTCGCATCACATTTCCGTCTTGTCGTCTACGTCTGCGTCCGGATCGAACGACGGGACGCCTTCGAGGGAGTCCGGCTCGACCGCCTCCGCCTCGGGGAGGAAGGGCGCGAGCTCGGGGAGTTCGTCCAGGCCGCGCAGGCCCATCCGCTCCAGGAAGTAGTTCGTCGTCCTGTACAGGATCGCACCTGTTTCGGGTTCCGCGCCCGCCTCCTCCACCAGACCCCGCTGGAGGAGGGTCCGCATGACGCCGTCGCAGTTGACTCCGCGGACCGCCGAGACGCGGGAACGGCTGACGGGCTGGCGGTACGCGACGACCGCGAGGGTCTCCAGGGCCGCCTGGGTGAGACGGGCGTGCTGGCCGTCCAGGACGAAGGCCTCGACGGCCGCCGCGTGGGCGGGGCGGGTGTAGTAGCGCCAGCCCCCGGCGACGTACCGCAGCTCGAAGCCGCGGTTCTGGGCGGTGTACTCGTCGGCCAGCTCGCGCAGGGCGTCGGCGACCTCGTCGGGGGTGCGGTCGAGGACCTTGGCGAGGTCCTTCTCGGTGGCGGGCTCGTCGACGACCATGAGGACGGCTTCGAGGCTGGGCTTGAGGTCGCTCACGCTGCGGTGGCCTCCTGGTCGAATTCGTCGGTCACGGCGCCGGAGGGGTCGCTCTCGCCGCCGGTCCAGGAGACCGTGAGGTCCTCCAGGGCGGTCTCCTGGTCGAGGGCGACCGCCCGCTCCCGGTAGAGCTCCAGGAGGGCGAGGAAGCGGGCGACGACGGTGAGGGTGTCCCCGGCGTCCTCGATCAGCTCGCGGAAGACCGCCGTGCCGCGCTCGCGGAGCAGCGCGACGACCACGGAGGCCTGCTCGCGGACGCTGACGAGCGGGGCGTGGATGTGGTCGACGTACACCTCGGGCGCGGGCCTGGGCTGCATGGCCTTGGCGGCGAGCTTCGCGAAGCCCTCGACGCCGATGGAGATGACGACCTCGGGGAGCAGGGCCGCGTGGTGCGGTTCGAGGCCGACGGTACGGGGATGGCGGCGGGCCTCGGTGTCCCAGCGGTCCTCCAGGATCTCCGCGATCCGCTTGTAGGCGCGGTACTGGAGGAGGCGGGCGAAGAGCAGGTCGCGGGCCTCCAGGAGGGCGAGGTCTCCCTCGTCCTCCACGTCGGCCACGGGCAGCAGCCGGGCGGCCTTGAGGTCGAGCAGGGTGGCGGCGACGACGAGGAACTCGGTGGTCTGGTCGAGGTCGCCGTCGGGGCCCAGGGCGCGGATGTGCGCCATGAACTCGTCGGTGACCTGGGACAGGGCGACCTCGGTCACGTCCAGCTTGTGTTTGGTGATCAGCTGGAGGAGCAGGTCGAAGGGGCCCTCGAAGTTCGCGAGCCGGACGGTGAACCGCTCGTCGGCGGCGGGGGGCACGGCGGCCCCCGCCGTCTCGCCCGGGCCGCTGCCCAGGGGGCGGCGGCCCGGCGGGCGGGACGTTTCGTCAGAGGCGTGGTGCATGGATGTCCAGGTGGTACGGGGGAGCGCGGCAGCCCGCAGGCTACCGTCAGCGGCCGCGCAGACGGCGGACGAGGATGCTCGCGTCGCCCCGGGACTCCAGGTCCGCGAGGACGACGGCGACCGCCTCCCGGACGATCCGGCCGCGGTCGACGGCGAGACCGTGCTCGCCGCGGAGCACGAGCCGGGCGTGCTCCAGGTCCATGAGCTCCTCGGCGGAGACGTAGACCGTGATCTTCTCGTCGTGGCGCTCGCGGCCGCTGGGCCGCCTGCTCGGGGTACGGCCGCCGCGCCGCCGGGTCCCCGGGGCGGGGACCGCCGCGGCGGGTGCGGCGACGGGCGCCTTGGCGGCGGGGCCTTCCGGCTCCGCCGTCCGGGCGCGCGGCTCGGCCGCCTCGGAGTCCGCGGCCGTGTGCTCCGCGGGTCCCTCGGCCGCCGCCGTGTCGCTCTCGCCCGCCGGGGCCGGGACGGCCCGGCGGGGTGAGGACGACTGGAGCGCCATCCCCCCGGTCGTACGGAAGAGTTCGTCGGCGCCGGGCAGACTCACTCGGCGTGACACCGGGCGAGCACCTCCCTGGCGAGCTGGCGGTACGCGGCGGCGCCCACGGAGTTGGAGGCGTAGGTGGTGATGGGCTCGCCGGCGACCGTGGTCTCCGGGAAGCGCACGGTCCGCCCGATGACCGTGTGGTAGACGTGGTCGTCGAAGGCCTCGACGACGCGCGCCAGGACCTCACGGCTGTGCACCGTCCGGGAGTCGTACATCGTGGCGAGGATGCCGTCGAGTTCGAGCTCGGGGTTGAGCCGCTCCTGGACCTTCTCGATGGTCTCGGTCAGCAGGGCCACGCCGCGGAGGGCGAAGAACTCGCATTCCAGCGGCACGATGACCTTGTGAGCCGCCGTCAGGGCGTTCACGGTCAGCAGGCCGAGCGAGGGCTGACAGTCGATCACGATGTAGTCGTAGTCGTTCATCAGCGGCTTGAGGGCGCGCTGGAGCGTCGACTCGCGGGCGACCTCGCTGACCAGCTGGACTTCGGCGGCCGAGAGGTCGATGTTGCTCGGCAGCAGGTCCATGTTGGGGACGGCGGTCTTGAGGAGGACCTCGTCGGCCGACATGCCCCGCTCCATGAGCAGGTTGTAGACGGTGAGGTCGAGCTCCATCGGGTTCACGCCGAGGCCGACCGACAGGGCTCCCTGCGGGTCGAAGTCGACGAGCAGCACCCGTCGTCCGTACTCGGCGAGTGCGGCACCCAGGTTGATGGTCGACGTGGTCTTGCCGACGCCGCCCTTCTGGTTGCACATCGCGATGATCTTCGCGGGTCCGTGGTCGGTCAGCGGACCCGGGATCGGGAAGTACGGCAGCGGCCGTCCGGTCGGGCCGATCCGCTCGCGGCGCTGGCGGGCAGCGTCGGGTGCGAGGGTGGCCGCGTACTCCGGGTCGGGCTCGTACTCGGCGTCGGGGTCGTAGAAGTGCCCCTCGGGCACCTCGTCGTAGGCGGCGAAGTGGGTGGACTCTCGGCCCATCTCGTTGCCGGCCGTGGCGTTCACGTGTAGGCCGTCCATCGTCTTCATCGTGTGGGCTGTCGTCATGGGCTGGTGCGTCGCGAAGGTCCGCACCGCGACGGAGCCGATCGGGGCACCTGGCGCACCGCTCCCGGGAGTAATTGTCGACTCATTCACAAGTCGTCTTACCTCCTTGGATGTCACCAGGAACATTTATCGATAGGTCAGCGTGGCACCATGCCGACGGTTGGCGACTCTATGGCGTGTCACCGCTCCGCAGCAACACAATCCGCCGGACCCGGCCCGATGTGTCGGCAACCGAACACCCCTCTGTCAAGGGTGCACGGGCATGCATCCGCACGTTTCAGGGGTGCGCGAAACGGTTAAACAGTTACGTTCGAGGCGAGTTGGCCGAACGTTTTGGCGTGGCCGGAGACACAGCCGGCCGGACCTTGTCGAACAAGGTCCGGCCGGGTGTGTGGCATTGACGGCGCGCGTTGACGGCGCCGCCGCCGGGCGCCTCGGGGACGCCGGAGGGATCAGCCGAGGAGGGTGCTCAGCTCGACGTGCTCGAGACCGTGGGCCTCGGCAACCTCCTTGTAAACGACCTTGCCGTCATGGGTGTTGAGGCCCAGGGCGAGCGCGGAGTCGCGGCGCAGCGCCTCGACCCAGCCGTTGTTCGCCAGCGACACGATGTAGGGCATCGTGGCGTTGGTGAGGGCGTAGGTGGAGGTGTTCGGGACCGCGCCCGGCATGTTGGCGACGCAGTAGAAGACCGAGTTGTGGACCTGGAAGGTCGGCTCGGCGTGCGTGGTCGGGTGCGAGTCCTCGAAGCAGCCGCCCTGGTCGATCGCGATGTCGACAAGGACACTTCCGGGCTTCATCTTGGCGACGAGCTCGTTGGTGACCAGCTTCGGGGCCTTGGCGCCCGGGATGAGGACGGCACCGATGACGAGGTCGGCCTCGACGACGGCCTTCTCGAGCTCGAAGGCGTTGGAGACGACCGTCTGCACCTTGGTGCCGAAGATCTTGTCGGCCTCGCGGAGCTTGTTGATGTCACGGTCGAGCAGGGTCACGTGGAAGCCCATGCCGACGGCGATCTGCACGGCGTTCCAGCCGGAGACGCCGCCACCGATGACGACGGCCTTGCCGGCGTGGGTGCCGGGGACGCCGCCCGGGAGGACACCACGGCCGCCGACGGAGCGCATCAGGTGGTAGGCGCCGACCTGCGGGGCCAGGCGGCCCGCGACCTCGGACATCGGGGCGAGCAGCGGGAGCGCGCGGTTGGCGGTCTCGACGGTCTCGTACGCGATGGCGGTGGTGCCGGACTCGAGGAGCGCGTCCGTGCACTCGCGGGAGGCGGCGAGGTGCAGGTAGGTGAAGAGGGTCTGGTCCTTGCGGAGGCGGTGGTACTCCTCCGCGATGGGCTCCTTGACCTTGAGCAGCAGGTCGGCGGTGGCCCAGACCTCGTCGGCGGTGGCGAGGATCTCGGCGCCGGCGGCGACGTACTCCTCATCCGTGATCGAGGAGCCGACACCGGCGTTCTGCTCGACGAAGACCTGGTGGCCGTTGCGGACGAGCTCGTGGACACCCGCAGGGGTGATGGCCACGCGGAACTCGTTGTTCTTGACCTCGCGGGGGATGCCGACCTTCATCGTCGATCACGGTCCTTGAATCTGGGGGGACAACTGGGGTAATGCGATACATACCCGGATGCACTGCGGCGCACCGGGGCAGACCACGTTCGAACGCGGCGGACCCAGTCTAATGAAGGAGTTCCCGGTGTCTAGCCTTTCAAAGTACTAATCTTTCTCGAACCCACTGCGGATTTCGCAGGCTGTGGCGTCAGATTCCAGCAATCGCTCGGCAGCGACCCTGTGGAGCCGGGCCGCGGCGGGGTCGCCGAGCCGGTCGAGCGTGTCCGCGAGCCGCATCTGGAGCGCCGCCTGGAGCCGTACGTCCTGGGCCCTGCGGGCCCATTCCACCGCCTCCTCGCAGGTCCGCAGGCTCTCCTCGGGACGGCCCGCGTACTCCTGGACGCGCGCCGCCTCGCTCAACGCCCTTGCGTAGCCCGGGAGATCGGAGAGCCTGCGGTATCCGGCCGCGGCGGCCCGCCAGTGGCGCAGCGCCTCGCCGTACCGCCCCGCGTAGGTCCCGACGGCGCCGAGGCGGGCGTACAGCCGGGCCTGGTCGGCACGCTCGTCGCGGGCGAGGCGCTGCGCGAGCGCCCGCCCGTACCAGTCGCCGGCCCGCATCCAGTCGCCCAGCTCCTGATACGCCCCACCTACGGATTCCATTGCGCGACCGGTGGCGTACGGATCATTTGCTTCCCTTCCGGCCTCCAATGCCAACCGATATCGCAGCAATGCTTCCTTCGTCCGTCCGGTCCCGGCGTCGAGATCGGCGAGGTTGAGGAGGGCCGCGGCCCGCTCGCGGTGCAGCCCGCGCCGCTCGGCCACGTCCAGGACGAGCCGGTGGAGCCCGTACAGCTCCGGCGCGGCGGCCTCGGCGC
The DNA here is from genome assembly GCF_042264145.1 of Streptomyces sp. NPDC056144. Lineage (NCBI taxonomy): Bacteria > Bacillati > Actinomycetota > Actinomycetes > Kitasatosporales > Streptomycetaceae > Streptomyces > Streptomyces sp. NPDC056144. The sequence continues at coordinate 26,803 of NZ_JBHJVF010000011.1, read as the reverse complement.
CCCGGTGGGCGGCGAGCGCGCGCACCAGGGAGGCGATGAGGCGGCGGGCCAGGGTGTCGAGCTCTCCGTCGGCGACGGCGATCCGGGCGGAGGCGAGCAGGACGGCCTGCCGTGAACGGAGCCACTCCGCGCCCGCCTCGGCGCTGGGGAAGCGCAGGGCGCGGGGCAGCCCGGCCAGCTTCTCGTGGGCGGCCGAGCCCTCGGGCTCGGTGACCGCACGGCACGACTGGAGGAGCCGTACGGTCCGCTCCAGCATCCGGGCCCGGGCGAGCTGCACCTCGGCGGGCCGGTCGCGCTCCTCCAGCTGGGCGCGGAGCAGGGGGACGAGATGGCCGGGGACCTCGTACTGTCCGTCCTCGCCGGCGGAGACGAGCCCCATGGCGGCGAAGTCGGCGAGGGTGGTCGCCGCGGCGGAGACCGAGCAGCCGGCCAGGGCGGAGGCGGTGTGGGCGTCGGCGCGGCCGAGCGGGGCGAGGGAGAGGTAGCGCAGTATCCGGGCGGCGGTCCCGGGCAGGCCCTCGTGGGCGACGAGGAAGGCCCGGGTGAGGGGATCCCCGCCGTGCCCGCGCAGCTGCTTGGCCAGATCGGCGACGGAGGCCTTCGGGCGGGCGGCGAGCCAGCCGCCCGCGAGGACGACGGCGCCGGGGAGTCCGCCGCAGGCCTCGACGAGCGACTCGGCGGCCTGCGGGTCGACGGTGACGCGTACGGAACCGGTGAAGCCGGTGAGCAGCTCGATGGCGGACTTGGGGTCCAGGCCGCCGAGGGTGCAGGGCCGGACGTCCGGAATGCCGGTGAGGGGTCCCGTGGACACCCCGACCACGAGCACTCCCGGGTCGTCCGGGATCAGCGGATCGGCCTGCTCGGCGTCGACGGCGTCGTCGAGGATCAGCACGGCCCGCCGCTCGGCGAGCGCGCCCCGCACGAGCTCGGTCAGCTCGTCCTCGGCGGCCCCGGGCGGCTCGGCGACCCCCAGCACGGCGAGCAGCTCCTGCGCGACCCGGGCTGCGGGGACGGGCTCCCCGCCGGGCTCGCGCAGCCGGGCCCGGAACACCCCGTCGGGGTACCGGTCGGCGACGGCGGCGGCGAGTTCCTCGGCGAGCGCGGTACGGCCGGATCCGGGCTTCCCGGCGACGAGCAGGACCCGGGCGCGGGGGGCCTTGCGGCCCGTGAGCGTGTCGAGGCCGGTGCGCTCGATGTCGGCGCGCAGGGCCTTCAGCTCCCGCTGCCGGCCGAAGAACCGCCGACCCACGGCCGCCGCCACCGCCTGATCCGTCACGGGCCACGCTCCCGTCCACCTGCGCACGAGCCGATCCCGCGAGGATCTCCTCCCGGGCGTTCCCGAGCGTAGTTCAGCCCCCGCCGCGCCCCCGGCGGAGCGCGGCGGGCACATCCCCCGATCGGATCAGCCGATGGTCACACCACTGCGGGCCTCGGAACTCGAAGGACGTCGGACCTCGAAGGACCTCGGACCTCGAAGGACCTCGGACCTCAAAGCGCCTCAGGCCTCGAAGGGCCTCGCGGGCCAGGGCGCGTCGGCCGGGCGCAGCGCCTCGACGGCGTCGGCCGCCCGGGCCGCCGCGAGCGAGAGGACACCGACCACCAGGCAGTTGTTGTGGAGCTCGCCCGCGAGGACCCCGCGGACCAGGTCCCCGAGCGGCACCCGCGCCAGCTCCATGTCCGCCTCCTCCTCGGAGACCTCGAACCGCTCCCCCTCCGCCTCCGACAGATCCCGCGCGAGGAAGATCCGTACGGCCTCGTCGCACCCGCCCGGCGTCGTGTAGACGTCCGTCAGCACCCGCCAGTCCTCCGCCTTGACGTGCGCCTCCTCGTACAGCTCGCGCTGCGCCGCGTGCAGCGGGTTCTCCCCGGGCACGTCGAGCAGCCCGGCCGGGATCTCCCAGAGCTTCTGCCGTACGGGGTGCCGGTACTGCCGCAGGACGACGACGCGGTCCTCCTCGTCGAGGGCGAGGACGGCCACCGACCCGGGGTGGACCTGGTAGTCGCGACGGTGGACGGAGCCGTCCGGCATCACGACGTCGTCCGTGCGGACGCTGGTCTTGTTGCCCTGGAAGGGGGTCGCGGTGGCGGCGACCCGCCACTCCTCCGGGGTGTCCTGCACCTGCATCACTGTCCTCCGAACGTGACATGAGACAACACGCGAAAGCCGGGGTACGCGTCCCGGAAGGGACCCGTACCCCGGCTACGTTAACGCGCCGCCGTGCTCGTACTACTTCGCGGTCTTGCGCTCCACGGCCGCCTTGACCAGGCCCGCGAAGAGCGGGTGCGGCCGGGTCGGACGCGACTTGAGCTCCGGGTGCGCCTGGGTGGCTACCAGGTAGGGGTGGACCTCGCGCGGGTACTCGACGAACTCGACGAGCTTGTTGTCCGGGGAGGTGCCGGAGAAGACCAGACCGGCCTTCTTCTCCAGCTCGGCGCGGTAGGAGTTGTTCACCTCGTAGCGGTGACGGTGGCGCTCCTCGACGTACGGCTCGTCGCCGTAGGCCTCGCGGACGACCGAGCCGTCGGCGAGCTTCGCCGGGTAGAGGCCGAGGCGCATCGTTCCGCCCAGGTCACCGGCGCCCTCGACGTACGCGAGCTGCTCCTCCATCGTCGAGACGACGGGGTGCGCGGTCGCCGGGTCGAACTCGGTGGAGTTCGCCTCGGGGATGCCCGCCAGGTTCCGCGCGGCCTCGATGACGATGCACTGGAGGCCGAGGCAGATGCCGAGCAGCGGCACCTTCTTCTCACGGGCGTACTGGATCGCGCCGATCTTGCCGTTCACACCGCGGTCGCCGAAGCCGCCGGGGATGAGGATCGCGTCGACGTCGCCGAGCTGCTTCTCCGCGCCGGCCTGCGTCTTGCAGTCGTCGGAGGTGACCCACTTGACCTTGACGCGGGCCTTGTTGGCGAAGCCGCCGGCGCGCATGGCCTCGGTGATCGAGAGGTAGGCGTCGGGCAGGTCGATGTACTTGCCGACGAGCGCGACCGTGACCTCGTGGACGGGGTTGTGGACGCGGTCGAGGAGGTCCTCCCAGACGGTCCAGTCCACGTCGCGGAAGGGCAGGTCGAGCTTGCGGACGACGTAGGCGTCCAGGCCCTCGGTGTGCAGGACCTTCGGGATGTCGTAGATCGACTTGGCGTCGATCGCGGCGACGACCGCGGCCTCGTCGACGTCGCACATCAGCGAGATCTTGCGCTTGATGGCGGTCGGGACCTCGCGGTCGGCGCGCAGCACGATCGCGTCGGGCTGGATGCCGATGTTGCGGAGGGCGGCGACCGAGTGCTGGGTCGGCTTGGTCTTCAGCTCGCCGGAGGGGCCGATGTAGGGCAGCAGCGAGATGTGCACGACGAAGACGTTGTCGCGGCCGACCTCGTGGCGGACCTGGCGGACGGTCTCCAGGAACGGCAGCGACTCGATGTCGCCGACCGTGCCGCCGACCTCGGTGATGACGACGTCGACGTCGTCGGTCGCCATGCGGCGGATCCGGGACTTGATCTCGTTCGTGATGTGCGGGATGACCTGCACGGTGTCGCCGAGGTACTCGCCGCGCCGCTCCTTGGCGATGACCTGCGAGTAGACCTGGCCGGTGGTGACGTTGGCCGAGCCGTCGAGGTCGACGTCGAGGAAGCGCTCGTAGTGGCCGATGTCCAGGTCGGTCTCGGCGCCGTCGTTGGTGACGAACACCTCACCGTGCTGGAAGGGGTTCATCGTGCCCGGGTCGACGTTCAGGTACGGGTCGAGCTTCTGCATCGTGACCCGCAGTCCGCGGGCCTTGAGGAGCGCACCCAGGCTGGAGGCGGTCAGGCCCTTGCCGAGGGAGGAGGCGACACCCCCGGTGACGAAGATGTGCTTGGTCGTCGTGGTGTTGGGCGGCATCGCCAAGAGGGGGCTCCCGTGGTCGCGTTTGGAGGTGCGTTCCGGCGTGCCCTCCGGAAGAATCGGGGGGTGCCGTCGCTGCGGTTTCGGGGGTCTTCGGCTGTCGCCGTTTCCCACCGGTCCACGGGGTACCAGGGTATCAGCGACATCGGGAGACCGCTTCCGGCCACGCGCGGCAGTCGGGTGGACGCGGTCCGCCACGGGCGGAGGAGCCGCCGGAACGACGGCCCTCATTACCGCCCGGAACCGTCCTGGGGGAGGTTGCCGAAAGTGTGTTCACCCGATCGGAGCAGTGCCGTTACCGAGGTGATCACCGGGTCACTAGGGTGCGTCGTATCCTGCTCGGACATTGCCCGCCGAGCCGGCCGGCCAGCGGCACCACCCCGCCCGTCAACCGGACCGAGAGCTCGGCGACGAACCCTTGACCGCTGACGTTCGGGTAACTGGAGCAAGCGCCCCGAGGGGCGGACGTGGCCGTTCGACTGGAGTGAAGCACGTGGCCGGGCGCATCGAGGATTACGCACTCATCGGAGACATGCAGACCGCCGCCCTGGTCTGCCGGGACGGCAGCGTGGACTGGCTGTGCCTCCCACGCTTCGACTCCCAGGCGGTCTTCGCGGGACTCCTCGGCACAGAGGACCACGGATTCTGGCGGGTGGGCCCGGCCGGGCCCCGGAACGCCGAACCGGCCCCCGCCGACCGCCGCCGCTACCGGGGCGACTCGCTGATCCTGGAATCCGAGTGGGACACCCCGCGCGGCACGGTCCGGGTGACGGACTTCATGCCCCCGCGCGACGGCGCCCCGCAGCTGATCCGGATCGTCGAGGGCGTCTCGGGCCGGGTCCCGATGCGCTCCGCGCTGCGGATGCGGTTCAGCTACGGCCGGATCGTGCCCTGGGTGCACAAGGTCGGCGAGCGCACGGTCGCCGTCGCGGGGCCGGACTCGGTGTGGCTCGACACGGACGCCGAGACGCACGGCGAGGACCTCACCACGTACTCCGAGTTCACCGTCTCCCCCGGCGACCGGATCACCCTCACGCTCTCCTGGCAGCCCTCCCACAAGGAGGCGCCGCCCCTCCCCGACCCCGAGGGGTCCCTGGAGGCCACTGTCGAGTTCTGGCGCGAGTGGGTCGAGCACTGCACGTACCACGGCCCCTACCGCGAGGCCGTGATCCGCTCCCTGATCACCCTGAAGGCGCTGACGTACGCGCCGACCGGCGGGATCGTGGCCGCCCCGACGACCTCCCTGCCCGAGGAGATCGGAGGCGTACGGAACTGGGACTACCGCTACACCTGGCTGCGGGACGCGGCGATCACCCTCTCCTCGATGCTGCGCACCGGCTACCGCGAGGAGGCCCGCGCCTGGCGGGACTGGCTGCTCCGCGCGGTCGCGGGCGACCCGGAGAACCTCCAGATCATGTACGGCATCGCCGGGGAGCGCGAGCTCGGCGAGGCGGAGCTCGACTGGCTGCCCGGGTACGAGAACTCCGGCCCGGTCCGGGTGGGCAACGGCGCCGCCAACCAGCTCCAGCTGGATGTCTACGGCGAGGTCACCGAGGCCCTGCACCTCGCCCACATGACGGGCCTGTCCCGCAACGACTACGCCTCCCTCCTCCAGCTGAAGCTGATCAAGTACCTGGAGACCCACTGGGACCAGCCCGACGAGGGCATCTGGGAGGTCCGCGGCCCGCGCCGCCACTTCACCCACTCCAAGGTGATGGCCTGGGTGGCCGTCGACCGCACGATCAAGCTCATCGAGTCCGGCGACGCCGACGGGCCCCTGGAGCGCTGGCGCGAGCTGCGCGACACCATCCACCGGGACGTCTGCGAGAAGGGCTACGACAAGGAGCGGAACACCTTCACCCAGTCGTACGGCTCCAAGGAGCTCGACGCCTCGCTGCTGCTGATCCCGCAGATGGGCTTCCTGCCGCCGGACGACAAGCGGGTCATCGGCACGATCGAGGCGATCCAGCGGGAGCTGTCCACGGAGGACGGTTTCGTGCTGCGCTATCCGACGGCCGGCGACGAGGCCGGCGTCGACGGCCTGGAGGGCGACGAGGGCGCGTTCCTCGCCTGTTCGTTCTGGCTCGCCGACGACCTGGCGATGATCGGCCGGGTCGACGAGGCCCGGGCGCTCTTCGAGAAGCTGCTCGCGCTCCGCAACGACCTCGGCCTCCTCGCCGAGGAGTGGGACTCCCGCCTCCAGCGGCAGGTGGGCAACTTCCCGCAGGCCTTCAGCCACGTCCCGCTCATCGACACCGCCCTGCGCCTGACGGCGAGCGGGGCGTACGGCGGCTGAGGCGGCCGCCACGGAGCGCGCGGGGACGGGCCCCGGACCTACGATGAGAGGGTCCCGTCCCCCGTACCGAAAGGGGGGCTCCCATGGCTCCCCAGGTCTCCGAAAGCGCCCTGGCCGGACTGGTCGAGGACCTCGCGGGCGAGGTGTTCCTCCCCGGCGATCCGGGCTACGACGCGGCCCGTGCCGTGCACAACGGCATGATCGACCGGCGTCCGTCGGTGATCGCCCAGTGCGCCACCGCGGCCGACGTCTCCAACGCGATCCTCTTCGGCCGTGACACCGGGCTTCCGATCGCGGTGCGCGGCGGCGGACACAGTGTCGCCGGTACCTCCGTGATCGACGGCGCCCTCGTCGTCGACCTGCGCCGGATGCACGGCACCGTCGTCGACCCCGAGGCCATGACCGTACGGATCGAGGGCGGGGCGACGATGGCCCACCTGGACCAGGCGTGCCAGCCCTTCCACGTGGCGACCACCGGGGGGCGGGTGTCGACGACCGGGGTCGGCGGCTTCGTGCTCGGCGGCGGGTCCGGCTGGCTGGAGCGGAAGTTCGGGCTCGCCAGCGACAACCTCCTCGCGGTCGACCTGATCACCGCCGAGGGCAAGCACGTCCGCGCCGACGCGGACGAGAACCCGGAGCTCTTCTGGGCGCTGCACGGCGGCGGCGGGAACTTCGGGGTGGCGACCTCGCTGACGCTGCGGCTGCATCCGCTGCCCCGGATGAGCATGGTGATGCTGTTCTTCCTGCCGGACAAGGCGCCCGAGGTCGTCCGCCTCTACCGCGACCTCGTCGAGGGCGCGCCCGACGGGATCGGCGGCGGCGCGATCTACCTGCCCGCGCCGCCGGAGCCGTTCGTCCCGGAGGAGCTGGTCGGCAAGCTGCTCTGCGGCGCCCTGTTCACGTACGCGGGACCGGTCTCCGAGGTCCGCGAGCTGGCGGCGCCGCTCTTCGCGCTCGGCCCCGTGGTGGAGCTGGTGGACGATCTCCCGTACGCGCAGCTGCAGTCGATGCTGGACGACCCTCCGGGGCTGCGGAACTACTGGTCGGCCGAGTACCTGCGGGAGTGCCCCGACGCGGCCGTGGACGTCTTCTGCGAGCGCGGGGCGCGGATCCCGGCCGGGACGGCCACCCAGCACGTGCTGTTCCCGATGGGCGGGGCCGTGGCCGCCGGGCCCTCCGCGTACCCGCAGCCGTGGCGCACCGCTCCGTGGGCGGTGCACCCGTTCGCGACCTGGGAGGACCCGGCGTACGACGAGCAGGCGAGGCAGTGGGTGCACGACGTCCGGGCGGACGTGCGGCCCTGGGCGCTCGACGCGACCTATCTGAACTTCGTCGGGGACGAGGGCGAGCGGCGGATCGTCTCCTCCTTCGGTGAGGAGAACCACCGCCGGCTCGCCGCCGTGAAGGCCGCTTACGACCCCGACAACGTGTTCCGGTTCAACCAGAACATCGCCCCCGCCCCCGCCGCCTGATCAACGCAGCGCGGCGATCACCTCCTTGGCGGCGCGCTCGCCCTCGGTGGCGCCGCCTTCCATGAAGCCCTGGAAGTCGTACGAGCAGTGCTCGCCGCCGATGTGGACGTTGCCCTGGGCCTTGCCCTCGTAGCCCGCGTACCGGTGGAGGTAGCCGACCGGCCAACAGGAGTACGCGCCGAGCGAGTACGGGTTCTTGTGCCAGGCGGAGAGCTGGGCGCGGCCCGTGTACGCCTTGGAGGTGCCGGGGAAGAAGGCGTCGATGCCGGCCAGGTAGCGGGTCACCAGGGACCGCACGTACGGGTCGGACTCGGTGGAGAACGGCCCGGCCGGGTTCAGGTTCTTGGCGAGGCTGCCGCCGCCGTACTGGAGCAGGATGCCGCCGGTGCCGCCCTGGATCTTGGTGGTGTCCCAGGTCTGCTGGACCTCGGTGTCGGTGAAGCAGTCACCGGCGGAGACGCCCGGCCAGGCGCCGGTGCCGCGCCAGGGGCGGGTGGCGAACTGCATGTTGAGCTTGGTGCAGTAGCCCATGCGGGCGTCCCGCAGGAGGTTCTTCATGAGCGGGTCGAAGCCCGCGAGGGAGAGGTCGAGCTGCTTGAGGATCGGCAGCGGGAGGCAGAGGATCGTCTGGTCGGCGGTGACGGTCCGGGTGGCGCCCGCCTCGGAGAAGGTCAGGGTCTGGGTGCCGTCCGCGTTGGCCCGTACGGCCGTGAGGGACCAGCCGTACCGCAGGGTGCCGGGCTTGAGGGCACCGGCGACGGCGTTCGGGAGCCGGTCGTTGCCGCCGACTATGTGGTAGCGCTCGTTGGAGAGGCCCCAGACGTTGAAGTTGCCCGGGTTGGTCTGGTAGCCCATGAGCAGGACGAGGGCGAGCGAGGACTGCTCGGTGGTGTCGGCGCCGTACTCGACGTTGTAGGCGACGTCGAGGAACTGGCCGAGCCGCGAGGAGTGGCCGCCGGGGACGCGGGTCTCGATCCACTCGTACACGGACATGTTGTCGAGGGCGGTGCCGGTGGGCGTGGTCTGGTTCCAGTACACCTCGCCCGCCTCGGAGAGGTCGCGGCGCAGGGCCTGGTAGACCGCGTTGAAGTCCTCGTCGGCCTGGTCGCGCGAGTAGTAGCCGCCGTCGAACCAGAGCACCTCCTCGGCACCGTTGGGGCCGCCGCCGAGGAAGTCCTCGACCTGGAGGTTGAAGCGGCGGCAGAGTTCCAGGATCTTCTTGTGGCTCGTGTCGATCAGCTCGCCGCCGATCTCCGAGGTCTGCCCGTACGCCCAGTGGTCGCGCTGGGTCCACATGCGACCGCCGACCCGGGAGGGGTTGGCCTCGTAGAGGGTGGGGCTCAGGCCCGCGTCCTGGAGGGTCAGGGCGGCGGTGAGGCCGGAGATGCCGGCGCCGACGACGGCGATCCGGGCGTTGCTGTTGATCGGCGGGTCGAGCGTGGCGGCGCGGGCGGGGACGGCCCCGCCCAGGGTGGCGGCGCCCCCGGCGCCGACGGCCACACCGGCGGCGGCCGCGTACTTGAGGAGCGAGCGGCGTCCGAGGGCGTCGCCTCGCATGCCGCGGAGTTCGTCAACGGGGATGTTCAGTCGTCGTGCGTCGGCGTGCTCGGCGGCGAGACGCTTCAGGAGGTGCATCGGGTTGGTGCGTGCCATGGGGCGCTCCTGCGAGGAAGGAAGATGACGAAAGGAAAGTGGGGGGTGGGGGGAGATCAGCTCTTCACTGCGGCGGTGGCGGCGTCCGCGTCGGCGTCGGGCGCCTCGCCTGCCTCGCCGACGGCCTCGTCGTCGGAGCGCTCGGCGGCGTCCTCCAGGACGATGCGGCCGATGATCTCGTAGCGCTCCGGCCGCTTGGCCTTGAGGTAGAAGCCGAGGCCGAGCCCGCCGAAGAAGACGAGTCCGACGATCCACGGGATCGCCTTGAAGAAGAGGGAGTCGGCGGCGAGACCGGCCGCGGTCTTCATGTTGACCATCAGCAGCACGACGACGACGACCATGCCGATGCCGCCGAGGAGGGGGGCGACCAGGGTCTTGAACCAGTGCCGGTCCTCGGGGTGGTTCTTGCGGAAGTAGCCGATGACGGCGAAGGAGCAGAGGGTCTGGACGATGAGGATCGCCATCGTGCCGAGGATCGCGAGCAGGGTGTACAGGTGGATGTACGGGTCCTGGCCGGTGACCCAGAAGGCGACGACGAGGGCGACGGCGAGGGCGCTCTGCACGTACGAGGCGATGTACGGCGAGCCGTGCTTCGCGTGGGTGCGGCCGAGCGCCGGGTGGAGGAAGCCCTCACGGCCGATCGCGTAGAGGTAGCGGGAGGCGCACTGGTGGAAGGCCATGCCGCAGGCGAAGGAGCCGGTGAGCAGCAGCCACTGGAAGGCGTCGACGGCCCAGGCGCCGATGAAGCTCTCCGTGGGGTTGAAGAAGAGGTCGAGGGGCGAGGCGGAGGAGGACAGCTTCACGGACTCGTCGAGACCGTTGCCCGCGATCGTCATCCAGGAGACGTAGATGTAGAAGAGGCCTACGCCGATGACGGAGATGAGCGTGGCGCGCGGGATGACCTTCTTCGGGTCGCGCGACTCCTCGCCGTACATGGCCGTCGACTCGAAGCCGACCCAGGACCAGAAGGCGAAGAAGAGACCGAGGCCCGCGGAGGTGCCGGTGAAGGCGTTCTTCGGGTTGATCGGCTCGGTCGGGATGCCGTCGGGGCCGCCGCCGGCGATCAGGACGGCGGTGGCGACCGCGAAGAGGACCGCGATCTCGGCCACGAGCATCACACCGAGCGCCTTGGCGGTCAGGTTGATGTCGAAGTACGAGAGGACGGCCGTCACCCCCAGCATGACCGCCGCGTAGACCATCCAGTGCAGGTCGACACCCAGCTGGTCGATGACGGTCGTCTTGGCGAAGTACGCGAAGACACCGACGATCGAGGCCTCGAAGACGATGTACGCGAGGACCGCGAGCATGCCGGAGGCCATGCCGGCGATGCGGCCGAGGCCGTGCGAGATGAAGCCGTAGAACGCGCCGGCGGCGGTGATCCGCTTCGCCATGGCGACATAGCCGACCGAGAAGACCGTGAGGACGACCGTCGCGAAGAGGTAACCGGCGGGTGCGCCGATGCCGTTGCCGAAGCCGACGGCGATGGGGAGGTTGCCGGTCATCGCCGTGATCGGGGCCGCGGTGGCCACGGCCATGAAGACGACGCCGACGAGACCGACCGAGTTCGCCTTGAGTCGGTTGACCTCTGGGGTGGAGTTGGTTGCCATGGCGCAGGAGCATCCTCGCGTGTGATGCAAGCCACAATCGACATGCGGTCAAACAATTCCGGCCATGGGGCGACGAGTTGTCGGGCAGTTGTACGAAGTGTCCTCCCCCGTAACCGTGAGGTGATGTCCCCGGAACACAGACGCGGGTAGCGTCCGGGCCCATGGACAATCAGGGCGGGATCACCGTGCAGCGGGCACTGGAACTTCCGGGGCTGCGCGGCGGACTCCCGGAGGTCGTGGCCGGCGCGGACCGGCTGCACCGCACCGTGCGCTGGGTGCACGCGGGCGAGGTGCCGAACATCGCGTCGCTGCTCAAGGGCGGTGAACTGCTGCTCACCACGGGACTCGGCCTCGGCACCCGCCCGGCCGAGCAGCGGTCCTTCGTCCGCCGCCTCGCGGACCGGGGCATCGCGGCCCTCGTCGTCGAACTCGGCCCGCGCTTCGCCCGGCTGCCGGCGACGATAGTGGAGACCGCGCGGGCCGCCGGCCTGCCCCTCGTCCAGCTGCACCGCGAGGTTCCCTTCGTGGCGGTCACGGAGGAGATACACACCGAGATCGTCAACGGGCACTACGCGCTCCTCCGCCAGGCGGAGGAGGTCCACCGCCAGTGCACCGAGGCGCTGCTCGGCGGCGGCGGGGTCCCGCAGGTCCTGCGCATCCTCTCCGACTTCGCCGCGAACCCCGTCTTCCTGGAGACCGCCGACGGCCAGCTCCTGTACGCGGCGGGCACCGAGTCCGGTCCTGCCGACCCGCTCCAGGTGTGGGACGGCATGCGCGGCCAGCGCGCGGCCCGCGAGTCCGGCCCGCCGGCCGGCACGGTCATCGTCGACGTCCCCGGCGGCGGACCCGGTACGGGCTCGGTACGGGCCCGGCTCGTCCTCCTCGCGGTCTCCGGCGCCCTCTCCCCCGTCCACCGCATGGCGGCCGAGCGGGCCGCGGGCATCCTCGCGGTCGTCCTCATGCAGGCCCGGCAGGAGGAGGAGCTGGCCGCGCGCGGCCGGGGCGACTTCCTGACGGACCTCGCGGAGGGCCGGATCACGACGGAGGCGGCACCGGCCCAGGCCAGGGTCCTCGGCTTCAAACCGGGCGACGGCCCCCTCCTCCCGGTGGTCATGCGCCTGGCCTCCGAACTCGCCCCCTCGGGCAACTGGGCCCTCCTGGCCCGCGCCGTCCTGGAGGAGCTCTCCTCCGTCGGCGTGCCCGTCCTCCTGGGCGTACGGCCGGTGGAGGGCCGGGTCCCCCTCCTCCTCGGCCTGCGCTCGGAGTCCGAGCGCACGGCGGTCGCGGACCGCGTCGCGGCGGCGCTGCGCGCCGGCGTGGAGCGGGCCGGCCTGGAACGCTCCGGCGCCAACCCGCCCGTGGTCGTCGTGGGCGTCGCCGGCAGCTGGGCCGCCGCCTCGGCCGGCCTGCGGCACGCGGCGGAGACGGCGACGGCCGCACAGGGCCTCTCGGACCGCCCCTGGCACGACGCCCGCCGCCTCGACATCGACCTGCTCCTGTGGCGCCTGCGGGACCACCCGGACCTCGCGGCCTTCGTGGACCGCGCGATCGGCCCGCTCCGCGACCACGACCGCGCCTCGCGCCCGCCGCTGCTCCCCACCCTGGAGACGTACCTGGCCCACGCGGGCCGCAAGGCGGAGACGGCCCGCGAACTCCACCTCAACCGCCAGACCCTCTACAACCGCCTGGCCCGCATCTCCGAACTCCTGGGCACGGACCTGGACGACCCCCAGACCGTCCTGGCCCTGAGCCTGGCCCTGCGAGCCCGCCGCCACACGACGTAGACCGTTCGTGCCCACCGGCCCGCACCCGCGAACAGCCCCCGGCAGGGTTACGGGAAGGGGCGGGGTGGGGGAGACATCCCCATCCCGCAACCGGCTCGGACGGACGCACTCCCGCCCGCCACGGGTTACCGTCCCGCCAACTCGTCGTACACGCTCAGCACATGCGCGACGGTCTCGTCCTCCGTGGGCCAGGTCCCCGCCTGCACCCGCCCCGCCGCGGCGAGATCCATCCGCCGGTCCACGTCCTCCAACAGCCCCCGCACCACCCCCGCGAGGGCACCCGCGTCCCCGTACGGCACCAACTCCGCCGCGTCCCCCACGAGTTCCGGCACCCCGCCCACCGCCGTGGCGACCAACGGCACCCCCAGCCGCAGCGCCTCCTGCGCGAGCAGCGACCGCGCCTCCCACCGCGACGGCAGCACCGCGACATCCGCCGCCGCCAGCAGCTCCGCGACGTCGTCGCGCCGCCCGATGAGCCGCACGGGCAGCCCCTCCGCCACGATCCGCCGCTGCAGCACGGAACGTTCGCGCCCCTCCCCCGCGATCACGAGCAGCGGCTGCGGATCGAGATCCCGCCACACCCGCGCCGCGTCGAGCAGCGTCTCGTACCCCCGCCCCCGCTCCAGCGCCCCGACGGCCATCAGCAACGGCCGGTCGACCGCCCCGAGTTCGGCCCGCGCCTTGCCGTCGTGCAGGCAGACGGGCCCGCGCGCGGGCGGTACGGTCACGGGCGCGAGCCGCGCGTCCCGCGCCCCGCTGCGCCGGGCCCGGTCGACGAGCTCGGAGGACGTGCCGAGGACGACGGTCGAGGCGCGCACGGTCCGCCGCTCCAGGAGCCGCCGCACCCCGCCCCGCGCACCCGCGAGATGGCTCCGGCTGTGCCAGGTGGTCACGAGCGGGGAGCGTCCCTCCCCCGAGAGCGCGAGCGCGGCCCGGACGGACGCGGCCAGGCCGTGCGCGTGGACGACGTGCGCCCCGATGCAGGCGTTGCGGAGCGCGGTGACGGTCGCGGGATCGCCGAGGTGCGGCAGCGGCACGAAGTGGGCGCCGGCGCCGAGGTAGTCGTAGACGCGGTCGAGCGCCGCCGGGGCGCACACGGTCACCCGCACGCCCCTCGCCACCAGCCCCGAGGCGAGTGATCGGACGTGCGCGCTACTGCCCGCGCTGCCGCCGCCCAGCACTTGAACCGTACGGAGCTGTGTCACGTGCACAGGATGCCAGCCCGTACCCGTGACCGTACGCACGTTCCGGCACCGAAATGGCGTCGTTCCCTTGTACGGAAGGGGCGTGGCGCGAAGTCGATGTCACGGGTTCACCCACTCGAGTGAGCGCCCCAACCGAAAGCACGCTCCCCTCAGGCACTCAAGCGGCTCCTGAGCTCTCCGCACCCGCCCGAGCCGGTCCCGGACTCCCCTCAGGCGCCCGAGCCGGTCCTGGACTCCCCTCAGGCGCCCGAGCCGGCCCTGAACTCCCCCCACGCGGCCGCGGCGACGAGCCCCGCCGCGTGCGCGGCGAGCCCGATCCGCCCGTTCCCGACGGCGATCGCCGCACCGACGGCCGCGCCGAGCGCGTGCGCCCCCGCGTCGCCGAGCATGGCGCGCTCCGCGAGGTCGTCCCCGAGGACCGCCGCCGCGGCCCCCATGGGCGCGGCGGCGAGCGAGCCGCGCAGCAGCCCGGGCGCGCCGAGCGCGAGGACGGTGAGCCCGGCCCGCCCGGGCCGTACGTCCACGAGGTTCACCAGATGGGCGCTGCCGGCGATGACGACCCCGGCGAGCACCTTGTCCACCGGCCTCTCCTTGAGCAGCGCCCCCGCCACCAGCGCAGCCGCCCCGATGCCGACGAGCTTCACGGCACCGCTGGTCGCCTCCCCCTCCCGAAGCGCCGTCAGATGCGCCCGGAATCCCCGCCGGTGATCGCCGCGCAGGTCGTCGTACCGCCCGCAGACGGCCCCGGCGGCGACGGCCAGAGCGGCCGCCGGAGCGCCGGGCAGCACGGCGACGGCCGAGCCGAACGCGGCGGCGGGACCGGCCTGGAGAGCGACCTTCCGCCCGGCGTGATTGGTCCGCTCCCACCCGTCGGGGTTCCCCGGCGGACGCTGCCGCAGCCCCGCGTACGCGAGCCGGGTGGCCCCGAACGCCAGGGCGAAGGTGCCTATGCGCCCGAGCTCCCGCCTCACGCGTCCGCCCGGGCCGCCGCGAGCAGCTCCTCCGCGTGCGCCCTGGCCGTCTCGGAGTCCTCCTGGCCCGCGAGCATCCGGGACAGCTCCCGTACGCGCTCCTCGCCCTCCAGGACCGTGACGCCGGAGCGGGTCACGGAGCCGTCGTGGGTCTTCTCCACGAGCAGCTGCCGGTCGGCGAAGGCCGCGACCTGCGGCAGGTGGGTGACGACGACGACCTGCGCGGTCCTGGCGAGCTTGGCGAGACGGCGGCCGATCTCCACGGCCGCCTTGCCGCCGACACCCGCGTCGACCTCGTCGAAGAGGTACGTGGGCACGGGGTCGACCCCGGCGAACACGACCTCCACGGCGAGCATCACACGGGAGAGCTCACCACCGGACGCGCCCTTGGCGATCGGCCGCGGCGGGGCCCCGGGGTGCGGGGCGAGCAACAGCTCGACCTCGTCGGCGCCGGACGGCCCGTACGCGACCCGCCGGCCGCCGACCTCGACACCCTCGGGGTCCTCGGTCTGCGCGAGCGAGAAGGACACGCGCGCGTGCGGCATGGCGAGCGAGGCGAGCTCCTCGGTGACCGCGGCGGCGAACCGGT
Source organism: Streptomyces sp. NPDC056144 (assembly GCF_042264145.1). Classification (NCBI taxonomy): domain Bacteria; kingdom Bacillati; phylum Actinomycetota; class Actinomycetes; order Kitasatosporales; family Streptomycetaceae; genus Streptomyces; species Streptomyces sp. NPDC056144. Next base: position 11,346 of record NZ_JBHJVF010000011.1, on the reverse strand, counting down.
CCGCGGCCTCCGTGCGGGCGTCGGTGAGCGCCTGCGCGAGGACGGACAGCTCGTCGCGGAGCCGGTCGCGCTCGGCGGTCAGCTCCTCGACGCGGTCGTCGTCGCCGTCGAGCTCGCCGAGCCGTCCGGCGCTCTCCTCGGCCCAGGCGAGGACGCCCGCGATGTCGGCGCCGTACTTCCGGGTCAGCTGGGTGAGGGCCGCGCGCCGCTCCTCGACGGCGGCGAGCCGCAGCGGGTCGGCGTCGAGGTCGTCGGCGTACCCGGCGAGTTCGGTGGCCACGTCGCCGAGCAGGATGGAGATCTCCCCCATCCGGTCGGCGAGCGCCGCGAGGGCCGGGTCGTGCGACCGGACGCCCTCCAGGGCCCGGCCGGCGCCCGCGACGAGGGTCGTCGCGTCGACGGCCTCCGGGTCCTCCGGGTTGCCCGCGAGCGCGCCGTGCGCGAGCGCGGCGGCGGAGGCGAGCGCCTCGGCGTGGCCGAGCCGCTCCGCCTCGGCGGCGAGCTCGACGTCCTCCCCGGGCAGCGGGGCGACGGCCTCGATCTCGCCGAGCCCGAACCGCAGCAGATCGGCCTCCTGGGCCCGCTCACGCGCCCGGGTGGTGATCTCCTCCAGCTCGCCGGTGACGGCCCGCAGCCGCCGGTACGCCTCCCCGTAGGAGACGAGGGGTACGGAGACGGCCTCGCCCGCGTACCGGTCGAGCGCGCCGCGCTGCCGGGCGGGCTTGAGGAGGCCCTGCTGGTCGGTCTGGCCGTGGACGGCGACGAGTTCGTCGGCGAGCTCGGCGAGCAGCCCGACGGGCACGGAGCGCCCGCCGAGGTGGGCGCGCGAGCGGCCCTCGGCCGAGACGGTACGGCTGACGAGGAGCACGCCCTCGTCGAGCTCGGCCCCCGCCTCCTCGGCGCGTACGGCGGCGGGCGCGCCCTTGGGCACGCTGATCCGTCCCTCGACGACCGCCGAGCCCGCGCCGATCCGTACGAGGGCCGGGTCGGCCCGTCCGCCGAGCAGCAGGCCCAGACTGGTCACGACCATGGTCTTGCCCGCGCCGGTCTCACCGGTCACCGCGGTGAAGCCGGGCGACAGCTCGACCACCGCGTCGTCGATGACCCCGAGCGACCGTATCCGCATCTCCTCCAGCACGCCCCAGACCATACGAGGTTTCCCGGGTCGGATGCGACATCGGCCCGGGCGAAACACCCCTGGGAGTGTCAGTGCGGCGCGCCCCGCCACCCCGACACCGGCAGCGCGAACTTCGCGACGAGCCGGTCCGTGAAGGAGGCGTGGTGCAGCCGGGCGAGCCGGACGGGGACGGCTCCGCGCCGCACCTCGACCCGCGCCCCGGCCGGGAGCTCCACGGTCCGCCGCCCGTCGCACCAGAGCACGCCGTGCGGGGTGTGCGGCTCGACCTCGACGGCGAGGACGGACTCGGGGGTGGTGATGAGCGGCTTGGCGAAGAGCGCGTGGGCCCCGATCGGCACCATGAGCAGCGCCTCGACCTCGGGCCAGACGACGGGCCCGCCGGCCGAGAAGGCGTACGCGGTCGACCCCGTCGGTGTCGCGCAGATCACGCCGTCGCAGCCGAATCCGGTCACCGGCCGCCCGTCGATCGCGAGGACGACCTCCAGCATCCGCTCCGGGGAGACCTTCTGGACGGCGGCCTCGTTGAGCGCCCAGTCGCGGTGGAGGACGTCCCCGTTCTCGTACACGACGACGTCGAGGGTCATGCGCTCCTCGACCTCGTACGCCTTCGTCACGACCCGGTCGACGACCTTGTCGAGGTCGTCGCGCTCGGCCTCGGCGAGGAAGCCGACGCGGCCGAGGTTGACGCCGAGCATCGGCACCCCGGAGGCGCGGGAGAACTCGGCGCCGCGCAGCAGCGTGCCGTCCCCGCCGAGGACGACGAGGAGTTCACAGCCGTCGAGGGCGTCGGAGCAGGCCTCCGGCACCTTCTCGACGGAGGGCGGCAGCGGCAGGTCGGAGGCCTCGGCCTCCAGGACCCGGACGCCGATGCCGCAGCGCAGCAGCCCCAGGACGACCAGTTCGGCGCTGCGCACGGCGGCGGGTCTGCCGGTGTGCGCGAGCAGGAAGACGGTACGGCTTGCTGTCTCTGGTGCTGCTGTCTCTGATGCTGCTGCCGTTGAGCTCAACGAGGTCCTTCCGCCACGGCGCGGTCGACATCCGCCGGATCGAGCGCGGGCGCGCCCGCCCGCAGCCACAGAAAGTACTCGACGTTGCCGGAGGGGCCGGGCAGAGGGCTGGCGGTGACGCCGAGGACACCGAGGCCGAGCTCGCCGGCCCGGCGGGCCACGTTCTTGACGGCGTCCGCGCGCAGCTCGGTGGAACGGACCACTCCGCCGGTGCCGAGCCGCTCCTTGCCCACCTCGAACTGGGGTTTCACCATCAGGACGAGGTCGGCGTCGGGGGCCGTGCAGGCCGCGAGGGCGGGCAGGACCAGGCCGAGCGGGATGAACGACAGGTCGCCGACGACGAGGTCGACGGGGATCCCGTCGATCGCGTCGAGTGTCAACTCGCGGACGTTCGTGCGGTCCTTCACGGTGACGCGCTCGTCGCTCTGGAGCGACCAGGCGAGCTGACCGTAGCCGACGTCGACGGCGACGACGTGGGCCGCGCCCGCGCGCAGCAGCACGTCGGTGAAGCCGCCGGTCGACGCCCCGGCGTCCAGGGCGCGCCGGCCCTCTACCCGCAGGCCCTGCGGCACGAAGGCCTCGAAGGCCCCGGCGAGCTTGTGGCCGCCGCGGGAGACGTAGTCGGGGTCGGAGTCGTCCTGGACGACGACGATGGCCGCGGCGGTCTCGACCTGGGTGGCGGGCTTGGTGGCGACGGTCTTGCCGACGGTCACCCGGCCCGCGGCGATCAGCTGGCTGGCGTGCTCGCGCGAGCGCGCGAGCTTGCGCCGTACCAGCTCGGCGTCGAGACGGCGGCGTGCCGGTCCTGCCACGTTCGGTTCAGCTCCTGTTGTCGTGCGTACGGGGGGTGGGGTGCGCGTCCAGCGAGGTCAGCTCGGCGCGCAGTCCACGGTGTACATCCTCGTACACCGCCAGGTGTCCGTCCGCCGGGAGGTCGTCCACCTCGGCGAGACGCGCGAGGTGGGCGTCGACGGCCTCGTGGCCCGTGGCCTCCCGCCCGACGCCGAGCGGCGCGGGCGCGGCAGGGGAATCCGGGGTCTCGCCGGAAGGTTCCGGCATCTCGTCGCTCATGCCACGACGCTATCGCGAAGCCCTGAGGTACGGTCGACGGCCATGGCGACGATCACTGAGTGCCGCGGCGCACTGGACCGGCTGTCGGACAACCTCGCGCGGGCCGACGGCGACGTGCGGGGCGCGGCCGCGTTCGACCGCACCCTGAGCTGCCACATCACGGACCTGGACACCACCTTCACCGGCCGTCTCGCCGACGGCCGGATCGAGGTCGCGGACACGGTGCCGGGCCCGCCCGCGACGAAGGCGCAGATCCGGCTCGCGATGACCGGCGACGACCTGGTGGCGATGGTCGGCGGCGAGCTGAACTTCGCGAAGGCCTGGGCCTCCGGCCGGGTCAGGCTGGAGGCCGGCTTCCGCGACCTGATGCGCCTGCGGTCACTCCTCTAGGAGACCGCCGGACAGGGCTCAGACGGCGGTACGGGCCCGGGTCCTGGCCTGCCGCCCCGCCGGGACGACCAGCGGCGTCCCCGTCTCCGGGTCCTCGATGACCTGGCAGCGCAGCCCGAAGACCCGCTCGACGAGCTCGGCGGTGACGATCTCGGACGGCGGGCCCTCCGCGACGACCTCCCCGTCCCGCACGGCGATGAGGTGGGTCGCGTACCGGGCCGCGTGGTTGAGGTCGTGCAGGACGGCGACGAGCGTCCGCCCCTGCGTCTCGTGCAGCTCCGCGCACAGGTCGAGGACGTCGATCTGGTGCTGGATGTCGAGGAAGGTCGTCGGCTCGTCGAGGAGCAGCAGCGGCGTCTGCTGGGCGAGCGCCATGGCGATCCAGACGCGCTGGCGCTGTCCGCCGGAGAGCTCGTCGACGTACCGCTCGGCGAGCTCGGCGACACCGGTCGAGGCCATCGACTCCTGGACGACCCGCTCGTCCTCCGGCGACCACTGCCGCAGCAGCCCCTGGTGGGGGTAGCGGCCGCGGGCGACGAGGTCGGCCACGGTGATGCCGTCGGGGGCGATGGAGGACTGCGGGAGCAGCCCGAGGGTCTTGGCGACCTTCTTCGCCGGCAGCGAGTGGATCGAGGCGCCGTCGAGCAGGACCTGCCCCTGGGAGGGCTTCAGCATCCGGGAGAGCGCGCGCAGCAGGGTCGACTTGCCGCAGGCGTTGGGTCCGACGATGACCGTGAAGGAGTTGTCGGGGATCTCTACGGACAGGTCGCGGGCGATGACCCGCTGCTCGTACGCGAGGGTGACCGACTCCGCGCTCAGCCGCTGCTTCCGCCGACCGCCCATACCCGTACTCCCCATGTTCTTGTTCGTGGTCATATCCGGCCCGCCTTGCGTTCGGTGACGAGCAGCCAGAGCAGGTAGCAGCCGCCGAGGATGCCGGTGACGACACCGACGGGCAGCTGGCGCTCGCCGAAGGCGTTGGTGGCGATCCAGTCGGCGACGAGCAGCAGCGCCGAGCCCATGAGGGCGGAGGCGGCGAGGTTGGGGCCGGGCGCCCCCGTCAGCCGGCGGGCCAGCTGCGGAGCGCTCAGCGAGACGAAGACGATGGGCCCGGCGGCGGAGGTGGCGACGGCGACGAGCAGCACCGCCGAGGCCATGAGGACGATCCGGGTCCGCTCGACCTTCACCCCGAGGGCGTACGCGGCGTCGTCGCCCATCTCCAGCATGCGCAGGGCCCGCCCGTGGCCGAGGACGAGCGGCAGCAGGACGCAGCAGACGGCGAGCAGCGGCCAGAACTGCGACCAGTCCCGCCCCTCCAGGGAGCCGGTCAGCCACACCGTGGCGCGGGTCGCGTCGACCATGCTGGCCTTGGTGATGAGGTAGTTGATGACCGAGGTGAGCATGGCGGCGGCGCCGATGCCGACGAGGACGAGCCGGTAGCCGTGCACGCCCTTCTTCCACGCGAGCAGGTAGATCGCCAGTCCGGTGGCGATCCCGCCGACGACGGCCCCGCCGGCCACGGCGGCGGCGCTGCCCTGGAAGAGGACGATGACGAGGAGGGCTCCGACGCTGGCGCCCTGGCCGAAGCCGATGACGTCGGGGCTGCCGAGCGGGTTGCGGGAGACCGACTGGAAGACGGCCCCGCCGACGGCGAGCGCGGCGCCGACGAAGACGGCGACGAGGACCCGCGGCAGCCGCAGGTCCATGACGGCGAACTCCTGGACGGCGGTGCCCTTGCCGAGGAGCGTGTCGACGACCTCGGCCGGCGTCATCGGGAAGTCCCCGGTGCCGATGAGAACGACGGCGGCGGCGAGCGTGAGCACGAGCAGACCGAGGAGGGAGAGCGCGGCCCGGGGCTCGTACCGTACGGAGAAGGCTCCGCCGGCCCGCAGGGTCTTGGTGGTCACAGCTGGGCCATCCTCTTGCGGCGGACGAGTCGGATGAAGACGGGCCCGCCGATGAGCGCGGTCACGATGCCGACCTGGAGTTCGGAGGGCCGCGCCACGAGCCGCCCGACGATGTCGGAGCCGAGCAGCAGGACGGGCGCGAGGACGGCCGCGTACGGCAGGATCCAGCGCATGTCGGGCCCGGTGATCGCCCGCACCATGTAGGGGACCATCAGGCCGACGAAGATGATGGGGCCGCAGGCGGCCGTGGCGGCGCCGCACATCAGGGTCACGGACACCACGGCGACGGCCCGGGTCCTGTTGATGTTCGCGCCCAGCGCCCGGGCGGTGTCGTCGCCCATCTCCATGGCGTTCAGGGGCCGCGCGATGAGCAGCGCGAGGACGGCGCCGGCCAGGATGAAGGGGGCGACCTGCCGGACCGTCGCCATGTCGGCGGAGGCGAGCGAGCCGACGGTCCAGAACCGCAGCCGGTCGAGGGCGGCGGAGTTGAGCAGCTGCACGGCGTTGACGTACCCGTAGAGCGCGGCGGTGGCGGCGGTCCCGGCGAGCGCGAGCCGCACGGGGGTGGCGCTCCGGCTGCCGCCGAGCACGTAGACGACGACGGCGACGACGGCCGCGCCCACGAAGGCGAACCAGACGTAGTCCTTGGCGTCGACCACGCCGAAGAAGGCGATGGCCGAGACGACGGCGGCCGCGGCCCCCGCGTTCACCCCGAGCAGTCCGGGCTCGGCGAGCGGGTTGCGGGTCAGCCCCTGCATCACGGCCCCGGAGAGCCCGAGGGCGAGGCCGACGAGCACCCCGAGCAGGGTGCGGGGCACCCGGACGTCGTGGATGACGATGTCGTTGCCGACGCCGCTGTTCTGGAACAGGCCGTGCCACACGTCCCCGAGCGGCACCGGCTTGGCGCCGATCATGATGCTCAGGACGCAGACCACGAACAGGGCGAAGACGGCCACCCCCAACCCGACGGCGCGCACGGAGTTCCGGCGCGTCGGGGACGGGGCGGCGGGCGTCGACGGCGCGCTCGCTCGGGAAGTGGTGCTCTCAACCAACACGCAGTTAGGTTAGCCTACCCAACTCTCGCGACCAGCCCCCGGGAACTCACCGCCCCAGCCGCGCGAGCGCCTTCCCCGCGTCGAGACCACAGGCCCCGTCCCCGGCGGCGGTCCAGGCGGCCCCGCAGAGCGCCCGCACCCCGTCCATGACGTCGGCCCCGGCACCCTCCAGCACCAGCTGCCCCTCCGTCACGGAAGCGAGCCACCCACCGCACGCGAAGACGCCGTCCCCGCTCTCCACGACCTCCGGCTGCCCCACCAGCAGCCCCCGCAGATCCTCCGCGACATACGTCGGCCGGTGCTCCGGCACCGCCCGGAGCAGCTGCGCCACGTCCGTCACCCCGGTGAAGACGAGCAGCGAGTCCACACCCCCGTTGAACGCGCCCTCGATGTCCGTGTCCAGCCGGTCCCCCACCACCAGCGGCCGTGCGGCCCCCGTCCGCAGCACCGTCTCGCGGTGCATCGGCGGCTGCGGCTTCCCCGCGACCTTCGGCTCGAACGCGTGGCCGGTGGCGATCCGTACGACCTCCACGGCGGCCCCGTTCCCCGGCCCGATCCCCCGCGCTCCGGGAATCGTCAGGTCCGTGTTCGAGGCGTACCACGGCACCCCCCGCCCCACGGCGTACGCGGCCTCCGCGAACCGCGCCCACGGCATCCCCGGACCGCCGTACCCCTGCACGACCGCCACCGGGTCGTCGTCCGCCGACTCGACAGGGTCGAGCCCCCGCTCCCGCAGCGCCACCCGCAGCCCCTCGCCGCCGATCAGCAGCACCCGCGACCCCGGCGGCACGTCCTCGGCCACCAGCCGCGCGACAGCCTGCGCGGAGGTGACGACGTCACCGGGCTCCGCCGGAATCCCGAGCTCGGTCAGGTGCGCGGCGACCTCGTCCGGCGTCCGCAGCGCGTTGTTGGTGACGTACGCCAGATGCATCCCGCCGTCCCGCGCGGTCCCGAGCGACTCGACGGCGTACGCGATGGCCTCGCCGCCCGCGTAGACGACACCGTCCAGGTCGAGCAGCGCCGTGTCGTACGCCTCGCTCAACGGCGTCGCGCTACCGCCCGGAGCCCTCCTGCCGCCGCCGCTCCGCTGCTCCTGGCCGATTCGCGTCGTCACCGCTCACTCCTCACATCACCGGGTGAAATTCCCCCGCTCCCCCGATCATCTCCCATGCCCGCGCACACATACGATGTCGAGATGAACACCTCAGGTCACGCGGCCGACGACGTCCGCGACGCCGCAGACGGGCTCCACCTGGCCCCGTTCCGCGGACTCCGTTACGTCCCCGAGCGGGTCGGCAGCCTCTCCGCCGTGATGTCCCCGCCCTACGACGTCGTCGTACGACCTGACGGACTGCTCCATCTGGAGTCGGCGGACCCGCACAACATCGTCCGCCTGATCCTCCCGCAGGCCATCACCGCCGGCACCCGTCACCGCAAGGCCGCCGTCACCCTCGACCGCTGGCTCGCCGACGGCGTCCTCGCCCCGGACCCGGAGCCCGCGCTCTACGTGTACGAGCAGGAGGGCGACGGCATCCTCCAGCGAGGCATCATCGGCGCCCTGGAGCTCTCCACCCCGGACAAGGGCGTGGTCCTCCCCCACGAGGACGTCATGCCGCACGTGGTCGAGGACCGCGCCGCCCTGATGCGCACCACCGCGGCCAACCTCGAACCGCTCCTCCTCACCTACGTCGGCGACACCGGCAACGACGCCGACCAGGTCATCGACCGCACGCTCCTCCGCGAGCCGCTCCTCGCCACCACCACGGAAGACGGCTTCCACCACCGCCTGTGGGCGGTCACCGACCCGGCCGAACAGGCCGCCGTCGCCGGCGAGCTCCGCCGCCACCAGGCCCTCATCGCCGACGGCCACCACCGCTGGGCGACCTACCTGCGGCTGCGCGAGGAGCACACCGCGCCCGGCCCCTGGAACCACGGCCTGGTCCTCCTGATCGACACCGCCCGCTACCCCCTGCGGGTCCGCGCGATCCACCGCCTCCTCAACCGCCTCCCCGTCGCCGACGCCCTCGCGGCCCTCGGCGACTCCTTCCGGGTACGACGCATCGAGCGCCCCCTCGCGACGGCCCTCGAGGCCCTGAAGACCGCCGCGGCCGAGGGCAACGCCTTCCTCCTCGCGGGTGACGGCGCCTTCCACCTCGTCGACCGCCCGGACCCGGACCTCCTCGGCCGCACGATCCGCCCGGACCGCCCGGAGGCCTGGCGAACCCTGGACGCCACGGTCCTCCACTCCACCCTTCTGGACCACGTCTGGCACATCCCGGACGCCCCCGAGGACATCGCCTACATCCACGACACGGAGGCCGCCGTGGCCCAGGCGGAACGCCGAGGCGGTACGGCGGTCCTCATGCACCCGGTACGCGAGGAGGTCGTACGGGACCTCGCGCGCCAGGGCGTCACGATGCCCCGCAAGTCGACCTCCTTCGGCCCCAAGCCGGCGACGGGCCTGGTCCTGAGAAGCCTGGCACTGGACTGAACGAGAAAGGGCGGCACCCGATCGGGTGCCGCCCTTCTCACTGCCCTACAAGATCACCGCTTGTCGTCATCGTCGAGGTCGACATCGACGACCTCGTCGTCGAGGTCGTCGTCCTCGTCACCGAAGACGTCCACGCTCTCCTCGGAGTCGTCACCCGACTCCACGTCCGCGTCCACGCCCTCGTCCTCGTCCTCGTCCGAGTCGTCGAAGGCGTCGACGAACTCGACACCGTCGATCTCGGCGAGCCGGTCGGAGGCGTCCGTGGCGCCGTCCTTGTCGGCCTCCAGGGCCTTGGCGAACCACTCCCGCGCCTCGGCGTCACGGCCGGCGGCGAGGAGGGCGTCGGCGTAGGCGTACCGCAGACGCGCGGTCCACGAGTGCACGGCGCCGGAGGCCAGCTCAGGGCTCTGGAGCGTCACGATGGCGGCGTCCAGCTGACCCATGTCACGGCGGGCACCGGCGGCGACGAGACGCATCTCGACCTGGCCGGCCTTGTCCAGCTTCTGCACCTCGGGCTCACCGGCCATGGCCAGCGCGCGCTCGGGACGGCCCATGCCGCGCTCGCAGTCGGCCATGACGGGCCACAGTTCGACACCACCGCTCATCCGACGCGCGGCACGGAACTCGGCCAGCGCCTCGGAGTACTTCTGCGTGGCGTACGCGGCGAAGCCGGCGGCCTCACGCACGGCAGCGACACGCGAGGCGAGCCGCAGGGCGACGCGGGAGTACTCGTACGCCTTCTCCGGCTCCTCGTCGATCAGCTGGGCGACCATGACGAGGTTGCGCGAGACGTCCTCGGCGAGCCCCTTGGGCAGGCTCATGAGCTCCTGACGCACATCGTCGTCGATCTCCTCACCGGTGACCTCCGGCGGGATCGGCAGCCGCTTGATCGGCGCACGGTCCCCACGGTCCCGGTCACGGTCGTCCCGACGCCCGAACCCACCCCGGTCGTCCCGTCCACGGAACCCACCGCGGTCCCCGTCACGGCGGTCGTCCCGACGGTCGTCACGACGGAAGCCACCGCCACGGCTGTCGCCACCACGGTCGTCACGGCGGAAGCCGCCACCGCGGTTGTCGTCACGACGGTCGTCACGGCGGAAGGAGGAGGGCCGCTCGTCACGACGGTCATCGCGACGGAAGCCACCGCCACGGTTGTCGTCACGACGGTCGTCACGCGGGAACGAGGGCCGGTCGTCACGGCGGAAGGAGGAGGGCCGCTCGTCACGACGGTCATCGCGACGGAAACCGCCACCACGGTTGTCGTCACGGCGGTTGTCGTCACGGCGGTCGTCACGCTGGTACGAGGGCCGGTCGTCGCGACGGAAGCCGCCACCACGGTTGTCGTCCCGACGGAAGCCACCGCCGGCGCCACCGCCACGGTTGTCATCACGACGGAAACCACCGCCGGAGCCACCGCCACGGTTGTCATCACGACGGAAACCACCGCCGGAGCCGCCACCACGGTTGTCATCACGACGGAAACCACCGCCGGAGCCACCGCCACGGTTGTCGTCACGGCGGAAGCCACCGCCGGAGCCGCCACCACGGTTGTCGTCACGGCGGAAACCACCGCCGGAGCCACCGCCACGGTTGTCGTCACGGCGGAAACCACCGCCGGAGCCGCCACCGCGGTTGTCGCCACCACGGTCGTCACGGCGGAAGCCACCGCCACGGTTGTCATCGCGGCGGTTGTCGTCACGGCGGTCGTCACGCTGGTACGAGGGCCGGTCGTCGCGACGGTACCCGCCACCGCCGCCCCGGTTGTCGTCACGGCGCGGCCCGCGGAAGCCGCCCCGGTCGCCACCGCCCCCGTCGTTGCGACGCGGCTCGCGCTCCGGACGGCCGTCGGGAGAGTTGGTGGACATGTGGGTGACTCCTGTCTTCGGGTACTGCAGTCATTCTCGCGCAGCCGGCACTCCGCCGCGCATCGGAAAAGATCCATGGAAAAACAAAAGGACCCTTGGTCCCAGCGTGAACGCTGGGACCAAGGGTCCTGAAATATTGTTCGGCGGCGTCCTACTCTCCCACAGGGTCCCCCCTGCAGTACCATCGGCGCTGAAAGGCTTAGCTTCCGGGTTCGGAATGTAACCGGGCGTTTCCCTAACGCTATGACCACCGAAACCCTATCGGTTTCGAGCGAACAAGCACACTCTGTAATTGTTGTTCTAGCTCTAGAAACCAGCAACTGTTCGTTGCTTCAGAACTAACACAGTGGACGCGAGCAACTGAGGACAAGCCCTCGGCCTATTAGTACCGGTCAGCTCCACCCATTACTGGGCTTCCACAT
>NZ_JBHJVF010000010.1:91281-250012 GCF_042264145.1 Streptomyces sp. NPDC056144 | reverse complement strand
GGGTCCGCGGGGCTGCCCCCCGGTTCCGCGAGGGGGCGGGGTGGGGGAGACGCCCGCCGCAGGCGCCCCGCCCCCCCCCCCGCCCCCCCCCGCCCCGCCCCCCACCCGGCGCAATCCATTGCCCCACCCGTGCGACCCCGCGCGCCACCCCGCCCCCGGCGGGAAAGGGTGAGTGAGGTGATCAGTTGGAGAAGAAGCCGCACCGCGCCCCTGTTGTTCGTTCTCGCCGCCTCGCTCGCCCTCGCCCCCGCCCCCGGCGGCGCCGCGGCCGACGAGCCCGATCCCCTCGTTCCCGGTGTCGTCGGGGCCGGCCGGGCCGAGTACCCGATGGACACGCCCGACCAGGTGCTTCCCCCGCTCCGTTCCGACGGCGATCCCGTGGTTCCGGTGCCCGTGCCCGAGCAGCCGGTGGACGAGCTCGTCGAGCATCTGCCGCGCGGCGCCGTCGCCGAGGCGTGTACCGCGACCACCGGGATCTACCAGCGGCAGGTCGAGCGGCTGCTGAAGCTCAAGGTCGACGGCAAGCAGTCCGCCGCCGACTGCAAGGCCATCAAGGCCTTCCAGGTGAAGGAGAAGATCAAGCCCGCCAACGGCTACGCGGGCCCCGTCACCTGGGCCCGTGCCGAGCTGCTCGCCGCCCGGAAGAGTCTCGATCCCGGCCGTCGCTGCCCGGTGAAGAAGTACGCCGTCGCCTGTGTCGACCTCGACCGGCAGCTCATGTGGGTGCGGAAGGACAAGAAGGTCACGTACGCCGTCGTCAACATCCGGAGCGGGCGGAAGGGGTACGCGACCCGGACGGGGTGGCACTCGGTCTACTGGCGGCACAAGGACCACTGGTCGTCGATCTACGACACGCCCATGCCGTACTCGCAGTTCTTCAGCGGAGGCCAGGCCTTCCACGCCGTCTACGGGCAGATCGCCACCCCCACCGGCAGTCGCGGCTGCGTCAATCTCAGCTACGCGAACGCCAAGAAACTGTGGGACGTCCTGCGCAAGGGTGACCGGGTCTACATCTGGGGAAAGCGGCCCGGTAGCTGACACCTGAGAGACTGGGCGCGATGACTGAGACACCTCCGCCCCGCAGAGCCCGCGCCGAGATCGACCTCGGCGCGCTGCGTGCGAACGTCCGCACGCTGCGCGCCCGCATCGCCCCCACCGCCCGGATCATGGCCGTGGTCAAGGCCGACGCGTACGGACACGGCGCCGTGCGCTGTGCCCGCGCCGCCTTGGAGGCGGGCGCGGAGTGGCTCGGTACGGCCACTCCGCACGAGGCGCTCGCCCTGCGCGCCGCCGGGATCACCGACGTTCCCGTGATGTGCTGGCTGTGGACCCCGGGCGATCCGTGGGACGCGGGCATCGAGGCCGGTCTCGACATGTCCGTCAGCGGCATGTGGGCCCTGGAGGAGGTCGTCGAGGCGGCCCGCCGTACCGGCGGCACCGCCCGCGTCCAGCTCAAGGCCGACACCGGTCTCGGCCGCAACGGCTGCCAGCCGGCCGACTGGCCCCGGCTCGTCGGCGAGGCCCTCACGGCCGAGAAGAACGGCCTCGTCAAGATCACCGGTCTGTGGTCGCACTTCGCGTGCGCCGACGAGCCCCACCACCCCTCCATCGCCGCGCAGCTCGACGTCTTCCGTTCGATGCTCGACTTCGCGGAGAAGGCGGGTGTCACTCCCGAGGTCCGGCACATCGCCAACTCGCCGGCCACCCTCACCCTGCCCGAGTCCCACTTCGACCTGGTCAGGACCGGCATCGCGATGTACGGCGTCTCGCCGAGCCCCGAGCTCGGCACCTCCGCCGACTTCGGTCTGCGGCCCGTCATGTCGCTGAAGGCGAGCGTCGCGCTCGTCAAGCAGGTCCCGGCCGGTCACGGTGTCAGCTACGGCCACCACTACGTCACCGGCTCCGAGACCACCCTCGGTCTCGTGCCCCTCGGGTACGCCGACGGGGTGCCCCGGCACGCCTCGGGGCGCGGGCCCGTCCTCGTCGGCGACCGTGTCCGTACCGTCGCCGGGCGGGTCGCCATGGACCAGTTCGTCGTCGACCTCGGCGGCGACACTCCCGAGCCCGGCACCGAGGCCGTGCTCTTCGGCGCCGGCGACCGGGGGGAGCCGACGGCCGAGGACTGGGCCGTGGCCGCCGACACCATCGCGTACGAGATCGTCACCCGGATCGGCGCGCGCGTGCCGCGCGTCTATCTGAACGAGTAGACGACAGGCAGACACCGTTTTAGGGGGCGTTGTGAGCGAGTCGTCCAGCGGCTGGAAGCGGGCCGGGATCGCCGGGGCCGCGATCGGCGTGCTCGCGGCCGGGGCCGCCGCCGGTGTCGCCGTCGAGCGGCTCACGGTCGGCCGTTCCGTACGCCAGAAGGCCCGGCTGGCGCTCGACTCCAGCGGGCCTTACGGGGATCTCCGGGGGGTCTCCGGGTGGGCTCGGGCCGATGACGCGACCCAGCTGTACTACGAGGTCGACGAGGTCGACGAGGTTCCCGACAACGACTCCGGCGCGCCGCTCACCGTCGTCTTCTCGCACGGCTACTGCCTCAACCAGGACTCCTGGCACTTCCAGCGCGCCGCCCTCCGCGGCCGCGTCCGTGCCGTCTACTGGGACCAGCGCGGCCACGGCCGCTCCGCCCGTGGCGTCGCCCAGTCCGGGCCCGAGGGGGTGCCGGTCTCCATCGACCAGCTCGGCCGTGACCTCAAGGCCGTCCTCGACGCCGCCGCCCCCGAGGGGCCGCTCGTCCTCGTCGGGCACTCGATGGGCGGCATGACGGTGATGGCGCTCGCCGCCCAGTACCCCGGCCTGATCCGCGACCGGGTCGTCGGCGCCGCCTTCGTCGGTACGTCGGCGGGGGAGCTCGGGGACGTGTCGTACGGGCTTCCGCTCGCCGGCGTCAACGCCGTGCGGCGGGTCCTGCCGGGGGTGCTGAGGGTGCTGGGTTCCCAGGCGGAGCTGGTCGAGCGCGGGCGCAGGGCGACGGCCGACCTGTTCGCCGGGGTCGTGAAGAAGTACTCGTTCGCCTCGGCGGACGTCGATCCCGCCGTGGCCCGTTTCGCCGAGCGGATGATCGAGGCGACCCCGATCGACGTCGTCGCCGAGTTCTACCCGGCCTTCGCCGAGCACGACAAGTCCGCCGCGCTCGCCGCGTTCCGGGACGTCCCGGTGCTCGCGCTCGCCGGTGACGGGGATCTGATCACTCCCGCGGCCCACACCGAGGTCATCGGGGAGCTGTTGCCCGAGGCCGAGCTCGTCATCGTTCCCGACGCCGGGCACCTGGTGATGCTGGAGCACCCCGAGGCCGTCACGGCACGCCTGGACGACCTGCTCGTCCGCGCGGCGGGGAGCGTTCCCGCCAAGGGCTAGATTTGCGGGTATGGAAGCTGCGCACCCGCCCGTCTCCGGCGCCACCCTGGCCATCGACTCCCCCGAGCAGATGCAGGACCTCGGCCGTCGGCTCGCGAAAATCCTCCGCCCCGGCGACCTCGTCATGCTCACCGGTGAGCTCGGCGCCGGGAAGACCACCATGACCCGCGGCCTCGGCGAGGGGCTCGGCGTGCGGGGGGCCGTCACCTCCCCGACCTTCGTCATCGCCCGCGTCCACCCGTCCCTGGTCGGCGGCCCGGCGCTCGTCCACGTGGACGCGTACCGGCTCGGCGGCGGTCTCGACGAGATGGAGGACCTCGACCTCGACGTCTCCCTTCCCGAGTCCGTGGTGGTCGTGGAGTGGGGTGACGGCAAGGTCGAGGAGCTGACCGACGACCGGCTCCACGTCCTCATCCACCGGGTGACCGGCGACACCGACGACGACCGGCGCACGGTCGTGCTGCGCGGGATCGGCTCGCGGTGGGCGGACGAGGACCTCGCTCTCGGCTGAGCCCGCCCGCCTGTCCCCGCCCGCCTGTCCCTCCCTCGGCCGGGGGACTTTTGTACGTCCGTTCGTAGGAGGTTCCGACAAGCTGTCGGCAAGATATTGCGTGGGCGGTAGGGGTCGTGGTGACATGGACTCAGGAGAGGGTTAGGGGTACCTAACCAACGGGAGGCATGCATGGCGACGCCACAGCGCGCGGAACACGGCGACCACGGCCGGGAGCAGGTCTCGATCGGCCAGCTGCTGGCCTTCGGCGCCGCGGTCCAGGCCGTTTCCACGCCGCCGCGCAGAGCCGAGTCCCAGGTCGGTGCGGAGAGCGACGCCGTCGCTGAGTCCGGCACTGTCGTGGAGGCCGTGCTGCGGCGGGGTGAGGTCGGCCGGAAGGCCGCGTAACCCCCCCCTACAGCAGGCCGCCCGTCGCCGAGATGGTCTGGCCCGTGATCCAGGCCGCGTCCGGACCGGCCAGGAACGTCACGATCCCGGCGATGTCGTCGCCCGTGCCGAGCCGGCCGAGGACGGTGTTCCGGGCGGCCCGCTCCATCAGGCGCTGCGGCATGGACTGCCGCAGCATCTCGGTGTCCGTCGCGCCGGGCGCCACGCAGTTGACCGTGATGCGGCGCGGGCCGAGTTCCTGCGCCGCCACCGCCGTGAACTGCTCGACGGCCGCCTTGCTGGCCGCGTACACCGCGTTGCCGGGCGTCGGGCGGCGGACCCCGATCGACGACATCGTGATGACCCGGCCGCCGTCGCGCAGCCGCGTCGAGGCGTGCTGGAGGGCGAGGAACGTGCCCTTCGTGTTGACCGCCATCACCCGGTCGTAGGTCTCCTCGCTCGCCTCCTCGATCCGCGCGTGCGGGAGCCACACCGCCGCGTTCGCCACCAGGACGTCGAGGGTGCCCACGGCCTCCTCCGCGCGGTCGAAGAGGGCGGCGACCTCGGCGGAGTCGGCGAGGTCGGCGCGGATGGCGTGCGCCCCGGTGGCGTCGGCGACCTCCCGCGCCGCTTCCTCGGCCCGGTGGAAGCCGAAGGCGACCCGGGCCCCCTCGGCGGTCAGCCGCTCCACGATCGCGCGGCCGATGCCCCGCGAACCGCCCGTGACCAGCGCGTTCCGCCCCGCCAGGCTTGCCGCCATCGTGGTGTCCCTCCCCGTTTGCCGATTACTCTGTGTGGGTAAAACGTTGCGTAGAGTAGCATTCCTCGCGATTGTCGGGACGCGAGTGGATGGGGTGCGGGGTGCGCAGCACGGTGAGCGAGCGACGGATGACCAGGCCGGAGGTGCGCGCGGTCCTCGTGGCGGCCCTGCGGGAGCTCCGGCCCGAGCTCGCCGGGGTGCCGATCAGCGGTGACGAGCACCTCGCGGCGGACCTCGGGCTCGACTCGGTGGCCAGGGTCGAGCTGCTCGTGATGCTGGAGGAGGCGTTCGGGGTCGAGGACGAGGTGGATCCCCGGATCTTCGTGACGCCGTCGACGCTGGACGAACTGGTCGAGCAGATCGCCGTCACCGAGCAGGTGGTGCTGCGGTGACGGGCCCTGGCGTGCTGACGGGCTGTCCCGTCGCGGCGGTCCCCGCCGCGCGGTT
This sequence comes from Streptomyces sp. NPDC056144, assembly GCF_042264145.1. Lineage (NCBI taxonomy): Bacteria > Bacillati > Actinomycetota > Actinomycetes > Kitasatosporales > Streptomycetaceae > Streptomyces > Streptomyces sp. NPDC056144. Next base: position 244,568 of record NZ_JBHJVF010000010.1, on the reverse strand, counting down.
CCTGCCCTCCGGGCCCGAGGCCGCCGAGGCCTTCTTCGCCGCGCCGGACTCCGCGCTGTCGCACGCGGAGGGCTGGGACGTCGTCTTCGGCGGCAGGTTCGGCCGCGGGGTCCTCAACCTGGACGGCGAGCCGCACCGCACGTACCGCCAGGCGCTCATGCCCCTGCTCCGCAGCGGCGCGGTCGCGGCCCACCGGGCGACGATCGAGGAGGTGGTGGGGAGGGCCGTCGGCTCGCTGCCCGTGGGCAGCCCCTTCGATCTGCACGCCGTCACCCAGACCACCGCCTTCGCCGTCGCGGCCCGGCTCTTCGCCGGGCTCGACGAGGAGGAGGCCGAGGAGCTGTACGGGCTCTACGGCGAGCTGCGGACCCCGCCGGACGGCGAGCTCGGGACACCCGGCGGCAACCGCGCCGCCCGGCGGGTCGGGCGGGCCAGGCGGCGGGTGCGGGAGCTGCTGCGCGCCGCGGTCGTACGGCTCCGCGACGGCGACCCGGCCGACGGGCCCGTACGGCGGCTGCGCGCGCTGCCCGGGCCGCCGTCGGACGACGTGATCGCGGAGAACATCGCGATCCTGATCCTCGCCGGGTACGAGACCACCGGCTATCTCTCCGCCCGCCTGTTGTGGCTGCTCGCCCGCCACCCCGAGGCCCAGGAGGCCGTACGGGGGGAGGTCGCCGAGCCGGCGGCCCCCTCGCCGTTCCTCGACGCGGTCTTCCAGGAGACCGCCCGGCTGCACCCGCCGCTCGCCTGGCTGCCCCGGCGGGCGTCGGGCGCGTTCGCGTGCGGGGAGACGCGGGTTCCGGCCGGGGGCGAGGTGTTCTACGCGGTGGGGGAGTCGCAGCGCGACCCCGGCACCTTCGCCGAGCCCGACGCGTTCCGGCCGGAGCGCTTCGTCGAGGGGGAGCGGCACGGGCGGTACGCGCTCACGCCGTTCGGGGCCGGTCGGCGGATCTGCGCCGGCATCCATCTCGGGACCCTGGAGACCAAGCTCGTCGCCGCCGCCGTGGTGCGGGAGTTCCGGCTGACGGCGCCCCCGGGGCCGTACGTCGGGGACGTCTCCCTCAACGGCTCCACCGTGACCCCGGCGGCCCCCCTTCTCGTCCGTCTCGACCGAATCCCCGGGTGACCCATGGCTCCCCTCGGCTCCCTCGACCCCTTCGCGTGCCTCACGCTCCCCGAGGCCGTCCGTGCCCTCGGCTCCGGGCCCTCCGTGGCCTTCCCCCGTACCGGCGATCGGTTCACCGCCGCCGAGCTCGACTGCGCCGCCACGCGGTTCGCCCTTCGGCTCGTCGCCGCCGGTGTGCGGCCGGGCGAGGTCGTCGGCGTGCTCGCGCCGACGAGCCCGCTCGTCCTCGTCGGGCTCCTCGGGATCGCGCGGGCGGGGGCCGCCGCGAGCATGTTCCCGGCCGCCGTCGGCCTGCCGGAGCGCGAGGCCGAGCGGCTCGCCCCGGCGGTCGCCGCCGCCGGGATGCGGCACCTGGTCGTCCACCGCGACTGCGCCGACACCGCCCGCGCGGTGCGGGCCCTGTGCCCGGCCGTGACCCTGGTCGAGGAGGACGGGGAGCCGGACGGTGAGGACGGGGAGCGGGGAGGGGCGGCCGGGGCCGCGCTGCCCCGGGTCGCGCCCCGTGACCTCGCCGTCGTCCAGTTCACCTCCGGCAGCACCTCCGCCCCCAAGGGCGTGATGCTCTCCCACGCGACCGTCCTCGCCGGGCTCCGGGCGATCGTCAGGTCCGCCGCGATGGACCGGCACGACGTGATGGTGTCCTGGGTGCCGCACTTCCACGACATGGGCCTCTTCGGCCCGCTCTCCGTGTTCCTCGCGGGCGGACGGGTGCACCTCGTGCCGCCGATGGACTTCGTCCGGCGCCCCGCCGGGCTCCTGCGGCTGCTCTCCGAGACCCGGGCGACCGTCCTCACCGGCCCCGACTTCTCGTACGCGCGCCTCGCCGCCGCCGCGACCCCCGAGCTGCTCGCCGAGCTCGACCTCTCGCCGCTGCGGCTCGCCTTCAACGGCGCCGAGCCCGTCAGGGCCGCCACCGTCGACGCCTTCGTCACGCGGCTCGCGCCCGCCGGGCTCGCCGCCTCCGCGATGTATCCGGTGTACGGCATGGCGGAGGCGACCCTCGCCGTCGCCTTCCCGGCGCCCGGCGCCGAGCCCCGGGTCGTCCACCTCGACCGGGCGCGGCTCGCCGACGACGGCCTCGCCGTCCCGGTGGCGGCCGACGACCCCCGGGCGAAGGCGCTCGTCGGCGTCGGGCGGCCGGTCGAGGGGATGCGGCTCCGGGTGGTCGGCGCGGACGGTGCCCTCCGCAGGCCGGGGCGGCTCGGCGAGATCCAGATCGCCGGTCCCGCCGTGACCACCGGGTACTACGCGGCTCCCGCCGCCACCGCGACCGCCTTCGACGGGCCCTGGCTGCGCACCGGCGACCTCGGATTCCTCCTGGACGGGGACCTCTTCGTCACGGGCCGCCGCAAGGAGATGATCATCGTCAACGGGCAGAACCACTTCCCCGAGGACGCCGAGAACCTCGCCCGCGAGCAGCCCGGTGTCCACCGGGGGAACTGTGTCGCCTTCGCGGACGACGCGAGGGAGCGGCTCGTCGTGGCCGCCGAGATCGCCCCCGGCGGCGATCCGGACGCCGTGGCCGGGTCGATCCGCCGGACGCTCGCCGAGCGGCTGGGGCTCGCGGCCGTCCACGTGGAGCCCGTACGGCCCGGGGGGCTGCCGCGCACGACCAGCGGGAAGTGGCAGCGCGGCCGGGTGCGGGCCCTCCTGGACGCGCGGGGCTGACGGGACACGGCAAGGGGCGCCGCCGGTCCCCCGGGACCGGCGGCGCCCCTTGCGCTGTGCGCTCGGCGTCAGAGCCGTGCGCTCGGCGTCAGATCTTGCCGAAGAGGTGGTTGCCGCCCGCGGACTCGTCGTCGCTCAGGAAGAACTCCTCGATGGCCTGCGCGAGCTCCTGCTCGGTGACGTAGCCGTCGCCGTCGAGGTCGATGCGGGCCATGGCCTCCTGGTGGTCCTTGTCGCCCATGCCCAGGCCGGCGTGGATCCGGGCCAGCTCCTCGCTGTCGAGGCGGCCGTCGCCGTCGGTGTCGCCGAGCGCGATGATCGCCTTCGCGACCGGCACGACGAGGCGGCGGTAGCCCTCGCCCGACGCGGCGTCGGACTCCAGCCCGGCCACGTACTCCTCGCGGCTGATCTCGCCGTCGCCGTCCGTGTCCATGCTCTCCCGCAGGCCGTCCCAGAGGCCCTGGTACGCGTCGCTGAGGGCGATGATCCTCGGGGCGGAGACCGGCAGGCTGAACTCCTTGGCCATGCGGGAGATGATCAGCTCGAAGTCGTCCCAGGTGATGCTGCCGTCACCGTTGGTGTCGATGAGGTCGAAGTGACGGCCGATCTTGCGGGTCAGCAGGTTCGTGGGCATGGGAGTGCCCTCTCTTCTCGTGGGGGGATGAACGCGTTACGCAGCGTACACGTCCGGTTACGGAGAGAGAGTGGGTTTCGCTCGATCGGGGGAGGGTGAATCGTGAGCCGAGGGGGCCGGCTCCGGTCAGCCGACGACGACGACCTTCGAGCCGATCGTCGCGAACGACCACAGCGCGTCACCGTCGGCCCGCTTCATGCGGATGCCGCCCGTCTTCTTCGACGGGTCGGGGGACGGCGTCGAGCCGTCGACCGCCGCGCTGAAACCGATCGCCACGTCCTGGGTCGTCGCGAACCGCACCACGTGCTCGATCTGCACGCCGTCCGAGCCGCGCACCGAACCCGAGCGCGAGGTCACCCGGTAACCGCCCGGCGCCGGGTGGACCGTGCTCGGCATCACCGAGAACGTGCGCGTGGCCTTGTTCTTCTCGTCCACCAGCCAGACGCGGCGGTCGTGGAGCGCGTACACGACCCGCTCGCCCACGCCCGAGTCCGCCGGGATCGCGAGGGGGTTCTTCGGCGGCTGCTTCGGGCCGCCGGTCGCCGAGGCGGAGGGGGAGGCCACGCCCGGCGTCCTCGGCTTCACCGCGAGGTCGGCGGGCGCGCTGGCCGAGGCCTGGTAGGCGAGGAAGGCGACCGCGGCGACCGCCGCCGCCGTGAGCCCGGCCACGATTCCCGAGCTGCTCCGTGCCACCGTGCCCACCTCTCGTACGAACGTATCGAAGGGTGACGGTAGCAGTCGGCGCCTCCCCGGCCCGGCCGCCGTGCCCGGGTGCGCGCGGGGGTCCGCCCGCCCGGACCCCGTCCCGGGGCGGGGTCCGCCGCCGGAGCCGTAGGCTGTTCGCGTGCTGTTGCTCGCCATGGATACCGCCACCCCCGCCGTCACCGTCGCCCTCCACGACGGCGAGACCGTCGTCGCCTCGGAGAGTCAGGTCGACGCCCGTCGCCACGGGGAGCTGCTGCTGCCCGCCGTCGACCGGGTCCTCAAGGAGGCCGGGCTGAAGCTCGACGCGCTCACCGGCGTCGTCGTCGGCGTCGGCCCCGGCCCGTACACCGGTCTGCGCGTCGGCCTCGTCACCGCCGCCGCCTTCTCCTCCGCGCTCGGCGTCCCCGTGCACGGCCTGTGCACCCTCGACGGCCTCGCGTACGCCTCCGGGATCGACGAGCCCTTCGCCGTCGCCACGGACGCGCGCCGCAAGGAGGTCTACTGGGCGCGGTACGCCGACGCACGCACGCGCGTGACGGACGCGGCCGTCGACCGGCCCGCCGAGATCGCCGAGGAGCTCGCCGGGCTCCCCGTCGTCGGCGCGGGCGCCCGCCTCTACCCCGAGGCCTTCCCCGACGCCCGCGACCCCGAGCACCAGTCGGCCGCCGCGCTGGCCGCCCTCGCGGCGGAGAAGCTCGCCAAGGGCGAGGGCGGGTTCCTCGACCCGCTGCCCCTGTACCTGCGCCGCCCCGACGCGCAGGTGCCGAAGAACTACAAGGTGGTCACCCCCAAGTGAGCGCCCCGCTGAGCGCCGACGTGACGGGGGCCGTGACCGGGTCGGTCCTGCGCGAGATGCGCTGGTGGGACATCGAGCCCGTCCTCGCCCTCGAAGCCGAGCTGTTCCCCGAGGACGCCTGGTCGGCGGGGATGTTCTGGTCCGAGCTGGCCCACTCCCGCGGCCCCGGCGCCACCCGGCGCTACATCGTCGCCGAGGACGCGGCCGGGCGGCTCGTGGGGTACGCCGGCTTCGCCGCGGCCGGCGGCCTCGGCGACGTCCAGACGATCGCCGTCGCCCGGGACCAGTGGGGCACCGGGCTCGGCGCGCGCCTCCTCTCCGACCTGCTCCACCACGCCACCGCCTTCGAGTGCGACGAGGTCCTCCTCGAAGTGCGCGTGGACAACACACGGGCCCAGAAGCTCTACGAGCGCTTCGGCTTCGAGCCCATCGGTTTCCGGCGCGGCTACTACCAGCCCGGAAACGTCGACGCGCTCGTGATGCGACTGACCGTTCAAGAAACTGGGACTGAGATCTGATGGCTGCTGACGAACCCCTCGTGCTCGGCATCGAGACCTCGTGCGACGAGACCGGCGTCGGCATCGTCCACGGCACCACGCTCCTCGCCGACGCCGTCGCGTCCAGCGTCGACACCCACGCCCGCTTCGGCGGCGTCGTGCCCGAGATCGCCTCCCGCGCCCACCTGGAGGCGATGGTCCCGACGATCGAGCGCGCCCTGAAGACGGCCGGGATCTCCGCGAAGGACCTCGACGGCATCGCCGTCACGGCCGGACCCGGCCTCGCGGGCGCCCTGCTCGTCGGCGTCTCGGCGGCCAAGGCGTACGCGTACGCCCTCGGCAAGCCGCTGTACGGCGTCAACCACCTCGCCTCGCACATCTGCGTCGACCAGCTGGAACACGGCAAGCTGCCCGAGCCGACGATGGCGCTGCTCGTCTCCGGCGGGCACTCCTCGCTGCTGCTCTCCTCCGACATCACCTCCGACGTGCGGCCGATGGGCGCCACGATCGACGACGCGGCCGGCGAGGCCTTCGACAAGATCGCCCGCGTCCTCGACCTCGGCTTCCCCGGCGGACCGGTCATCGACCGGCTCGCCAAGGAGGGCGACCCGAACGCGATCGCCTTCCCGCGCGGACTCAGCGGCTCCCGCGACCCCGCGTACGACTTCTCCTTCTCCGGCCTCAAGACCGCCGTGGCCCGCTGGATCGAGGCCAAGCGGGCGGCCGGCGAGGACGTGCCGGTACGGGACGTGGCCGCGTCCTTCCAGGAGGCCGTCGTGGACGTCCTCACCCGGAAGGCCGTACGCGCCTGCAAGGACGAGGGCGTCGACCACCTGATGATCGGCGGCGGCGTCGCCGCGAACTCGCGGCTGCGGGCGCTCGCCCAGGAACGGTGCGAGCGGGCCGGGATCCGGCTGCGCGTGCCCCGGCCGGGGCTGTGCACCGACAACGGCGCGATGGTCGCGGCGCTCGGCTCCGAGATGGTGGCCCGCAACCGGCCCGCCTCGGACCTGGAGCTGTCGGCGGACTCGTCGCTGCCGGTGACGGACCCGCACGTGCCGGGGCGTGCGGATGCGCATGACCACGGCCACGGCCACGGTCACGGTCACTCCCACGATCACGTGCACGAGGTCAGCAAGGAGAACCTGTACTCGTGAGGCTCGCCCTGATGTGGGAGGCCCGGGCGGTCCAGGGCCGGGGCGCCGAGCTCCTGGAGTGGGCGCGCGCGCAGACCACGGCGTACGAGCCGCTGCGCCGCGAGACCTTCCGCGCGCCGCAGGACCGGGTCCTCGTCCTGACCTGGTGGGACGCGGACGCCTTCGACGCGGAGCTGCCGGAACTTCCGGAGCCCGAGGCGGAGCTGATCACCCGTCCGGTCCACCGGTGGCGCTTCGAATCGGTGGAATAGGGGTCGCGGGGCGCAACCTTTTGGCCGTTCCGGGCATCCCACAGCGCGTGAGCGTGAAGAAGACGATCGCGTTGTGGGCGGTCATGACCGTCGCCACTCTCCTTGCGACCGGCTGCGCGGTGCAGGACACCGGCGTGCCGGGCGGCCCGGGCGGGCCCGGCGGCCTTCCGGCGCCGCCGGCGGTGGGCAACGAGGCGGGGATGGCGGCGCCCGACGCCCCTGACGCCGGCGGTGATTCCGGCACGTCGCCCGGTACCGGCGACTCGGGCAAGGCCTCCAGCGCGTCCGGGAGCGCCGCCGCGTACCGGAAATGGGGCCTCAAGCCCTTCCCTGCGCCGCCCGCCCCGCCCGCGGCCAAACCCGTCCTGCGGGCGCCCGGCGGCCCGGTCCCCGTCATCAGCGAGATCCCCACCACCGAGAAGATCGTCTTCATCACGATCGACGACGGGGCCGAGAAGGACCCCGAGTTCGTCACGATGATGAGGGACCTCCGGATCCCGGTGACGATGTTCCTCACCGACTCGGCGATCCGCGGCGACTACGCGTACTTCGCCCCGCTCGCCGCCCAGGGCCACGGCGTCGCCAACCACACCCTCACCCACCCCAACCTCCGGACGCTCGGCCAGGAGGCCCAGCGCCGGGAGATCTGCGGCCAGCAGACGAAGCTGGCGGAGCGGTACGGGACGACCCCGCGCCTCTTCCGCCCGCCCTACGGCAACTGGAACGAGGCCACGCGCGCGGCGGCGGGGGAGTGCGGGGTCGACGCGATCGTGCTGTGGCGCGAGTCCATGCAGATCAAGAACATGCAGTACCAGCGCGGCGACCGGAAGCTCCACCCCGGTGACATCGTCCTCGCCCACTTCCGCGGCCCGTCCGAGCTGAAGGGCCGGACGATGACCGAGATGACGGCGACGATGCTGCGCCGGATCCAGGAGCAGGGGTTCACGGTGGCACGCCTGGAGGACTACGTCTGAAAGATTTCCGGGCGCGGTGTCGATGCGGGCCGGTCCCGTTCGACGTATGAGTGGAAGGCGGGGAAGAGCCCCGCCTCCGCACCCGTAGGAACCGCACCCCGAGGAGTCGTCATGCCCCGCTTCCTGTCCCTCGTCCGCATCGAGGAGAACACCATCGACATGGAGAGCGCCGACCCCGGCTTCGAGCAGCGGATGGGCGCGCTCTTCGAGGAGATCACCAAGGCCGGCGCGATGCTGGACACGGCCGGTCTCAAGCCGACCTCCGAGTCCACCCGGATCACCTGGTCGGACGGGAAGCTGTCGTACACCGACGGCCCGTTCACCGAGACCAAGGAGGTCGTCGGCGGGTACGCGATGCTCCAGTGCAAGGACATGGCCGAGGCCGTCGAGTGGGGGAAGCGGTTCCTCGCCGTCCACCCGCCGCAGTGGAAGGTCGGCCTCGAGGTCCGCGAGGTCGAGGAGATGCCGGAGGGCTGACCTGCCGCTGTCGGAGCTCTGTGCTTTCCTTCGGAATGTGACGGTGGAGAGCACCCTGGAGACGGTCTTCCGGATGGAGTCGGCGCGGATCATCGCCACCGTGGCGCGGATCGTGCGCGATGTCGGCATCGCCGAGGAGATCGCCCAGGACGTCTTCGTCGCCGCCCTCGAACAGTGGCCGGAGTCGGGCGTACCGGAACGGCCGGGCGCCTGGCTCACGGCCGCCGGCAAGCACCGCGCCGTCGACCTCGTGCGGCGGCGCGAGACGTACGCCCGCAAGCTCGCCGAGGTGGGCAGGGAGCTCCCGGAGGCCTCGTACGACCCGGAGCCCTCGGGCCCCGGCGACATCGACGACGACGTGCTGCGGCTGATCTTCACCGCCTGCCACCCGGTGCTCTCCCCGGCGGCGCGGGCCGCGCTGACGCTGCGGCTCGTGGGCGGGCTCCGTACCGACGAGATCGCGCGCGCCTTCCTCGTACCGGAGGCGACCGTCGCCGCCCGGATCACCCGCGCCAAGCGGACGCTCGCGCGGGAGGGCGTCGAGTTCGAGGTGCCGTACGGGGAGGAGCGGGCGGCCCGGCTCGGGTCCGTCCTCGAAGTCGTCTACCTCGTCTTCAACGAGGGGTACGCGGCGACCGCGGGCGACGACCTGCTGCGCCCCGGCCTCTGCGAGGACGCGCTGCGGCTCGCCCGCGGGCTCGCCGCCCTCGTGCCGGAGGAGGGCGAGGCGCAGGGCCTGGCCGCGCTGCTCGAACTCCAGGCGTCGCGCACGGCGGCCCGGACCGGCCCCGACGGGCGGCCGGTGCTGCTCGCCGCGCAGAACCGGCGGCGCTGGGACCGGCTGCTGATCCGGCGCGGCTTCGCGGCCCTCGAACGGGCCGGGGACGGGCGCTCGTACGGGCCGTACGCCCTCCAGGCCGCCATCGCCGCCTGCCACGCGCGCGCGGAGACGTACGAGGCCACGGACTGGCCCACGATCGCCGCCCTGTACGGCCGGCTCGGCGCCCTCGCGCCCTCCCCGGTGGTGGAGTTGAACCGGGCCGTCGCCGTGTCGATGGCGGACGGCCCGGAGGCCGGCCTCGCACTCGTCGACGCCCTGGCCGACGAGCCCGCCCTCGCGGACTACCACCTTCTGCCGAGCGTACGCGGCGACCTCCTGGCCCGGCTGGGCCGGACGGCGGAGGCCCGGGCGGAGTTCGAGCGCGCGGCCTCGCTCACGCGGAACGCGCGGGAGCGGGAGCTGCTGCGGGAGCGGGCAGGGGAGTTGAGATGAAGGCCCTCTAGGGTGCGGGGTATGTCTCCGCGTACCCCGCTGCCCCCTCCGCCCCCGCCCGCCGAGCTCCGGAGCTGGCCCGACCGGGAGGCCCGCATCGCCGATCGGGCGCTCGCGCTCGACGCGTTGGGGTGGCGGCTGCTCGGAGTGGGGCGCATGGCGATGTTCCTGGTGTGGTGCGCGCTGCTCCAGCTGGGGTGGGGGCTCGTCGGGTTCCTGCTGATAGCCGTCGGCGGGCCCGCTCCCGATCCGATCACGACGGCGATCGGGGTCTTCACGGCGGCCCTCGGCCTCGGTCTCCTCGTCCCCGTCGTCTGGCTCACCGTCCGCAGCCACCGCCGCGACCGGGCGGTCCGGGACCTCCTGGTCCAGTGGGCGGCCCTCGACCGGCACAAGCCGACCGACGACCGGCTGCGCGCTCCGGGCCGCAGCGCCTGCTGGCTGGTGGTGTCCTTCGCGCTGTGCGGGATCGGGCTCTGGCTTGGCTTCGTCGTGCCCGCGAGGGCCCGGTGGGAGGACGGCGGTTACGGCCTCGTCGCGTACGGGATGGGCGCCGCCCTGATCTTCTGGGTCACCGGACTCACGGGCCTGGCCAAGGCCTTCGGCCACTACCGCTTCGCCGTGCGGCTCAGCGGCCCTCGCCCGCCGGGCGGCCGATCAGCATCGTCGGGGCGCCCGCGACCCGAGTGAGCAGGACCGTCGCGGAGTTGGGGCCCTTCGGCTTCACCTTGCGGCGGATCTCCTCGGGTTCGACGGCCGAGCCGCGCTTCTTCACCGTCAGGGTGCCGACCTCGCGTTCCCGCAGGAGGGCCTTCAACTTCTTGAGGTTGAAGGGGAGTTCGTCGGTGATCTCGTAGGCGGAGGTGTACGGGGTGGGGGTGAGCTCGTCCGCCGTGATGTACGCGATCGTCTCGTCGATCAGGCCGCCGCCGAGCTCCTCGGCGACCTCGGCGACCAGGTGCGCGCGGATGACGGCGCCGTCGGGCTCGTACAGGTAGCGGCCGACCGGGCGGACCGCCGGGTCGGGGAGGCCGCGGCCGGTGATTCCGGCGCCCGAGGGCAGGAGGGTGGCGCGGCGCGCGCCCGGGTCGGTGCCGAACCAGAGCACCGCCTCCTTCACGTCCCCGCCGTCCGAGATCCACTCGGCCTCGGCCTCCTCGGGGACGGCCTCGTGCGGGATGCCGGGCGCCACCTTGAGGGCCGCGGCCTGCCGGGCCGTACGGGCCGCCTGGACGGCCCAGGAGAGCGGCGGGGAGTACGCCTCCGGGTCGAAGATCCGGCCGCGGCCGCCGCGCCGGGCCGGGTCGACGAAGACCGCGTCGTACGGCTCCGTGTCGATCTCGGTGACGTCGGCCTCGCGGACCTCGATCAGGTCGGCGAGTCCGAGCGCCTCGGCGTTCGCGCGGGCCACGACGGCGGTCAGCGGGTCGCGGTCGACGGCGAGGACGGAGATTCCGGCGCGGGCGAGCGCGAGGGCGTCGCCGCCGATGCCCGAGCACAGGTCGGCGACGCTGCGGACGCCGAGCGCCTTGAGGCGGGCCGCGCGGTAGGTGCCGACGGAGGCGCGGGTCGACTGCTCGACGCCGTTGGGCGTGAAGTACATCCGGTACGCGTCCTCGGCGCCGAACTTCGCCACCGCGCGCTGCCGCAGCCGGGCCTGCCCGACCGCCGCCGTGACGAGCTCCGCCGGGTGGTCGCGGCGCAGCCGGGAGACGACCGCGAGCTCCTGGGAGGGCTCGTAGTCGCGCAGGGCGGCGAGGAGCGTCTGCCCCTCGGGCGTGAGTAGGGCGGTGAAGGCGGCGAGGTCGGTCACCCGTCCCATTGTGGTGCCTGCCGCGGGTCCGGGGCGCTGTGGGCCGCCCGGGGGACGAAGGTGACGGATTGGCGGTGTCGTGTCACGCAGAGCCACGAACGCTGACAGGATGCGGCGCCATACGGCTAGTACGACTAGTACGACAAGAGGAAGAATCCATGGTGAAGAGCGCGCGTCTTTTCCGGCGGACCCTCGGGGCCGCTCTCGTCGTCGCGGCACTCACGTCCGCCGCCACCGCCTGCTCCGAAGAGGCCGCCGAGCGCGGGCACGGGGCGCCGGCCCCCGCGCCGGGCCAGCAGGGGCGGCAGGGGCAGGGCCAGGGGCAGGCGGCCGGCTCGGGCGGCGCCCTGAACGCGTACGTCGAGAAGGTCAAGCGACAGCGGGCGGCGCGCGTGCTCGCCGCGAAGAAGTGGGGGCTCGCCAAGGCGCCCCTTGAGGCCCCGGCCCCGCCGAAGACCAAGCCGCGGATCACCACGCGCAAGGGCTTCGAGACGGACGGGGAGGGGCTGCCGCCGGTCTTCACCACCGTCCCGACCAAGCAGAAGGTCGTCTTCCTGACCATCGACGACGGCGCGGAGAAGGACCCCGAGCTGCTGCGGATGATGAAGGACCTGCGCATCCCGTACAGCGCCTTCCTCAGCGACTACGTCGTCAAGGACGACTACCCGTACTTCGCCAAGATGCAGAAGTCGCTGCCGGAAGGGGTCGCCCTCCACAACCACACGCTCAACCACCGCTACCTGCCGGCGCTCTCGTACACGCAGCAGAAGCGCGAGATCTGCGGCATGCAGGACGTCATCCAGAAACGATTCGGCAAGCGGCCCCCGCTCTTCCGCCCGCCCTACGGCAACTACAACGAGGACACCCTGCGCGCCGCGAAGACCTGCGGCGTCAAGGCGGTCCCGCTGTGGGCCGCCGAGGCCTTCCCCGACCACATGGAGTGGCGCGAGTGGGACCGGGACCTGCACCCCGGGGACATCGTCCTCACGCACTTCCGCGGCGAGGAGGACTGGAAGGGCTCGATGTCCGACATGGTCCGGCGGGTGATGAACGTGATCACGGCGAAGGGGTACGCGGTCGCGAAGCTGGAGGACTACGTATGAGCCGGCGGCGCGGTACGTGCGCCCTGATCGCCGCGACCCTGCTGCTCTGCCTCACCGGCTGCGCCTCCGCCGTCGACCCGCTGGAGCGCCTCGGCCGCAAGGCCGTGGAACAGACCCGCGAGGGGGAGCGCCGCGCGGGCGTGGAGCACGTACGCGCGGGCGTGGAGCACGTACGGGCGGAGGGGCTTCCCCTGGGCTGAAGGCTTCCCGGGAGGGCGAGGCGGGGCTCACCCTCCCGGGCACTCGCACGGCCCGCCCCCGCTGGTGCACACGCAGCGCTGCTCCGCCGGGGCCGGGGCCGACGGCGGGGCGGGGTGCGAGCGCGTCCACTCCTCCGTCCCCACCGCGACCGTCGCCACGGCGAGGAGTCCGGCCGCCAGGAACTGTGCTCCGGCACTCCAGGGCCAGCCGCCGCGCCGCAGCGCGAACGCGAGCAGCAGCAGGCCCGCCGTCATCGTGACGAAGAGCAGCACGGGGATCCAGTCCATCGGTGGCGGCCAGGTGTCCACCCGTTCGTGGACCGACGTCCAGGCGCGCAGCCCGAGCATGAAGAGGGTGATCAGGGCGAGGACGCCGTCGAGCAGGAGGAGCGCCAGGGCGAACAGGACGTCGTGGGCCGTGCGTACCCGGGGGCGGGGTGTGGTCGCCATGCCCGCACCCTCGTACGGAACCGCCGGCTCCGCGAGCACGTTGTCCTCACGGGACGGCAACAGCGCCGTGACGGCGGCTGGGATGACGGGTGCGACGACGCGCTCGACGGTCGGGAATTGGCACTCCGCTTGACCGAGTGCTAATCGCGGCCATAGTCTCGGCTCTGGCACTCCCCACTGGAGAGTGCCAACACAGCGACGGGCAGGTCCGGCACCCGCGACGACGGATCCACCTGGTCGCCACCTCAGACAGTTAACCCCGTAATCTCCGAAGGGGGAGGTCGGATCGTGACGACCACCAGCTCCAAGGTTGCCATCAAGCCGCTCGAGGACCGCATTGTGGTCCAGCCGCTCGACGCCGAGCAGACCACCGCCTCTGGCCTGGTCATTCCGGACACCGCCAAGGAGAAGCCCCAGGAGGGCGTCGTCCTGGCCGTGGGCCCGGGCCGCTTCGAGAACGGCGAGCGCCTGCCGCTCGACGTCAAGACCGGCGACATCGTGCTGTACAGCAAGTACGGCGGCACCGAGGTGAAGTACAACGGCGAGGAGTACCTCGTCCTCTCGGCTCGCGACGTGCTCGCGATCGTCGAGAAGTAATTCACCGAAGTATCTGCAACCAGATGCTTTGAGCTGCGCCCCTTGACCCCGCACCGGGCGTCCGGGGGCGCAGTTCGTTCCACCTGATTCCGAGAGGGCTGAACCGCTCCCATGGCGAAGATCCTGAAGTTCGACGAGGACGCCCGTCGCGCCCTTGAGCGCGGCGTCAACAAGCTTGCCGACACGGTGAAGGTGACGATCGGCCCCAAGGGCCGCAACGTCGTCATCGACAAGAAGTTCGGCGCCCCCACCATCACCAACGACGGTGTCACGATCGCCCGCGAGGTCGAGATCGACGACCCGTACGAGAACCTCGGTGCCCAGCTCGTGAAGGAGGTGGCGACCAAGACCAACGACATCGCGGGTGACGGCACCACCACCGCCACCGTGCTCGCCCAGGCCCTGGTCCGCGAGGGTCTGCGCAACGTCGCCGCCGGCGCCTCCCCGGCCGCCCTGAAGAAGGGCATCGACGCCGCCGTCAAGGCAGTCTCCGACGAGCTGCTCGCCACCGCGCGCCCGATCGAGGACAAGTCCGACATCGCCGCCGTCGCCGCGCTCTCCGCGCAGGACCAGCAGGTCGGCGAGCTCATCGCCGAGGCGATGGACAAGGTCGGCAAGGACGGTGTCATCACCGTCGAGGAGTCCAACACCTTCGGCCTGGAGCTCGACTTCACCGAGGGCATGGCCTTCGACAAGGGCTACCTGTCCCCGTACATGGTCACCGACCAGGAGCGTATGGAGGCCGTCCTCGACGACCCGTACATCCTGATCAACCAGGGCAAGATCTCCTCGATCCAGGACCTGCTCCCCATCCTCGAGAAGGTCATCCAGGCCGGTGGCAGCAAGCCGCTCCTGATCATCGCCGAGGACGTCGAGGGCGAGGCGCTCTCCACCCTCGTCGTCAACAAGATCCGTGGCACCTTCAACGCCGTGGCCGTCAAGGCCCCCGGCTTCGGTGACCGCCGCAAGGCGATGCTCGGCGACATGGCCACCCTCACCGGTGCCACCGTCATCGCCGAGGAGGTCGGCCTCAAGCTCGACCAGGCCGGTCTGGACGTGCTGGGCACCGCCCGCCGCGTGACCATCTCCAAGGACGCCACCACCATCGTCGACGGTGGCGGCAACGCCGAGGACATCGCCGGTCGCGTCGGCCAGATCAAGGCCGAGATCGAGTCCACGGACTCCGACTGGGACCGCGAGAAGCTCCAGGAGCGCCTCGCGAAGCTCGCCGGCGGCGTCTGCGTGATCAAGGTCGGCGCCGCGACCGAGGTCGAGCTCAAGGAGAAGAAGCACCGTCTGGAGGACGCCATCTCCGCGACCCGCGCCGCGGTCGAGGAAGGCATCGTCTCCGGTGGTGGCTCCGCGCTCGTCCACGCCGTCAAGGTCCTCGAGGGCAACCTCGACAAGACCGGCGACGAGGCCACGGGTGTCGCGGTCGTCCGCCGCGCCGCCGTCGAGCCGCTGCGCTGGATCGCCGAGAACGCCGGCCTCGAGGGCTACGTCATCACCTCGAAGGTGTCGGAGCTCGACAAGGGCCAGGGCTTCAACGCCGCGACCGGCGAGTACGGCGACCTGGTCAAGGCCGGCGTCATCGACCCGGTGAAGGTGACGCGCTCCGCCCTGGAGAACGCCGCCTCGATCGCCTCCCTGCTCCTCACCACCGAGACCCTCGTGGTGGAGAAGAAGGAGGAGGAGCCGGCGGACGCGGGTCACTCCCACGGCCACGGCCACTCCCACTGAGGCTCGTAGCGTCTGATCGCTCGTAGCGACCGCTCGCTTGTGGCGACTGCTCGCTCGTAGCCGATCGCCGAGGCCCGGTGCTCCCGTCGCGGGAGCACCGGGCCTCAGTGCTGTCCGGTCGCCGGGCTCACGCCTCGACCGCGCCGAGCTGGCCCATCAGGCCGAGCAGGTCGTACTGCCACCAGCCCTCGACGATCTTCCCGTCGTCCCGGAACCGGTGGATCACCGTGCCGGTCATGGAGACCTTCTGCCCGGTGGGCTGGAGCCCCATGAAGTCGCCGACGTGCGTGCCGTTCCACGTCCAGCGCGTGCAGACCCGGTCCCCGTCGGCGAGCTGGTCCTCGACCGTGAAGGCGAAGTCGAACGCCCCGCGCCACATCTCCGCCTCGCGGCGCAGCGCGTCCATGCCGTGGGCGTCCTGCGGGTTGGTGGGGTCGTGGTCGTGGTACCCCTCGGCGAACACCTCGTCCAGCGGCGGGAGCTCCTCGTCGGTGGTCGCGATCAGGTCGAAGAAGCGGCGGACGTTGGCCTTGTAGAGCGCCTCGTCCCGGACGACGTCCAGGTCGGTGAAGGTCGGCATCTCGTCGCAGAGGGCGACCATCTCCCGGAAGATCCGGTCGGTCTCGGGCAGTTGCGAGTTCCGCATGGCCACGTCGTACGAGGGGAACTCCACGATCTCCACGACGTGCGACGCGTCCGACCGGTCCTTCCCGACGATGCTGTGGATCGCGGTCCGCTTGCCCTCGGTCCGTTCGACCCACTGGTCCATGAGCCGGTTGAGGTCGTCGACCCGACTGGTCTTGCAGTCGATGATCTGTACGAATGTCATGGCGCCGCCTCCCGACCCAGACCCCCAGGTAGGACCCTTCCAGTCTAGGTCGCGGGGGCGTGGCGGCTACTGCGGACCGTACTTCCGTCCCGCCTTCGACGAGACCCCGCCGAGCAGCCCCCGCGGCGCCAGCTTCACCACACCCATGAGGGCCTTGTAGCGCGGGTCCGGGATCGACAGCGTCTTCCCCCGGTCCAGGTCGGCCAGCGCCGCCACGACCAGCTTGTCGGCGTCCAGCCACATCCACCCGGGGATGTTGTCCGTCCCCATCCCGGCCCGCTCGTGGAACTCCGTCCGTACGAAGCCGGGGCACAGCGCCATCAGCCGTACGCCGCTGCCCGCGAGGTCCCGCGCCGCGCCCTGGGTGAACTGCACGACCCACGCCTTCGAGGCGCCGTACGTGCCGCGCGGGAGGAAGGCCGCCACCGAGGCGACGTTGACGACCCCGCCCCTGCCCCGCCCCTTCATCGCCGAGGCGGCGGCCGAGGTCAGCCGGAGGACGGCCTCGCAGTGGACCGTCAGCATCTTCAGCTCGTCGGCCATGGAGACTTCGAGGAAGCGGCCCTTGTTGCCGAAACCGGCGTTGTTCACGAGCAGGTCGACGGGGTGCTTCGGGTCGGAGAGCCGCGCCTCGACGGCGGCGATGCCCTCCTCCTCGGAGAGGTCCGCGGCGAGCACCTCGGCCTCGACGCCGTGCCGGTCGTGGAGCTCGGTCGCCTGCTCCCGCAGCCGCTTCACGTCCCGCGCGACGAGCACGACATCGTGCCCGTCCGCCGCCAGCTTCCGCGCGAAGGCGGCCCCGATGCCCGCGGTGGCGCCTGTGATCAGTGCAGTCGTCATACGGGCACGGTAGTGCCCCGGCGCATGACGGTCCCCGCCCCGGGCCGCTGTTACGCGCCCGCGTACTTCTCGGCGTACTGGCGTGCGAGCGCGAGCAGCCCCGACTCCATCCACTCGGCGGCCGCCAACGTCCTTGGCAGCAGCGTGCGTTCGACCGTCGAGGCGCGGTGCAGGAGGGCGACCGTGATGTCGTGGTCCGGCCGGCGCACGACCGTGATCGCGTCCCCGGCCCGCACCTCGCCCGGCGCGATCACCCGGAGCAGTGCGCCGGGGCCGGCGGTCGACAGGGTGAACCGCTTGACCCAGCCCTTCTCGCCGACGAAGCCCGCGAACGTACGGCACGGGATACGGCTGCCCGTCACCTCGACGACGAGCTCGCCGCCGATCCGCCAGCGCTCCCCGATCAGGGCGTTGTTGACGTCGAGCCCGCGCGTGGTGAGGTTCTCGCCGAACGAGCCCGGGGTCAGCTCGCGGCCGAGCTCCCGCTCCCACAGGTCCATGTCCTCGCGGGCGAAGGCGTACGCGGCACGGTCGGTGCCGCCGTGGAACCGCAGGTCGCAGACCGCGTCCCCGGCGACCCCGCTCGCCCCGACCCCGGTCGCGCCCGGGTCCTGGATGCGGACGGGGCCGTCGACGGGCCGCTTGTCGATGCCCGTCATGCCGGTGGCGGACTCGGTGTAGTCCACGGCCCTGGCACGGCCGGCGTTCACGCTGAGCAGGGTCGGCGAGTTCGCCGACGAGGTCACAGACGAGGTCATGCGGGTACTTTACGGCGATTTACCTCAAAGGCTCACCTGGATATTCGGCGTTTCACCCAAGACTCGCTTATGCTTGAGGTCATGATCGAGGCCCGCCACCTCCGCGTCCTGCGCGCCGTCGCCGCCACCGGTTCCTTCTCGGCCGCCGCGCGCGAACTCGGCTGCACCCAGCCCGCCGTCAGCCAGCAGATGAAGGCGCTCGAATCCTCCGCCGGTACGCCGCTGCTGATCAGGACCGGCCGCGAGATGCGCCTCACCCAGGCGGGCGAGGTCCTCGTACGGCACGCCTCCGGCATCCTCGCGGGGCTCACCGCCGCCGAGGAGGAGGTCGCCGCCATCGCCGGACTCCGGGCCGGCCGGGTCCGCCTGGTCTCCTTCCCGAGCGGCAGCTCCACCCTCGTCCCCACCGCGCTCGCCGCCCTGCGCGCCGCGCACCCCGGAACTCGCGTCTCGCTCGTCGAGGCCGAGCCGCCGCGCTCGATCGAGATGCTGCGGGAGGGCGACTGCGACGTGGCCCTCGCCTTCCGGTACGGAGCGGGGCAGGCCGAGTGGGACGACCTCGTCGTCCGGCCGCTCCTGGCGGACCGCCTGGTGGGCCTGGTCCCCGAGGGGCACCGGCTCGCGGGGGCCGAGTCGGTGGGCATCGCCGAACTCGCCGACGACTCCTGGATCGCCGGCTGCCCGCGCTGCCGCCGCCAGCTCGTGGACGTCTGCGAGGAGGCGGGCTTCACCCCGCGCATCGACTTCGCCACCGACGACTACCCGGCCGTGGTGGGCCTGGTGGGCGCGGGTCTGGGCGTCGCCGTCCTGCCGGAGCTCGCCATCGAGTCCGTACGGCCCAAGGGGGCGCGGACCGTCACCGTGGAGCCCGCGGTGGAGCGGGAGATCGTGGCCCTGACGCTGCCGGACCTGGCGCAGGTCCCGGCGGTCGCGGCCACCCTGGACGAACTGACCCGCGCCGCCACGCGCGCGTAGCCCGTGATGCGCGCCTAGCCCGTGATGCGCGCCGCCACGCGCGCGTAAGGCCTGATCCGCGCCGCCACGCGCGCGCAGGGTGTGCCTACGTCACCACGCGCGCGTGGGCGCGGTTCGTCTTAAGCTCAGGTCAGGCACCGTCGTCGCGGTCGGCCCAACCGCCGTTGGGGAAACGTTCCTTCACATGTGCTCCACGATCGGGCGGCCCGCGGCCGCCGCCGATGCGGTCATGGGCGTGACCGGCCGGGCCGGCGTCGCCGTCGGCGCCGCCGCCGCGATCAGGCGGTTCCTGGCGCGTCCCATGAGCTCTTCGCGTTCGTCCTCGGTGAGGCCGCCCCATACGCCGTAGGGCTCCCGCACGGCGAGTGCGTGTGCCGCGCACTCCGCGCGCACCGGGCACCGCATGCAGACCTCTTTCGCCGAGTTCTCGCGCGCACTCCGTGCCGCGCCGCGCTCTCCCTCGGGGTGGAAGAACAGGGAGCTGTCCACTCCGCGGCAGGCCGCGAGGAGTTGCCAGTCCCACAGATCGGCGTTGGGTCCGGGAAGGCGGGAGAAATCTGCCATTGCGCTTGTCCCCTTGAAACCGTGTCGAACGGATTGGTGGGCGGGTGGATGGCTGATCGTCCGGGGCTCCTCGGGCCCCGACGTCTCGGGGTAGTACAACTACTGTCGAAGTAGATGTAAATATGACTCATTGCGAATCTAGCCACAGACACTGCGAAAAGGGAAGAAAACCGGCTAAATGGGGCAATAGGTTTCGATCGAGGGCAGATAGGCCGCGTCGCTCTCCTCCGCTTACGTGTCCTCACGTAGAGTGCGGAAGGCTGCCGTCCGACCCGTAACTCTTTCGAGTGACCATCGTTGAGAGTGCGGAGGCGGTTGAAGGAACAGGCGATCGGGCAGGTGTCCGAGAGCGTCAATCGCACAGGTGACGATACGTACCAGCCCTGGAGGCTCAAGGTGACGCGCAACAGCTGCGAGAGCCACGGAGGTCAGTCATGACATCCGTCCTCGTCTGCGATGACTCCCCGCTTGCCCGAGAGGCGCTCCGCCGCGCGGTCGCGACCGTGCCCGGCGTCGAGCGTGTGACCACCGCGGCCAACGGCGAGGAAGTCCTCCGCCGCTGGGGCGCGGATCGCTCGGACCTGATTCTGATGGACGTACGCATGCCCGGTCTGGGTGGCGTCGAGACCGTCCGCCGGCTTCTCTCCGCGGACCCCGGCGCCCGGATCATCATGCTGACCGTCGCGGAGGACCTCGACGGCGTCGCGCTCGCGGTCGCCGCCGGTGCCCGCGGGTACCTGCACAAGGACGCCTCGCGCGCCGAACTGCGGGCCACCGTCACGCAGGCGCTCGCCGACCCGACCTGGCGGCTCGCCCCGCGCCGTCTCCGTTCGGCCGAGATGGGCGCCGCGCCCACGCTCACCGCGCGCGAGATCCAGGTCCTGGAGGGCATGAGCCACGGCCGGTCCAACGCGGAGATCGGGCGCGAGCTCTTCCTCTCCGAGGACACCGTCAAGACCCACGCCCGGCGCCTCTTCAAGAAGCTCGGCGCCTCGGACCGCGCGCACGCCGTCGCGCTCGGATTCCGCTGGGGTCTGGTGCGCTGAGGCGCAGGTCACCGGCGCCCTCCCCGTCCTCGATCGCGTCCGCCGAGAGGCGGACGGGGTGGGCTTGTGTCACTTCCCCGCGGAATGCCGCATCCTTGAGGTGTGGAGGATGCGGAGTTCCTCGGGGACGAGTCGGTCGAGCGGGAGGGGAGGGCGACGGAGATGAGTGCCGGCGCACCTGCTCATAACGCTTCGGTGCACAACTACGGACGCGGTGCCGCGAACGCAGGAGCGTCGGGGCACCATGGAGCGATGCGCGACGACGAGACCGTGGGTTCTCCCATGCCTGCCGGGCAAGGGGAGATCGCCGCGCTCGTGCGCCGCGCGGTCGACGGCGACGCGCAGGCCACGCACGACCTCCTCGCGCGTGTCCATCCGCTCGCCCTGCGGTACTGCCGCACCCGCCTCAACCGGCTGCCGGGTGACGCCCGCCACTTCGTGGAGGACCTCGCCCAGGAGGTCTGTGTCGCCGTCCTGATGGCGCTCCCGCGCTACAAGGACACGGGCAGGCCCTTCGAGGCCTTCGTCTTCGCCATCGCCGGACACAAGGTCGCCGACCTCCAGCGGGCCGCCATGCGGCACCCGGGGTCCACGGCCGTGCCCTCCGACGAGATGCCCGAGCGCCCCGACGACTCCCTCGGCCCCGAGGAGCGCGCGCTCCTCAGTGACGACGCCGAGTGGGCCAAGAAGCTTCTCGCCAATCTTCCGGAGAACCAGCGCGAGCTGCTCGTCCTGCGCGTCGCCGTCGGACTGACCGCCGAGGAGACCGGGCAGATGCTCGGCATGTCCCCGGGGGCCGTCCGGGTCGCGCAGCACCGCGCGCTCAGCCGGCTGCGGGCGCTGGCCGAGCAGTAAGTGTCGACCGCGCCGGTCATCCCTTTCGTACACGTGCGAACGTCCAAAGCTCCTCGCTGATCATGGTCGTGGAATGAGACACCGCTCAAGGCCGTTAGCATGGACATCCGCACCGATCAAGGCCATTGGGGAAGGTGTCATGACTGCAAACGTCGACGGAGTGCCCGAGAAATTCGCGACACTCGGGCTGACCTACGACGACGTGCTGCTGCTGCCGGGAGCGTCCGAGGTGCTCCCGAACGCGGTCGACACCTCGTCCCGCATCTCGCGCAACGTCCGCGTGAACATCCCGCTGCTCTCCGCCGCGATGGACAAGGTCACCGAGTCCCGCATGGCCATCGCCATGGCGCGCCTCGGCGGCGTCGGCGTGCTGCACCGCAACCTGTCCATCGAGGACCAGGTCAACCAGGTCGACCTGGTGAAGCGGTCCGAGTCCGGCATGGTCACCGACCCCATCACCGTGCACCCCGAGGCGACGCTCGCCGAGGCGGACGCGCTGTGTGCCAAGTTCCGCATCAGCGGCGTCCCGGTCACCAACCCCGACGGCAAGCTGCTCGGCATCGTCACCAACCGCGACATGGCCTTCGAGTCGGACCGCAGCCGCCAGGTGCGCGAGGTCATGACCCCGATGCCGCTGGTCACCGGCAAGGTCGGCATCTCCGGCGTCGACGCCATCGACCTGCTGCGCCGCCACAAGATCGAGAAGCTTCCGCTCGTCGACGACGACGGCGTCCTCAAGGGCCTCATCACCGTCAAGGACTTCGTCAAGGCGGAGAAGTACCCGAACGCGGCGAAGGACTCCGAGGGCCGCCTGCTCGTCGGTGCCGCCGTCGGTGCCAGCCCCGAGGCGCTGGAGCGAGCCCAGGCGCTCGCCGCCGTCGGTGTCGACTTCCTCATCGTCGACACCTCGCACGGTCACAACAGCAACGCCCTGAGCTGGATGTCGAAGATCAAGTCCAGCGTCAACGTCGACGTGATCGGCGGCAACGTCGCCACCCGTGACGGCGCGCAGGCGATGATCGACGCCGGCGTCGACGGCATCAAGGTCGGCGTGGGCCCCGGCTCCATCTGCACCACCCGCGTGGTCGCCGGCATCGGCGTCCCGCAGGTCACCGCCATCTACGAGGCCTCCCTCGCGGCCCGCGCCGCCGGTGTCCCGCTGATCGGCGACGGTGGCCTCCAGTACTCCGGCGACATCGGCAAGGCGCTGGCCGCCGGCGCCGACACCGTGATGCTCGGCAGCCTCCTCGCGGGCTGCGAGGAGTCGCCCGGCGAGCTCCTCTTCATCAACGGCAAGCAGTTCAAGTCGTACCGCGGCATGGGCTCGCTCGGCGCCATGCAGTCGCGCGGCCAGGCCAAGTCGTACTCGAAGGACCGCTACTTCCAGGCCGACGTCGCCTCCGACGACAAGCTCGTGCCCGAGGGCATCGAGGGCCAGGTGCCCTACCGCGGCCCGCTGGCCAACGTCCTGCACCAGCTCGTCGGCGGCCTGCGCCAGACGATGGGCTACGTGGGCGCCGCCTCCATCGAGGAGATGGAGTCGAAGGGCCGCTTCGTCCGGATCACGTCCGCGGGCCTCAAGGAGAGCCACCCGCACGACATCCAGATGACGGTCGAGGCGCCGAACTACAGCCGCAAGTAACAGGCGGTAACAGAGCGCGACGCGTGGGGGCGGTTCCGGCATATGACCGGGGCCGCCCCTCACGCTTGTGTCGGGGATACTGGTAGGCGCAGACGTAGAGGGAAAGGCCACACATCGTGACTGAGATCGAGATCGGGCGCGGCAAGCGCGGCCGCAGGGCGTACGCGTTCGACGACATCGCCGTCGTACCGAGCCGGCGCACCCGGGACCCGAAGGAGGTCTCGATCGCCTGGCAGATCGACGCCTACCGCTTCGAGCTCCCCTTCCTGGCCGCCCCGATGGACTCGGTCGTGTCGCCGCAGACCGCCATCCGCATCGGCGAGCTCGGCGGCCTCGGCGTCCTGAACCTGGAAGGGCTCTGGACGCGGTACGAGGACCCGCAGCCGCTCCTCGACGAGATCGCGGAGCTGGACGAGGAGACCGCGACCCGCCGTCTGCAGGAGATCTACGCCGCCCCGATCAAGGAAGAGCTGATCGGGCAGCGCATCAAGGAGGTGCGCGACTCCGGTGTCGTCACCGCCGCCGCGCTCTCCCCGCAGCGCACCGCGCAGTTCTCCAAGGCCGTCGTCGACGCCGGCGTGGACATCTTCGTCATCCGCGGCACCACGGTCTCCGCCGAGCACGTCTCCGGCGCCGCCGAGCCGCTGAACCTGAAGCAGTTCATCTACGAGCTCGACGTCCCGGTCATCGTCGGCGGCTGCGCCACGTACACCGCGGCCCTGCACCTCATGCGTACCGGCGCGGCCGGCGTCCTCGTCGGCTTCGGCGGCGGCGCGGCGCACACCACGCGCAACGTGCTCGGCATCCAGGTCCCGATGGCGACCGCCGTCGCCGACGTGGCCGCGGCCCGCCGCGACTACATGGACGAGTCCGGCGGCCGGTACGTCCACGTCATCGCCGACGGCGGCGTCGGCTGGTCCGGCGACCTCCCGAAGGCCATCGCCTGCGGTGCCGACTCCGTCATGATCGGCTCCCCGCTGGCCCGCGCCGTGGACGCGCCCGGCAAGGGCCACCACTGGGGCATGGAGGCCGTCCACGAGGACGTGCCGCGCGGAAAGCTCGTCGACCTCGGCATCGTCGGCACCACCGAGGAGATCCTCGCGGGCCCGTCGCACCGCCCCGACGGCTCGATGAACTTCTTCGGCGCCCTGCGCCGCGCCATGGCCACCACGGGCTACACGGAGCTCAAGGAGTTCCAGCGCGTCGAGGTCACCGTCGCGGACGCCCAGCACAAGCGCTGACCCCGTTCCGTACGGAGGAAGGGCCCCGCACCGGATCGGTGCGGGGCCCTTCCGCGTCCACGCGCGCGCGTACGGGTCAGGCGGCGGCCTTCCTGGCGCCGGAGAACGCGGCGAAGGCGGCTATGCCGAGGAAGAGGAACGTCAGCGGGTCCTTGCCCTCGTTCCAGGCGCTGGTCAGGGCCCCGAACTCCTGGAAGATCAGGTCCGCGGCGGAGGCGTTCAGCTGCTTGCCGGCGATGATCGCCATGCCCAGGAGCTGGCCGAAGTAGACCGCGCCCAGGGCCAGCGCCGCGCTGACGACGGGCAGGATCGGGTTGCGGCCGCCGACCTTGCCGGCGGCGAGGCCGACGAGGAAGCCGACGCCGACGGCGGCCCAGCCGATCTCCCGCTCGATGCCGCCGATGACGGCGCCGTACACACCGCCCGCGACGAGCGCGGCGACGAACGCGGCGACGAGGCCGAGCGCGAGGTTCTCCCGGGCCGGGGCGGGCGGCGGAGTGGCCGGGTAGGG
This sequence comes from Streptomyces sp. NPDC056144, assembly GCF_042264145.1. NCBI lineage: Bacteria > Bacillati > Actinomycetota > Actinomycetes > Kitasatosporales > Streptomycetaceae > Streptomyces > Streptomyces sp. NPDC056144. The sequence goes on along the minus strand of NZ_JBHJVF010000010.1, from coordinate 219,846 downwards.
CCCCGGAGCGGCGCTCTCGGCGCTCGTGGCGCCCTCGGCGAACGGGTTGCCGGGCGGCGGGACGGGCTGACTCATGGCGGATTCCCCCCTGGGAACGGTGACGAGGATGCGGCCGCGCACGTCGGTCGTTCAGCGGGCCCAGGTCCCCCCTGGCCCGCGCGCGTGGAACGCGGTGTTCGCGGTGGACCCGGAGGCTAGCAGCCGCCTGTGACAACGGGACAGGGGATTCCGGTGCGGGCCGCTCAGGGGGGCGGTGGGGCTCAGAGGCGGTGGGCCGTGCCGGCGGGAGTGGCGCCTCGGGTGTCGAGGAGGAGTTGGGCCTTCACCGCCAGGCCCTGGAGGTCGTACGTGCGGTGGTGCTGGAGCAGGATCGTCAGGTCGGCGTGGGCGGCGGCCTCGTAGAGGGAGTCCGCGCGGGGGACGGGGACCTCCCCGGCGCGCCAGTCGGGGGCGTGCGGGTCGTGGTAGCTGACGGCCGCGCCCAGGTCCATGAGGCGGCGGGCGATCTCGTCGGCGGGGGAGCCCTGGCGGTCGGGGAGGTCGGGCTTGTACGTGATCCCGAGCAGCAGGACCCGGGCGCCGCGGGCCGACTTGCCGTGCTCGTTGAGGAGGGTCGCGGCGCGCTGGACGACGTACTGGGGCATGCGCTCGTTGACCTGGCCGGCGAGTTCGACGAGGCGGAGCGGGCGGTGGCCGCCGACCGTGTCGACGGGGGCGCCGTGGCCGCCGACGCCCGGGCCGGGGCGGAAGGCCTGGAAGCCGAAGGGCTTGGTCTCGGCGCAGCGGATGACGTCCCAGAGGTCGACGCCGAGCTCGTGGCAGAGGACCGCCATCTCGTTGACGAGGGCGATGTTGACGTGCCGGAAGTTGGTTTCGAGGATCTTGACCGTCTCGGCCTCGCGGGGCCCGCGCGCGCGGACGACCTTGTCCGTCAGCCGGCCGTAGAACGCGGCGGCCGACTCCGTGCAGGCCGGGGTGAGGCCGCCGATGACCTTGGGCGTACCGGAGAAGCCGTGGGTCCGGTTGCCGGGGTCGAGGCGGCCGGGGGAGTAAGCGAGGTGGAAGTCGCGGCCGGCGCGGAGCCCCGAGCCGATCTCCAGGATGTCGCGCAGCAGGCCCTCGGTGGTGCCCGGCGGGACCGGGGACTCCAGGAGGACGGTGGTGTGGGGGCGCAGCCGCGTGGCGAGCGTGCGGGCCGCCTCGGTGACGGCGGTGAGGTCGAGGGTCCGGTCGGGGCCGAGGGGGGTCGGCGCGCAGAGGACGGCGGTGCGGACGCGGCCCAGCTCGGCGGTGTTGGTGGTCGGCCGGAAGCCTCCCGCGAGCATGCGGCGGATCTCGGGGGCGGTGAGGGAGCCGTCGACGGGGGAGCGGCCGGCGGAGAGCTCGGCGGCCGGGCGGGGGTCCGTGTCGTAGCCGATGGTGTCGATGCCTGCGGCGGTGGCGGCCTGGGCGAGGGGGAGTCCGTGGTGGCCGAGGCCGATGACGGCGAGATCAGCGGGCATGAGGGGGCGGACCGTCCTTCCCAGTAGCCGGGCCGGGGGATGTCAGACTAGGCGTAAATATGACCGATATGCGGCATTGTGCGGCGGAAGATCGCCGAGTGTTATCCACAGGGTGGCGGCGGGGCGGTGGCTGATGTCGGTGGAGGAGGACAGAATCGAGTCTGTGAGCCACGCCACAGCGCGGGGCTCTCCGGGCGTGTGAGCGAGGCTCGCGGCTCGTGCAGACGGGATGACGGAGGACGACGGGAGGCGGCAGTGGTGAGGACAGCGACACTGGGCCCCGCCGAGCGCACCGAGGCGCTCGCGGCCATGGCGGAGCGTGAATTGGACGTGCTGGTCGTCGGCGCGGGAGTCGTCGGCGCCGGGACCGCCCTCGACGCCGTCACCAGAGGCCTCTCCACCGGCATCGTCGAGGCCAGGGACTGGGCCTCGGGCACGTCGAGCCGCTCCAGCAAGCTCATCCACGGCGGCCTGCGCTACCTGGAGATGCTCGACTTCGCGCTCGTACGGGAGGCACTCAAGGAGCGCGGCCTGCTCCTGGAGCGGCTCGCGCCCCACCTCGTGAAGCCCGTCCCCTTCCTGTATCCGCTCCAGCACAAGGGCTGGGAGCGGTTCTACGCGGGCTCGGGCGTCGCGCTGTACGACGCGATGTCCATGTCCTCGGGCCACGGCCGGGGCCTCCCCGTCCACCGCCACCTCTCCCGGCGCGGCGCCCTGCGGGTCGCGCCCTGCCTGAGGAAGGACGCCCTGGTCGGCGCCCTCCAGTACTACGACGCCCAGATGGACGACGCCCGCTTCGTCACCACCCTCGTCCGCACCGCCGCGGCCTACGGGGCCAGGGCCGCCAGCCGGGCCCGGGTCGTCGGGTTCCTCCGCGAGGGCGAGCGGGTCGTCGGCGCGCGCGTCCAGGACGTCGAGTCCGGCGGCTCGTACGAGATCAGGGCCCGCCAGATCGTCAACGCGACCGGGGTGTGGACGGACGACACCCAGGCCCTCATCGGTGAGCGCGGCCAGTTCCACGTCCGCGCGTCCAAGGGCATCCACCTCGTCGTCCCCAAGGACCGCATCCACTCGACCACCGGACTCATCCTGCGCACCGAGAAGTCCGTGCTCTTCGTCATCCCCTGGGGGCGCCACTGGATCGTCGGCACCACCGACACCGACTGGGACCTCGACAAGGCCCACCCGGCCGCCTCCAGCGCCGACATCGACTACCTCCTGGAGCATGTGAACACCGTGCTCGCGACCCCGCTCACCCGCGACGACGTCCAGGGCGTGTACGCGGGCCTGCGGCCCCTGCTCGCCGGCGAGTCCGACGCCACGAGCAAGCTCTCGCGCGAGCACACCGTCGCCCACCCGGTCCCCGGGCTCGTCGTCGTGGCGGGCGGCAAGTACACGACGTACCGCGTGATGGCGAAGGACGCGGTCGACGAGGCCGTCCACGGCCTCGACCAGCGTGTGGCCCCCTGCGTCACCGAGGACATCCCGCTCCTCGGCGCCGAGGGCTACCGGGCGCTGTGGAACGCCCGGGCGAGAACGGCCGCGCGGACCGGACTGCACGTCGTCCGCGTCGAGCATCTCCTCAACCGGTACGGCTCCCTGACGGAGGAGATCCTCGAACTGGTCGCCGCCGACCCGGACCTCGGCCGGCCGCTCACCGGAGCCGACGACTACCTGCGCGCCGAGATCGTCTACGCGGCCTCGCACGAGGGCGCCCGCCACCTCGACGACGTCCTCACCCGGCGGACCAGGATCTCCATCGAGACCTTCGACCGGGGGACGCGGAGCGCGCGCGAGTGCGCGGAGCTGATGGCGCCCGTCCTCGGCTGGGACGACCGGCAGGTCGACAAGGAGGTCGAGCACTACGAGAAGAGAGTCGAGGCCGAACGGGAGTCGCAGCGCCAGCCCGACGATCTGACGGCCGACGCGGCACGGCTCGGGGCCCCGGACATCGTGCCGATCTGACAGGACGTCCGTGTCCTGTGGTGTCCGGGGGGAACCTGGGAGGCGTCCTGGGGCGTCGTCATCCCGGAGTACGGACCCGGGGGCGGCGGCCTTCCCGAAGTGAGGGACAATGGCCTCTCTTCCAGGGCGGGTTACCACATCGTGCCGGAAGCGGCAGACGCGGCGGAGATCAGGGATCGCAGAGGGGACGCATGTCGGAGGCGGAGCAGTCGCGGGACACGGCGAAGGACCCCCGGCGGGACGCCGCCGCGGGGGCCGCGACCGACGGCGACCGAGGAGTGGTCCCGGCCGCGCGCGAGGCGGAGCGCGGCCCGCGGGACGCGAAGGACGTCGAGGACGCCACGGCGGACGAGGGCGCCGGGGACGCGGAGCGTGTCGAGGGCGCGCAGAGCGTCGAGGACGCCGTGGGCGCCGGGGACCGCGAAGGTGCCGAGGTCGTCGAGGGCGCCGAGGAACCCGTGCGGGACGCGGCGGGATCGGGCGGCGTGGACACGGGCTCTGACGGGGCGGCGGTTACCGGTGCGGGCGCAGGTGCCGGTGCCGCTAGCGATACCGATGCCGGTGAGGCTGATGCGGCCTCCGTCTCCGGCGGGCGGCTGCGGGGGACCGAGCCGTCGACCGGTTCGGGCGGCTTCGGCGCCGGGGACGGCGCCGGCGCGAGCTTCGGCGGCGACCGGCTCCGCAAGGACACGGCGTCGGAAGGCCGGCTCCTCGCCGGACGCTACCGGCTCGGCGTCGTCCTCGGACGCGGCGGCATGGGCACCGTGTGGCGCGCGGTCGACGAGACCCTCGGCCGGCACGTCGCCGTCAAGGAGCTCCGCTTCCCGAGCAGCATCGACGAGGACGAGAAGCGACGCCTCATCACCCGGACCCTGCGCGAGGCGAAGGCCATCGCCCGGGTCCGCAACAACGGCGCCGTGACCGTCTTCGACGTCGTGGACGAGGACGACCGCCCCTGGATCGTCATGGAGCTCATCGAGGGCAAGTCCCTCGCCGACGCCGTCCGCGAGGACGGCACGCTCACGCCCCGGCGCGCGGCCGAGGTCGGCCTCGCCATCCTCGACGTCCTGCGTTCGGCGCACCGCGAGGGCATCCTCCACCGCGACGTGAAGCCGTCCAACGTGCTGATCGCGGAGGACGGCCGGGTCGTCCTGACCGACTTCGGCATCGCCCAGGTGGAGGGCGACCCCTCGATCACCTCCACCGGCATGCTCGTCGGCGCCCCCTCGTACATCTCGCCGGAGCGCGCCCGGGGCCAGAAGCCCGGCCCCGCGGCCGACCTGTGGTCGCTCGGCGGGCTCATCTACGCGGCGGTCGAAGGCAGCCCGCCGTACGACAAGGGCTCCGCCATCGCCACGCTCACGGCGGTGATGACCGAGCCGGTCGACCCGCCGAAGAACGCGACGCCCGAGCTGGAGCAGGTCATCTACGGGCTTCTCGCCAAGGACCCGGCCCAGCGGCTCGACGACGCCCGCGCGCGGGTCCTGCTGCGGGCCGTCCTCGACGCGCCCGAGTCGGCGCCCGTGACCTCGGCCGAGGTCACCACGGCCGTACCGCTGCCGCCCCGTCCCACGGGCAGTCCGGCGGTTCCCGCGGCCGGCAAGGGGCCCGAGGCGGCGTCCGACCGGATGCGCGGGGCGCTGAAGTCCGTGCGGAACGCGGCCGCTTCCGTGAAGGCCGAGCCCGCGGCCGGGCAGGCCGCGCGGCCCGACGCCCAGCCGAGGCAGCGGCTCGCGACCGAGCCGCTGCGGGGCGACGGGAAGCCGGCCCCGGCCCGCGCTCCGCTGACCGACGTCGTTCCGCGCCGCACGCTGATCATCATCGCCGCGGTCGCCGTCCTCGCCATACTCGGCACGATCATCGCGGTCTCCCTCGGCGGCGGAGGCGACGAGGGAAACCAGGGCAAGGGCGATGGCGGCGCCACGGCCTCGGCGGGTGCCACGGCCGGAGGGGACGGCTCCGGAGGGGCCGACGGTTCCGGCTCCGGTTCCGGCTCCGACGGTGGCGTGGGCGGTCCCGGGCAGCAGGGCGGCGTGCAGCCCGGCAGCACCGGCTCGGACGGCTCCGGCGGCGGGAACGGCGCGAACGGTTCATCCGGTGCGAACGGTTCGAACGGTTCGACCGGTTCCACGGACGGAAAGGGCGGCGTCACGCCCACCGGCACCACGGGCGGCGGCGGTACGGACTCGGTGCTGCCCGCGGGCTACAAGCTCGTCACCAACGACAAGCTGCGCTTCTCCGTGGCCGTCCCCGGCACCTTCAAGCCCAGCTCGATACAGGGCTACGACCTCGGCGTGATACTCAGCGAGCACGGCGGCTTCCCGCGCGTCCAGGTGGACTTCAACGCCAGCCCGAAGGACAACGCGGCGACCGCCTGGGCCCTCGCCAAGGGCGGCGTGGCCGTCACCAGCCAGGACTACCGGCACATCGGCATCAGGACCGTCTCGTACAAGGGCTATCCGACCGTCGCCGACTGGGAGTTCACGCGGACGCAGAAGGGCGAGTCCGTCCGGGTCCTCAACCGCGGCTTCAAGGTCGACGCCAAGCACGGCTACTCGATCATGATCACCTGCAAGGCGGACGCGTGGGACGGCGAGGAGTGCCGGACGCTGCGGGAGACGGCGTTCGCCACGTTCAGCCCCAAGGACTGACCGGTCCCACGTATCGTGAGAGTTCGTGAGCCGGGAGCGCCGGAAGCGGCTGACAAACGTCGCTAACTGCTCGGTACCGGACCGGAATTGACTGACTCGCGTGGGGAGGCGTCGTGGACGACTACGCGGGAAGGGTGCTCGCCGACCGCTACCGCCTGCCGCTGACGTCGGCCGCGGCGGGCGCGGACCCGGGGGCGCCCGACGTCACCGAGACGCGCGCCTTCGACACGTACAGCGGGCAGGAGGTCCTGGTCCGCCAGGTGCCGCTGCCGGAGTTCGTCGACGCCGAGGTGCTCGACGGCGCGGACGGGCCCGACCGGTCCTACGGTGCCGCGGGGCGGGCGACCCGGCGGCCCGCCGAGCCCGTCGTGCGCCGGGCGATCGAGGCGGCCCAGGCCGCCGCGCAGATCCCCGACCACCCGCTCCTCGACCAGGTCTTCGACGTCTTCGCCGAGGCCGGATCGCTGTGGATAGTGAGCGAGGTCGTGGCGGCGCGGCCGCTGTCCGCGCTCCTGGCCGAGCGGCCCCTGAACCCGTACCGCGCGGCCGAGATCGGCGCCGACGTCCTCACCGCGCTGCGCGCGCTCCACGCCCACGGCTGGGTCCACCGGAACATCACCGCCCGGACCGTGCTCGTCTGCGACGACGGGCGCGTGGTCCTCACGGGCCTCGCGGTGGGGGCCGCCGAGGAGGCCCTGAGCGGGTACGCGCCGGTGCCGGAGCAGGGGGACGGCGGCGGAGGCTTCGGGACGGGCTTCGGCGACGGCCTGCCGATGGCGGCGGCGCCGGGTGGTGGCGTGCCCGCTCCTGCTTCCGAGTACGCCGATGTGTACGAGGCCGAGGTCTACGAGGAGGCGGAGGAGGAGTACGAGGAGGGCGAGGAGGAGTACGAGGAGGGCGAGGAGGAGTACGAGGAGGGCGAGGAGGAGTACGAGGAGGGCGAGGAAGAGGGCGACGGGGAGAGCGACGGCGAGGCGTTCGAAGAGGGGGAGGAGGGCGGGGAGTTCGCGCCGGGGTACGGCGCTGACGAGGGCGACGGAGTCGAAGGGGTCGAGTACCTCCCTTACGAGGCCACCGTGACGAACCTGGAGACCGAACTCGCTCCGCTCCCCGTTCCCGACCCCGCTCCCGCACCCCTTCCTGCGCCCGCTCCGTACGGCGCCGATCCGTACGGCGCCGCGGCGAAGGCGGCCGACGGGCCCCGGGCCGGGGCCGAGCCGCCCGCCCTTCCCGCGCCGCCCACCGCCGACGTCCGGGCCGCGCGGGCAGGGGCCATCGCCGCCTACCGCGCGGCGACGCGCGCGGCGGCCCGGCTCGGCGAGTCGGGGGCGCTGCCGGTGCAGCGCCCGGCGCCGGCGGAGCCCGGCGCGGAGCAGCCTTCGGCGGCGGCGCCCGCTCCCGTACCGCCGTCGCCCGTCCCCGTACCGCCACCCGCTCCCGTGCCGGCCTCCGGTGCGCCCGAGCCGCAGTGGTGGTCGCAGGCGGCGGACGACGATGACGACGGCGACGACGACGACGCGACCTACGGCGGCCCGCCGTCCGGGCCCGCGCCGCGCGTCCACCTCGCGGGCAACTGGAGCGACGGCCCGCACGCCTCGCGGGACGGCTCCGGTCCGATCCCGGCGGGCGGCGGCTCCGTCCTGCCGGGCTCGGGCCGTCCCGCGCTGCCCGCCGGGTACACGGCCGCGACCCCGGAGCCCGGCCTTCCGGCGCGCGCCGGGGTCACCGGGCCCGAGCGGTCCGCCGTACCGCCCTCGGCCTCGACCTCGGCCCCGGCCTATCGCGGGCCCACCACGCGGCTGGCCGCCGAGCGGGCCCGGCAGACCCGGATCGCCGTCGTCGGCGCCGTCACCGAGCGCTGGGCGCCCGAGCAGGCCGGACCCGTGCACGAGAACTGGCGGCTCGCCCCGCCGATCGGCCCCGCCACCGACCTCTGGGCGCTCGGCGCGCTCCTCTACCGGGCCGTCCAGGGGCACGCTCCCTACCCGGAGGACAGCGCCGCCGAGCTCGTCCAGCTGGTCTGCGCCGAACCGCCGGCCTTCGCGGAGGAGTGCGGTCCGCTGCGCCCGATCGTGGAGTCCCTGCTGCGCCAGGACCCCACCGAGCGGCCCGATTTCGAGGAACTGCGCGGCTGGCTGCGCTCCCTCGTGCGGTCGGCGCCGGAGCCGGACGCCGGCTTCGGCGCCGTACCGCCGCAGGCGTTCGACGCGACGCGGCTGCCGATCGTCCGGCGCCGCGGCGAACTCGTGCGCCGGCGCCTCCGGCGCGCGGGGGCGGACTCGGGTGCGGGCCGGCACCGTCACAAGCGGGGCAAGGACCCGAGACCGGCGGCCCGTCAGGAGGAGTCGCGGCCGCAGGAGCCGGAGTTCCGCGAGGAGGAGCAGCGGGCCGAGACGTACCGGGAGGAGGCGTACCGGGAGGAGACGTACCGGGAAGAGGCGTACCAGCCGGAGTTCCGTGAGGAGTTCCTGGGCGAGTTCCGCGAGGAGGTCCCCGAAGAGGTCCCGCAGCGCGCCCCCCGCGCTCCCCGCCCGTCGCGCGCCCCTCGCCCGCCCCGCGCCCCGCGCCCGTCCCGCGCCCCGCGCGCGCCTCGCGCCGCCGGTTCCTCGCGTTCCCTCGGCCGTACGCTCCTCCTGGTCGTCCTGTTCCTGTTCGGCGGAGCCCTCGCGTACGCCGTCCTCTTCATGCCCCGTCAGTCGGAGACGCCCGCCGCGCCGACCGCGAACCCGACGGCTCCGGCGACATCGGCCGAGGCCCCGTCCTCGTCCCCGGCCGATCCCGCCCCGCCGTCCGCGAAGCCGAGCGCGGAGAAGCCGAGCGCGCAGCCGACCACCCGTCCCCCCGCGAAGCCCACGACTCCGCCCGCCGCGCCCGCGACGGGGCCCGCCCCGGCCGCCGGGTACGTCCTCCAGCGGGACCCGGAGGGGTTCAGCATCGGGGTGCCGAAGGGCTGGCGGCGCAGCCCGATCAATGACGCAGGCCAAGTGCGCTACACCAGCGGCGACTTCACGATGATCGTCGTCCCCGGCCGGGACTCCGTCGGGGACAACGGCACCGATCCGCTGGAGTACCAGAACTCCAAGGAGCGCGAGCTGGAGCCCTGGCGCGCGTCCAGCTGGTCGGACGTCGACGACGCCCGCCGGGTGGACATCGGGACGACGGCGACGGCCACGGGAAGTTACTGGTGGCTGGACAGCACGGGCCGCGAGGTCTTCGTCCGGAACCTGGCGCTCATCGACGGCGGCCGGTACCACGTCGTCCAGGTCATCGGTCCGAGCGGGCAGCGCGACAAGGTCTCCGCGATCCACGACGAGGCGACGAGGACCTTCCGCCCCGGGCGCTGATCCCCTCGCCGTGGCGGGTCTTTCGCGGGCACCCTCCGGGACCTTCGGCCGGGCCTTCCGTCGGATTGTCACCGTCCCCTGGTCACAGTGCTGTTCCTATGGCAGCCCCGAGGTTCCGCCGCCCGCCGTCCCCTCCGTAACCTGGCACCCGAAGGAACGGGCGGGGGCAAGTGGAACATTCTCAGAGCACAGGGGCGGGGCTGCTGCTCGCGGGTCGCTACCGGCTTGGCGAGTGCATCGGTCGCGGCGGCATGGGCAAGGTCTGGCGCGCGCACGACGAGGTGCTGCACCGCGTGGTGGCGGTGAAGGAGCTGACGGCGGGCCGGTTCGTGGCCGAGGCCGACCGGCTCGTGCTGCACGCGCGGACGCAGAAGGAGGCGCGTGCCGCCGCCCGGATCACCCACCCGGGCGTGGTCACCGTCCACGACGTCCTGGAGCACGACAACCGTCCGTGGATCGTCATGCAGTACGTCGACGGGCCCTCGCTCGCCGACGCGGCCAAGGAGGCGGGCACGATCGAGCCGCGCGAGGCGGCGCGGGTCGGGCTGCACGTCCTCGGCGCGCTGCGGGCCGCGCACGCGGCCGGGGTGCTGCACCGGGACGTCAAGCCGGGGAACGTCCTGCTCGCGCGCGACGGGCGCGTCCTGATCACCGACTTCGGCATCGCGGCGATCGAGGGGGACGCGACGATCACCCAGACCGGTGAGATCGTCGGTTCCATCGACTACCTGGCGCCCGAGCGGGTACAGGGCGGCGATCCCGGTCCCGCCTCCGACCTCTGGTCCCTGGGGGCCACGCTGTACACGGCGGTCGAGGGCGTCTCGCCGTTCCGCAGGACCTCGCCGATCAGCACCATGCAGGCCGTGGTGACCGAGGAGCCTCCGCACCCGGCGAACGCGGGGCCGCTGGCCTCCGTCATCGTGGCGCTGCTGCGCAAGGAGCCGGAGAACCGGCCGCGCGCGGACGAGGCCGAGCGGATGCTGCTCGACGCGATGGAGGGCCGCGAGCCGGAGGCGGCCCAGGCGTACGTGCCGACCCAGCGCGTGACGCGACGGGAACTGGAGGGCGAGGGAAGCGAGTCGGGCGATCCGGCCGGAAGCGGCGGCATGTCCGGTACGGGCCTCGGTGCCGCGGCCGCCGCCCAGAGCCGCCCCACCACCCCCACCGCCCAGTGGCCCCACCCGGCTCACTCGGCTCACTCGGCTCACCCGGCTCACCCGGCTCATCCGTCCGGCGTGGCCTCCTCCGCCGCATCCGCCGCCACCTCCCCCTCCGCTTCCCGGGGCCGCTGGCGCACGGTCGTCCCGGCCGCGCTGCTCGCGGGCCTCGTCGCCGGTGGCGCCGTCTACGCCGCCATGAACTTCGCGGGCGGCGACCGTACGGGCACGGGTGCGGGTACGCACACGACGGCCCCGGCCGCCAAGCGCGCCGGCGGCACGGAGGACGCCGTCCCGGCCGGCTGGCACCGCGTCGAGGACCCGGCGGGCTTCAGCCTCGTCGTACCGGACGGCTGGAAGCGGCAGAAGGAGGGCGACCAGATCGACTACACGCCCGACAACGGCCGTCACCGGATCCGGATCAGCATCGACCGGAAGCCGGACTTCGAGAACCCGTACATGCACGCGCAGGACCTGGAGAAGACCGTGGAGACGCGGCTTCCCGAGTACCAGCGCGTGAAGCTGATCCAGACGACCTACCGCGACCAGGTCCGCTCCTGCCTGTGGGAGTTCACCTGGAACGAGAAGAAGACGTTCCCGGGGCGGCGGCACGCGATCGACCAGTTCTACTACGCGGACGACGGCACGGAGTACGCCGTGTACATGTCCTCGCCGGAGTCGAGCTGGGAGACGACGAGGGAGCAGTTCGACGTCGTGCTCCAGCACTGGCGGGCGCCGGGCGAGGGAACGCCGACCGGATCACCCTGACGGGCTAACCACCCGAACAAGTGAACAGATCTTCGATACGCGTCCGGGCGGCCGGAAATTTTCTCCCTGCCTAGCCTCCGTCGACCGTAAGCCGCTGATCAGGGGTTATGTGCCAGTGATCACTGGCGCGATGTGCGCGCCCGCTGAAAACGCGTTACCGACGGGTACCCAAAGGGCGGCCCGCCGCCTACGCTCGCCTTCATGACGGACTCGCAGGCCCCCGCCGCCCTCTCGGTTTCCGACGCCCCCGCCGTGAAGGGCGTCGTGCCCGCCGGCGCGACCAACCCTGTCGCGCCCGCGCCCGCCGGCGCGCGGACCGCCGCCGACGTCGTGACGCCCGAGGTGGTCGCCCGGCTGACCCGTGGCGTCATCGGTTCCGGCCGCACCGCGAACCACACCCCCTTCACCGGGGAGCGGCTCGCCGAGCTGCCCGAGTCCACACCCGAGGACGTCGCCGAGGCCTTCGCGCGCGCCCGCGCCGCCCAGCCCGACTGGGCCGCGGTCCCGGTCAGGAACCGCGCCGCCGTCCTGCTCCGCTTCCACGACCTCGTCCTCCAGCGCCAGTCCGAGATCCTCGACCTCATCCAGCTGGAGACCGGCAAGGCCCGCCTGCACGCGCACGAGGAGGTCCAGGCGGTCTGCGTCGCCGCCCGCCACTACGGCCGCAAGGCCGCCTCGTACCTGCGCGCGAAGCGCCACACCGGAGTCGTACCGACCCTCACCAAGGTCACCGAGCTGCGGCAGCCGCGCGGGGTCGTCGGCCAGATCGCGCCCTGGAACTACCCGCTGGAGCTCTCCGTCGGCGACGCGCTCCCGGCCTTCGTCTCGGGCAACGCGGTCGTCATGAAGCCGGACACGGAGACCGCGCTGACCGCGCTCTGGGCCCGTGACCTGCTCATAGAGGCGGGTCTTCCCGCCGAGGTCTTCCAGATCGTCATCGGCGAGGGACCGGTCGTCGGCCCCGAGGTCGTCAAGCACGCCGACTACGTCTCCTTCACCGGCTCCACCCGCACGGGCCGCGAGGTCGCCCAGGGCGCCGCCGCCCGGCTCGTCGGCGTCTCGCTGGAGCTCGGCGGCAAGAACGCGATGCTCGTCCTGGAGGACGCGGACATCGAGAAGGCCGCCGCCGGAGCCGTCCGCGCCTGCTTCTCCTCCGCGGGCCAGCTCTGCATCTCCATCGAGCGGCTGTACGTGCACGAGTCCGTCGCCGACGCCTTCCTGGAGCGCTTCGCCGCCCGGACCAAGGCCATGCGGCTCGGCAGCTCCCTCGCGTACGGGGCGGACATGGGCTCCCTCGTCGGCGAGCGCCAGCTGGAGACGGTCACGAAGCACGTCGACGAGGCCGTCGCCAAGGGCGCCACGCTCGTCGCGGGCGGCGTCGCCCGCCCCGACATCGGCCCCCTCTTCTACGAGCCGACCATCCTCGACGGCGTCGAGGCCCCGATGGCCGTCTGCTCCGAGGAGACCTTCGGGCCGGTCGTCTCCGTCTACCGCTTCTCGGACGAGAACGAGGTCATCGCCCTCGCGAACGGGACGCCGTACGGCCTCAACTCCTCGGTCTGGACGAAGGACTCGCGCCGCGGCCACGCCGTCGCCGCCCGCCTGCGGACCGGCACGGTCAACATCAACGAGGGGTACGCCCCCGCCTACGGCAGCGTGCAGTCGCCGATGGGCGGCATGAAGGACTCCGGTCTCGGCCGCCGTCACGGCTCCGAGGGCATCCTCAAGTACACCGAGGCCCAGACCGTCGCCCAGCAGCGGCTCATGCCGCTCGCGCCGTCCTTCGGCATGGACGACGAGAAGTACGCGGCCGTGATGAGCGTGTCCCTGAAGGCGATGAAGGCCCTGCGCCTGCGCTGACCACCCTGTCCTTACTCGCTTCGCCCCTTTCCGTACGAGGAGAGCCATGACCGCGGTACCCCCTACCCAAAACCAGGAGCAGGCGGACGCCGCCGCGAACGACTCCAAGGGCTACGACTCCAAGGGCTACGACTCCGAGGGCTACGACTACGACGTCCTCGTCGTCGGCTCCGGCTTCGGCGGTTCGGTCACGGCCCTCCGGCTCACCGAGAAGGGCTACCGGGTCGGCGTCCTGGAGGCCGGCCGCCGCTTCACCCCCGGGACCATGCCGAAGAACTCCTGGGACCTGAAGAACTTCCTGTGGGCCCCGGCGCTCGGTCTGTACGGCATGCAGCGCATCCACCTGCTCGGCAACGTCATGGTGCTCGCGGGCGCCGGCGTCGGCGGCGGCTCCCTCAACTACGCCAACACCCTCTACGTACCGCCGAAGCCGTTCTTCGACGACCCGCAGTGGAAGGACATCACCGACTGGCAGGACGAGCTGCGGCCGTACTACGACCAGGCGCAGCGCATGCTCGGCGTCCGGATCAACCCGACGACGACCCCCTCGGACGTGCACCTGAAGGCCGCCGCCGAGGCGATGGGCATCGGCGACACCTTCCACATGGCGCCCGTCGGCGTCTTCTTCGGCGACGGCAAGGACGCCGTCGGCGAGGACGGCACCGGCCCCGCGAAGGTGAAGCCGGGCGCCCAGGTCCCCGACCCGTACTTCGGCGGCGCGGGCCCGGCCCGGCGTGCCTGCACCGAGTGCGGCGAGTGCATGACCGGCTGCCGGCACGGCGCCAAGAACACCCTGAACGAGAACTACCTGCACCTCGCCGAGAAGGCGGGCGCCACCGTCCACCCCATGACCACGGTCGTCACGGTCACCGAGGACTCGCGCGGCGGCTACGCGGTGAAGACCCTCCCGACCGACAACCGCAAGAAGGGCCGGGGCCGGACCTTCCGCGCCCGCCGCGTGGTGATCGCGGCCGGCACGTACGGCACGCAGACCCTGCTGCACCGGATGAAGGACGGCGGGCTGCTGCCCGGCATCTCGTCCCGGCTCGGCGAGCTCACCCGGACGAACTCCGAGGGCCTGGTCGGCGCGCAGACCACCGACCGGCGCTACCGGAAGCGCCACGGCCAGGCCAAGGTCGACTTCACCCGCGGCGTCGCCATCACCTCCTCGATCCACCCGGACGAGAACACCCACATCGAGCCGGTGCGGTACGGCAAGGGCTCCAACTCCATGGGCGGCATGACCGTCCTCCAGGTGCCCTACGGGGCCCACCGGGTGCGCAACTGGCTTCTGAACCTGGTCAAGCACCCGGCGCTCGCCGCCCGCTCGCTCTCGAACCGGCGCTGGTCCGAGCGGACCATCATCGGTCTCGTCATGCAGTCCCTGGACAACTCCCTGACGACCTACCGCAAGCCGGGCGGGCTCGGAAAGGGCCTGCTCACGGCCCGGCAGGGGCACGGGGCGCCGAACCCGGTCCAGATCCCGGAGGCCACCCGGGCCGCGACCCTCCTCGCCGAGGAGATCAACGGCTTCCCCGGCTCCAACATCGGCGAGCTGATGGGCACCCCGCTCACCGCGCACTTCCTCGGCGGCTGCCCGATCGGCGCCGACGCCGGGTCCGGGGTCATCGACCCGTACCACCGGCTCTACGGGCACCCGGGGATCTCCGTCGTCGACGGCGCCGCCGTCTCGGCCAACCTCGGCGTCAACCCCTCGCTGACCATCACGGCGCAGGCGGAGCGGGCGATGTCGTTCTGGCCGAACAAGGGCGAGGAGGACCCGCGGCCGCGGCAGGGGGAGGAGTACGTACGACTCTCGGCGATCGAGCCGAAGTCGCCGGCCGTCCCGGCCGAGGCGTTCGGCGCCCTGCGGCTGCCGTTCCTGGGCATCCCGACGGTCCCGCCGAAGAAGGCGTAACCGCGAAGGCGGAAGAAGCAGAAGAAAAGGCGCTGCACCCCCCTCCGAGTGCAGCGCCTTTTCTGCTTTTTGGTGATGCTGCATAGATGACCCGCGACGGACGGGATTGGTTGTAGGGGTTGCACGGGATCTTGATGTGATGCGCGTCACATGAAGGCGTCGGGTCTCGTGCCCGTCCCGCGCCCGTCTCATGGCAAGGGCCCCGTGCCGCGATTCCGGTCGCGGTACGGGGCCCTTGGTGTCGGCACCGGTGTCAGGGCAGCGGCGGTGCCGGGCGGGCGGCGCCGGGGGGTCGCGCCGCGTGGGGGAGTGGCTGAGGGGGACGGGGTTCCGAGGGGGACGAGATTCTGGGTGATCCGATCGACCGGATGCGGTCGGCCCCGGGCGTCCCCGGGACCGACCGCCCTTTCTGGGTGACCGGGCTGCTGTCCCCTGCTGCCCGGTCACGCGCGCTGGTGCGAGGTCCCACGGCGCACCGGAGGTGCGCCACACGCCCCAGCGAAGCCACGCGTGGTTTCTGACGGGCCCGCCCCTGGCTGGCACGGACAACCGGACCAACGAAGCCGGACCGAACCCGGTCACGCGCCGTACGGGTGAGAGCGGGCTCGAACTCAGATGCGGCCCCGGCACAGCTCCAGCATCGTCATGGCGAGCGAGGTGCCCGGCTTGCCGAGGGCGTCCCTGTAGTGGCCGAGCACCTCCATCTCGCGGTTCAGGTTCACCCGGCGGCCGCCGGAGGAGATCCGGGCCTCCTGGATGACGGCCGAGACGGCCATCCGCTCCTGGATGAGGCCGATGATCCGGTCGTCGAGGGCGTCGATCCGCTCGCGGGCGTCGCCGATCAGCGCCGCCGCCTCGTCGGTGCGGGCGCCGGTCTTCTCGGTCTCGGTCTGGGGAGTGGAGGTCGTGGCGGTGGTGGCGGTCGTCGTGGTCGTGGCGGTGGTGGCCATGGCGGTCATGCGGGTCTCCTGGGGGTGTCGGGTCCGGGAGCCCCGGGGCGACACGGCCCGGAAACGACAGAACGCCCCGGGCCTTGTCGGCCCGGGGCGCCTGGGAAGTCGCTTGTCAGTTGCTCAAGCAGCACGACCATGGCAGCCGGACGGGCCGGTGCCATAGGTAAAGAGGAAGGTCGAGAGCTTGCGCATGCCGACAGTATGGACCCCTCCCCGAACACGGGGCCAACCCGGGTTCGGATGGTGAGACGAAAGGCGCTGTCGGCGCGCCGGTAGAATCGACATATAGCCCCTCGTTCGGGGGACACCCTCCTACCGCCGGAAGGCCGCCGTAGTGTCATCAGCGACCCCCGCTGCCGCGCCCGACGTCACCAACCCGGACGTAGTCCTCGTTGTCGACTTCGGCGCCCAGTACGCCCAGCTCATCGCCCGTCGTGTCCGTGAGGCCCGGGTCTACAGCGAGATCGTCCCGTCCACCATGCCGGTGGCCGAGATGCTGGCCAAGAACCCGAAGGCGATCATCCTCTCCGGCGGCCCGTCCTCCGTGTACGCGGAGGGCGCCCCGCGCCTCGACCGCGCGATCTTCGAGGCGGGCGTCCCCGTCTTCGGCATGTGCTACGGCTTCCAGCTGATGGCGGTGACCCTCGGCGGCACCGTCGACAACACCGGCGCCCGCGAGTACGGCCGTACGCCGCTGCACGTCTCCAAGGCCGGCTCCACCCTCTTCGAGGGCACCCCGGTCGAGCAGTCGGTGTGGATGTCGCACGGCGACGCCTGCTCCGCCGCCCCCGAGGGCTTCTCCGTCACCGCGTCCACCGACGTCGTGCCGGTCGCCGCCTTCGAGAACGACGAGAAGAAGCTCTACGGCGTCCAGTACCACCCCGAGGTGCTGCACTCCACGCACGGCCAGCAGATCCTGGAGCACTTCCTCTACCGCGGCGCCGGCATCGAGCCGAGCTGGACCACCGGCAACGTCATCGAGGAGCAGGTCGCGGCCATCCGCGCCCAGGTCGGCGACAAGCGCGCCATCTGCGGTCTCTCCGGCGGCGTCGACTCCGCCGTGGCCGCCGCGCTCGTCCAGAAGGCCATCGGCTCGCAGCTCACCTGCGTCTACGTCGACCACGGCCTGATGCGCAAGGGCGAGACCGAGCAGGTCGAGAAGGACTTCGTCGCCGCCACCGGCGCCAACCTGGTGGTCGTCGACGCGCAGGAGCGCTTCCTGAACGCGCTCGCCGGCGTCTCCGACCCGGAGACCAAGCGCAAGATCATCGGTCGCGAGTTCATCCGCGTCTTCGAGCAGGCGCAGCTGGAGATCCTCCAGGAGGAGGGCCCCGAGGTCGCGTTCCTCGTCCAGGGCACCCTCTACCCGGACATCGTCGAGTCCGGCGGCGGCACCGGCACGGCGAACATCAAGTCGCACCACAACGTCGGCGGCCTCCCCGACGACATCGAGTTCCAGCTCGTCGAGCCGCTGCGCCAGCTGTTCAAGGACGAGGTCCGCATGGTCGGCCAGGAGCTCGGCCTGCCGGACGAGATCGTCCAGCGCCAGCCGTTCCCCGGCCCCGGCCTCGGCATCCGCATCGTCGGCGAGGTCACCAAGGAGCGCCTGGACCTGCTGCGCGACGCCGACGCCATCGCCCGCGAGGAGCTCACCGCGGCTGGCCTCGACCGCGAGATCTGGCAGTGCCCGGTCGTCCTGCTCGCCGACGTCCGCTCCGTGGGCGTCCAGGGCGACGGCCGCACCTACGGTCACCCGATCGTGCTGCGCCCCGTCTCCTCCGAGGACGCGATGACGGCCGACTGGTCGCGCCTCCCCTACGAGACGCTCGCCAAGATCTCGACCCGCATCACCAACGAGGTCGCCGACGTGAACCGCGTCGTCCTCGACGTCACGAGCAAGCCCCCGGGCACCATCGAGTGGGAGTAATCGCTCCCTGAGGTGTCCGAAGCCGCCGTCCCGGTCCTCCGTGGCGGCGGCTTCGCCGTGTTCCCGCCGCTGCTCCCGCCCGCGTTCCCGCACGTGTTCCCGGCCGTGATCCCGTCCGGACTCTGGTGACTTGACCGGCCGGGCGTTACCTTCCGGCGCATGAGCGTGATACCGGACCCCGTCCCCGTCGAACGGCTCCACTTCGCCATGCCTCCCGTCCACGCGACGGCCGAGGAGGAACGCACCCACCGCAGACAGCGGCTCGCCGGCGCGCTCCGGCTCTTCGGGCGGCTCGGGTACGAGGAGGGCGTCTCGGGTCACATCAGCGCCCGCGACCCCGAACTCCCCGACTGCTACTGGGTGAACCCCTTCGGAGCGCCCTTCGAGGACATCACCGCGAGCGACCTGATCCTCGTCAACGGCGACGGCCAGGTCCTCAGCGGTGACCGGCACGTGAACCAGGCGGCCTTCACCGTCCACGCCCAGGTCCACCGCGCCCGGCCGGACGCCGTCGCCGTCGTCCACACCCACTCGCTCCACGGGCGGGCCCTCGCCGCGCTCGGCGAACTCCTCGACCCCCTGACCCAGGAGGCCTGCGCCTTCTATCAGGACCACGCCCTCTACGACGCGTACACCGGCGTCACCGTCGACCCGGAGGAGGCCCGCCGGATCGCCGTCGCCCTCGGCACCCTCAAGGCGATCGTGCTCCGCAACCACGGCCTCCTCACCGTCGGCACCTCGGTCGACGCCGCCGCCTGGTGGTTCATCGCCATGGAACGCTGCGCCCAGGTCCAACTGACCGCGCGGGCGGCCGGCAAGCCGGTCCCGATCGACCACCGGGACGCGGTCGCCACCCGCGAACAGCTCGGCAGCGACCTCGTGGCCTGGATCAACTACCAGCCGCTCTGGCACAGGATCACCCGAACGGACCCCGAACTCCTGTCGTAACACCATCGCTTCACCCTTCTGTACGTCAATGAGATGGCGCGGCAATCACTCTCCGGCGGGGAGTACACGGCGACTTCCGGTGTCGTCGGTACGACACAATTCCGTGGAACCAACGGCTGGTTGACCCTTCGGAACGCATCGGGACGGGTCGTGAGGTGAGCTCGGGAACGAGCTCGGGAGTGAGCACCGTGGCGGTTCAAGAGGCGAGACAGTACGGCGAGCACGCGACGGCCTGCGCCGGCTGCGCCCACTGCGGACAGGCCGGCCACCGACGCGCGGTCGCCGCCTTCCTCGCCCGGCGCGACGAACTCGCCGCCGGGCACGGCGTCCCCGTCGCCGTCGCCCACTCCCCGGTCGCCTCCCGCCAGTGGGTCTCCGACGAACTGGCCCAGTCCGCCCGCGCCGTCGCCGCCCGCGGCCGTGAGGCCGGCGTGGCCTGGCTCGACCGGGTACGGAGCGGGGGCCTCGGCGCCATCTGGGGCGCCGTCCTCGCCCTCCTCCTCGGCCAGGCCCTCACCGCGATCGAGAGCGGCTGGACAGGAGCCCGCACGGCCGGCCTCTGCACCGCCCTTCTCCTCGCCGTCCTGCTCAGCCTCGCGGCCCACGCCCACCGGGCCCGCGGCGGCCTCCTCGCCCCGCTGATCGGCGAGGACAACCGGCTCTCCACCACCCGTGCCGTCGCCGCCGCCTGGCTGCTCCTCCTCGCCTTCACCCTCCTCTTCCTGGTCTTCGCGTCCCGTGACGTGACGACCTTCGGCCTGTCCCGGGGCGCCGGACTGCTCACCGTCTTCGCCCTCGTCTCGGCGGTGACCGTCACCGCCCGGCTCGTCGTCTCCGTCCGGATCGCCTCACGCCGCCTCCAGAAGGTCCGCGCCGACCGCCCGCGCGCCGCCGACCTGCTCTGCGACGACAGCGGCCGCGCCAGCCTCGCCGACGTCCAGTACCTCCTCGTCTCCTGCGCCGTCCTCGTCCTGACCGCCCTCGGTCTCGCCCGCGACCCCGGCCGGCTCCCCGAAGTGCCCTGGTCCCTCGTCCTGCTGCTCGCCGTCTCCGCCGCCTGGCAGCTCGCCGCGAAGTGCACCGAGGGCGTCCGCCCCACGATCCACTCCGTGGTCCGCTCCCGTGAGGCCGGCGACCTCGACGCCCCGATCCGCACGGGCGACGACATCGAGATCCGAGGCTGCGGCTTCGTCCCGCCCGGCGCCGCCGCCCCCGACCCGCTGACCCGGCTCGTCGTCCGGATCGGCCCCGTCCACGCCCACGTCCCCCTGGTCCCCGTCCCGGGCGGCTTCGCCAACCCGACGGACGCGGTCCTCACCGTCCCCCTCCCGGCGGACGTGGAGCCGGGCCGGGTGGAGGTCTCGGTCGTCACGGCGGCCGGAGTCGAGACCAATCGGGTCACGATCGACGTCGCCGACTGACCGTCGGGCCCCCTCCGCCTGTCCCCGGTGCCCGGGTGCGAGGAGAATCGCTCCGCGAACAGTCGTACGGGGTGTGGAGAGGTGACCGACGATGACGGGACGAGTGGACCGGGCGGACGACACGGGCGGGAGCGGGGAAGCGGGCCGCCCCGACGCGCCCGAGGGCACCCTCGCGCGCCTGCGGGCCACCGCCGACCGCTGGAAGGCCGTCGCCTCCCGCTACGCCCTCCTTCCCCTGCGGCTCTTCCTCGGGATCACGTTCGTCTACGCCGCACTCGACAAGCTCACCGACTCCGCCTTCCTCGCGGACAGCGGCAGCGGCTCCCTCGGCGAGACCCTGAGCGCCGTGCGGGACTCCTCGGCCGTCCCCGGCCTCGTCGACCTCGCCCTCAACAACCCGACCGGTTTCGGATACGCCATCGCCCTGGGGGAGCTCGCCGTCGGAATCGGGACGCTCCTCGGCCTGTACGCCCGGGTGGCGGCCCTCGGCGGCGCCCTGATCTCGCTGAGCCTCTGGCTGACCGTGAGCTGGCAGGTGAACCCGTACTACCTCGGCAACGACCTCGCCTATCTGATGGCCTGGCTTCCGCTGCTGCTGGCAGGGGCGTCCGAACTGTCGCTGGACAGGCTCCTCGCCGACCGGCGGCGCCGTATTCGATAGGCGACCCAGGTCGCGAGGCCGGCCGTGCCGAGCGACCCGCAGAGCACCGGGACCACCGCGTACCACGGGGTCTTCCAGGCGCCCGCGAGGTCACCCGCGTAGGCCGCGGCCAGGGTCAGGGCGCCCAGGCCGACGATCAGCCGGCCGGGGCGGAACTCATGAAGCAGCACGGGTGACCTCCACCTGTCCGATGCCGACCTCCAGCGAGAGGTCCAGCGTGCCCGCCGGGGTGGTCCCCGCCGGCGGGTCGATCGTGCGGGTCTCGGAACGGTCCGGGCCGACGTCGATGTCCTCCGGCGCCTGACCCGGCAGCTGCACGTCGCCGAGTCCCACCTGGGCGTGGACCTTCACGACCGCGTCCTTCGGCACGATCACCTTGAGCTGCCCGGCGCCCACCTCCGCCTCGGTGGCGACGGACGCCCCCTTCGGCAGCGGGACCGCCGAAAGGTCGAGCAGTCCGACACCCGTCCCCAGCTCGTACCGGGGCTGCACCGCGGCGACGGAGGCGGGCTTCCAGGTCTCGCGGACCCAGTCCGTGGTGATCGTGTCGGGCAGGGCGGTCGCACCGGCGAGCAGGCAGGCCGTGAGCACGGTCTGCACGATCGTCCCGAAGCCGAGGCGGCCGAGGAAGCTGCTGACGACCAGCCCGAGGCCGTACACCGCGAGGGCCGCCGCGAGACCGGTCGCGAGGCTCGTGCCCAGCGGCTCGGTCTCCCATGTCGCGGCGACGCCGATGACGGCCGCGACACAGGCGAGCAGATTGACGAGACCGCTGAGGGACCGCGGGCTGCGCCGTATGGACGGCTGCGGACGCTCGGGAGCCGTGGCGTCAGGGCTGCCCCACTGGCTGCCGGGCTTCACCACCTCGCCGTTCACCCGGCCGTCCTTGTCGACATCGCCGTGCGGACCCCACAGGTAGCCGATGGCCACCTTGCCCGTCGACCCGTCCTTCACGATCGGGTCCTTCCACCACGAGTGGTACTCCACTCTCGGCGGGGCCTTGGTCTCGGGCGGCGCCTCGGCGACCCCGTGGGCCATCGCCGCGTCGGGCCGTCCCTCCGTCTCGCCGGCCGCAGCGCGGCGCCGCGACCAGACGGCGGCCGCGGTCACCGCGCCCGACAGGACCACCATGAAGCCGAGCATCGACCCGCTGCGCAGCGTCGAGAGGAAGAGGCCACAGCCGATGAGCGCTATGAGGACGGCGGCCATCGAAGAGCCCGAGACCCGGCCCGTCAGCAGCCTGCGGCCCTCGCTCTCCTCCTCGCCCACGAGGGGCACTATCAGCCACGCGAAGCCGTAGAAGACCAGGCCGACGCCGCCCGTCACGGACAGTACGCCGACGGCGATCCGGAAGATCACCGGGTCCAGGTCGAAGTAGCGGCCGAGACCACCGCAGACTCCGCCCACGACCTTGCTGTTTCGCGAGCGCCGCAGGGACACGGAGGACACGGCCTCCGCCGGCGGCGGGGCCTCGTGGGTCGAGGACTTCGAACTCGTCATGTGTCCATGGTGACCGCCCGTGACCCTCAACCGCACCGGGGATCGACCCTGGCCCGACCCTGATATTCGGAGGGGTGCCGTCCCTGATCCGATACCAGGGACGATCTCAGGGCCGACCCTGATGTGTCCGGTGGGCGGGGCGTGTGACGATCGGTGCATGTCCGCAACCGCTCGTGTCACCGACACCGACGAACCGCCCGTGCGCAGGCTCTACCGGAGCGCCGACGGGCGGTGGCTCGGTGGTGTCGCGAGAGGCCTCGCGGGACACCTCGGCGTGCCGGTCGTCTGGGTGCGCGCGCTCTTCGCGGTGCTGTTCTTCACGGACGGCCTCGGCGCCCTGCTCTACGCGGTCTTCTGGATCGTCGTCCCGCTCGGTGTCGGCGGCCGGGCCGCCCCGCGGCCCGTCTTCGAGATCACCCCGGACGGCCGACGCCGGCTGCGCAAACCCGACCGGGGACAGATCTTCGCCCTGGTGGCTCTCGCGATCGGCGGCATGGTCCTCATCTCCAACGTGGAGATGCGCAACGAGTCCGGGCGGTACGTCTGGCCGGTCCTCCTCATCGGCGTCGGTGTCGTCCTCGTCTGGAGACAGGCGGACAACGCACGCCGGGCCAGCTGGACCGAGGCCGGCAGCCGCAGACGCGTCCTCCAGCTCGTGCGCGGACTCGTCGGTGTCGCCCTCGTCGGCACGGGCCTCGCGGTCTTCGTGGTGGTCCGGGGCTCCGTCGCCCAGCTCGGCACGGCCCTCACCGCCGCCGTCGCGGTCCTCACCGGCATAGCCCTGCTCGCCGGCCCCTGGCTGGTCCGCATGTCCCAGGACCTCACCGAGGAACGGACCATGCGCATCCGCGCCCAGGAGCGCGCCGAGGTCGCGGCCCACGTCCACGACTCCGTGCTCCACACCCTCACGCTGATCCAGCGCAACGCCGACGACCCGGGGGAGGTGCGCCGCCTCGCCCGCGCCCAGGAGCGGGAGCTGCGGAACTGGCTCTACAACCCCGAGGGCACGGGCAGCGACGAGGAGGAGCCGACGACGCTCGCGGAAGCGGTGAAGAAGGCCGCCGCCGAGGTCGAGGACAAGCACGGCGTCCCGCTGGAGGTCGTCGTCGTGGGCGACTGCCCGCTCGACGAGAAACTGGCCGCGCAGATGCAGGCCGCGCGCGAGGCGATGGTCAACGCCGCCAAGTACGGTGGCGAGGGCGGGGCGGTGCAGGTGTACGCCGAGGTGGAGGGCCGCACGGTCTTCGTCTCGGTGCGGGACCGGGGGCCCGGCTTCGACCTGGACGCGGTGCCCGAGGACCGGATGGGCGTACGAGAATCGATCATCGGCCGGATGCAGCGCAACGGCGGTTCGGCCCGGCTGCGGTCCGTGCCGGGCGGGGGCACCGAAGTGGAGCTTGAGATGGAGAGGGCGGACGGATGAGCGACGAGACCGGAGCGGCGACCGGGGCCGAGGCGGGGGAGGCCCCGTCGGAGGAGACCCAGCCGGGCGTGGAGCGCCGGGTGCGGGTCGTGCTCGTCGACGACCACCGGATGTTCCGCGCGGGTGTGCAGGCGGAGATCGGCCGGACACCGATCACCGGGGTCGAGGTCGTCGGCGAGGCCGCCGACGTCGACCAGGCGGTCACGGTCATCACCGCGACCCGTCCCGAGGTCGTCCTCCTCGACGTCCACCTCCCGGGCGGAGGCGGTGTCGAGGTGCTGCGCCGCTGCGCCGGGCTGATGGCGGCGGCCGAG
Source organism: Streptomyces sp. NPDC056144 (assembly GCF_042264145.1). Classification (NCBI taxonomy): domain Bacteria; kingdom Bacillati; phylum Actinomycetota; class Actinomycetes; order Kitasatosporales; family Streptomycetaceae; genus Streptomyces; species Streptomyces sp. NPDC056144. The sequence continues at coordinate 195,534 of NZ_JBHJVF010000010.1, read as the reverse complement.
GACCCGGTCAGGTTCCTCGCCCTGTCCGTGTCGGACGCGGCCGAGGACGTGATCGGCGTGATCCGCGGCGGTGCCCGCGGTTACGTCACGAAGACGATCACGGGCACCGACCTCGTCGACTCGATCTTCCGGGTCCAGGAGGGCGACGCCGTCTTCTCCCCGCGCCTCGCCGGGTTCGTCCTCGACGCCTTCGCCTCGACGGACGCGCCCCCGGTCGACGAGGACCTGGACCGGCTCACGCAGCGGGAGCGCGAGGTGCTGCGGCTGATCGCCCGGGGCTACGCGTACAAGGAGATCGCCAAGCAGCTCTACATCTCGGTGAAGACGGTGGAGTCGCACGTCTCGGCCGTGCTCCGGAAGCTCCAGCTCTCCAACCGGCACGAGCTGACCCGCTGGGCCACCGCCCGCCGCCTGGTCTGAGCGGCCGGCCCGATCTGCGTCAGCCGACCCGCGTCAGCCGACCCGCGTCAGCCGACCCGTGTCGCCCCGGCGAAGGGCATCTCGTCGATCGGGGCGATCCGGATCGGGGAGCCGGGGCGCGGGGCGTGGATCATCTGGCCGCCGCCGATGTACAGCCCGACGTGGCTGATCCCCGAGTAGAAGAAGACCAGGTCACCGGGGGCGAGCTCGGAGCGGGAGACCCGGCGGCCCGCGTTGATCTGGGTGTACGTGGTGCGCGGCAGGGAGACGCCGGCCGCGCGCCAGGAGGCCTGGGTGAGTCCCGAGCAGTCGTACGCGGACGGGCCCGTCGCCCCCCAGACGTACGGCTTGCCGAGCTGGGCGCGGGCGAAGGAGATCGCCGCGGCGGCCCTGCTGTCCGGGGCGGGTGAGACGGCGGCCAGCGGCGTGCGGTCGCCGGTCGAGCCCGACGTGGAGCGGTCGGCCCGGGTCGCGCCGGCGGACTGCCCGGCCGGGGCCGTGTAGGACCCGGAGGACGTGGACCCGGCCGCCGTCGTGGAGCCCGTACCCCCGGCTTCCGTGGCGCGGCTGCCGCTCCGGGCGGCGACGGCGGCCTCGTACCGGGCGCGTTCCTCCGCGGTCAGCCGGGCGAGCAGGGTGCGCGCCGCCTCCAGCTTGCCGAGGACGGCCGTCTTCTGGCGCCGCAGCTCCGCCTCGTGCTCGCGCAGCGTGGTCATCCGGCCCTCGGACTCGCCGCGCAGACGCCGGATCGCGCCGAGCTCGCGCCGGACGGCGACGACGGCCGCCGCCTGCCGGTCCCCGGCCTTCTCCGCGAGGGCCGCGCGCTCCAGGTACTCGTCGGGGTCCGAGGTGAGGGCGAGCTGTACGGCGGGGTCGAGGCCGCCGGACCGGTACTGCGCGGCGGCCGCGGCGCCGAGCCCGGCCCGCGCGGTGTTGAGCCGCTCGGTCCTGCGGGCCGCCTCGTCCCGCAGCCGGTCGAAGGCCGCGCGTGCCTCGTCGGCCTTCTCCTTCGCCCCGTTGTACTTCTCGGTCGCGACCTCGGCCTCCTCGTAGAGGCGGTCGACCTTCGCCTTGACCTGGGCGGTGGTGAGACGGGGGTCGGCGTGTCCCGTTCCCTCGAAGAGCGTCGCGGTCGCCGCGGAGGCGAGGGCGAGGGTGGCGGCGGTGCGGACCGCATGGCCACCGAGGGGGGACTGCTGCCTGGGTTTTCGGTGCGCTGCCACGAGGGCGGGTCACATCCTCTTCCCTGCGGGGGAACGGTGCCCGCCGGGCCGACGGCGGTCCGCACAGGGGAGACGGACCGCCGCCGGTTCTTCCTGGCGGGGATGACCGGCAGCCGCCGGGTGACCGACGGTGGTGGGAGCCGACCACCTGGTGCAGGACGCTAAACCTCGGGGTCACGCCCGAGAGGGGAGTTGAACGCTATTGGCGGCAGTTGTCGGATCCGGACCGGATCGGTTCGATCGCGGGGGCACTTCCGAGAACTTGCGGCAGGGGAGAGACCGAAGCGCCCGGAGCGTGCGTCGCCCCGCGGGGGCGGCCCCGGCCGTGGTGGGGCGTCCGGGCCCCCGTTAGGCTCCGCCCCATGGACGCCCTCATCAATGTCTTCGTCGCCCTGCACATCATCGGCATCGCCTCCCTCCTGGGCGGCTTCCTCACCCAGATGAAGGCGATGGGCGCGGGTACGGCCCGTTTCACCCCGGCCATGCTGCACGGCGCTCTGGTCATGCTGATCACGGGCGTCGCGCTCGTCGGCCTCAACCAGGCCGACGACCAGACCGTGAACAACCTCAAGGTCGGCATCAAGCTCGCGATCCTCGTCGTCATCCTCGGCCTCGTCTACGTCAAGCGGGACGAGGAGAAGGTCGACAAGGGCCTCTTCGCCGCCGTCGGCGCCCTGACCACGGCGAACATCTTCATCGCGACCCTCTGGGTCTGAACCGGCGGCGGCCGGTACCCGGCCGTTTCCCCGGATGTCGGTGCGGCGTCCTAGACTCGTGAGGCGATGAGCAGCCTCTTTGACGACAGCTTCCTGGCCGGCCTCCAGAACTCCTCGGGAGAGGCCCCGCCCCCGCCCGAGGACGAGGAGCACGGCGCCCCGGCCGAGGAGGAGGTCCCGCACGACCTCTTCGGGGAGCACTTCGACGCGCCCCCGCCCCGGGACGCGTACTACCGCGACGGCGCCGCACGGCCCGTCGTGGACCCCGCCGCGCTCCTGGAGGGGCTGAACGAGCAGCAGCGCGCCGCCGTCGTCCACACCGACACCCCGCTGCTCATCGTCGCCGGAGCCGGCTCCGGCAAGACCCGGGTGCTCACCCACCGCATCGCCCACCTCCTGGGCACGCGGCACGTCCACCCCGGCCAGATACTGGCGATCACCTTCACCAACAAGGCCGCCGGCGAGATGAAGGAGCGCGTCGAGCAGCTCGTCGGCCCGCGCGCCAACGCCATGTGGGTCATGACCTTCCACAGCGCGTGCGTCCGCATCCTGCGCCGCGAGTCGAAGAGGCTCGGCTTCACCTCGTCCTTCTCGATCTACGACGCCGCCGACTCCAAGCGGCTGATGTCCCTGGTCTGCCGCGACCTGGACCTCGACCCGAAGAAGTTCCCCCCGAAGTCGTTCAGCGCCAAGATCTCGAACCTGAAGAACGAGCTGATCGACGAGGAGACCTTCGCCGACCAGGCCGCCGACGGCTTCGAGAAGACGCTCGCCGAGGCCTACCGGATGTACCAGGCGCGGCTGCGCGAGGCCAACGCCCTGGACTTCGACGACATCATCATGACGACGGTCCACCTGCTCCAGGCGTTCCCCGACGTCGCCGAGCACTACCGCCGCCGCTTCCGCCACGTCCTCGTCGACGAGTACCAGGACACCAACCACGCGCAGTACACCCTCGTGCGCGAGCTCGTCGGCACGGGCTACGAGGACCTCGGCCCCGCCGAGCTCTGCGTCGTCGGCGACGCCGACCAGTCGATCTACGCCTTCCGCGGCGCGACCATCCGCAACATCCTCCAGTTCGAGGAGGACTACCCGGACGCGACGACGATCCTCCTGGAGCAGAACTACCGTTCCACGCAGACGATCCTCTCCGCCGCCAACGCCGTCATCGAGCGCAACGAGTCCCGCCGCCCCAAGAACCTCTGGACCAACGCCGGCGCCGGCGCCCAGATCACGGGGTACGTCGCGGACACCGAGCACGACGAGGCCCAGTTCGTCGCCGACGAGATCGACCGCCTCACGGACGCCGGGGACGCCAAGGCCGGAGACGTCGCCGTCTTCTACCGCACCAACGCCCAGTCCCGCGTCTTCGAAGAGATCTTCATCCGCGTCGGCCTGCCCTACAAGGTCGTCGGCGGCGTGCGCTTCTACGAGCGCAAGGAGGTCAGGGACGTCCTCGCGTACCTGCGCGTCCTCGCCAACCCCGAGGACAACGTCCCGCTGCGCCGCATCCTCAACGTCCCCAAGCGGGGCATCGGCGAGCGCGCCGAGGCGATGATCGACGCCCTCTCGCTCCGCGAGAAGATCACCTTCCCGCAGGCGCTCAAGCGCGTCGACGAGGCGTACGGCATGGCGGCCCGCTCCGCCAACGCCGTGAAGCGGTTCAACACGCTGATGGACGAGCTCCGCACCGTCGTCGAGTCCGGCGCGGGCCCCGCCGTCGTCCTGGAAGCCGTCCTGGAGCGCACGGGCTACCTGGCCGAGCTCCAGGCCTCGACCGACCCGCAGGACGAGACCCGGATCGAGAACCTCCAGGAGCTCGCCGCCGTCGCCCTCGAATTCGAGCAGGAGCGTGGCGAGGAGCCCGCGACACTCGCCGAGTTCCTGGAGAAGGTCGCCCTCGTCGCCGACTCCGACCAGATCCCGGACGAGGACGAGGAGGGGCGCGGCGTCATCACGCTGATGACCCTGCACACCGCGAAGGGCCTCGAATTCCCGGTGGTCTTCCTCACCGGCATGGAGGACGGCGTCTTCCCGCACATGCGCGCCCTCGGCCAGACGAAGGAGCTGGAGGAGGAGCGGCGCCTCGCGTACGTGGGCATCACGCGCGCGCGTGAGCGGCTCTACCTCACCCGTTCGTCGATGCGCAGCGCCTGGGGCCAGCCCTCGTACAACCCGGCCTCGCGCTTCCTGGAGGAGATCCCGGCGACGTACCTGGAGTGGAAGCGGACCGGTCCGATGGCGAAGCCCGCCGGGCCGACCTCCGGCATCACCTCCTCGCTCTCCTCCTCCCGCTCGCGCTCCGGCCCCTCGGGCTTCGCCACGCGGCGGGCCGGGGAGAAGCCGGTGATCACTCTCAGGATCGGCGACCGTGTCACGCACGACCAGTTCGGCCTCGGCACGGTGACGGCCGTGACCGGCGTCGGAGCGGACGCCCAGGCGACGATCGACTTCGGCGACGAGAAGCCGAAGCGGCTGCTCCTGCGGTACGCGCCGGTCGAGAAGCTGTAGAAGCCGGAACCGCAGAAGCGGTGGAGGCGGGTACGAGGAAGGGCCCTGGCGGATGTCTTCGCCAGGGCCCTTCCTCGTACGGCGTCGTGTGCGTGAGGTGGTGTCAGCTCGTCGGGTCGAGGCCGTGGCTGCGCAGCCAGGCCAGCGGGTCGATCGCGGAGCCGCCGCCGGGACGGACCTCGAAGTGGAGGTGCGGGCCGGTGGAGTTGCCGGAGTTGCCGGAGTACGCGATGACGTCGCCGGCCTTGACGTAACCCGAGCGGATCTTGGTGCTGCTGAGGTGGCAGTACCAGGTCTCGGTGCCGGCGGGCGAGGTCACGATCGCCATGTTGCCGTAGGCGCTGTTCCACTGGGTGCGGACGGTGCCGTCGGTGGCGGCCATCACCGGCGTGCCGTACTGCACGGGGAAGTCGATGCCGGTGTGCACCGACATCCAGTTGACGCCCGACTGGCCGAAACGCGCGCTGAGCTGGTGGAGCTTCACCGGCAGCATGTACTTGGGACGCAGCGCCTCCTTGCGGGCCGCCTCCTCCTCGCGCTTCTTCTTGTCGGCGGCCTGGCGGACCTTGAGGTCGATGCGCTCCTGGGTGCGGCTGGCGCGGTCGCCGAAGTCGCGGGCGCCGGCGTCGAGGGCTTCGAGCCGGTTGTTGATGTCCTTGTTGGCCGGGACCTGCTTGACGGAGCCCGGGTCGGCGGCGGCGAGCGCGGTGGTCTCGTCCTTCTTGCCGCCGTCGCCGGTGGGGTTGGTGAGTCCGCCGACGGAGGCGGCGGCGATGCCGGCGACGCCCATGACACAGGCGGAGGGGACCGCGACGGTCAGCAGCGCGGACCGCTTGGCGGGGGTGCGGCGACGGCCTCGGCCGCCACCGGAGGAGCGGCGCACGGGGTGGGCGGCGAGCGCGGGGTCCGTACGGAGCTCGACGGCGGGCCCGTTCTCGGCGAGGTCGTCGGCGCCGTCGTCGGTGCGGCTGTCGGCGAGGTCGTCGGTGAGGGGCTCGGCCAGGGGCTCGGCGACGCTCTCCGCGGAGAGTTCGACGGGTTCGTCGAACTCGAACGCGAACTCGGCGGTGTGCTCGACGGGCTGCTCGGCCTGCGGGCTGTACTGCTGGGGCACGACCGGCTGCTCGGCCTCGGGAGCCGTCTGGTTCCAGGCGGTGGCGTCGAAGGCGCCGGTCTCGGTCGCGAAGGCGGGGGCCGCCCACTGGCCGGTGGCGTCGTAGGACTCGTAGCCGTACGCGCCCTGCGCGGCGTACGCGCCGGAGTGGAGGGTCTCGTACTGGCCGGTGTGCTGGGCCTCGGTCCAGGCGGAGGCGTCCCACTGGCCGGTGGTGTCGTACGACGTCTGCGGTGCCTGGGCGTACTGCGCGGTGGTCTCGGCGTACTGGTCCGTGTACGGGTCCGCGTAGGGCGTCTGGTGCGGATCGGCCGTCGGCCACTGGCCCGTGGTGCTCCACTGGCCGGTCGTGTCCCACTGGCCCGTGGTGTCCCACTGGCCCGTGGTCTCGTGCTGCCCGGTCAGGTCGTGCTGTCCGGTCAGGTCGTACTGGCCGGTCGTGTCGTGCGGACCGGTCGTCACCCCGTACTGGTGGAAGTCCCACTGCCCGCTGTGGTCGGTCTGACCGGCGGCATAGGCGCCGAACAGGGGGTCGACGGCGTAGCTGCCAGTGGCGTGCGTGCCGTCTCCGACGTACCCGGCGTGGGGGTGCTGGTCGTTCACCAACGTCTCTCTCGCCTCGGCAGCAGGACCAGTCCGGGGCGGGCCCGACGAGGGGTGTCCCGGGGGGAAGCAGTGGGCGCGACTGTACCCGGCGGTATGCGCAACCGACAATCTTCGGACCGGTTTGAGCCCGTAGGAAACGGGCAATCGGATGTGTTTCGGCGGCTCCCGGAGAGAGCCTTGGCCTTGTGTTCGAGGAACGTTCGAAGAAACCGTTCCGGGAGGGCCTCAGGCGACCGAGGCAGCGCCCGGATTCCCGTCCCGGGTTCCCGGCGCCACCTGACCGTCGGCGTCGAGCGCCTCCAGGACCCCGGCGGCCACCGTCGGGTGGACGGGCAGGGCGAGATGGCCGATCCCGCTCACGCGGACGTTGTGCACGAGCAGGTCGGGGTGGTCCAGGCGTGCGGTCTCGACCGGCGCCATCACCTGGTCGAGGTCGCTCCAGAAGCTCACGAAGCGGGTACGGCAGCCGGGCGCGGGCTCTGCCAGCTCCCGCAGCACCGCCGAACCGGGCCGCATCTGCCGTACCAGCGGATGCGCGTCGGCGAGCGGGGCCACGGTGGTGCCGGAGTGCGGGGTGCCGAGCATGACGAGCGTCCGCACCCGGGCGTCACCGCCGAGACGCTGGACGTAGTAACGGGCGACGAGGCCGCCCAGGCTGTGCCCGACGATGTCGACCTCGGCCTGTCCCGTACGGGCGCGGATCGCGTCCACCCGGCGGCCGAGGAGCTCGGCGGCGGTCCGCAGGTCGCAGGTGAGCGGCGAGTAGTTGAGCGACTCGACGCGGTCACGGCCGTGGCGGGCGAGGGCGCGGCGGAGTACGACGAAGACGGAGCGGTTGTCGACGAAGCCGTGGACGAGGATCACCGGGCGCCGGCTCGCGCCGATCGTGGCGTCCGCGCCGGGCGGGTCGTCCGGCCCGGTGGTGCCGGGCGGGCTGCCCGCGTCGGGCGCGTCGGGGCCGGGCGTGTCGGGGTCGGGGGACGCGGGGCGCTCGGGTGTGATGCCCGAGGGGTAGAGGACGAGATGGCCGGTCAGGATCGCGAGCTCAAGGGCGGTGGCCTTCACCCGGGCGGTCACCTTGGAGAGCTCCATCGCCGACCTCCCGGCCTCCGGCATCGCCGACCTCGCGGAACGGCACGTGGAACCGGGGGTACGGCGGCGCGCCGCGCCCCGCGCCGCACGGACGGTGGCGCGGAGACACGGCGAGCCCCCGTTCGCGGCTCCCTCGCGGCCGGGCCCCGCTTGCGGCTGGTGGGCCCAGGAGGAGGGCCCGAAGCGGGGATCGGCGCAGAGCGAACATGTCCCACGTGTGATTTCCCCCTCGCTCGCCACCGCGAAACGGCAGGTTGCGGGATGCTGTCGATAACGTTCGTTCACCTCCCCGGCAATCAGGCGCGGGGGTCGCATGTGGAGGCAGTGATGGGTGTGACCGGTCCGATCCGCGTGGTGGTCGCCAAGCCGGGTCTCGACGGCCACGATCGCGGGGCCAAGGTGATCGCGCGGGCGCTGCGCGACGCCGGTATGGAGGTCATCTACACCGGCCTTCACCAGACGCCCGAGCAGATCGTCGACACCGCGATCCAGGAGGACGCCGACGCGATCGGCCTCTCCATCCTCTCGGGCGCGCACAACACGCTGTTCGTGAAGGTGATCGAGCTCCTCAAGGAGCGCGACGCGGAGGACATCAAGGTCTTCGGCGGCGGCATCATCCCCGAGGCGGACATCGCGCCGCTGAAGGAGAAGGGCGTGGCGGAGATCTTCACGCCGGGCGCGACGACGGCGTCCATTGTCGACTGGGTGAACGCGAACGTCCGCGTGGCGGTCTGATCCCGCGTCCCGGACTTCCGGACGACGGGTTTTCGCGTCGGGCCCTCCCTTTCGGGAGGGCCCTTCGTCATGTCCCGGTCGTACCGGATCTCAACCGCTCGCCTCGCCCAGTTCGGCGCGCATCGCCGCGCGCAGCCGCAGGGTGGAGACCAGGCGCTGGAAGGCCTCGGCCCAGTAGCCGCCGGCGCCGGGCACGGCGTCCTGTTCCTCCTCGGGAACCGCCGTCAGGGAGTCGAGGCCGGCCGCCGCCTCCGGGTCGAGGCAGCGCTCCGCGAGCCCCATCACCCCGCTGAAGCTCCACGGATAACTGCCCGCGTCCCGCGCGAAGTCGAGGGCGTCGATCACCGCCGCGCCCAGCGGTCTCGCCCACGGGACGGCACAGACACCGAGCAGCTGGAACGCCTCCGACAGGCCGTGGGCGGCGACGAACGCGGCCACCCAGCGGGCCCGTTCGTCCGCCGGGATCGTCGCGAGGAGCTGGGCGCGCTCGGCCAGTGAGGACGTGCCGGGCCCCGTCGCCGGCGGGGCCGCCGGGTCGCCGAGCAGCGCGCGCGACCAGGCCGCGTCCCGCTGCCGTACCGCCGCCCGGCACCAGGCGGCGTGCAGCTCGTCCTGCCAGTCGTCGGTGACCGGCAGCGCCACGATCTCCTCCGGGGTCCGGCCCCCGAACCGGGCCGGCCAGCAGGAGAGCGGCGCCGCCTCGACGAGCTGGCCGAGCCACCAGGAACGCTCGCCGCGCCCCGTCGGCGGGGTCGGGACGATGCCGTCCCGCTGCATCGACGCGTCGCACTCGTGCGGCGCCTCGACGGTGACGGCGGGCTCGTCGGCCGTTCTGTCGAGGCCGACACAGGTAGCGGCCCGGCCCGCCATCCGCCCGGCGAGGGCCGAGCCGGGCAGGGCGGAGAGCAGTTCGGCGGCGATGGAGCGGACGTTGCGGCTGCGGTCGGCGAGGGTCGCCTCCAGGAACTCCTCGTCCGCGTCGGAGAGTCCCGTACGCAGCGAGTCCACGAACATCAGCCGGTCCTCCGCCCGCTCGGCGGACCAGGTGGAGGCGAGGAGGGCGAGTCCGGCGGCCGGGTCCTCGGTACGAAGCGACACGAGCAGCGCGACCCGCTCGGCGAAAAGCCCCTCGTCCCACAGGGCCCCGACGGCCTCGGCGTCCTCCGGGGCCGGGAGCCTGCCGCCCGCGCCCCGCAGGGCGAACCGCCACTCGGGGTTGAACCCGGCCAGCCACAGGCCGCGCGGCCCGGCGAACCGGAGTGCCTGGGGCCGCAGGTCGGTCCGGGCCCTGGCCGCGTCGAGGAGGGCGGGCAGGGCGGAGGGTGGCGCCTTGTAGCCACGCTCGTTGGCGAGTGCCAGCCATTGGGGGAGCAGTTCGGTGAGGTCCGGTGCCGCGCCGCGCCGCCCTGCCGGCGAGGGCGCGGCCCGCCCGGCGAGCAGGTGGTCGAGACGCTTCCGCGCGGCGTCGGGCAGGGGGCGGCGCGGGTCCTCCGGCGAGGGCTCCGGCAGTGGAGCGGCGGCCCCCGGGCGCAGGCCCGCCCTGCGCCGTACGGCGTGCAGCGCGGCGGCGTCGAGCAGGGCGCGGGCGGTTTCCGCGCCTGTGCCTGTGCCTGTGCCTGCGCCCGTGGCCGTGGCCTTGCCCGTACCCGTACCTGTGTCTGGTGTTGCGTCGTCCGTCGGGGCGGCGAGGCCGGTGGGCGGGCGGCGGTCCGTGCCGAGGAGCGCGGAGGTGACGAGCTCCTCCCAGGCATGGTGGGCCGCGTCGTTCGTGGGCGCGAGGGGGTTCACCGCAGTCCTCCGATCCGTCATATGAGGGGCACCGTCTCGGTGGGCACCTCCGCCGACCAGGCGGAGAGCGGGGTGAAGCCCCGGTGCCCGCACTCCCCGAACACCGTCACCGGCGCGCCGCCCGACAGGGCGACGAGACGCCAGAGGCCGGGCCGGTTCTGGGCGGCGGCGGTCAGCGGCAGCGCCTCGTGGCCGTCGGAGTCCGCGAGCTGCCAGCCGTACTCCGCCCGTGTCGGCACGACCTGGCTCAGCGTCACGGGCCAGGAGTCCAGCCACGGGTCCTCGCCCAGCGCCCGCCCGTACGCACCGAGGGCCGCGGCCACCGGGCCGCCCGGCGGCGGGGAGGCGGGGGCGTCGACCGGCACGAAGTCCCCGGCCGGCTCCACGCGGAGTCTGCCCGCGCCCGTGTACGGCGTGACCTCGCCGTCCAGCAGGGCGCCCACCGGCAGGGCCAGGCCGGGCGCCCGGCCGGCGGCGCCGAAGGAGAGGAGGAGCACCGTCCGGCCGCTCCCCGAGCCGTACAGCCAGACGCGCCGGGTGGTCAGCCGGGCGTCGGCCGTGTCGTACCGCGCGAGGACCAGCCACTGGTCGCGCACCGGCGTGCCGTCGGCGGGGGCGGTGAGGCCGACACGGGTGCGGACGGTCGTGGCGAGGGCGGCGGGCAACCGGTCGGCCGTGAGCCACGCCTGGTCGAGGAGGTGTGTCAGCGCGCACTCCTCCAGGAGGCGCACGGGCCAGTCCGGGCCCGAACCCGGGATCGCGCCCAGCTCCCTGACCCGGGCGGCGAGCCCCGGCGCCTGGGCGTCGACCATGCGGGCCGCGGTCTCCTCCCACAGCCCGTGCCCCGCCTGCTCGGTGGCCGCGAGACCGCCGCGCACCAAGTCCGCGAGGCGCTGTTCGAGCTCCCGCGCGCCCGCCGTGATCCGCGCCGCCCGCCGCTCGGCCCGCCGCCGCGCGGCCTCGGGGTCGGCGGAGGCCCCGGGCGGAGTGGTGCCCGCCGTTCCGTGCGCGCGCGGAAGAGGGGGGAGGGGAACGGAGGCGAGAGGTGCCCCGGGGCGCCGGGTCACGGCGTCCCCGTTCCCCCGCAGCCTTCTGAGCCGCAGCTCCGCCCAGGTCGGAGGGGTGCCGGCCGTGACCGCGGACTCGTCGGTCGCCTGGAGCAGCAGGAGGCCGAGGGCATGCTTGCACGGGGACTTCCGGCTGGGGCAGCTGCAGCCGTACGCCGGGACCCCGGTGTCGACCACCGTCTCGTACCGTCGGGGGCCGTCGCCTCCGCACAACCCCCAGACGGCACCCCCGCCGTGACCCGTCGACGTCCACGGTCCGGCCGTGCCCAGCCTGCTTCCCGCGCTGCGCGACGCCTCGTCAGGAGCCAGTGTCAGCACCTGTTCCGCCGTCCGGCGCACCCCCATGGCATTCATGTCCTCGACCGTAGACGCCCTCACTGACAAAGTCTCCGGCCGGAGTTATCCACAGGCCTGACCAGGGGCATGTCCCGATGTCAGTGGGATGGTGCACCGTGGATGGCACAGCAGGTCGAACGATCTGGAGGGGGAGTCATGTCCGTGCACGAAACCGTCGCGGCGGCCGTCGCCGCCGAGGCCCTGAGGCCGCATGCCGAGCACGCCTTCGCGGGCGAACTGGCCGCGCTGGCCGCCGTCGACGACCGCCCGCGCCCCGCCCGCTGGCGTCTCTCGCCCTGGGCCGTCGCCATCTACCTCCAAGGCGGGACGCTTTCCGACGGGACGGTGATCACCCCCAAGTACGTGGGGCCCCGCCGCATCGTCGAGGTCGCCGTCACCACCCTCGCCACCGACCGGGCGCTCCTGCTCCTCGGCGTGCCCGGCACCGCCAAGACCTGGCTCTCGGAGCACCTCGCCGCCGCCGTCAGCGGCGACTCGACCCTCCTCGTCCAGGGCACCGCGGGCACGCCCGAGGAGTCCGTGCGGTACGGGTGGAACTACGCGCGGCTCCTCGCGGAGGGCCCCAGCCGCGAGGCCCTCGTGCCGAGTCCGGTGATGCGGGCGATGGAGCGGGGCATGACGGCCCGGGTCGAGGAGCTGACCCGTATGCCCGCCGACGTGCAGGACGGCCTCATCACGATCCTCTCCGAGAAGACCCTGCCCGTCCCCGAGCTCGGCGAGGAGGTGCAGGCCGTCCCCGGTTTCAACCTGATCGCCACGGCCAACGACCGCGACCGGGGGGTCAACGAACTCTCCAGTGCGCTGCGCCGCCGCTTCAACACGGTCGTGCTGCCGCTGCCCGCGACGGCCGAGGCCGAGGTCGACATCGTCGCCCGGCGCGTCGACCAGATCGGGCGCGCCCTCGCGCTGCCGGCCGTTCCGGAGGGCGCTGAGGAGATCCGCCGGGTGGTCACCGTCTTCCGCGAGCTGCGGGACGGGGTCACCACGGACGGGCGGACGAAGGTCAAGTCCCCCTCGGGGACGCTCTCCACGGCCGAGGCGATCTCCGTCGTCACGGGCGGCCTGGCGCTCGCCGCCCACTTCGGCGACGGGGTCCTGCGGCCCGGGGACGTCGCCGCGGGCATCCTCGGCGCGGTCGTCCGCGATCCGACGGCGGACCGGGTCGTCTGGCAGGAGTATCTGGAGACGGTGGTCAGAGAGCGGGACGGATGGAAGGACTTCTACCGGGCCTGCCGGGAGGTGAGCTCATGACGTCCACGACGACCGGCGCGTGCGCGTGGCCGCTGCTGCTCGGGGTGCGGCATCACGGGCCCGGTTCCGCGCGGGGCGTGCGGGACGCGCTGGAGGCGGCGCGGCCGGACGTCGTCCTCGTCGAGGGGCCGGCCGAGGCCGACGCCCTGGTGGAGCTCGCCGGTGACGCGGCCATGCGGCCCCCCGTCGCGCTGCTCGCGCACGCCGTCGACGACCCCGGGCGGGCCGCGTTCTGGCCGATGGCCGACTTCTCGCCCGAGTGGGTCGCGATCCGCTGGGCGCTCGACCGGGGCGCCGCCGTGCGGTTCATCGACCTGCCGGCGGCCCACACCCTCGCCGCCGCGGACCCCACCTGGGGCGACGAGGAGGAGGCCGAGGGCGGGCCGCCGACGGACGCGCCGCTCGACCCGCTCGTTCCGCGCGGCGCGTTCGATCCTCTCGCCGAGCTCGCCAGGGCCGCCGGACACGACGACCCCGAGCGGTGGTGGGAGGACGTCGTCGAACTGCGTGGCGGCGGCGACCCGTTCGCGCCCTTCGAGGCCCTCGGCGAGGCGATGGCCGCGCTGCGGGAGGCGTACGGGAACGGCGGGCATCCCCGCGACGGCGTCCGCGAGGCGCACATGCGGCTCCGGCTGCGGGCCGCCCGCAAGGAGTTCGGCGACGGGATCGCCGTCGTCTGCGGCGCCTGGCACGTCCCCGCGCTCGCCCGGCGGACCACCGTCGCCGCCGACCGGGCGCTGCTCAGGGGCCTGCCCAAGGTGAAGACCGAGATGACCTGGGTCCCCTGGACCCACCGCAGGCTCGCCCGCCGCTCCGGGTACGGGGCGGGTGTCGAGGCGCCCGGCTGGTACGGGCACCTGTTCGCCGCGCCCGACCGTCCCGTCGAGCGCTGGATGACGAAGGTCGCGGGGCTCCTCAGGGCGGAGGAGCACCCCGTCTCCTCGGCCCACGTCATCGAGGCGGTACGGCTCGCCGAGACGCTCGCCGTGCTGCGCGGCCGGCCGCTCCCGGGGCTCGACGAGACGACGGACGCCGTCCGCGCGGTCCTGTGCGAGGGGGCCGACCTGCCGCTCACCCTCGTCCGGGACCGCCTGGTCGTCGGCGACGTCCTCGGAGAGGTCCCGGCCGGTGCCCCCGCCGTCCCCCTCCAGCGGGACCTGAGCCGTCTTCAGCGCACCCTGAGGCTCAAGCCCGAGGCGCGGGAGCGGGAGCTCGACCTCGACCTCCGCAAGGAGACGGACGCGGCCCGCAGCCGCCTGCTGCACCGGCTGCGACTGCTCGGCGTCGACTGGGGCGTGCCGGAGGCCGGGCGGGCCGGTACGGGCACCTTCCGTGAGGTGTGGCGGCTGTGCTGGGAGCCCGAACTGCACGTCCAGGTGGCCGAGGCCGGTGTGTGGGGCACCACCGTCGAGGCCGCCGCCACCGCGAGGACCGAGTCCCGGGCCCTGGCCGTGACCGCGCTCCCCGACATCACCGCCCTCGCCGAGCAGTGCCTGCTCGCGGGGCTGGGCGACGCGCTCACCGTCGTCATGCGGGCCCTCGCCGACCGTGCCGCGCTCGACACGGACGTCGCCCATCTCGCCCAGGCCCTCCCGGCCCTCGCCCGCGCGTTGCGGTACGGCGACGTCCGCGCGACCGACACGGCCGCCCTCGCCGAGGTCGCCGCGGGCCTCGCCGAGCGCATCTGCGTCGGCCTCCCGCCCGCCTGCGCGGGCCTCGACGTGGACGCGGCGGCGGCGATGCGCGACCGCCTCGACGAGATCCACACCGCGATAGGCCTCCTGCCCGCGCCCGCCGGGACCCGCACGGGACCCGGCACCGGCACCTCCACCGGCTCCGACACCGGTACCGAAGGCGAGGCCGAGGGTGACTCCGGGCTCGTCGGGCGGTGGATCGGGGTGCTGCGGCGGCTCGCCGGCTGGGAGCGGGTGGCCGGCGGGCTGCGGGGCCGGGCGGTGCGGATCCTGCTCGACGAGGGACGGATCGGCGAGGCCGAGGCCGCGCCGTACATGAGCCGGGCCCTCTCGGTCGGTACGCCGCCGGCGGAGGCCGCCGCCTGGATCGACGGGTTCGTCGGCGGCAGCGGCGGCGGGCTGCTGCTCGTGCACGACGAGCGGCTGCTCGGGCTCGTCGACGCCTGGCTCACCTCCGTACCGCCCGAGGCGTTCATCGACGTCCTGCCGCTGCTGCGGCGGACCTTCTCCGGGTACGAGCCCGGCGTCCGCAGGACCCTCGGCGAGCTCGTCGCCCGTGGCCCCGAGGCCGGACGGCGGGTCGCGCTCGGAGGCGTACCGGGCTTCGGCGACGGGATCGACTCCGAGCGGGCGGACGGCGTTCTGCCGCTTCTCCATCTCATCCTCGGCACGGAGGCACGCGTATGAGCACCGACGACGAGCGGCTGCGGCGGTGGAGGCTGGTCCTCGGGGGAGAGGCGGCCGACGGCACCGGACGCGGGCTCACCGGCACCGACGCCGGTGTCGACCGTGCCCTCTCCGCGCTCTACGACCGGCCCGCGCCCGTCCCCGGCACCCGGGGCCGCACCGGAGGGCTCGGGGCCTCCGCGCCCTCCGTCGCCCGCTGGCTCGGCGACATCCGGAGGTACTTCCCCAGCTCGGTCGTCCAGGTCATGCAGCGCGACGCCATCGACCGCCTCGGCCTCGCCACGCTCCTCCTGGAACCGGAGATGCTGGAGGCCGTCGAGCCCGACGTCCACCTCGTCGGCACCCTCCTCTCCCTCGACAGGGCGATGCCGGAGAAGACCAGGGAGACCGCGCGGGCCGTCGTGCGGAAGGTCGTCGCGGAGCTGGAGAGGCGCCTCGCCGGCCGGACCCGCGCCACGCTCACCGGCGCCCTCGACCGCTCCGCCCGGATCAGCCGCCCCCGCCACGGGGACATCGACTGGGACCGCACCATCCGCGCCAACCTCAAGCACTACCTGCCCGAGTACCGCACGGTCGTCCCCGAGCGGCTCGTCGGCCACGGCCGTTCCGCACGGGCGGTCCGCAAGGAGGTCGTCCTCTGCGTCGACCAGTCCGGCTCCATGGCCGCCTCCGTCGTCCACGCCGCCGTCTTCGGGGCCGTCCTCGCCTCGATGCGCTCCCTCGCCACCCGGCTCGTCGTCTTCGACACCTCCGTCGTCGACCTCACCGACCGCATCCACGACCCCGTCGACGTCCTCTTCGGCACCCGCCTCGGCGGCGGCACCGACATCAACCGCGCCCTCGCCTACTGCCAGTCCCGGATCACCCGCCCCGCCGACACCGTCCTCGTCCTCATCAGCGACCTGTACGAGGGAGGCATCCGCGACGAGATGGTGAAGCGGGTCGCGGCGATGAAGGCCTCCGGCGTCCAGTTCGTGACCCTGCTCGCGCTCTCCGACGAGGGTGCGCCCGCCTATGACCGCGACCACGCGGCGGCGCTCGCCGCGCTCGGCGCCCCCGCCTTCGCCTGCACCCCCGACCACTTCCCGGAGATCATGGCCGCCGCCCTGGAGCGCCGCCCGCTCCCGATACCCGAGGCGTAGGGCGGCGTGCGGAATCCGTAGCCGCGGCACCACCCGCTTGGCCGCTCCGGGGCCGATTGAGGCCCATATCACATCGACCTCGGAGGGGCCCTCACCCCGGCCCCCGGCGTGCCGTGAGGGGGCGGGAGGCCAGTCCCCGCCTGCCGCGCGGCGCGCACACCCCCTCATGTCGGCCCCTACGGAGCGACCCTTGCCCCCTACAACCTGTGACCCGTATCACCGCTCTGTTGTGATCTGCGATTTAGGGACCTAGGTCCCTCGGGGATAACCTGCGAGACGGACATGCCGCGTCCACGGTCACCGTGTACGCCTCCCTTGTGACAGCGCAGTCACGTTGCCCTCCGCGGCACGCCCACGCAGACAACGAACCGCGATCATCAGAAAAGGGACGGACTGGCGTGGACCTGTTCGAGTACCAGGCGAGGGACCTCTTCGCCAAGCACGGTGTACCGGTGCTGGCCGGTGAAGTCATCGACACGCCCGAGGCGGCGCGCGAGGCCACCGAGCGTCTTGGCGGCAAGTCCGTCGTCAAGGCCCAGGTGAAGGTCGGTGGCCGCGGCAAGGCCGGCGGCGTCAAGCTGGCCGCCGACCCGGACGAGGCCGTCGCCCGCGCGACGGACATCCTCGGGATGGACATCAAGGGCCACACGGTCCACAAGGTGATGATCGCCGAGCTGTCCCCGGAGATCGAGGCCGAGTACTACGTCTCGTACCTCCTCGACCGCACCAACCGCACCTTCCTGGCCATGGCCTCGGTGCAGGGCGGCATGGACATCGAGGAGGTCGCGGAGAAGACCCCCGAGGCCCTCGCGAAGGTCCCGGTCAACGCCGTCGACGGCGTCGACATCGAGAAGGCCCGCGAGATCGTCGCCCTGGCGAAGTTCCCGGCCGACGTGGCCGAGGGCGTCGCCGAGGCCCTGGTCACCCTGTGGAAGACCTTCGTCGCCGAGGACGCCCTCCTCGTCGAGGTCAACCCGCTGGTCAAGACCAAGGACGGCCGCATCCTGGCCCTCGACGGCAAGGTGTCTCTCGACGAGAACGCCGACTTCCGTCAGCCGGAGCACGAGGCGCTCGAGGACAAGGCCGCAGCCAACCCGCTCGAGGCTGCCGCCAAGGCCAAGGGCCTCAACTACGTCAAGCTCGACGGCGAGGTCGGCATCATCGGCAACGGCGCCGGCCTGGTCATGTCGACCCTGGACGTCGTCGCGTACGCCGGTGAGAACCACGGCGGCGTGAAGCCGGCCAACTTCCTCGACATCGGTGGCGGCGCGTCCGCCGAGGTCATGGCGAACGGCCTGGAGATCATCCTGGGCGACCCGGACGTCAAGTCCGTCTTCGTCAACGTCTTCGGTGGCATCACCGCCTGTGACGAGGTCGCCAACGGCATCGTCCAGGCCCTGGAGCTCCTCGCCTCCAAGGGTGAAGAGGTCACCAAGCCGCTGGTCGTGCGCCTTGACGGCAACAACGCGGAGCTGGGTCGCAAGATCCTGTCCGACGCCAA
Source organism: Streptomyces sp. NPDC056144 (assembly GCF_042264145.1). Taxonomy (NCBI): domain Bacteria; kingdom Bacillati; phylum Actinomycetota; class Actinomycetes; order Kitasatosporales; family Streptomycetaceae; genus Streptomyces; species Streptomyces sp. NPDC056144. The sequence goes on along the minus strand of NZ_JBHJVF010000010.1, from coordinate 177,630 downwards.
CCACCCGCTCGTGCAGCGCGTGGACACCATGGACGGCGCGGCCGACAAGGCCGCCGAGCTCGCGGCTGCGAAGTAAGGGACAGGGGAAACCACAGCCATGGCTATCTTCCTCAACAAGGACAGCAAGGTCATCGTCCAGGGCATGACCGGTGCCACGGGCATGAAGCACACCAAGCTCATGCTGGGTGACGGCACCAACATCGTCGGCGGCGTGAACCCGCGCAAGGCCGGCACGACCGTCGACTTCGACGGCACCGAGGTCCCGGTCTTCGGCTCCGTCGCCGAGGCGATGAAGGAGACCGGCGCCAACGTCTCGGTCCTCTTCGTGCCGCCGGCCTTCGCGAAGGCCGCCGTCGTCGAGGCGATCGACGCGGAGATCCCCCTCGCCGTCGTCATCACCGAGGGCATCGCCGTCCACGACTCCGCCGCCTTCTGGGCGTACGCGCAGGCGAAGGGCAACAAGACCCGCATCATCGGCCCGAACTGCCCCGGTCTCATCACCCCGGGCCAGTCCAACGCCGGCATCATCCCGGGCGACATCACGAAGCCGGGCCGCATCGGCCTGGTCTCGAAGTCCGGCACGCTGACGTACCAGATGATGTACGAGCTCCGTGACATCGGCTTCTCCTCCGCCGTCGGCATCGGTGGCGACCCGGTCATCGGCACCACGCACATCGACGCCCTCGCGGCGTTCGAGGCGGACCCCGACACCGACCTGATCGTCATGATCGGCGAGATCGGCGGCGACGCCGAGGAGCGTGCGGCCGACTTCATCAAGGCCAACGTCACCAAGCCGGTCGTCGGCTACGTCGCGGGCTTCACCGCGCCCGAGGGCAAGACCATGGGCCACGCCGGCGCCATCGTCTCCGGCTCCTCCGGCACCGCCCAGGCGAAGAAGGAGGCCCTCGAGGCCGCGGGCGTCAAGGTCGGCAAGACGCCGACCGAGACGGCCAAGCTGGCGCGCGCGATCCTCGCGGGCTGAACCCAGCAGCTGAGGCGGTAGCCGAAGCAGTACGCGAGTGGGCCCCGCCCCTCCCGGGAAACCGGGCGGGGGCGGGGCCCACTCGCGTACTGGCCGCCAGGCGGCCACTCGGCTATTCGGCCGACGGGACCAGGCGCTCCGGGCCCGGGTTCGGCTCCGAGCGGAGCTTGTCGCGGAGCACGACGTCCTCGGGTCCGAGCTTCTGCGAGCCGCCGCGCACGGGCACGCCGTTGACGGTCGAGCCCGGGGCGATGTCCGGGATGTACTGGGTGGGCGCGGTCGCCGCCGTGATGGCCGTGACACAGATCAGGGCGGCCGTCGCCCCCAGCGCCGTCCGTGTCCACCGGCGGCTGCGCTGCTCGCTGCCCGTCCTGACCGTCCGCGCCGCGGGGAGGGTCGCCGTCGGCGCCTCGGAGACCAGTGCGTGCAGCCGCTGGTGCAGCGCCTCCGGATCGGCGAGTTCCGGGATTCGGTCGCCGATGACCGTCCGGGCGTAGATCACCCGGTTGGCGGCGGCGGGGGTGCTCGCCTCCGTCTCGGCCGCCGTGTCCGGCAGGTCGAGGCCGAGGCCGTCGTAGAGCAGGACGGTACGGCGGTAGGGCGGCGGCAGTTCGAGCAGCGCCGTGAGCAGCGCCCGGCGGCCCGCCTCGGTCGGCGGCGAGTCGGGGTGCTTGTGGGCGCGCCGGAACCGGTGCCAGGGGGAGAGGGCGTACTCGTACGCCGCCGCCCGCACCCAGCCCACCGGGTCCGCGTCGACGGCGACCTCGGGCCAGTGCTCCCAGGCGTGGTGGAAGGCGTGCTCGACGGACTCCCGGGAGAGCCGGCGACGCCCGGTGAGCAGGTACGTCTGGTGCACGAGGCCGGGCGCGGCGTGCGCGTACAGCGCGTCGAAGGCCTCGGCCGGGGTGAGGCCGGGGTCGTCGGGAAGCCAGCGGGGCCGGAGTGTGGTCACGGATGCCGGTACGGGCATGGGCGCGGGCGTCGGTCTGTCCGATGCCGTCGACTCCGGTACGGGTTTCAGGCGTTCCTGGGCCTTCGGCGGCCTGGCGGCGCGCTTGACCGCGGCCTTGGGCCGGACGTTGGCCTGAGCGGTGGGAACGGCGGACACGGCCTTGGACGCCGAGACGGGCGCTGACGCGGACACGGGTGCGGGTGCGGACGCCGCAGCGGACTTCACCGGCTGCACCGGCTTCGCCGACTTCACCGGCTTCGCGGGCTTCGTGGACCTCACGGGCTGCGTCGCGCCCGGCGCGGCGACCTCCTCGCAGGTGCCGAGCAGCTTCGCGTACGCCTCGCGCTTGCGGCCCCTCGGCGCCGAGCGCCCGGTCTCCCAGGCCTTGACCGTGGCCTTCGTGACGCCCATGGCCTCGGCGACCTGCTCCTCGCTCAGGGCGAGAGCCTCACGCAACCTGCGCCGCTCCTTCGGTGTCGGGAGGGCGACGGCTGATGCGGGAGATGCGGAATCCGTGGTGCTCCGGCTCATCGGCGTCGACCTCCCGCAGAGCTGCTATGGGCGGAAAAGTACATAAACGTATCTTGAGCGACACAGCGGAGGTTTGCCTGTTACGCGGCTTAAGCGCGTGTCGTTGGCAGCATGGCCCCCGTGACCCATCTGACCGATCACCCCTTGGTCCAGGGCGGCCGTTCCGCCGCCCTGGCAACCGCCTGCGTCCGGGGCGCGGTGGCCGCCGGGCTTGGTCTCGGCGCCCTCGCCGTCCTGGTGATCGCGGCCTGGATCAGCTCCCCGCACGCCGACGGCGGCCCCGGCGGGGCCCTGCACGTCGCCGCCGGGCTCTGGCTCCTCGCCCACGGCGTCGACCTGATCCGTACGGACACCGTCTCCGGCCTGCCCGCGCCGCTCGGCATCGTGCCGATGCTCCTCACCGCGCTGCCCGTCTGGCTCCTCCACCGGGCCGCCCGCGACACCCTCGACCCGGGCGACGACCTCGACCGGCCGCGCCCGTCCGCGGGCGGCGCGGTCGCCGCCGTCGCCGGGGGATACCTGCTGGTCGCGGCCGTCGCCGTGGTCTACAGCGAGAGCGGTCCGCTGCCCGCCGGCCTGATCACCGCCGGGGTCTGGCTGCCCGCCGTCGTCGTCGGCGCGGCGGGCGCGGGCGTCTGGACGGCGCTCGGTCACCCGCTGCCCGGTCAGCGGCAGGCCGCCGCCGCCCTGCGCGCGGCGGGGATCGGGCTCGTGACGCTGTGCGGCGGGGGCGCGGTCGTCGCCGCCGTCTCGCTCGCCTGGCACGCGGGCGAGGCCCAGACCGCCTTCGACGCCCTCACGGGGGAGTGGTCGGGCCGGATCGCGGTCCTGCTGCTCGCCCTCGCGCTGCTGCCGAACATGGCCGTGTGGGGAGCCGCGTACGGACTCGGGCCCGGGTTCGCCCTCGGCACGGGCGCGCTCGCCACCCCGCTCGGCGTCGCGGGCGACCCGGCCGTGCCGCCCTTCCCGCTGCTGGCCGCGCTGCCCGACACCGCGCGCGGTACCTGGACGCACTGGGCCGCCGCCGCGGTCCCGCTGGCCGCCGCGCTGTTCCTCGGGTGGCATGTGGGGCGCACGGCACGGGGGTGGCCGGTCAAGGACACCGTCCTGACGGCCCTGGCGGCCGCCGGCGGCTGCGGGGCGGCCGTCGCCGTCCTCGCGGGCGCGGCCGGCGGCCCGCTCGGCTCGGGGCGGCTCTCCGCCTTCGGGCCGGTGTGGTGGCAGGTGGGCGCGGCGACCGTGCTGTGGGGCGCCTGTTTCGGGGTTCCGGCGGCCTTGGGCGTACGGGCCTGGGGGCGCCGCTCCCTCCGCCCGAAGCCCCTGCCGGCCTCCGTGCCCGCACCCGCACCCGTGCCCGTGCCCGCCCCTGCGGCGGTGTCGGTACCGGCGCCCGTCCCCGTATCCGTATCCGCGCAGGCCTCGGAGACGACGACGGCGGCCGCGCCCGCACCCGCGCTCGCGGACGGGGGCGACGAGAAGCCGGAGGCGGTTGCCGAGAAGGCCGACCCGAGCGAGAAGAAGGCCGAGAGGAAGGCCGAGAGGAAGGCCGAGAAGACGGCCGAGACGACGGAAAAGGGCCCGGACGCCGGTACCCGTACCGACGCCGAGCCCTTCGTCCCGGCGGCCCCCGCCGCGATCGACCTCGACGACGACCCCGGCTACGAGCCCTACGACTACCTCCCGGCGGCCTGGGAGTCCTCCCCGCCGCCGGACCGGCCCTGAAGGCTTCCTACTCCCGGACCCCGAAGCCGTCGCGGAGCGGCTTCGGCAGGAGGTCGTTGCAGGCGAGTTCGCCCGCGTGGGTCAGCGCGTCGTCGCGGCACTCGTAGAAGTCCTTGTAGACGAGCTGCATGGTGAAGCCGACCGCGACGATCATCAGGGCCACGCTCGCCGCGACCAGGCCGCTGATCGCGGCCGTCCGCATCGAGCGGAGCGGCGAGGGGGCGCCGGGGCCGGCCGCACCCGGACCGGCCGCACCGCGTCCGGCCGTCGCACCGGCTCCCGCCGGGGCGCCGGTCGCCGGGCCGGGGCCCGCGGGCCCCGCGGGGCCCTCCGTAGAGGTCGCCGTCCCACCCGTTCCCTGTGATGTCGGCGACACTCCCTCGGCCTCGCGCGGCTTCGACCGCAGCGAGCTGATGCCCCAGTAGAGCGCCAGCGCGCCCAGCAGCAGCGCCAGCTCGGGGATCGAGAAGATGGCGAAGAAGAAGGCCCACATGCCCGCGAGGATCGCGTACCGCGCGCGCCGCTGGGCCGGGTCCGTCGGGTCCCAGCGCATCGCGGGCCCGCGCCCGGGACCGTCCTGACCGGGTCCGCCCGGGCCCCCCTCGGGGCCCTCGCGGGACGGTCCGCGACCGAAGCCGTCGCGGGAAGGGCCTGGCTGGCGAGGGCTCCAGCGGCCGTCGGACGGTCCCGACGAGTCCGGGGAGCCGGAAGGGGAGCCGGACGGGGAGCCGGCGTCGGAGCCGGACGTGTCGTCGCCCGAGCCCTCCGGTCGCCGCGGCTGCCACGGCTGATCCGGCCGGCCCTCGGGCGGCGGCGCGAACGGGTTGTTGTCGTCCGTGGACTGGCGTTCCGGCATCTGCTGAACGTCTTCCCTCTGTCGTCGTGACCGCGGCCGCACCCACGGCCCCTGCTGGCGTCGGACCCTGACGCTACCGCCCAGCTCCGCCCCCGTCCCGTGGGGGCCGTCCGGAGTGCCGGTATCGTTGCTGACGGTCGAGCCATTCGTAGGGTTCCCCGTATCGAGCGACACGATTCGTTCGTACGACCGCACAAACACCACGGAAAGAGTGACTGAGTGGCTGCCGCCCGCCATGCCGCCCGCCTCGTCGTCCTGGTCTCCGGGTCCGGTACGAATCTGCAGGCCCTCCTCGACGCCATCGCCGCCGACCCGGACGGGTACGGCGCCGAGGTCGTCGCCGTGGGTGCGGACCGTGACGACATCGTCGGTCTGGAGCGCGCCGAGCGCGCCGGGATCCCCACCTACGTCTGCCGCGTCAAGGACCACGCCTCCCGCGAGGAGTGGGACCGCGCCCTGACCGAGGCCACCGCCGCCCACGAGCCGGACCTCGTCGTCTCCGCCGGTTTCATGAAGATCGTCGGCAAGGAGTTCCTCGCCCGCTTCGGCGGCCGGGTCGTCAACACCCACCCGGCCCTTCTCCCCAGTTTTCCCGGTGCCCACGGGGTGCGTGACGCCCTCGCCTACGGCGCGAAGGTCACCGGGTGCACCGTCCACTTCGTCGACGACGGTGTCGACACCGGCCCGATCATCGCCCAGGGCGTGGTCGAGGTGCGGGACGAGGACGATGAAGCCGCTCTGCACGAGCGCATCAAGGAAGTCGAGCGCTCGCTGCTCGTCGACGTCGTGGGGCGCCTCGCCCGGCACGGCTATCGCATTGAGGGACGAAAGGTTCATGTCGGTGAACACGGACACGGTTAAGCCCATCCGCCGCGCGCTGGTCAGCGTCTACGACAAGACGGGTCTGGAGGAGCTGGCCCGCGGTCTGCACGAGGCCGGCGTCGAGCTCGTCTCCACCGGTTCCACCGCCGGCAAGATCGCCGCCGCGGGCGTGCCGGTCACCAAGGTCGAGGAGCTCACCGGCTTCCCCGAGTGCCTCGACGGCCGCGTGAAGACCCTCCACCCGCGCGTGCACGCCGGCATCCTCGCCGACCTGCGCCTGGAGTCGCACCGCGAGCAGCTCGCCGAGCTCGGCGTGGAGCCCTTCGACCTCGTCGTCGTGAACCTCTACCCGTTCCGCGAGACCGTCGCCTCCGGCGCCACCCCGGACGAGTGCGTCGAGCAGATCGACATCGGCGGCCCGTCGATGGTCCGCGCCGCCGCCAAGAACCACCCGTCGGTCGCGATCGTCACCAGCCCGGAGCGGTACGCCGACGTCCTCGCGGCCGTCAAGGCGGGCGGCTTCGACCTGACCGCCCGCAAGCGTCTCGCGGGCGAGGCCTTCCAGCACACCGCCGCGTACGACGTGGCCGTGGCCTCCTGGTTCGCCGACGACTACGCGGCCGCCGACGACTCCGGCTTCCCCGACTTCCTGGGCGCCACGTACGCGCGCCAGAACGTGCTCCGCTACGGCGAGAACCCGCACCAGGGTGCCGCGCTGTACGTGGACGGCACGGGCGGCCTCGCCGAGGCCGAGCAGCTGCACGGCAAGGAGATGTCGTACAACAACTACACGGACACCGACGCCGCGCGCCGGGCCGCGTACGACCACACCGAGCCCTGCGTCGCGATCATCAAGCACGCCAACCCGTGCGGCATCGCGATCGGCGCCGACGTCGCCGAGGCCCACCGCAAGGCGCACGCCTGCGACCCGCTGTCCGCGTTCGGCGGCGTCATCGCCGTCAACCGCCCGGTGACGGTCGAGCTGGCCGAGCAGGTCGCCGAGATCTTCACCGAGGTCATCGTGGCCCCCGGCTACGAGGACGGCGCGGTCGAGATCCTCGCCAAGAAGAAGAACATCCGCGTCCTGAAGGCCGACGGCGCCCCGGCCAACCCGGTCGAGGTCAAGCCGATCGACGGCGGTGCCCTCCTCCAGGTCACCGACCGTCTCCAGGCCGACGGCGACGACCCGGCCAACTGGACCCTCGCGACCGGCGAGGCCCTCTCCGCCGAGGAGCTCGCCGAGCTCTCCTTCGCCTGGAAGGCCTGCCGCGCGGTCAAGTCCAACGCGATCCTGCTCTCCAAGGACGGCGCCTCGGTCGGCGTCGGCATGGGCCAGGTCAACCGCGTCGACTCCGCCAAGCTCGCCGTCGAGCGCGCGGGCGAGGAGCGGGCGGCCGGCTCGTACGCCGCCTCCGACGCCTTCTTCCCCTTCCCCGACGGCCTGGAGATCCTCACCGCGGCCGGCGTGAAGGCGGTCGTGCAGCCGGGCGGCTCGATGCGTGACGAGCTGGTCGTCGAGGCCGCGAGGAAGGCCGGCGTGACGATGTACTTCACCGGTACGCGCCACTTCTTCCACTGAGCGTGACCGCCGCGGGGCCCCTCCTCAGGAGGGGCCCCGCGGTGTCTCCGCGGCCTCCGCTGGGAAGCTCGGCCGATCGGGTGGACTCTGGTCTAATGGGTTGCTCTTTTGTCGGCCGCAGGCAGCACAGACAGCGCGGGCAGCGCAGGTAGTGGGAGTCGTGGTGTTGGACGTACTGAACAGACCCGCCGCGGAATCCGCCGAGACGGAGCCGTCCGACGGGCTCTCTCCGGCGCCGATACGTCCGTACGTGATCGTCGCGGTCGTCCTCTGCGGCCTGTACTTCCTCTACTCCTGGGTGCAGTACACGCACTTCCGCACCCCGTCCTGGGACCTCGGCATCTTCGGGGAGTCGGTCAGGGCGTACGCCGAGTTCCGCGCCCCGGTCGTCGACATCAAGGGCCCCGGCTTCCCCATACTCGGCGACCACTTCAGCCCGGTCACCGCGCTCCTCGCGCCGCTGTACTGGATCTGGCCCTCGCCGGTCTCGCTGCTCTTCGGCCAGGCCGCGCTGTTCGCCGCCTCGGCCGTCGTCGTCGGCCGCACCGCCCAGCAGGTCCTGGGCAGCAAGGCCGTCGGAATCGGTCTGACGGTCGCGTACGGGCTGTCCTGGGGGCTCCAGGAGGCCGTGAAGTCCGACTTCCACGAGATCGCCTTCGCCGTCCCGCTGCTCGCCCTGACCTGCCGGGCCCTGATCCTCGGGCGGTGGACGGCGGCCGCCGCCTGGTCCGCGCCGCTCGTCCTCGTCAAGGAGGACATGGGGCTCACCGTCGCCATGGTCGGCGCGGTCCTCTTCCTCAAGGGACAGAAGAAGCTGGGCGCCGCCCTCGCGGCCTTCGGCGTCGGCGCCTTCGCCCTCACGGTCCTCGTCCTGATCCCGGCGGCGAGCAAGCTCGGCCAGTACGACTACTGGTCCAAGATCGAGAAGACCGGCCAGGGCGCCGACACCTCTTTCGGGCAGGTGATCGTGGACGCCCTCGGCTCCGGCGAGCGCTGGGAGATGGTCCTCTTCCTGCTCGCCATCACCGGCTTCCTCGCCCTGCGCTCCCCGCTGATCCTCCTCGTCCTGCCGACCCTCGGCTGGCGCTTCCTCTCCCAGGACCCCAACCACTGGGGCATGCACTGGCACTACAGCGCGATCCTCATGCCGATCGTCTTCCTGGCCCTCGTGGACGCGGTCCGGTCGGTGCGCACGTCCCCGCACGCCTGGCTCGCCGCGTACGGGAAGGTCGTCGTCCCGGTCGCCACGGCGGTCGCGCTCGTCCTCGCCGTGAACCTCCCGCTGCGCGAGCTGACCAAGCCGGAGACGTACCGCACGGACACCCGGGCGGAGCAGGCGCGGGCGGCGGTCGACGCCGTCCCGGAGGGGGTCAGTGTCGAGGCCGACGTCTCGCTCCTCGCGCACCTCACGGCGGACCACCGGGTCTACTGGGTCGGCACCTCGAAGGGCGCCACGCCGGACTACCTCGCCTTCGACCTGCGTGGATGGTCGCAGCAGGTCACGGATCCGGAACAGCTGGCTTCGCAATTGCATCCGGAAGCCACGTACAAGATCACGCACCGCTCGGACGGTTTCGCGGTGCTCAAGAGGGTGTGACCCGGAGGCCGGGAAGGAAAAGGCCGAAGGCCGTCCGGCGAGGTGCCGGACGGCCTTCGGAGGGGCGGGGGAAGACCCCCGCCGAAGCGTTACTTCTTGATGACGATCGTGCCGGCGGCACGGTCGTGCCAGCCCTGGAGCTTGCCCGAGTTGTCGAAGAACGGGGACAGGTAGACCAGGAGCTGGCCGATGCCGCAGGCGAGCGCGCCGGCCATCGGGATGATCCAGCGGATGAAGCCGCCGCCGACGCCGGGCTTGCCACCCGTGGCCTCCTTGACGACGCGCAGGCCCACGGCCATCTTGCCGAGGGTGGCGCCGACGAAGGCGATCATCAGCCACTCGTAGAGCATCGTGGCGATGAACAGCAGGAAGAGGAAGCCGAAGAAGGCGGCGAGGAGGCCACCGGCGGCGGCCGCCTGCTCGTTCACACAGTCCGAGTACGCCTGGGTCATCGGGTCGTACGAGGAGCAGTCGTCGATGGTCTCGGCGGCGCCGACGATGCCCGCCGCGCCGACCATCGTCAGGATCCAGTAGATGGCGCCGATGGCGACGGCGTCGATCAGGCGGGCGGCGAAACGCAGACCCATCGAGCCGACCTTGACGGTGCCGAGACCGTGCAGGTTGATGTAGCCGTTGTTGGCCTGGAGGGTGCCCGGGGCCGGCGGGTACGCGCCCGGCTGCTGCTGCGGGTAGCCGTAGCCCTGCTGCGGCGGCACGCCCTGCGGGGCCTGCTGCGGGTAGCCGTAACCGGGCTGCTGGCCCTGGCCCTGCGGCTGGCCGTAGGGGTTGTTCGAGTCGCCGAAGCTCATCGGGGAGTTCCTCCGTGGTTTTCCGTGCGGGGACGTCGCGGAACGTCACGGACGGGCGCGGAGGAGTTGCATGCATCTGAGCGGATGTCCCCCCGGCACTTTCCGCGGTTCTGCGCGGTCATCGTCGTCGTACCGCCGACTTCTTGTCCAGTCGGTATGCGAGGGAGTTGTGCAAGTGCAATCTTTCGCTCCGTATGACGAGCCGTCCGATGACGGCGAATTGGAACAAGGCGGGGGTCATCCGGGAGGATGTCTCCATGAGCGCCCAGATTCTCGATGGCAAGGCCACCGCAGCCGCGATCAAGTCCGATCTGACCGTCCGTGTGGCGGCCCTCAAGGAGCGGGGCATCACCCCCGGACTGGGCACGGTCCTGGTCGGCGACGACCCGGCCAGCCGGAAGTACGTGGCGGGCAAGCACCGTGACTGTGCCGAGGTGGGCATCGCGTCCATCCAGCGCGAACTCCCCGACACCGCCACCCAGGAGGAGATCGAGGCGGTCGTACGGGAGCTCAACGAGGACCCGTCCTGCACCGGTTACATCGTCCAACTCCCGCTGCCCAAGGGCATCGACGAGAACCGCGTCCTGGAGCTGATGGACCCGCTCAAGGACGCGGACGGCCTGCACCCGACCAACCTCGGGCGTCTCGTGCTCAACGAGCCCGCCCCGCTGCCCTGCACCCCCAACGGCGTCATCACGCTGCTCCGCGCCCACGGCGTGGAGATCAACGGGGCCGAGGTCGTGGTCGTCGGACGCGGTGTCACCATCGGCCGCCCGATGCCGCTCATCCTCACCCGCCGCTCCGAGAACGCGACGGTGACCCAGTGCCACACCGGCACCCGTGACCTCTCCGCCCACCTGCGGAACGCCGACATCATCGTCGCGGCCGCCGGTGTCCCGCACCTGATCAAGCCGGAGGACGTGAAGCCGGGCGCGGCCGTCCTCGACGTCGGCGTCTCGCGCAACGCCGAGGGCAAGATCCTCGGCGACGTCCACCCCGGTGTCGCCGAGGTGGCCGGCTGGATCTCCCCGAACCCCGGTGGGGTCGGCCCGATGACCCGCGCCCAGCTCCTCGTGAACGTCGTCGAGGCCGCCGAGCGCGCGGCCGAGGCCCTCTGAAGTCCGAGGGTCTGAGGACATGGCCTCGAAGCGGGCGGACCGGCGGCCGCCCACCGTCACCACCGACACCGCGCGCCCCGAGGGCGGCGGCCGGGCGGCGCCCGGCGACGCCTCCGCGCCCGCGCGTCAGTGGCCGCTGCTGACCGTGCTCGTGATCGCGGGCGTCGGTCTCGTCATCGTGGGGACCGACCTGTTCTGGCAGTCCTTCCGGATCGGCACGATCATGGTCGGGGCGGCGCTGCTCCTCGGCGCCGTGCTGCGCCGGGTGCTGCCGAAGGCGGGCATGCTGGCCGTACGGTCCCGGTTCACGGACGTGATCACGTACGGGATCATGGGGAGCCTGATCGTGCTGCTCGCGCTCATGGTGCAGCCGGGGCCCTGGGTGCGGATTCCGTTCCTCGAGGACATCCTGCACCTCACGGTGACGTAGCCGACCGCGTGTGCGACAACGCCCGCCCTCTCCCCCGTGGGAGGGCGGGCGTTGCCGTCCTTAAGGGTCATGTACGCGCCAATCATGATCAAGCTCCGTAGACCCGCTGTGGCATGGAGGTGACCATTCCGCCACGTCGTCTCCGCATCCGTGGCGCGACTTCCCCCATCTCCCCGTCCTGGCTCGGGCGGGTGGCAGTGAGCCGGACCACAAGGGGTAGGAGGTCGGCAGGGGTCAGGGTCCGATAGCCTGACCGCTGGATATCTCTTCATGTCGAGACACCGATCGATCAAAGGGCTATCCAGATTCTGGGGCAGGGACCCCCACCGCCAGCTGTCTTACGGAGATCGCCATGACCCGCACTCCCGTGAATGTCACCGTGACCGGCGCGGCCGGCCAGATCGGCTACGCGCTGCTCTTCCGCATCGCCTCCGGCCACCTGCTCGGCGCGGACGTGCCGGTCAAGCTTCGCCTCCTGGAGATCCCGCAGGGCGTCAAGGCCGCCGAGGGCACCGCCATGGAGCTCGACGACTGCGCCTTCCCGCTGCTCAAGGGCATCGACATCTTCGACAACCCGAACCAGGGCTTCGAGGGTGCCAACATCGGTCTGCTCGTGGGCGCCCGCCCGCGCGGCCCGGGCATGGAGCGCGGCGACCTGCTCGCCGCCAACGGCGGCATCTTCAAGCCGCAGGGTGAGGCCATCGCCGCCCACGCCGCGGACGACGTCAAGATCCTCGTCGTCGGCAACCCGGCGAACACCAACGCCCTGATCGCCCAGTCGGCCGCCAAGGGCGTCCCGGCCGAGCGCTTCACCGCGATGACCCGCCTGGACCACAACCGCGCGCTGACCCAGCTGGCGCAGAAGACCGGCTCCTCGGTCACGGACATCAAGCGCCTCACCATCTGGGGCAACCACTCCGCGACCCAGTACCCGGACATCTTCCACGCGGAGATCGCCGGCAAGAACGCCGCCGACGTCGTCAACGACGAGGCGTGGCTGGCCGACACCTTCATCCCGACCGTCGCCAAGCGCGGCGCCGCGATCATCGACGCCCGTGGCGCGTCCTCCGCCGCCTCCGCCGCGAACGCCGCCATCGACCACGTCCACACGTGGGTCAACGGCACCGCCGAGGGCGACTGGACCTCCATGGGTGTCCCGTCGGACGGCTCCTACGGCGTCCCGGAGGGCCTGATCTCCTCCTTCCCCGTCACCTGCAAGGACGGCAAGTACGAGATCGTCCAGGGTCTGGAGATCAACGACTTCTCCCGCTCCCGCATCGACGCCTCCGTCAAGGAGCTGTCGGAGGAGCGCGACGCGGTCCGCGAGCTCGGCCTCATCTGAGCCGTGGCCTGACCCGCCCCGCATCACTCGGCACCCCCGGACCGTACGACCGACCGTACGGACCGGGGGTGCCGTTCTTTCGTGCGGCACCGGGCCGCTCGGCCGTGCCCGTACCCGTACCGCTCAGGCGTCGAGCGTGCCCGCCGACCCCAGCCGCGCCGCGAGGGCCGCGACCTCGGTACGCGCGCGCGTGAGCAGCCCTTCGCCGAAGGTGATCCGGGTGGCGCCCAGGCTCCCGAGTTCCGCGAAGGACGGGCCGCCGGGGACGGCGAGCGCGTTGACCGGCAGGTCGCCGAGCGCGGCCCGCAGGGCGGGCAGGTCGGCCGCCGGGGCGAGGATCGGGTAGACGCAGTCCGCGCCCGCCTCCGCGTACCGCAGGGAGCGGGCCACCGTCGCCTCGAACGGCTCCGGGGCCTTCCTGAGATACGTGTCCACGCGCGCGTTGACGAAGAGTCCGGGCCCCGCCGCCGCCCGTACCGCCGCGAGGTACTCCGCGAACTCCTCCGGGTCCCCGAGCCCGTTCCGCCGGTCGCTGTCCTCCAGGTTGACGCCGACCGCGCCCGACTCCCGTACGCGCTCCACGAACTCGGCCGCGGGGAGGCCGTAGCCGCCCTCCAGGTCCGCCGTGACGGGGACGGAGACGGACCGGACGATCCGCTCGACCGCGGCGAACATCTCTCCGGGCGGGGTGGCCCCGTCCTCGTACCCGAGGGAGAGCGCGATCCCGGCGCTCGGCGTCGCCAGTGCCGGGAAACCGGCCTCCTCGAAGGCGCGGGCGCTCATCGCGTCCCACGGCCCCGGCAGGACGAGCGGGCCGCCGGCGGCGGGCCGGTCGCGGTGGAGGGCCCGCAGGGCCTCCGAAGCGGCGGTCACAGGGACTTCGGCGTGTAGTGGCCGGGCACCATGCGGGTCGTCACGGCGATGCGGTTCCAGGAGTTGATGGTGATGATCGCGGCGATGACCTTGGCGAGCTCGGCCTCGTCGAAGTGCTCGGCGGCCTTCGCGTACACCGCGTCGGGGACGAAGCCGTCGGTGAGGACGGTGACGGCCTCGGTCAGCTCGATCGCGGCGAGCTCCCGCTCGGTGTAGAAGTGCCGGGACTCCTCCCAGGCGCCGAGCTGCACGATCCGCTGGACGGTCTCCCCGTCGGCGAGCGCGTCCTTCGTGTGCATGTCGAGGCAGAAGGCGCAGTGGTTGAGCTGCGAGGCCCGGATCTTGATCAGGTGGTAGAGGGTCGGGTCGACGCCCTTCGCGGCGGCCCGCTCCAGGCCGAGCATCGCCCGGTAGAACTCGGGGGCCAGCTCGGCCATGGCCAGGCGGGGCGTGTGGGCGGGGGCGTAGGGGTGGACGTGTCCCTGTGCGGGTGTCCCGGCGTTCTCCGTGATCGTCATGCGTCCCACCGTACGGGCGCGGTGGCACGGGGCTAAGGTCCATTTCCATGGAGATGGACTGGGCCACTTTCGGTTCCGACCTGCACCTGGAGCTGCGCGGGACGCGGCTGCGGGCGGGCCTCGTGGACGCCCTGCGGGAGGCCGTCCGCGGCGGGCGGCTCGGGCCCGGCACCCGGCTGCCGTCCTCCCGCTCGCTCGCCGCCGACCTCGGCATGGCCCGCAACACCGTCGCCGACGCGTACGCCGAGCTGGTCGCCGAGGGCTGGCTGACCGCCCGGCAGGGCTCCGGCACCCGGGTCGCCGAACGGCGCCCCGCGCCCCCGCCCCGTCCGGTCCGCGCGCCCGGTCCGCCGGCGCCCCGCCCCGTCCACGACCTCACGGCGGGCACGCCCGACCTCGCCTCCTTCCCGCGCGCCGAGTGGCTCAAGGCGTACCGCAAGGCGCTCGCCGATGCCCCGAACGAGGCCTTCGGGTACGGCGATCCGCGCGGCCGCGTCGAACTGCGCACCGCGCTCGCCGAGTACCTCGCCCGTGCGCGGGGCGTGCACGCCCGGCCCGAACGGATCGTGGTCTGCTCGGGCTTCGTCCACGGCCTGCGGCTGATGGGGGAGGTGCTGCGGAGCAGGGGCGTCCGGGACGTGGCGGTCGAGTCGTACGGCCTCGACGTCCACGCGAACCTCCTGACCCGCGCCGGACTGGGCATCCCCGCCCTGCCCTTCGACGAACGCGGTACGCGCGTCGAGGAACTGACGACGGAGCCCGGGGTGTACGGGAAGGCCGGCGCCGTCCTGATGACGGCGGCGCACCAGTTCCCGCTGGGCGGCGCGCTGCCCCCGGACCGGCGGGCGGCCGTCGTCGACTGGGCGCGCGGGGCGGGCGGGTTCGTCCTGGAGGACGACTACGACGGCGAGTTCCGCTACGACCGGCAGCGGGTGGGCGCCCTCCAGGGCCTCGACCCCGACCGGGTCGTCTACCTCGGCACCGCCAGCAAGTCCCTGGCGCCCGCGCTGCGCCTCGGGTGGGCGGTGGTGCCGGAGGGGCTCGTGGGGGAGGTGGTGGCGGCGAAGGAGGCGCCGAGCGCGCTGGACCAGCTGGCGTTCGCGCGGTTCCTGGAATCGGGGGCGTACGACCGGCACGTACGGGCCATGCGGCTGCGCTACCGGCGGCGCCGCGACCAGCTGGTCGCGGCGGTGGCCGCGCACTCGCCCCGCACGCGGGTCAGCGGCATCGCGGCCGGCCTCCACGCGGTCCTCACCCTCCCGCCCGGCACCGGACAGGACGTCCTGCGCGCGGCGGCCTGGCACGGCCTCGCCGTCCGCGGCCTCGGCGCCTTCCGCCGCCCCACGACCCCGCCGACCCTCGACGGCCTGGTCGTCGGCTACGGCACCCCGCCGGACAGCGCCTGGCAGAACGCCCTGACGACCCTGTGCCGCGTACTCCCGTAGCGGGGACGGGCTCGGCCCGGTTCGGAGGCCGGGTTCGGCTACCCCGTGGGGGACGGGGACGGCGCCGAGGTCGGACTCTCCGGGGGCCCGCTCTCCGGAGGTTCGCCGAAGCGGGCCAGGGTCAGCGAACCCGCCACGGCCACCGCGAAGCCCGTGACGGCGAGCCAGCCGAGGCCCTCGCGGGTGGTGTCGCCGAGCCAGACCACGCCGATCAGCGCCGGGCCGATCGTCTCGCCGAGCACCATGCCGGCCGTGGCCGTCGTCACGGAGCCGCGCTGGAGTGCCGAGGTCAGCAGGGCGAAGGCCGCGCAGCCGCCGAGCGGGAGCGCGTACCAGACGGGGTCGGTCAGGTCGAAGCCGTCGATGAGCCGGACCGCCACCTCCACCACCCCGAAGCCGAAGCCGGCCCCGAGGCCCAGGACCAGCGCGCGCGGCTTCTCCGGCAGCCGGCCCCCGGCCACGCCGAGCAGCAGCACCCCGCCGGCCGCCGCGAGCAGCGCCCAGGGCAGCCAGTCGGGTCCTGGCTCGCTCCCCTCCTCGCCCGAGGCGAGCGCCAGCATCCCGAGCCCCGCGCACACCACCGCCACGGCCGCCCACTCCACCCGGCTCAGCCGCACCCGCAGCAGCCGGGAGGCGACGACCGCCGTCACCGCCAGGCTCGCGGCGAGCGCCGCGCCCACCACGTAGATGGGCAGCGTCCGCAGCGCCACGATCTGGAGGCCGAACCCCAGAACGTCCAGGCCGAGACCGGCGAGATACCGCCACTGCCGCAGCGCCCGCCACAACAGGGCGACGTCGACGCCGCCACCCGTCCCCGGCTCGGCCGCGCGCGCGGCCATCGCCTGGAGCACCGAGGCCGCACCGAAGCAGACAGCCGAACCGAGCGCACAAATCATCCCCAAGAGCACGAAAGGACTCTAGGGCGTGGGGCCGAAAACCACCGGCCTACACTGTGCGGTCGCGACTGTGGCGACTGTCGTGGCCACGGCGGACACGGTCGCGAAGGGGAGGGGACTGACATGCGCAGGCTGAGGTCGAGCACGGTGGTGCTCGGCGGTATGGGCGTGCTCGCCGCGACGATCACCGCGTGCGGCGCGGAGCCGGACCAGCGGTGCGCGGACCGGGTGACCCGCGAGCTGCTGTCGGGGTACGAGTGCGACGGCGGCAGCGGCAGCGCCACCGGTTCGACCCACAGCGCGGCGTACTACTACGGCGGCAGGGTCGAGAGCGGCATGCTGCCCGGCCGGAACGCCCAGGCGAGCATGGTGACCGGCGGCAGCTTCGACAAGTCGGCCGTCGACACCGGCGGCTTCGGCTGTTCGAGCTCCGGCTCCGGCGGCGGCTGACCGGACGGGCGCAGGCAGGAAGCGCACCATGGAACGGCACACCATCGAGCCCCGCCCGGGCTGGCAGGAGACGGTCGAGGAGCAGGGGCTCGTCTACCCCCTGACCCGCTACCCGGACGGTTCCCTGCGCCCGTACTGGGACGAGTCCGCGTACTACTCCTTCTCGCTCCCCGAGGTCGAGGCCCTGGAGGAGGTCGTCGAGGAGCTGCACGCGCTGTGCCTCGCCGCCGCCGCGCACATCGTCGAGGAGAACCGGTTCGCCGACCTCGGCATCACCGACCCGCGGATCGTCGCCCGCGTCGCCGAGTCCTGGCACCGCCGCGCCGAGCTCCCCTCCCTCTACGGCCGCTTCGACCTGCGCTACGACGGCACGGGCCCGGCCAAGATGCTGGAGTACAACGCCGACACCCCGACCTCCCTGGTGGAGGCCGCGAGCCCGCAGTGGTTCTGGATGGAGGAACGGTTCCCCGGCGCCGACCAGTGGAACTCCCTCCACGAGCGGCTCGTCGACGCCTGGAAGCGCCAGGCGCACCTGCTGCCGCCCGGCCCGGTCCACTTCGCCCACTCGGAGGCCGACGAGCTCGGCGAGGACCTGATGACGGTCGCGTACTTGCGCGAGACCGCCCAGCAGGCCGGGCTCGACACGGAGGCGCTGTCCGTCGAGCGGATCGGCTGGGACCGGCTCTCGGGCCGGTTCGTCGACGAGCGGCTCCGCTTCGTGCGCAGCTGCTTCAAGCTCTACCCGTGGGAGTGGCTGGTCACCGACCGCTTCGGCCCGCACGTCCTCGACACCCTCGACAACGGCGGCGGCACCGGCACCACCTGCTGGATCGAGCCCGCCTGGAAGATGCTCCTCTCCAACAAGGCGCTGCTCGCGATCCTGTGGGAGCTCAACCCGGGCCACCCGAACCTGCTCCCCGCCTACCTCGACGGCCCGCGCGAGCTCGCCTCGACGACGGGCTGGGTCGCCAAGCCGCTGCTCGGCCGTGAGGGCGCGGGCGTCACGCTGCACGAGGCCGGTACGGAGCCGTTCGTCCGGGACGGGGAGGCCTGCTGCTACCAGGAGCTGGCCCCGCTGCCCGACTTCGACGGCAACCGGGTGGTGCTCGGCGCGTGGGTCGTCGAGGACGAGGCGGCGGGGCTCGGCATCCGGGAGTCGGCGGGGCTCGTCACCGACGAGTACGCCCGCTTCCTCCCGCACGTGATCCTGTAGGCGGCGGCTACTCGGAGACGTAGTCCCGCAGCGGCGCCGGCTTCAGACCGGCCGCCTCGGCCAGGTCCAGGGCCCGCTTCAGGTCCTGCGTCACCGTCTCGTTGAAGTGCAGCAGGATGATGTCGCCGGCCTTGAGCTGCGGGCTCGGCGGCGTCCACTGCCCCCAGGTCGTCAGGTCGTACGTCCACGTGACCAGCGCCTTCGCCCCGCACTGCCGGGCGGTGGTGCGGGTCGCCTCGTTGAACGTGCCGTACGGCGGCCGGAGCAGCCGCGGTCCGTCGCCGAACTGCGCGAGGTGCTGGTCGCGCGCCCCGCACACCTCCGCCTTCTGCCCGGCCGCGTCGAGCGTGGTCAGGTCCGGGTGGTTGACGGTGTGGTTCTCGACGCGCGAGGGGCCCTGGTTCAGCAGGGAGTGGAAGTAGCCGGAGTCGTACGAGTACGCGCCCGGGAGCAGGAACAGCGAGGCGGGCACCCGGCGGTCGAGCAGCAGCTTCGCCGCCGCCGGGTCGTGGTTCCAGCCGTCGTCGATGGTGATGAAGACGACGGGGGCGGTGGTCTCGACGTGGGAGACCACCGGGACGGGCTCGGGCCAGGCCGCCGCGGGGGCGGAGTGCGCGGGGCCCGCGAACGCGCCGAGCAGCGCGAGCGGGACGAGGGCGGCGAGCGCGGCACGCAGGGTGTGACGCGGTGCGTGGCGCAGACGGAGTCTCGACATGGCCCGCATCATTGGCCTAGACCAACTGCCCTGTCAATGGCCCCCTTTGAGCCCGTACGGCCCCGCCGGCCGCCCCCGTCAACCGGACCCGGCTACTCCGCCAGCACCCCCCTCAACTGCTCAAGGCCCCAGTCCAGGTCCTCCTTGCCGATCACCAGCGGCGGCGCGATCCGGATCGTCGACCCGTGCGTGTCCTTCACCAGGACACCCCGCTCCATGAGCCGCTCCGAGATCTCCCGGCCCGTCCCGCGCGACGGCGCGATGTCCACCCCGGCCCACAGGCCGCGCCCGCGCACCGCCTCCACCGCCCCGCCGCCGACGAGCAGCCGCAGCTCCGCGTGCAGGTGCTCGCCGAGCTCGGCGGCCCGCTCCTGGTACTCGCCGGTCCGCAGCATCGCGATGACCTCCAGGGCCACCGCGCAGGCCAGCGGGTTCCCGCCGAAGGTCGAGCCGTGCTCGCCCGGCCGGAACACCCCGAGCACCTCGCGGTCGGCGACCACCGCCGACACCGGCACGACCCCGCCGCCCAGCGCCTTCCCCAGGATGTACACGTCCGGCACCACGCCCTCGTGCTCGCACGCGAACGTCCGCCCCGTCCGGCCCAGACCCGACTGGATCTCGTCCGCCATGAACAGGACGTTCCGCCGCCGCGTCAGCTCCCGCACCCCGGCCAGATATCCGGCCGGCGGGACCAGGACCCCCGCCTCGCCCTGGATCGGTTCGAGCAGCACCGCCACCGTGTTCTCGGTGACCGCCGCGTCGAGCGCCGTCAGATCCCCGTACGGGACGATCTCGAAGCCCGGCGTGTACGGACCGAAGTGGTCACGGGCCTCGTGGTCCGTCGAGAAGCTGACGATCGTCGTCGTCCGGCCGTGGAAGTTGTTCCCCGCGACCACGATCTTCGCGTGCCCGTCCGGCACGCCCTTCACCTCGTACCCCCACTTGCGGGCGGTCTTCACGGCCGTCTCGACCGCCTCCGCCCCCGTGTTCATCGGCAGCACCGCCTCCTTCCCGCACAACTCCGCGAGCCGCGTGCAGAACTCGGCGAAGCGGTCGTGGTGGAAGGCGCGGGAGGTCAGCGTCACCCGCTCCAGCTGCGCCTTCGCGGCCTCGATCAGCCGCCGGTTGCCGTGGCCGAAGTTGAGCGCCGAGTAGCCGGCGAGCATGTCGAGGTAGCGGCGCCCCTCGACATCGGTCATCCAGGCCCCGTCCGCCGAGGCGACGACGACCGGGAGGGGGTGGTAGTTGTGCGCGCTGTGCGCGTCCGCGGCAGCGATCGCGTCTTCTGTCCTCGACACGGGATCTCCGTTCGTCCTGCGGCCAGGGCCTGGGTGTGGCCCCCTTCTTATCGTCGCTCGGATGCCGGACAGGGAAACCTCCCCGACGGCGCGCCCGCTACTGTGGAAACACGCACGGCGACTGGCGTACGGGGAAGCGACCCCGGGGGAGCCGTGCGCGCTCCGTCACACGAGGTGCCGCCCGCCTGGGCATCACGGGCCCAAGAGATCCACGGTCCCGTGCGCACCTCAGCTCCGGGACCGCGTCCGCGACAGGATCCGCATCCGCCGAACGCCCGGAGGACGTCACCATGACCACCCCGCAGCCCCCGCAGCAGCATCCCGCGCTGTCCGCCGCCGACCCCGAGATCGCCGCGCTCGTCGGCGCCGAGGAGCGGCTCCAGGGCGAGACCCTCCGTCTCATCCCCAGCGAGAACTACGTCTCCGCCGCCGTCCTCGAAGCCTCCGGGACGGTCCTCCAGAACAAGTACAGCGAGGGCTACCCCGGCCGCCGCTACTACGAGGGCCAGCAGAACATCGACGAGGTCGAGACCCTCGCGATCGAGCGTGCCAAGGCCCTCTTCGGCGTCGACCACGCCAACGTCCAGCCCTACTCCGGCTCCCCGGCCAACCTCGCCGTCTACCTCGCCTTCGCCGAGCCCGGCGACACCGTCATGGGCATGTCCCTGCCGATGGGCGGCCACCTCACCCACGGCTGGGGCGTCTCCGCGACCGGCAAGTGGTTCCGCGGCGTCCAGTACGGCGTACGCCAGGACACGGGGCTGATCGACTTCGACGAGGTCCGCGAGCTCACCCTCAAGGAGCGCCCGAAGGTGATCTTCTGCGGCGGCACCGCCCTGCCCCGGACGATCGACTTCGCCGCCTTCGGCGAGATCGCCCGCGAGGCCGGCGCCGTGCTCGTCGCCGACATCGCCCACATCGCCGGCCTGATCGCCGGCGGCGCCCACCCCTCCCCGGTCGGGCACGTGGACGTGATCTCCACGACCACCCACAAGACCCTGCGCGGCCCGCGCGGCGCCATGCTCATGTCCACCGAGGAGCACGCCAAGGCCCTCGACAAGGCCGTCTTCCCCGGTCTCCAGGGCGGCCCGCACAACCAGACCACCGCCGCCATCGCCGTCGCCCTGCGCGAAGCCGCCCAGCCGTCCTTCCGTACGTACGCGCACGAGGTCGTCGCCAACGCCAAGGCCCTGGCCGAGGCCCTCCTAGCCCGCGGCTTCGACCTGGTCTCCGGCGGCACCGACAACCACCTGATCCTCATGGACCTCACGCCCAAGCAGGTCCCCGGCAAGATCGCCGCGAAGGCCCTCGACCGGGCCGGGATCGTCGTCAACTACAACACCGTCCCCTACGACCCCCGGAAGCCCTTCGACCCCTCCGGCGTCCGCATCGGCACCCCGTCGCTCACCTCGCGCGGTCTCGGTACGGAGCACATGCCGCTGGTCGCGGAGTGGATCGACCGTGGTGTCGCCGCGGCCGGCACGGGCGACGAGGCCGCGCTCGACGCGGTCCGCGCGGAGGTCGCGGAGCTGATGGCCGCGTACCCGGCGCCGGGCCTGCCCGCCTGACCTCCGCCGGGCCCGCCCGCCCGACCTCCGCCGGGCCCGCCCGCCCGACACGTCACGAACGGAAGCCCCGGGTCCGCGCCGCCCGGGGCTTTCCCGTCCGTCACACCTGAGACAATGATGTGCATGGCCTCTGAGAATCCCCGCGTGCTCTCCGGAATCCAGCCCACCGCAGGCTCGTTCCACCTCGGCAACTACCTCGGCGCCGTTCGCCAGTGGGTGGCTCTCCAGGAGACCCACGACGCCTTCTACTCGGTCGTCGACCTGCACGCCATCACGGTTCCGCAGGACCCCGCCGAGCTCCGCGCCAACACCCGGCTCGCCGCCGCCCAGCTGCTCGCGGCCGGTCTCGACCCGGACCGCTGCACGCTCTTCGTCCAGAGCCACGTCCCCGAGCACGCCCAGCTCGGCTGGGTCATGAACTGTCTCACCGGCTTCGGCGAGGCCTCCCGCATGACCCAGTTCAAGGACAAGTCCGCCAAGCAGGGCTCCGACCGCGCCACCGTCGGCCTCTTCACGTACCCGATCCTCCAGGTCGCGGACATCCTGCTCTACCAGGCGAACCAGGTCCCGGTCGGCGAGGACCAGCGTCAGCACATCGAGCTGACCCGCGACCTCGCGGAGCGCTTCAACGGCCGCTTCGGCGACACGTTCACGCTCCCCTCGCCGTACATCCTGAAGGAGACGGCGAAGATCTACGACCTCCAGGACCCGACGAGCAAGATGAGCAAGTCGGCGCCCTCGCCGAAGGGCCTCGTCAACCTCCTGGACGACCCGAAGACCACCGCCAAGAAGGTCAAGAGCGCCGTCACCGACACCGACACGGTGATCCGCTTCGACCCGGAGAACAAGGCCGGCGTCTCCAACCTGCTCACCATCATGTCCACGCTCACCGGCACGTCCGTCGAGGACCTGGTGAAGAGCTACGAGGGCAAGATGTACGGCGCCCTGAAGACCGACCTCGCCGAGGTCGTCGTGGACTTCGTCACGCCGTTCCGGGCCCGCACCCAGGAATACCTGGACGACCCGGAGACGCTGGACAACATCCTGGCCAAGGGAGCGGAGAAGGCCCGCGCGGTCGCGGCGGAGACGCTGGCGCAGACCTACGAGCGGATCGGGTTCCTTCCCGCGAAGCACTGAGTCCTAGGGCCCTGGCCACGAGGGTGGTGCAGGACGCACACTGGCGACTGCACCACCGCACACCATTCGACGGACGACGGACGACGGAGGAGAACGACGTGGGGACCGTAACGCTCGGCGTTTCGATCGCGGTCCCGGAGCCCTACGGCAGCCTGCTCCAGGAGCGGCGCGCGGGCTTCGGGGATCCCGCCGCGCACGGCATCCCGACCCACGTCACCCTCGTACCGCCGACCGAGGTCGACGAGGAGCGGCTCCCCGAGATCGAGGCGCACCTCGCCGGGGTCGCCGCCGATCACGACCCGTTCCCCGTACGCCTCCAGGGGACGGGCACCTTCCGCCCGCTCTCCCCGGTCGTCTTCGTGAAGCTCGCGGAGGGCGTCCCGTCCTGCAACCGGCTCCAGCAGGAGATCCGCGACGAGACGGGGCCGCTCGCCCGCGAGCTGCAGTTCCCGTACCACCCGCACGTCACCGTGGCCCACGCCATCTCCGAGGAGGGCATGGACCGGGCGTACGAGGAGCTCGCCGGGTACGAGGCGGCCTGGACCTGCGGTTCCTTCGCGCTGTACGAGCAGGGGCCCGACGGCGTGTGGCGGAAGCTGTACGACTACGAGTTCGGCAGTGGCCGCCCGATCTCCGCCGTCCCCACGCAGGGCGGGACCCCGGTCACCACCCGGCCCGGCTGCTGACGGTCACACCGGCAGCAGCCGGAACAGCGGCCTCGGCACGTGCCGTACCGCCGTCATCACCACCCGCAGCGCCCCCGGCACCCACACGGTCTCCGAGCGCCGCCGCAGCCCCAGCTCGATCGCCGTCGCGACGGCCTCCGGCGTCGTCGACAGCCGTGCGTCCGTCAGCCCGGCACCGGCCCGCCGCCCGTCCGCCCGGCCGGGGGACGCGAGCCGCGCGTCCAGGCGCCGGCCGTCCGTCCTGCGCGAGCGCACGACCCCGGGGCGTACGACCATGACGCGCGCCCCCGTGCCGTGCAGCGCGTCCCCGAGCCCCTGGGCGAAGACGTCGAGCCCCGCCTTCGACGAGCCGTAGATGAAGTCCGCGCGCCGGGCCCGCTCGCCCGCCACCGAGGACAGCACCACCAGCGAACCGTGCCCCTGCGCCTGGAGCGCGCCCGCGCACACGAGACCGGACGAGACCGCGCCCGTGTAGTTGGTCTGGGCGACCCGCACGGCGGCGACCGGGTCGGACTCGTCGCGCGCCTGGTCGCCGAGGACCCCGAAGGCGAGCAGGACCATGTCGACGGGGCCCTCGGCGAAGATCTTGCCGAGCCGCTCCTCGTGGGTGTCGGTGTCGAGCGCGTCGAAGGGGACGGTGTGGACCTCCGCGCCGAGCACGCGCAGCGACTCCGCGGCGGCGGCCAGCGCGGGGGAGGGCCGGCCGGCCAGCCAGACCGTGCGGCAGCGGCGGGCGATCAGCCGGCGGGCGGTGGCGAGCCCGATCTCGGAGGTGCCGCCGAGGACGAGCAGGGACCGAGGGGTGGCGTCCGTCATCGTGTGGGTGACCGTCATGGAGGTGACCGTATAGCCGTATCTGTCGCTTATGCCGCATTGTCGGGCGGTTCGCCGATGCGGGCGCCCGGAATGTCGCTCACCGCCCCGGGTACGAGGCCGGGAGATTCTCGTACCAGCACACCCGCGCCGGCGACACCGAGGAGTACGCGCACGACATGGACTGGCTGACGAAGCTCCCCGTCATCGGCCCGCTGGCCACCCGCCTCATGCGGACCCATGCCTGGCGCTCGTACGAGACCCTCGACGCGGTCCACTGGAGCAGGCTCGCCGCCGCGATCACCTTCCTCTCCTTCCTCGCCCTCTTCCCGCTGATCACCGTCGCCGCCGCGATCGGCGCCGCGCTCCTCACCACCGAGCAGCTCGACAAGATCGAGAACAAGATCGCCGACCAGGTCCCCGGCATCTCCGACCAGCTCGACATCGACGGACTCGTCGCCAACGCCGGCACCGTCGGACTCATCGCCGGCGCGATCCTCCTCGTCACCGGCATCGGCTGGATCGGCTCCATGCGGGACTGCCTGCGCGCCGTCTGGGGCCTCGACGACACCGACGAGGGCAACCCCTTCGTCCGCAAGGGCAAGGACACCCTCGTCCTCCTCGGCCTCGGCGGGGTCGCCCTCGCCTCGCTCGCCGCGTCCTGGCTCGGCTCCACCGCCGTCGGCTGGACCGCCGACCGCCTCGGCATCTCCGGCGACGGCACGGCCGGGCACTACCTCCTCGAAGCGGCCGCCATCCTCGTCGCCGTCCTCGCCGACTTCCTCATGCTGGCCTACCTCCTGACGCTGCTTCCCGGCGTCACCCCGCCCCGCCGCCGGCTCGTCGTCGCCGCGCTCATCGGCGCGGTCGGCTTCGAGCTCCTGAAGCTGCTGCTCGGCGGCTACATGAAGGGGGTCGCGTCGAAGTCGATGTACGGGGCGTTCGGCACCCCGGTCGCCCTCCTGCTCTGGATCAACTTCACCGCGAAACTGCTGCTGTTCTGCGCGGCCTGGACGGCTACGGGGTCCCGTCCTTCGGAGGAGTCCCCGTCGGAGGAGCCTCCGTCGAAGGAGTCCCCGACGGACGACGACGCCCCGCGGCCCCGCCCAGCGGCCACCGACGATTGACGAGGAACACGGCACCGGCGAGGAGCACCAGCACCCCGCCCGCCACGCCCAGGGCGATCCCGACCCCGCCGGAGCGCTGCTCGGCGGCGACCGGATCGGCCGAGGCGCCGGGCGCCTCCTTGCCGGGGGCGGGCGCGGTCCCGCCGTCCGTGTTCCCCGTCCCCGCGCTCGTCCCCGTGCTCGCCCCCGCGCTCGTCCCCGTGCGGGCCGTCGTGGGCGGCACCAGCTCACCGACCGGTGTCACCTTCCCGGCCGCCGCGAACCCCCAGTCGAGCAGCCGGGTCGTCTCCTTGTAGACGGCGTGCTGCTCCTTCGACGACGGGTTCATGACGGTGACGAGCAGCACCTTGCCGTTGCGCTCGGCGACTCCCGTGAAGGTCGACCCGGCGTGCGTGGTGTTGCCGTTCTTCACCCCGGCGATGCCCTGGTACGGGGCGACGCCGAGGTCGCCGGTCAGGAGCCGGTTGGTGTTCTGGATCTCGAAGGTCTCGCGCTTCTTGCCCGGCTTCTGCTCGCCGGGGAAGGCGGCGCGGGACGTGGCGGCGTACTCCCGGAAGTCCGGCTTCGTCATGCCGTTGCGGGCGATGAGTGTCAGGTCGTACGCGGACGAGACCTGGCCCGGGGCGTCGTACCCGTCCGGCGAGACCACGTGCGTGTCGAGCGCCTGGAGCTCGGCCGCGTGCTCGTTCATGTCCTTCACGGTCTGCGGGACGCCGTTGTTCATCGCCGACAGGACGTGCACGGCGTCGTTGCCCGACCGCAGGAAGACGCCGAGCCACAGGTCGTGGACGCTGTAGCTCTGCTTCTCCTTGATGCCCACGAGGCTCGAACCGGAGCCGAGCCCCGCCAGGTCCTGCGGGGCGACCAGGTGGTTCTGCGTCCGGGGGAACTTCGGCAGCAGGGTGTCCGCGAAGAGCATCTTCAGCGTCGACGCGGGCGCCAGCCGCCAGTGCGCGTTGTGCGCGGCGAGCACCTGCCCGTTCTCCGCGTCCGCCACGATCCAGGACCGCGCCGACAGCTCCTTCGGCAGCACCGGCGCCCCGGGCCCCAGCCGCACCTGCGTCCCGGGCTTCCCGAGCAGCGCACCGCCGACGGTGGACATGATCGCGGGCGGCTTGGGCTGCTTCTCCTTCTCGTCCTTCTTCCCGTCCGCGTGCGCGGCGGGCGCGGAGACGAGAAGCGGCAGAAGCACCCCAGCGGCGACCGCCCAGGCGGCCTTCTTCGATACAGACACGACCGAGAACGTACCGCCCCGACCTGAGGATCCGAACCCCGCAGGGCGGTACGTCCGCCCTCGTCCACCCGGAAGCGGGGGCCGGGAGGCGGACGGCGATACTGGGGCCATGAAGCTCAGCCGCCGCGTCTCCTGGTTCCTGCTCGCTTTCGGGGTGTGGAGCTGGTTCATCTGGATCACTTTCGTCAAGAACCTCTGGAACGACGGGAGCGGCCTCGCGTTCGACGACGCGGGTGACCCGACCCCCTACTTCTGGGTGCACCTGCTGCTCGCCGTGACCTCCTTTGTTCTGGGGACGGCGATCGGGGTGCTCGGGTTCCGCGGGGTGCGTGCGGGGCGGAGCGAGAACGGTCACAGTTCGTAGACAACGAGGGGGGTTCGTTCGTGATCGTCTATCTGGTGGTCCCGCTGGTGCTGGGGCTGTTCGGAGGCGTCCACTGGTACGTGTGGCGGCGGCTCGTGCGGGATGTGACCGTCCCGGGCGGGGCGGCGCGGAAGGCGGGGACGGCGGCCGTCGTCCTGCTGCCGCTGCTGTCGCTCGCCGCGATGTCCACCGGGTGGCTGGGGGCGCCGTTCTGGCTGGAGCGGGCCGTGGCCTGGCCGGGGTACCTGTGGCTTCCCGTGCTGCTGTACCTGGTCCTGGCGCTGCTCGTGGGAGAGGCCCTGCGGCCCCTGCTGCGGAAGGCGCTGGAGCGGCGGGCCCCGGTCGAGGCGCCCGCGCCCGCCCCGGCGGCCGTGCCCGTGACCGTACCGGCGGCGCCGCCCTCTGACGTCGACGAGCCGGCTGCTCCTGCCGCTCCTGCCGCCCCGGTTTCCGACGGTGCGGGAGGCGTCTCCCGGCGCCTCTTCGTCTCGCGGGTCGTCGGCGGGTCCGCCGCCGCCGTCGCGGTCGGGACCGTGGGGTACGGGACGTACGGCGTGCTGCGCGGGCCCACGATCAAGCGGGTGACCGTGCCGCTGGCCAAGGTGCCGCGGGCCGCGCACGGGTACCGGATCGCCGTCGTGTCCGACATCCACCTCGGGCCGATCCTGGGGCGGGGGCACAGCCAGCGGATCGTGGACGCCATCAACTCCACGCAGCCCGACCTGATCGCCGTCGTCGGCGACCTGGTGGACGGGAGCGTGGCGGATCTCGGGTCCGCCGCCGAGCCGCTCGCGCAGCTGCGGGCCCGGCACGGTTCCTTCTTCGTGACCGGGAACCACGAGTACTTCTCCGGGGCCGACGCCTGGGTCGACCACGTGCGGGAGCTCGGGCTGAGGCCGCTGCGCAACGAGCGGGTGGAGATCGCGGCCGGCTTCGACCTCGCCGGTGTCGACGACGTCGCGGGGGAGAAGACGGGGCAGGGCCCCGACTTCGTGCGCGCGCTCGGCGACCGGGACCGGTCCCGCGCCTCCGTGCTCCTCGCGCACCAGCCGGTCGTCATCCACGACGCCGTACGCCACGGGGTGGACCTCCAGCTCTCCGGCCACACCCACGGCGGCCAGCTCTGGCCGGGCAACTACCTCGCCGAGCTCGCCAACCCGACGGTCGCCGGTCTGGAGCGGTACGGGGACACGCAGCTGTACGTCTCGCGAGGCGCGGGCGCCTGGGGACCCCCGGTCCGGGTCGGCGCGCCCTCGGACATCACCATCGTCGAACTCGCCTCGAAACAGGCGTAATCGGGAATCGTCACTCCCCGCGCCGAGGTCGATACGTGCTGCTCATCGGCTTAAATTCTCATATCCCGGACATATACCTGCGGTGTGAAAGTTTTTCCTTCCACTTGTGAAATCCGTGTGATTGGCTGACGCGAAAGCGGCGTTTTCGGGGGGCGTCGTGCCTGGGGTGGTACGAAAAAAAGGAAGCACGGCAATGCGGTCGACGGTCCGTCTGCGGATCCTCATCACTTGTGGAGTACTGGTGGCGGCCGGAGTCGGAGGCTGGCAACTCCTGCCCTCCGACGACGCGCGGAAGGACGCGATCAACGTCGGCACGACCGACGAGGTCACCTCGCTCGACCCGGCCGGCGCCTACGACGCCGGCTCCTGGGCGATGTACAGCAACGTCTTCCAGTCGCTGCTGACCTTCAAGCCGGGCTTCACGAGCCCCGTGCCGGACGCCGCCGAGAGCTGCGACTTCGTCGGCAGCAGGCTCACCACGTACAAGTGCACCCTGCGCGGCGACCTCACGTTCGCCAACGGGCGGAAGATCTCGGCCGAGGACGTCAAGTACTCCTTCGACCGGATGCTGAAGATCAAGTCGGAGGTCGGCCCGCAGCCGCTCTTCCCGACGCTGAAGAGCGTGGTGGCCGAGGGCCGCACCGTCACCTTCCAGCTGAGCGGCCGCGACGCGACCTTCCCGCTGAAGCTCGCCACGGGCGCGGGTTCGATCGTCGACAAGGACCAGTACCCGGCCGACAGGCTGCGCGGCGACCTGGCCGTGGACGGCTCAGGGCCGTACGTCCTCAAGGAGTACAAGCCGGGCGAGTCCGCGCTCCTGGAGCCCAACCCGGCGTACAAGGGTGCCGTCACCAAGGCCGGCGGCCCGGTCCTCGTGAAGTACTACGGCCAGTCCGAGGAGCTCGCCGCCGCGTGGAAGGCGGGGGACGTCCAGGTCACGCACCGGCAGATGCCGCCGACCTTCCTCTCGACGCTGGAGACCGAGGGCGGCACCCGCCTCACGGAGTCGGAGAGCGCGGAGATCCGCAACCTCAACTTCAACGTGCGGTCCGGCTCGCCGATGGCGAAGAAGGCCGTGCGGCGGGCCGTGGCCGCGATCATCGACCGGCCGGAGATCAGCGCCCGCGCCTACAAGGACACGGTCGAGCCGCTGTACTCGCTCATCCCGCAGGGCTTCGTCGGGCACAACACCGCGTTCTACGACGAGAACCCGGGCCCGAGCGCGAAGAAGGCGAAGGGGCTGCTGAAGGACGCGGGCGTGCAGTGGCCGGTGGAGTTCACCTTCGGCTTCCGCAAGGACGCGACCTACGCCGCCGAGGCCGCCGAGATCAAGCGGCAGCTGGAGGACAGCGGCCTCTTCAAGGTGAAGGTCGTCGAGGCCGACTGGAAGAGCTTCCAGAAGGGGTACGCGCGCGGCGACTACGACGCGTACACCGTGGGCTGGCTCCCCGACTTCCCCGACTCCGACAGTTTCACCGCGCCGCTCGTCGGCACGGAGAACACCCTGCACAACGGTTTCTCCAGCGCGAAGATCGACCGGCTGGTCACCTCGACGCAGCAGTACAGCGACCGCTCGCGGGCGACCGGCGACTTCAAGGCGATCCAGGCCGAGGTCGCGGACGAGGTCCCGCTCGTGCCGCTCTGGCAGAAGAAGGACTACGTCCTGTCGACGGAGACGGTCGGCGGCTCGCAGTACCTCTCCGACGGCACCGGCATCTGGCGCCTGTGGGAGCTGAACTGGATCTAGACCGCGAGGTCTGACCGCGAGGTCTGACAGCGGGGTCTGGTCGCGAGGTCTAATCCTGCGGCTTCGGGGTGGCTCGCTTGGGCTTCCCCGAGGCCGCCATTCCGGCCGCCGTCGGCATGAAGTCGGCGAGCAGTTCGTGCGTCTCCTTGACCAGCGGGCGCAGGATCCGGAAGCGGGAGAGCGAGATCGCGCGGGCGGTGACCGGCGCGAGCCGCTCGACGAGCCGCCGGCTGTTCGCCGTGTTCTCCGAGCGGTCGTACACCCAGAACAGCACCAGGCCCATCTGCTGGAGCCAGAGGAGCTGGGGGAGGGCCTCGGTGAGCTCCGGGTCGACCTTGACCGAGGCGCCGGCGATGACCCGCCGGTGGACCTCGATGGCGGCCTCGCGGGGGCCCTCCGACTCCGGCGAGAACGGGCTGAGGGGGCTGTCGGGGTCGGCGGCGTTCTTGAAGAACTGGGCCGCGAACTCGTGGTACGGCTCCGCGATGTCGAGCCAGCCGAGGAGGACGCCCTTGATACGGGCTGTCAGGTCCTTCTCGTCGCCCGTCAGGAGGGACTCGACGGCCGCCTGGTGCTCCTGGGCGATCCGGTCGTAGAAGCCCTGGACGAGGTGCTCCTTGGAGGAGAAGTAGTAGTACGCGTTGCCGACGGAGACCCCGGCCTCCTGGGCGATGGCCCGCATGGTCGTCTTGTCGTAACCGCGCTCCTTGAACAGGCGGAGCGCGGTTTCGAGGATGAGCGTGCGGGTCTGCTCGCTCTTCGGGGCCTTCTTCTCTTCGGCCTTCTTCTCTTCCGTCACGGGGCCGAGCCTAGTCGGGCGGGGCGGGCGCCTCGCAGCGCCCGTCCTCGCAGGCCGGGCCCTTGAGGGCCTCGCGCCACTTCGCGGCGGCGAGGACCGTGACCCGGGCGAAGGGCCGGCCGGCGGGCGTGGCCAGCCAGTGGGCCCTGGGCCGGTGGTCGGCCAGCGCCCAGAGGCAGACGATCCAGGCGTCGGTCTCCCGGTAGACCTGCCCCCGGTCCCCGACCACGGTGATCTCCCGCAGGGTCGCGGCGTGGTCGAGGGCGGGGAAGCGGCGCCTGGCCTCCTGCGACCCGGCCGGGACCAGGTCGAGGGGGACCAGCTGGGGCTGGCGCATCAGCCAGTGCCTGAGGTGCGCGCAGAGCGGGCACTCGGCGTCGTAGAGCACGGTCAGGTGGCTCACCGGTGTCGCCATGACGCCGGACTCTCAGGCCTGGGGCGCGGGCGGGGCCCAGGGGCCGCCCTTGCCTGCGGGGGTCCAGCCCTGGGGGCGGACCGGCGGGGTCTGCTCGCGCTCCATCACGCTGCGGCGACGGATCTTGTTGAGCACGTACACGTTGCCCAGGTGCATCACACCGAGGACGAGCAGGACGACTCCGAGCTTGACGGAGAGGGCCTCGAAGAGCGCGCGGGCGTCGAGGACGGCGGCGTCCTGGCTCAGGTAGAGGGCGACGAAGCCGAAGTTGACGAGGTAGAAGCCGACCACGAGGAGGTGGTTGACGGCGTCCGCGAGCTTCTCGTCGCCGTGCAGCACGTCGGAGAGGAAGATCCTTCCGTTGCGGCTGAGGGTGCGCGCGACCCAGATGGTGAGCGCCACGCTGATCAGCAGGTAGACGGTGTACGCGATGACAGTGAGGTCCATGCCCCACCCTCCCTTGAACGCGTTCAAAAGCTGGTAGGCATGACTGTAGGACTGTTCTTGAACATGTTCAAGTCCCGGTTCGCGGTCGGTTCGCGGTCGGCTCGCGTCCGGTTCATATCCGGTGGCCCGCCCCCACGGGCCGAACTAGGGTCGACGGGTGACGCTCTCTCATGACCTGGCCGGTCAAGGCCCCTCCACCGTCGTCCTGCTGCACTCCGGCGTCTGCGACCGCCGCATGTGGGACGGGCAGTTCCACGCCCTCGCCGACGCGGGCCACCGCGTCGTCCGCTGCGACCTCCGCGGCTTCGGCGACACCCCCGTCGACGCCCCGCACACCCACGCCGAGGACGTCCGCGCCCTCCTCGACCACATCGGCGCCGACCGCGCCGCCGTCGTCGGCTCCTCCTTCGGCGGCGCCGTCGCCCTGGAGCTCGCCGCCCGCCACCCCGACCGCGTCACCGCGCTCGCCCTGCTCGCCCCCGCCAGCCCCTGCATGGTGCCGAGCGAGGAACTCCGCGCCTGGGGCGGCCGCGAGGACGCCCTCCTCGAAGCCGGCGACATCGACGCCGCCGTCGAGCTCAACGTCGACACCTGGCTCGGCCCCGAAGCCGACGAGGCCGCCCGTGCCCTCGTCCGGCGGATGCAGCGCCGCGCCTTCGACGTCCAGCTCGCCGCCGAGTTCGGCGCCGACGACCCCGAGGTCACCCGCGACGAACTCGCCCGGATCGCCGCCCCCGCCCTCGTCGTCGGCGGCGCCCACGACGTTCCCGACTTCCGCGCCGTCGCCGCCGACCTCGCGGAGCTCCTGCCCGCCGCCCGCCGTGTCGACCTCGACTGGGCCGGACACCTCCCCGCCCTGGAACGCCCGGACGAGACCGCCGTCCTGCTCACCGCCTTCCTCGCCGAGCTCGCCGAGGAAGCCGCCGCCTAGCGGAAGCGCCGTACCCCCGGCACGAACACCGTCGCCAGGCAGCACCCGCCGACCACCGCCGCCGCCGCGAGCAGCGGCACTTCGGGTCCCCAGGCGGCCGAGGCCAGCGGCGCCAGGGCGTAGCCCACGGGTGTGGCCGCCAGGGAGAGCAGCCAGTCGTACGAGGTGACCCGGGCCAGCGCGTGCCCGGGCACCGCCCGCTGGACGGCCGTCTCCCAGACCGGCGACAGGAACCCGAGCCCCGCCTGTGCGAGCCCGTAGGCCGCGACGGTCAGCGGCGCCGGCGCGGCGACCGCGAGCAGCACCAGCGGCAGCGCGTACGTCGCGAGCCCGAGGTTCGCCGCCAGGACCGGCCGCCGGGGCCGCGCCCGGTCGGCGAGCAGCGCCCCGAGCAGGTAGCCGACCGCGCCGACCTGGAGCAGGACGACCCAGGTCCCGCCCCCGCCGAGCCGCTCCACCGCGACCGCGGGGCCCAGGGTCATCAGGACCGCCGCGGCCCCGTTCCAGGCGCTGTGGCCGATCAGGCTCGTCCAGTACCAGTCGCGGGAGCGGACCTCCCGCCAGCCCTCCACGAGATCGGCGCGGAGCGAGCGGCGCGGGATCGGCACCCGCTTCACCCGCACCATCGCCAGGAGCGCGGCGCTCACCGCGAAGGTGACCGCGTCGAGCACGAACGCCCACCCCGGCCCCACCGTCAGCACCAGCGATCCGGCGAGCGCCGGCCCGCCGAGCCGCCCGGCGCTCGACGCCACGCCCATCGCCGCGTTGGCGCGGTCCAGCGCCTCGGCCGCGACGACCCCCTTCACCAGCGGCGACCCGGTCGGCACCGCGAAGGCTCCGGCCGCGCCGCCGACCGCCGAGGCCGCCGCGAGCACGGCCAGGCTCGGGCTGCCGCCGAGCAGCTGCACCCCCACGAGCAACTGCGTGGCGCAGCGCACGAGGTCGGTGGTGAGCGCGACCGCACGGGCGTCGAACCGGTCGCCCACGACCCCGCCCAGCGGCAGAAGGAGCAGCTTGGGGGCCATCGCGCAGCCGAGGACCAGGGCGAGCGCCCCGCTGGAGCCCGTGGCCGCGAGAACGGCGAGGGCGAGCGCGGCGGGGATCGCCGCGTCCCCCAGGAGGGAGAGCGCCCGGCCGGCGAAGAGCAGCCGGAAGGAGCGGGTGCGCAGGGGGTGGGGGACGGCGGTGGACGTGGGCGGCTTGGGGGGCTTGGGGGGCTCGTGCGTGCGGGCAGGGGATCGCATGGACCGCAGAGTATTTCGGCACCGAATAATTCGTCAACGAAATACTTTCCGGGGGGCGGTCCGGAGGTCCCGACGTACGATCAGCTCATGGCGCTCCCCGAGGACCCGCAGGCCCCCCGCGACTGGACCGACGACCACGTCGCCCGCTGGCAGCCCGTCCTGCCCGACCTCGACCCCGTCATCGAGGGCGCCGTCACCCGGATGAAGAAGCTCTCCGTCCACCTCCGCCGCGTCAGGGAACAGTCCCTCGTCGACTTCGACCTCGAACGCCACGAGTTCGACACCCTCCACAAGCTCGCCGGCCGCGGCGGCAGCGCCGCGCCCTCCGAGCTCGCCGAGGACCTCGACCTCGCCCCCGCCTCCGTCTCCGGCCGCCTCGACGCCCTGGAGAGGCGCGGCTTCGTCCGCCGCACCCCCTCCACGACCGACCGGCGCCGGGTCGTCGTCGAGCTCACCGAGGCGGGCCGTCAGACCTGGCTGGGCGCCATGGACGTCCTCGGCCACGAGGAGTACCGCCTCCTCGGCGCCCTCGCCCCCGAGGAGCGCGCCCTGCTCAACGACCTGCTCCGCCGGATCATGCTCCAGGCGGAGTCGACGGAGAACCCCGCCGGGCGCCCGTGAACGCGGAAGGGCCCCGCCTCCCCAGAGGGAGACGGGGCCCAGCCACACACCGGCGGTCGGAGGCCGCCGCAGCGGCCCGAAGTGACATGTGCGGCTTCGCCGCGCGGCCGTGAGGCGCCCCCGGCGCCGAGCGGTGCGAGGGGCGCGTCGAAAAGGCTAGAAGCGACGCGTGATCAGCGCGCGCTTCACTTCCTGGATCGCCTTCGTGATCTCGATGCCACGCGGGCACGCGTCCGTGCAGTTGAACGTCGTGCGGCAGCGCCACACGCCGTCCTTGTCGTTCAGGATCTCCAGGCGCTGCTCGCCCGCCTCGTCACGCGAGTCGAAGATGAAGCGGTGCGCGTTGACGATCGCGGCAGGACCGAAGTACTGCCCGTCGTTCCAGAAGACCGGGCAGGACGACGTGCACGCGGCGCACAGGATGCACTTGGTGGTGTCGTCGAAGCGCTCGCGGTCCTCGGCGGTCTGCAGACGCTCGCGCGTCGGCTCGTTGCCCTTGGTGACCAGGAACGGCATGACGTCCCGGTACGCCTGGAAGAAGGGCTCCATGTCGACCACGAGGTCCTTGAGCACCGTCAGGCCCTTGATGGCCTCGACCGTGATCGGCTTCTCGGGGTTGACGTCCTTGATCAGCGTCTTGCAGGCGAGCCTGTTCTTGCCGTTGATCCGCATCGCGTCCGAGCCGCAGATGCCGTGCGCGCACGACCGGCGGTACGTCAGCGTGCCGTCGACGTCCCACTTGATCTTGTTGAGGGCGTCGAGGACGCGCTCCTTCGGGTCCATCTCGATCTGGAAGTCTTCCCAGACCGAGGCGTCCGAGATCTCGGGGTTGAAGCGCCGGATGCGCATCGTGACCGTGATGTACGGGGAGGCGGCGGACTCCGCCTCGACCTTGTCCAGTACGGGGGTAGCCATCAGTACTTACGCTCCATCGGCTGGTAGCGGGTCGTCACGACCGGCTTGTAGTCGAGGCGGACGGTCTCGGAGCCGTCCTCGCCGACCTCGCGGTACGCCATGGTGTGGCGCATGAAGTTGACGTCGTCGCGGTTCGGGTAGTCCTCGCGGTAGTGACCGCCGCGGGACTCCTTGCGCGCCAGCGCCGAGACGGCCATGACCTCGGCCAGTTCGAGCAGGTTGCCCAGCTCGATGGCCTCCAGCAGGTCCGTGTTGAAGCGCTTGCCCTTGTCCTGGATGGACACGTTCTCGTAGCGCTCGCGCAGCTCGGCGATCTTCTCGACGGCCGTCTTGATGGTCTGCTCCGTGCGGAACACCATCACGTTGGCGTCCATCGTCTCCTGGAGCTCACGGCGGATGTCGGCGACCCGCTCGTGACCCGTGGAGTTGCGGAGCTTCTCGATCGTCGCGACGACGAGCGCCTCCGGGTTCTCCGGCAGCTCGACGAAGTCGGACTTCGCGGAGTACTCGGCGGCGGCGATGCCCGAGCGCTTGCCGAAGACGTTGATGTCGAGCAGCGAGTTGGTGCCGAGGCGGTTGGCGCCGTGCACCGACACGCAGGCGACCTCGCCGGCCGCGTACAGGCCCGGGACGACGGTGGTGTTGTCCGAGAGGACCTCACCCTCGACGTTCGTCGGGATGCCGCCCATGGCGTAGTGCGCGGTGGGCTGGATCGGGATCGGGTCCGTGTAGGGCTCGATGCCGAGGTAGGTGCGCGCGAACTCCGTGATGTCCGGGAGCTTGGCGTCGAGCTGCTCCGGCGGGAGGTGCGTCAGGTCCAGGTAGACGTGGTCGCCCTCGGGACCGCAGCCGCGGCCCTCGCGGATCTCCGTGTAGATGGAGCGCGAGACGACGTCACGGGACGCGAGGTCCTTCATGACCGGCGCGTACTTCTCCATGAAGCGCTCGCCGTCCTTGTTGCGGAGGATGCCGCCCTCACCGCGGGCGCCCTCCGTCAGCAGGATGCCCATGCGCCAGATGCCCGTCGGGTGGAACTGGAAGAACTCCATGTCCTCCAGGGGCAGACCGCGGCGGTAGCACGCGGCCTGGCCGTCACCGGTCAGGGTGTGGGCGTTGGAGGTCACCTTGAAGAACTTGCCGGTGCCGCCGGACGCGTAGATAACGGCCTTGGCCTGGAAGATGTGGATCTCGCCGGTGGCCAGCTCGTACGCGACGACGCCCGCGGAGTGCTTCACACCGTCGATCTCGGTGATCAGCTGGTCCAGGACGTAGAACTCGTTGAAGAACTCCACGCCCTCCTTGACGCAGTTCTGGTACAGCGTCTGGAGGATCATGTGGCCGGTGCGGTCCGCGGCGTAGCAGGACCGGCGGACCGGGGCCTCGCCGTGGCTGCGGGTGTGACCGCCGAAGCGGCGCTGGTCGATCGTCCCGTTGGGCGTCCGGTTGAACGGCAGGCCCATCTTCTCCAGGTCGAGGACGGCGTCGATGGCCTCCTTCGCCAGGATCTCGGCGGCGTCCTGGTCGACCAGGTAGTCACCACCCTTGACCGTGTCGAAGGTGTGCCACTCCCAGTTGTCCTCCTCCACGTTCGCCAGCGCGGCGGCCATGCCGCCCTGCGCCGCGCCCGTGTGGGAGCGGGTGGGGTAGAGCTTCGTCAGGACGGCGGTGCGGCTGCGCTTCGTCGACTCGATGGCGGCGCGCATGCCCGCGCCACCGGCGCCGACGATGACGGTGTCGTACTTGTGGATCTTCATGACGTGGATTACCTCAGCCCCGTGCCTAGCGGATGTTCGGGTCGAAGGTGAAGATCACCAGCGTGCCCAGAAGGATGGTGAACACCGTGGCGGTGTACAGCAGGCCCTTGAGCCACAGGCGCGTGTTGGCCCGCTCCGCGTAGTCGTTGATGACCGTACGGAGGCCGTTGGCGCCGTGCAGCATGGCGAGCCAGAGCATCAGGAGGTCCCAGACCTGCCAGAACGGGGACGCCCAGCGGCCGGCCACGAAGGCGAAGCCGATCTTGGAGACGCCGCCGTCCAGGAAGAGCTGGATCAGCAGGTGGCCGAGGACCAGGACGACGAGGACCACGCCCGAGAGGCGCATGAAGAGCCACGCGGCCATCTCGAAGTTGCCCCGGGTCGCGCGCGGGGTCTTGCCCGTGCGCTTGCGGGGGGCCTCGATGTACGGCGCGGGGTTGTCCACGTCGTAGTGGGCGCCGCCCTCGACGGGGCCGATCGCGGCGGAGGTCGTGTCAGCAGACATGAGTGGCGTCAGCTCCCGAACAGTTCACGTGCGGCGTGGCCGAGGACGGGGTACAGCGAGCCCGCCATCAGCACGACCCAGATGCCCACGACGGTCCAGAGCATCTGCTTCTGGTAGCGCGGGCCCTTGGACCAGAAGTCCACGGCGATGACACGGAGACCGTTCAGCGCGTGGAAGAGGATGGCGGCGACGAGGCCGTACTCCAGAAGAGCGACGATCGGCGTCTTGTAGGTCGCGACGACCTCGTCGTACGCCTCGGGGGAGACGCGGACGAGAGCGGTGTCCAGCACGTGTACGAACAGGAAGAAGAAGATGAGGACGCCGGTGACTCGATGAGCCACCCAGCTCCACATTCCTTCCCGGCCGCGGTACAGCGTTCCAGCCGGCACGGAAAAACCCTCCGGGAGCGGGGATCAGGGCCGGCCGGCTTCTCTGTCGGTCAGACCCGGCCGGGTACGGTCCACCGGCCCCGGTCATCGTAGCGACGACTTGTCGGTTCGCTCGCGCGGGGTCCTTAGGTGTGATCAAACAGGCACGGACGGACTATCGCACGACACGAGACCGGCCCCAGACTGTCCCGAATCGCCGCATTCCGGTCGTCCTCACGCCCCGTGGTGACGCCGTGTGAGCCCTTCCGCGAGTCGGAAGGCCAGCCGGGCGCGGGCCAGACGGCGGAGTTCGTCGGCCGCGACGACCCTCTCCTCCTCCGGTTCGTTGCCGAGACGTGACCGGATTCCGGCCAGAACCTGGTCGAGGCGCTCCCCGGGACGCACGCCGTCGAGGCTGATCACGAACGCGTGGCCGAAACTGCTCTCGTACGCGGCGTGGGCGGCCCGCAGCGCCGTCCGGGCCGCCGGAGGGGCGCCGGGGTGCGGCGGGGCCGAGGACTCGGCGGCGAGGGCCTCGTCGAGTTCGGCGCGGGACAGGTCGTATCCGGCCTCGTCGGCGGCGGCGAGCAGGGCGTCCAGGGTCGGGTACGGGCGGTGCGCGGCGACCCGTTCGGCCCAGCGGAGGCTGCGGCAGCAGGACAGGAGCAGGGCCTCGGCCTCGGCGGCGGAGGCCGCGTTGAAGCCGACGAGGCCGTCCAGGTGCCGGGGAGGCGTGTGCTGGGCGGGTATCGCAGGCGTGTCCGTGGAGCCCGTTTTCCGGCAGGGGGCGTGGGTGTCGCGGGTCAGCGTGGGCTCCGGTACTGCGCGGGACGGGCGGGGTGGACGTGACGCAACGTTATCGACGGGATGAGGGAAGTGTCCGACGGATGCGCGATTTTCACCCGGAAGGGAGAGTTTCGGAACAAGTGATGGACGATCCGGTTCCGCGTGGCTGACTGGCCGAGGCGGTGCCGGTACGGGAGGATTCGGAGTGATGCGTTACTCCATACGGGTAACCCGACGGGGCCCGGCACTCATGGCGACCGCGGTGGCACTGGCCACCGTGGCGGCCTGCTCGAACGGATCCCCGTCAGGGTCGCCGACGCCGTCCGGATCCGTGTCGGCCGGTACGTCCTCCTCCTCCGGTACGTCCACGGGCGCCGCCCCCACGAGCGCGCCGGCCCCGAGCCCGACGCCCACCCCGACCCCCACCCGGACGTACCCGCTCTCCGAGGCCCCCCGCACGATCCCCGCCGTCCGCGCCCACGAGCCCGCCCGCGGCCCCGGCTGGAAGCCCGCCCCCACCGCCGGCGTCGTCCTCGCCGCGAACAGCGCCGGCCTCGCCGACGAAGGGCGGCTGCTCGCGGGCGAGCTCGGCATCGCCTACCGGGGCGCCGTCGCGGCCGGCCCCGGGGACGTGGAGCTCGCGCTGGGCGGGTCGGGAGCCCCCGAGTCGTACAC
Source organism: Streptomyces sp. NPDC056144 (assembly GCF_042264145.1). Lineage (NCBI taxonomy): Bacteria > Bacillati > Actinomycetota > Actinomycetes > Kitasatosporales > Streptomycetaceae > Streptomyces > Streptomyces sp. NPDC056144. The sequence goes on along the minus strand of NZ_JBHJVF010000010.1, from coordinate 138,051 downwards.
CCTCGGCGTCAAGGACGGCCGGGTCCGGATCGCGGGCCCCGACGAGGCCGGCGTCTTCTACGGCACCCGCACGCTCAAGCAGTCGGTCAACGCCACGGGCGCGATGCCCGAGGGCACCGTCACCGACCGCCCCGCGAAGCCGCAGCGCGGCCTCATGGTCGACATCGCCCGCAAGCACTTCTCGGCCGCGTGGCTGGAGGACCGCGTCCGCGAGATGGGCGACCTCAAGCTCAACCAGCTCGGTCTGCACTTCTCCGACGACCAGGGCTTCCGGATCGAGTCCGACAGCCACCCGGAGGTCGTCTCCGCCCAGCACCTCACCAAGGCCGAGGTCCGGCGGATCCTCGCGCTCGCCGCGAGCCGCCACATCACCGTCATCCCCGAGATCGACTCGCCGGGACACCTCGGCGCCGTCATCGCCGCCCACCCCGACCTCCAGCTCGTCAGCGCGGGCGGCCGGACCCCGCGCGGGGCCGTCGACATCTCCGACCCGGACTCCGCCCGGATCGTCGACGACCTGCTCCGCGAGTACGCGGCGCTCTTCCCCGGGGCGTACTGGCACCTCGGCGCCGACGAGTACGTGGCCCTCATGGCGAAGAACCCCGAGGCGACCTACCCGCAGCTCGCCCGCGCCGCGACGGCGAAGTACGGCCCGTCGGCGCGCGTCCAGGACCTGGCGACCGGCTGGCTCAACGACCGCGCGGCCGTCGTCCGGCCCACCGGCAAGACCCTCAAGGCGTGGAACGACGGGTTCTTCCCCGGGGGCGTGGTCAGCGCCGCGAAGGACATCGAGGTCGAGTACTGGACGGGCAAGGAGATCGGCGCGCGGCAGCCCGTCGCGTACCTGAGCGCTGGCCGGAAACTGGTCAACCTCAACGACGAGTACCTCTACTACGTCCTCGGCCAGCCCAACGACTTCACGTACCCCACCGGCCGCCGCATCTACGAGCAGTGGACCCCGCTCGTCGTCCGGGGCACGAACCCGGTGCCCGCGCGGTACGACTCCCAGATCCTCGGCGCGCGGTTCGCGGTCTGGTGCGACCTGTCGAAGTCCCAGACGCAGGCCCAGGTCGCCGACGGCATCCGGATGCCGCTGACCGCCCTCGCCCAGAAGGTCTGGAACCCGGCGAAACCGTCTCTGACCTGGGAACAGTTCAAGTCGCTCGCGGCGAAGGTCCGCTGACGCGACCTGACATACGTCGTGGACGCGGGCCCTCCGCGTCCCGTACGTTCCCCCAGCGGCCGAGTGGCCGCCGACGCCGGGGGGGAGGCGTCCTCATGTTCCTTGGGGGGAACCGCTCATCATGCTCCGCAATCCGAACAATCTCTCGTGGTCCGTGCAGTGTCTGCTCGGCATCGCGATCTGCGTCGACCTCGTTGCCCTGAACGCCGACCTCCGCCTCCGCTCCGCCGCGGCGGAGGGAATCACGGGGGACTCGTCCCCGCTGCACCTGGCGCTGCTCGACGTCGGCGTGACGGGGTCTCTCCAGCTTCTGGCGTTCATCGTGACGGGGATCGTCTTCATCGTCTGGTTCCGCCGGCTGCGCATGAACGCGGAGGTGTGGGCCGGAATGCTCATGACGCGGAAGCCCGGCTGGGCCGTCGGCGCCTGGTTCATCCCGCTCGCCTCCCTCTGGATTCCGCGCGAGGTGGCCGTGGACATCTGGCGGGCCAGCCGGGCCGAGCCCACCGCCCCCGACCAGCCGGGTGAGCTCCGGCTGCTCAACAGCTGGTGGACCTTCTTCGCCCTCAGTCTGGTGATGTCGCAGGGGTCGGGCCGACTGCTCGGCTGGGCCGAGACGCCCGACGAGTACTCCTTCGCCGCGAACCTGCTCCTCGCGACCGACGTCCTCGACATCATCGCCGCCGTCCTCGCCATACTCTTCGTCCGGCGACTGACCTCCATGCAGGAGGCCAAGGCCTCCGGCGTCACGTTCTCGGCCGTGAGGTGACGAAAAATCGCCCCCTGGCGCAGTAAAGGAAAACTGCGTCCATTCGGGTGACGAGGAGGCGTCCATGACGTCGACGGCCGCGCTGAGCGCGTCGGGCAGGAGTCTGCGGGAACTGGTCGACGCGGCCGACGAGCGCGGGCTCGCCGCCGCCGGGCTCGCCTGCCTGGACCGGTGCCTTCCGCTCCTCGCCCCCGACGGCGGCGACGCCCTGCGCCCCGTGTGGGCCGCCGTCGCGCGCGGCGACGGCGGGGCCTGGGGCGAGGCCGTCGCCAAGGCGCGCGTGGAGCTCGATTCCGCCGGTACGGGGGCGGGCGCCGGAGCCGTACGGGAGATGCTCGCGCAGGCCCCGGCCGACTGGACCGCCGGGGCCCTGCGCCCCTGGGCCGCCGCCTGCTCGGACCGGGCCCTCGCCCTGCACGGCGGGTTCGACGCCGCCGGCGTCGCCGACGGGCTCGTCGCACGCTGCCGGGCCGGGGACCCGGCCGGCGCGGGACCGCTGCTCGCCGGGGAGCTCCGGCGGCAGCTCGCCGTCCTCGAAGCGGTCGCCCACGGCCCGACCGGACTGCGCCGGGCCCGTGAACTCTCCGTCGAGGGCGGCCGGGTCCTGCGCGCGGTCGTCTCGCGCCGGGCCCGTACCGCCTGAACCGCTATTCCGAAGCGTCCTCGGGCTCCTGGATCGCGACCGACGCGACCGCCGCCGCGATCTCCTGCTCCGCCGTCGCCTTGTCGAGGCCGAGGCCGCTGAGCACGCCCTCGCCGTCCTCGTGCTCCAGGAGCGCGAGCAGGATGTGCTCGGTGCCGACGTAGTTGTGCCCGAGGCGCAGGGCCTCGCGGAAGGTCAGCTCCAGGACCTTCTTCGCCGCCGCGTCGTACGGGACGAGCGCGGGCGGCTCCTCCACGGCCGGCGGCAGGGTCGCCGTGACCGCCTCGCGGACCTGGTCGAGGGTCACGCCCCGCGCGGTGATCCACAGGGCCGCGAGGCCTTCGGGCTCGGCGAGCAGGCCGAGCGCGAGGTGCGCGGGGACGGTCTCGCCGTTGCGGGCGGAGGTGGCCTCGTTCTGCGCGGCCATGACCACGTTCCGGGCCCGGGGGGTGAAGCGGCTGAACCCCGCGTTCGGGTCCATCTTCTCCGCGTCCGGCTCCTTGGGGACGAAACGCTTCTGTGCCGCCTGGCGGGTGACGCCCATGCTGCGGCCGATGTCGGTCCAGGAGGCGCCGGAGCGGCGGGCCTGGTCCACGAAGTGGCCGATGAGGTGGTCGGCGACGTCACCGAGGTGATCCGCCGCGAGGACGGCGCCGGAGAGCTGCTCCAGCGCGTCGGGATGGACCTTCTTGATCGCTTCGATGAGTTCGTCGAGACGGACGGGGATCTTCGGAACGATGGGATTCGTCATGAGGCAACCGTAGGTTGACACTCGGCGAGTGTCAACGGTCGGTTGACAGTGAAAAGGGTGTGACGGATCCCGGGCCATGAGACCGGGGGAGGGGAGACGGGGAAAAGGGCGACGACCGGGGTCGCCACCCCCCACAGGAGAGACCCCGGTCGTCGTCTACGGAGCCGCAGCACGGCCCCGTACTCCTTACTGCGCCACGGGTGCGGTTTCTGTCACACCGCCATGCGGACAGTCGAAGGTTGCAGCTTGTACAAAGTCGCCCGTAGTACGTGGACGTACCACCGGACCACCACGTAGCGTGCAGCTTCGCGAGTGGGCGAGACGGCGATGACCAGCCGACGCGCCGTGTGTACGCGACCGACGAACAGGGTTATGGGGAGTGCTGGGGGACGACGCGGAGCTGACGGCCGCGGTGCTCGCTGCGCAGGACGGGGACGAGGACGCGTTCCGGACTGTGTACCGCGCCGTGCAGCCTCGATTGCTCGGCTACATACGCACACTGGTCGGCGAAGGCGACGCCGAGGACGTCGCCTCGGAGTCCTGGCTCCAGATCGCGCGCGACCTCGACCGGTTCAGCGGCGACGCGGACCGCTTCCGCGGCTGGGCCGCCAGGATCGCGCGCAACCGCGCGCTCGACCACATCCGGATGCGCGGCCGCCGGCCCGCCACGGGCGCCGACGAGACCGAACTCGCCGACAAGCCCGCCGAGTCCGACACCGTGGCCGAGGCGATGGAAGCCCTGTCCACCAGCGACACCATGCACCTCATCTCCCGGCTCCCGCAGGACCAGGCCGAGGCCGTCGTCCTCCGCGTGGTCGTCGGCCTGGACGCCAAGAGCGCCGCCGACACCCTGGGCAAGCGCGCCGGAGCCGTACGGACCGCCGCGCACCGGGGGCTGAAGAAGCTCGCCGAACTGCTCGGCGCGGACGGACCGTCGGCGGACGGCCAAGGGCTCGTCCCCCTGGACGGAGTCCCTCCGCAACGCGGGCCCGGGCCGGGGGCCCCCGGCCCCGGCGGTGTGACGCATTCACGTTCGCGTACGCAGAAGGACATGTGATGGCCGACGAGCGCTACCAGTGGCTCGACCAGGAGGCCGCGGAGCGGCTGCTCCGCGGCGACCCGGTCGACGCCCTCGACGATCCCGGGCGTTCCGAGGCGCGACGCCTGGCGGAGGCCCTCGACTCGGCCCGTACGCCCACCGTCGGCGCCGCGCAGGCCGAGCTGCCCGGCGAGGCCGCCGCGCTCGCCGCCTTCCGCGAGGCCACCGCGGCCCGCGCCACCCGCGCCGCCGCCGGTCCGGGGGCTTCCTCCGCCGAACTCGGCCCGGTCGTACGGCTCGCCGCTCCCGCCACCGCGCCCGTGCGCCGCTGGGGACGCTCCTTCCGGTACGGGCTGGCCGCCGCGGTCGCCGCCGTCACGGTCGGCGGCGTCGCCGTCGCCGCGGGCACGGGCGTCCTGCCGCTCCTCGGCCCCGCGCCCGCCGCCTCCGTCACGGCGGTCGAGACCACGGAACCGGACGTGTCGAACTCCCAGGGCGTCCGCGAGGACCCCGAGGCGCCTTCGCCGCGCCCGGACGAGACCGGGCCCACGCACGGCTCGTCCCCGTCGTCCCCGTCCTCGGCGTCCTCCGGGTCCTCCTCGGCCGGGAGCGGTTCCTCCTCGGACACCGCCTCGCCCCGGACGCGTACCACCCCGGGACCCGGGGCCTCGGCGGCGGCCACGAAGGATGGCAAGGGCACCAAGGACCCGAAGGATCCGAAGGACGCCAAGGAGAGCGCCCTCCAGGGCTGCCGCGACTACCTGGCCGGCCGGCTCGACGCGTCGGCCCGGCGCGAGCTCACGGATCTTCTGCACGCCAACGAGACCCTGAGCCGGTTCTGCGAAGCCGTCGTCTCCGGGACCGGGGCGTCTCCCCGGCCCACGCTCACCCCCACGCCGGCGTCCCCGGAGAAGGGCAAGGACGCCGAGAAGGACGGGAAGGACGGGAAGGACGGGAAGGACGGGAAGGGCAGCGCCGCCGACGCCGCCGCACCCGCGAGTCTGGCCGGCGCCCCTCGCGACAGCGGGGACGAGACCGGCAGGGACACCGGCAAGGACACCGGCAAGGACTCCCGGAAAGGCCGTGGCGAAGACCGCGGCCGTGACGCCCGGGGCGACTCGGGGAAGAAGCGCGAAGCCCGTCGCTGAACGGCCCGCCGGACCCGTTTCACCCCAGGCGTGACACTTTTCGCCCCGTCGGCGCTGTACAGAGTGAGCCGACTGGTCATCGGCCGCGCGTGAGCCGGGGTTCCCCCCGTACCTACGGCTCCGCGCACCCGGCGCGGGTGGGACACGTTCCCCCGGTCCCACCCGCGCCCTCTCTCCGCTCGCCCCTGTCTCCCCTGTCTCACCAGTGGACGACGACCTTGTCCCCGACCTTCACCTGGTCGAAGAGGGCCGCGAGCTTCGCCCGGTCCCGGACGTTGACGCAGCCGTGCGAGGCGCCGTTGTAGCCCCGGGCCGCGAAGTCCGCCGAGTAGTGCACGGCCTGGCCCCGGCTGAAGAACATCGCGTACGGCATGGGCGTGTGGTAGATCGTCGACACCCAGTCCTTGGCCTTCCGGTCCACCTGGAAGAGGCCCTCGCGGGTCGGCGTGTTCTCCGAGCCGAAGCGGACGTCGAAGGAGGAGACGACCTTGCCGTCGATCATCCAGGCCAGCGTCCGGCTCTCCTTGCTGATGCACAGCACCCGGCCGGTCATGCAGCGCGGATCGGGGGTGTCCAGCTTGTTCGTGGTCGAGGGCTTGAGCTCGTCGGCGGTCGGCTTCCGCGTCATCCCGAGCAGCCGCTGCCAGGTCGTCTCGTCGACCGAACCCGTCTGCGGCAGCCCCCGCTTCTCCTGGAAGGCCGTGACCGCGCCCGCCGTCATCTTCCCGTAGAAGGCGGTCGGCGCCCGGTCGAAGTAGCCGATCTGCCGCAGCCGCGCCTGGAGCTCGCGCACCTGCTCGCTCTCGTCGCCGTCCCCCATGAGCGGCTTGGCGTCCGGGGTGGCGGACGCGGAAGCGGAAGCGGAAGGTGAAGCGGAGTCAGAGGCGGAGGCGGAAGGGGCCGGCGGCTTGTCGTCCGTCCCCGAAGGCGCCGGAGTGGAAGGCGCCGCCGATGACGACGAGGTCGACGGCGCGGGCGTCGTCGGCGTACATCCCGCCGCGAGCGCCACCGCCGCCGCTGCCAGTACCGCTCTGCGTATGACGGACGTGGTCCGCTTCATGGTGTCCCCCGAGTGGAATCGTGCGTATGTACCCCTAGGGATGCTTCCCGGACCCACACGGTTGCGCACGCTGTGAGGAAGGTCCCAGCGTGCTGCCCTCCACCGGCCGCACGCCCGCCGCTACAGTCCGTCGCGAGGGGCGGTACCGCCGAGTCGGTACCGCTGAGCAGCAGGTCTGCAGGGTCTATCGGGAGGCACAACACATGGCGCGCGAGACGGAGTCGGGTCTCCCGATCGAGCCGGTCTACGGACCGGAGTCCCAGGAGGGCTGGGACCCGGCGGAGAAGCTGGGCGAGCCGGGCAAGTACCCGTTCACGCGGGGTGTGTACCCGTCGATGTACACGGGCCGTCCGTGGACGATGCGGCAGTACGCCGGGTTCGGTACGGCGACGGAGTCGAACGCCCGCTACAAGCAGCTCATCGCCAACGGCACGATGGGCCTCTCGGTGGCCTTCGACCTGCCGACGCAGATGGGCCACGACAGCGACGCCCCGATCTCGTCCGGCGAGGTCGGCAAGGTCGGTGTGGCGATCGACTCGATCGACGACATGCGGGTCCTGTTCGACGGGATCCCGCTGGACAAGGTCTCGACGTCGATGACGATCAACGCCCCCGGTTCGCTCCTCCTCCTGCTCTACCAGCTCGTCGGCGAGGAGCAGGGCGTCCCGGCGGACCAGCTCACGGGCACGATCCAGAACGACGTCCTGAAGGAGTACATCGCGCGGGGCACGTACATCTTCCCGCCGAAGCCCTCGCTCCGTCTGATCGCGGACATCTTCAAGTACTGCAAGGCCGAGATCCCGAAGTGGAACACGATCTCGATCTCCGGCTACCACATGGCCGAGGCGGGGGCGTCGCCCGCGCAGGAGATCGCGTTCACGCTCGCGGACGGCATCGAGTACGTCCGCACGGCCGTCGCCGCCGGCATGGACGTCGACGACTTCGCCCCGCGCCTGTCGTTCTTCTTCGTCGCCCGCACGACGATCCTGGAGGAGGTCGCGAAGTTCCGCGCGGCCCGCCGGATCTGGGCGCGCGTGATGAAGGAGGAGTTCGGCGCGAAGAACCCCAAGTCGCTGATGCTCCGCTTCCACACGCAGACCGCCGGTGTGCAGCTGACGGCCCAGCAGCCCGAGGTCAACCTCGTCCGCGTGGCGATCCAGGGCCTGGCCGCCGTCCTCGGCGGCACCCAGTCGCTCCACACCAACTCCTTCGACGAGGCCATCGCCCTCCCGACGGACAAGTCGGCCCGCCTCGCGCTGCGTACGCAGCAGGTCCTCGCGTACGAGACGGACGTCACGGCCACGGTCGACCCCTTCGCGGGCAGCTACGTCGTCGAGAAGATGACGGACGAGGTCGAGGCGGCGGCCCTGGAGCTCATGGCCAAGGTCGAGGAGATGGGCGGCGCGGTCAACGCGATCGAGCGCGGCTTCCAGAAGGGCGAGATCGAGCGGAGCGCGTACCGCATCGCGCAGGAGACCGACAGCGGCGAGCGGGTCGTCGTCGGCGTCAACCGCTACACGATCGACGTCGAGGAGCCGTACGAGCCGCTGCGCGTCGACCCGGCGATCGAGGCCCAGCAGGCCGAGCGCCTCGCCAAGCTGCGCGCCGAGCGCGACCAGGCGGCGGTGGACGCCGCGCTCGTGGAGCTCAAGAAGGCGGCCGAGGGCACGGACAACGTCCTGTACCCGATGAAGGACGCCCTCCGCGCCCGCGCGACGGTCGGCGAGGTCTGCAACGCGCTGCGCGAGGTCTGGGGCACGTACGTCCCCACGGACGCGTTCTAGAAGTCCCCCTAGAAGTCCCCGGGCGGCTAAGACCCAGGTCACAGCGGAGTGTCGCACCCATGTGCGACACTCCGCTCCATGCTGGGTGTCATCGATCTGCCGACCTATCTCGCGGGACTCGTCCTCATCATCCTTCTCCCGGGGCCGAACTCGCTCTACGTGCTGTCCGTCGCCGCCCGCAAGGGCACGCGCACCGGATACCGGGCCGCCGCCGGGGTCTTCACCGGCGACGCCATCCTCATGACGCTCGCCGCCCTCGGCGCGGCCTCGCTGCTCCAGACCACCCCGCTCCTCTTCATGATCGTGAAGTACGCGGGCGCCGGTTACCTGGCCTGGATGGCGTACGGGATGCTGCGCTCCGCCCTCGCCATGTGGCGGAGCCGGCGCGAGGTGACGGCCGCCGTCGAGACCGAGGAGCGGGAGACCGGCCAGGTCGAGCGGCCGTACCGGCGCGCCCTGCTGATCAGCCTCTTCAACCCGAAGGCGATCCTCTTCCTGATCTCCTTCTTCGTACAGTTCGTGGACCCCTCGTACGCCTACCCGGCGCTCTCCTTCCTGGTCCTCGGCAGCCTGCTCCAGTTCGGCAGCTTCCTCTACCTGACGACCCTGATATTCGGCGGGACGCGGCTCGCCGCCGCGTTCCGCAGCCGCCGCCGGCTCTCGGCCGGTGCCACCTCGGCCGCCGGCGCGCTCTTCCTCGGCTTCGCGGTGAAGCTCTCCCTCAGCAGCGCGGCCTGACGTCCCCGACGTGATCGTTTGACCCTGACACCGTGTGAGGCTGTTCCGTAAGGGGCGTCATGTTCATCATCGGAGACTTCGCCCGGCACGGGCGGGTGTCGGTCCGCATGCTGCGTCACTACGACGCCATCGGACTGCTGCGCCCGGCCCGGGTCGACCCGTACACGGGCTACCGCTACTACGCGGCCGACCAGCTCGCCCGGCTCAACCGCGTCATCGCGCTCAAGGACCTCGGCTTCACCCTCGAACAGGTGGGGGAGATGCTCGACGAGCGGATCGACGCGGACGAGCTGCGCGAGATGCTGCGGCTGCGCCAGGCCGAGCTGGAAGAGGCCCTGGAAGCGGCGCGCTCACGGCTCGCCCAGGTCGGCGAGAGGCTCCGGGCCATCGAAACGGAGGGACGCATGTCCACTCAGGACGTCGTCGTCAAGAAGATCCCCGCCGTGCGCGTCGCCGAGCTGAGCGCGGTCGCCGCGAGCTTCGGACCCGAGGACATCACCCCCGTCATCGGTCCGCTCTACGACGACCTGTGCGGCCGTCTGGCGGCCGCGGGCGTCACGGGCTTCGGCCCGGGCATCGCGTACTACGAGGACGCGGGCCGCGGCGACGGCTCGGTCGTCGTGCACGCGGCCATGACCGTCCCCGAGGGGACGGCCGTGGAGGGCGTGGACGTCCGCGTCCTGCCCGGCGTCGAGGAGGCCGCGACCATCGTCCACCGCGGCTCCATGGACGACGTCCTGCCGACCGCGCAGGCGCTGGCCCACTGGGTCGGCACCAACGGCTACACGACCAAGGGGTACGCCCGCGAGCTGTACCTGGAGTGCCCGGACGACCAGTCCCAGTGGGTGACGGAGCTCCAGGAGACGATCGAGCGCGTCTGACCCACCCGCGGACGGGAAGGGCCCGGGACCCCCGCACGGGTCCCGGGCCCTGGTCTTTCGCGGCCCCTGCTGACGGCCCCTGCTGACGGCGCCTGCTCGCGGCCCCTACTTGCGGGCCGCCGCCCGCTTCCTGAGCTCCTTCCGCAGCCGCAGCGCGCGCCGCGCCAGGCCCCTGACCTTCGGGTGCCGGGGCACGGGCAGGCCGCCCGGGAGGCTCAGGTAGGTCAGGCGGCGGCGGGTGAAGTGGACCCGGGTGCGCTCGGCGTACGGCCCCGACAGGTGGCGCGCCGCCGCCGGCCGCAGGTCGGCCCGTATCTTCGGCTGCATCGCGAAGCCGACCGCGGCGACGAGGTCGTTGAGGCCCGCCGCGTCCGGCACCGGGCCGCCGGACCCGTCGGCGCCCTCCTCCAGGGGCGGGATCACCGCGTCCACGACGGTCAGCGGGATCCGGTTGCTGTTCTGGAACGGGGTCAGCCGTTCCAGGAGCGTGCCGGTGCCGACCCGGGCGGTGGGCAGCCCGTAGAAGGAGTGCGCGGTGAGCAGCGCCGTCGAGAAGCAGCCGACGACGAGCGCGGGCCGGGTCTCGCGGTAGAGCACCTCGGCGAGGACCGGCCGGTCCTCGACGGTCAGCTCGGCGCCGAGCCGCTCCGCCTCCTCGGCCAGCGAGCTCGTCCAGCTGTCGGGGGCGGTCGGGTGCGGCTTGAAGACGAGCCTCCGGTGGCCGCGGGCGACGGCGCCCCTGACCATCCGCAGGTGGAGCTCCTCCTCCTCGGCCGCGGTGAGCAGCTTCAGGGCGGCGAGGTACTGCCCGAGGAGCAGCGCGGGGCCGGGCTCCCGAGCTTCCGCCCCCGCCAGTTCCGCGACGACCTTCGTGAACGCCTCGGCCGGTACGGTCTCGGGCACGGACCCGAACTCGGCGAGGAGCAGCGGCCGGAGCCCCGGGACGAGGTCCAGGTGGAGGAGGCGCGGGACCCGTCCGCCGATCATCGGGTCGATCTTGTTCCGGGTCGGTCCGTAGCTCATGAGCCCGTCGGCGTACACCGTGATCGAGGCGTCGGGCAGCAGCTGGGCGATGGCGAGCGCGGGGGTCACCTGGAGGGATTCCAGGGCGAGTTCGACCCGGTCGTCGCCGAGCCGCCAGAGCGTGCGCAGGTACCGCTGGAGCATCGGCAGGTCACTGGCCCGGGGCGTCCAGCCGGCGGGGTGGAGCGGGGAGATCGTCTCGTTCCAGGAGACGACCTCGTCGAAGCGGGCGCGGATCCGGTCGAATCCGTCGGCCTCGTCGAGCGCCGGGGTCGTCTCGGGCACGGCCGCGTTGTTGGTGACGAGGAGGATCCGGCGGTCGGCCCGGCCGAAGGAACCGCTGTCGAGCGCGGCGGCCAGCGTGGCCGCCCCGTAGAGGGTGGAGGCGGCGAAGATCTGCGTGGTCCGGCGGGCGCTCATGCCGCCACCTCCGGCGCACCGAGGGCGGAGGGGGCGGAGGGGGAGACGGGGGCGGCGGGGGCGACGGGGGAGGAGGACGGCCGGGTCACCGTCACCGCGACCGGCGCCGGGTCCGGCGCGGGCGGCGGCGGGGCGGGCCGCTGCTTGCGCAGCTTCCGCAGCATCACCGCGCGCTCCCCGCCCATCGCGGTCAGCGCGCCGTCGAGGACCTTCTGCGGCATGCGCCGCAGCGCGCCCGCGCTCATCGCCGTCAGCAGCTCGGCGACCTCGGGCTCGAATCGCTTGATGCCGCCGATGTGGTGGGAAATCAACGCGCAATAGGTGCGTACGGCCTTGGGGAGAAGAAGGTCCGCGTCCCGGTCCTGCGCGGTCTCCTCGATCACCTGGTCGAATGCGCGGATGAAATCCAATTGCCGGACATCACCGATCTGGGTGAGTGAGGTCGCGACCCCCCGGCGGTAGAAGACGCCGAGTTCGCCGATCGCCGCGAAGGATTCCGCCTCGCGGTGCAGCTTCCAGATCCAGGGCCGGTCCTCCGCCGTCCGCAGCCCGTGCGGGAAGTGCAGGAGGCCGCGCTCCAGGAGCCGGCGGTGGTAGATCCCGGCCCACGCGTACGGGTAGTCGACGGCGGTCGTGCGGTGGGCGGGCAGTATGGCCTCGCGCGGGTCGAGGGCCTCGTCGCGGCGGGGGACCGGCACCCGCCGGATCGAGCGGGCCCGGCCCGTCACCGAGACGTGGTCGGTACGGAGGAAGTCGACGCCCGTCCGGTCCATCGCGGCGACGAGCCGCTCGTAGTAGCCGGCGGCGAGCCAGTCGTCGCCGTCCAGGAAGGTGACGTACTCGCCCCTGGCCCTGTCCAGGCCGGTGTTCCGCGCGGTGGCGAGTCCCTGGTTGGCGGCGTGCCGGATCAGCACGGCACCCGGGACGTCGCCCACGGCCCGTTCGAGGATCTCCGGTGTGCCGTCCGACGAGCAGTCGTCGACGAGCAGGAACTCGAAGTCCTCGCGGGCGTTGGCGCGCAGGCTTGTGAGGGTGTCGGAGGCGTATGTCTGCACGTTGAAGAACGGCACGACGACGGAGAGCTTGACCACGCGGCCGACGCTAGGGCCCGACCCGGGCATTCCCCCCGACCGGTGGGGGGATATTCGGTGAACACCAAGCGGCGAGCCGCTTAACCGCCTTTCACAGAAGGGAAATCCAGCCCTCTCCCGGCCGGATTCCGGGTGCGTCCGAAGCTGCTTCAGAATGCGGAGGCGCTCTGTTCACCCGTTGTTGTGGCTCAGTTGGGCCGGAAAGCGACAGGCCCTTCTAGCGTCCTCGACGTGCCAGCAAGTAGCAGCGAAGCGGTACGGACCGCCGTACTCGCAGATTCCGACACCCGGTGGAAATGGGGCGCCCTCACCGCGCGCCGCATCACCGCGGCGACAGCCGAACCCACCGGTTTCGTCCTGCGCGGCAGGGCCACTCCCACCGCACGCCAGCTCGCCGAGACCGGGGTCTCCCGGGTCGCCCCGCGCGAGGTGACGGGCGCCGAGTTCCTGCGCGAGGTGCGGGACGCGGAGGCGCGCGGCGAGGGGTACGACGTCCTCGTCCTCGCCCTCGTCGGCGGCACCGTCCGCGCGGTCCTCCAGGGCATCGCCGACCTCGGCCTGAAGCGCCGCCCGGTGATCGTGACCGGCTACGTCGGGGTCGTGTACGAGAAGCTCGCCGACGGCCTCCTCCTCCGCCACGGCGCCGACGTCGTCCTCGCCAACTCCCGCCACGACGCCGAGCGTTTCCGCGCGGTGTACGAAGGAGTGGGCTACGAAGGAGTGGGCGCGGATTCCGGAGCCGGAGCCGATTCCGGCGCCGGAGCCGACTCCGTCGTCGAGGCCGCGCTCCCCTTCCTCGGCGGAGCCCCGTACGCCCCCCTGGCCGGCCGCGACACCCTCGTCTTCGCCGCGCAGCCCTCCGTGCCCGTCACCCGGGCCGAACGGGCCTACCTCCTGGGCCGGCTGACCGAGCACGCCCGGCTCCACCCCGGCCGCGAGGTCCTCCTCAAGCTCCGCTCGAAGCCGGGCGAACACACCACGCACCTGGAGGAGTTCCCGTACCAGAAGCTGGTCCGCGAACTCGACGCACCCGCCAACTTCCGTCTCGTGTACGGGAACATGGGCGAGGTCCTGGACCGCACCGACCTCCTGGTCACCGTCTCCTCCACGGCCGCCCTCGAAGCGCTCCACCGGCGGATCCCCACCGCGATCCTCACCGACTTCGGCATCCGCGAGGCGCTCGGCAACCACCACTTCGTCGGCTCCGGCCTGCTCACCTCCTTCGACCGGCTCGACAAGGGACGCGTCCCCGTGCCGGACGAGGAGTGGCTCGGCCGGCAGGGCGTCGCCTCCGACACCCCGTACGAGTCGGCCTTCGACGCGGCCCGCGACCGCGTCGCCGCGCTCCTCGCGCTCCCCGCGCTGCCCCCGCTCCGCCCCTACTACACCGCGGAGACGGCCCCCGGGTACCTGCCGGGGATCCTCGCCCGCCACCGCCTGGACGTCACCGCGCCGGAGCCCCGCGAGAGCGGACTGCGCCGGGTCGTGCGGGAGGCCGCGCGGGGCGCGTACCGCCACGGCGTGCAGCGCGTGGCCCCCGTCATCCGCCGCCTGGGAGAACTGTGATGCCGAAGAACGAGCCGACGAGCCGGCCGACGAGCCCGCACGCGAGCCGGACCCCCACGGTCCTCGCCGTGATCCCCGCCCGGGGCGGCTCCAAGGGCGTCCCCGCCAAGAACCTCGTCCCCGTCGCCGGGGTCCCCCTGGTGGCCCGCGCCGTCCACGCCTGCCTCGGTGCCCGGCCCGTCACGCACGTGGTCGTCTCCACCGACGACGAGGCCATCGCGGCGGCGGCCCGTACCGCCGGGGCCGAGGCCGTGCGCCGCCCCGCCGACATCGCGGGGGACACCGCGACCAGCGAGGCGGCCGTCCTGCACGCCATGGACGCCTTCGAGGCGGTCCACGGCCGCCCCGCCGACGTCGTCCTCCTCGTCCAGTGCACGAGCCCCTTCCTCACCTCCGCCGAGGTCGCCGAGACCGCCGACCGGGTCGCCTCGGGCGCCGCGGACACCGCCTTCACGGCCGCCCCCACCCACGGATTCCTGTGGCGCGAGACGGCGGAGGGCGGCGCCGAGGGCGTCAACCACGACAAGGCCCACCGGCCCCGCCGCCAGGACCGCGAGCCCGAATACCTGGAGACCGGCGCCGTCTACGCGATGGACGCGCCCGGCTTCCGCACCCACGGCCACCGCTTCTTCGGCCGCACCGCGCTCGTCGTCACCGACCCCGCCCGGGTCCTGGAGATCGACGACCCGCACGACCTCGCCCGCGCCAAGGCCCTGGCTCCGCTCCTCGACGCGCCCGCCACCCCGGGCTTCGCCGACGTCGACGCGGTCGTCCTCGACTTCGACGGCACGCAGACCGACGACCGGGTCCATCTCGACGCGGAGGGACGCGAGTTCGTCTCCGCCCACCGCGGCGACGGCCTCGGCATCGCGGCCCTGCGCCGCGCCGGACTGCCCGTCCTCATCCTCTCCACCGAGCAGAACGCCGTCGTCGCGGCCCGCGCCCGCAAGCTCAAGATCCCCGTCCTGCACGGCATCGACCGCAAGGACCGGGCCCTCAAGGAGTGGTGCGACGCCGAGGGCATCGACCCCCAGCGCGTCCTCTACGCCGGAAACGACGTCAACGACCTGCCCTGCTTCCACCTCGTCGGCTGGCCCGTCGCCGTGAGCAGCGCCCACGACTCCGTACGGGCCGCGGCCCGCGCGGTCACCACCACCCCCGGCGGTTTCGGCGCGATCCGCGAGATCGCCGCCTGGCTCCTCGGACCCGAGCTCACCGCCCCCACGCCCCTCAGCACCCCCCGCACCACCAACTCCTAAGGAACCACCGTGAACACCCGTCTGCGCACCTTCGGCTCCAAGACCGCCGGCCCGGGTCAGCCCGTCTACATCACCGGCGAGATCGGCATCAACCACAACGGCGAGCTGGAGAACGCCCTCGCGCTCATCGACGTCGCCGCCGAGGCCGGCTGTGACGCCGTCAAGTTCCAGAAGCGCACCCCGGAGATCTGCACCCCGCGCGACCAGTGGGACATCGAGCGCGACACCCCCTGGGGCCGCATGACCTACATCGACTACCGCCACCGCGTGGAGTTCGGCGAGGACGAGTACCGCGCCATCGACGAGCACTGCAAGAAGCGCGGCATCGACTGGTTCGCCTCCCCGTGGGACACCGAGGCCGTCGCCTTCCTGGAGAAGTTCGACGTCCCGGCCCACAAGGTCGCCTCCGCCTCCCTCACCGACGACGAGCTCCTCCGCGAGCTGCGCGCCACCGGCCGCACGGTGATCCTCTCCACCGGCATGTCGACGCCGAAGCAGATCCGGCACGCCGTCGAGGTCCTCGGCTCGGACAACATCCTGCTCTGCCACGCCACCTCGACCTACCCGGCCAAGGCCGAGGAGCTCAACCTCCGCGTGATCAACACGCTCAAGGAGGAGTACCCGAACGTCCCGATCGGCTACTCCGGCCACGAGACCGGCCTCCAGACCACCCTGGCCGCCGTCGCCCTCGGCGCCACCTTCGTCGAGCGCCACATCACCCTCGACCGCGCCATGTGGGGCTCCGACCAGGCCGCCTCCGTCGAGCCGCAGGGCCTCCAGCGCCTCGTCCGCGACATCCGCACCATCGAGACCGCGCTCGGCGACGGGATCAAGAAGGTGTACGAGTCGGAGCTCGGCCCGATGAAGAAGCTCCGCCGGGTCCAGGGGCTCGTCGCCGCATGACCGGGCAGCTGGCGTTCGTCGAGAGCCCGGTCCAGCTCCTCAACGTCCTGGAATGGGCGCACACGCAGGCGCCCGGCCGGGCCCCCGGCGAGCCGCCCGCGCCCGCCCTCACGGTCGTCGTCCTCTCGCCGACCGACCCCATGTCGCGGGGCCAGCTGCGCCGCATGGCCCAGCTGGCCCGCGACGACGGGCTCACCGTCCACTGGCAGGAGGCCCGCGCCGGCCGCGGCGCCCTCGCCCGCACCCTGCGCGGGCTCGCCGGGCCGCTGCGAGCGGCCGAGCGGGTCGTCATCGGTGACCCGTTCTCCCGCTACGTCCAGCTCCTCCTGACGCTCTTCGCCCCGCGGTGCCTCACCGTGGTCGACGACGGCACCGCGACGATGGAGTTCGCCGCCCAGCTCGGCCGCGGCGAGCGCCTGGTCCGCTGGCACCGCAAGGGCAGCCTCGGCCCGCGCGAGCTGGTCCTCGCCCCCGTCACCTCGATGGCCAGACGGCGCCTCGCCCCCGCCCGCGGCCGTACGGTCGAGATCTTCACCTCCCTGCCCGTCGAGGCGCCCCCCGGCGTCGAGGTCACGCGGAACGACTACGCCTGGACCCGGGACCGCTTCGGACCGCCCTCCCTCACCGGCGGCGCGGACCTGGTCGGCACCTCGCTCGTGGAGACCGGGGTCGTCGACTCCGACCACTACCTGCGGGTCGTCGGCGGGCTGGCCCGGGCGCACGGGGCGACCCGCTACTTCGCGCACCGCAGGGAGAGCGCCGAGAAGCTGCACGCCGTCGCCGTCGGGACCGGCCTCCAGATCGTCCGGCCCGACCTGCCCCTGGAGCTCATCGCCCGCCGCGGACCCATCGGCCGCACGGTCGTGAGCTTTCCGTCCACGGTCGTCCACACGCTGCCGCTGGCCCTCGTCGGCACGGGCGTGAAGGTCGCCGTCGTCGAGATCGCGCCCGAGTGGCTCCGGGCCACCGCCTCACCGCGCGCCCAGGGCTTCCTGTCGGGGATCGCGGGCACGGCGGCCCACGAGGTCGACCGCCTGAGCACCCGACTGGAATTCGGCTGAGGAGGCACAGGGATCGAGCGACCCTACCCACATCGTGGGACCTTCATGCCTGGTAAACCGAGAATCTTTCCCCTATCGGGCTGAACTTTTCGTGATCAATGGGCAGTTGATCTCCAAAGGGGCCTACCCTTCAAAAGGTGAACCAGTTGAAGTCCCGTGAGCCAGGCTCCACCACCCTGCCCGGAACGCTGTCCGCACCCCTGCGCGCCGAACTGATCGCCTTCCGCAGGGACTTGCACATGCACCCCGAGCTGGGCAACCAGGAGTTCCGTACGACCGCCGCGCTCAAGGCCCGCCTGGAGGCGGCCGGCCTCGCGCCGAAGGTCCTTCCTGGCGGCACGGGACTCATCTGTGACATCGGAACTCCGGACAGGCACCGGCCGATGCTCGCCGTGCGCGCCGACCTCGACGCGCTGCCCATCCCGGACGTGAAGACCGTCGCCTACCGCTCCACCGTGGCCAACCGCGCCCACGCCTGCGGACACGACGTCCACACCACCACCGTCCTGGGCGCCGGGCTCGTCCTCGCCGAGCTCGCCCGCCAGGGCCGGCTGCCCGCCCCCGTACGGCTCCTCTTCCAGCCCGCCGAGGAGGTGCTCCCCGGCGGCGCCGCCGACGCCATCCAGGCCGGGGTGCTCGACGGCGTCGGCCGGATCATCGCCGTCCACTGCGACCCCAAGGTCGACGTCGGCAAGATCGGGCTCCGCGTCGGCCCCATCACGAGCGCCTGCGACCGGCTCGAAGTCACCCTCGACGGCCCCGGCGGCCACACCGCCCGCCCGCACCTGACGACCGACCTCGTCACCGCCGCCGCCCGCGTCGCCGTCGACGTCCCGGCCGTCCTCTCCCGCCGCGTCGACGCCCGCTCGGGCCTCTCCGTCACCTGGGGCCGTATCGAGTCCGGCCACGCGCCCAACGTGATCCCGCAGCACGCCGAGCTCTCCGGCACCGTCCGCTGCCTCGACCTGCCCACCTGGCGTGCCGCGCCCGACCTCATCCACGCGGCGATCGACGAGGTCGCGAGCCTGCACCGGGCCAAGTCGACGGTGAACTACGTCCGGGGCGTCCCCCCGGTCGTCAACGACGCGGCCGTCGCCGAGCTCCTCGCCGACGCCATGACCGCCCGCAGGGGCGCGCACGCCATCGAGGACACCGAGCAGAGCCTCGGCGGCGAGGACTTCTCCTGGTACCTGGAGCACGTCCCCGGCGCCATGGCCCGCCTCGGCGTCCGCACCCCCGGCGACACGCGCGTCCGGGACCTCCACGCGGGCGACTTCGACGTGGACGAGCGGAGCATCGAGTCGGCGGTCGAACTCTTCACCGCCGCGGCCCTCCTCGACGCGGACGTACGTCGCTGAACCCCGGGAATCGGGGCCGGGTGATCAATCCCACGTAGGTCCGCTCAGATGAGCGCGAAAGGCACTCCTCAGCCGTCCGGCCGACGGCCCGGCGTGTCCCAATTCGCGCTCTGGCCAAGGCTCGTACCAGCCTGTATAACCGGCGGTACCTGGTCGAACGCCGCCCGTGGCCCCCTCCCGGGACCTTGCGACGATCCGATAACGACTCATGAACGGGTCTTTAACTGACATCTACGCGCGTTACGATCGCCGCGAAACCAGCGCCGGAAGAGGCGCTTTCGGTCAGTCTTGAAGGGACCCTCCTCTTGCGCCGGATCACCAGGATCACGACCGTGGGCATCGCCTCCGCGGCGCTCGCCCTGTCCGCCACCGCCTGTGGCAAGTCGTCCAACGACTCGGGCTCCAGCTCCGACTCGAAGGCGACCAAGGCCGCCATCGCGTACGACATCGGCGGCCGTGGCGACCAGTCGTTCAACGACGCCGCCTACGCGGGCCTGAAGAAGGCCGAGGACGAGCTCGGCGTCAAGGGTGCCGAGGCCGAGCCGTCGGCCGGCGAGGGCGACGCCGACAAGGTGCAGCGCCTCACCGCGCTCGCCCGCGCCGGCAACAACCCGGTCATCGGTGTCGGCTTCGCCTACGCCCCGGCGATCGAGAAGGTCGCGAAGGCGTACCCGAAGACCACCTTCGGCATCATCGACGACACCTCGAAGACCGGCGCGAACATCGCCAACCTGGTCTTCAACGAGGAGCAGGGCTCCTACCTGGCCGGCGTCGCCGCCGCCAAGGCGTCCAAGACCGGCACGGTCGGCTTCATCGGCGGTGTCGAGGTTCCGCTGATCAAGAAGTTCGAGGCGGGCTTCGCGCAGGGCGTCAAGGACACCAACCCCAAGGCGAAGGTGCTCGTCCAGTACCTGACCCAGCCGCCGAACTTCGACGGTTTCGCCAAGCCCGACCTGGGCAAGGCCGCCGCGCAGGGCCAGCTCGACAAGGGCGCCGACGTGGTCTACGCCGCCGCCGGTCTCGCCGGCTCCGGCGCGATCGAGGCCGCCTCCACCGCGGGCAAGTGGGCCATCGGCGTCGACTCCGACCAGTACAACCAGGCGGGTCTGGCCAAGTACAAGGCCCAGATCCTGACCTCGGTCACCAAGGACGTCTCGGACTCCGTCTTCAACCTGATCAAGTCGGTCAAGGACGGCAAGCCGCAGTCCGGTGAGGTCCGCTACGGCCTCGCGACCGACGGCGTCGGCCTGGCCGAGTCGAACCCGGCCTACACCAAGATGACCGACGTGACCGAGGCTGTCGCCAAGGCCAAGAAGGACATCGTCGACGGCAAGATCACGGTCAAGACCGCTCCGTAAGGACCGCAGGTCACGACCTGATTCCCGGGCCCGGCGTCCGGTGGCACAGCCCACCGGACCCGGGCCTGGGTCCCATTCCCGTACGGGTTTTCATTTTTCGGCAGCGCTACGCGTGTAGATGTCTCCCTGGCACGATAACTTCGCCCCGCCCTGCCTCCCCGCTCCCACTCCTTCCGGCCAAGGAGAGTGCGTCATCAACGCGTCCAGCCCCCCTGCCGTAGAACTCCACGGCATCACCAAGCGGTTCCCCGGCGTCGTCGCCAACAAGGACATCGCGATCACGGTCCGCAAGGGCACCGTGCACGCCCTCATCGGCGAGAACGGTGCCGGCAAGTCGACCCTCATGAAGATCCTCTACGGCATGCAGAAGCCGGACGAGGGCACCATCGCCATCGACGGCGAGCAGGTCACCTTCTCCAGCCCCGGTGACGCCATCGCGCGCGGCATCGGCATGGTGCACCAGCACTTCATGCTCGCCGACAACCTCACCGTCCTGGAGAACGTCGTCCTCGGCGGCGAGAAGCTCTACGGCATCGGCGCCAAGGCGCGGAAGAAGATCCTGGAGATCTCCGACCAGTACGGCCTCGGGGTCCGCCCCGACGCCCTCGTCGAGGACCTCGGTGTCGCCGACCGCCAGCGCGTGGAGATCCTCAAGGTCCTCTACCGCGGCGCCCGCATCCTCATCCTCGACGAGCCGACCGCCGTGCTCGTCCCGCAGGAGGTCGACGCGCTCTTCGACAACCTGCGCGAGCTCAAGTCCGAGGGCCTGACCGTCATCTTCATCTCGCACAAGCTGGGCGAGGTCCTGAAGGTCGCGGACGACATCACCGTCATCCGCCGGGGCACCACCGTCGGCACCGCCGACCCGAAGACCGCCACCACCAAGCAGCTCGCCGAGCTGATGGTCGGCAGCGAGCTGCCCTCGCCGGAGACCCGCGAGTCGACCGTCACCGACGTGCCGATGCTCCAGGTCGCGAACCTGACCCTGGTCGAGAGCGGCACCGGCGGTGCCCCGCTCACCACGGCCGCTCCCGCCGACCCGTCGAAGGCCGTCACGGTCCACGAGGAGGTCGCGGTCGGCCGCAAGCTCCTCGACGACATCTCGCTCACCATCCACAAGGGCGAGATCCTCGGCATCGCCGGCGTCGAGGGCAACGGCCAGACCGAGCTCATCGAGGCCCTCATGGGCATGTGCACCCCCGACGCGGGTGTCATCAGCCTCGACGGCCAGGACATCTCCAAGGTCTCGGTGCGCAAGCGCCGCGAGGGCGGCATCGGCTACATCCCCGAGGACCGCCACCGCCACGGCCTGCTCCTCGAAGCCCCGCTCTGGGAGAACCGCATCCTCGGCCACGTCACCGAGGAGCCCAACTCCAAGCGCGGCATCCTCGACCCGAAGGCCGCCCGCAAGGACACCGAGCGGATCGTCCGCGAGTACGACGTCCGGACCCCCGGCATCGACGTCACCGCGGCCTCCCTCTCCGGCGGCAACCAGCAGAAGCTGATCGTCGGCCGCGAGATGAGCCACGCCCCGAAGTTCCTGATCGCCGCCCACCCCACCCGTGGTGTGGACGTCGGCGCGCAGGCGCAGATCTGGGACGCCATCCGCGACGCCCGCCGCGAGGGCCTGGCGGTCCTGCTGATCTCCGCCGACCTCGACGAGCTGATCGGCCTCTCCGACACCCTCCGGGTCATGTACCGCGGCAAGCTCGTCGCGGACGCCGACCCCGCCACCATCACGCCCGAGGAGCTGGGCTCCGCCATGACCGGCGCGGCCACCGGCCACCTCGAAGGCACCGAGCAGTCCGAAGACGGTGACGCCCGATGATGAAATTCGACAAGGACAAGCTGATCATCGGGGCCGCGGGCCCGGTGCTCGCGCTCGTCTCCTCGTTCGTCCTCACCGTCCTGGTGCTGCTCGCGACGGGTCTCGACCCGATCGAGCCGATCCGGCTGATGATCGAGAACGCCGAGTACACGGACATCCAGGTACTGATCGTCAACCAGACGGGCATCTACTACCTGGCCGCCCTGGCTGTCGCCATCGGCTTCCGGATGAACCTCTTCAACATCGGCGTCGACGGCCAGTACCGCCTCGCGGCGATGGTCTCGGCCCTCGTCGGCGCCTCCGTGGAGCTCCCCGGTCCGCTGCACATCCTGCTGATCGTGCTCGTCGCGATGCTCACCGGTGCCTTCTGGTCCGGCATCGCCGGTCTCCTCAAGACCACCCGCGGTGTGTCCGAGGTCGTCTCGACGATCATGCTGAACGCCATCGCGACCTCCCTGGTCGCCTGGCTGATCCTGCCGAAGAACTTCGGCGTCCAGCCCGAGGGCTCGAACAACCTCACCACCGGTGAGATCTCCGAGTCCGGCTGGTTCCCCGGCATCGACATGGGCGAGGGCAACGGAGTCATCTACGGCTTCACCTTCGTCGCGCTCGCCCTCGGCGTCGTCTACTGGTTCGTCCTCAACCGCACCCGGTTCGGCTTCGACCTGCGCGCCACCGGCGCCAGCGAGTCCGCCGCCCAGGCCAGCGGCGTCGACGCCAAGCGGATGATCCTCACCTCGATGCTGCTCTCGGGCGCCCTGGCCGGCCTCTCCGGCATGCCGACGCTGCTCGGCGAGTCCCACACGTACAGCCTCGACTTCCCGGTCGGCGTCGGCTTCACCGCCATCACGATCGCCCTCCTCGGCCGTAACCACCCGGTCGGCATCCTCTTCGCGGCCCTGCTCTTCGCGTTCCTCGACAAGGCGTCCTCGTCGCTGGACACCGCGGGTTACCCGAAGGAAATCACCCAGATCATGCAGGGCATCATCGTGATCGCGGTCGTCGTCTCGTACGAGCTCGTCCGCCGTTACGGCCTCCGCCGCCAGCAGCAGAAGGTCGGCGAGGAGCTCGCCGCCGGCGGCGCCATCAAGACCGAAGCCGACAAGGAGGTCTCGGCATGAGCACCGGCACTGTCACCAAGCCGAGCGCCGCGCCCAAGGGCGGCGGACGCCAGAAGCTCACCCTGCCGTGGATCATGCTGATCGTCGCGGCCGGTCTCGTCCTCTTCTCGCTGGTCCGGGTCGTCTCCGGCGCCGACGACCTCACCTCCGTCGGTCAGGTCTCCGGCGCGCTCCAGCTCGCCGTCCCGATCGGCCTCGCCGGTCTCGGCGGCCTGTGGGCCGAGCGCGCGGGCGTCGTCAACATCGGCCTCGAAGGCATGATGATCCTCGGCACCTGGTTCGGCGCCTGGGCCGGCTACCAGTGGGGCCCCTGGGTGGGCGTCCTGTTCGGCCTGCTCGGCGGCGCGCTCGGCGGCCTGCTGCACGCGATCATCACCGTCACGTTCAACGTGAACCACATCGTCTCCGGTGTGGCGGTCAACATCCTCGCGGTCGGCTTCACGCAGTACCTGTCGAACTTCACCTTCGCCGAGGCCGAGGGCGGCTCCTCCAAGCAGTCCCCGCGCATCGACGAGATCACCACGATCACGATCCCAGGGTTGTCGGACTGGCTCCAGGACCTCCAGCAGAAGCACTGGTTCCTGATCTCCGACATCGCCGGCATCCTCGGCGGCCTGGTCACCAACCTGTCGCTGCTGACCGTCGTCGCCATCCTGCTCATCCCGGCGACCTGGTGGCTCCTGTGGCGCACCGCCTTCGGTCTGCGCCTGCGCTCCTGCGGTGAGAACCCGGTCGCGGCCGAGTCCCTCGGTGTGAACGTCTACAAGTACAAGTACATCGCCGTCGCCACCTCCGGCGCCCTCGCGGGCCTCGGCGGCGCGTTCCTCGCGATCGTCTCCACCGGCATCTACCAGGAGGGCCAGACCGGCGGCCGCGGCTACATCGGTCTCGCCGCGATGATCTTCGGTAACTGGATGCCCGGCGGCATGGCGCTCGGCGCCGGCCTCTTCGGCTTCACCGACAGCCTCAAGCTGCGCGGCGGCGCCGAGAACGTCCACGCGCTGCTGCTGCTCGTCGCGGTCCTCCTGGTGATCGCCGCCGTCTGGCAGCTGTACAAGAAGAAGTACGTCCCCGGCATCGTCGCCGCCGCCTTCTCGGCCGTCTTCTTCCTCTGGTACGCCCTGACGGACGAGGTCCCGAGCCAGTTCGTCGACGCGGCCCCGTACATCACCACCCTGCTCGTGCTGGCCCTCTCGGCGCAGCGCCTGCGGATGCCGAAGGCGGACGGTCTGCCCTACCGAAAGGGCCAGGGCAAGTGACGACCTCCTCTCCGGAGTCGTCCCCGGAGTCGTCCCCGGAGTCGACCCTCCCCGAGTCCGGCTGGGAAGCCCTCCGTACCGAGGCGCGCGCGGCGATGGGCCGCGCGTACGCCCCGTACTCCGGCTTCCCGGTCGGCGCGGCGGCCCTCGTCGACGACGGGCGCACGGTCTCCGGCTGCAACGTCGAGAACGCCTCCTTCGGCCTCGCCCTGTGCGCCGAGTGCGGTCTCGTCTCGCAGCTCCAGGCGACCGGCGGCGGCCGTCTGACGCACTTCGTGTGCGTGGACGGCCGGGGCGAGTCCCTGGTCCCGTGCGGCCGCTGCCGGCAGCTCCTGTACGAGTTCGGCGGCGCCGAGCTCGTCCTGGAGACGCCCGGCGGGTTCCTGACCCTGGGGGAGATGCTCCCGCAGGCGTTCGGCCCCGAACACCTCGCCAAGTAAGGCCCCGGAGCGGCCCTTCGTGCACGATGGAAGGGTCGCTCCCCCCTTTCCCTCCCCTCTATGCGCGTAGAAGTAGAAAGAGGAACCATCACCATGGACGTCATCTCCGTCATCCGTACCAAGCGGGACAAGGGCGAGCTGAGCCCGGAGCAGATCGACTGGGTCATCGACGCGTACACCCGCGGTGTGGTCGCCGACGAGCAGATGTCCTCGCTGGCCATGGCGATCCTGCTCAACGGCATGAACCGCACGGAGATCGCCCGCTGGACCGCCGCGATGATCGCGTCCGGCGAGCGCATGAACTTCGACGCGCTCTCCCGCCCGACCGCCGACAAGCACTCCACCGGCGGCGTCGGCGACAAGATCACCCTCCCGCTCGCCCCGCTCGTCGCCGCCTGCGGCGCGGCCGTCCCGCAGCTCTCCGGCCGCGGCCTCGGCCACACCGGCGGCACGCTCGACAAGCTGGAGTCCATCCCCGGCTGGCGCGCGCTCCTCTCCAACGAGGAGATGCTCCACGTCCTCGACACCACCGGCGCGGTCATCTGCGCGGCTGGCGACGGCCTGGCCCCGGCGGACAAGAAGCTGTACGCGCTCCGCGACGTCACCGGCACTGTCGAGGCGATCCCGCTCATCGCCAGCTCCATCATGTCCAAGAAGATCGCCGAGGGCACCGGCTCCCTGGTCCTGGACGTCAAGGTCGGCACCGGCGCGTTCATGAAGACCATCGAGGACGCCCGCGAACTGGCCTCCACCATGGTCCAGCTCGGCACCGACAGCGGCGTGAAGACGGTCGCGCTCCTCACCGACATGTCGACCCCGCTCGGCCTCACCGCGGGCAACGCCCTGGAGGTCCGCGAGTCGGTCGAGGTCCTCGCCGGCGGCGGCCCCTCCGACGTCGTCGACCTGACGATCGCCCTCGCCCGCGAGATGCTCGACGCGGCCGGCATCAAGGACGCCGACCCGGCGAAGGCCCTCAAGGACGGCTCGGCGATGGACGTCTGGCGCCGGATGATCGCGGCCCAGGGCGGCGACCCGGACGCGGCCCTCCCGGTCGCCCGCGAGCAGCACGTCGTCACGGCCCCGTCCTCGGGCGTCCTCACCCGCCTCGACGCCTACGACATCGGCATCGCCGCCTGGCGCCTCGGCGCGGGCCGCGCCCGCAAGGAGGACCCGGTGCAGGCGGGCGCGGGCGTCGAACTCCACGCCAAGCCCGGCGACACGGTCATCGCGGGCCAGCCCCTGATGACCCTCCACACGGACACCCCGGAGAAGTTCGACTACGCCCTGGGCTCCCTGGAGGCCGCCTGGGACATCGCCCCGGAGGGCACCCCCTTCACGGCGAACCCGATCGTCCTGGACCGCATCGCCTGAGACCCGGCGGCGCGCTGACGAGGAACGGGACCGGTGGATCTCCACCGGTCCCGTTCCCCGTCACGGCTCCCCGTCAGCCGGACAGCAGCCCCGGCAGCTCCCGCATCGCGTCGAAGACCACCGTCCGGGGGCCCATCAGCCGGTCCGCGCGGGTCAGGCCGCCGGAGTAGCCGAAGGCGCGCATGCCGGCCGCGCGGGCGGCCTCGACGCCGTACGGGCTGTCCTCGACGACCGCGCAGCGCTCGGGCGGTACGCCCATGGCCGCCGCCGCGTGCAGGAACAGGTCCGGGGCGGGCTTCGCCCGGGGGACGTCGTGGGCGCTGAAGCGGCGGCCCTCGAAGCGGCTCAGGAGTCCCGCGCGGTCCAGGTTCCGGGCCACGGTCGCGTGGCTGCCGTTGGAGGCCAGGCAGTACGGGACGGCCAGCGCGTCCAGCACCTCCGTGACGCCCTCCACGGCCGTGAGCTCCGCGTCGAGGGCATCCTCGTACCGCTGCTTGTACGGGACCTGCCAGTCGGGCTCCAGGGGCTTGCCCCGGCGCTCCTCGACGAGCGCGGTCAGCAGCTCCTTCGAGGAGCCGATGAAGAGGTCGGCCATCTCGGCCTCGGAGAACTCCGCCCCGACGGCCGCGAACACCTCCCGGTCCACCCGGCAGTAGATGCGCTCGCTGTCCACCAGAACACCGTCACAGTCGAAGATCACCAGTTCGACAGGTTCGTGAGTCATGATCCAGAGCCTAGCGATGAGTTACGGGGGCGGGCACGGTCTCTTCTCCTGTGGACCCCCGTCGAGAGCCCCTCGTCCTGACCCTGCCCGCCCGCCCCACCCGGGACGACGTCGCGGGCCTCTGCGCGCGCCTCGCGCACGCCCCGCCCGGGGACGTCACCTGTGACGTGGGGGAGCTCGCGGGCGCCGACCTCCTCGCCGTCGACGCCCTCGCCCGGCTCAAGCTCGCCGCCCGGCGCCACGGCCACCGCCTCCGGTTCGAAGGGGCGGGGCCCGAGCTGCGGGCCCTGCTCCTCCTCACCGGCCTCGACGGGACCCTAGGCCTCCAGCCGTGACGGCAGCTCGAAGAGCGGGAACCAGCGCTCGGTGTCCAGGAAGAAGTCCATCCCGGCCACCTTCCCGTCCCGCACCTCCAGGACGATCAGCGCCCAGGGGCTGAAGCCGCCGGCCGGGTCCGGGTGGTACTGGGCGAAGGCCGGCGAGCCGTTCGCCACGGTCGGGACCAGCTTCGAGCCCGCGCAGACCTCGCCGACGCCCAGCATCCAGCCCACGATGTCGTCGTGCCCCTGGAGCCAGAGGTCGAACGGCGGCATGGACATGGTCGCGTCCTCGTGGAGCAGCGCCGTCAGCGCCTTCATGTCGTAGCCCTCGAAGGCCACCACGTACCGCTCCAGGAGCGCCTTCTGCTCCTCGTCCAGCGGGTCCGCCGCGTCGGACGCGGCCGGTGCCTGCTCGGCGAGGGTCGCGCGGGCCCGCTGGAGCGCGCTGTTGACCGAGGCGACCGTGGTGTCGAGGAGCTCCGCGACCTCGCTCGCCTTCCAGGCGAGCACCTCGCGCAGGATGAGCACCGCCCGCTGCTTCGGCGGCAGGTGCTGGAGCGCGGCCATGAACGCGAGCCGCACCGACTCCCGGGACAGCGCCGTCTCCGCCGGGTCGCCCGCCGAGGGCAGCACCCGCCCGTCCGGCATCGGCTCCAGCCAGGTGATCTCCGGCTGCTTCACCAGCTGCGCCTGCGCGACCGGCGTCGGGCCGGTGAGGTCCATGGGCCGCGCTCTCCTGTTCCCCGCGTTCAGCGCGTCCAGGCAGACGTTGGTCGCGATCCGGTACAGCCAGGACCGCACCGAGGACCGCCCCTCGAAGCTCGCGCTCGCCTTCCACGCGCGCACCATCGTGTCCTGCACCGCGTCCTCCGCCTCGAAGGAGGAGCCGAGCATGCGGTAGCAGTAACCGGTCAGTTCCCTGCGGTAGCTGTCGAGTTCGTCGGTCGTCACGGTCGCGTTCGTCGTGGTCACGCGATCGAAGCTAGCGCAGGGCACTGACAAGTCGGGTCAGGTTCCCGGCTTCCGCCCGTAGACGAAGACGTCGTCGCCGTTGCGCAGCAGGTTCCAGTACGCCTTCGCGTCCGCGGACCGCATGTTCACGCAGCCGCCCGAACCCGGCGGGTTCCACATCGACTTGGTCGTGGAGTGGAAGGCCTGCCCGCCGTCGAAGAACTGCGCGTACGGCATGGAGACGTTGTAGAGCGTCGACCAGTGGTTGATGTTCCGCCAGTAGATCTTCTTCGACCCGGTCCGCGTCTCGGTGCCGTCCTTGCCCGTACGGACCGGCACGGGGCCGTACTTGAGCCGCGACCCGTCCTGGATCCAGCTCAGCTGGCGGGTCAGGTCGACGCACGCGATCCGCCCCCGGTTGGTCGGGCAGGTGCCCGCGCGGTTCGGGGTGGTGCCGGCGGCCCGCTGCTGGAGCATCGTGTTCATCGTGCGCCAGGTGACCGGGCCCGCGTACCCCATCGTCGGGGTGATGCCGTGCTTGGCCTGGAAGGCCTTGATGGCCTGACAGTCCGCGAGCGACTGCCGTCCGTCGACGGGCCGCCCGAGGAACTTCTCCACCTGCTTCTGGTACGGCCCCGTCGTCACGTTGCAGGACGCCGCCTGCGCCGGAGCCGTACCGAGCGCGATCGTCATCGGTACGACGAGCGACACGAGCCCGGCCGTGATGCCCGCTCTCTTCCCCGCACGAGCCATGAATCGGTTCATGATCGTCAACTCCCCCTAGAGTCCTGTCATTTAAGACGCTCCGGGGGAGGGGAATGGTTTCAGGCCGCCGGAACCGGCTCAGGCCGCCGTCACCAGCTCCGGCCGCCGCGCCGCCACCCGCGCGCTGTGGGACCCGTACAGCGTCACCGACACCACGCCGAGGACCGCGACGAGCCCGATCACGACCGTGCCCGCCCAGCCGCCCGCGTGGAACGCGATCGCACCGAGCGTGCCGCCCACGCTGCTGCCCAGGTAGTACGCCGACTGGTACAGCGCCGAGGCCTGTGCGCGGCCCGTCTTCGCCGTACGGCTCACCGAGGACGAGGCGACCGCGTGGCCCGCGAAGAACCCGGCCGTGATGAGGACCAGGCCCGCGAGGACCGCCGCGAGGGAGTCGGAGAGGGAGAGGAGGAGGCCCGCCGCCGTCGTCGAGACCGCCAGGTACAGCGCCCCGCGCCGGCCGAGCCGTCCGACGAGCTTTCCGGCGGCGGCGGAGGAGACCGTGCCGACCAGGTAGACCAGGAAGATCGAGCCGATGACGCCCTGGGGGAGGGAGAAGGGCGCCTCGACGAGCCGGTAGCCGATCACGGTGTAGACCGCGCCGAAGACCGTCATGAACAGCGCGCCGATCACGTACAGACGCACGAGCAGCGGGTCCGACAGGTGCGTCCTGACGGTCTTCGCCAGCGCCTTGGGGTTCAGCGTGCCCGGCGTGAAGTGCCGCGCCTTCGGGAGCAGCGCGCGGAAGGCGAGCGCGCAGAGCAGCGAGGTCAGGCCGACGGCGGCCAGACCCGCGCGCCAGCCCCACATCTGCGCGACCCAGCCGGTGACGAGCCGGCCGCTCATGCCGCCGATCGAGTTGCCCGCGACGAAGAGGCCGATCGCGGCGATCAGCGCCTTCGGCCTGACCTCCTCGGCGAGGTACGCCATCGCGGAGGCGGGGAGGCCGGCGAGCGCGGCGCCCTGGAGGGCGCGCAGCGCGATCAGGGTCTCCAGGTTCGGCGCGAGGGGCACGAGGAGGGCGAGGGCGACGGCGACCGTGAGGGAGGCGGTCATCATCGCGCGGCGTCCGAAGCGCTCGGAGAGGGCGCTGAGGGGGAGGACGCAGAGGGCGAGGGCGCCGGTGGCGGCGGAGACCGTCCAGGAGGCGGCGGACGCGGTGGCGCCGAACTCGGCCGAGATGGCCGGGAGGAGGGCCTGCGTGGAGTAGAGGAGGGCGAAGGTGGCCAGGCCGGCGGCGAAGAGCGCGAGGCTCGTCCGGCGGTAGCCGGGGACTCCGGGAGCGAGGCGGGTGTCGGCGGACGCGCTGGTGGCGCCCGCCTTGGTACTGGCGGGAGGCATGTCCACGAACGTAGGACGCTCTGTTTCATGCGTCCAATGCACGGAACTGATGTAATCGTTCCCATGCTGCATGAGTACAGGTCACAGCCTCGCCTGTCACCGAACAGTAACGAAGAAGACATGGGCCTGGTACTGGCTCCGCGCCTCGCGTACTTCGCCGCGGTCGCCCGGCACGAGCACGTGACGCGGGCGGCGGCCGAGATGGGCGTGCCGCAGTCGACGCTCTCGCGGGCGATGGTCCGCCTGGAACAGGACCTCGGCGTCTCGCTCTTCGCCCGGCGCGGCCGGACGGTCTCCCTCACCCCGGCGGGCCGCCGCTTCCTCACGGCCGCCGAGAAGGCGCTCGCGGAGGTCGAGCGGGCCGCCGACACCGTACGGGCGGACGCCGACCCGACGGCCGGCCGGGTCGCCTTCGGCTTCCTGCACACCATGGGCTCGGAGACCGTCCCGGCGCTCATCCGGGCCTTCCGCGTGGACCACCCGCGGGTCCGCTTCACCCTCGTCCAGAACTACGGCGAGGCGATGATCGAGCGGCTGCGCGCCGGCGACCTGGACCTCTGCCTGACCTCGCCGGTCCCGGACGCCCCCGACCTCGTCGCCCGGCGCCTCGACGAGCAGCGGCTGCGGCTCGTCGTCCCCGACGACCACCGCCTCGCGGGCCGCCGCCGCGTCCGCCTCGCGGAGGCCGCCGACGAGACCTTCGTGACCCTGGAACCGGGTTACGGGCTCCGCCGCATCACCGACGACCTGTGCGCGCAGGCCGGCTTCAAGCCCCGGATCGCCTTCGAGGGCGAGGAGGCCGAGACCCTGCGCGGCCTGGTCGCCGCCGGTCTCGGCGTGGCCCTGCTGCCGCCGCCCGCCGTCCCGCGCCCCGGCGTCGTCGAGCTCAGCGTCACCGCGCCGCGCGCGGTCCGCGAGATCGGGGTGGCCTGGCTGGACGGCCACCCGGACACGGCCCCGGTGGCCGCCTTCAAGAAGTTCCTCCTGAGCCGGCGCGACCACCTGCTGCCGAAGCTATGAGCCGCTCGTGAACCCCGCCGCGAGCGGCATCCTGAGCCCCAGCGGCGGGGGAGCGGCCATCGCGTCGGTCACCGGCCGGGCCACGGGCCGGGCGAAGAGGGCGCCGAGCGCGAAGTCGGCGGCGAGGTTGCGGACCTCGTGCGCGTACTGGCGCAGCGCGTGCCCGTCCGAGTGCACCTCGAAGCGGCAGGTCTCGCGGTTCGTCTTCTTGGCGCGCTCGGCGAACCGGAAGGACAACTCCGGGTCGGTACGGGAGTCGTTGGTGCCGTGCACGATCAGCACCCGGCGCCCGAGGAGGTGGCGTACGGGCTCGGGTTCGGCGGCCACGTCGTCCTCGGGCAGCCAGGGCGCGAGGGCGACGACCGCCCCGACGGCCTCGTGTCCGCCGGCCCGCAGCGCGGCCCGCGCGCCCATCCCGTGCCCGACGAGGCAGACCGGCACGTCCCCGTACCGCCGTACGGCCTCGCCGACCGCCCAGGAGGCGTCGGCGGCCTGCTCGGCGTCGGCCCCGTTCCACCCGCGCCCCCGGTACCGCACCACGTGCGCGACGAGCCCCTCGCCGCGCCCGCCCCGCACGAGCCGCCGCCCGAGCGGCAGCACGGCGGCGTGCGCCCGCGCGGAGGGCCGCCGCCGCGAGGCCTCGTCCCCGTCCGGCAGCAGCAGCACGACACCGCCCACCGCCGAGGGCCGGTTTCCTCCAACGGGCCGACCGAGCCGGGGTCGCCGGGCTCCGGACGGTCCCACGAGTGCGAAGAGCGCCATGACAGAACAGTCTCAGAAGCGGAGGTGTACACCAGCGGTACGCGCGATCACTGTTACGTATCGGGCCTCGAATGAACGCCCGTACCCCATAAGTCCGTTCGGCACGCGGGTGCGGATGACCGGAGCGGAGCGAAGAATCCGCGGTGTGACAGGGCGCGCTCTACGCGCGTAGGCGCTACAGTGCGGAAATGACGAGCCAGACCCCCAACGTCCCCACCGCGGACCAGATCCGCCGTGCCCCGAAGGTGCTCCTCCACGACCACCTCGACGGCGGACTGCGCCCCGGCACGATCATCGAACTCGCCCGGGAACAGGGCTACGAGCAGCTCCCCGAGACCGAGCCCGACAAGCTCGGCATCTGGTTCCGCGAGGCCGCCGACTCCGGGTCCCTGGAGCGCTACCTGGAGACCTTCGTGCACACCTGCGCCGTCATGCAGACCCGTGAGGCCCTGGTCAGGGTCGCCGCCGAGTGCGCGGTCGACCTCGCCGAGGACGGGGTCGTGTACGCGGAGGTGCGCTACGCCCCCGAACAGCACCTGGAGGGCGGCCTGAGCCTCGAAGAGGTCGTGGAGGCCGTCAACGAGGGCTTCCGCGAGGGCGAGCGGCAGGCCAGGGCCAACGGACACCGCATCCGCGTCGGCGCGCTGCTCACCGCCATGCGGCACGCGGCCCGCTCCCTGGAGATCGCCGAGCTCGCCAACCGCTACCGCGACACCGGCGTCGTCGGCTTCGACATCGCGGGCGCCGAGGCCGGCTTCCCGCCCACCCGCCACCTCGACGCCTTCGAGTACCTGAAGCGGGAGAACAACCACTTCACGATCCACGCGGGCGAGGCCTTCGGTCTCCCCTCCATCTGGCAGGCGCTCCAGTGGTGCGGAGCCGACCGCCTCGGCCACGGCGTCCGGATCATCGACGACATCGAGGTCGACGAGGACGGTTCGGTCCGCCTCGGCCGCCTCGCCGCCTACGTCCGCGACAAGCGGATCCCCCTGGAGATGTGCCCCACCTCCAACCTCCAGACCGGCGCCGCCGCCTCGTACGCCGAGCACCCGATCGGCCTGCTCCGCAAGCTGCATTTCCGTGCCACCGTCAACACGGACAATCGCTTGATGAGCGGAACGAGCATGAGCCGTGAATTCGAGCTCCTGACCGAGGCTTTCGGATACACGCTCGATGACATGGGTTGGTTCACTGTCAATGCGATGAAATCAGCGTTCATTCCTTTCGATGAACGACTCGCCATGATCAATGACGTGATCAAGCCTGGCTATGCCGAGCTCAAGTCCGAATGGCTGTTCCAGCAGACCGCCACGACCAGCGACTCTTCCCGCGCGGAAGGCTGATCGCACCCTCGCAAAGGGTTTCGAAGCGGCCGGGTGGGCACGACACCCGGCCGCTTTCCGGTGTTTGCGGTGGAGACGTCCGGTGGTTAGGTTGCAGAGCCGCTCTGCATTCCCGTGTTCCCAGGATTTCCCCCAGCGGCTTTTCCCCGAAGCCCCGGATTCCCCAAGGAAGATTTTCAGATGAAGCAGTCTGCCGCCAAGAAGCTCGGTGTCGCCGCCCTCGGTGCCGCTTTCGCCGTCACCGCCGCCGGCACGGCCTCCGCGTCCGCCCTGCCGCTCGACGCCGACGCGCTGGGCACGGTGACCAACGCAGTCCCGCTGGGCAGCGACCTCACCGAGCTCCCCGACGGTGCCGGCGAGTCCCTCGGTGCCGGACAGGGCGCCCTCGCCCAGGGCGTCGACCAGGGCGTGAAGACCCTCCCGGCCGCCGCGGGCCCCGCCACCGACGGCCTCGGCGCCACCCCGCTCGGCGGCCTCCTCGGCGGCCTGCCCATCGGCGGCCTCACGGGCGGTCTCCCCGGCGGCCTCCCGCTCGGCTGAGCCGCACCCGCACCCGTACACGCCCGAGGGGCGCGCACCCGGAGACCCGGATGCGCGCCCCTCGGGCGTTCCCCGTGACTACCAGGCGGTCCTCGAGCTCGCGGCCTTCTCTCCCGGCAGGAATATCCACAGGCCCAGGTAGATCAGGAACTGCGGCCCCGGAAGCAGGCACGAGACCAGGAAGATCAGGCGCATCGTCGTCGCGGAGGTGCCGAAGCGCCGCGCCAGCGCCGCGCACACTCCGCCGATCATGCGTCCGTTACGGGGGCGGACAAGTGCGGCCATGGTGGGCTCCTTCGAAAGCGTCTGCCGGGAGCCGCTCCGTCGGGCTCCCGATGACTCCATCCTGCCGCCGCCACCGGGTCCCGGGCGTCGGCCTACGGGGCGATCGGGACCCTGGAAATCGTCGGGGTCGAACCCTGAGCCTTCTCCTTCTCCGGCAGGGGAGAACCCTGATCCCGCTCCGACCTGCGGCGCAGCCGGGCCCGCCCGGCCGGCACGAACAGCAGGTGCGCGAGCGCCACCCCGGCGGTGTTCAGGAGGACGGAGTCCACGTCGACGACCTGGCCCGGTACGGCGGTCTGGAGCAGCTCGAGCGCGAGCGACACCAGCGCGCCGGCCGCGACCGTACGGACCCACGAGCCCCAGAGGGAGGCGCGGAGCCGTCCGTCGGCCATCGGGAGCAGCACCCCGAGCGGGGCCAGGAGGAGCAGCCCCTCGGCGATCAGCCGGGCGGCCTCGGCGCCGCCGAGCGCGAGATCGGCCCGGATGCCGGCGAGGGGGATCGTGTTCGGGGCGGTCACCCAGGCCACGTCCCGTGGGCGGAGGCCGATCCAGGCGACGAGCAGCAGATGCGCGAGGAGGAGAGTGAACCCCGCCCCACGGACGACCACGGCGGCGTTTCCGCCCGAACCTTGACGCTGCACGCCCCCCAAGACGCTCGTACCGGCGGAATCGGTTCCGCCGGTACGGAGAAGCCTCAGGCGGCGGGAGTGGACTGCGTCACCCCGGGCGTCGTCGTCGCCACCGGTTCCGGCGTCGTCGCCACCGGTTCCGGCGTCGGCGCCGTCGGCGGGCTCGACTCCGGCCGCTCCCGCAGGTCCGTCGTGCACTGGTAGCGCTTCGGCTCGTACCAGCCGGGGCCGCCGAGCAGCACCGTGTGCTCGCCCGCGCCCGCCGAGCTCTCCGCGAAGGTGCAGACGATCTGCGAGAGCGCGACCGGCGTCAGGTCCTCCGGCTGGCGGCTCAGCCGCAGGGTGCCCGCCGGATCGCCCGCCCGCGCCCCCTTGACCGTGAGCGGACCCCGTACCGCCGTCGTGAATCCGGCCTGCCGCTCGTCCTCCGACGGCTCCGCGAGCAGCTGCGCGAGCAGCCCCGACGCCGTCCGCACCGGGTCGCCGCCCGCCTTCTCCTCCGGCAGCGGCGAGCGGCGGTCGACGGCCTCCAGCTGCGAGCCGCACACCAGGAAGACCCGGACCGGCACGCCCTGCGCGGCGGTCGCCGACGGGCTCTCCTCGGTGACGCTGCACGGAACCCGGGACGGGGCCGCGCCCGCGTCCACGGGTACGGACGTCGTCCTGATCCCGCACCCGGTCAGCACGAGCGCGGCGAACCCCGCGCAGAGGACCAGTCGCTGCGTACGGCGTCTCACTCGTCCTCCCCCTCGCCCTGGCTGCTCCG
Source organism: Streptomyces sp. NPDC056144 (assembly GCF_042264145.1). Lineage (NCBI taxonomy): Bacteria > Bacillati > Actinomycetota > Actinomycetes > Kitasatosporales > Streptomycetaceae > Streptomyces > Streptomyces sp. NPDC056144. Next base: position 102,551 of record NZ_JBHJVF010000010.1, on the reverse strand, counting down.
CGTCCGCACCTCGCGGGTGATCCCCGAGGCGTCGAGCGGCAGTCGCAGCACGAACACCGCGCCGTCCACCGCCCCGTCCTCGCCGACCGAGTTCGAGGCGGTGATCGAGCCGCCGTGGATCAGCGCGTTCTCCATGGCGATCGACAGGCCGAGGCCGCTGCCGTCCGACCGGGGCCGGGAGGCGCTCGCCTTGTAGAAGCGGTCGAAGACGTGGGGGAGCACGTCCTCCGGGATGCCGGGGCCGTGGTCGCGGACCGCGATGACGAGTTCCTCCCGCTCTTCCCGCTCCTCCCGCTCCGTCCGCACCGACACCCGCACCGGCGAACCGCCGTGCTTGAGCGCGTTGCCGATGAGGTTGGCGAGGATGACGTCGAGACGGCGCGGGTCGAGCGGCACCATGATCCCGCGCTCGGCGTCGAGGTCGACCGCGTCGAGCCAGGCGCGCGCGTCGATGCACGCGGTGATCTGGTCGGCGATGTCCACCTCGTCGACGACGAGCCGGGCGGTGCCCGCGTCAAAGCGGGTCACCTCCATCAGGTTCTCCACCAGGTCGTTGAGGCGCCGGGTCTCGCTCACGACGAGCGCGACCGCCGGGGCGATCATCGGGTCGAGCGTGTCCTGCTCGTCCTCCAGGACCTCCGTGACGGCGGTCAGCGCGGTCAGCGGCGTCCGCAGCTCGTGCGACATGTCGGCGACGAACCGCCGCGAGGACTCCTCGCGCGCGCTCATGTCCGCGACCTTCTTCTGGAGCGACTCGGCCGCGCTGTTGAACGTCCGTGTCAGGTCCGCGAGTTCATCGGCCCCGGTGACCCGGAGCCGGGTGTCGAGCTTGCCCTCGCCGAGCTGCTTGGCCGCCTCGCCGAGCCGGTGCACGGGCCGCAGCACGGTGGTCGCCGCGACCTGCGCGAGCAGCACCGAACCGGCCACCGCGAGCGCCGTCGCGATCCCCAACGACCAGGCCAGCGAGTTGAGATCGGCCTTCTCCGCCGCGAGCGACTTGAGCATGTAACCGGCCGGACCGCCGCCGTCGATCCGCGTCCCGCCGACCAGGTACGGCGTCCCGTTCCGCTCCGTCCGCTGCCAGAACAGGTGGTACGGGTACGGGTTCGCCTCCGTCACCGGGCGCCGTGTGTCCACGGCCTCCCGCAGCGACCGCGGCACGTCGGCCAGCGTGAAGTCGTCCGGGTCCGAGGCCCCGACGATCGGCTTGCCCGCGGCCCGCTCGCCGAGCAGCAGCACCTGGTAGTTCGCCCCGCCGCCGGAGGCCATCTGCTCGGCGGTCCGCCGCAGGTCCTCCTCGGTGGGCCGCAGCGGCAGCGTCGCCGCCCGGTTCTGCATCTCCTGCCGGAAGTCGTTGAGCGCCCCGTCCTGGGTACGGGTCAGGACCGCCTCGCGGTTCAGCCAGTACGCGATGCCGGAGGCCGAGACGGCCGCGGTCAGCGCGACCAGGGCGAAGACGACGACGAGGCGCAGCCGCAGACTGGAGAGCCGCAGCCGCGCGAGGAATCCTTTGCTCACGCAGGGACGTCCAGGCGGTAGCCGACCCCACGGACCGTACGGATCAGGGTCGGCGAGGACGGCACGTCCTCCACCTTCGCGCGCAGCCGCTGCACGCAGGCGTCGACCAGCCGCGAGTCGCCCAGGTAGTCGTGCTCCCACACGAGCCGCAGCAACTGCTGCCGGGACAGCGCCTGTCCGGGCCGCCGGCTCAGCTCCAGGAGCAGCCGCAGCTCGGTCGGCGTGAGCTGGAGGTCCTCGCCGTTCTTCGTCACGGTCATCGCCGACCGGTCGATGACGACCGAGCCGTACGTCGCCGAGTCCGTCGACTCGCGCTCGCCGCGCCGCAGTACGGCCCGGATGCGCGCGTCGAGCACCCGGCCCTGCACCGGCTTCACCACGTAGTCGTCGGCACCGGACTCCAGGCCCACGACTACGTCGATGTCGTCACTGCGCGCCGTGAGCAGGATGATCGGCAGCTGGTCGGTGCGGCGGATGCGCCGGCACACCTCGAAGCCGTCGATGCCGGGCAGCATGACGTCGAGCACCACCAGGTCGGGCCGCTGCTCGCGCAGCAGCTGGAGGCCGTCCTCCCCGGTCGCGGCGGTGGCCACCCGATGGCCCTGCCGTGACAGGGAGAGTTCGAGGGCCGTGCGGATGGCGTCGTCGTCCTCGATCAGCAACAGAAAAGGCACGCCGTCATTCTGTCGTACTCGGCCGTCCGGGCACGACCGCTTAGTGACGCGCTCCTCGTGACGCCCGTGTCCCGTCCCCTGTGACACGGCTGTGACAGTCGGCGGACACCTCCATGAACTCCGCCGGGCAGGCTTCTTGGCACACGGACCGAATCACACTCCGAACGACGGGGGGCGCGAGATGAACGCACTGCACAGCACCACCTCAAGCGCAGTTGTCACGCGCCTCCACGACGTCGGCCGGAGCACCGAGAAGTCCGGCGCGGTGAACGGGCGGGGGTGCGTTCGCGGCGTCGGGCGCCAGCGGAAGGCGCCGTACATGGCCGCCGTCGCTGACGCGGGAGCGGTGTACGGGGAGAGCACGGGGGAACGCGCGAGCTGTTCGGAGGCCGAGTTCACGGCCTACGTCCAGGAGCGTCGTGCCTCCCTGTACGCCACCGCCTACCACCTGACCGGTGACCGTTTCGAGGCCGAGGACCTGCTCCAGAGCGCGCTGTTCTCCACGTACCGCGCCTGGGAGCGGATCAGCGACAAGGCCGCCGTCGGCGGGTACCTCCGTCGCACCATGACCAACCTGCACATCAGCGCGTGGCGCCGCCGCAAGCTCAACGAGTACCCCACCGAGGAGCTGCCGGAGACGGTCGGCGAGACGGACGCGATGCGGGGTACGGAACTGCGCGCGGTCCTGTGGCAGGCCCTGGCCCGGCTGCCCGAGCTCCAGCGCACGATGCTGGTGCTGCGCTACTACGAGGGCCGTACCGATCCGGAGATCGCGGAGATCCTGGACATCAGTGTCGGCACGGTGAAGTCGAGCATCTGGCGTTCGCTGCGGCGCATGCGCGAGGACGAGGTGCTCAGCTTCGGCCGTGACGAGGAGGAGTCCTTCGGCGAGCTGGTGGCCTGAAGGTCGGGGGGAAGCAACGGGGGAAACGGGGGAAAGACCCGCGCGGGCTCACGGGGGAACGGGAGCTCGCGGGGGAAGCGGGGGGAGCACGGGGATACGGGGAACGACGAAGCGGGTCGCACAGGCCGGGGGGCCAGGTGCGACCCGCTTCTCGCGTGTCCGGGCTCTTCGTCCGTCAGTTCGCGGCCGGCGTGCGGTGGCGGCCCGCCGCCGCGGCGGCCAGGCGGCCGAGCGCCTCGTCCTTCGCGCACGGGTGCGCGCCGAGCGCCGTCTGACGGGCCACGATCGCCCGCTCCGAGCGCATCAGACGCCAGCCCCGGCGCAGCAGGAACGGCACCGACTTCCGGCCCTCGCGCAGGTCGCGGGCGAGCCGGCGACGGAAGGTCGTCGAGGGGCGGCCGCGCAGGCAGAGCGCGTCGGCGAGGACGTCGAGCTCACGGCAGCGGTTCACGATCTCGGCGGCGAAGATGCCCTCCGCGACGAAGAGCGGGGTCCGCTCGATGTCGAGGCGGTCCCGGCCGACCCGGGAGCTGGTGGCGATGTCGTACACGGGGACCTCGGTCCGTCCCGTACGGCAGAGCTCGACGATCGCGGCGACGGCGGCGTCCGCGTCCCAGGAGCCTGGGGAGTCCCAGTCGACGTCCGAGGTGCCGTCGACGATCGGGAGCGACGGGTCGTCGCACTCCTTGTAGAAGTCGTCGAGGCGCAGGACCGGAAGGCCCGCAACGGCGGCGAGGGACGACTTGCCGGAGCCGGACGGGCCGGACAGCAGGACGACGCGGGTCGGAATCGGGAGGGCACTCACGGAACACCAGTGTGAACCATTCCCCCGTCCAGGGGAGTACCGGAGAAGGCCGTTGGTATCGAGCATCACACCCCCACTACGCTCGGTGCCCGTTCGCTCACCCCGTGGAATCCTCTGGAAGGATCATGATGGCGCGTCACGCAGAAGACCGGACCCCCCGTCGGAGCGCCCTGCTGAAGGCCGGGCTCACCGTCACGGCGGCGGGCGCCGCGCTGGTCGGCGGGGGTGCGGCGGCCCAGGCCCTGGCCCCGGTGCCGCTGCCGGTCGACTCGCTGACCCGGACGGACGCGGCGGCGGCCGGGGCGGGCGCGCTCGAAGGCGTCACCCACGGCCTCGGCCCCCTCACCCGCCTCCAGCTCGACCCGCTGGCCAAGACCGGTGTCGACCCGCTCGACAACGGCCTCGGCACCCAGGTCGCCGACTTCAAGCCGGTCGGCACGAACCTCGTCACCGACCACCTCACGAAGGGCGGCGCGGTCGCGGACCTGCCGGTGGCGGGTCCGCTGACGCAGGGCCTGCTCCCGTAGCGGAGGCCGCTCAGTCGCGGACCCGGCGCAGCCACGCCACGGCCGCGCTCGGCTGCTTCAGCCGGGCGCGCCAGGGGCCCTCGGCCCACTTGAGATGGACGACGAGCGGGCCCGCGGGCAGCGGCTCCGACTCCCGCTGCCTGCCGATCTCGTTGACGATGTGCTTCGGCCTCGGCAGGAGCGCGGGAGAGCCGTCGTACCGCGCCAGGTCGTAGACGTGGACGATGAAGTTGCTCTTGCCGCGGTAGCGGAAGGCCACGTGGTCCGGTCCGCCCGTGTGCAGCAGCACGTCGGACCCCCAGCCTTCCAGGGTCTCCTCCGACAGCTGCCGGGCCGCCGAGAGGGGCAGGGCCCGCGCGCGCCAGAGGCCGTAGGCCTCCAGCTTCAGGCGCAGCCGCCCGGTGTCGGGGACGACGACGAGCACGCGGCCCCGCAGGCCCTTCTCGGTGCTGCTGACGAGCAGGTCGCCCTGCTCGTTCTCCTCCGTGAGGGTCCAGAGGGCCGTGTACCGGTCGGTGTGGACGGCGATGTCGAAGAGGACGGGGCCGGGCGGGAGGTCGTCGACGACGATGACGTCGTTGCCGACGCCTTCGATCTCGCGCGGTTCGAAGTCGTTGTCCTCGTACGGCCAGTCCTTCGGTACGGATACGGGGACCGTGACTGCCGGGAACGGGCCCGGGGCGTACGCCGAGGCCGGGGCGTACGGCGAGACGGGCTCGGCGGACGACGGGGGATTCGTGTCCTTGGAGGCCGCGGGAAGGGCCTCGGGCGCCCGAGGCGCGGGGAGGGCGTCCTCCGGCTCCGGGAGGGCGGCCTCGGGCTCCGGGAGGGTGTCCTCCGGCTCGGGAAGGGTGTCCTCCGGCTCCGCCACGACCCCGTGGTCCGCCGCCAGGCCGACGAGCCCGTCCTCGTACCCCTGGCCCACCGCCCGGAACTTCCAGCCGCCGGCGCGGCGGTACAGCTCCGCGAGGACCATCGCCGTCTCGGGGCCCGCGTCGGTCACCCCGTACGCCACGACCGCCGAACCGTCGGCGCCGATGACCTGGACGGAGAGCCCGCGCGCGTCCTTCAGCGCCCCCTCCTCCGTCGACGCGACGAGGAGGACGCGGTCGATCGCCTCCTCGACGGCCGCGAGGTCGGTGTCGAGCCAGACCGTGCCGTCCTCGTGCTCGGTGAGCCGCACCGCGCCGGACGCGTGCACGGGTGCGCCGGGGAACACGATGTCGGCGTCCCCCCGGACCCTGCCCTGCTCCGTCACGAGCAGCGCCGCGATGTCCACGCCGGTTCCGACGGCGACGCGCAGCGCGGCCGTCGGGACGAAGGCGTTGTCTCCCTTGATCAGTCCCCTCAGCATGAGTGGATCATGCGTTCGGGCCCGGGCGTGCGCAAGGCCCCCGGGTGCGGACACCCGGGGGCCTTGCGGAGTGGATCTAGTACGAAGAACCGCTCGCGCCCAGCGACCCCGTGGGGTGCCAGACGGTCTTGGTCTCCAGGAACGCGGTCATGCGGTCCGTGCCGGGGGACTCGTTGAAGTCCTCGGTACGGGGACGCAGCACGCGCTTCAGGTTGTCCGCCGCCGCGATCTCCAGGTCGCGGGCCAGGTCGGCGTCCGCGCCCGTGAGGTCGATCGCGTTGACGTCCTGGTGGGCCGCGAGGTGCGGGCCCATCTCCGAGGCCTTGCCGGAGAGGATGTTGACCACGCCGCCGGGGAGGTCGGAGGTGGCCAGGACCTCGCCCAGGGACAGGGCGGGGAGCGGGGACTTCTCGCTCGCGACGACGACCGCCGTGTTGCCCGTCGCGATCGCCGGGGCGATCACCGAGACCAGGCCCAGGAACGAGGACTCCTGGGGGGCGATCACCGTGACGACGCCGGTCGGCTCGGGCGAGGACAGGTTGAAGTACGGGCCGGCGACCGGGTTGGCGCCGCCGACGACCTGGGCGATCTTGTCGGTCCAGCCCGCGTACCAGACCCAGCGGTCGATCGCCGCGTCGACGACCGCCGCCGCCTTCGACTTCGACAGGCCCTCGGCGTCCGCGACCTCGCGGACGAACTGCTCCCGGCGGCCCTCCAGCATCTCGGCGACGCGGTAGAGGATCTGGCCGCGGTTGTACGCGGTCGCGCCCGCCCAGCCGCCGAAGGCCTTGCGGGCGGCGACGACCGCGTCACGGGCGTCCTTGCGGGAGGAGAGCGGGGCGTTCGCCAGCCACTTGCCCTTCGAGTCGCTCACCTCGTACACCCGGCCGCTCTCGGAGCGGGGGAACTTGCCCCCGACGTACAGCTTGTAGGTCTTGAAGACGCTCAGACGCGTCGCGGAAGACTCAGACATCGAGGTAAGCCTCCAGGCCGTGGCGACCGCCCTCGCGGCCGAAGCCCGACTCCTTGTAGCCGCCGAAGGGCGAGGTCGGGTCGAACTTGTTGAACGTGTTGGCCCAGACGACACCCGCGCGGAGCTTGTCGGCGACCGCGAGGATGCGGGAGCCCTTCTCCGACCAGATGCCGGCCGACAGGCCGTACTGGCTGTTGTTGGCCTTCGCCACGGCCTCGTCCGGCGTACGGAACGTCAGCACCGACAGGACCGGGCCGAAGATCTCGTCGCGGGCCACCGTGTGCGCCTGCGTGACGCCGGTGAAGAGCGTCGGGGCGAACCAGTAACCGGCCGACGGCAGCTCGCAGGGGGCGGTCCAGCGCTCGGCGCCCTCCGCCTCGCCGCGCTCCACGAGGGAGGTGATGCGGGCCAGCTGCTCCGAGGAGTTGATGGCGCCGATGTCGGTGTTCTTGTCGAGCGGGTCGCCGAGGCGGAGCGTCGACAGGCGGCGCTTGAGGCTGTCCAGCAGCTCGTCCTGGATCGACTCCTGGACGAGGAGGCGCGAGCCCGCGCAGCAGACCTGGCCCTGGTTGAAGAAGATGCCGTTGACGATGCCCTCGACGGCCTGGTCGATGGGGGCGTCGTCGAAGACGATGTTGGCGCCCTTGCCGCCCAGCTCCAGGGTCAGCTTCTTGTCGGTGCCCGCGACGGAGCGCGCGATGGCCTTGCCGACGGCGGTCGAGCCGGTGAAGGCGACCTTGTTGACGTCCGGGTGCTCGACGAGTGCGGCGCCCGTCTCCCCGTAACCGGGAAGGATGTTGACGACACCCTTCGGCAGCCCGGCCTGACGGCAGATGTCCGCGAAGAACAGCGCGGACAGCGGGGTCGTCTCGGCCGGCTTGAGGACGACCGTGTTGCCGGTCGCGAGCGCCGGGGCGATCTTCCACGCCAGCATCAGGAGCGGGAAGTTCCACGGGATGACCTGGCCGGCCACGCCCAGCGGACGCGGGTTCGCGCCGAAGCCGGCGTGGTCGAGCTTGTCGGCCCAGCCCGCGTAGTAGAAGAAGTGCGCGGCGACCAGCGGGAGGTCCGCGTCGCGGGTCTCCTTGATCGGCTTGCCGTTGTCCAGGGTCTCCAGGACGGCCAGCTCGCGGCTGCGCTCCTGGATGATCCGGGCGATGCGGAAGAGGTACTTGCCCCGCTCGGCGCCCGGCAGCGCCGACCACTTCTCGAAGGCCTTCCGCGCCGCCTTCACCGCGCGGTCGACGTCCTCGGCGCCGGCCTGGGCGACCTCGGAGAGGACCTCCTCGGAGGAGGGGGAGACGGTCTTGAAGACCTTGCCGTCGGCCGCGTCGACGAACTCGCCGTCGATGAAGAGGCCGTAGGAGGGGGCGATGTCGACGACGGACCGGGACTCGGGCGCCGGCGCGTACTCGAATGCAGATGCCATGTTGATCAGTCCACCGTCACGTAATCGGGGCCGGAGTAGCGGCCGGTAGCCAGCTTCTGGCGCTGCATCAGCAGGTCGTTGAGCAGGCTGGAGGCGCCGAAGCGGAACCAGTGGTTGTCCAGCCAGTCCTCGCCCACGGTCTCGTTGACGAGCACCAGGAACTTGATCGCTTCCTTGGTGTTGCGGATGCCGCCGGCCGGCTTCACGCCGATCTGGACGCCGGTCTGCGCGCGGAAGTCGCGGACCGCCTCCAGCATGAGGAGGGTGTTCGCCGGGGTGGCGTTGACCGCGACCTTGCCGGTCGAGGTCTTGATGAAGTCCGCGCCGGCCATCATGCCGAGCCAGGAGGCGCGGCGGATGTTGTCGTACGTGGAGAGCTCGCCGGTCTCGAAGATCACCTTGAGGCGCGCGCGGTCGCCGCACTCCGCCTTGATGGCCGCGATCTGCTCGTAGACCTTGAGGTAGTGGCCGGCGAGGAAGGCGCCACGGTCGATGACCATGTCGATCTCGTCGGCGCCCGCGGCGATGGCGTCGGCCGTGTCCGCGAGCTTCACGGGGAGCGCGGCGCGGCCGGCCGGGAAGGCGGTGGCGACGGAGGCGACCTTGACGCCGGAGCCCGCGACGGCGGCCTTGGCGGTGGCCACCATGTCCGGGTAGACGCAGACGGCGGCGGTCGTCGGGGTCGCGCGGTCGGTCGGGTCGGGGTTGACGGCCTTGGCGGCGAGCGCCCGGACCTTGCCCGGGGTGTCCGCGCCTTCGAGCGTCGTCAGGTCGATCATGGAGATGGCCAGGTCGATGGCGTACGCCTTGGCCGTGGTCTTGATCGAGCGGGTGCCGAGAGATGCGGCGCGCGCCTCCAGGCCGACGGCGTCGACGCCGGGCAGCCCGTGGAGGAAGCGGCGCAGCGCACTGTCGGACGCGGTCACGTCGGCGAATGCGGATGCTGCGGATGCAGTGGTGGGCATGGTCACCAGTCGAGCATATCTACGCGCGTAGCGACCTGTACAGGGGAGCCCTTCGGTCGAGCGCGAGGTCACATCAGGGGTGACGGGGCGAGTGACGCCTGTCACACGCCTGTGACGTGGAGCGCACAGCTCCCGCATACAAGATCTTTAAATTTTTAACCAGCAGCCAGCCAGACCTCACCGGACACCTCGGACCGAGAAAAAGCGGCATGCGACTCACCCAACCACCTGACTGATTTCCCAGGAGTCGTTATGCGCACCGCCCTCCGCACCGCCGTCGCCACCGCCCTCGTCGCGGGCGTCGCGATCACCCCGGCCCTCACCGCGGGCGCGGCCTTCGCGGCCGACGGCCCGACGGCCGTCAAGTCGGCGGCGACCCCGTCCGCCACGACGGCGCCGACGGACGCGGATGCGGATGCGCAGGCGGACGCGGCGGATGCCCCGAAGAGCTCCGAGAGCCCGAAGGCCGCGGCGGACGACAGCACCGGCACCCTCGTCCGGACGGAGAACCTCCCGAACGGCGCCCAGGCCAAGATCTTCCGCGTCGCCGGCGGCCACCACCGCGCCGAGATCTCCAAGGCGGGCCAGCGGGTCGGCACCCTGGACGCGAACGGCATCGCGGTCGCGTACGAGGACGAGTACACCTACTTCGTCCTCTACCCGAATGGCCAGACGTACTCCTGGAAGGGCAACCGCCTCCAGGGCCGCGCCGTCACCGGCACGTACGAGCTCGCCAACGGCGCGCAGGTCAAGCTCACGGAGAAGCAGGGCCGCTTCCACCTCACGGGCGACGGCCGGCTCCTCGCCGTGACGGGCGACGACCTCCGGGTCGCCGCGTTCCGTGGCGCCGTCGTCCTGATGGAGCAGGACGGCCGCCTCGTCTCCTACATCCCGGGCTCCGCCCGGCAGGCCGCCCCGAAGCTCGTCTCCGCGGGCGTGTACGTCCGCACGGTGCCGCTGCCCACCGGCGGCGAGGCCAGGATCTTCCGCGTCGCCGACGGCCACCACCGCGCCGAGCTCACCTACAAGGGCAAGAACGTCGGCACGCTCGACGCCGACCACCAGTCGGCCGCCGGCAACAACAACGGCGCCTTCTTCGTCCTCGACTCCGACGGCAGCTCCTACGGCTGGGTCGGCAACTACATCCACGCCGAGCCGGGCCAGTACAAGCTCGCCAACGGCGTCCGCCTGGAGGTCGTCGAGAAGGACGGCCGCTGGGGCCTCCGGGAGATCCGGCTGGGCGTCAAGACCGGTGTCTCCTACGTGAAGGGCGACCGCGCGGTCTTCCGCTTCACCGGCGGCGGCCTCGTCGTCCTGGAGCAGGGCGGCGGCCTCGCGGCCTACATCCCCGGCTCGTCCCGGCAGGCCGCCCCGACGCCGTACACCCGTGACGACCAGTGCACCGTCACCACCACCGTCAGCATCGGCGCGGGCACCGAGGCCGAGCTCGTCATGAGCCCGAACGGCCCGACCGCCACCTTCCACGACGCGGGCGACGACACCCCGGTCTTCTCGAAGCTCGACCGCAAGCACCCCGCGCTGCCGAAGAGCGCCGGCATCATCGCCCGCATCGACAACCCGTTCGGCGCCACCCCGACGCTCTACACCAAGGTCGAGGGCGGCGTCGGGAGCAAGGGCGGCTCGCAGGCCTTCCCGAAGATGCCGGAGGGCTGCACCCTCAACCCGGTCACGGGCGGCACCAAGGTCCCCACGGACAACAAGGGCACCGGCGGCGACAAGAGCTCCACGGGCACCACCGGCTCCACGGGCACCACCGGCTCCACGGGCACCACCGGCGGTCAGACCGCCGTCGTCCCGCAGGGCGGTGTCGCGGCCGGTGCCGAGCTCGGCACCACCGGGACCGACTCCACGGCCCTCTACGCGACGGGCGCCGGCGCGGTCTCCCTCGCCGCCGCGGGCCTCGGCTTCGTCGTCCTCCGCCGCCGGGCCGGCGCGCGCGGCTGACCCACCGCCCCGAGCTCACCCACGCCCCGGCCGGGCGCCCCCCCCCCCCCCGCCGGCCGGCCCCCCCCCCCCCCCCCCGCCCGGCCCCCGGCGGGCCCCCCCCCCCCCCCCCCGAACCCCGCCCCGTCCCCGCACCCCCCCCGCCGCCAGCAGCCG
>NZ_JBHJVF010000010.1:0-91271 GCF_042264145.1 Streptomyces sp. NPDC056144 | reverse complement strand
CGCCCCCGGCCACACCCCGTACCGCCGTCCGGAGCCGTCATGCAGACCCGCACCCGTACCCGTAACCGCGCTCGTACCCGTACCGCCGCAGCCCTCCTCCTCGCGCTCGTCGCCCTCACCGGCTGCTCCGCCGGCGCCACCGCCCCGGCCACCGCCCCCACCCCCGGCACGCCCCTCCCCGCCCGGGTCTCCGAGGCCGCCGTCCCGGCGCCGACGAAGAGCACGGCCCCCGTCGCCCCGCTGGGCCGCTCCCTGCCCGTACGGGTCGCGCTGCCCTCCGCCGGGGTCGACACCGGGCCGATCCTGAGTCTCGGGCTCAACGCCGACGGCACCGTCGAGGTGCCCTCGGTCGCGGACGCCGACCGCGTCGGCTGGTACGAGAAGGGCGTCACGCCCGGCCAGACCGGCCCCGCGGTCCTCATCGGCCACTTCGACACCGCGCGCGGCCCGGCCGTCCTCAGGAACGTCTCCCGCGTCCGCGTCGGCGACGAGATCACCGTGACACGCGCGGACGGCAAGGCCGCCGTCTTCCGGGTCAGGGAGCTCGAACAGGTGGACAAGAAGACCTTCCCCACCGCCAAGGTGTACGGCGACACCACCCGCCCTGAGCTGCGGATCATCACCTGCGGCGGAGAGCTCGTCGACGGCCACCGGCCCGACAACATCATCCTGTACGCGGACCTCGTGGCCACGCGGGCCGCCTGAGCCGCCGACGGCGCCCTGAGGCACAATCGGCGGCATGACGACCCCCGAGCCCGGCTCCGAGCCGACCCCCGATCGGCCGACGGCCGAACAGCCCTACGCCGACCGAGTCTTCCGCTCGCCCCTCGGGATCGCGAGCGGGATCTTCCTCGTGCTCCTCGCGGCCGGGTTCGCCGGTGACGCCATGATCCGGGGCAAGGGCAACGCGCCCTGGGTCGCGCTCGCCGGGTTCGTCCTCGCCGTGCCGCTGATCGTCGCCTTCACGATCCGCCCGGCGGTGTACGTGAACAACCAGCGGCTCCGGATCCGCAACCCGTTCCGTTCGATCGCGCTCCCCTGGGGCACGGTCGCGGACGTCCGCGCCGGGTACTCCAGCGAGGTCTTCACCCAGAGCGGCGCCAAGTTCCAGCTGTGGGCGATCCCCGTCTCGCTGCGCCAGCGCAAGAAGGCCGCCCGCAAGGCCGCCCGCGCCTCGCAGGACGACCCCCACGGCCGTACCTCCACCACCGCCGACGTCAAGGACAGCGGCTCGCGGACCGCTCCCGCCGACCAGACCATCGCCGACCTGCGCGAACTCGCCGAGCGCCACGGGCGCGACCCCGAGGCGCAGGGGGAGCCGCAGGTGCGCTGGGCGTACGAGATCATCGCCCCGGCCGCGGCCGGGCTGCTGCTGCTCGTGATCCTGATCGCGATCGGCTGACCCGCGTACGGACAGCCGAGGGACACACGTGAGAGGGCCGGTACGGAAGCTTCCGTACCGGCCCTCTCACATGGTGCGCGGCGGGGTCAGAGCCCCGCGGCCGCGCTCAGATCGCGCTTGATCGCGCCGAGGAGCTCCGCGCCCTTCGCGCGCGCGGGCGCCAGCCCGCTCGCGTCGGCGACCGGGACGACGACCTCCAGGTAGCACTTGAGCTTGGGCTCGGTGCCGCTCGGACGGACGATCACCCGGGCCTTGTAGTCGCCCTCCAGGTGGTAGCGCAGGCCGTCCGTGGGCGGCAGCGACTCCGTGCCCTTCGTGAGGTCCTCGGCCGAGACGACCGTGAGGCCCGCGAGGGAGACCGGCGGGCGCTCGCGCAGCGCCGCCATCGCGTTCGCGATGACGCTCAGGTCCTCGACGCGCACCGACAGCTGGTCGGTGGCGTGCAGGCCGTGGGCCACGGCGAGGTCGTCGAGCAGGTCGAGCAGCGTACGGTCCTGCTCCTTGAGGACCGAGGCCAGCTCGGCGACGAGCAGCGCCGCCGTGATGCCGTCCTTGTCGCGGACGCCCTCGGGGTCGACGCAGTAGCCGAGCGCCTCCTCGTAGCCGTACCGCAGACCGTCGACGCGGGCGATCCACTTGAAGCCGGTCAGCGTCTCCTCGTACCCGACACCGGCCGCCTCGGCGATCCGGCCGAGCAGCGAGGACGAGACGATCGACTCGGCGAAGACGCCCGTGGCGCCCTTGTGCACGAGGTGCGCGGCGAGCAGCGCGCCGACCTCGTCGCCGCGGAGCATGCGCCAGCCGCCCTCGACGGAGGCGTCGGGCACGGCCACGGCGCAGCGGTCGGCGTCGGGGTCGTTGGCGATGACGATGTCCGGGTCCACGGCCCTGGCCGCCTCGAAGGCGAGGTCCATGGCACCCGGCTCCTCCGGGTTCGGGAAGGCGACCGTCGGGAACGCCGGGTCCGGGTCCGCCTGCTCGGCGACGAGCGCGGGCGGCGGGAAGCCGGCGCGGGCGAAGGCGGCCGTCAGGACGTCCTTGCCGACGCCGTGCATGGCCGTGTAGACGGTCCGGACGGTACGGGGGGAGTCGGCGGTCAGGACGGCGTCCGTACGGGCCAGGTAGGCGTCCAGGACCTCGTCGCCGAGGGTCTCCCAGCCGTCCGCCGGGCGCGGGACGTCGTTCAGCGAGCGGACCGCGTCGATCTCGGCGGCGATCTCCGCGTCGGCGGGCGGCACGATCTGCGAGCCGTCGCCGAGATAGACCTTGTAGCCGTTGTCACGCGGCGGGTTGTGGCTCGCGGTGACCTCGACGCCGGCGACGGCACCCAGGTGCCTTATGGCGTACGCGAGGACGGGCGTCGGGAGCGGGCGGGGGAGGAGCGCGGCGCGCAGGCCCGCGCCGGTCATCACGGCGGCGGTGTCGCGGGCGAAGTCCGCGGACTTGTAGCGGGCGTCGTAGCCGATGACGACGAGGCCGCCGTCCTGACCCTTCGCCTTGAGGTACGCGGCCAGGCCCGCGGCGGCGCGGATGACGACCGAGCGGTTCATCCGCATCGGCCCGGCGCCGATCTCGCCGCGGAGACCGGCGGTGCCGAACTGGAGCGTGCCGCTGAAACGGGCGGCGAGCTCGTCGGTCGCGCCGGCGTCGATCAGCGCGGCGAGTTCCTCGCGGGTCTCCGGGTCGGGGTCCTCGGCGAGCCAGGCGTTGGCCCGGGTGAGGAGGTCGTCCTGCGTCACGGTGTGCCTTTCGGGGCGGCGGCGGGTGGGGTGGTGCGGGTCGGTGGCCGCTGCGCGGAGCTGTTCCCCACCCCGCCCCTTCCCGAAACCAGGGGCTCCGCCCCCGGACCCCCGCGCCTCAAACGCCGGCGGGGCTGGATTTTCCGCCCTGCGGGCGGAAACTCAGTCCGCCCGGCGCTTGGGGGCACGGCCGCAGGCCGGTACGGGGTCCGGGGCGGAGCCCCGGGGCTTCTCAGCCCGTCCGGCGTCTGAGGACCGGGGTCCGGGGCGCAGCCCCGGTTTCGGGAAGGGGCGGGGTGGGGGAGGAGGCCCCGCGCAGCGGCCCCTGCCTGAGCCGGAGGCTCAGATACGGTCCAGGACGCGCGTCAGCAGCTCGCCCATGCGCGCCGCCGAGTCCTTGCCCGCCTGCAGGACCTCTTCGTGGTTGAGCGGCTCGCCCGAGAGCCCCGCGGCGAGGTTGGTGACGAGCGAGATGCCCAGGACCTCGGCCCCGGCCTCACGCGCGGCGATGGCCTCCAGGACCGTGGACATGCCGACGAGGTCGCCGCCCATGACGCGGACCATGTTGATCTCGGCCGGGGTCTCGTAGTGCGGGCCGGGGAACTGGACGTACACGCCCTCCTCCAGCGTCTCGTCGACCTCCTTGCACAGCGCGCGCAGCCGCGGCGAGTACAGGTCGGTGAGGTCGACGAAGTTCGCGCCGACGATCGGCGAGGCCGCCGTCAGGTTGAGGTGGTCGCTGATGAGGACCGGCTGGCCGGGGCGCATGCCCTCGCGGAGGCCGCCGCAGCCGTTGGTGAGGACGACCGTCTTGCAGCCCGCGGCGACGGCGGTGCGGACGCCGTGGACGACGGAGGCGACGCCGCGGCCCTCGTAGTAGTGGGTGCGGCCGAGGAAGACCAGCGCGCGCTTCTCGCCGATCTTGTACGAGCGGACCTTGCCGCCGTGGCCCTCGACGGCCGGCGGCGGGAAGCCGGGGAGCTCCGTGACCGGGAACTCGGCCTCGGGGGCGCCGAGCGCGTCGACGGCGGGCGCCCAGCCCGAGCCCATGACCAGGACGACGTCGTGGTTCTCGACTCCGGTCAGCTC
This sequence comes from Streptomyces sp. NPDC056144, assembly GCF_042264145.1. Classification (NCBI taxonomy): domain Bacteria; kingdom Bacillati; phylum Actinomycetota; class Actinomycetes; order Kitasatosporales; family Streptomycetaceae; genus Streptomyces; species Streptomyces sp. NPDC056144. The sequence continues at coordinate 87,041 of NZ_JBHJVF010000010.1, read as the reverse complement.
GCGAAGACGGGCGGCAGCGGCCTCGGCGGCCTCGTACGGGGTGGCAGTTGCGTTCACTGTCTCTCTCGCCTCGGGGAGGGGGGTCCGAGGGGAGCCCCGGACGGATTTGTTACGCGCAGAAGCGTAGCCGGAGAATTCCTACGCGCGTAGATGACGATGATGACGGACATGCGATCGTTGTCTTGTCGTTTCCGACGAAGAGGCGGGCCGCGCCCGCCCGGCCGGATCAACAGGGACGCTTGCGCAACTCCATCACGTAGTCGTGCGGCGCGCCCGCCGACTCGGCCGCGTCCGCGACCTCGCCCAGGTACCGCGCGGACGGCAGCCCGCCCTCGTACGCGTTGAGCACGTACACCCAGGCCGGCTCCTCGCCGTCGAGGGTGTGCACGCGCACCCGCATCCGCCGGTAGATGTCGAGGCCGACGCCCTCCCAGCGGTCCATGGACTCCTCGTCCATCGGCGCGATGTCGTACAGCGCCACGAAGACCTGGGAACGGGGGGCCTCCACGATGGTGGCCAGCGCGCCCTCCCAGCCCATCTGCTCGCCGCCGAAGGTCAGCCGCCAGCCGTTCAGCCAGCCGGTGCCGCGCAGCGGGGAGTGCGGTGCGCGGCGGCTCATCAGCCGTGCGTCGAGGTTGCCGGCGAAAGCGGCGTAGAGCGACATGGGACCGAGGGTACGGGAGGGGGCGGGGTGTCCGGCGAACTCCGAGGTGGCGACGGCGGGGAGGGGCCGGACGCGCCCCGCGCGGGGGCCTCCGGCGCGCCAATCCGCCCCCGGCGCGTGGCCGCGCCGGTCGTGCGGGAGAATGGGGTACGCACTTGAAGCGTGCGGGACAATGGCGTACGCACTGCACCCAGGCGGGGTGACCCCCCAGCAGAACGAGACGCGAGGCGTAGATCCCAGTGACCCGGATCGTGATCATCGGTGGCGGACCCGGCGGATACGAGGCGGCCCTGGTGGGCGCCCAACTCGGCGCGGAGGTGACCGTCGTCGACTGCGACGGTCTCGGCGGCGCGTCGGTCCTGACCGACTGCGTGCCCTCGAAGACGCTGATCGCCACGGCGGAGGTGATGACCACCTTCGACTCCTCCTACGAGGAGCTCGGCATCATCGTCGCGGACGACACGCCGCACATCGAGCAGGCCGCCCGCGTCGTCGGCGTCGACCTCGGCAAGGTCAACCGACGGGTGAAGCGCCTCGCGCTCGCCCAGTCCCACGACATCACCGCCTCCGTCACCCGCGCCGGCGCCCGCGTCCTGCGCGGCCGCGGTCGGCTCTCCGGCCGCCAGGCCGTGGACGGCTCGCGCCAGGTGATCGTGACCGCGGCCGACGGCACCGAGGAGACCCTCACCGCCGACGCCGTGCTCATCGCGACCGGCGCCCACCCGCGCGAGGTCCCCGACGCCAAGCCCGACGGCGAGCGGATCCTCAACTGGACCCAGGTCTACGACCTCAAGGAGCTCCCCGAGGAGCTCATCGTGGTCGGTTCCGGTGTCACCGGCGCCGAGTTCGCCGGCGCCTACCAGGCCCTCGGCTCCCGCGTCACCCTCGTCTCCAGCCGTGACCGCGTGCTGCCCGGCGAGGACCCGGACGCCGCCGCCGTCCTGGAGGACGTCTTCCGCCGCCGGGGCATGAACGTGATGGCCCGCTCCCGCGCCGAGTCCGCCAAGCGGGTCGGCGACCGCGTCGAGGTCACCCTCGCCGACGGCCGGGTCATCTCCGGCACCCACTGCCTCATGGCGGTCGGCGCCATCCCGAACTCCGCGGGCATGGGCCTGGAGGAGGCGGGGGTCAAGCTGAAGGACTCCGGCCACATCTGGACCGACAAGGTCTCCCGTACGAGCGCCCCGGGCGTGTACGCGGCGGGTGACGTCACCGGCGTCTTCGCGCTCGCCTCGGTCGCCGCCATGCAGGGCCGTATCGCGATGTACCACTTCCTCGGCGACGCGGTGGCCCCGCTCAACCTGAAGACGGTCTCCTCGAACGTCTTCACCGACCCCGAGATCGCCACCGTCGGCTACACCCAGGCCGACGTGGACGCGGGCAAGATCGACGCCAAGGTCGTCAAGCTGCCGCTGCTCCGCAACCCCCGCGCGAAGATGCAGGGCATCCGGGACGGCTTCGTGAAGATCTTCTGCCGCCCCGGCACCGGGATCGTGGTCGGCGGCTGTGTCGTCGCCCCGAAGGCGAGCGAACTGATTCACCCGATCTCGATCGCGGTCGACAACAATCTGACGGTCGAGCAGATCGCAAATGCTTTCACCGTGTACCCCTCCCTGTCGGGCTCGATCGCCGAAGTGGCACGACAGTTGCACACCCGAAAGTCGGCGGGCGAGGTCTAGCACCCCGCTCCGGCACCGGTCCCGCCTGCGGGAACGGTTCGCCGACTCGGACAACCCCCGGCAAGACCGGGCATAAAACGATCAATGACGGGACCTCCCATAGCACTTGGAGGTCCCGTCTGTGCGCATCTTCTGCAATTCGGCGCATAGTGCTGAAAACTATCGCCAGCTCACGTTACTGTCAGTTTCGTGTTCGCTGCAGAACGTCGCCAGTTGATCCTCGAAATGGTGCGAGCCAATGGGGCCGTGTCGCTCCGCGAGCTCGCCCGCGTCGTCCAGACCTCGGAAGTGACCGTACGGAGAGACGTACGGGCGCTGGAGGCAGAAGGACTCCTCGACCGCCGCCACGGCGGTGCGGTGTTGCCGGGTGGATTCACGCGAGAATCCGGCTTCCCGCAGAAATCCCATCTCGCCACCGCGGAGAAGACGGCCATCGCCGACGTCGCCGCGAGCCTCGTCGAAGAGGGCGAGGCCATCGTCGTCGGCGCCGGGACGACCACGCAGGAGCTGGCCCGCCGGCTCGCCCGCGTGCCCGGACTGACCGTGGTCACCAACTCCCTGCTCGTCGCCCAGGCCCTCGCGCACGCCAACCGCGTCGAGGTCGTCATGACCGGCGGCACCCTGCGCGGCTCCAACTACGCCCTCGTGGGCAGCGGGGCCGAGCAGTCCCTCCAGGGGCTCCGGGTCTCCCGGGCGTTCCTCTCCGGGAGCGGGCTCACCGCCGAGCGCGGGCTCTCCACGTCCAACATGCTCTCCGCGAGCGTGGACCGGGCCCTCGTGCAGGCGGCGGCGGAGGTCGTGGTCCTCGCCGACCACACCAAGCTCGGCTCCGACACGATGTTCCAGACGGTGCCGACGGACGTCATCACCCGCCTGGTCACCGACGAGCCCCCCGCCCACGACGAGCGGGCCGCCTCCGAGCTCCAGGCCCTCGCCGACCAGGGGGTGCAGATCGCCGTCGCCGGTACGGGAGCGGGGCCCGGCGCGGCAGGCGGCGAGCCGCTCCCGCCGGGCGTGCGGCACCGCCGCGACATGCCGCTCCCCGTCCAGCGCGGACGTCTGGCGGGTGGTCAGTTCCGCGGCCCCGGCGGCGGGATGGCGGCGGAGACGCTGGAGCGCACGGCCCGCGTCGCGGACATGCGCCGCCGCTGACGGGACCCGAGGGGCCCTTTCCTCCCAGGGGCCCCTGGTCGCGCGGCACCCGCTCCCCGGTCAGTCCTTGATGCCCCGGAGCGTCAGGGCCAGCAGCCGGTCCGCCAACTCGCCGTCCTCCGGGCACTGTTCCGCCGCGAGCGCGATGGCGTTCGTGAGCTGCATCAGATCGCCGATCGACACGTCGGCACGCACCGCGCCCGCCTCCTGAGCGCGCCCGAGCAGCGTCTCGCCCGCCGCGCGGAGCGGCTCGCTGCACGAGGCCAGCGCCGAACTCCGGTCGGACGACGCGCACATCAGCGCGTGCGCGAGGCCCCGGTACTCGCCCGCGTGGGCGACGAGGGCGCGCAGCCACTCCACGAGCGCCCGGCACGGCTCCTCCGCGCCCGCGAGCTCGCGCGAGCGCCGCAGGAGCGCCTCCAGGGCCTCCTGGAAGACGGCACCGAGCAGATCCGCCCGTGTGGGGAAGTGCCGGTAGAGCGTCCCGATCCCCAGACCGGCCCGGCGGGCGACCTCCTCCAGGGGCGCGTCCGCGCCCAGTTCGGCGAAGGCGGCCCTGGCCTCGGTGAGAAGCCGCTCGTGGTTGCGGCGCGCGTCGGCTCGCATGGCGTCGGGTCCCGGGCCTCTCTCGACTGTCGACGGAGGTCGACGAAGGGCCCGCAGGCGGCTGCCTGCGGGCCCTCGTACCGTACGTTCTACGGCGCCGTGCGTCAGTCCTTGATGTCGCAGATGACCGCGCCGGAGGTGACGGACGCGCCGACCTCCGCGCTCAGGCCCTTGACGGTGCCGGAGCGGTGGGCGTTCAGCGGCTGCTCCATCTTCATGGCCTCCAGGACGACGATGAGGTCGCCCTCCTTGACCTCCTGGCCCTCCTCGACCGCGACCTTGACGATCGTGCCCTGCATCGGGGAGGCGAGGGTGTCGCCGGAGGCCGTCGGGCCGGACTTCTTGGCCGCGCGGCGCTTCGGCTTCGCGCCGGCCGCGAGACCGGTACGGGCCAGGGTCATGCCGAGCGAGGACGGCAGGGAGACCTCGAGGCGCTTGCCGCCGACCTCGACGACGATCGTCTCGCGGCCCGACTCGTCCTCCTCCGCGTCGGCACCGGCCGGCGCGAAGGGCTTGATCTCGTTGTTGAACTCGGTCTCGATCCACCGGGTGTGGACACGGAACGGGTCCGCGGTGAAGTCCGGGTCGACCACGACGGCCTGGTGGAACGGGATGGCCGTGGCCATGCCCTCGACCTTGAACTCCGCCAGCGCGCGGGCGGCACGCTGGAGCGCCTGCTCGCGGGTCGCGCCGGTCACGATCAGCTTGGCGAGGAGCGAGTCCCACGCCGGGCCGATCACCGAGCCGGACTCGACGCCCGCGTCCAGACGGACACCGGGGCCGGTCGGCGGCTGGAAGAGCGTGACCGTGCCGGGCGCCGGAAGGAAGTTCCGGCCCGGGTCCTCGCCGTTGATGCGGAACTCGAAGGAGTGGCCGCGCATGACGGGGTCGCCGTAGCCGAGCTCCTCGCCGTCGGCGATGCGGAACATCTCGCGGACCAGGTCGATGCCGGTGACCTCTTCGGTGACCGGGTGCTCGACCTGGAGGCGGGTGTTGACCTCCAGGAAGGAGATGGTGCCGTCGGCGCCGACGAGGAACTCGACGGTTCCCGCGCCGACGTAGCCGGCCTCCTTCAGGATCGCCTTCGACGCCGCGTACAGCTCGGCGTTCTGCGCCTCGCTCAGGAACGGCGCGGGCGCCTCCTCGACGAGCTTCTGGTGGCGGCGCTGGAGCGAGCAGTCACGGGTCGACACGACGACGACGTTGCCGTGCTGGTCGGCGAGGCACTGGGTCTCGACGTGACGCGGCTTGTCGAGGTAGCGCTCGACGAAGCACTCGCCGCGGCCGAAGGCCGCGACGGCCTCACGGACGGCGGAGTCGTACAGCTCCGGGACCTCTTCCAGCGTCCGGGCGACCTTCAGGCCGCGACCGCCGCCGCCGAAGGCGGCCTTGATCGCGATCGGCAGGCCGTTCTCCTCCGCGAACGCCACGACCTCGTCGGCGCCCGAGACCGGGTCCGGCGTGCCGGCGACCAGCGGGGCACCCGCGCGCTGCGCGATGTGACGGGCCGCCACCTTGTCGCCCAGGTCGCGGATGGCCTGCGGCGGCGGGCCGATCCAGGTCAGACCCGCGTCCAGGACCGCCTGCGCGAACTCGGCGTTCTCGGAAAGGAATCCGTATCCCGGGTGGACGGCGTCCGCCCCGGAGTCCTTCGCGGCCTGCAACACCTTGGCCATGTCCAGGTAACTGGTCGCCGGAGTGTCACCGCCCAGAGCGAACGCCTCATCGGCCGCCCGGACGTGCAGGGCGTCCCGGTCCGGCTCGGCGTACACGGCCACGCTGCCGATACCCGCGTCCCGGCACGCCCGGGCCACACGGACAGCGATTTCGCCTCGGTTGGCGATGAGCACCTTGCGCACGATGGCTCCCTCCTTGAAACAAGCTGAGTTTAGGGACCGCCGACACGGCCTTTCGACCCGTCCCCAGTGGTGAGCTTGCCCACACGGAGGGTGACCCCGGGCCTGCTCGGGCCGTGAATTCCCTTGTCGCACCACGGTACGCAGGGTTCCTTTACGGCACAGTAGCTCCGAGGTGTGGCGCAGGTCTCTGTTCCCTGGGTCAATCGCGATTCAAGTTTCTTTGTCGGGTCCCTACGAATGGCTCAAGGATTCTTTGCCGTGCGGTCAAGGTCAGTCTCGCGTGTGCGAACCCTTGTCCGAGGGTTTACTCGCCAGTAGCCTTCGCGCTGTCGATCGTACTGTCGGTAACAGGCGAAACCAGGGGGTGGCCGAGGTGGCCCGCAGACCGATAGCTCTCGTGACGGCCGCGGTCCTCTTCCTGGAGGCGCCCGGCATCGTCGTCATCAACGGCATCATGGCGAGCTTCGTCGAGGCCCAGTCGATGTCCCTCGACGGCATGGACCCGGGCGTGATGGCCACCGGAACCTGGGGCCTCGGCATCGCCTCCGGCCTCGCGCTCGTCCTCTGCGGCCTCGTCGCCCTCCTGGCCGGCGTCCGCGACCGCCGCCCTGGCCGCGTGGGCCGGGGCCTCCTCGTCGGCTGCGCGGTCGTCCACGGCGTCCTCGGAGCGGTCGCCGTCGGACTGCTCGGCTGGCAGGCGTTCGCGTTCCTGATGGTGGTCCTGGGGCTCCTGGTGCTCACCCTGGTGGCGTACGGGGAGCAGCAGGGGAAGCCGGACGGGAAGTCGAGCGGGACGTCGTACGGGAAAGAGAACGGCGCCTCCGAAGAGGCGCCGGCGACCACGAGCTGAGCCTCAGGCCCAGAGGTCCGTGATCCGCACGTCCAGCTTCGCCAGCAGGCGGCGCAGCAGCGGCAGCGAGAGCCCGATCACGTTGCCCGGGTCGCCGTCGATGCCGTCGATGAACGGCGCCGACCGCCCGTCCAGGGTGAACGCGCCCGCCACGTGCAGCGGTTCGCCGCTCGCCACGTACGCGGCGATCTCCTCGTCCGTCGGGTGACCGAAGCGGACGACGGTCGAGGCCGTCGCCGACTCGAAGCGCTTGGCGGCCGTGTCGTACACGCAGTGGCCGGTCTGGAGGACGCCGGTGCGGCCGCGCATGGCCTGCCAGCGGGCCGTGGCCTCCGCGGCGTCGGCCGGCTTGCCCAGGGCCTGCTTGTCGAGCTCCAGGACCGAGTCGCAGCCGATGACGAGCGCCCCGAACACCTCGGGCTTCGCGGCCACATGGGCCGCCTTGGCCTCGGCGAGGGCGAGCGCGAGCTCGGCCGGGGTCGGGGCCTTCATCTTGTCCTCGTCGACGCCGCTCACGATCACCTCGGGGGCGAGGCCGGCCTGCCGGAGCAGCCCGAGCCGGGCGGGGGAGGCGGAGGCGAGGACGACACGGCGGGGATCAGCAGTCATAGGGGCAGCGTAGCCAGTGTCGGCGCCCCTCACCGCGTACGCCCGGCGCACGTCACCGCGTACGCCCGGCGCAGGTCACCTCGTACCGGCCACGAACATCACCACGACCATCGCGAGCGCGAGGACCACGCCGCCGCGCGACAGCATCGACTGCATCTCGCGCAGGAACCGCGGCGGCTTGTTCTTCGGGTCGGACCAGAGCATGGGCTGATCCTCCCCTCGGGAGGGACCGGAACACCTGAGTACGGATACTCAACAACGTGGGGAAACGGCGAAGCCGGACCCCCCGCACATGGGGTCCGGCCTCTTCGCTTCCCGCGTCACACCGGCCAGTACGACCGGGCCCAGGCGCGCGGGCCAGGCCGGTGCCGTACCGACCGCGCGATGCGGGACGGGTCCGACCAGCCCTCGGGAGCGACCGGGCCGCCGCTCCCGGCGGACGCCGCCGCCGTGGCCGCGGCCCGGGCCTGGACCACCGCCAGTGCGGCGGCCAGCTCCTCGGGCGTCGGGTTTCCTCGTACGACCTTGATCATCGTGCTGTCCCTCCACAGGGCTCAGGACGGTCCTAGAGCGGGATGTTGCCGTGCTTCTTCGGGGGAAGGGATTCCCGCTTCGTCCGCAGCTGACGCAGGCCCTTCACGATCTGCGGGCGGGTGTCCGACGGCAGGATCACGCCGTCGATGTAGCCGCGCTCGGCCGCGATGTACGGGTTGAGCAGCGCGTCCTCGTACTCCTGCATGAGCCGTGCGCGCTCCGCTTCCTGGTCCTCCGCCTCGGCGATGGTCCGCCGGTGCAGGATGTTGACCGCGCCCTGCGCGCCCATGACGGCGATCTGCGCCGTCGGCCACGCCAGGTTGAGGTCCGCGCCCAGGTGCTTGGAGCCCATGACGTCGTACGCGCCGCCGAAGGCCTTCCGGGTGATGACCGTGATCAGCGGGACCGTCGCCTCGGCGTACGCGTAGATCAGCTTCGCGCCGCGCCGGATGATGCCGCCGTACTCCTGGTCCACGCCCGGCAGGAAGCCCGGCACGTCGACGAAGGTCAGGACCGGGATGTTGAAGGCGTCGCAGGTCCGCACGAACCGCGCGGCCTTCTCGCTCGCGTTGATGTCGAGACAGCCGGCGAACTGCATCGGCTGGTTGGCGACCACGCCCACCGGGAAGCCCTCGACCCGGCCGAAGCCGGTGAGGATGTTCGGCGCGAACAGCGACTGCGTCTCCAGGAACTCGCCCTCGTCGAGGACGTGCTCGATGACCGTGTGCATGTCGTACGGCTGGTTCGCCGAGTCCGGGATCAGCGTGTCGAGCTCGCGGTCCTCGTCCGTCGCCTCGGTCTCCGCGACCTCCGGGAAGGCGGGGGCCTCGGAGAGGTTGTTCGACGGCAGGTAGGAGAGGAGCGACTTCACGTACTCGATGGCGTCCTTCTCGTCACCCGCCATGTGGTGCGCCACGCCCGAGGTCGCGTTGTGCGTCCGGGCGCCGCCGAGCTCCTCGAAGCCCACGTCCTCGCCGGTGACCGTCTTGATGACGTCCGGGCCGGTGATGAACATGTGCGAGGTCTGGTCGACCATCACCGTGAAGTCGGTGATCGCGGGGGAGTACACCGCGCCGCCCGCGCACGGGCCGACGATCAGCGAGATCTGCGGGATCACGCCGGAGGCGTGGGTGTTGCGGCGGAAGATCTCCCCGTACATGCCGAGCGCGCTCACACCCTCCTGGATGCGGGCGCCGCCGGAGTCGTTGATGCCGATGACCGGGCAGCCGGTCTTCAGGGCGAAGTCCATCACCTTGATGATCTTCTGCCCGTACGTCTCGCCGAGCGCGCCGCCGAAGACCGTGAAGTCCTGGGAGAAGACCGCCACCGGACGGCCGTCGACCGTGCCGTAGCCCGTCACGACACCGTCGCCGTACGGACGGTTCTTCTCCAGGCCGAAGTTGGTGGAGCGGTGCCGGGCCAGCTCGTCCAGCTCGACGAAGGAGCCCTCGTCGAGCAGCAGCGCGATCCGCTCACGGGCGGTCAGCTTGCCCTTGGCGTGCTGCTTCTCGACCGCGCGTTCCGAGCCGGCGTGCGTGGCCTCGTCGACCCGGCGCCTGAGGTCCGCGATCTTGCCTGCGGTCGTGTGAATGTCGATCTCGTACTGCTCTGCCGGCTCGGACATCGGGATGCGGCTCCCTGCCTGGTCACGGGGGGTTCGTTGACTGCGAATGGGCTACTGCCCGTCTACTGACCCGTAGCGTATCGACGCGGATACGGTTCGGCACTGCGGTCTTTGCCACACCTACTCTGGCTTGCATGACGTCCTCCGATGACTTCGACCGGCCCTGGTCAGACCTCGACCGGCCCCCGCTGAACGCCGCGAACCTGCGCGGCGCGCTGGTCCGGCCCGACGGACTGTGGACCTCGCTCGACGTGGTGGCCTCCACCGGCTCCACCAACTCCGACCTGGCCGCCCGGGCCTCCGGCGACGCCGCGCTGCCCGAGGGCGCGGTCCTGGTCGCCGAGGAGCAGACCCAGGGCCGGGGCCGTCTCGACCGGACCTGGACGGCGCCCGCCCGCTCCGGCCTCTTCGTCTCCGTCCTCCTCAAGCCGGACGTGCCCGTGCACCGCTGGGGCTGGCTGCCGCTGCTCGCCGGCGTGGCCGCCGCGACCGGCCTCGCGAAGGCCGCCAAGGTCGACATCTCCCTCAAGTGGCCCAACGACCTGCTCGTTTCCGTGGACGGCGAGGAGCGCAAGACCGGCGGGATCCTCGCCGAGCGCGCCGGGGACGACGGCGTCGTCGTCGGCCTCGGCATCAACGTGAGCCTCGGCGCCGACGAACTGCCCGTCCCCACGGCCGGTTCCCTCCGCCTCGCCGGGGTCGAGTTCCCGGACCGCGACCCCTTCCTCCGGGCCGTCCTGCGCTCCCTTGAGCAGTGGTACGGGGACTGGGTGCGGGCCGGTGGCGACCCCGTGGCCTCCGGGCTCCAGGAGGCGTACGAGCTCCGCTGCGCGACCCTCGGCCGCCGCGTACGGGCCGAGCTGCCCGGCGAACGGGCGCTGGAGGGGGAGGCGGTCTCCCTCGACGGCGACGGACGCCTGGTCGTCGCCACGGAGGGCGGCGGCACCGAGGCGGTGGGGGCGGGCGACATCGTCCACCTCAGGACCTGAGCGGGTCGCCTGCCGGGACCACCGGGGCGTGAGTGACCGGCCACAGGTGTGCGCCGTGGCCGAAAAGGCTCGTTCGTTTCGCCGGAATGGCTCGCCGTTCCGGCGTGAGCCATTCCACACCTGCCGTATCGTGGAGCGCGATCCAGGCGACAGATCGGCAGGACAAGTGGGCAGGGAACGGCAACGCGCGGGAGGCGGCCGGTGACCGTCGACGACGCGAACACGGGCGACGGCTCCCAGACGCCCGAACCGCCCACACCGCCAGCCCCCGCCACGTACCCCACCCCGCACCACGAGGTCGACCACACGGCCGAGCCGACGGACGACCCGCTCGCGATCCGCCTGGAACAGCTCATCCTCGGCGCCGACCGCCGCTACACGCCGTTCCAGGCCGCCCGCACCGCCGGCGTCTCCATGGAGCTCGCCTCCCGCTTCTGGCGCGCCATGGGCTTCGCCGACATCGGCCAGGCCAAGGCGCTCACCGAGGCCGACGTCCTCGCCCTGCGGCGGCTCGCCGGTCTCGTCGAGGCCGGGCTGCTCAGCGAGCCGATGGCCGTGCAGGTCGCCCGGTCCACCGGGCAGACCACCGCCCGGTTGGCCGAATGGCAGATCGACTCCTTCCTGGAGGGCCTGACCGAGCCGCCCGAGCCCGGCATGACCCGCACCGAGGTGACGTATCCGCTCGTCGAGCTGCTCCTGCCCGAGCTGGAGGAGTTCCTCATCTACGTGTGGCGCAGGCAGCTCGCCGCCGCCACCGGCCGGGTGCTCGTGCAGGCGGCCGACGACGAGGAGATGGTCGACCGGCGGCTCGCCGTCGGCTTCGCGGACCTCGTCGGCTTCACCCGGCTCACCCGGCGCCTTGAGGAGGAGGAGCTCGGCGAGCTCGTCGAGGCCTTCGAGACGACCTGCGCCGACCTCGTCGCCGCGCACGGCGGCCGGCTCATCAAGACCCTCGGCGACGAGGTCCTCTACTGCGCCGACGACCCCGGCACGGCCGCCGAGATCGCGCTCCGGCTCATCGAGACGCTCGGCCACGACGAGACGATGCCGGCCCTGCGCGTCGGCATAGCGTTCGGCACGGTCACGACCCGCATGGGCGACGTCTTCGGCACGACCGTGAACCTCGCGAGCCGGCTCACCTCGATAGCGCCGAAGGACGCCGTCCTCGTCGACGGCGCGCTCGCCGAGGAGCTCTCGCGCACCGGCGAGGCGCCCGTCTCCGAGGCCGAGGCGGCGGAGGAGGCGGCCCGCGCGGAGAAGGAGGGGCGCCCGGTCGCCACGTACCGCTTCGCGCTCCAGCCGATGTGGCAGCGGCCGGTGCGCGGCCTCGGGGTCGTGGAGCCCTGGCTCCTGAGCCGTCGGCCCACTTAGGATCTCCGGTGAACGCCCGTTAACCACCGTTGACGGGGTCTGAGCCTGAGCCCGCATCCGGGCTGAGTCGGTCGGGAGGGTCTGCGGCATGTCCGAGCAGCGTTTTGGTGAGTTCGTGGTGGTCCGGCGAGAGGGAGCCGGGCACGTCGCCGAGCTGGTCCTCGACCGGCCCAAGGCGATGAACGCGGTCTCCTCCGAGATGGCCCGCTCGCTCGGCGCGGCCTGCGAGGCGCTCGCCGCCGACGCCTCCGTCCGCGTCACCGTCCTGACCTCCTCGAACGACAAGGCCTTCTGCGTCGGCGCCGACCTCAAGGAGCGCAACTCCTTCAGCGACGCCGACCTCGTCCGCCAGCGCCCCACCGCCCGCGCCGCGTACACCGGCGTCCTGGAGCTGCCGATGCCGACGGTCGCCGCCGTCCACGGCTTCGCCCTCGGCGGCGGCTTCGAGCTGGCGCTCGCCTGCGACGTGATCGTCGCCGACGCGACCGCCGTCGTCGGCCTGCCCGAGGTCTCCGTCGGCGTCATCCCCGGCGGCGGCGGTACGCAGCTGCTCCCGCGCCGGGTGGGCGCGGCGCGCGCGGCCGAGCTGGTCTTCACGGCGCGCCGGGTCGAGGCGGCGGAGGCCCGCGAGCTGGGCCTCGTCGACCTCCTGGAGGAGGACGCGCGGACGGGCGCCCTGGAGCTGGCCGGGCGGATCGCGGCGAACTCCCCGGTGGGCCTGCGCGCGGCGAAGCGGGCCATGCGGCTCGGGCAGGGCCTCGACCTGCGGGCGGGTCTTGAGGTCGAGGACGCGGCCTGGCGTTCGGTGGCGTTCTCGGGGGACCGGGCCGAGGGCGTGGCGGCCTTCAACGAGAAGCGGAAGCCGGAGTGGCCGGGCGTGTAGCGCCAGCCCTTGCAGGCAGTCTGGTTTGTCCTAATTTACCCATTTTCGATAAATGTCACTTTCCGTGACGTCTCGCAAGGGAAAAACGATCAAACCTACCTAAACTGGTGGAATGGGTGAGGACGTGCGGCTGCGGGCCGTAGTGGCACTGGCGCAGGCGATGGCGGCGGCGCACACTCCACGCGAGTTCTGGCGGGCCGCTGCGCTGAAGGCCTGCGAGGGACTCGACGGGAGTTTCGCCGCGCTGTCCGTCTGGGAGCGGGACCTCGGCCGGCTCAAGGTCCTCGTGAACGCCGGCGAACGGGACGCGGGCGAGGAGGAGTTCCCCGAGTCGGAGACGTACCCCGTCCACCAGTTCCCGGAGATCACCGAGTTCCTGCACGAGCGCTGGGCGGGCGGCGGCGAGCCGGACGCCTGGGTGGAGACCGCCGCGGACCGGGTCGCCACCGGCCGGGTCGCCCGGCTGCGCATCCGGGGGCGCGGCAGCTGCGTGGTCGCGCCGATCGTGCTGCACGGGCGCGCGTGGGGCGAGCTGTACGTGGCCAGGCCGACAGAGGAGAAACCTTTCTCCCGCGAGGACGCCGACTTCGCGACCGTCCTCGCGGCGGTCGTCGCCGCCGGCATCGCCCAGGCCGAACGCCTCGAAGAGGTCCGCAAACTGGCCTTCACCGACCCGCTGACCGGCCTCGCCAACCGGCGGGCCGTGGACACCCGCCTCGACGAGGCGATCGAGCGCTACCGGGCCGACGGCTCCGTCGTCAGCCTCGTGGTCTGCGACCTCAACGGTCTCAAGCGGGTCAACGACACCCACGGCCACGCCGTCGGCGACCGCCTCCTCGAACGCTTCGGCTCCGTCCTCTCCCGCTGCGCCGCGCGCCTCCCCGGCGCGCTCGCGGCCCGCCTGGGCGGCGACGAGTTCTGTCTCCTGACGGTCGGTCCGACGGCCGACGAGGTCGTCGCCGTCGCCGAGGAACTCTGCGGACGGGCGGCGGAGCTGGAGCTCGGCGAGGGCGTGGCCTGCGGGGTCGCCTCCACCGGCGACCCCATCGGCCCGCTCAGGTCGGCGCGCCGCCTCTTCCGCCTCGCGGACGCGGCCCAGTACCAGGCGAAGGCGGCCCGCTCGGTGAAACCGGTCGTGGCGGGCCGCGACGGCACGGTCATCCGCCTCGCCGACGCCCCGCCGGGCGCGAGGGACCGCCGCCGCTTCCGCGACGCGCCGACACTGGAACTGCCGCGGGCGGCACCGAGGGAAGACCCTCCGGCGGAGCCCTGAGCCTCCGCCCGCTCCGGGGGCCGTCGGCCCCGCCGGATGGCAGGATCGGAGCATGTCCGTGATCACCAAGTTGCAGATCAAGCCGGGCCAGAAGGCGATGGTCCTCGGCAAGCCCGGTGACGTCGACCTGGAGGTCGAGGACGCGTCGGACGCCGGGGCCGCCGACGCGGTCATCGTCTTCGTACGCGCCTCCGGCGACCTCGCCGAGGCCGACGTGGAGACGGCCCTCGAAGCCGCCCGCCGCGACGCCCTGTCCTGGGTGGCCTACCCGAAGGCCGGAAAGCTCGGCACGGACCTGAACCGCGACTCCCTGTCCGCCGCGCTGATCGAGCGGGGCGTCCGCCCCGTACGGCAGATCGCCGTCGACGACACGTGGTCGGCCCTCAGGTTCCGTCCGGGCGCCTGATTCCGGCGCCCTCGGCGCCCCGCGGGTGGGCGACCATGTCGAGATCGCGCACCTCAAGCGACACGGAGGCGGCGAGACGCCCCTCCCTCCCCGGGACGTGGGCGAGGCGCCAGCGCGAGGCGATCGTCGCGAGGGCCAGGGTGGTCTCGATCATGCTGAACACGTCGCCGACGCACTTGCGGGCGCCCGCCGCGAAGGGCAGGTAGGCGTGGCGCGGCGGCTGGGGCAGCGCGGGGTCCCAGCGGTCCGGGGTGAAGGCCTCGGGGTCCGGGTGGAGATCGGGCCGGTGGTGGACGATGTACGCGCTGTACGCCACGCTCGTCCCGGCCGGCAGCGCGTACCCGCCGAGCTCCGTGTCGGCGGTGACCGTCCGGGTGAGGAACCAGCCCGGCGGGCGCAGCCGCAGCGTCTCCGTGACGATCCGCTCGGTCAGGGGCAGCCGCGGAAGGTCGGCGTGGGTGGCGGGCGCCCCGTCGAGGACGGCGTCCACCTCGGCGTGCAGGCGCCGCTCGATGTCGGGGTGGCGGGCCACCAGGTCGAGCGCGGAGGCGAGCGTCGCGGCGGTGCTCTCGATCCCGGCGAGGAGGAACGAGACGACGGTGTCGTTGATCTCGGTGCCGCTCATGCCGGGACGGTCGTCCTCGGGGTCGTCGGCGGCGATCAGGGCCGAGAGGAGGTCGCCGTAGTCGGCTCCGTCGACACGGCGCTCGGCGATGATCCGCTCCACGACGGCGTGGATGCGGGCCCGGGCGGCGAGGTGCGCGCGGTTGCCGGGGGTGGGCAGCCGGTCCAGCGGCGGGACCAGGAACATGCGCTGGTAGAGGCTCTTCACGATGGTGGTGACGTCGTCGACGAGCCCGTCGTACGCGGCGGCGGGCAGGCTGCCGGAGAACAGGGTGGCGGTGACGACACGGGCGCTGATCCGCATCGTCTCGGCGGGCACGTCGAGCACCTGCCCGGGCCGCCACGCGTCGGCCGCCTCCTCCGCGCACGTCGTCATGGCCCGCGCGTACTCCGGCAGCCGTGCCTGGTGGAAGGCGGGCTGCGACAGCCGCCGCAGCCGGCGGTGGGTCTGGTGCGGGCAGGAGACCAGCCCCTCGCCGAGCACCTCGCGCAGCCGGTCGTAGAGCGGCCCGCCCTTGTCGAAGACCCGGTCGTCGACGAGAACCCGGCGGGTCAGCTCCGCGTCGCAGACCACGACCACGGGAAAGGGCCCGATCCGGATCCGCACCAACTCGCCATGCGCGGGAAGCGACTTCAGGAACCCCAGCGGCTCCCGCAGCAACGGGACGACGTGCCCGAGCAGCGGGAGGGCGCGGGGGGCGACGGGGATCGAGCGGACATCCTTCATGGCGCGCGATGCTCCCACGCCCACGACCGCAGGGCATATGCCAAAAATGGCGCGCCGAGGGAAGACCGCTCGTGTGGGTGAAGAGCCGTCCGGGGAAGCGAATCCGCCTCAGCGCTCGGAGGCGTCCCGCCAGTAGTCGGCGAGCATCTCGCCCGGCCACGACGGCTGCGTGACGGGCCCGCGCGGCATCATCTCCCCGAAGACCGCGACGAGATCCACGACCTGGGTGCCCTCGTCGGCATCGAGGTCCACCACGTGCAGGTCGCGCCCGTCGACCTTGAGCAGCCGGGGGAAGGACGTGGCGAGCCGGGCGGGACGCCGGTGGTTGTGGTGCACGAAGGTGCCGGTCGCGGGCCACGCGGGGTTGTCGCGGGGGCTGCGCGCGTGGAGCGCGACGTCGTCCGGCGAACCGAGGTTGAAGAACCAGGTGACCTGGAGGTGGGAGAACTCCTCGATGCCCTGGAGGGTTTCGACGGGGAACTCGGGGCGCAGGCGGATGACCGACTCCACGCCGCCCTTGAAGTCGTCGAGCCGCCCGGTGTGGCCTCCGATCACGTCGGCGATGACCGGAACCTCGATGGTCTGAGCGGGCACAGTCGACACTTCTTCCTTGCCGGCGACGGCAGTTGTGACGTACGGGGGCGGCCTCGGCGCGTCAGGCTACTCGCCGGAGTGCCGCCCGGGCCGCTTCCTTCACCGTGGAAGTGGAGGGGGTCACTGGGCGCCCCATGGAGCTCAGGGCCGGCGCCTTGACCGGCCCCGTCGATCGCGGGTGACGTGTCCGGGCGGCACACTGGAGGCCCGGCTGCGGGCCCCGGGGGCGTACCTCTGTTCAGTAAGGGGTGGTCGTGCCTCGGGGGCGTGACGAAATCGGCTAGTGACAGGTCGGTCTTCAATCCGTAGGGTGCTGAATATGGATATGCAGACAGTCGTCCTCGGCACGTCCGGCACGACCCCGCAGGACGTCATCGACGTCGCCCGCCACGGCGCCCGCGTCGAGCTGTCGGCCGAGGCCGTGGAGGCTCTCGCCGCCGCGCGTGCGGTGATCGACGCGCTCGCCGCCAAGCCCGAGCCCGTCTACGGGGTCTCCACCGGCTTCGGCGCGCTCGCCACCCGGCACATCAGCCACGAGCTGCGTGCCCAGCTCCAGCGCAACATCGTCCGCTCGCACGCCGCCGGCATGGGCCCGCGCGTCGAGCGCGAGGTCGTCCGCGCGCTGATGTTCCTGCGGCTCAAGACCGTCGCCTCCGGCCACACCGGCGTCCGCCCCGAGGTCGCGCAGACCATGGCCGACGTCCTCAACGCCGGCATCACCCCGGTCGTGCACGAGTACGGTTCCCTCGGCTGCTCCGGCGACCTCGCGCCGCTCTCCCACTGCGCCCTCGCCCTCATGGGCGAAGGTGACGCCGAGGGTCCCGACGGTGAGGTGAAGCCCGCCGGCGAGCTGCTCGCCGCCGCCGGCATCGCGCCCGTCGAGCTCAAGGAGAAGGAGGGCCTCGCCCTCCTCAACGGCACCGACGGCATGCTCGGCATGCTGGTCATGGCCCTCGCCGACCTCGACACCCTCTACAAGTCGGCCGACATCACCGCCGCGCTCTCCCTCGAAGCCCTCCTCGGCACCGAGAAGGTCCTCGAACCCGAGCTGCACGCGATCCGCCCGCACCCCGGCCAGTCCGCCTCCGCCGCCAACATGCTGGCCGTCCTCAAGGGCTCCGGCCTGACGGGCTACGCCCAGGCCGGCGAGGCCCCGCGCGTCCAGGACGCCTACTCGGTGCGCTGCGCCCCGCAGGTCGCCGGCGCCGGCCGCGACACCATGGCGCACGCCCTCCTCGTCGCCGAGCGCGAGCTCGCCGCCGCCGTCGACAACCCGGTCGTCCTCGCCGACGGCCAGGTCCGCTCCAACGGCAACTTCCACGGCGCCCCCGTCGCGTACGTCCTCGACTTCCTCGCGATCGCCGCCGCCGACCTCGGCTCGATCGCCGAGCGCCGCACCGACCGGCTCCTCGACAAGAACCGCTCGCACGGGCTGCCGCCCTTCCTCGCCGACGACGCCGGCGTCGACTCGGGCCTCATGATCGCCCAGTACACCCAGGCCGCCCTGGTCAGCGAGATGAAGCGGCTCGCCGTCCCGGCCTCCGCCGACTCGATCCCGTCCTCGGCGATGCAGGAGGACCACGTCTCCATGGGCTGGTCCGCCGCCCGCAAGCTCCGCATCGCGATCGGCAACCTCGCCCGGATCATCGCGGTCGAGCTGTACGCGGCCACCCGGGGCATCGAGCTCCGCGAGGGCCTCACCCCGGCCCCCGCCTCCCAGGCCGCCATCGACGCGCTGCGCGCCGCCGGCGTCGAGGGCCCCGGCCCCGACCGCTTCCTCGCGCCCGACCTGGCCGCCGCCGACACCTTCGTCCGCGAGGGCCGGCTCGTCGCCGCCGTCGAGCCCGTCACCGGGCCGCTGGCGTAAGGGCCACGCCGAGGGCCCGTGTCCTTTCGAGGGCGCGGGCCCTCAGCCATGCGCGGCGATCTCGCGCACCGCGTCCGCCACCGCGCCGAAGTCCTTGCGCAGGATCTTCGAGTGGTTGCTCGGGACCTTCGCGCTCACCCGGATGTTCGGGTTGCGGTCCAGGACCGGGCCCAGGTCGGCGCGGATCTTCTCCATCAGCACCGGGTCGCCGCCCAGGTTGCCGCCGCTGGCCAGCACGTACCGCGTCGGCACCGTCAGCCGGTCGAAGACCGGGTCCAGCGAGGCCGGCGCGCACAGCTCGTTGATCTCGATGTTGATCTCGGCGTGGTCCGCGGCGCTCATCCGGGCCGCCATGCCCAGCGGGCGGGCGATCGGGAACAGCGGGCTCAGACGTCGGAACAGCTTCCTGACCTGCGCCTTCGCGGCCTCGTCCAGCCACTCGTGCGCCATGGCGCCATCCACGGACACCACGCCGGCGGCGCGCTCCGGGTTCCTCGCCGCCCAGTGCACGGCGAGCATCGCCCCGTACGACCAGCCCACCAGGATCGGCCGCTCCACGCCCCGGGCGGCCAGGACCGCGTCCAGGTCGCGGACGCAGGCCTCGAAGGTGTAGTCGGCGGACTTCCGCGACTTGCCGCGGGCGCGCTCGTCGTAGGTGATGTGGCGGTACTCGTCGCCGCCCAGGGCCGCGATGACGCGCTTCCAGTGGGACTGGTCGGCGTACGAGCCGTTCAGGTAGACGACCGGGCGGCCGGTGCCGCCGGTGTCGGTGACGGCGAGGGCCGTGTCCTCGATCGACACCATGCCGCTCCAGGGGGAGGTGGAGGTGACGGCGGTCTGCGGGGTGGTGTTGCCGGTCATGGTGCGCCTTCTTCCGGTGTCGAGAGCTGGGTGGGAGCGGGGGTGAGCGGGGGTGGTGGGGAGGCCGGGGCGCTTGGGGCCGCGGCCTCCCGGGGGCCGTCGCCTCGGTCGTCTCAGAGGCTGCGGGCGGTGATGTCGCCGTACGAGGTGGTGGCCGTGAGGGCCAGCTCGGCCCCGGCGCCCACCGTGTTCATGAGCGCGTTCTCGACCCGGCCGTACGCGGTGCCGGCGTCGAGCGTGGCCGAGGTCCCGCGGGCCGCGCCGACGGCGATGTCGCCGTGCTCGGTGCGCAGGGCGACCGCGCCCCGGACCGCCTCGGCGATCCGGATGTCGCCCTTCTGGGTGCTGATCTCGGCGTGGCCGCCGAGCCGGCCGATCGTCACCGTGCCGTCCTGGACGGTGACGCGGGCGCCGGCGGTCTCGTCGAGCTTGACGGTGGCCTGGGCGCCGTCGAAGGCGACGTCCCCGAGGCGGCCGACGCCCCGCAGGTCCGCGGCGGCGGCCTTGGCCTCGACCCGGGAGCCGGCCGGGAGCTGGACGGTGACCTCGACGGAGCCGGTCGCCCCGAAGAGCTGGTTCTTCGGCTCGGCGGCCTCGACCCGCAGGACGCCGTCGGCGTAGCTGACGGTGATCTGCTCGGCCGCCTTCTCGTCGCGGCCCTTGCCGGGGACGGCGGGGCGGACGTCGACGGTGGCGTCGGACCGGTCGGCGGCGATGAGCTGGATGCGCCCGGCCGGGATGTCGAGGACGGCGAGGATCGGGGCGGTGGTGGCGAACTTCTGCATCGTCTTCTCCTGTGGGTTCTTCGTGCGCTTCCGTGTTTCTGACAAGAGAAACGCTACGTTGCGTTCGCGGAGTAGGCAACGCACTCGTTGCATGTGTGGCGTGTTATTGCAGGTCAAGCGCGTCAAATCGTTGCGATGGTCCTGCGTGGCAATGCAACGCACGGGCGTGTATCGTTGCAATGAATTGAACGCGAACGCTACGAGCGGGCACGAACGAGACGGAGACCCCGATGCCGGGAGGCAGACTCACCCAGGCCGAACGCCGGCAGATCGCCCTCGGCCTGGCCGACGGCCTCGCCTACGCGGAGATCGGCCGCCGCCTCGACCGTCCGACCTCGACCATCACCCGCGAGGTCATGCGCAACGGCGGCCCGACCGGTTACCGCGCCGACCTCGCCCAGCGCGCCACGGAACGCCGCACCCAGCGCCGTACCCCCGCCGCCGCGCCCCAGGGCGACGCCCAGGCCGCCCCGCAGGCCCACGGCCGCGATCCCGAGGCCGTACGGGCGTACGAGGAGACGTTCACGACCGTCCTCATGGCGTCAGGGCTGCCCAAGATGATGGCCAGGGTGCTGGTGTGCCTCTACACGACCGACGCGGGCAGCACGACGGCCGCCGAGCTCGCCCGGCGGCTCCAGGTCAGCCCGGCCTCCGTCTCCAAGGCCATCGCGTTCCTCGAAGGGCAGGGTCTGGTGCGGCGGGAGCGCGACGAGCGCCGCCGCGAGCGCTACATCGTCGACGACGACGTCTGGTACCAGTCGATGATGGCCGGGGCCCGCGCCAGCGCCCAGCTCGTCGAGACCGCCCGCGAGGGCGTGGACGTCCTCGGCCGCGGCACCCCGGCGGCGGCCCGCCTGGAGAACATCGCGCGCTTCGTCGACTTCGTCTCGGAGGCGATCATGCGCGCGGCGGAACAGGCCCGCGAGGTGCTGCACACCAAGCCGGATCCCGAAGCGGAACCGGGGGAGTAGGCGAGGGCTCAGAAAGCCCGGCCGCGCCGCCGCATCGCGAGCGCCACGAAGCCCGCCCCGACGCCCAGGAACCCCGTACCGCCGATCAGGTAAGGCGTGGTGTCGGGGTTTCCGGTGTCCGCGAGCCGGTCGTCGGCCGTGTCCGTGTCCTCGTGCACGATCCCGGCCCCGACGCGTACGCCGGTGCCGCCCGCACTGCCCCCGACGGCCTCGTCGGTGGCGTTCGCGGAGGGGACGAACCACAGGGCGCACAGCAGCGTCCCCGCCGCGGCTGCGGTCAGGAGGGGGCGTCGGGCGGAGGACACGGAAATTTCGATCTCCCTTGCGGAAACCGCGCATCGGTCGGTGCGGCAGATGCTAATGAACACAGCGGGTCGCGGGAAAGCCGAGAGCCCCCCGACCCCTACGCTCCGAGTCATGAGTACTTCCGAGACATCACGGTATGTGCGGCTTCGCGTCGATGTGGTTCTGGAGATCGACGGCCCGGAGGCCCTGGCCGAGGCCGCCGAGGGCCGGATCGAGGGCGACGAGTTCATGCCGGAGGACGAGCGGGTCCACGCCCGGGCCGCCGCCCGCGAGGACAGCGCCGAGGCCCTCGCGTACCTCGTCGAGCCCTTCGACCTCATCAGGAACGTCCCCGGGATCGAGATGGTCCAGGCCTCCTGGAGCACGGAGGAGGTCGAGTACGACCCCGATGCGTTGGAGTGGGACCTCGGGGAGGAAGATGAGGGGGAGGAAGGCGAGCAGGAGGACGTCAGGCCCTAGCGGTCGATAAACGCCCTGTTCAAAGGCCTCGGGACATGGTCCCGGGGCCTTTCGTACGGTCCCGGGAACCGAATGTTCCACCCGTGCGTGTCGACCAGTGGTGTTGCCCACAAAGCTTCCGGTTCCGGAACCGGAAGAGGTGTGATGGGTCTTTAGATAAGCAGATGAGCGTTGGCAGGGAATCGGCGACGATGGAGATGCGTGTGATGAAGGACAGCAAGCGCCGCAAGAGCCTGGCGGCCGCCGCCGCGGTGCTCGGTGGCGTATTGGTGCTCTCGGCGTGCAACGACGGGGACAAGGGCGGCAGTGCCACCGGCTCCCCGACGGCGCAGTCACAGGCCCAGGTCGACGAGGCCGCCGAGGCGGCGAAGACCTCGAAGGCCCAGATCGCCATCACGCCGAAGGCCGGTGCCGAGAACGTCTCGATCAACAACGACGTCAAGGTCACCGTCACCGAGGGCAAGCTCACCGAGGTCACCATGACCTCGGCCGAGGGCACGAAGGTCAAGGGCGAGATAGCGGCGGACGGCCTCAGCTGGAAGCCGAGCGAGCAGCTGGAGCGGGGCGCGGTCTACAAGATCGCCGCCACGGCCGCGGACGCCGAGGGCCTGGAGGCCCACGAGAACTCGTCCTTCACGACGGTCTCGAAGGCCAACAGCTTCATCGGCAACTTCACGCCGGAGGACGGCTCGACCGTCGGCGTCGGCATGCCCGTCTCGATCAACTTCAACAAGGCGATCACCGACAAGGCGGCCGTCCAGGGCGGCATCAAGGTCACCTCCAGCTCCGGCCAGGAGGTCGTCGGTCACTGGTTCAACTCCCAGCGCCTCGACTTCCGCCCGGACGACTACTGGACCCAGGGCTCGACCGTCACGCTGAAGCTGGACCTCGACGGCGTCGAGGGCGCCGACGGCGTCTTCGGCGTCCAGCAGAAGACCGTCACCTTCAAGATCGGCCGCAACCAGGTCTCGACCGTCGACGTCGCCACCAAGACGATGACCGTCAAGCAGAACGGCAAGACGATCAAGACGATCCCGATCTCCGCCGGCTCCCCGGACAACCCGACGTACAACGGCGAGATGGTGATCTCCGAGAAGTACAAGGAGACCCGGATGAACGGCGCCACCGTCGGCTTCACCGACTCCGACGGCAAGGGCGAGTACGACATCAAGGACGTCCCGCACGCCATGCGCCTGTCGACGTCCGGCACGTTCATCCACGGCAACTACTGGGGCCCGGACTCGATCTTCGGCTCCGCCAACACCAGCCACGGCTGCGTGGGCCTGAACGACGTCAAGGGCGCGGGCGACCCGAACCAGCAGGCCGCGTGGCTCTTCGACCACTCGATCGTCGGTGACGTCGTGATCGTCAAGAACTCCAAGGACAAGACGATCGCCCCGGACAACGGCCTCAACGGCTGGAACATGAGCTGGGCGGACTGGAAGGCCGGCTCGGCGGTCTGACACCAGCGATCCAAAGGGAAAGGCCCCCTCCGTCGGAGGGGGCCTTTCCCTTTCACGCGATCAGTCCTGCACGTGCTCCACGGCCTCGTCCACCCCCCACTGCGCGAGCAGCCGCAGGGCGTCCGCCGAGGCCGATCCCGGCTCCGCGTGGTACGTCACGAGCACCAGGTCCGGATCGTCGCCGGCCACCTTCAGGGACTCGTACGACAGCGTCAGCTCGCCCACCAGCGGGTGCCGCAGCCGCTTGGCGCCGTGCCCCTTGTCGGTGACGGTGTGGGCGGCCCACAGGGAGCGGAACTCCTCGCTCTTCACCGACAGTTCGCCGACGAGTGCGAGCAGCAGCGGATCGTCCGGGTAGCACCCGGCGTACAGCCGGAGCGTGCTCACGACCTCGATGGCCTTGCACTCCCAGTCCACGTACAGATCGCGCGTGTTCGTGTCGAGGAAGACCATCCGGGCCATGTTGCGGTCCTCGGGCTCCCAGGCGGGGAAGTCGCCGACGAGCGCCCGCGCCATGCGGTTCCAGGCGAGGATGTCGAGGCGCCGGCCCAGGACGAAGGCGGGGAACCCGTCCATCGCGTCGAGCAGGTGGGCGACACCGGGCCGGACGCGCTGCGGGCGGGCGATCGCGGCCCGCTGCCGCTTCTTCACGGTCGGTTTCGCGAGGTGGGTCAGATGCGCCCGCTCGGTGTCGCTGAGCCGCAGGGCGCGCGCGATCGAGTCCAGCACCTCCATGGACACGTTCCGGCCGTTGCCCTGTTCGAGGCGGGTGTAGTACGCGACGGAGACCCCGGCCAGCTGCGCGATCTCCTCCCGGCGCAGCCCCGGCACACGGCGATGGCGCCCGAACTCCGGCAGCCCCACGTCCTCCGGCTTCAGCCGGGCCCGGCGTGAGCGCAGGAATTCGCTGAGTTCGGCACTGAGATCCATGCGTCCCGATTATCCCAGGTCGCAGCCGCGCGCGGACGTACGTACCTGACCCTGCCAGTGGTAGGAACGCCGGTCGTAGGAAGAACAGGTGCCTGGGTGATGTCCGTGCCGTCCGGCAGTCTTGAGGACATGACCACGAACGTCACGAACGTCCCCACCACGACCACCCCCGGCACCGTCGCCGCCATCGCGGTCCCCGCCGCGAACGCCCCGCTGGAGCGCACCACCGTGCCGCGCCGCGCGGTCGGCGAGCACGACGTCCTCATCGACATCAAGTTCGCCGGCATCTGCCACTCCGACATCCACCAGGCGCGGGACGGCTGGGGCGAGGGCATCTTCCCGATGGTCCCGGGGCACGAGATCGCCGGCGTCGTCGCCGAGGTCGGTCCCGGCGTGACGAAGTTCCAGGTCGGCGACCGGGTCGGCGTCGGCTGCTTCGTCGACTCCTGCCGGGAGTGCGAGTACTGCCGGCAGGGCCTTGAGCAGTACTGCACGCAGGGCATGACGGGGACGTACAACGCCCTCGACAAGAACGGCGAGCCGACCTACGGCGGCTACGCGACCCACCTCGTCGTCGACGAGAACTACACCCTCCGCATCCCCGAGGGCATAGCCCTCGACGAGGCCGCCCCGCTGCTCTGCGCGGGCATCACCCTCTACTCGCCGCTCGCCCACTGGCAGGCCGGACCCGGCAAGAAGGTCGCGATCGTCGGCCTCGGCGGCCTCGGTCACATGGGCGTGAAGATCGCCCACGCGCTCGGCGCCGAGGTGACCGTGCTCAGCCAGTCGCTGAAGAAGCAGGAGGACGGCCTCAAGCTGGGCGCCGACCACTACTACGCGACGAGCGACCCGGAGACCTTCACCAAGCTCGCCGGCACCTTCGACCTGATCGTCTCCACGGTCTCGGCCCCGCTGGACTTCGGCGCCTACCTGAGCCTGGTGAAGACGGACGGCGCGCTGGTCAACGTCGGCGCGCCCGAGGAGCCCGTCTCCCTCAACCTCTTCTCCCTCATCGGCGGCCGCAAGACCCTGGCCGGCTCGATGATCGGCGGCATAGCCGAGACCCAGGAGATGCTCGACTTCTGCGCCGCGCACGGCCTGGGCGCGGAGATCGAGGTCATCTCCGCCGACCAGGTCAACGAGGCGTACGAGCGGGTCATCGCGAGCGACGTGCGCTACCGCTTCGTCATCGACACGAGCACTATCTGAGCGGCGCGCGAGCGTGTGGGGCATGACCTCCGGGGCATGACCTCCGGGGTAATCGACCGGGCGGTCGTGCCCCGGCACGCTGTCCCCATGACCGCATACGCCATCGGAAACCTGCACCCGAAGCCCGTCCTCGACGAGGAGGTCTTCCAGTACATGGAGCGCATCCAGGACACCCTGGACCCCTTCGGGGGCCGCTTCCTCGTCCACGGCGCCCGCACCCGTGAGGTGCGCGAGGGGGACTGGCCGGGCGCCCTCGTGATCATCGGCTTCCCGACGTACGAGGACGCGCGGGCCTGGTACGACTCCGCGCCGTACCAGGCCCTGATACCCCTCCGCGCCCGCCACATGGCCGGGGACGTCCTGCTGGTCGACGGCACCCCGGACGGGTACAGCGCGGCGGAGACGGCCGCCGCGCTGCGAGCGCTTCAGGCGCAGGTTCCGGCCAAGCCGTAACCAGCGGCTACTCCGCCTTCGCGACCCCGATCGGGCACGAGACGCCCGTCCCGCCGATCCCGCAGTATCCGGCGGGGTTCTTGTCCAGGTACTGCTGGTGGTACGGCTCCGCCGGGTAGAACGGGCGGGAGTCGTCCGCCGGCAGGACGGTCGTGGTGATCTCGCCGTAGCCCGAGCCCGCCAGGACCTTCTGGTAGGCCGCGCGGGAGGCCTCGGCGGCCTCCGCCTGGGCGGGGGAGTGGGTGTAGACCGCCGAGCGGTACTGGGTGCCGACGTCGTTGCCCTGGCGGAAGCCCTGGGTCGGGTCGTGGGACTCCCAGAAGAGCTTGAGCAGCGTCTCGTACGAGACCTTCGCCGGGTCGAAGACGACCCGGACGGCCTCGGTGTGGCCCGTCAGGCCGGAGCACACCTCCTCGTACGCCGGGTTCGGCGTGTAGCCGCCCTGGTAGCCGACGAGCGTCGTCCAGACGCCCTCGGTCTGCCAGAACTTGCGCTCGGCGCCCCAGAAACAGCCCAGGCCGAAGTCGGCGACCTCCAGGCCCTCCGGGTAGGGGCCGACGAGCGGGTTGCCGAGGACGGTGTGGCGGTCGGGGACGGGGAACTCCGGCGCGGGGCGGCCGCGCAGGGCCTCCTCGGGGGTGGGGAGGACGGGGGTTCGGGACAGGAACATGCGGCATCTCTCCTCGGCGGCGCCTTGACCAACGGCAGTCCTAACGGCAGTCGTCACAACGCGAAGGGGCCGGTGGGGATTCCCCTCCGGCCCCGACCCGCGGGCACGACTCAGCGCGGCAGCGTCGCCGGGCTCCCGCCGTTCGCCTCGTACCCGGCCACCGCCAGGTTCCGGAAGACCGTGTACTCCGCCGCCGGGTCCGCGCTCAGCGTCCACGGCACCGCGCCGACGTGCCCGTCCACCTTCACGATCTGGTGCATCGCCTCGGCCCAGCGCTCCCCGCGCACCAGGAACCACACCAGCAGGTGCCGCACGTGCGCGAGCATCGGGTCGTCGGGCCGCGCCGAGTGCACCGCGTACAGCGCGCCCTCCATCGCCTTCGACACCACCGCCGTACGGAAGAAGTCCCGCACGATCACGAGGTCCGGCACGTGCTCGTACACCGCGAACAGCGGCAGCGCCGCGAGCAGCGAGCCCTGCGGGGCGCGCGCGGCGGCCGTCGTCGCGAAGTGGTCGGCCTCCTCGCGCGAACCGTGCCAGGCCTCGCACCAGTAGCGCAGGGCCGCCAGGTGCGCCCCCATGTGCTGCGGGGCCCGGTCGATGACCTGCGCCCACACCTGGTCGAACTGCTCGTGCCCGTAGCCGAGCCCGCGCGCCACGGCGAGCCGCGTGATGTACGGGACGGGGTCGCCGGGCGCCAGCAGGGCCGCCTCCTCGGCGACCTTCCGCGCCTCCTCCAGGATGATCCGGAACTCGTCCGTCCCCACCTGCGCGGTCCGGAAGGCCTGCTGCGCCAGGAACTCGGCGTGCACCGCCGCGCCCCCCGCGTCCTTCGGGGAGTCCGCGCGCCAGGCCCGCAGCCACGCCCCGCCGACGCCCGGCCGCTCCTGGAGCTCCAGGGAGGCCGCGCCCGCGAAGGCCTGGACGCGCTGCCAGCGCACCTCGCCGTCCTTCCCCGTCTCCGCGAGCAGCCGCGAGGCCGCCCGCCAGTCCTGCGTCGCCTGGACGACGTCGAGCACGTGCAGCAGCTCGTCGTCCGCCCCCGGCAGCCGTACGTCCTGGTCCTCCTGGCGCACGAAGCCGTACGCCTCCGGGTCCGCCGCGTCCGGCGCCCCCGGCGCGACCTGCCGGATCCCGCCGACACCACGACGACGTCGCAGGTAGGGGGCGAGGATGCTGAGCAGCAGCACCAGCGCGAGAAGGATCAAGAGAATTTCCATGTGTCCATTGTCCAGGACCGTCCGGAACACTGAGTGAGACATGCACGGCGGGGGATCGCGGTCAGGACTACGCTCCTGACCCATGAGCGACCAGCACTCCCACCAGAGTTTCGAGACCCGCGCGATCCACGCGGGCAACACCGCCGACCCGCTGACCGGCGCGGTCGTCCCGCCCATCTACCAGGTGTCCACCTACAAGCAGGACGGTGTGGGCGGGCTGCGCGGCGGTTACGAGTACAGCCGCAGCGCCAACCCCACCCGTACGGCGCTTGAGGAGAACCTCGCGGCCCTGGAGGGCGGCCGGCGCGGCCTCGCCTTCGCCTCCGGCCTGGCCGCCGAGGACTGCCTGCTGCGCACGCTCCTCAAGCCCGGCGACCACGTCGTCATCCCGGACGACGCCTACGGCGGCACCTTCCGGCTCTTCGCCAAGGTCGTCGAGCGCTGGGGCGTCGACTTCTCCGTCGCGAACACCTCGGACATCGAGTCGGTGCGCGCCGCCGTCAACGACCGCACGAAGCTGATCTGGGTCGAGACCCCCTCGAACCCGCTCCTCAACATCACCGACATCGAGGCCGTCGCGGGCGTCGCCCGCCAGGCCGGCGTGAAGCTCGTCGTCGACAACACCTTCGCCTCGCCCTACCTCCAGCAGCCGCTGGCGCTCGGCGCGGACGTCGTCGTGCACTCGCTCACCAAGTACATGGGCGGCCACTCGGACGTCGTCGGCGGCGCCCTCGTGGCGGCCGACGAGGCACTCGGCGAGGAACTCGCCTACCACCAGAACGCGATGGGCGCGGTCGCCGGTCCCTTCGACTCGTGGATCGTGCTGCGCGGCATCAAGACGCTCGCGGTGCGCATGGACCGCCACAGCGAGAACGCGGCGAAGATCGTCGAGATGCTCGTCCAGCACCCGAAGGTCACCCAGGTCCTCTACCCGGGCCTGCCCGAGCACCCGGGCCACGAGGTCGCGGCCAAGCAGATGCGGTCCTTCGGCGGCATGATCTCCTTCCGCGTCGAGGGCGGCGAGGAGGCGGCGGTCGAGGTCTGCAACCGCGCGACGCTCTTCACGCTCGGCGAGTCCCTCGGCGGCGTCGAGTCCCTCATCGAGCACCCGGGCCGCATGACGCACGCGAGCGTCGCCGGCTCCGCCCTGGAGGTCCCGGCCGACCTGGTCCGCCTCTCCGTCGGCATCGAGAACGTCGACGACCTCCTCGCGGACCTGCGCGAGGCGCTGGGCTAGTCGCGGGTACGGGGGGTGAGGCGCCCGTACGAGCTGCGCCCGCACGAGGCGCCTCACACCCCTTCGAACGGCGGCGTCGTCTCCATCGGCAGGGCCTCCCAGGGCCGCGCCGCCGACGCCCACACCACGAACGCCGCCGCGAGGACGAACAGCGTCCACAGCACCCGCCGCACCACCCGGTCCCGCCGGGCGAGCCGCGCCCCGCGCTCCAGCGCCCGTACGGAGAGGTCGGCGGGGACCGGCGGGTGCGGGGTGTCGAGCAGCCGCCGGACGGCCGCCTCCTTGTCCTCGTGACGGGTCACGCCGCGACCTCCCGCCGTCCGGCGGCGGCAGCGGCCCGCAGCGCCGCGACGGACCGCGCGCACACCGCCCTGACCCGCTCCTCGGGCAGCCCGAGCAGTGCCGCGACCTGCTCCTCGGCCACGCCCTCGTACAGCCGCAGCACGACGACGAGCCGCTCCTGCGGGGTCAGCGCGGCCAACGGCCCCTGTCCGTCGCCGCGCCGGTACCGCCAGCCGGCGCGGGCGAAGCGGACGGCGAGGTCGCGCCGCGTGAGCTCGTACGGGTCCTCGTGCCGCAGCCGCGACCACACCGCGTACGTGTGCGCGAGCGCGGCCGTCAGCAGGGCCCTGGCCCGGGGGTTGCGGGTGCGGGGCTCGGCGGTCAGCAGGGTCGCCGCGTGCAGCAGCCGCCCCGAGGCCCCGGCGACGAACGCCTCGAACTCCCTGACGGCATGCGCCCGTTCACCGATGCCCCTCGCAACGCCCATGCCCTCATGGGAGGGCAGCGGGAGGCCGGGGTCAAGACATCTGTCAGGACCTCGCTCAGGAAGCCGTGACCGTGCCCGCGGGCGCCTGCCCCGCGCTCCCCGACTGCCGTTCGGACAGTGCGGTGTTGAAGCGCGTGAGCAGCGTGCAGAAGGACTCGCGCTCGTCCGGCGTCCAGCCCTCCGTGACCTCGACCATCAGCGCGCGCCGCGAGGAGCGGACCTCTTCGAGGCGCGCGAGACCGCGCGGGGACAGCTGGAGCACGACCGCGCGCCCGTCCTCCGGGTGCGAGGTCCGCTTGACGAGGCCGGTGTCGACGAGCGGGGCGACCTGCCGGGTCACGGTCGACGAGTCGATCCCCATGCCCGCGGCGAGCGCCTTGACGCCCATCGGGCCCTCCTGGTCGAGCCGGTTGAGCAGCAGATAGGCGGCCCGGTCCATGGAGTTGCGGAGCTGGCCCGTGCCGGCGAGACGGGTCTGCTCGGCCCGGCGGGCGAAGACGGCCACCTGGTGCTGGAGGGCGTCGAGGAGACCGGGGTCGAGATCAGTCGTCATGTCCTGAGTTGTGGGCATGGCTATTGGTCACTCTCGTGTGGGGGTGGTCGTTCGGTGGGGGACAGAGTACGCGGCCGAATGGGGGTCCGTACCGGGGCTGCGCAAACCAGTTCCGAGACGTCGGGAACAGCCGGCCGCCGGGCGGCCACGAGGGCGGTGAGCTGCGAGACTTGCTGTCATGAGCTTCCGTACGCCAGACCCCTTGCACCGGCTGATGCTGGACGACGTGCGCGGGGCGCAGAAGATGCTGTCCGGGGTCGCCCGGGTGACCGCGATGGAGGGCAGCCGGCACCTCTCGTCCCTGCTCGGCTCGCCCGTCCACCTCAAGTGCGAGAACCTCCAGCGGACCGGCTCCTTCAAGCTGCGCGGCGCGTACGTCCGCATCGCCGGCCTGCGGCCCGAGGAGCGGGCGGCCGGGGTCGTCGCCGCGTCCGCGGGCAACCACGCCCAGGGCGTCGCGCTCGCCTCGCGCCTCCTCGGCGTGCACGCGACGGTCTTCATGCCGGTCGGCGCCCCGCTGCCGAAGGTCGCGGCGACCCGGGAGTACGGCGCCGACGTCCGGCTGCACGGCCACGTCGTCGACGAGACCCTCGCGGCGGCGGAGGAGTACGCGATGAGGACCGGCGCGGTCTTCATCCACCCCTTCGACCACCCCGACATCATCGCCGGACAGGGCACGGTCGGCCTGGAGATCCTGGAGCAGTGCCCCGAGGTCCGGACGATCGTCGTGGGCATCGGCGGCGGCGGCCTCGCGGCCGGCGTCGGGCTCGCGGTGAAGTCGCTGCGCCCCGACGTGAAGGTGATCGGCGTGCAGGCCGAGGGCGCGGCCGCCTACCCGCCCTCCCTGGCCGCCGGTCACCCCGTCGTCGTCGAGTCGCCGGTGACGATGGCGGACGGGATCAAGGTGGGCCGGCCCGGGGACGTACCGTTCCGGCTCGTCCAGGAGTACGTGGACGAGGTCCGCACCGTCACGGAGGACGACCTGTCCTCGGCGCTGCTGCTCTGCCTGGAGCGGGCGAAGCTCGTCGTCGAACCGGCCGGCGCGAGCCCGGTGGCCGCGCTCCTCGCCGACCCGGACGCCTTCCGGGGGCCCGTGGTGGCGCTCCTGTCGGGCGGCAACGTCGACCCGCTCCTCCTCCAGCGCATCCTGCGGCACGGCATGTCCGCGGGCGGCCGCTACCTGAGCCTGCGGCTCCGCGTCACGGACCGCCCGGGCGCCCTCGCGACCCTGCTCGCGGTGCTCACCGTGGTCGACGCGAACGTCCTGGACGTCAGCCACGTGCGGACGGACCCGCGGCTCGGCCTGACCGAGGCGGAGGTCGAGCTCCATCTGGAGACGAAGGGCCCGCAGCACTGCCGCGAGGTGGAGGAGGCGCTGAAGGACGCCGGGTACACGGTCCTCGGCTGAACCGCCGAAGGGCGAGGGCACCCCGTACGGCCTAGGATCGTCTGGAATACCCCGTAAGCACTCATATTGCCCAAGGAGTATGACCATGCCAGGCGCGATCCACGCCGAAGGTCTGGTGAAGACCTTCGGCGACGTACGAGCTCTGGACGGCGTCGACCTCGACGTCCCGGAAGGGACGGTCCTGGGCCTGCTCGGCCCGAACGGCGCGGGCAAGACGACCACCGTGCGCGTGCTCACGACGCTCCTCCGGCCCGACAGCGGAACCGCCGTCGTCGCCGGGATCGACGTGCTCAAGCACCCCAACGAGGTGCGCCGTTCGATCGGCCTCTCCGGCCAGTTCGCCGCCGTCGACGAGTACCTCACCGGCCGCGAGAACCTCCAGATGGTCGGCCGGCTCTACCAGATGAAGTCCAAGGCGGCGAAGGAGCGGGCGGGCGAGCTCCTCGACCGGTTCCACCTCGCCGACGCCGCCGACCGCCCGGCGAAGACGTACTCCGGCGGCATGCGCCGCCGCCTCGACCTCGCGGCGGCCCTGGTCGTCGCCCCGCCGGTCATGTTCATGGACGAACCGACGACCGGCCTCGACCCCCGCAACCGCCAGGGCCTGTGGGACGTCATCAAGGAACTCGTCGCGGGCGGCACGACCCTGCTCCTCACCACCCAGTACCTGGAGGAGGCCGACCACCTCGCCCACGACATCTGCGTCGTCGACCGCGGCAGGGTCATCGCGCGCGGCACCTCCGACCAGCTCAAGGCCCAGACCGGCGGCGAACGCGTCGAGGTCGTCGTCCACGAACCGGAGATGATCACCGGAGCCCGCGAGGTCCTCGACCGCTACGGCCACGGCGAGGTCTCGGTCGAGCACCACACCCGCAAGCTCATCGTCCCCGTCACCGGCGGCGCGAAGCTGCTCGCCGAGGTCATCCGCGACCTGGACGCCGTCGGCGTCGAGATCGACGACATCGGCCTGCGCCGCCCCACCCTCGACGACGTCTTCATCTCCCTGACGGGCCACGCGGCCGACCGCGAGGAAGAGGAGGCGGCGGACAACGGGAAGGAGAGGGCCGCATGACCACCCTCACGGATTCCGTGAAGGCCGTGCCGAAACCGCGCGGCGGCATCGCCCAGTCGATCAACGACTCCCTGGTCGTCACCCAGCGCAACCTGATCCGGATGAGCCGCATCCCGGAGATGGTCATCTTCGGGCTCATCCAGCCCGTGATGTTCGTGATCCTCTTCAGCTTCGTCTTCGGCGGCTCGATGAGCGTCGGCGGGAACACGGACCCGGTCGTCTACCGGAACTTCCTGATGGCGGGCATCTTCGCCCAGACGGTCACCTTCGCCACGGCCGGCGCGGGCGCGGGCATCGCCGACGACATGAGCAAGGGCCTCGTCGACCGGTTCCGCTCGCTGCCGATGGCCCGCGGCGCGGTCCTCACCGGCCGCACCCTCGCCGACCTCGTCCAGACGGCCCTGACCCTCGTCGTCCTCGCGGCCGTCGGCCTCATGGTCGGCTGGCGCATCAACAACGGCTTCCCGAAGGCCCTCGCCGCCTTCGGCCTGCTGCTGCTCCTCGGGTACGCGTTCTCCTGGATCGGCGCGCTCATCGGCCTCTCGGTCCGCACCCCGGAGGCGGCGACCTCGGGCGGTCTGATCTGGCTCTTCCCGGTGACGTTCGTGTCGAACGCCTTCGTCGACCCGAGCATGATGGCCGACTGGCTCCGCCCGATCGCCGAGTGGAACCCGTTCAGCGCGACCGTCCAGGCCTGCCGCGAGCTGTTCGGCAACCCGGGCGTGGTGCAGTCGGACGCGTGGCCGATGCAGCACTCGGTGTGGGCGTCGATCCTCTGGTCGGCCCTGATCATCGTGGTCTTCCGGACGCTGTCGGTCCGCAAGTACCGCTCGGCGACGCTGTAGGAACGCCGAAGGGCCGGATCCCGGGTTCTCCCGGGATCCGGCCCTTCGTGTGCGCGCGGGGATCGACTCAGCCGGTGTACGGCTTGGCGCTGAGGATCTTCACGGAGGCCTTCTTGCCGTTCGGCAGCTCGTACTCCGCGTCGTCACCGGCCTTCTTGCCGTTGACGCCGACGCCGAGCGGCGACTGCGGCGAGTACGTCTCGATGTCGTCGCTCGCGTACTCGCGGGAGGCGAGCAGGAAGGTCATCGTGTCGTTCTCGTCGCCGTCGAAGGCGATGGTGACGACCATGCCGGGCTCCACGACGCCGTCGTCGGCCGGCGCCTCGCCGACCTTGGCGTGCTGGAGCAGCTGGGTGAGCTGGCGGACGCGGAGCTCCTGCTTGCCCTGCTCCTCCTTGGCCGCGTGGTACCCGCCGTTCTCGCGCAGGTCGCCCTCTTCGCGCGCGGCGGCGATCTTCGTCGCGATCTCGGTACGCGCGGGACCAGACAGGTACTCAAGCTCGTCCTTGAGCTTGTTGTACGCCTCCTGGGTGAGCCAGGTGACGTTGTCGCTGGTCTGGGTCACAGGTGCTCCTCGTAGGTACTGGGAATACAAAGCATCGCCCTACACGGACAGCGGGTGCTCTCCGGGTGGGCGAAACCACGAGCCTAACAATGAGTGGCGGAAAGCGGGAGGACATAAACCATCAAGATGGCGTCTCCCCAGGTCACACCGGTGACCCGCCAGGACTCGTCACCGGCTCCCTACCCACCGCTACGAGGCCGTACACCCCACGAGCTCGGCGCTCGTCGCACGGGCGGTGGTCCGCAGCGAGAAGACGCTGTCGACACGGGCGGCGGGATCGTCGATCCGCACATCCTTGCGAGCGACCTCGGTGCCGTCCTCGGCGCGCGAGCGGAGCGTGCAGACGCCCTTGAGCCCCTCGTCCTTGCGGATCTCCAGGTGCACCTGCACCTCACTGGCGCTCACCACGTCGAACTTGATCATCTCGGCGCTGATCTTGTTGTCGACCACGTAGTACCAGCCGAACCAGCCCATGAGGCACAGCCCCACGACCCCCAGAACGGCTCCGACGATCCGGAGCTTGCGGTCGGCCCGCTCGTCCGCGGAGCGTCCGTAACGCCCCTCGGGCAGCTGCTCGCGCACCGCGTCCATGGTGGTTCCTCTCGAAGCCGGGGGTGGCGGAATTTTCCCTCCCCCGATTCCGTCACTATAGAGACCACCCTCCGCGTCGAATCACTGAGGATCGAGTCTTGACTGACCAGCTGCGACTGATGGCCGTGCACGCCCACCCCGACGACGAGTCGAGCAAGGGTGCGGCCACGATGGCCAAGTACGTGTCCGAGGGGGTGGACGTCATGGTGGTGACGTGCACGGGCGGCGAGCGTGGCTCGGTCCTCAACCCCCGGCTTCAGGGTGACCCCTACATCGAGGCGAACATCCACGAGGTGCGCCGCAAGGAGATGGACGAGGCCCGCGAGATCCTCGGCGTCTCCCAGGAATGGCTGGGCTTCGTCGACTCGGGCCTGCCCGAGGGCGACCCGCTGCCCCCGCTCCCGGAGGGCTGCTTCGCCCTGGAGGACGTGGACACGGCGGCCGGTGCCCTGGTCCGCAAGATCCGCTCCTTCCGTCCGCAGGTCATCACGACCTACGACGAGAACGGCGGCTACCCGCACCCCGACCACATCATGACCCACAAGATCACGATGGTGGCCTTCGAGGGCGCGACCGACGCCGAGAAGTACCCCGAGGCCGAGTTCGGCCCGGTCTGGGAGCCCCAGAAGCTCTACTACAACCAGGGCTTCAACCGCCCCCGCACGGTCGCCCTCCACGAGGCGCTCATCGCCCGCGGCATGGAGTCCCCCTACGGCGAGTGGCTGGAGCGCTGGAAGGAGTTCCAGCGCAAGGAGCGGACGCTGACCACCTACGTCCCCTGCGGCGACTTCTTCGAGATCCGCGACAAGGCCCTGATCGCGCACGCCACGCAGATCGACCCCGACGGCGGCTGGTTCCGGGTCCCGCTGGACATCCAGAGGGAGATCTGGCCGACGGAGGAGTACGAGCTCAGCAAGTCCCTCGTCGCCACCTCCCTCCCCGAGGAAGATCTCTTCGCGGGCATCCGCGAGAATGCATGACATGAGCGCACACCTGGCACTGACCCAGCTTGTCCCCTTCGCCGCCGAAGAGCTGGACAAGAACAAGGTGACCCCCGGCGTCCTCGGCTTCGTCGTCTTCGCGGTCCTGGCCCTCGCGGTCTGGTTCCTGATGAAGTCGATGAACCGCCACATGGGCAGGGTCTCCTTCGAGGAGGCCCCCGACCCGGCGGCGACGGACTCCCCGGTCACCTCCTCCTCCACCAAGTAGCCGGGACCACACCCGCGACGGCCCGTACCCACCCGGTCACGGGCCGTCTGCGGCAGGATGGTCCCCATGGCGAACCGACTGGCCCACGAGACCTCCCCGTACCTCCTGCAGCACGCCGACAACCCGGTCGACTGGTGGCCCTGGTCCGCCGAGGCCTTCGAGGAGGCCAGGCGCCGCGACGTCCCCGTCCTGCTGAGCGTCGGCTATTCGAGCTGCCACTGGTGTCACGTGATGGCCCACGAGTCCTTCGAGGACGAGGCCGTCGCCGCCCTGGTCAACGAGCACTTCGTCGCCGTCAAGGTCGACCGCGAGGAGCGGCCCGACGTCGACGCGGTCTACATGGAGGCCGTGCAGGCGGCGACCGGGCAGGGCGGCTGGCCCATGACCGTCTTCCTCACCCCGGACGCCGCCCCCTTCTACTTCGGCACGTACTTCCCGCCGGAGCCCCGCCACGGCATGCCCTCCTTCCCCGACGTCCTCGAAGGCGTCCGGGACGCCTGGGCCGGGCGGCGTGAGGAGGTCGCCGAGGTGGCCGAGCGGATCGTGAAGGACCTCGCCGGGCGCTCCCTCGCGTACGGCGGCGACGGCACGCCCGGTGAGGAGGAGCTCGCGCAGGCGCTCCTCGGGCTCGTCCGGGAGTACGACGCCACCCGCGGCGGCTTCGGCGGGGCGCCCAAGTTCCCGCCGTCGATGGTCCTGGAGTTCCTGCTCCGCCACCACGCCCGTACGGGAGCCGAGGGCGCCCTCCAGATGGCCGCCGACACCTGCGAGGCCATGGCCCGCGGCGGCATCTACGACCAGCTCGGCGGCGGCTTCGCCCGCTACGCCGTCGACCGGGAGTGGGTCGTGCCCCACTTCGAGAAGATGCTCTACGACAACGCCCTGCTGTGCCGGGTGTACGCGCACCTCTGGCGGGCCACCGGCAGCGACCTCGCCCGCCGGGTCGCCCTGGAGACCGCCGACTTCATGGTCCGCGAACTGCGCACCCCCGAGGGCGGCTTCGCGTCCGCGCTCGACGCGGACAGTGACGACGGCACGGGCAAGCACGTCGAGGGCGCCTACTACGCCTGGACGCCCGAGCAGCTGACGGCCGTCCTCGGCCCCGAGGACGCCGCCCTCGCCGCCGCCCACTACGGCGTCACCGAGGACGGCACCTTCGAGCACGGCAGTTCCGTTCTCCAGCTCCCGCAGAGCGGCGGCGTGGCCGACGCCGAGCGGATCGCCTCGATCGCCGCCCGCCTCCTCGCCGCCCGCGAGGAGCGCGAGCGCCCCGGCCGCGACGACAAGGTCGTCGCCGCCTGGAACGGCCTGGCCATCGCCGCCCTCGCCGAGACCGGAGCGCTCCTCGACCGCCCCGACCTCGTCGAGCGCGCCACCGAGGCCGCCGACCTGCTCGTCCGGGTGCACATGGACGAGACCGCCCGCCTGTCCCGTACGTCCAAGGACGGCCGGGCCGGCACCAACGCGGGGGTCCTGGAGGACTACGCCGACGTCGCCGAGGGCTTCCTCGCCCTCGCCGCCGTCACCGGCGAGGGCGCCTGGCTCGAGTTCGCCGGCTTCCTCCTGGACATCGTCCTCGACCGCTTCACGGCCGAGGGCGGGGCGCTGTACGACACGGCCCACGACGCCGAGACCCTCATCCGGCGCCCGCAGGACCCCACGGACAACGCCACCCCCTCCGGCTGGACCGCCGCCGCCGGAGCACTGCTCTCGTACGCGGCCCACACCGGCTCCGAGGCCCACCGCACCGCCGCCGAGGGTGCCCTCGGCGTGGTCAAGGCCCTCGGCCCCCGCGCCCCCCGCTTCATCGGCTGGGGCCTCGCGGTCGCCGAGGCCCTCCTCGACGGCCCCCGCGAGGTCGCCGTCGTCGGTTCACCCGACGACGAGGCCTTCCGCGAGCTGCGCCGTACGGCCCTGGGGGCCACCGCCCCCGGCGCCGTCCTCGCCTGGGGCGCTCCCGGCGGCGGGGAGTTCCCGCTCCTCGCGGACCGGCCGCTCGTCGCGGGCGGGGCCGCCGCGTACGTCTGCCGTCACTTCGTGTGCGAGGCCCCGGTCACCGAGCCGGCGGCCCTGGCCGGGAAGCTCGGCACGGTCTAGAACGGGTACGGCCCCGCCGCCCCTCGTCGGAGGGATGGCGGGGCCGCACCGTAGCCGAGCGGCGTTGCTCAGCTGTTGCCGGCGCCGTTGCCGGACAGCACGGGGATGTCGCTGAGGATGTGCGACAGCGGCTCGTCACCCTTGGCCTGGGTGGAGTTCTCGGTGCACTGCTGGTTCTGCGGGGAGGACAGGACGTTGATGTCCTGGACCGTGATCGGGATGAGGCCGATCAGCGAACCGGCGTTGACCTTGGCCGGGAGGCCGACACACGGCTTGTTCAGGGAGCCCTGGACGAGCGCGAACTGCGGGCTCATGTCGCCGTGGGTGGCGGAGTTGCCGAACTCCTGGTGGGCGCCGTTGCCGCTGAACGAGGTGGTGCCACCGTCGTCGGCGATCGCGAGCGCCTGCCCGGCACCCGCCGCCGTCGCGCCGAGGACCGACGCAGCCACAGCAGCCGTAGCCAACAGCTTCTTCATGAGATAAGGCCTTTCGGATACTGGCCCGCTGAGTGCCGAGCCGCACTGATCAACTGGTCAACGGTGCGGAAGTTCCGGGAAGTCCACCGGACGGCCTACGGGCAGATGAGCGAAGAACCCTTCGCCGGCTTGTACGCGCCCACGGCGATGGTGCTGGGCGCGACCTCGGAGGCCCTGGGCAGCGGCCGGTCCTCGCGCAGCCGCAGGAAGACCTCGGCGGCCCCCTCCTCGTCCCAGGCGAGGGTGGAGCCGACCCCCGCGATGGTCGGGTTGAAGCCCACGACGGGAACGGTCGCGAACTCCATCCGCTCCGGCGGCAGCTCCCGCAGCCGGTCGGCGAGTTCGAGGAGCTCCTCCGGCGAGATCCCGCGCTCGGCCTCCGCCGTCCCGCGCAGGCTCGCGGCGAACGCCACCAGCCACTCGGGGTCGTCGAAGGGGCCGTCGTGGAGGCGCTGGAGGGTGTTCATGACGAACTTCTGCTGCTTCTGGATCCGGCCGAAGTCCATCTGCCCGTCCGCCTTCCGCGAGCGGACGTACTGGAGCCCCTCGCCGCCCCCGACCCGCCTGGTGGCCCCCGCCGCCAGGTCGAGCCCGGTGGACGGGTCCTTGAGCGGGACCTCCGTGCAGATGGGCACCCCGTCCTCGACGCGGTCGACGGTGTCCATGAACCGCCGGAAGTCGATCTCCAGGTAGCGGTCGACGGACAGTCCGGTCATCGTCTCGACGGTCTCCACCGCGTACGAAGAACCGCCCTCCGCCCAGGCGCTGTTGATCTTCGCGGGGTGCGGGGCGTGCAGCTTCCCGGTCCGCCGGTCGCGGTGCTCGGCGGGGAACTCGGTGAGCGAGTCGCGGGGCAGGGCCACGACGTCGACGCGGTCGTTCGCCGCCGAGACGTGGACGAGCATCATCACGTCCGTGCAGTCGCACGCCTGCCCGCCGAGCCGGAAACGTTCCTTCTCCTCCTCGGTGACGCCCTTCCGGGTGTCGAGCCCGACCAGGAGGATGTTCAGTCCCTTCTCCGGTGCGGGGAGTTCGGCCGGGGCGGCGGCGAGGGCGCCGGGCACGAGGGCGGTGAGCGCGGCGAGCGCCGCCGGCGCGAGCAGCAGTCGCCGGGGCCGCTTCAGCTTCAGGCGCGGGGCATTCATGGCCGCACGCTAATTCCGCTCCTCCGGCGCGAAGCCGCACGACGCGACATGGGCGGAACGAATCACTCTCCTGCGGCGCCTGTGTAATGATGCGTGAATCGCAGCGGAAGGAGCCGAGATGACGCCGGATCCCGGAAAATGGGAGCGGATGGCCTTCATTCCGAAGAGCCGATACGTAAGCGATCCCACCCCCGTCGACCGCACGCCGTTCCCCGTCTATTCCTCGTTGGTGACCCAGTGGGTGCAGGCGGGCCGCACGGTCCCGGGAATGCCCGACCGCGAGTGGGAACGCCTGATGTCCACTCCCGTCTGGCCGTACAGATAACGGAACCGCACGGACAACGGAACGGCGCAGACAACGGAAAGGGGCCGCCTGGCAGGCGGCCCCTTTCATGCTTCCCGGAGGGAAGGGGAACGTCAGTTGTTGCCGACGCCGTTGCCCGACAGAACCGGGATGTCGTCCAGGATGTGCGACAGCGGCTCGTCACCCTTGGCCTGGGTGGAGTTCTCGACGCACTGCTGGTTCTGCGGGGAGGACAGGACGTTGACGTCCTGGACCGTGATCGGGATGAGGCCGATCAGCGAACCGGCGTTGAGCTTGGCCGGCAGGCCGACGCACGGCTTGTTCAGCGAGCCCTGGACCAGCGCGAACTGCGGGCTCATGTTGCCGTACGTGTAGGAGTTGCCGTACTCCTGGTGAGCGTGGTTGCCGCTCTTGGAGGTGGTGCCGCCGTCGTTGGCGATGGCGAGCGCCGGGGTCGCCGCCGCGGCGGAGACGCCGACGATGGAGGCGGCTGCGGCCGCGGTGGCCATGACCTTCTTGATCACGGGAGTTCCCTTCTAGAACCGGCTCCGTGCAGGGAGCTCCCTGATCAACTGCCCCCGGACCTCGGGGTTCCGCCCTGTCACTCCCTTGGCCGAGCGTGCGCGGCAGCGCGAAACGGGCCTCCAGTCGAACGAGTGAAGCGCCGGAACCAAACCCCTGCCACGCAGTTGATCCCGTCGCATCAATCAGGTCGATTGGTGGGAACAGGAACGGAATCACCGTGATCAAGAAGATTATGGCGGCCGCTGCCGTCACGGCCTCTGTTGTCGGCGCTTCCGCCGCCGCGGCCTCTCCGGCGCTCGCCATCGCCGACGACGGCGGCACCACCTCGTTCAGCGGCAACCACGCGTCCCAGTCCTTCGGCAACTCGAAGACCAAGGGTCACATGAGCCCGCAGTTCTCGGCCGTCCAGGGCTCCCTGAACAAGCTCTGCCTCGGTGTTCCCGTCAAGGGCAACCTCGGTTCGCTGATCGGCGCCATCCCGATCACCGCCCAGGACATCAACGTCCTGTCCTCCCCGCAGAACCAGCAGTGCGCGGAGAACTCCACCCAGGCCAAGGGTGACGGTCCGCTGTCGCACATCGTGGAGGACATCCCGGTCCTCTCCGGGAACGGCGCCTTCAACAGCTGAACCGCCGCACTCGCACCAGGGCCGGAGGAATTCCCTTCCTCCGGCCCTGTGTTGTGAGCATTCGCGTGGTGAGCATTCGGGTGAATGGTGATCCCTCGCGGAATTCCCGGTTTCTTTTCCGTGGCGTGTTCGTTGTGCTGGTGTGCAGCGGAGGACGATCTTCCGCCGAGGAAAGGATCCAGGCAAAATGAACTGTAAGAAGGTCGCGGCCGTCGTCGCCGGAATCGTCATGGCCATGGGTGCGGCCTCGCCCGCCTTCGCGGACGCGGACGCGCACGGCGCGGCCATCGGTTCGCCGGGCGTCCTGTCGGGCAACGTCGTCCAGGTCCCGATCCACATCCCGGTCAACGTCTGCGGCAACAGCATCAACGTCATCGGTGCGCTGAACCCCGCCTTCGGCAACACCTGCATCAACGCCTGACACCCGCCGCGCCCGCGTCCACCGGGCGCGCAGGTGACAGGGGGCCGGTCCCGGAGGGTGGACGCTCTCCGGGACCGGCCCTTCGTCATGCCCGGACGGCCGCCGCCCGCTCGCCCGACCGCGGCCGCCCCACGGCCCCGCCCCGCGCACCCGCGCGCAGCCGCTGCCGTACGCCCTTCACCAGCCTGCCCGCCGTGTACTCGGCGCCGAACACGAACCGCATCGACGGCCCGTACGAAGGCGCCGTGAGCAGCCCGGCGAGGAAGAGGCCCGGCCACGAGGACTCGAAGAGGCCGCCGACCTCCGGCGCGCCGACCGTGCCGACCGTCCGCAGCGCCCCGCGCAGCACCGGGTCGAGCACCTCGGCCCGCTCCAGGCTCGGCGTGAAGCCGGTGGCCGCCACGACGTGGTCCGTCTCCAGGACCGAAGGCCCCTCGGGGCCCGTCACCTCCAGGCGCAGCCGCTCGTCCCCGGTCACCGTCGCGTGGGTGATCCGCTGCCCGAGCCGTACGTCCCCGACCGCCGCGAACCGCTCCCGCAGCCACCAGGCGCCCGCCGGGCCGAGCGCCGAGTCGAAGATCCGCTCGCGGGTCGTGGCCGGCAGCCGCCGGAAGATGCCCGGCGTGTCCGCGTACAGCTTGTTGTGCCAGCCGCAGCCGAGACCCGTGTGCGGGGCGCGCACCGACGGCCACAGGCCCCGGTCGAGCGCCGGGGGAAGGGTGTTCCAGTTCAGCCGGTCCGCGCGGGCGACGATCCGTACGGTCGCGGCGCCCCGCTCGACGAGGAGCGCGGCCGTCTCCAGGGCGGCCTGCCCGGCGCCGACGACGGTCACGTCCTGCCCGGCGAAGCGGTCGAGTTCGCCGTGGTGGCTGGAGTGCGTCACGTACCGGCGGGGCAGACCCCGCAGCGGGCCCGGGATCTCCATGAACGGCAGGACGCCGACCGCGAGCGCCACCGTCCGCGCCCGCAGTGTCTCCCCGTCCTCCGTCCGCAGCTCGAAGCCCTCGGCGGCGGGCGCGACCGAGGCGATCAGCCGCGAGTCGAGGCCGGGGACGGTCTGCCGGGCGAACCAGTCGCCGTACGCGGCGAAGAAGTCGACCGGCAGGGGGACGCCGTGCTCGGCGCGCACGCCCCGCGTCTCCGCGTACGCGTCGAGTCCGTACGCCCCCCGGGGGTCGGAG
Organism: Streptomyces sp. NPDC056144; assembly: GCF_042264145.1. Lineage (NCBI taxonomy): Bacteria > Bacillati > Actinomycetota > Actinomycetes > Kitasatosporales > Streptomycetaceae > Streptomyces > Streptomyces sp. NPDC056144. The sequence goes on along the minus strand of NZ_JBHJVF010000010.1, from coordinate 44,377 downwards.
AGGTGGGAGGCCCACGGCTCCGACTTCAGGAACATGCCCGAGGGCATCGCGTGCCAGGACTCCATCGAGCGGCCGAAGGTCCGCAGGTCAAGGCCGTGGGCCGCCGCGTGTGCGGCTACGGACAGACCGTAGGGACCGGCCCCGACGACCACCAGGTCGTCCATGGACTTCGACTTCGCCATCGTGCCTTCCGCCTTCTTCGTGTACTGCGCTGTCATCGGTGCTGTCACCGGTGCTGTCATCGGTGGGGGAGCTGGTCGGAGGAGCCGCGGGCCGGGGCCGGCAGCGTCGCGGGGTGCCGCGCACGGCCGGGTCCGAGCCGCCGGGCGAGCGCGCCGGTGGCCTTCCGCAGGAGGTGCGCGAGCCAGGCGCGGCCCATCGCGAGCGCCGGCGCCGGGTCGTCGGCCGCGAACCAGGCCCGCTCGGTGCGCCGCCGCCCGGGCGCGTCGGACGCGGCCGCGTACCGGCGGCGCGGGGAGGCGAGGAGCGAGAGCGCCGCGTAGTTCTCGACGACGAACCGGCGGCCGTACGCGGGGGAGTGCGGCGGCACGGCGCGACCGGTCAGGTCCAGGTGCGCCGCCCGCACCACGTCCAGGCCCTCGGCGTCGGTGAAGAGCCGGAACTGCGCGCCGGGCCGGGGGTTGAAGTCGAGCAGGTGGTACGCGCCCGTCGACCGGTCGAGCCGGAAGTCCAGGTCGCACACGCCCCGGTAGCCGAGCGCGTCGAGCAGCTCGCGCGCCGCCCGGTCCACCGCGGGGTTCGCCGTCCAGCGCCCCACCGCGGTCAGCCCCGCCCCGTCGGGCCAGGACCGCTCCTTGCGCCCGGTCGCCCCCGTCACGCAGCGGCCCGCGGAGTCCACGTACCCGTGGAAGAACCAGTCGAGGTCCCGCCCCGCGGGCAGGAGTTCCTGGAGGAGCAGCCGGCTGCCGGCCTCCGGCGTCCGGTCGTACAGCTCCCGCGCCTCCGCGAGCGAGCGCACGATCGTCGTGGACCGCAGCCCCCGCCCGGCCGGCAGCAGCCACGGCCTGCTCCACTTCGCGATCACCGGCAGTCCGAGCGACCAGGCCATCGAGGCGGCCTCGTCGGCGTCGCCGGGCAGTTCGGTACGGGGATGGGGGAGGCCCAGGGACGCGCAGGTCGTGGCGAGCGCGGCCTTGTCCGCGACCCGCAGCAACTGCTCCTCGGTCTGCTCGGGCAGCAGGAAACGGGGCGCGAGCTCGGCGCGTCGCCGGGCGAGCGCGAGCGCGCTCACGTCGTCCAGCGGCATGACCAGTACGGAAGGTGACGAAATGTCAGGCGCTGTCATCTCCTCGGCGATCCGCGTGAGCAGATCCGCGAGGTCGGTCGAGCGGTTCGTCGGCGGGCGGGTGTGCACCGCGTGGAGATAGCGCGAACGTGCGACCGGACTGGTGCTCGATTCGACCACGGCGTGCACCGGAATTCCGGCACGCCCGAGCGAACGCGCGGCCCCGAGCGTGCCGTGATGGAAGGGATTCCTGTCGAGCCGCACGAGCACGGTGGGGACGCTGGTGTCGAAACTCTGGCGGCGCGGCACGGTATGTCCTTCATCTCGGGTGCCCCAACTGGGCGATGAAATCCTCTAATGGACTACTGATCAGACCGAAGCCGAGTTCACGGTCGGCTCATTAGGAATACTTTCGGAGCATCGGATTGACAGATCATCAAAAGGCGTAAAGTCGCTAAGGAGTGGCCATGGCAGCTGCGTACCGGAGAACACCGAGAACCTGGCTGGGGGTGTTCACCGCCGCTCTCCTCGCCTCGGGGTCAGTCGTCCTGTCCTCCCCGGCCCACGCCACCGACTCCGTAACGACGCGGGACCCCGCACCGACTCTCTCCAGCGCCATGGGAGCCTTCCTCGACTCGGGCGCGCTCGGGGTCGCCCGCATCGAGCAGCTCCAGCGCTGGCTCGGCGGCCGGGAGCTCCGTGTCGGCCACACCTACCTGCCCGGCGACCTCTGGTCGAACATCGAGGGCCCGCCCGGCTTCCTCGACGCCTGGGCGAACTGGCGCAACGAGAAGACCGACCGGCTCTTCGTCCTCAACGTCCCCATGCTGGAGCGGAACGAGGCCGGCGTCTCCGACTACGAGGTCCGCCGCCAGCTCCAGCTCGGCGCCGCGGGCTACTACGACCACCACTTCACCAAGCTCGCCGAACGGCTCGTCGCGCTCCAGGCCACGGACACCGTCATCGTCCTCGGCTGGGAGATGAACGGGACGACGTACACCCACCGGTGCGCGCCGGACCCCACGGCCTGGAAGAAGTACTGGACGCGCATCGTCACGGCGATGCGCTCCGTCCCCGGCCAGAAGTTCCGCTTCGACTTCAACCCGAGCCGCGGGCGCGACGCCGTGCCGTGGACCGAGTGCTACCCCGGTGACGACGTCGTCGACATCATCGGCATGGACTCGTACGACCAGCCGCCGGGAATGAGTTTCGACCAGCACATCAGCGAGCCCTACGGGCTCCAGAAGCAGGTCGATTTCGCGGCCGAGCACGGAAAGCAGATCTCCTATCCGGAATGGGGGCTCTTCCGTAACGGCGACAACCCCGTCTACATGCGGCGCATGCTGGAGTGGATGAAGCAGCACAAGCCGCTGTACCACACGATCACCGACTACTGTCCGCACGGTGTCTGGCAGTGCGACGACAATCCGAAGTCGTCGCGGGTGTTCAGGGAGATGCTGTTCGGGGTGGAGCCGGAAGTCCCGGAGATCCCCGAAGTCCCGGAGATTCCCGAGGTGCCCGAGATTCCCGAGGTGCCGGAGGTCCCGGAGATCCCCGAAGTCCCGGAGATTCCCGAGGTCCCCGAAGTTCCCGAGGTCCCGGAGATCCCCGAGGTGCCGGGAATCCCGGTCGACCCGACGGTCCCGGTGCCGAAGCCGGAACCGAAGCCCGAGCCCAAGCCGGAACCCAAGCCCGAGCCCAAGCCGGAACCGAAGCCGGAACCGAAGCCCGAGCCGAAGCCGGAACCGAAGCCGGAACCGAAGCCGGAACCGAAGCCGGAACCGAAGCCCGAGCCCAAGCCGGAACCCAAGCCCGAGCCCAAGCCGGAACCGAAGCCGGAACCCAAGCCCGAGCCGAAGCCGGAACCGAAGCCGGAACCGAAGCCGGAACCCAAGCCCGAGCCGAAGCCGGAACCGAAGCCGGAACCGAAGCCGGAACCCAAGCCCGAGCCCGCCAAGCCCGACTGCTGGAACCTGAACCTCGGTTCGTGGGTCGAGAGTTGGATCGGCGGTCCGGTCTGTGTCCCGAAGGGAACCTGGAAGGACGCGGTGAAGGAGGACGTGAAGGACGAGGCCGGTCTCGATCTCGGCCTCGACCTGGACCTCGACTGGAAGAACACCCTGGAGGGCGTCTGGCCCTTCTGACCCCCCGGGCGGCGGCGGAGGTCATCCGCCGCCGCCCCCGGGCGTCCGTCCGGGCAGCCGGGCGAGCGCACGCCCCACCCAGGGACGTTCGCGCGCCTGGGCGGCCGCCCACCGGCGGCCGTCGGCGGCGCCCGCGCGGAGCCAGAGCAGCGGGGCCGTACCGCGCGCGGCCAGCATCAGCCGCTGGTTGCGGACGGTCTCGGGCCGCCAGTGCTGCTTGTACGACTCCGTGCCCCGCAGCATGCTCAGGGTGGCCCGCCCTCCGGCGCTGGTCTCCCGGGCCCCGTGGCGCAGGAGCATCGTGGCCACGTCGACCTTGCGGGCGCGGAGGGCCGGATCGGCGCCGTACAGGTACCCGCCGGCGAGCCGGGGGGACATCAGGGTCAGGTCGGCGGCGACCACGTCCCCGGCGAGCCGGAACTCGGTGACCATCGCGTCCCCGCGCTCCACCATGGGCCGTACGGCCCGCGTGAGGTGCTGCGCGAACCGGCTGCTCGTGTGCTCGGCGGTCACGCCCCGGCCCCGCCACTGGAGCTGGTGGAGCCGGAGGAGGCGGTCCAGGGCGGCCGGGACCTCGTCGCCGGTGACGATCCGCGAGTCGATCCCGAGCGCGTCCATCTTGCGGAGCTTGGCGCGGACCCGCTGGGCCTTCCCCGAGGGGATCCGTTCGAGCAGCCCCTCCATGGGGACCGCCGGCAGCTCCAGGCAGAGTGAGTCGGGCAGGCGGCGGCGCGGGCCGCGCCACTGGGCGAAGACCCGTTCGGTCGCCGCCCCCGGCCGTACCTCCCGCAGGTCGATCACCGCGCCCTGCGCGGCCTGGGCGAGCGCGTGGGCCAGGGCGGGGGCCGCCTCGGGGCACTCGTCGTCGAGGAGGACGTCGGTGAAGTCGGTGATGGCGCCGCCGAGCTGGGTGAGGACGGGCAGCGGTCCGCCCGCCCGCATCAGGGGCGCGGCGGCGACCAGCGCGCCGCCGTCGTCCCGTACGAGCACCACCCGCAGCGCGCCGTCCCGGCCGTACGAGAGCCACCAGGAGTGCAGCCAGGAGTGGGACTGGAAGGGGGTCGCCGAGGAGCAGCGCCCGTACAGCTCCGTCCACTCGGCCGCCAGGCGTCCGAACCGCTCCTCGTCACGGCAGATCTCGGTCCGCAGGTGTCGCGCGCTGCGCAGGTTTCCGGGGTTTCTCGGGGTCACACCGCCTCCGGTTCCGGCTGGTGGGTGGCGGTGGCCGGGGCGGGCACGGCCGCGGAGGCACCCGCGCCGACGGTCGGGGTCTGCCGGGAGTGGCGCGCCTCGCCGCGCGCGGCGGCGGGCCGCTTCGGCCGGACGAGGAGGACGAGTCCGCCGAGCAGCCCGCCCGCACAGCCTCCGACGAGCGCGGAGAGCCCGGCGGACGGGGACACGGGGGCGACCGGCTTGGTGGCGCGGGAGAACTGGACGACCTTGACGCCCGTGCTCCCGGCGACGTGCGTGCTGTTGAGGACGAGCGCGCGGGCCACCCCGTCGGCCATCGAGACCGCCTTCGCGGGCGCCTCCGCCCGGGCGGTGATGGAGATCATCGGCGCGTCGGGCGAGGTCGCGGCCTGCACGCTCCTGCGGAGCGTGTCGGCGGTGACCCCCGCCCACACCTGGGCGTCGCCGGTCACCGCGATGTCGGTGGCGACCCGCCCGTACGCCTGGGCGAAGCCGAGCGCGGCCGCCGGGTCGGACTTTTCGGCCGGGACGACGATGACGTAGCTGATCGCCGCGTACTGCGGGGCCTTGAGCGCCCCGTACCCGCCGCCGAGGACCGCCCCGGCGAGGACGGCGGCGGGGATCACCGCCCAGCGGCCGGGGCGGCGGAGGCGGGCGAGCGGGAGGGAACGGGGTGGGGTGGGCTGCGTGGGACGGGTGCTCATGGGGCGGGCTCTCTCACTTCGCGGGGGAGGGGGTGCCGTGGACGGCCTGGTCGTAGAGGGACATCAGCTGATCCGCGCTGTGCGCGATGTCGTAGCGGCGGGCCGCCGCGGGCTGCGGGAGCCGGACGAGCCGGGCGTCCCTGATGCCGCGCAGCGCGGAGATCAGCTCGGGCACGGACTCGCCGATCCGGCGCGCGCCCGGGGCCGCGTCCGGCGTCAGGTCGTCGATCGCGGGGCAGGCCACGTACAGCACGGGGAGTCCCGCGGCGAGCGCCTCGACGACGGCGAGTCCGAAGGTCTCGTCGGGGGAGGTGGAGACGAAGACGTCCATGGCGGCGAGGAGTTCGGGCAGCGAGGGGCCGAGCGAGGCGACCGTCGGCGGGTCCTCGCAGGCCCCGGCGAGCAGCACCCGGTCGGCGGCCCCGCACTCCTCGGCGACCCGCAGCAGCGCGGCGCGCTGGTCGCCCTCGCCGACGAGGAGCAGCCGCGCCTCCGGGACGGAGGCGACGGCCCGGACGAGCCGGTCGAACCGCTTGCCGGGCGTGAGCCGCCCGACGCCCCCGACGACGTACGCGTCCTCGGGGATGCCGAGCACGCCCCGGGTGAGGCGGCGGGCGCGGGCGTCGAAGGCGAAGCGGTCGGTCTCGATGCCGTTCGGTACGACCCTGATACGGGCCGGGGGCACCCCCCAGTCCGCGAGCCGCCGGGCCACGCTGGGCGACACGGCGACGGTCGACGTGCCGAGCCGCTCGGACGCCAGGTAGAGGGCGCGGGTGCCGGCCGACAGCGGGCGGCCCTCGATCTGGGCCTCGCCGAGCGAGTGCTCGGTGGCGATGACCCGGCGGACCCCGGCGAGCCGGGCCGCGAGCCTGCCGTAGACGCAGGCCCGGTAGAGGTGGGTGTGGACGAGGTCGTACCCGCCCTGCCGGACGAGCCGGGTCAGGCGGGGGAGCGCGCCGAGGTCGCGGTTGCCGGTCATCCCGAGGTGGGTGACGGGGCTGCCGTCGGCCTGGATGCCGGCGGCGACCGCGCCGGGGTTGGTGAGGGTCACGACCTCGTGGCGGCCGGGCAGGTGCCGGAGCAGCAGCCGCAGCTGCTGCTCGGCGCCGCCGATGCCGAGACCGGTGATGACGTGCAGGACCTTCACGGCGCACCGACCACGACGGGTGCGTCCTGCGGCGGGAAGAGGTCCACGGGGTGGCGGCGGCGCAGCGGGTGCAGGACGCGCTTGGCGGTGAGCCGCCAGGAGGTGTCGTCCTCGCCGATGTGGACCCGGGGCAGGGCGTACGCGCCGGTCAGCGGGCCGGGGTTGATCGCGCTCGCGTACTGGTAGCCGGCCTTGCGCACGGCGTGGACGACGCGCCCGTCGACGTCCCCGTACGGGTAGCAGAAGCCGTCCACGGGGTCGCCGGTCAGCTCCTGGAGGAGCTCGCGGCTGCGCCGGGTCTCGGCCGCGAGCTCGGCGTCGTCGGCCTCGGTGAGCCTCACGTGGGTGAGGCCGTGGGAGCCGATCTCCATCCCGGCCTCGGCGATCCGCAGGATGCCGTCCTCGTCGAGGAGCCGCTTGCGCGGCCCCTCCGCGTCCCAGGCGTTCTCGCCGCCGAGCCGTCCCGGCAGGACGTACACGGTGGCGGTGAAGCCGTGGCGGCGGAGCAGCGGCAGCGCCGAGTCGAGGAAGTCGGCGTACCCGTCGTCGAAGGTGAGGCCGACGAGCCCCTTGGCGCGCCCGGCGGCGGTGGCGGCGAGCAGCTCCCGCACGGAGACCCCGCGCAGCCCCCGGTCGCCGAGCCAGTGCAGCTGCCGGGCGAAGCGGACCGGGGAGACGGTCACGCGGTACGGATCGTCAGCGGGGTCCGCGATCGGCGTGATCGAGTGGTACATCGCCACCCACAGGGGAGGCTTCACCCACAGGGGCGGCTTCGGCAGCAGACGGCGCAGCGCGGTGGGGGCGGGCATGGTCGGTCCTTCGGGAGGCGGTGCGGGGCAGGGGCGGAATCTCCGGCGCGTTGGCCGCGCAGGCGATGAAGAGCAGGAAGACGCCGATGACGACGAGGCCGGCGACGGCGACGGCGAGGACGGCGGAGTCGATCGCGACCGAGCAGAGCCACCCGGCGCCGGTGGCCCAGGCCCCGGCGGTGGCGAGCCGCAGGAGGCCCTCGCCGAGCCGGTCGACCCGGACGGGCACGGTCTGCCGGTGCGCGCCGCGCAGCAGCAGGACGGCGGTGCAGGTGATGCCGAGAGCGTTGGCGGCGGCGATGCCGACGGCGCCCCAGTGCTGGGCGCCGGGGATGCCGGCGAGGGTGGTCGTGGCGAGGCCGGCGCCCATGGCGGCGGCCGGGTACCAGAGGGGGCGGGCGGCGGAGAAGTAGCAGCGGACGAGGGCGCCGACCATGGTCTGGCCGAGGAGCCCGAGCGCGTACACCCGCATGACGGCGGCGGTGGCGACCGTGTCCGAACGGTCGAACTCGCCGCGCTGGAAGAGCAGTTCGACGATCTTGGGGGCGGCGGCGATCACCGTCGACGCGCCGACGAGGACGACCACGGCGGCGAGCAGCAGGTCCCGCTCGACCCGGCGGCGGGCCGCCTCTGTCTCGCCCGACGCGAGGAGCCGGGCGACGACGGGGAAGCTGACCGTGCACAGCATCAGGGAGAGGATCATCGGCATCTGCGCGACCTTCTGCGCGTAGTTCAGATGCGAGATCGCCCCCGCGGGCAGCGGCGAGGCGAGGAAACGCTCGATGAGGGTCTGCGACTGGCGGCAGAGCGAGAAGGCCACGACGGGCGCGATGAGCCCGAGGACGAGGATGCGGCCCTCGGCCCCGCCCGCTCCGTCGCCCGGCGCGAGGGCGGTCGGCTCGGCCTTCGGGACCGGCCGCGCGCCCAGCTCGCGGAGCAGCGAGGGGGCCTGGACGAGGACCATCAGGACCCCGCCGACCGCGACCCCGGCCGCCGCCGAGCGCACCCCCCACGGCTCGCGGAGCACGAGGACGGTGCCGATGATGCCGACGTTGTACGCCACGTAGATCGCGGCCGGCGGCAGGAAGCAGCCGTGCGCGCGGAGCGCCGCCGAGCAGTAGCCGACGAGCGCGAACGACAGCACGCAGGTCGCGGTGAGCCGCGTGCAGTCGACGGCGAGCGCCGGGTCCGGCAGGCCGGGGGCGAGGACGTCGACGAGCAGCGGCGCGCCGAGCACGAGGAGGGTGGCGAGGACGGCGACGGTGAGCGTGAGACGGGGGAGCGTGCCGCGCACGAGTGCCCGCACCGGATCCCCGAACAGCGCGCCCGAACGGCGGGCCAGGGCGCGCGAGAACGCCGGTACGAGGATGAGCGCGAGCGCGTCCTCGATGAGCAGGGTCGACGCGAACTCCGGCACCGTCCACGCCACCAGGAACGCGTCCGTCTCGGCACCCGCGCCGAAGTACCCGGCCAGGATCTGGTCCCGGACGAGTCCGAGCAGGGCCCCGAGGGCGGTGAGCACGGCGGTGACGGCGGCGGCCTTCGCGAGGAAGCCGCGGGCCTGGACGCGGTTCTCCGCGCGGTCGGGGGTACGGCCCTGGGCTCGGTCGGTCGTACGGCCCTGGGCGTGACCCGGCGTACGGCCCTGGGCGCGGGCCGGCCCGGCGGCGGTTTGGGCGGGGCCCCGCGCCGCGTCCGCGGCGGCCTCCCCGCGCGCCCGGGGCCGCATCCGCGCCCGTACCCGCGCCTTCGCGTGCGCCCGGCGCCGGGTCGTGCGGGCGGGTCCCGGCAGCGCGGCGGCCCCCGGGGCCCACGGGGAGTCCGTGGGCGCCGGAGGCGCGGTCGGCCAGGGGTCCGTCAGCGGGGCGCCGCACGGCGGCCGGGACGGCGGGCGGGGGGCGTGCGGCTCGGGGGCCCAGGTGGTGTCGGGGCTCCAGGGGGCCTCCGGGGTCCACATGACATCCGGGGCGCGTGTGGCGTCCGGGACTCGCGTGACGTCCGGGGCTCGGGTGACGTCCGGGACTCGCGTGACGTCCGGGGCCAGCAGGGACTCCTGGGCCCGCATGGCCTCCTGGGCCCGCGTGGTGCCCGGGGCCCACGTGTCCGCGGGCTCCGGCCCCCCGGCCCACGGGTCACGCACGCCGCACCTCCGCCAGCGACCACCAGGCCGCGAGCCCGAAGACGACGGACATCAGGACCGTCGAAGGGCCGCCGATGTCCGCGTAGAAGAAGTCGATGAGCTGCCAGGCGAGCAGGCCCGTGGCGACGAGCGCGCACTCCGCGCCGTACCGCCGCCTGCGCAGCGCGCCGACGAGCAGCGCCACCCAGCTGCCCGCGAGGGCGAGAAGCCCGAACAGGCCCTGCTCGCTGAGGACCAGCAGGTACATGTTGTGCGGGGACAGCAGCGGCTGGCGGGCGAACGCGGCGCCCGCGCCCGCGGTGTCGCTGCCCGAGGAGAGCGCGAGCGAGGCGTTCGAGTCGCGGTACGCGGGGAAGCCCTTCAGGCCGACGCCCGTCACCGGCTCCGTGCTCCACATCCGCCCGGCCGCCGCCCACATCGTGTACCGGTCGGTCACCGACTGGTCCGGGGCCGCCGCCACCTGCGTGATGCTGGTGACCCGCTCCTTCACCATCTCCGAGCCGATCCCGAGACCGCCGACGAGGACGACCCCGAGCGCGCCGGCGGCGAGCGCCACCCGCGCCGCCCGGCGAGGCCCCGAGATCAGCAGCTGGATCCCGCAGGCGAGGACGGTCGCGATCCACGCGCCCCGGCTGAACGACAGCACGAGCGGCACGAAGAGGAGCCCCGCGCAGACCAGCGCCGCCGTCCGGGTCCGGCCCGGCGCGCTGCCGAGCGCGATCCCGACGACGATCACCAGCCCGTACGCGACGACGGTGGCCATGCCCATCACGTCCGTCGGCCCGAAGGTGCCGACGGCCCGGATGTCCTCGCCCATGTACGAGGCGCCCGTCTTCGTCAGGTACTGGACCACGCCGACCGCGCCCTGGAGCAGCGCGAGCGCGACGAGACCCCAGGCGACGACGGCGAAGTCCCGCCGGTCGCGGATCATCAGGAGCACGGCCGCCGGGACGAGGACGAAGATCTGCACGTAGCGGGCGACGCCCGGCAGGCTCGCCCCCGGGTCGTTCGAGGTGATCGCGGCCAGGCAGATCCCGAGGACGGGCAGGCCGAGGACGAAGGCCGCCGTCCGGGTCAGTGGCCGGGCACCGCCGCGCACCACCCGCACCAGACAGATCAGGACGAGCAGCCCGGAGGCCGCGTCCGCGATCGTGCCCGTGCCGCCGGTGCCGCCCTGCGTACCGCCGCCGCCCGGGACGAGCAGCAGCGCGATCACCGCGAGGACGGGCGAGAGCGCCCCGGCCCGGCGGACCAGGTCCCGCGCGTCGGGGGGGAGCAGGCCCTCCCGCACGTCGGGAGCGGTCTTCCGGTCCTGTACCGCCGTCGTCACGGCCGTGGCCATCCGTCAGCTCCCCTGGGGTCGCACGAGCCCGGCCGCCGTCCGCAGCAGGATGCAGACGTCCTGCCAGAGCGACCAGTGGTCGATGTAGTGGTTGTCGAAGCGGCAGCGGTCCTCGATCGAGGTGTCGCCGCGCAGTCCGTGCACCTGCGCCAGGCCGGTCAGCCCGACCGGCATCCGGTGGCGGGCCGCGTACCCCGTGTGGATCTTGCTGAACTGGGCGACGAAGTAAGGCCGTTCGGGCCGGGGCCCGACCAGGCTCATGTCCCCGCGCAGCACGTTCCACAGCTGCGGCAGCTCGTCCAGGGACGACTTCCGCAGGAAGTTCCCGGCCGCGCTCATCCGCCGGTCGCCCGCCACGTTCCAGCGCGTCGCCGACTCGTTGTCGTCGGACGGCCGCAGCGTACGGAACTTCAGGAGCGTGAAGTGCCGGCCGTGCTGGCCCACCCGCTCCTGCCGGAACAGGACACCGGGACCGTCCGAGAGCCGCACCGCGAGCGCGCACAGCAGCAGCACCGGCAGCGCGCACGCGAGCGCCGGAGCGGCGAGCGCGATGTCCAGCGCCCGCTTCGCGGTCAGCCCGCGCCGCTCGCCCAGCGGCACGATCCGGTGCCAGGCGTGGCCCCACAGGTGCTCGCCCATCGGCCCGTTCCGCCGCTCGCCGCCGACCCGCCAGGTGGCGCAGCCGTACTGCTGGAAGAGGGTGACCAGGGCCGGGTCGTCGTCGAGGAACACCGCGTCGCGCACGCTGTTCTGGATGACGGCCCGGTGGATCTCCTCCGTCGTGGACAGCACGGGAAGCACCGGCATCCCGGCCTCCCCGCCCTGCCGCGGGGCGCCGCCCTGCTCGGGCACGCCGACGATGCCGACCGGCCGCATCCCGTACTCCGGGTGCTGGACGGCCGCCGAGGCGAACCGGCGCGCGGCCCCCGCCCCGCCGACGACGAGCGCCGAGCGCGGACGCTCCCGCGCCACCCGCCGCCTGCGCGCCAGGACCACCGAACGGACCAGGCAGGCCACGGCGAGATGCGATCCGTACGCGGCGCACAGCCGCAGCGGCCCGATCGCGAGCGCGGGCGTGAACGCGGCGACACCGGCCGCCGCGAGGCACCAGGCGAACCCGGCCCGCGAGGCGAGCGCGGGCAGCTCGTCGAGCGCCCTGACGTGCGCGGCCGGCCGGTAGAGGCCCCCGTGCCCGTCGAGTACGAGGACGAGCGCGGCGACCGGCAGCAGCAGCCGGGCGTCGTGGTGCGCCGCGCTCAGGAAGGAGGCCGCCGCGAGCACGGCGAGGCAGTCGGCCGCGACGAACGGCAGGACGCCGGAGCGCCGCCGCTCGGGACGGCGCCGCACCGCCAGCCGGCCGGACGTGCCGCGGCGCGGCGCGAGGGAGGCGAGCCCGAAGGTCTGGCCCGCCGTGGGCCAGGGGCCCGGCGAGGAGGGAACGCTGGTACTTTCCGTGGTCACTGCGCAATCGGCTCTCTGTGCTCGGCCCCCCGCACGCCGGCAAGCTCGCGGTAGACGTCCGCGACCGCCGCGCCGGTGCGCCGGACATCGAAACTGCTGAGTACGTGGTCGTGGGCCTCGCGGCCCAGACGGTGCCGCAGCTCCGGCCTGCCGAGGAGGCGGCCGAGAGCGGCGGCGAGCGCGGCCGGGTCCTCGGAGGGGACCAGGCACAGGGGCTCGTGGGCGGGCGGCAGGCTCTCGCGTGCCCCGTCCACGTCGGTGACGACGACCGGCCGGCCGGCCGCCATGGCTTCGAGCGGCGCGAGCGCCATGCCCTCCCAGCGGGACGGCAGGACGACCACGTCCGCGGCCCGGTACCAGGGGGCGGTGTCCTCGACGGCGCCGGTGAAACGCACCGAGGGCCCGGCGGCCGCCCGCAGGCGCTCGCCGTCCGGGCCGTCGCCGACCAGGACGAGCCGGGCCGTCGGCACCTCGGCGAGGACGGCCGGCCAGGCGGCGAGCAGCACGTCCTGGCCCTTCTGACGGCAGAGCCGGCCGACGCAGACGACGGTGGGTACGGGATTGCCCGGCGGCCCGTCGGTCGCGAACCGGTCCACGTCCACGCCGTTGCGGACGACGGACCAGCGTCCCGCGACCCCGGCCTCCTCGCCCGTACGGCGCTCGGCCTCGCTCACGCAGAGGATCCGGTCCGCCCATCGGGCGCCGAACCGCTCCCAGCGGCGGGCCAGCGAGGCGGTCGTCCCGGTGACCGCCTCGAAGGACCAGGCATGCGGCTGATACACCGTCGGAATCCGTCCCCGCACGGAGAGTCGGGCGCACAGACCGGCCTTCGCGCTGTGCGCGTGCACGAGTCCGGGACCGACGGCGCGGATCAGCGCCGCCAACTCCCGCGTCTCGCGCACCAACCGGGGACCGGGGTCCCGGCCGGCCCGCCAGTCGTACGTCTCCGCTCCCTCTGCGCGGACGGCGGCGGAGAGCGACGTGTGGGGCGGGCAGGCGACCGCGACCCGGAGACCGGCGGCGCGCTGCGCGCGGACCAGGTCGACGACGACACGGGCGACCCCGCCGTCACCGGGCTGGACCGCGTGCAGGACGGTGAAGGACTGTGGAAGCCGCACGTCAGCGCCGGACGTCGGCCTGGAGGAAGAGCGCGCCGAGCCAGACGGTGTCCTTCGGGCTGCCGATTCGGATGTGGACACGATCGGCCCCCTCGCTCAGTGCCTCCCGCAGGTCGAACACGTCGGAGTCGTATCCAAGAGTGTTCGTACCATCAGGAAAACGCACCGTCTGACCCGCACCGAATTCCGTGATGCTGGAGTTCATGACGTCGTCCGCGGAATTTGCGGAATCGGCGAGTCGAGTGCTCGTCGACTTGCCCGTCTCGACCGCGAGGAAATCACCGTAAGTTCCCCGGTCGCCGTCATAGGCGACCACGCCGAGCTGTCCGCCCGTCCCCTTCGGATAACGCTTTCCGTCGAGGGCGACGCGGAGTTCACCGTTCCCGGGGCCGACCGTTTCGAAACCGTCCCAGACACTCATTCGGCGCAAGGGCTCCGAAGCCTTCTCGTACGCGGCGACGAGCGTCCAGCCGCCCCAGCCGCCGACCTTCGAGGCCCCCATGGCCACATTGACCTGGGCCACGGTCCACTGCCCCGCGCCCGCCGAACGGACCAGCTCGGTGACGTCGGCGGAGGCCTGGAAGGCGTCGGCGCCGTCGGCCGTACGGTGGCCGATGACGCTGTCCGCGAGCAGCGCCTTGTACTGCCCGCCGGGCTCGGCGATCAGGACGCGGCCGTTGTCCTTGGGCGGCTTCTGCTCGCCGACCCGCAGGTTCCCGCCCCAGTACAGGCGGGCCCATGTCACCCGCGCGCCCGCGGGAACGGGCAGCTCGGCACGGCTGGAGTTGTACGTGTTGGGGTCGCTGTCCACGTCGACGTAGGCGATCGAGGCGGAGTCATTCACCGACTCGGTGCCCTTCGCGCCCTTCGCCGAGGTGTTCGCCGCCCGCACGATCCCCCCGTGCTGCTCGGCCTGGTGGCGCGGGGCGAAGGGGACGCGGGCGGCCTCGCGGGGCTGGGGCGGCGCGGCGGCGGAGGCGGCCGGCAGCGCGACGGACAGCGCCGCACACGACAGGGCGCACAACACACCGCGACGCACAGCAGGAAACGCTGAATTCCGCATACAGGTTCTCCGCTTTGACGAGGGGAGGAAGGGAAGACCCGAGAAGACCGGGAGAGGGGAAGGTGTCGTCCGCACGAAATGGGTGAACGCGTGGACGCCCCGGAAGCAACGTTCGGGAACGTTATAACCCCGATGCGGGGCGATAGTAAGCATTAGATGCCTGGAAACGCTAACTCCCGTATCTGCACGGCAGGTTCCTCGTTGAGCGTGTTGCGCCATTCCACGCCCATTCGCTCGAATGGCCCTCCTATGGCCCAAAGATCGGTTGAACGTCACCCGTTCGGGAGAGCAACCGATGAAACTCCGGGGCGTTGTTGAGGGAGCCGGGCCGAACAGTCCGCGCAGTCCGAGTTGGAATTCGATCGAGGAGAGCTTCTCCATGTCCCGTATCGCCAAGGCCGTCGTCCTGACCGTGGGTGCCGCCGCCGCGGTCGCCGGTGCCGCCGGTGCCGCTGCCGCCGACTCCCTCGCCGAGGGCGCTGCCGTGAAGTCCCCCGGTGTCGGCTCCGGCAACGTCGTCCAGGTTCCGGTGCACGTCCCGGTCAACCTCTGCGGCAACACCGTCAGCGTCATCGGCGCGCTGAACCCGGCCTTTGGCAACACCTGCGTCAACGCCTGATCTCGCACGACGGATCAGTCCTTCCGAAGCCGGTGCGCCCATCCCTCCGGGGGTGGGCGCACCGGCTTTTTCCTTGCTGGGACGGGAGCGGTACTCGTTCGGCCGCACCCTCGTGCGCCGCCCGGTGCAACGGCGTACGCCCCTTCGGGGGGCAGGTGGGGAGGGCGGATTCACTCGAACGGAGACGTGGCGCTCAGTAGTTCTGCGGTTGCGGAGGGCTATACCCGCAGGCACGGTGAGAGGGAAGTTGTCCGACGCATAAGAAAAGGAACACATATGCGTCCCCTGGCCACACGCCGTCTCACCGCTCTGGCGATATCCGCCGCCATCACCCTCGGCGCGGCGGGACCCGCCGCCGCCGGCGAACACCACCCGTCCACCACGGCCGACCGGGCCGCCCGCGCGCCGCTCCCCGAGGCCGCCACCCTGCTGCCGCAGGCCGAGGCCCTCGGCGGGCTCGGCTCCGTGACGAGCCCCGTCGTCGAACTCGTCACCACCGCGCTCAAGGCCGACGCGGGTCAGGTCCCCGACGCCGACGCCGACGCGCTCAAGGCGAAGATCGCGGCGGCGGTCGAGAAGGCGAAGGAAACGGCCCCGGCCCCCGTACCGGACACCCCAGCCCCGGACCTCCCCGCTCCGGACCTCCCCGCTCCGGACCTTCCGGCTCCGGACCTTCCGGCCCCGGACCTTCCGGCTCCTGACCTCCCCGCGCCGGACCTCCCGGCCCCGGATCTCCCCGCGCCCGACCTTCCGGCCCCGGACCTTCCGGCCCCGGATCTTCCGGCCCCGGATCTCCCCGCGCCCGAGCTCCCCGTCCCCGCGCCCGCGCTTCCCGTGAAGCCGCCGGTGTCCCTGCCGGTCACCGCCGGCGCGAAGGCGGCGCCCACCGACCTCGTCGACGACGCGCTCGCCACCGTGGAGAAGGCGGTCGCGGGTCTGCTCGCCGCCGTCACCTCGGGTGACGCCACCGCGGTCGTGCCGCAGGTCACCTCGACGCTGACCTCGCTGGTCAACCTCGCCCTCGCCACCGTCCTCGGCAGCGGCCTGCCCGCGCCCGACCTGGCCGGGCTCCCCGCGGTCCCGTCGCTGCCGGCCGCGCCGGACCTGCCCGTCGACGCGCCCGTGAAGCCCCCGGCCGACCTGCCGGTGAAGCCCCCGCTCCCCGTCAGGTAAGTCCGAGCAACGAAGGCCCGTACCGCACCCGGTACGGGCCTTCGCTCGTTGGAGAAGGCGTAGGAACCAGCCATTCCGAAAACCCCAGAGGAAGGATTCTCCCCATGAAGTCCAGCAAGGTCGCCGCGGTCGTCGCCGGTTCGCTCGTGGCGCTCGGCGCCGCCACCCCCGCCATGGCCGCGCAGGGGATGCCCGCGACCAGCCTGAACGGCGGTCTGGAGGCCATCGCCGCCAACGGACTCAAGACCGACATGCTCAGCAGCACGACGCCCGGCTCCCCGGTGCAGACCGCCACGCAGACGGTCGAGCAGCTCAACGAGGTCGGCAAGTCCGGATCCTCCCTGCTCGGCGGTCTTCCCCTCGCCGGTCCGGTCGGCAGCCCGCTCGGCGGCTGATCGTGTGATTTTCTGATCGGCCGCCGTGTGGCCCCCGTTCGCAGCGGGGCCCGGCTCCCTACTCTCTGGGCAATCCCACGCGAACGTCGACGTGGACTGGCCGGCCGGAGCGAGGGGGGATCCTCGCCGGTCTCTCCCTTTCTCCAGAGGAAGAGCCGAATGCGGTCCATCATCAGCAGGAAAGTACTCACCGCCGCGGCAGCGACCGGCATTCTGTCGCTGACCGGCGGATTCGCCGTTGCCGCGAACTCCCCGGCGGGGAACGGTGATTCCCCCGGGCCCGGTACGTCGGGTCATGTCCAGCCCCTGGTGCCGGCGGGGGTCTGCGGCGGGGACGGTTTCGTCGCGTCGGCCGTCGGCGACCTCTGCGCGGAGGCGGAGGAACCCGACGGCTACGGCGACGACGAGCCGCCCACGAATCCGGACGAGCCGCCCACGAATCCGGATGAGCCGCACGAGCCGCCCACCAATCCGGACGAGCCGCACGAGCCTCCTACCAATCCGGATGAGCCGCACGAGCCCCCTACCAATCCGGACGAGCCTCCGACGAATCCCGACGAGCCTCCGACGAACCCGGACGAGCCGCCCACCAACCCGGACGAGCCGCCCACCAACCCGGACGAGCCGCCCACGAACCCCGATGAGCCTCCGACCAATCCGGACGAGCCCGGTGAGTGTGAGGCTCCGGCGCCGGGCCAGCCGCCGCAGCCCGGTTGCGAGCCCGACGAGCCGCCCACGAATCCGGACGAGCCCCCGACCAACCCGGACGAGCCGGGAGAGTGTGAGGCGCCTGCGCCGGGTCAGCCGCCGGAGCCCGGCTGCGAGCCGGACGAGCCTCCGACCAACCCGGACGAGCCTCCGACGAACCCGGACGAGCCGCCCACCAACCCCGACGAGCCTCCGACGAACCCGGATGAGCCGCCCACGAACCCGGACGAGCCTCCGACGAACCCGGACGAGCCCCCCACCAACCCCGACGAGCCCCCCACCAACCCCGACGAGCCCCCCACCAACCCGCCGCACCAGCCGCCGACCGAGCCCGAGCTGCCCGACACCGGCAGTGACCCCGCGCTCATGGGCGCGGCCGCGATCAGTGCCGCGCTGATCATCGGCGGCAGCGTCGTCTACCTGAGGGGCGGTCGCCTCTCGCGCCGCGTTGCCCCCAGAAGCTGACAGCGCGTCAACCAGGGCCCTCGCCTTCACCGGTGAGGGCCCTGCGCGTTGCTGCACACGGGGGTATCCCGCCACGGTTTGGCGCAGAACTCGTTCTTCAGGGCATGACTCTGCGCTCTCACGCCGGCATGGGAATCCTCATGACCGCACTCGCCTCCGCCGCCCTGGCCGCCCCGGCCTCCGCCGTCGAGGCACCGGTGATCGTCCCCCTCCAGGGCCTGGAGCCGGTGCTCCCGATGGACGCCCCGACGGTGGCCACCGGGGTGCCCGTCCCCATGCCCGGCGCGCCCACCGGGTTCACGAAGGGCCTGGGCTCGCTGCCGGACGTCGCCCTGCCCAGCATCCCGCTCACCGGCACCATTCCCGGCACCGTGGTGGACGCGCCGCTGCCCGAGGTGATCAAGGGCAGCGACCTCGGCCGGGCCCTGCTCACCAACCCGCACTCGGAGATGAAGGCGGCCACCCCCGGGGCCGTCGTCGGCAACCCGGTGAAGGCCCCGAGCGGCGACGGGCTCGCCGGGCTGCCGGACCTGGCCAAGCCCCAGCTCGGTCTGCTGACCCCGGTCCTCAGCGGAGCCCTCGACCCGCAGCTCGGTCTGGTGCCGGACGGGAAGTAGGAGCGGCAGGCCCCCCGGGAGGGTGAAGGGACGATTCTTCCCCGCCACCCCCGGGGGCGACGATCGTTGCACCAGAAGGCTTGTCGCATGGCCGCGGCCCGTGGACCCGAGGCCCGTCCCGTCGTATCCGGCGGCGGGCGCCTCCGGTCCGCGGGCCATTCTTTCGGCCCAATGCCCGTGACCGGTCGCTGTGACCGGCGTTGAAGGGGAGTCGGCCGTGATTCCTGCGGTCGTTTCCACGTCCAAGGAGTTCTTGATGTCTCGCATCGCGAAGGCTGCCGCTGTTCTCGCCGGCACGGGTGCCGTGGCCCTCAGCGGAGCCGGCCTGGCCGTCGCCGACTCGGGCGCCGAGGCCGTCGCCGCCCACTCGCCCGGTGTCGCCTCCGGCAACGTCGTCCAGGTCCCGATCCACGTCCCGGTCAACGTCTGCGGCAACACCGTCAACGTGATCGGCCTGCTCAACCCGGCGTTCGGCAACAGCTGCGCCAACGTCGACGCCCCGAAGCACGACGGTGGCTACGGCGGCTGATCGTCCCCGCTGAACGCGTGTGTCCCCCCGGCCCGACGGGCCGGGGGGACACACGCGTGTCGGGTGCTCAGGCGTAGGTGTAGACCCGGCTGTGGTCGAAGAGCTCCGCCGGGGCGATCCCCCACGGGGACATCGGCTCGTGCCGGGCGACGACCTTGCGGTACTGGACGTCCCCGAGCGGCGGCGGCTCCGCCGGCAGGTACGCGGCGCCGGGGTTCTGCCGCTGCCAGCGCGACCAGACCAGGTCGACGAAGGAGTGGTGCAGCCAGAAGACCGGGTCGTTGACCGAGCCGCCGCCGAGCATCATCCCGCCGACCCAGCGGTGGACCCGGTTGTGGATCCGGAACCGCTCGTTGCCCCGCCCGGACGCCCAGCCCTCCAGCCGGTTCCGGAAGCCGGACGCGCTCGTCGAGTTCCAGGGCGCCACGTCGTACACCCGCTCCCGCATCACCTCGTCGAGCTCGACCCGCGTGGGCAGGGCGATCGGGTCGCGGGGGCGGCCGAAGTCCCGTGTCAGGAAGCGGGTCTCGGTCATCGCGTACGTGATGTCCCAGTGCCCCGACGACTGGGCGAAGGGGCCCGTCATGACCTGGAAGTCGGCGCGGCGGCCGTTGCCTCCCATGAAGTCCTCGCCCCAGATCGACGAGGCCGGGCTGTTGTCCCGGGTCCAGTCCCAGTACGGCACCGAGACCGTCGGGTCGACCCGGCGCAGGGCCTGTTCGAAGTCGAGCAGGAACCGGCGGTGCCAGGGCAGGAAGCTCGGCGCCATGTGGGCGGTCCGCAGCCGGCCCTCCCCGTCGGCCGTGTAGTGCTCGATGTGGGTGCGGACGAACTCGTCGTACACGCCGGTCCGTTTGAGTTCCAGGACGGCGGCGACGAACTTCCGGCGCTCGGCGCCGGTCAGGTCGCGCTGGTTCTTACGCGTGTACACCACGCGGACTCCCTCCCGTCGGGTCGGTGTGGTCCCCGTG
Source organism: Streptomyces sp. NPDC056144 (assembly GCF_042264145.1). Taxonomy (NCBI): domain Bacteria; kingdom Bacillati; phylum Actinomycetota; class Actinomycetes; order Kitasatosporales; family Streptomycetaceae; genus Streptomyces; species Streptomyces sp. NPDC056144. The sequence goes on along the minus strand of NZ_JBHJVF010000010.1, from coordinate 24,535 downwards.
CGCGGCGGCGAACCGGGACAGGCGGGCCGTCCCCACCTCGTCCACGGCGGCGCGGGTGGCCGCGAGGGGCGTCGGGCTCGACGCGTAGTGGTCGACCGGCGAGACGTACCCGCCGTCGGCGCACCGCATCAGGTGCAGCGGGCGCCCGTCGACGAGGGCCACGGGCCGCCCGTCGGGCCCGCTGAACCCCCGGATGCGGCGGCCCCGGTACAGCTCGTCGAAGGCGTGGACGTCACGGACGGGGTCGGACGCGGCCGGTGGGCGGTGCGCGATGCGGACCAGCGCACCGCCCGTGACGGCGGTGACGGCCAGAGCGAAGAGGGAGCGCAGTGCGGCACGGCGCGGGACGATCATGAGTGATCTCCTCGGGTCGGCGATTGCCCTCAGGGCACAACGAGGGAATCCCGCGTTCGTTGCGGCGAAAACGGCAGCGGCGTGAATGTCGGCCGATCGAGTGAAAGCGGCGCGGGGGATGGGTGGTTGGAGCACTAGCATCCGATTCATGACCACTTCCAACGTCGTTTCCTCGGCGCGCAGCGCCTCTCCGCTGGGAACTCTCACGGTGATCCCGTGGTCCAGCGAACCCACCGCCGAATCGGCGGGCACGCCGTTCCTCATGGCGTACTCGCTCGGCGACGGCCGGGACGGCCCGGAGGCCGGTCAGCAGGCGATGCGGGCGGCGCTGGAGGCCATGAACCTCTCCGTCGGCGACCGGCTGTTCGACCTGGAGAAGGACGCCGGGATCAACGCGACGCTGCTCGTCGAGGGCGGCTCCGTCGTCCTCACCCTGCCCTTCCTGAAGGTGCAGTGCCCGGTGCCGGCCGAGTGGCAGGCCGCCGCCCAGGAGCGCGGGCAGGTCTACCTGATCTGCTCGGTGCGCCCGTGGCCCGTGGCCGTCCCGGGGCAGCCGGTCGACGAGGCGCAGCTGCGCGCCTTCGTCTCCGACGAGGCGATGCTCGCCGAGAGCGCGCACGTCCTGATGCCGGTCCGGCGTCTCCAGGGCTGAGCCCGAGAGCGGAAGAAGGGTCGCGCCATGGCGACGGTGGACGTACGGGGCGGGGTGCCGGGGCAGCGGCGTGAGGAGTCCGCGCGGGCGACCGCGGGGGCGGGGACCGGCGCGAGCCGGGCCTTCGCGTGGATGCTGGTGGTCACCGGGGCGGCGGGTGTGCTCGCCGGCTGGGTGATCACGATCGACAAGTTCAAGCTCCTGGAGGACCCGGGGTTCACGCCCGGGTGCAGCCTGAACCCCGTCGTCTCCTGCGGCAGCATCATGAAGAGCGAGCAGGCGGCCGTCTTCGGCTTCCCGAACCCGATGCTCGGTCTCGTCACGTACGCCGTGGTCGTCGCCGTCGGTGCCGGGCTCCTCGCCGGGGCCCGCTACCGGGGCTGGTTCTGGCTCGGCCTCAACGCCGGGACGCTCTTCGGCGTCGGCTTCTGCACCTGGCTCATGTACCAGTCGCTGTACGAGATCAACGCGCTGTGCCTGTGGTGCTGCCTGGCCTGGACCGCGACGATCGTCATGTTCTGGTACGTGACCGCGCACAACGTCCGGGAGGGGCTGCTGCCCGCGCCGGCCGGGGTGCGGGGCTTCCTCGGCGAGTTCGCCTTCGCCCTGCCCGTCCTGCACGTCGGGATCATCGGGATGCTGATCCTGACCCGCTGGTGGGACTTCTGGACCAGCTGACGTGACCTCTCTCCTCTCCTGGCCGCGGGCCGCACTCACGGTGCTGCTCGCGGCCGTTCTCGTCCTCCTCGTCCCGTACGAGCGGCTGGCGCCCGGCGAGCGGCATGCCGGGAGCCGGGCGCCGGTGGAGCCCGAGCCGCTGCCCGGGGTGCCGTCGGGGTTCTTCACCGGCTCCGACGAGGCCGGGGTGCGGCGGATCGCCCAGGTCGAGGAGTGGCTCGGCGGCGGGACGCTGACCGTCGGGCACACGTACCTGCCCGGCGACCGCTGGTCCAACATCGAGGGGCACACGGCGCTCTTCGGGCCCTGGGCGCGGTGGAAGGCGGAGCGGCCCGGGCGGCTCTTCGTCCTGAACGTGCCGCTCATGGACCGCAACGAGGCGGGGCTGCCGGACGCGGAGGTGCGGGCGGGGCTGCGGCGGGGGGCGGGCGGCGCGTTCGACGCGCACTTCGCGGTCCTCGGGGAGCGGCTCGTCGCGCACGGGCTCGGGGACGCGGTGCTCGTCCTCGGCTGGGAGATGAACGGGACGACGTACAGCCACCGCTGCGGACCGGACCCGACGGCCTGGAAGGCGTACTGGCGGCGGGTGGTGTCGGTGCTCAGGGGGGTGGCGGGGCAGCGGTTCCGGTTCGACTTCACGCCGAGCCGCGGGCTGGACGCCGTCGCGTGGCCGCTCTGCTATCCCGGCGACGACGTCGTCGACATCATCGGGATGGACGCCTACGACCAGCCCGCCGGGGTCTCCTTCGAGGAGCAGGTGACGGAGGAGTACGGGCTCGAACACCACGTGCGGTTCGCGGCGGCGCACGGGAAGCCCGTCTCGTACCCGGAGTGGGGGCTGTTCCGGAACGGGGACAACCCGGTGTACGTGCGGGGGATGCTCGACTGGTTCGCGACGCACCGGCCCGTCTACCAGACGGTGACGGACTACTGCCCGCACGGCGTGTGGGAGTGCGCGGCCAATCCGGAGTCGGCGCGGGTCGTCAGGGGTGCGCTGGGGGCTTCGCCAGGCCGGCCTTGAGGGTGTCGACCGTGCGGTGCAGGAGCGGGAGCAGGCCGTCGGAGGTGCCCTGCTCGGCCCAGTAGAGGGTGGCCTCGCGGAGGGCGCCGAGGACCGCCGCCGTGAAGATCCGTACCTCCAGGTCGTCGGCGTCGCGGCCGGTGCGGTCGGCGAGCGCGCGGGCGAGACGGCGGCCGGTCTCGGCGGTGGTCTCGGTGAAGCGGGCCCGTACCGACGGGGTCTCGACCATGAGGCGGGCGCGGAGCCGGGTCTCCTCGGGCTCGTGGTCGAGGGCGGTGCCGACGGCTTCGAGGACGACGGCGCGGAGCGATTCGAGGGGTTCCTCGCCGGCCGGGCGGGCGCGGAGCCGGGCTTCGAGGGCGTCGTCGTTCTCGTCGGTGAGGACGATGTCCTCCCGGACCGGGAAGTAGCGCACGACGGTGGAGGGGGAGACGTCGGCCTCCGCCGCTATCCGCTCGGTCGTGGCGGCGTCCCAGCCCTCCGCGGCGGCGAGCCGGTAGGTGGCCTTCCGGATCGCCGCGCGGGTCTTGAGCTTCTTGCGTTCGCGGAGGCTGGGGCGGTCGCACATGGCCCTATTGTCCCTGGTCAGCGCCGTCAGGCCTGGTAGGCGACCAGGGAGATGCCGACGTAGTGGACGATGAAGGCGGCCAGCGTCAGCGAGTGGAAGACCTCGTGGAAGCCGAACCAGCGCGGGGACGGGTTCGGGCGCTTGATGCCGTAGATGACCCCGCCCGCGCTGTAGAGCAGTCCGCCGACGACGACGAGGACGAGGACGGCGATGCCGCCCGCGCGCATGAAGTCCGGCAGGAAGAAGACCGCGGCCCAGCCCATCGCGATGTAGCAGGGCGTGTAGAGCCAGCGGGGCGCGCCGACCCAGAAGACGCGGAAGGCGATGCCCGCCGCCGCTGCCGCCCAGACCGCCCACATGAGCGGCTTGGCCGTCGAGTCCGGGAGGAGGAGCAGTGTGAGCGGGGTGTAGGTGCCCGCGATGATCAGGAAGATGTTGGCGTGGTCGAGGCGCCGGAGGATCGCCTCGCCGCGCGGGCCCCAGTCGCCGCGGTGGTAGAGCGCGCTGATGCCGAAGAGCAGGCAGGCCGTGAGGACGTAGACCCCGCAGGCGATCCGGGCGCGGGGGGAGTCGGCGAGGGCGACGAGGACCAGGCCCGCGACGATCACGGCGGGGAACATGCCGGCGTGCAGCCAGCCTCTGAGCCGCGGTTTCGCGGGGAGCGGGCTCGTGGTCGGGATGGCTTCCGGCGTGGCAGCGGTCATGGCACCAAATCGTACCTACGCAGTCGTAGGTACCGGATATGAGTGGCGCTGCTCACGTGTGCACCCCCCTGGACATATGGGCGAATCCGTCGGATGATCAAATGAGTATGGTCGGCACCGGATGAGCAGCTACGAAGCGTCCGGGTCGCGGCCCCCACGGGGCACACATGCGGAACACACCCCTCAACAAGGAGCAATCGTGGCGCGCGACAACGCGGCTCCCCTTCCCACCCAGCACCAGGGGCTCGTCTCCTGGGTGAACGAGATCGCCGAGATCACCCAGCCGGACAACATCGTCTGGTGCGACGGATCCGAGGCCGAGTACGAGCGCCTGTGCGAGGAGCTCGTCGCCAAGGGCACCTTCACCAAGCTCGACGAGGCCAAGCGCCCCAACTCGTACTACGCGGCCTCCGACCCCTCCGACGTCGCGCGCGTCGAGGACCGGACGTACATCTGCTCCGAGAAGGAGGAGGACGCGGGCCCGACCAACCACTGGAAGGCCCCGGCCGAGATGAAGGAGCTCTTCGCGGGCTCCGAGGGCATCTTCCGCGGCTCCATGCGCGGCCGCACCATGTACGTCGTGCCCTTCTGTATGGGCCCCGTCGGCTCCCCGCTCTCCGCCATCGGCGTCGAGATCACGGACTCCGCCTACGTCGCCGTCTCCATGCGCACCATGACCCGCATGGGACAGGCCGTCCTCGACGAGCTCGGCACCGACGGCTTCTTCGTCAAGGCCGTGCACACGCTGGGCGCGCCGCTCGCCGAGGGCGAGGCCGACGTGCCGTGGCCCTGCAACACCACCAAGTACATCTCGCACTTCCCCGAGAGCCGCGAGATCTGGTCGTACGGCTCCGGCTACGGCGGCAACGCCCTGCTCGGCAAGAAGTGCTACGCGCTCCGCATCGCCTCCGTCATGGCGCGCGACGAGGGCTGGCTCGCCGAGCACATGCTCATCCTCAAGCTCACCCCGCCGCAGGGCGAGGCCAAGTACGTCGCCGCCGCCTTCCCGTCGGCCTGCGGCAAGACCAACCTCGCCATGCTGGAGCCCACGATCTCCGGCTGGACGGTCGAGACCATCGGCGACGACATCGCCTGGATGCGCTTCGGCGAGGACGGCCGCCTCTACGCGATCAACCCCGAGGCCGGCTTCTTCGGCGTCGCGCCCGGCACCGGCGAGCACACCAACGCCAACGCCATGAAGACCATGTGGGGCAACTCCGTCTTCACGAACGTCGCCCTCACGGACGACGGCGACGTGTGGTGGGAGGGGATGACCGAGACGGCCCCCGCGCACCTCACGGACTGGAAGGGCAACGACTGGACGCCCGCGTCCGAGACGCCCGCCGCCCACCCCAACGCCCGCTTCACCGTGCCGGCCGGGCAGTGCCCGATCATCGCGCCGGAGTGGGAGGACCCGAAGGGCGTGCCGATCTCGGCGATCCTCTTCGGCGGCCGCCGCGCCTCCGCCGTCCCGCTGGTCACCGAGTCCTTCGACTGGAACCACGGCGTCTTCCTCGGCGCGAACGTCGCCTCCGAGAAGACCGCCGCCGCCGAGGGCAAGGTCGGCGAGCTGCGCCGCGACCCCTTCGCCATGCTGCCGTTCTGCGGCTACAACATGGGCGACTACATGGCCCACTGGGTCAAGGTCGGCGCGACCGCGGACGCCGCGAAGCTCCCGAAGATCTACTACGTGAACTGGTTCCGCAAGAACGACGCGGGCAAGTTCGTGTGGCCCGGCTTCGGCGAGAACAGCCGCGTCCTCAAGTGGATCGTCGAGCGCCTCGACGGCAAGGCCGAGGGCGTCGAGACCCCCATCGGCATCCTGCCGACCCCGGAGTCCCTCGACACCGACGGCCTGGACCTCCCGGCCGAGGACCTGGAGTTCCTCCTCAAGGTCGACCGTGACGTGTGGCGCGAGGAAGCCGCCCTCGTCCCGGACCACCTGAACACCTTCGGCGACCACACGCCGAAGGAGCTGTGGGACGAGTACAACGCCCTCGTGGAGCGCCTCGGCTAGTCCCACCCCGAGACTCGTGGTGGGTTGCCCCGAAACACCGCCCTGACCAGTGGGGTCACGACGGCCCATCACGACGCATCCGGCCCCCGGAACCCCCTCAGGTTCCGGGGGCCGGCGCATGCCCGGGGGCCGTCCCGCCGGCCTTCAGGAGCCGCGCTCCTCGACGTACCGCGTGTGGGTCTCCTGGCGGATCGCCTCCGCGTCGCGCAGCGCCGTCGCGATCGCCGTCGCCTCCTCGTGGAGCGCCGACAGCTGGCGGTCGAGGTGCTCCTCCGGCGGCTCGGACCCGGGGGAGAAGCGGGTCCACCACCGCGTCCGTACGAAGGTGTCGACGGCCTCCGGGACGTCCTGGCGGACCGCGCGGGCCAGGGTGTGGAGGTGGTCGGGGTCGCTCACCCAGCCCGGTTCGAGGAGGGCCTCGACGAGCTCTTCGAGGGCCGTGACGCGCTCGCGGGACGCCGCGGGCAGCTCCACTTCCGTCAGGTACGCGCGCAGGGTCGTGAAGTCGGCCCGCAGTGATTCGAGCTGCTCGCTCGCCGTCGGGAAGCGCGGGGTGCCGGGGCGCTCGGGCGGGGCGATCAGCGCGCCCGCCGCGTACAGCCCGCCGACGACCAGCGGCCAGAGCGTGCCCGCGGCGCCGGTGAGGGCGACGCCGAGACCGGCCAGGCCGCAGACGCAGCCCGTCAGGTTCTTGCGGGACTCGGCGAAGCGGAGGAGGCGGCCGCCGGTCCGGTCACTGGTAGCCACGGATCTCCTCGAAGGCGCCGTCGAGCGAGCCCGTGGTGGCGTCGAAGAGCCTGCCGCCGGTGAGGCTCGCGATGTGGTCGAGCTCGCCGCGGTCGGAGTCCCCGAAGAGGATCGGGAAGACCGGGGTGCGCTGCCGCGCGGCCGGCAGCGCGCGGTAGAAGGTGTCGAAGGCGGAGGCCGGGTCCCCGTCGGTGTTCTGGCCGTCCGTCATCAGGACGACCGAGGTGAAGGTGTCACCGGCGGTCGGCGAGTTCTCCAGGAAGCGGTACGCCTCCTGGAGGCTGGAGTAGACGGCGGTGCCGCCGTCCGCCGTGAGCCTCCGCGCGTCGGCGCGGATCGCGTCGAGGGACGCCGTCGGCGACGCCGGGTCGACCGTGTGCGTACGGATCTCGTCCCGCTTCACCGAGGAGCCGAAGGGCATCAGGGTGACCTCCTCGCGGTCCCGGAAGTCGCCGGTCAGCTCGGCGAGGGCCGCCTTGAGGCGTTCGAGGCGCTCGCCCGCCATGGAGCCCGAGGTGTCGAGGACGTAGACCGTGCGGGAAGGCCTGCGCAAGGTGTTGTCGTACGCGTCGAGCAGGCCGTCGGCGACCGCCCGGCTGCCGGGGAACGGCAGCTCGCGGCGCGGGTCGCGGGTCAGCGCGGAGGCGGGCCGGACGCCCGGGACGACCGGGCGGCGGAGGGTCGTCTCCGTGATGTGCCGCTGGGCCTCGGGGGAGCGGAGGTACGTGGTGAGCCGGCTCGCCGCCTCCTTCGCCTCGGGGCGGGCCGCCGTGAGGAGGGTGAGGGGGTAGTCGGCGGTGACGACGCCGTCGGACGGGCGGATCACCGTCAGGTCCCCGGGTGTGGAGAGGAGCACCGACTCGTAGTTGACGAGGGCGTCGAGGTCGGTGCGGCGGGCGTACGCGTCGGCCAGCCAGCCGGAGGAGCCCGAGGTCAGCTTCTGGCCGGTGAAGAACTCCTTGAGCTTCGGCGTGGCGCGCCGTACGTCGTCCTGGGTCAGGGCGGACTGCGCGCCGGAGAGCCCCGAGGCGATCGAGACGAGCGCGGAGAAGCCGGAGTTGGAGCGCTTCGGGTCCGTCATGCCGTACGTCAGCCGGCCGGCGGCGACGGCCTGGTGCAGCTGCGACCAGGTGACCTTCGCCGGGTCCCAGCCGAGCCGCTTGAGGGCGGCGGGGCGGACGCCGAGGGCCACGGGCGAGGTCATGATCGGGGTCTCGCCGGTGATCCGGGCGGAGGTGTCCGGGCGGAGCCGGAGGTAGTCGTTGGAGGAGAGCCAGACGGCGTCGTAGGACCGCTCGGCCTTCCCCGAGGCGATCTGCTCGACGGCGTCGAGCGTGCCGGCGTAGGTGGGGCGGACGGTGACGCCGGTCGCCTTGCGGGCCGCCTCCAGGACGGGGGTCATGTCGGCCAGCTCGGAGGAGGCGAGGACGCGGAGGGTGCCGGGGGCGTAGTCCTTGCCGTGGGGGTCGGTGGGGCCGGTGGTGTCGGTGGGATCCGTGGGATCGGTAGGGGCGGCCGTGGGGGAGGCGGTGGGGCCCTGGGGGCCGGCCTCGTCGGTGAGTCCGCAGGACGTGGCCGTGCCCGTGAGGAGGAGGGCGAGGGCCAGGGCGGCCAGGGCGCGGAGGGAGCGGGTCACGCGTCGCCCTCCAGCGCGTTCGTGCGGTGGCTGCGCTCCAAGTGGGCGCTCGCCTCCCGCAGTTCGGCCGAAAGGGACTCGACCGTCGCCGCCATCGACTCGGTCGCTTGGACCTTGTACGTGTCGATCGCGTCGAGCGTCCGGTAGATCTGCTGGAACGCCGTCCTGAGCGTCTCCGCGCCCACCGCCGGGTCCGCCGCGATCCGCTGGATCTCGCCGGTCTGGGTGTCCAGCATGGCGGCGTTGCCGCCGATCAGGGTCTCCGTGGTCTCCCGCAGGGCCTTCACCTGCTGGGTGACGTTCGCCTGGTGTTCGAGCGCGGTGGCGAGCATGACGGCGATCCGCAGCGCCGACAGGGTGGTGGTCGCGGCCCGGTCGACGCCCTTGATGAGCTCCTCGTTGTTCCGGCGTACGACGTCCATCGCCATGTACCCCTGGGCGGAGACGGCGAGTTGGGTCAGCAGGTCCTGGCGCTTCTGCCGGACCGGGAAGAGGACTTCGGCGCGGAGCGCGTCCGCCTGTGCCGGGTCGGCGGTGGCCGCGACGCGCTCCTCCACGGCCGCGTCGAGCGCCTCGGTGAGGAGCGCGTACTCCTGGAGCTTGCCCATGGTCTCCCAGAGCCTGGCCCGCTCGGTCTGCAACGCGGCGTTGTCGCGCCGCAGTTCGTCCTGGCCGCCGCGCAGAGCGCCGACGATCCGGTTCAGCGTGTCCTGCGAGGAGGCGTACTTGGCGACGTGGTCGCGGAACCTGTTGCCGCCGGGCAGCTTGGAGAAGAACTTCTTCACGCCCTTGGCGGGCGTCTCGCGGGGGTCCAGGTCCTCGACCGTGCGCCGGAGTTCGACGAGCGAGGAGCCGACCCGGGTCTGGGCGTCGCCGCCGGGGCCGTTGCCGCCGGCGCCCCTGTCGAGGGAGCGGACCGTGCGGTCGAGCATGCGGTTCGACTGCGAGGCCGCGGCGCGGATCTCGCCCGAACCGAGCCCGGCGATCTCGCCGATGCGGCCCGAGAACTCGGGGGAGCGCGGGTCGAGGCCGGCGAGCGACCCGACGTACTCGGCGGCCCGCCGGGCCATCTCCGTGTGGGTCGCCTCGTCCAGCGGGACCACGGCGGCGACCTGCTCGGCGCGGACGGGCGCGACGGGCTCCGGCGGGGTGAGGACGAGGGGCGCGTCGTGCTCGGGGGGAGCGAGGGTGAGGGGCAGGGTCGCGGGTGCGGCCGCTGGTGCGGCCCCGGGGGCGGAGGTGTGCGCGGGCGGGTTCGCGGGCGGGTTCGCGCGCGGGTCCCTCGGTGCGGTGGTCATGCGGTGTCCCCCTGGTCGCGGGCCCGCAGCGCCATCGCGTGCAGCACCTGGCTGGTGGGCACGGGCGCCTGGCGGACGCCGTTCAGTGTCTGGTTGAGGTAGTCGGAATGGCCCTGGGTGGCGGTGGTGAACTCGTCCGCCGCGCCCTGCGGGCGGAAGCCGTGGTGGACCGCGAGCTTGCGCAACTCGGGGTCGGTGGAGAGGAGTTCGCCGAACGCCCGGCCGTTCTCGCTGAGCGGTACGAGGGTGTGGTCGCTGTTCACGGTGGTGTCCGGGTACAGGACGACGAGGTCGCCCATGGGGCGGCCGGCGAGGAGCTGGGCGGCTACCTGGGACTCGTACACGAGGACCAGCGGGTTGCCGACGCCGCTGATGAAGTCCCTGAACGGGGCGTCGGAGCTGGTCTGCTGGGCGCCCTGGACCTGGATCAGCTTGCGCAGCAGCGGCGCGGTGCGGGTCACGGCCGCCTTGTCGCCCGCCACCCGTCCGCCGTCGGCGACGTAGCTCGCGGCGGCCAGGTAGAGCGCGCCGGAGTTGGAGGCGACCGGGTCGGTCGAGGTGATGAAGAGGGTGCCGCTCAGCTCGGCGTGCCCGGCGGAACCCTTCAGCTGCTGCCAGGTCCGGTCGGCGCGGGCGGCGGCCAGATAGGCGTCCATCTTGAGGGTGCCGCTCGTCCCGCGTGGGCCGAGGGCCGCGAGGCCGTTGCCCGCGAGGACCCGGGCGGCGGCGCTGTGGGCGACGACGACGAGAGGCGAGTAGAAGGGGCGGAGGGGGGTGGAGGCCACCTTGTCCGCCGTCCCGCTCTTCGCCCGCGCCTTGGCGCGCAGTTCGTCGGCCGGCCCCTTCGAGGACGGGAAGGCGAAGTCGTAGCCGTCGAGGGGGAGATCCTCCATGTCCCAGGACCCGGAGGTCTCGGCGGTCACGGTGAACCCCTTGGCGGCGAGCGCCTTCACCACGCGCGGATCGGCGAAGAACTCGGCCTTCTCCGACCCGATGACTCCTCGTACCGTGCGCACGGTCTTCGTTGCCGTGCCCGTGCCGGTGTCCTTGTCGCCGCCCGTCACGAGGACGGCGGCCACGCCGCCGAGGAGCAGGACGGCCAGGATGATTCCCAGGATGCGTCTCACGCGGGCAGCGTGCTCGCGGAAACCCACATTCCAGGGGGAGTTGGGTGGACGGCGGGTGAAGTGCCGATCCCGGTAGGGAACCGGAACGGGGGATACCCGAGGGGGAGTTGGGTGGCTCCCGGTCCGCGCGGTTCGTGGCGCGCGGACCGGGGCCGTCAGGGGGCGCCGGCCGCCGTCAGGGAGGGTCCCCCGGCCAGCGCGGCGGTGTGCGCGTCCATGCGCTCGGCGGCGAGGATCGCGGCGGCGGTGTCGGCGCGGGAGGCGGCGACGACGAGGGCGCGGCCCGCGAGGGCGTGCGCCTTCTGGTGCAGGGAGCGCGCCGGTGAGCGGGTCAGGCCGGCGTGGCGCGCGGGCGGGGCGCCGCGCAGCCGGGCCACCTGGCGGGCGATGAGCTCGCCCGCCTCCGTGTCGCCGAGCTCGTCGGTGACGGCGAGCAGGGCGGCGAGGTGGCCGGAGAGCTGGATGTCCAGCTCCTCCTCGCGGGAGCGGTGGGGGTACGAGGTCGGGGCGTCGTCGGCCATCCGGTGGACCGACTTGGTGCGGATCGGTTCGTACATGGGATGGCCTCCTCGGTGCAGTGGAGCCATCCTAGCTTAGATTCGGTCTAAAGTTGAGGGTTGTCCGAACGGTGGGAGTGTCCGCTCCCTCAGTGCTGGCTGTAGCCGTCCAGGAAACGGCCGATCCGCGTCACCGCGTCCGCGAGGTCCGCCGCCGCAGGCAGCGTGACGATCCGGAAGTGGTCCGGCTCGTTCCAGTTGAAGCCCGTCCCGTGCACGACCATGATCTTCTCGGCCCGCAGCAGGTCGAGGACCATCTGCCGGTCGTCCTTGATCTTGTAGACGTTCGGGTCGAGACGCGGGAACAGGTACAGCGCGCCCTTCGGCTTCACGCACGTCACGCCCGGGATCTGCGTCAGCAGCTCGTACGCCGTGTCCCGCTGCTCCAGGAGCCGCCCGCCCGGCAGGACCAGGTCCTCGATCGACTGCCGGCCCTGGAGCGCGGCGGCCACCGCGTGCTGCGCGGGCATGTTCGCGCAGAGGCGCATGTTGGCGAGGATCGTCAGGCCCTCGATGTACGAGGTGGCGTGGTGCTTCGGACCGCAGACCGCGAGCCAGCCGGAGCGGAAGCCCGCCACCCGGTAGTTCTTGCTCATCCCGTTGAACGTGAGGACGAGGAGGTCCGGGGCGATGGCGGCGGTCGGGGTGTGCGTCGTGCCGTCGTACAGGATCTTGTCGTAGATCTCGTCCGAGCAGACGACCAGGTTGTGGCGGCGGGCGATCTCCGTCAGCCCGCGGAGCATCTCGTCGTCGTAGACGGCACCCGTCGGGTTGTTCGGGTTGATGATCACGATCGCCTTGGTGCGGTCCGTGATCTTCCGCTCGATGTCCGCGAGGTCCGGCATCCAGTCGGCCTGCTCGTCGCAGCGGTAGTGCACCGCCGTACCGCCCGCGAGGGAGACCGAGGCCGTCCACAGCGGGTAGTCGGGGGCCGGGACGAGGACCTCGTCGCCGTCGTCCAGCAGCGCCTGCATCGACATCTGGATCAGCTCCGAGACGCCGTTGCCGAGGTAGATGTCCTCGACGGAGAGCGGGATGCCCTTCGTCTCGTAATGGCTCATCACCGCGCGGCGGGCGGAGAGCAGGCCCTTCGCGTCGCCGTAGCCGTGCGCCTCGGAGAGGTTGCGCAGGACGTCTTCGAGGATGGCCGGCGGGCACTCGAAGCCGAAGGCGGCGGGGTTGCCCGTGTTGAGCTTGAGGATGCGATGACCCGCAGCCTCAAGCCGCATCGCCTCTTCGAGCACCGGACCCCGGATTTCGTAACAGACGTTGGCGAGCTTCGTGGACTGGATCACCTGCATGACGAGAGCTTACGGCCGGGCCGGTCGGGACGCCTCGTGTTTTGGGACACGTCGGACACGGGGCCCGCGCGCAGGGGGTGGGCGCGGGTGTGACCCGGATCGCATCCGGGGTGTCGTGCTCCCTACAATGCGGGCCCATGAGCAAGCACGACCCCCAGCCCCCCGGCACCCGGCGCACCCGCCGCCGTCACGCCCCCGCGCGGCGGGGGCCGGGCCCGGTGTGGCTGCTCGCGGCCGGGAGCGTGGCCGTCCTCGGGGTCGCGGCGGTGGTCCTCTCGGGCGGCTCCGGTACGAAGGGCGGCGGCGGGGCCACGGGGGACGGCGGGTCCGACGGGCCGCCCGCGCTGATCCAGGCGGACCCGTCCGCCGCGTCGGAACCGTCGGCGGATCCCTCCGCCACGGCGGGCGCCGCCGATCCGTCCGACCCGTCCGACCCGTCCGGCTCAGGGTCCGCCGGCTCCGCCGGCGCGTCGGCGACCGCCTCCGCCGCGCTGAGCGCGCGCCCCTCCGCGACGGCCGGGGGACCGGCCGCGACCGTTGCTCCGTCCGGGGCCGCGACGACCGGCCCGGCGACGGAGCCGTCCGGCGCCGCGTCCGCGACCGCCACGGCCACCGCGACCGCCACCGCCACCGGACCGAGCCATCCCGGGAAGGGACGCGGGGCGACCAAGCGACCCCGGTAGGGCGGTCGGGCCCGGCCGGACCGTGACGTAGGTTGGCACGTCATGTGGGTTTTCAGTGCCTCCGGATGCCGGTGGCTGGGTGCTGCCGGATCGCTCGCCGTCGCCGTGGGCGGGTGGGCCGCCGGGACGCTGCCCGTACGCGGCGGCTGGGGCCTCTGGGAGCCGCGCGGCTCCGCGCTCACCGTCGCCGGCGCCCTCCTCGCGTACCTCGGACTGACCCTGCTCGTCGCCGCGTGGTGGCGGTACGGGGTGCTCCTCGCGCGCGGCCCGCGCGACGGTGTCGTCGGAACCCTGGCCTCGTGGACCGCGCCGCTGCTCCTCGCCCCGCCGCTCTACAGCGCCGACGTCTACAGCTACATCGCGCAGGGCGCGATGGTCCTCGAAGGCCACGACGTGTACGGGGGCGGGCCCTCCGTCCTCGGCCCCGGCGACCTCGGCGCGGACGCGGCGGCGAGCGTCGGCGGGCACTGGACCGACACCCCCGCCCCGTACGGCCCCGCCTTCCTCCTCCTCGCGGCGGGCGTGGTCAAACTGACCGGCGGGGCGGTCGTGCCCTCCGTCCTCCTGATGCGGCTGATCGCGCTCGGCGCGCTCGCGCTGGTGGTGTGGGCGGTACGGGGGATCGGCGGCGGGCCCGGCGGGCGGGCGGGGGCCGTGTGGCTGGCCGCGCTCAACCCCCTCTTCCTCATCCACGTCGTCGGCGGCCTCCACAACGACGGCCTGATGATCGGGCTCATGCTGAGCGGCGTGCTGCTCGCGGTGCGCGGGCGGTGGGTGCTCGGGTGCGTGCTCGTCGGCCTCGCGATGATGGTGAAGTCGCCGGCGGCGGTGGCGCTCCTCTTCATCGGCGTGATGGTCGCGCGGGCCGCCGGAGGCGGGGTACGGGGCGTGGCGAAGGGACTGCTGCTGCCGGGGCTCGTCGCGGGCGCGGTGGCGGCGGGGGCGACGGTGGTCGCCGGGACCGGGTTCGGCTGGCTGCGGACGCAGAGCGTGGCCGCCGAGATCCACACGGCGCTGTCCCTGAGCAGCGACCTCGGGCTCGCGCTCGGCACGGTCCTCGGGGACGGGTCGGGGACGGTGAAGGGCGTCGTGCAGCAGCTCGGGCTGGTGGTGGCCCTGGTGATCATCGCGGTGCTCGCGTGGCGGTCCTGGAAGGGGCTGCTCGACCCGGTCGTCGGGCTGGGACTTGCGCTCGTCGCGCTCGTCGCGCTGTCACCGATGGTCCAGCCCTGGTACCTCCTGTGGGGGACGGCGGCCGTCGCGGCGGGGGCGTGGCGGAGCCGGGCGGGGCAGGTACTGGCGGTGTTCTCGGCGGCGCTGGTGTACGAGACGGCGCCGTCCGGGCGCACGCCCTGGTACGGGTTCGTGGTGGCGGGGGTGGTGCTGGGGCTGGGCGTGGTGTGGCTGCGGCGGGAGTCCTGGGCGGCCAGGAGATAGCGGGCGGCGCCCCTGCGTTTCGTTGTGCCCGCTCCGCGCTGTGGGCCGCGCCCCGCTGTTCCGGTGCGGGCCGAGCCCGGGCCCGCGTGTGGGCCGCGCCCGCCGTTTCGTTGTGGGCATTCGTTCCGCTGGGGCGGAACGGGTGGGCACAACGGAACGGCGCCCTTGCCGGCGCCCGAGGCTTCCGCGCCTTGACCCGCACCACGGGTGCGCCGCGCATCGGGTGCGGGTCCAGGCACAGGGTGCGGAGGCGCCGCTGAGGGCGCCGTCCCGTGTGCCCACCCGTCCCGCCCTGCGGGACGATTGCCCACACGGCAGTGGGCGACGGCCACTCAGGGGGGGGGCACCGCCCAGCGGGCGCGAGCCCACACGGCAGTGGGTGACGGCCCACGGGGCGACTGCCCACACGGGGGGTGCGGCGGGCACCGGCCCCCCCGGGCGCCGGGTGTCCTTTGGTGGGGGCGCGTCGGTAGCCTCCCCGCATGGGTCGTGTGTGGGGTGTGCCTGGGTTGTTTCTGGTGTGTGGGGGGATCGTTGCCGTCGCGCGGGGGTCCCTTGGTGCGGGGGTGCTCGGGATGCTGCCGTTCGTCGTGCTCGCCGTCCTCACCTCGCCGCTCGTCTTTCCCCGGGCCTCCGCCGACGACGGGCGGCCCGTCGTCTACTGGCGGCCGGGGTGCGTGTTCTGTCTGCGGCTGCGGCTTCGGTTGGGCTTGCGGGCCCGGCGGGCGCGGTGGGTGAACATCTGGCGGGACGCCGAGGGGGCGGCCGCCGTGCGGGCGGCCGCCGGGGGGAACGAGACCGTGCCGACCGTCGTCGTGGCGGGGGAGGCGCGGGTGAATCCGGATCCCGGCTGGGTCAGGGAGCGGCTGGGGTCCTCCTGATCGTGCGGCCCGGCAGGGAAGGGGTGCGGCGGCCGTCTTCCAGGACGAACGTGCCGTCGATCAGGACGTGGGGGATGCCCTTCGGGAGCGTGCGGGGGGAGGCGTAGGTCGAGCCCTCGGCCACGGTCTCAGGGTTGAAGAGGACGAGGTCCGCTGCGTAACCCTCGCGGACCACGCCCCGGTCCGGCAGGCGGAGGCGGGCCGCCGGGCGCGAGGTCAGGTGGGCCACGCACTCCTCCAGGGACAGGACGCCGAGCTCGCGCACGTACCGTCCGAGGTACCTCGGGAACGTGCCGTACGCGCGCGGGTGCGGCTTCAGCCCCTGGAGGATGCCGTCCGAGCCGCCGGTGTGGACGCGGTGCCGCATGATCGCGCGGACGTTCTCCTCGTGGCCCACGTGCTGGAGGATCGTGGGGCCCAGGCGGTCCTCGACCAGGAGGCGGCGGGCCGTCGGCCAGTCGGGGAGTCTCGTGCCGACGTACGAGGACAGGGACGGGGACGGGGTCGTCACGCCCGCGATCTCGATCGTGCTCCAGTCCATCGGCACGCCGTGGCAGCCGTCCGAGCCCACCACCTCCAGGTCGTGGCGGATGCGCTCGGACGTCGGCTCGTCGCGGAGGCGCGCGAGCGTCGCCTCCGGGCCGCCCTCGGTCGCCCAGCTCGGCAGGACCGCCACCAGGGTCGTACTCCCCGGCGTGTACGGGTACGTGTCGAGGCTGATGTCCGCGCCCCCGGCCAGGGCCTCGTCCAGGAGCGCCAGGAGCTCCGGCGCCCTGCCCTCGTTCACGCCGAAGTTCATCGTCGCGTGCGCCAGGTGCAGCGCGCAGCCGGCCTCGCGGGTGAGGGCGATCATCTCCTCGTACGCCCGGAGCGCCCCCGCCCCGTACGAGCGGTGGTGCGGGCAGTAGTAGCCGCCGTAGTGCGCCACCACCCGGCAGAGTTCGGTGAGTTCGGCGTCGGGGGCGTACATGCCGGGGGTGTAGGTGAGGCCCGAGGACATGCCCACCGCGCCCTGCTCCAGGCCCTCCGCCACCAGCTGCTTCATCCGCGTCAGTTCGGACTCCGTCGCCGGACGGTCCTCCCAGCCCATCGCGTGCATCCGGACCGTGCCCTGCGGGACGAGGTAGGCGGCGTTCACCGGGATGCCGCCCTCGTCCAGGCGGTCCAGGTACTCGCCCACCGTGCGCCAGGTGAAGTCGACCGAGTCGTCCCCGGGGCCGCCGCCGTTCCAGCCCGCGATCGTCCGCCGTACCTCCGCGAGCGTGCGGTCGTCCACCGGCGCGTACGACAGGCCGTCCTGGCCCAGGACTTCGAGCGTCACGCCCTGCGCGACCTTCGCGCTGTGGTCGGGGTCGCGCAGGAGCGCGAGGTCGCTGTGGGCGTGCATGTCGATGAACCCGGGGGAGAGGACGAGGCCCTCCGCGTCCATCACCCGCCGGGCGGTGGGGCGTTGGCAGCCGGCCGCCGCGCCCTCCCGCACGATCGCGGAGATCCTGCCCCCGTCGATCGCCACGTCCGCGCGGTAGGAGGGCGCGCCGGTGCCGTCGACGACCTCCGCGTCCCGGAAGACGAGGTCCGTCATCGCAGGTCCTCTCTCAGAAGTACGTGCGGATGTAGTCGACGACCGTGCCGTCCGCCTCCACCAGCGGGATCAGCTGCCACTTGTCGAACGACGTGCAGGGGTGCGACAGGCCCATCCCCACCCAGTCGCCGACCTCCACGTCCGCGCCGGGCTCCGTGGCCAGCCAGGCGTGCTGGTCGGAGAGGCCGGTGACGGTGATGCCGTCCGCCGCGCGGATCTCGCCCGTACGGGCGTCACGGACGACCTGGGCCTCGGGGAGGTGCAGGTCGTGGGCCGCGTCCCGCTTGCCGGCGTTCGTGAAGGCCTGCGCGGGCGTCGGGCGCGACACGACCTGCGACCACAGGCGGAAGGCCGGCTGGAGCGCACCCTCCTCGGGGATCCGGTTGAAGGGGGTCCGCTCGCGGTACTGGCCGTCGTCGTGGGACACGTACGCGCCCGAGCGCAGCAACTTGAGGACGGAGAGGGAGAGTTCGGGGATCGTGGCGAACGCGTCGGCCACCGCGTCGAACCATTCGCTGCCGCCCGCGCTGACCACGATCTCGCCGATCCCGGGGGCGAAGCGGCCGTCCTTGTCGAAGTCCGCGGCCAGGGCGATCAGACGGTCCAGCCATGCCCGTACGAGCTCCGCGTCCGCCCCCGGCATCGTGCCCTCGTACCCGGCGACGCCGACCAGGCGCAGGGTCGTCGTCGCGGCGACCGCGTCCGCGACGGCCGCGCACTCGGCCTCCGTCCGGACGCCCGTACGTCCCCGCTCGCCGGCCGCCAGCTCGACGACCACGTCCACCGGGCGGCGGGCGCCGGCCGCGCGCAGGGCCTCGTCCATCAGCTCGACGCCACGGACCGAGTCGACGTAACAGACGAACCGGAACTCCGGGTCCGCGTCGAGCTCGGCCGCCAGCCAGCGCAGCGCGGGGGCGTCGACGAGCTCGTTGGCCAGGAAGATCCTGGCGATGCCGTGGGCGCGGTAGACGCGGGCCTGGTGCGGCATGGCGGCGGTGATGCCCCACGCGCCGTGCTCCAGCTGCCGGTCGAACAGCTGCGGGGCCATGGAGGTCTTGCCGTGCGGGGCGAAGAGGAGGCCGTGGCGTTCGGCGTACTCCTCCAGGAGGCGGAGGTTGTGCGCGAGGGACTCGGCGGAGAGGGCGAGGACGGGGGTGAGGAACCCGCCGGTGAAGAGGTTGCGGCGCTGGGCGGCGAGCTCGCCGACGGTGAGGCCTTCGGCGTCCGGGGGGAGGGCCTTGAAGCGGTGGTCGACGCGCTCGGTGGCGAGGGGGTCGGGCACGGGGCTCCTCCTGGGTTTCGCGTACGCGTGTGTTGCGTGTCTGCTGCGTAGGTGTTGCGTATGCTGCAACGCTCGTTGCATGGGTTGTTCTTGCTGTCTAGCATCCGGGCTGAGGCCGGGTCAATGGAGCAGGGAGCGGGGGCTGTCGTGGATACGGACGTGGACATCGTCTGCCTTGGGGAGTCCATGGTGACCTTCCTGCCCTCGCGCGGCGGGCGCCTCGCCGACGTCCCCTCCTTCACACGGACCATCGGCGGCGCCGAGTCCAACGTCGCCTGCGCGCTCGCCGCCGCCGGACACCGGGTGCGGTGGGTCGGGCGGGTCGGGCGGGACGGCTTCGGGGACCACCTCGTCGAGGCGATCGGGGGGTACGGGGTCGACGTATCGGGCGTCGGCCGGGACGCGGGCCGGCCCACCGGGGTGTACTTCCGCACGGACGGGGAGCGGGGGGAGGACGGGTACGAGGTCGCGTACTACCGGGCCGGTTCGGCCGCCTCCGCGATGTCGGTCGCGAACGTGCCGTACGAGGCCGTGGGCGGCGCGCGGATCCTCCACCTGAGCGGGATCACCGCTGCGCTGTCCGCCGACTGCCTCGAACTGACGCGAGACCTCGTGCGGGCCCGGGACGGACGGCCGCTGGTGTCCTTCGACGTCAACTACCGGCCGGGGCTGTGGCGCGACGCGGAGACGGCGGGGGAGGTGCTGCTCGAACTTGCCCGGGGGGCGGATGTGGTGTTCGTGGGGGCGGATGAGGCGGGGGCGTTGTGGGGGGTGCGGGACGCGATCGGTGTTCGGGCGCTGCTGCCCGAGCCGGGGGTCGTCGTGGTGAAGGGGGGTGGGGAGGGGGCGGTGTCGTTCGAGCGCTGCGTGGAGCCGTTCGAGCGCTGCGCGGAGCAGTTCCCCACCCCGCCCCTTCCCGAAACCGGGGGCGCTGCCCCCGGACCCCCGCGCCTCAAGCGCCGGCGGGGCTGGATTTTCCGCCCTGCGGGCGGAAACTCAGCCCGCCCGGCGTTTGAGGGCACGGCCGCCAGGCCGTACGGGGGTCCGGGGCGGAGCCCCGACACCCCAGCCACGCCGGCGTTTGAGGCGCGGGGTCCGGGGCAGAGCCCCGGTTCGGGAAGGGGCGGGGTGGGGGAAGAGGCCCCGCGCAGCGGCCCCGGCGGTCCCGGCGGGCTCGGCGGTCCCGGCGCGCCCACCCGTCAGGGGCACCGCCCCGACACCGTCACCCCCTCCCCCTCCCCCCGCGTCGACGTCCTCGCCCCCACCGGCGCCGGTGACGCCTTCGCCGCCGGGTTTCTTCACGGCGTCCTCCGCGGGCTCGGGCCGGGCGAGCGGCTGCGGCACGGGCATCTCATGGCCGCCGCCGTCCTCACCGTGCCCGGCGACCTCGCCGAGCCGCCCCCGCGTGCCCTCGCCGACCGGCTCGTCGCGCTCGACGACGGTGCCTGGGGGAGACTTCACCTCGGCCCCGGGTGGACGGGGCGCGGTCCGCACGGGCCCGACCAGGAGGTACGTACGCCATGAGCCAGACCGTCGACCGGGCGCTCAGCATCCTGCCGCTGCTCGCTCAGGGTCCCGCCGACCTCGGGCAGGTCGCCGAGCGGCTCGGCGTGCACAAGTCGACCGCGCTGCGGCTGCTCCGTACCCTCCACGAGCACGGGCTCGTCCACCGGCAGCAGGACCAGCGCTACCGCCTCGGCGCGCGTCTCTTCGCCCTCGCCCAGGAGGCCGTCGAGAACCTCGACGTCCGCGAGATCGCGCACCCGTACCTCGCCGCCCTCAATGACGAGACCGGCCACACCGTCCACCTCGCCGTGTACGAGGAGGGCGAGGTCGTCTACATCGACAAGGTCGACAGCCGCTACCCCGTTCGGATGTACTCGCGCATCGGCAAGCCCGTCGCCATCACCGTCGCCGCCGTCGCGAAGCTCCTCCTCGCGGACCTGCCCGAGCCAGAGCGCCGCGCCGTCGCCGCGCGCCTCGACTACCCCCCGTACACCCCCCGTTCGACCCCGAACGCCGCCGCGTTCCTGACGGAGCTCGCGCTCGTACGCGAACAGGGCTGGGCCACCGACCTCGGCGGCCACGAGGAGTCCATCAATTGCGTCGCCGCCCCGATCCGCGGGCCCGGCGGCCGGGTCGTCGCCGCCCTGTCCGTCTCCGCGCCCAACGTGGTCGTCACGGCCGAGGAACTTCTCGGCCTGCTTCCGCTGGTGCGCCGTACCGCCGAAGCCGTCAGCCGGGAATACTCCGGCTCCGGTACCCCTCAGGGCCTGCAAGGCCCTCACTCACAGGAACAGGAAGACGAGTTCGCATGACCGAGAAGATCGCGCTGACGCCCGCCACGCACACCGCCCCGCCCGCCAAGTTCTCCCACGGCGTCCGCAAGGGCAACATCCTCCAGACCGCCGGCCAGGTCGGCTTCCTGCCCGCCGTCGACGGGCAGGAGCCGCGGGTCGCCGGGCCGACCCTGCGCGAGCAGACCCTTCAGACGTTCGCCAACGTCAAGGCGATCCTGGAGGAGGGCGGGGCGAGCTGGGACGACGTCATGATGATGCGCGTCTACCTCACGGACGTGGACCACTTCGCCGAGATGAACGAGATCTACAACGCGTACTTCGAGGAGCAGGGTCTCAAGGCCCCGGCCGCCGCCCGCACCACCGTGTACGTGGGTCTTCCCGACGGCCTGCTCATCGAGATCGACGCGCTCGCCGTCATCGACTGAGCCGGTCAGTCGACGGGGGCCTTGGCCTCCGAGGGCACGTCCGGCACCGCCGGGTACGGCCTCGGGTACGGGGCGCCGATCCCGAAGCGGGAGGCCAGCGCGTCCGCGAAGGCCGCCGCGATGCGGAGTTCGCCGTGGGCGTTGGGATGCGTGCCGTCCCACGTGTGGTCCGCCGCGACGAACTCCGCCGCCGTCTCCGCCACCACGACCGGTGCCTCCGGGCTGTCGAGGTCCTTCGCGACCGCCCGGATCCGGTCGTTCGTCGCCGCGATCCGCGCCCCGAAGTCCGGCTCGTCCACGCCCTTCTGACACTGCAGGACCGTTCCGAGGACGATCCGGACGTCCGGCCGCGCCCTGCGCGCGTTCGCGACGAACTCCCGCAGGTTCTCCTCGAACCGCGGCGGCTCGACCCCGTACCAGAACAGGTCGTTGATGCCGAGGAGCACGAGCAGGTACGCCGGGTCGTGCTCGCGGACCTTCGCCTCGATCTCCTCCTTCTCGGAGACGTACGGGCGGCCCCACTGGGCGTCGTGGTCCGGGTCGAACTCCGGGTCCGCGTACGTGTCGTCGTCGTCGCCGACCTCCGCCGTGCGGATGTTGTCGAGCGTCGCCTTCGGCCCGACCAGGTCGAGGTTGACCTCGTGCTCGCGCAGGTGCTTCCAGAAGCGGTAGCGCCAGGTCCAGTCACCGCTGCTGCCGTGGCTGATCGAGTCGCCGACGATCATGATGTCGATCATGTCGGGGGTGCGTTCGGGGTGGGCGAGGGACATGCTTCCTCCCAGGTCGGGGGCGTGTGCCGGGCGGTGGGCCGGGACGTGGGCCGGGACGTGGGCCGGGGCGCGGTCCAGGTGTCGTGCTCGGGGTCGTACCGCCGCAGCACACGCGCGGGTACGCCCCCCACCAGGCAGTGGTCGGGGAACTCCCCGCGGACGACCGAGCCGCCCGCCACCGCCACGTTCCGGCCCAGCCGGGTGCCGGGCAGGACGACCGCCCCCGCGCCGATCCAGCAGCCGTCGCCGATCACCACCGGGCGGTTCACGGGGGGCTGGACGCCGATCGGCAGGTGGAGGTCGGTGTAGGCGTGGTTCTGGTCGGTGACGTACGCGTACGGGGCGATGAAGACGTGGTCGCCGATCGTCACGGACTCGTGCGCCACGACATGGCTGCCCCGCCCGATCAGACAGCCCGCCCCGATCCGCAGGACGGGGTCAGGGCCCAGGTCCATGCCGGGGAGCAGGCCCGCGCTGAGGGTCACGTGGCTCGCGACCAGGGTGCCGTCGCCGATCTCCATCCACGGCTCCCCGTAGAGCGAGGCCACGGGGAAGCCGATGCAGACGCCGCGGCCCAGGCGGCCGAACCGCCGGCCTCCCGGGTCCTCGGAGGTGATCCGCCCGTGCCGCTCCGCCCACGACCACAGGTCGCGGGCCGCGGCGGCGCGGAGGCGGCGCGCCCGCAGGGTCAGCCGTTCCTTGAGGTGAGCCACTGTTCCCGGCATGACAGTGACTTTATGTACGCGTCCCGTTACTGGCCCGCCAGGAGGGCTGCGCGGGTGAGGGCCCCCGGCGTGCGTCCACCGGGGGCCCTCATGTCGTACGGGGTGGGGCTACGCGCAGTACTGCGCCTGCTTGCCGATCGAGCGGTACATGCAGTCCGCGTTCTCCAGGAGCTGGAGCACCGCGTCGCGGTTGCGGCTGGTCTCGCGCTCGATCACCTCGTCGGGCGGGTAGAAACCGCCGCCGCCGGAGGACGTCGGGTACATCTCGAAGGTGTACCCGAAGATCCGGTGGGTGCCCCACAGGTAGTCGTCGATCGAGCCGTCCGTGATGTAGAGGTCACTGGACTGCTCGGGGGTGTAGCCGTTGCTCGCCGCCATCTTCCCGCCGACGGTCGCGAACGCGTCGCGGTCGTCCTGGGTCATGCCGGTCGCGGTGTTCGCCGTCGTCCAGCCGAAGGGCCAGAGGACCAGCTCGCTGTACGTGTGGAAGTCGATGGCCGCGGTGATCTGCTGCTTGCCGCCGACCACGCGCGAGCGGACGAAGTCCGCGACGACCTTCACCTCGGGGGCCGACTCGGGGGCGGCGCCGCGGTACGTCTCCGAGCTCTTCGTGCCCGAGGAGCCGCCGCAGCAGCCCCACTTGTAGTCCCAGTTCCGGTTCATGTCCGTACCGATGTACGAGGAGCCGGAGTTGGGCTGCCGGTTCTTGCGCCAGCTGCGGTACGAGCCGGAGGCGATGTCGTACTCGCCGCCGTCCGGGTTGAGGTCCGGCACGATCCAGATCTCGCGGCCGTTGACGGCGTTGGTGATCCGGCTGTCCGTGCCGTAGCCCGCGCCCAGCTCGCGGAGCAGGTAGAGCGCCATCTCGACGGTGAGGTGCTCGCGGGCGTGCTGGTGGTGGGTGAAGAGGACCTCGGGCTCGTTCTCGTCGGTGGCGACGTTGTCGCTGATCTTGATGGCGACGATGTCCCGGCCCTGGTACGTCTTCCCGATCACCTGCTTGCGCATGATGGACGGGTACGCGGCGAGGCGCTGGTCGATCTCCGCGTTCATCTCGGCGAAGTTGTGGTACTTCGCGTCGGCGGACGGGAAGTCGAGCGGGGCGAGGGCCTGGTCCTGGGCGGTGGCCCGGTTCGGAGGGGCGGCGAGCGCGACCGGCTTGTAGCCGAGCGCCTTGAGGTTCTTCAGCTGCTCGCCGTTGGCGCTGACGACGACCGAGCGGGCGTCGACCTCGTCGATCGAGACGCCGGTGGCGGTCAGCGCGGAGCGCTCGGCGGTGGTGGACGGGCCGGCGATCTCGTACTGCCGGATCACCTCGTCCGCCCCGACGGCGATCCGGGCGGCGGTCGTCGCCGGGTCGGCCCCGGCGGGCGAGGAGAGAGCGGAGACGGGCGCCGCGAGGGCGAGCGCCACGAGGGCCGCGAGGGTGGCGGACCTTCTGCCGCGGGTGGGACGTCGCATGCTGGCTCCTGGGTGGGGAGTGTGGGGGAGTGCGACTAGCTCGTGCGGGTTGCGGGTGTCCGGGGCACATGGTGGGGCTGTGTCATGGACGGGTCAAGGAGTGGAATTCGGCCATATCCCTGCGGGGCGGGGCGGGGGTGGGGGTGGGGCGGGTACGAGCTCGACGAGCTCAAGCTAAGGGAGGGGGTGGCGGCTTGTCGGTGGCGACGCGGGGTGGGGGGCTCGGATCACTGGGACGCCTGGGGGGTGGGGGCGCCGGAGGGGCGCCTGCGGCGGGCCTCCACCCCACCCCGCCCCTTCCCGAAACCGGGGCGCTGCCCCGGACCCCG
>NZ_JBHJVF010000009.1:158650-254359 GCF_042264145.1 Streptomyces sp. NPDC056144 | reverse complement strand
GCGCGGGGGGGGGCGGGGGGCCGCCCCCCGTTTCACCCCCCCCCCCGGGGGTGGGGCCCCGGGGGGCCGGGGCCCGCCCCGCGGTTGCGGCAGGGGGGGGGGGGGGGTGGAGGCCCGCCGCAGGCGCCCCGCCCCACCCCGCCCCCACCCCCGTCAGACGTCCGTCGCGCGGAACGTGACCCGCCCGTCCACCGTCGTCAGCCGGACCGGGACGTCCGGCAGTTCCGTCGGCGCGGTCGTCAGGGGATCGGCTCCCAGCGCCGTGAGGTCCGCGCGGTAGCCGAGCGCGATCCGGCCCGCCTCCCGCTCCTCGCCCGCCGCGTACGCCGCCCCCGTCGTCATCCCCCGCAGCGACTCAAGCGCCGTGAGCGCCTGCTCCGGCCCGTGCGGCGCCTGCGCCAGGTCGCGGCTCGGGCGACGGTGGCGCGCCCCGGCCATCACCCCGAGCGGGGGGAACGGCGCGATCGGCCAGTCCGAGCCGAGGACGACCGTCGCCCCGGAGTCCACCAGGTCCCGGCAGCGCCACGCCCGCGACGCCCGCTCCTCGCCGAGGCGGCGGGACCAGTTGTCCGTGTGGTCCGCCCGCGTGAAGTCGCAGCAGTGCGTCGGCTGCATCGACGCCACCACACCGAGCTCCGCGAACCGCCGCAGCGTGTCATCCGGCACCGTCTCGATGTGCTCCACCCGATGACGTACCCCTGCCGCACCGGCCGACTGCGCCTTCTCGACGGAGTCGAGCACGTGCCGTACCGCCGCGTCACCGATCGCGTGCGTCGCCGTCGGCACGCCCGCCCGGTGCAGTTCCCCGATGATGTGCGTGTAGGCGGCGGGATCCGGCCAGAACGCGTGCGTCGACTCCCCGTGGCAGTCGGGCCGTTCGAGCCACGCCGTCCCGTTGTCGATCGTCCCGTCCATGAACAGCTTCACGCCCGCGACCCGCCACAGCGCGCCGCCCCTGCCCTGCTGCTCGATCAGCGCCCGCACGCCGTCCGCGTCCGTGCCCGGCTGGCACCACGGCGCCACCCGCAGGCGCAGTGGCAGCTCACCGGCCGCGTCCAGCTCCTCGTACAGCGCGAGGCTCTCGCCGTTCGCGTCCATCGCGTGCCCGCCGGTGAGCCCGGCCGCCGCCATCCCGCGCAGCGCCGCCGCGAGCCCCTCCCGGCGCTCCTCGGGCGTCGGCTTCGGCGCGATCCGCTCGACGAGCTCGCAGGCCGCGTCTTCCAGGAGCAGGCCCGTCGGCCGCCCGTCCGCGTCGCAGACGACCTCCGCCGACGCCTGCGCGAACGTCCGCGGTCCGTCGATCCCGGCCAGTTCGAGCGCCCGGCGGCTCGCCAGCGCCGAGTGCGCGTCGAAGAGCAGCAGGAACGCCGGCACCCCGTCGAGTACGGAGTCGAACGGCGCGGTGCCCACCGGCCGGTCCCCGAACACGTTCGGGTCGAGCCCCCATGCGAACAGCCACTCCCCGCGCCGGAGGCGGCGCACCTCCCGGGCCAGCGCCTCTCGTACGTCCTCGACGTCCGCGCAGCCCGACAGGTCGAGACCGGCGCTCAGCTCGGCGCCGGAGACGGGGTGGAGGTGACCGTCGACGAGACCGGGGGTCACGACGGCGCCCTTGAGGTCGACGACCGTCGTGCCGGGACCGGCGAGCGCGCGGATCTCGGCGTCGTCACCGAGGGCGGCGATCCGGCCCTCTTCGGACACGGCGAGCGCGGTATACGGCAGGAACGCTCCCGTGTCGGGGTCGAGCAGACGGGCGGAGAGCAGGACGAGACGGGTGCGCACGAGGGCTCCAAGGGAGGGTTGAGCAGGCAGGAAGCCGGAGGGTCGGACAGGGGGCTTGGGGTACGGGACAGGGAGAGAGGGTTCTAGGCCGGTTCGACCGACGGGTCGGGCGTCTCCGTCGCCTCCGGTATCGACGGCGGTTCCACCCCCGTCAGCGCCCCGTCCGCCAGCCCCAGCACCCGTTCCGCCATGGTCACCGCCATTCGTCTGACCGACTCCGGCCGGTTGCTGTGGTCCGTGTTCGCGTGGACGCCGAGGCCGTCGAGGACCACGAGGATGTGGATGCCGGCCGCGCGCGGGTCGTCCGTGCGGAACTCGCCCCGTGCGACGCCCTCGCGGATGAGGTCCTCCAGGCGGTCGTCGTTGGTTCGTTCCTGTTCGGCGACGCGGTCGCGGAGGACGGGGCGGTAGCGGCTGAGGTGCCGTGCGTTGATCCAGAGACGGCTGATGTCGTCGTACGCGTCGCCCTCCGAGAGGGCGAAGTAGCGCGCGAGGTACTGGGTCGGCGTGCCGTGCGGGCGTTCCGCCGGGAGCAGGGTGTCGAGCTCGCCGGTCGCGGCGACGCCGAACGCCTCGGCGACGAGTTCCTCCGCCGAGGGGAAGTAGTGGCTGATCAGGCCGGGCCTGACGGCGAGCTCGTCGGCGATCCGCCGGAGGGTCACGCATTCGAGCCCTTCGGTGAGGGCGACCCGGGCCGCGGCCTCCACGATCTCGGCCCGCCGGGCCTCGGGGGATTTCCGAACTCGCTTGCGCTCAACGCTTGACGACATGTGGCGGATGCTATTGAGTGTGCGACCAATAAGCAACCAGGTGGGCACGGCGGTCGGCGACCGGACACCTGAGGGGCATCAACCGCACCCGGATCCCGCACCGGAACCCGCACCCGGAGGGCCGCATGGCTTCCACGATTCCCGACCCCCTGCCGCATTCCAGAGGACCCGAGCCCACAGAGGGCCCGCACACCACCCCTTCGGCCTCCGACAAGGCCCTCGCCGCCGACCGGCCCACCCGCGTCGAGGCCCACGGCATCGACCACATCCCCGACAGCGAGCGCCACGGGCACCCCCGCGAGCTCTTCTCCGTCTGGGCCGCCGCCAACGTCAACTACCTCAGCCTGGTCATCGGCGGCGCCCTCGTGCTCATGGGCCTCACCCTCTGGCAGGCCGTGGCCGTGATCGTCATCGGCAACCTGTTCTGGGTGTTCACCGGTCTGCTCGCCACCTCGGGCCCGGCCGCCGGAGCCCCCAGCGAGGTGATCACCCGGGCTCTCTACGGCGTCCTCGGCAACCGCGTGAACAACGCGATCGGCGGCTGGCTCGTCTCCGTCTGCTACTTCGCGCTCAACCTGGCCGCCGCCGCGACCGCCGCCTTCGCGCTCGTCGAGAAGACCGGCATCAGCGCGACCACCCCGGTCAAGGTCGCCGTGATCGTCGTGATCGCCGCGCTCACCCTCGTCATCAGCGTCTACGGGCACGGCCTGATCATCAAGCTGTACCTGCCGATCACCCTCGCCCTCGGCGGCGTCTTCACCGTCGTCGCGCTCTTCGTCATGAAGCACGCCGACTTCGCGTACGCCCCCGCCGAACGCCTCACCGGCATCGACCTCTGGGCCGTCCTCATCGCGGGCACCACGATGATCGCGTCGGGCCCGCTCTCGTACACGACGAGCGCCGACTTCTCCCGCTACCTGCCCCGCACGGCCTCGAAGAAGGCGATCACCGGCTGGACCGCCTTCGGCGCCTTCCTGCCCAGCGTCATCGTCTGCTCGCTCGGCGCCTTCGCCGCGACCGCCGTCGACATGACCGACCCGCAGAGCGCCCTCCAGACCATCCTGCCCGGCTGGTTCACCCCGTTCTTCCTGCTCGCGCTCGTCCTCGGCACGATCTCCCTCAACGCCCTGACCGCGTACAGCGCCGGACTCGCCCTCCAGGCCGTCGGCCTGCGCATCCGCCGTACCGTCAGCGTCCTCTTCGACGGCGCCGTCGCCGTGGCCCTCACCCTCTACGGCCTGTTCGTCTCGAACTTCCTCGACACCGTCAGCAACGCGCTCCAGGTGATCGTGGTCCTGACCGGCCCCCTCATGGCCGTCTACGCCACCGACATCGTCCTGCGCCGCTGCCGCTACGACGGCCGCGCGCTCTCCGACGAGACCCCCGGCGGCCCCTTCTGGTACACCGGCGGCGTCAACCTCGCCGGCGCCCTCGCCCTCCTCACGGGCACCGCCTCGGCCGCCCTCTGCGCCAACACCCTCTACACGGGACCGATCGCCACCGCCCTCGACGGCGTCGACCTCTCCCTCCCCGTCGGCATGACGGTCGCCGCGACCCTCTACGCCCTCCTCATGCGCCGCGACCCCACCGTCCGCGCCGCCGCCGAAGCCGCGAAGGAGGCGGCGTGAACGCCCCGCGCACGGTCCTCCGGATCGCCGGGGACTCCCCGAGGAAGCGAGGCGAGGACCGCGGCCGCCAGGCCCGCGAGGGGATCCGGTGTGCCTGGGGCGTGTACGAGGAGCTCTTCGCGACCGTCGCGGCGGCGAACGGCCGGGACCCGGACCCCGCCCACGTGTCCCGCCTCGCCCTCCGTACCGTCGAGGCCACCCGCGCCTGGGCGCCCGACCTCGTCGAGGAGATGGAGGGGGTCGCCGAGGGGGCCGGGGTGCCGTTCACCACGATCGCCGCGCTCAACGCCCGTACCGAGATCCTCGCCGAGGCCGGAGCGCCCCGGGCGGGGGAGTGCTCCACGCTCGTCGACACCGCTGCGGGGCCCGCCCTCGGCGGCCAGTGCTGGGACTGGCACGAGGAACTCGCCGACGCCTGGCACCCGCAGACCGTCGGCGGCGACCTCCGGGCCTTCGCCGGCATCACGGAGCACGGCATCCTCGCGAAGATCGGCGTCAACGACGCGGGCGTGGGCGTCCTCTTCAACATCCTCGGCCACACCGACGACGCCGCCACCGGTGTCCCGGTCCACCTCGTGGCCCGTCAGGTGCTCGGCACGGCCGGGTCGTTCGCGGAGGCCGTCGGCATCCTCACCGGCGCGCCCGTCTCGGCGTCCACCGTGATCACCGTGGTGACGGCGGACCGCGCCGCCTCCGTCGAGCTCGCCCCCGGCGGCTCGGCGGTCGTCGCCCCCGACGAGCGGGGGCGGCTCGTCCGCACGAACCACTTCCTGGACCCCGCCCTCGCCGCCGGCGAACTGCGCGGGCGCCGGGAGCCGGAGACGTACGACCGGCACCGCCTCCTGACGGCCCGGGTCGGCGCGCGGTCGGCCGCGGCGGGACCGTTCGACCCGGAGGCGCTCGCCGGACTGCTCGCCGCCCACCAGGAGGACGGCGCCGAGGTGTGCTGTCACGCCCCGGCCGACGGGAGGCTCGGCAGCCGGTGGGCGACGCTCGCCACCGTCGCCGTCGACCCGGCGGCGCGGAGCCTGGCGGTCCACGACGGGGGGCCGTGCTCGGCGACCCCGTCGACCTGGACCCGCCTCACGCCTCCGTCGACCCGGGCCCGCCTCACGCCTCCGTCGACCCGGACCCGCCTCGCGCCCCCGTCATAGGAGACGCGCCGCCGCCCCGACGAGACCGCGCATCACGCGCGGGTCCTCGCCCATCTCCGGGTGCCACTGCACCCCGAGGACCCAGGCCGGGGCGGCCAGTTCGACCGCCTCCACCGTGCCGTCCTCCGCGTGCGCCGTGGCCGCGAGCCCCGCGCCGAGCCGGTCCACGGCCTGGTGGTGGTAGGTCGGCACCTCGGCGAGTTCGGGAACGAGGTCCGCGTACAGGCTCCCCGGCACCGGCTTCACCGCGTGCCGCCCGAAGACCCCGGCGGCGCCCCCGGTGTGCCCGTCGAGGTGCTGGACCAGCGTCCCGCCGAGGGCCACGTTCAGGAGCTGCATCCCCCGGCAGATGCCGAGGAGGGGGGTGCCGGAGGCGATCGCCGCATCGATCAGGGCCAGCTCCCAGGAGTCCCGCGCCCTGGCCGGCGGGCCGGTACGCGGGTCGGTCTCGGCCCCGTACCGTACGGGCTCCACGTCCGCGCCGCCCGCGACGACGAGACCGTCGAGCCGCGCCACGACCTCCGCGGCGGCCGACGGCTCGTCGGGCGGCAGCATCACGGCGAGCCCCCCGGCCTCCCGGACGAGACGCGGGTACTGCGCGGGGAGCAGCGCGGCCTCGGTGTCCCACACGCCCCAACGCGCCTGGTCCAGATAGGTCGTCACGCCGATCAGCGGCTTGGACACGCGATGCCTCCCCAAGAGCCCATCCAATGGATTACGGCCATACCTTTACGTCGGGAGGCGGGCCGCGCGCAAGTCCCCGCCCGCACCCGGGTGACCCGCCGCACCGGCCCCCGCCTCAGGCCAGGAAGCCCCTCAGCAGCGCCGCCGTCCCCGCGCAGTGCTCCCGCATCACCTCGCGCGCCGCGTCCGCGTCCCCGTCGAGGACCGCCTCCGCGAGCGCCGTGTGCTGGTGCTGGGAGTGCTCCAGATTCCGTACGAGGAGCGGGATGCAGTCCAGGAGTTCGTTCACCGTCGCGCGGACGGCGGCGTACTGCGCGGTCAGCGTCGGCGATCCCGAGAGCTCGGCCAGCGTGAGGTGGAGCAGGGTGTCCTGGCGGCGGTAGTCGGCCAGCGGCGCGTCGTGGGTCGCCGTCACCGCGGCCCGCAGCCGCTCCGTCCCGGCGGCGTCGAGCCCGTGCGCCGCGCACAGCCCGGCCGCGCCGACCTCCAGGACCTCCCGGAAGCGCAGGGTGTCCTCCACGTCGACCGAGGCGATCCGGCGCCGCAGTTCGTCCTCGTCGGCCCGCTGCGCGCGGGCCAGCACGAACGTCCCGCCGTACCGGCCGCGCCTGCTCTCCACCAGCCCCTGGTCCTGGAGGACCTTGAGGACCTCGCGCAGCGTCACCCGGCTGACGCCGAGCCGCTCGGCGAGCTCCCGCTCGGCCGGCAGCCGCTCCCCGCCCGGTACGAGGCCGAGCCGTATGACCCGGAGGATCTGCTCCAGGGCCTCCTCGAAGCCGTTGCCCGCCCGCACCGGCCGCAGCACGGGCGTCAACCGGTCGGCCGTTCCGGCCGGTTCGGTCGGTTCGACCGGTTCACTCGTACGGGACATGTTCGCGCTTTCCTTCCCTGATCGCTTCCCAAGCAATGGTCCTCCGCAATACCTTAGGGCTTCCGGCAGGCCGAAAGAGGAGCAATCCCGTGGCAGACCGCACACCCCCGCTCACCGTCGAGGAGCTGCGCGCCCTCGTCACGAGCGGAGAGATCGACACCGTCGTCCTGGCCTTCCCCGACATGCAGGGACGACTCCAGGGCAAGCGGTTCGCGGCCCCCTTCTTCGTGGACGAGGTCCTCGCCCACGGCACCGAGGGCTGCAACTACCTCCTCGCCGTCGACACCGAGATGAACACGGTCGACGGATACGAGATGTCCTCCTGGGAGCGCGGCTACGGCGACTTCGCCATGCACCCCGACCTCACCACCCTCCGCCGCGTTCCCTGGAACGAGGGCACCGCCATGGTGACCGCCGACCTCGCCTGGG
The DNA here is from genome assembly GCF_042264145.1 of Streptomyces sp. NPDC056144. Lineage (NCBI taxonomy): Bacteria > Bacillati > Actinomycetota > Actinomycetes > Kitasatosporales > Streptomycetaceae > Streptomyces > Streptomyces sp. NPDC056144. Next base: position 247,041 of record NZ_JBHJVF010000009.1, on the reverse strand, counting down.
GCGACGGCGCCCCCGTCGTCGCGGCCCCGCGCCAGATCCTCCGCCGCCAGCTGGAGCGCCTCGCCGAACTCGGGCTCACCGCCCACGTCGGCACCGAGCTGGAGTTCATCGTCTTCAAGGACACCTACGAGCGGGCCTGGGACGCCGGCTACCGCGGCCTCACCCCCGCCAACCAGTACAACGTCGACTACTCCGTCCTCGGCTCCGCCCGCGTCGAACCCCTCCTGCGCCGCATCCGCAACGAGATGACCGGCGCCGGACTCACCGTCGAGTCCGCCAAGGGCGAGTGCAACCCCGGTCAGCACGAGATCGCCTTCAAGTACGACGAGGCCCTCGTCACCTGCGACCAGCACGCCGTCTACAAGACCGGTGCCAAGGAGATCGCCGCCCAGGAGGGCTGCTCGCTCACCTTCATGGCGAAGTACAACGAGCGCGAGGGCAACTCCTGCCACATCCACCTCTCCCTCCAGGACGCGGACGGGCGGAACGTGATGGCGGGCGACGACGCGCACGGAATGTCCGAGACCATGCGCCACTTCCTCGCCGGACAGCTCGCCGCCCTCCGCGACTTCTCCCTCCTCTACGCGCCCAACATCAACTCGTACAAGCGGTTCCAGCCCGGCTCCTTCGCCCCCACCGCCGTCGCCTGGGGCCACGACAACCGCACCTGCGCGCTGCGGATCGTCGGCCACGGCCGCTCCACCCGCTTCGAGAACCGCGTCCCCGGCGGCGACGTCAACCCCTACCTCGCCGTCGCGGGCCTGATCGCCGCGGGTCTGCACGGGATCGAGCAGCGCCTCGAACTCCCGCCGCCCTGCACCGGGAACGCCTACACCGGCGACTACGCGCACGTCCCCACGACCCTCCGCGAGGCCGCCGAGCTCTGGGAGACCAGCGAGATCGCCAAGGCCGCCTTCGGGGCGGAGGTCGTCGCCCACTACCGGAACATGGCCCGCGTCGAGCTCGCCGCCTTCGAGGCCGCCGTCACCGACTGGGAACTGCGCCGCTCCTTCGAACGCCACTGAACCGCCCCGAACCGCCTCCGAGAGGAACGAGTTGCTCCAGGTACTGAACCCGGCGACGGAGGAGCTGGTCGCCACCGTCCCCGCCGCCACCCCCGCCGACGTCGACGCCGCCGTGGCACGGGCCGCCGCCGCGCAGCGCGGCTGGGCCACCGCGGCCCCCGCCGACCGGGCCCGGATCCTCCGCCGCTTCGCCTCCGTCGTCGACGCGCACGTCGAGGAGCTCGCCCTCCTGGAGGTCCGCGAGGCCGGCCACACGATCGGCAACGCCCGCTGGGAGGCCGGGAACGTCCGCGACCTGCTCGACTTCGCCGCCGGGGGAGTCGAGCGCCTGAACGGCCGCCAGATCCCGGTGGCCGGCGGCCTCGACGTCACGATCCTCGAACCCCTCGGGGTCGTCGGCGTCATCGCCCCCTGGAACTTCCCCCTGCCGATCGCCGCCTGGGCCACCGCCCCCGCCCTCGCCGCGGGCAACGCCGTCGTGCTCAAGCCCGCCGAGACCACCCCGCTCACCGCCCTGCGCCTCGCCGAACTGGCCCTCGAAGCCGGCCTCCCCGAGGGCCTCTTCCAGGTCCTCCCGGGCACCGGCCCCGTCGCGGGCAACGCCCTCGTCGAACACCCCGGCGTCGCGAAGATCGTCTTCACCGGCTCCACCCGCGTCGGCAAGGCGATCATGGCCAAGTGCGCCGACCAGGTGAAGCGGCTCACCCTCGAACTCGGCGGCAAGAGCCCCAACATCGTCTTCGCCGACGCCGACCTCGAAGCGGCGGCCGCCGCGGCTCCGATGTCCTTCCTCGACAACAGCGGCCAGGACTGTTGCGCCCGCACGCGGATCCTCGTCCAGCGGAGCGCGTACGACCGCTTCCTCGGACTCCTCGCCCCGGCGATCGAGGAGATCGTCGTCGGCGACCCGCTCGACGAGCGCACCCAGATGGGCCCGCTCATCTCCCGCGCACAGCTCGACCGCGTCCGCGCGTACGTCCCCGAGGGCCTCCCCGCCCTCCGCGGCAAGGCCCCCGAAGGCCCCGGCTTCTGGTTCCCCCCGACCGTCCTCACCGACGTGCCCGAGGACGCCCCCTGCGCCGTCGAGGAGATCTTCGGCCCCGTCGCCGTCGTCCTCCCCTTCGAGGACGAGGCCGACGCGATCCGCCTCGCCAACGCCACCGAGTACGGCCTCTCCGGCTCGATCTGGACCCGGGACGTCGGCCGCGCCCTGCGCGCCGCCCGTTCCGTCCGCGCCGGCAACCTCTCCGTCAACTCCCACTCCAGCGTCCGCTACTGGACCCCGTTCGGCGGCTTCCGCCAGTCGGGCCTCGGCCGCGAGCTCGGCCCCGACGCCCTCACCGCTTTCACCGAGACCAAGAACGTCTTCATCAGCACGGAGGCCTGAGCACCCATGACCAGCACCAGCACCAGCACCGATGAGAACATCTGCCGCCGCCTCGTCGGCCGCACCGCCGTCATCACCGGCGCCGGCAGCGGCATCGGCCTCGCCACCGCCCGCCGGCTCGCCTCCGAGGGCGCGAACGTCGTCTGCGGCGACATCGACGAGCGGGCCGGGAAGGCCGCCGCCGAGGAGGTCGGCGGCACCTTCGTCCGCGTCGACGTCACCGACCCGGACGAGGTCGAGGCGCTCTTCCGCACCGCCTTCGAGACGTACGGCTCCGTGGACATCGCCTTCAACAACGCCGGCATCTCGCCGCCGGACGACGACTCCATCCTGGAGACCGGCCTGGAGGCCTGGAAGCGCGTCCAGGACGTCAACCTGACCTCGGTCTACCTCTGCTGCAAGGCCGCCCTGCCGTACATGCGCCGCCAGGGCAAGGGCTCGATCATCAACACGGCCTCGTTCGTCGCCCTCATGGGCGCGGCCACCAGCCAGATCTCGTACACCGCCTCCAAGGGCGGCGTCCTCGCCATGTCCCGCGAGCTCGGCGTCCAGTTCGCCCGCGAGGGCATCCGCGTCAACGCGCTCTGCCCGGGCCCGGTCAACACGCCGCTGCTCCAGGAGCTCTTCGCCAAGGACCCGGAGCGGGCCGCGCGCCGCCTCGTCCACATCCCGGTGGGCCGCTTCGCCGAGGCCGAGGAGATCGCCGCCGCCGTCGCCTTCCTGGCGAGCGACGACTCCTCGTTCGTGAACGCGGCGGACTTCGTCGTGGACGGCGGGATCTCGGGCGCGTACGTGACCCCGCTGTAGGCCTCCGAGGGGCTAGAGGAAGGTCCGCCCCTCACCCCGGTACGTGGGCACGGTCGCCGTGACGCGATCGCCCTCGACGAGGTGCAGATTCTCGAACCGCTCGCACAGCTCACCGGCCTTCGCGTGCCGGAACCACACCTTGTCGCCGATCCGCAGGTCGTCGGCGGGGGAGCCGAGCAGCGGGGTCTGCACCTCGCCGGGCCCCTCCTGGGGGTCGTACCGCAGCCCCTCCGGCAGGTACGGGACGGGCAGCCGGTCGGCACCGGCGGCACCGGAGGCGGGGTACCCGCCGCCGAGGACCGTCACGACCCCCACACCCGGGCGCCGGACCACCGGCTGCGCGAAGAGCGCGGCCGGGCGGCCGGTGAACGAGGTGTAGTTGTCGAAGAGCCGCGGCACGAAGAGGCCCGACCCGGCCGCGATCTCGGTCACGGCGTCCTCGGCGGCCGTGTGCTGCACGCTGCCGGTGCCGCCGCCGTTCACGAACTCCAGCTCCGGAGCGACCGTCCGTACGGCCCTGACGACGGCCGCGCGGCGCTCGGCCAGCTCACGGCGGGCGGCGGCCTGCATCAGCCGGATCGCGCGCGAACGCAGCGGACGGCCGGCGACCGCGTCGCCGACACCGGCGACATGACCCTCGTACGCCATGATCCCGACGAGCCGGAAGCCCGGCCGCCGCACCACGGAACGGGCCAGCTCGGCCAGCTCGGCGGGCTCGCGCAGCGGGGAGCGGCGCGCCCCGACCCGTATCCGGCCACCGAGCAGCCGGAGCGAGGTGTCCAGCTCCAGACAGATCCGGATCTCCTCGGTCCCACCGGCACGGGCGGCGTCGATCAGCTCCAGCTGCGCCACGTCGTCGACCATCACGGTCACGGCGGCGGCGAGCTTCGGGTCCCGCGCGAGCTCGGCGAAGCCGGAGCGGTCGGCCGACGGATAGGCGAGGAGCACGTCCTCGAACCCGGCCCGGGCCAGCCACAGCGACTCGTCGAGCGTGAACGACATGATCCCGGCGAACCCCTCCCGCGCGAGCACGCGCTCCAGGAGGGCCCGGCACCGCACCGACTTGCTCGCGACCCGGATCGGCTTGCCGCCGGCCCGGCGGACGAGATCCGCGGCGTTGTCGTCGAACGCCTGGAGATCGACGATGGCCACGGGGGCGTCGAGGTGGGCGGTGGCGCGGTCGTAACGGGCCCGGTCAGCGGCGCGGGGAGTCATGGCCCGAGCTTGCCAGACAGGTATACGCGTGGGTAGCCCCCGAGGCGTGTCCGCCCGGGTCCCGTGACGCGGAGAACAGCCCGTAGAGTGACGGGCATTGTCGACACGAGCGGGGGAACGGGGATGACCGCGGAACACCCACGCCCCGGGTCCCGCATCACGGACGCGCTCCTGCCCCCGGCCCACCGCCCCCAGCAGCCGCCCACGCCCCCCACGACACCACCACGCCCCGGGACGGCGCCCGCCCCCGAGCCCGCCCGCCCGGCACCGCCGCTGCCCGGCACCGCGCCGATGGCGTCCGGCACGCCTGCGCTGCCCGGCCCCCAGGCCGTCCGTCCGGCGGTGCCGTCCTCCGGTGCCGTGGGGCCGGCGTCCTCGGCGCGGCCTCCCGTCGCCCGGCCCGCCGGGGTCGGTGCTTCGGCGCTTCGCGGTGCGGGCTCGGCCGGAGGGCCGGAGGCCGGGGGTGCGCGCGCCGTGACGCCCCCGTTCGCCGGGGACGGCGGACGCGCCGCCGCCGGGTCGGGAGCCGAGCCGGGCGCGGCCGAGACCACCGCACAGCTCCGAGTGATCCGGGCGCCCTCGGGCGCACCCGGGATCGCCCGCCCCGCGGCCGAGGGGTTCGCGCCGCCCGCATCCGGACGCGAGCGCCGTACCGCGCGGACGTTCGCCGTCACCGCCTGCGTCGTCCTCGGCGTCGGACTCATCGGCGGGGCGCTCGCCGGGATGTGGCTGACGTCCGCCGAGCCCGAGAAGCCCGCCGAGCCGCCGGGGTACACCGAGGCGATGGACCTCTGGCACAACGCGCCGGTCGACACCCTCTTCCCCCGTACCCTCGCCGGTCCCGACGCCGGCCCCGGGGCCTCCGGCCGCACCTGGACGCGGATCGTCGTGGCCCCGGACGCCCCCTGTGCGCCCGCTGCCCTGGCCCCGGGCCTGCGCGCCGCCGTGACCCCGCTCGGCTGCGAGCGCGTCCTGCGGGCCACGTACACCGACGCCACCGCCAGCAGCGTGATCACCGTCGGGATCGTGTTCACCCGCGCCGACGCCGCCACGCAGGCCACCCTCGGCGCGGGACTGACCGGTCGTCTCGGCGCGGACGTTCCCCCGGCCCTCGCCGGCCCGGGCACCGTCGCCGCCCGGTTCGGGGCGGGCCAGCGCGCGAGCTGGTGGCTGAACGCCCCCGCCGACCTGCCGGTCGTCGTCACCGCCGTCTCCGGCTTCGCCGACGGCCGGGTCGTCGACCGCCCGCAGCCCGCCGACCGGGCCATGGCGGCCGGCCGTACCGACGCCGTCGCCCAGTCCGGCCTGGGCCACGAGGCCAGGGGCATCACCGAGCGCCTGGCGGCGCTGCTCCGCAAGACCGCCACTGCCGCGGCGAAGGAGAAGGAGACCGCCCGGTGACCCGCCCCGCCCGCCTCTCCCGACCCGGCCGCCCGGGCCGCTCCCTCCGCGCGCCCGCCGCCGTCCTCCTCGCCACCGCCTTCTCCGTCCTGCCCGCCACCACCGCCCCCGCCCACGCCGACACCATCCGTGACCGCCAGTGGGGCCTGGAGGCCCTGCACACGGCGGAGGCCTGGCGTACGACGAAGGGCGAGGGCGTCACGGTCGCCGTCCTCGACACCGGCGTCGACGCCGACCACCCGGACCTCGCCGGTTCCGTCCTCCCCGGCAAGGACCTCATCGGCTTCGGCGCCGGGACGGGAGACCGCGCCTGGGCCCGGCACGGCACCGCCATGGCGGGGATCATCGCCGGGCACGGCCACGGCCCCGACGACGCGAGCGGTGTCCTCGGCATCGCCCCGGGCGCCCGCGTCCTCCCCGTACGCGTCATCCTCGAAGGCACCGACAAGGCCCGCGACAAGGCCCGCAAGACCCGCGGCACCGCCCTCGCCCAGGGCATCCGCTGGGCCGCCGACCACGGCGCCGACGTCATCAACCTCTCCCTCGGCGACGACTCCAAGTCCGCCCACCCCGACGAGGGCGAGGACGCCGCCGTCCAGTACGCCCTCGCGAAGGGCGTCTCCGTCGTCGCGTCCGCGGGCAACGGCGGCGAGAAGGGCGACCACATCTCCTACCCGGCCGCCTACCCCGGCGTCATCGCCGTCACCGCCGTCGACCGCTACGGCACCCACGCCTCCTTCTCCACCCGCCGCTGGTACGCCACCGTGAGCGCCCCCGGAGTCGACATCGCCATCGCCGACCCCGACCGCAAGTACTACGAGGGCTGGGGCACCAGCGCCGCCGCCGCGTTCGTCTCCGGCGCCGTCGCCCTCGTCCGCTCCGCCCACCCCGACCTCACCCCGGCGCAGGTCAAGCGACTCCTCGTCGACACCGCGCGGAACCGCCCGAAGGGCGGCCGCAGCGACGCCAAGGGGTACGGGACGGTCGACCCGGCCGCCGCGATCGAGGCCGGGGCGGAGCTCAAGGGCGGCGATCCGAAGAACGCCACCTCCGGCTACCGGGGCCAGTACTTCGGCCAGGGCCCCACCGTGCCCGTCGAGGAGAGCCGCCCCCTGGACCTGCTCGCCCCCGCCGCGGGCGCCCTCGGCGCGCTTTTCCTGCTGGCCGCCCTCGCCCTCCACCGCGCCCGGCGCGCCCGCTGACGACCCGACGGGCAGGGCACTCCCCACCGCCCGTTAGGCTCGACGCGTGGCGCTCAAGAACATCCCGGACCCCGGTTTCTCCGAAGACGACGGCACCGCCGACCCGCGGCTCACCGCGGCCCTCGCGGCCTGGGCGGAGGACAGAACCGCGCACGGACCGGTCCTCGAAGCCCTCAAGGACGCCCGGCTGCTCGTCCCCGTCGTCGCCGTCCTCGGCGAGGTCGAGATCGACCCGGTGACCGGGCTCAAGCAGGAGAAGACCAGCGACATGGCGGTCCCCACCCTGACCGCCGGCGACCGGCGCGCCCTGCCGGCCTTCACCTCGATCGCCTCGCTGGCGCTCTGGGACCCGGCGGCCCGCCCCGTGGCCGTCCCGCTCCACCAGGCCCTCGCGGCCCTCGTCCACGAGAAGGCCGACACCCTCGTCCTCGACATGGCGGGACCCGTTCCGTACCAGGTGACCGGTTCCGCGCTGCTCGCCCTCGCCGAGGGCCGGTCCAGCGCCGACCCGCTCGACGACCCGGCGGTCCGGGACGCGGTACGGGCGGCCGTCGCCGCCGAGCCGGCCGTCCTGCGCGCCCACCTGGGCCCCGGCACCGCCGACGGCACCCTCGCCCTGGTCCTCGCCGGGGACGCCGCCCCGGCGGAGGCCGCCCAGCGCGTGGCCCGCGCCCTGGCCGCCGACGAAACACTGAGGGCCCGCCTGGTGCGGGGCCTCGACCTGGCACTGCTGCCGGCCTCGGCCACCCCTCCGGGCGAGCCCTTCTACGTAAAGCCCTAGCTTTTCCGGCGACTAGCCGTACACGGGTCCCGTGTACTTCTCGCCCGGACCCTGACCCGGCTCGTCCGGGATCAGGGAGGCCTCGCGGAAGGCGAGCTGGAGGGACTTCAGGCCGTCCCGCAGGGGAGCGGCGTGGAAGGAGGAGACCTCCGTCGCGCCGGCGTCGAGCAGACCCGCGAGGGCGTGCACGAGCTTGCGGGCCTCGTCGAGGTCCTTGTGCTTGTCGCCGTCCTCCGTGAGCCCGAGCTTCACCGCGGCGGCGCTCATCAGGTTCACGGCGACCGTCACGATCACCTCGACGGCGGGGACCTCCGCGATGTCACGGGTCATGGCGTCGAAGTCGGGGTTCTCGGGGGAGTCCGCGGACTCGTTCTGGGGCGTCTCGCTCATGCCTCACACGATAAGCCGATCGGCGCGTCTCCCTGTCGCCGCCGTCCCCATTCGCGTATGGGGGGCGAATCCTGTTAACCTGTGACCAACGACCGGCCGGGCATCTGTGTGTCCGGCCCACAAGTGGAGGCTCCGTACTCCCACCTGACCACCCTACGGGTGGCGGGTCACCGGTCAGGTGGCGACCATCGTTCCGTACGGACGATGGAGCCGCCCGATGTGCGCCCCGCGGTTGACCGCGGCGGTGCTCCGGTATTTCCGTGGAGCCCCGCCTGTGTCCCGTCCGGGGCTTTTCTGCTTTCCGGCGCGGTTGGTCTCAGTGAACAAACGTTGCGCGTCCGTCCGCCAGGCGGTCGCGTAGTGCTACCGAGGAGGATCCATCAGCGCCGAGCCCCGCATCAACGACAGGATTCGCGTTCCCGAGGTGCGACTTGTCGGACCCAGCGGCGAGCAGGTCGGGATTGTTCCGCTTGCCAAGGCCCTGGAGCTCGCACAGGAGTACGACCTCGACCTTGTCGAGGTCGCGGCGAACGCCCGTCCGCCCGTGTGCAAGCTCATGGACTACGGGAAGTTCAAGTACGAGTCGGCCATGAAGGCCCGTGAGGCGCGCAAGAACCAGGCGCACACGGTCATCAAGGAGATGAAGCTCCGGCCGAAGATCGACCCGCACGACTACGACACCAAGAAGGGTCACGTCGTCCGGTTCCTCAAGCAGGGCGACAAGGTCAAGATCACGATCATGTTCCGTGGTCGTGAGCAGTCCCGCCCCGAGCTTGGTTTCCGGCTGCTTCAGCGGCTGGCGTCGGACGTCGAGGAGCTTGGCTTCATCGAGTCCAACCCGAAGCAGGACGGCCGGAACATGATCATGGTTCTCGGCCCGCACAAGAAGAAGACCGAGGCCATGGCCGAGGCTCGCGAGGCGCAGGCCGCCCGCAAGGCCGAGCGCCAGGGTGTCGCCTCCGACGAGGCCGCCGAGGCCCCCGAGGCCGCGGCCGCCGAGGTCGAGGCCCCCGAGGCTCCGGCCGAGACCCCCGAGGCGTGACCCGACGGGCTGCCATCCAGGCAGCCCCGGGACCCGCCCGGAACCACCAAACGAAGAACTGACGCTCCCGGAAGTCCGGTGTCCGCACCGGACGGGAGCGCCACTGACGAGGAGATACGGCGCGATGCCGAAGAACAAGACGCACTCCGGTGCCAAGAAGCGCTTCAAGGTCACCGGCTCCGGCAAGATCCTGCGCGAGCGCGCCGGCAAGCGCCACCTGCTCGAGCACAAGTCGTCCAAGCTGACGCGTCGCCTCACCGGCAACGCCGAGATGGCCCCCGGCGACAGCGCCAAGATCAAGAAGATGCTGGGCATCTGATTTTGATCTCGCGCCCTCGGCTGACGAGGGCATCCGGCTGAGAACCGGGATCCATTCGTTTTTCGGGTCGTGTGAGGACCACCACGACCCCGCTACAAGGAGTTAAAAGTGGCACGCGTCAAGCGGGCAGTCAACGCCCACAAGAAGCGCCGGGCGATTCTCGAGGCGGCCTCCGGCTACCGCGGTCAGCGTTCGCGCCTGTACCGCAAGGCCAAGGAGCAGGTCACCCACTCGCTGGTCTACAACTACAACGACCGCAAGAAGCGCAAGGGCGACTTCCGTCAGCTGTGGATCCAGCGCATCAACGCCGCTGCCCGCCAGAACGGCATGACGTACAACCGCCTCATCCAGGGTCTGAAGGCCGCCAACATCGAGGTGGACCGCAAGATCCTCGCCGAGCTGGCCGTCAACGACATCAACGCGTTCGCCGCACTGGTCGAGGTCGCGCAGAAGGCCCTCCCGGCCGACGTCAACGCCCCGAAGGCCGCCGCCTGATCTTCCAGGCCGCAAGTCTTCTGCCCGGACCCGCAGGCGCGTGCGCCTGCGGGTCCGGGTGCGTCCGCCCCCGAAGCGCCCCCGACGCCGCCGTCCCCCTCGATAGAGAGAACCGCCGCACCTCATGGTCACCCCCGAGCTGATCTCCCCGCGTTCGCCGCGTGTCGTCGCCGCCCGGCGGCTCGCCAAGCGCAACTTCCGGGGCAAGGACCGCCTCTTCATCGCCGAGGGCCCGCAGGCCGTGCGCGAGGCCGTCGAGCACCGCGGGGCCGGGGGAGAGCCCACCCTCGTCGAGCTCTTCACCACCGTCGAGGCCGCCGAGCGGTACGCCCCGATCATCGAGGCCGCCCTCGCCTCCGGCGCCCGGGTCCACCACGCCTCCGACGCCGTCCTCGCCGAGGTCTCGCAGACCGTCACCCCGCAGGGCATCGTCGGCGTCTGCCGCTTCCTGGACTCGCCGTTCGAGGAGATCGTCGCGGCGAAGCCGAAGCTGGTCGCCGTCCTCGCCCACGTCCGCGACCCCGGGAACGCCGGGACCGTGCTGCGCTGCGCCGACGCGGCCGGAGCCGACGCCGTCGTCCTCACCGACGCCTCCGTCGACCTCTACAACCCCAAGTCGGTCCGCGCCTCCGTCGGCTCCCTCTTCCACCTGCCGGTCGCCGTCGGCGTCCCCGTGGAGCAGGCCGTCGCCGGGCTCAAGGCCGCGGGCGTACGGATCCTCGCCGCCGACGGGGCGGGCGAGGACGACCTGGACGACGAGCTGGACGCCGGCACCATGGGCGGCCCCACCGCCTGGGTCTTCGGCAACGAGGCCTGGGGGCTCCCCGAGGAGACCAGGGCGCTCGCCGACGCCGTCGTCCGCGTACCCATCCACGGCAAGGCCGAGAGCCTCAACCTCGCCACCGCGGCCGCCGTCTGCCTGTACGCCTCCGCCCGCGCCCAGCGGCCCCGAACCTCCGGCTGAACGGCCCATTCCGGCGCCGCCGCCCAGTAGAGTGACCCACTCGGGGGCCCACTGCGCTACACGGAGGGGTGGGGTACGGGGATGACGCTCGGCACGGACAGTCCCGCACAGGCACGGAGCACCGCCCCGGACCGGCCGGACGACTTCGCCGGGGTCCACCCCGACGACCTGCCCGACGGTCTCGTCATCGCCGACGAGACCGGCAGGGTCGTCTGCTTCAACGCCGCCGCCAGCCGCATCACCGCCGTTCCCGGCGACCGCGCCCTCGGCCTCCCGCTCGACCAGGCCCTGCCCCTGGAAGACCTCAAGGGCAGCCGCTGGTGGCCGCTGACCGACCCGTACGGCGGACTCGCCACGCGCCGCGGACAGCCCGAACGCAACCTGCTGCTCCCCGGCGGCCGCGAGGTCCTCGTCTCCGCCCGGTACGTCCGCGAGCGCCCCACCGGACCCGTCCGGCGCGTCGTCGTCTCCCTGCGGGGCACCGAGGCCCGCCGCCGCACCGAGCGCAGCCACGCCGAGCTCATCGCCACCGTCGCCCACGAACTGCGCTCCCCGCTGACCTCCGTCAAGGGCTTCACCAAGACGCTGCTCGACAAGTGGGAGCGGTTCAACGACGAGCAGAAGCGGCTCATGCTGGAGACCGTCGACGCCGACGCCGGCCGCATCAAACGGCTCATCGCCGAGCTCCTCGACATCTCCCGCATCGACTCGGGCCGGCTGGAGGTACGCCGCCAGCCCGTCGACCTCGCCGCCGCCGTCGGCCGCCACGTCCAGGTCCACACGACCGCCGGACAGTCCCCCGACCGGTTCTTCGTCCGGATCAGGCCGCAGCTGCCCGCGCTCTGGGCCGACCCCGACAAGATCGACCAGATCCTCGGCAACCTCCTGGAAAACGCCGTGCGCCACGGCGAGGGAACCGTCACCATCGAAGTGGCACCCACCACGGCGTGCGGCGACGGCGAAGAGGGGACGGAGGTCACCGTGAGCGACGAGGGCCCCGGCATCCCCGAGGAGTCGATGAGCCGCGTCTTCACCCGCTTCTGGCGGGGCAGCAAACGTGGCGGGACCGGCCTCGGGCTCTACATCGTCAAGGGCATCGTCGAGGCCCACGGCGGCACCATCACCGTCGGGCGCGGCCCCCGGGGCGGCGCCGAGTTCCGATTTATCCTGCCCGTCGGCACCCCGGCCCATCTCATCTGACGAGATCCACGACCCGTTTCGAACGGATCCGGAAGAGACTCAGGGATCGCCCGGCCAGCCCACGGGCTCATCACCGTCCGAGCGCCCCGTTAGACTCGACCTTTGGCACGTTTGCGCCCTTGTCGTCGAGCGGGGCCGCGCCCAGCCAGCCCAACGGAAGCACGGGAAGAGATGTCGGCACCGAATAAGTCGTACGACCCGGTCGAGGTCGAGGCCTTGAAACCGGAAGAGATCGAGCGCATGCGGGACGAGGCGATCGCCGCCTTCGCCGCCGCGGGCGACCTCGACGCGCTCGCGCACGCGAAGACCGCGCACACCGGCGGAACCTCGCCGCTGGCGCTCGCCAACCGCGAGATCGGCGCCCTGCCCCCGCAGGCCAAGGCCGCCGCCGGAAAGATCGTGGGCCAGGCCCGCGGCGCGGTCTCGAAGGCGCTCGCCGCCCGCCAGACCGAGCTGGAGGCCGAGCGGGACGCCCGCGTCCTCGTCGAGGAGGCCGTCGACGTCACGCTGCCGTACGACCGCGTCCCGGCCGGCGCCCGGCACCCGCTGACCACGCTCATGGAGCGCGTCTCCGACGTCTTCGTCTCCATGGGGTACGAGATCGCCGAGGGCCCCGAGGTCGAGGCGGAGTGGTTCAACTTCGACGCCCTCAACTTCGTCCCCGACCACCCGGCGCGCCAGACCCAGGACACCTTCTTCGTCCAGGGCACCACCGCCGACGGCAAGGTCACCACGGGCGACGAGTCCGGTGTCGTGCTCCGCACGCACACCTCGCCGGTCCAGGCCCGCACCCTCATCGACCGGGAGCCCCCGGTCTACGTGGTGTGCCCCGGCCGTGTGTACCGGACCGACGAGCTCGACGCCACGCACACCCCGGTCTTCCACCAGATCGAGCTGCTCGCCGTCGACGAGGGCCTCACCATGGCCGACCTCAAGGGCACCCTGGACCACATGGTCCAGGCGCTCTTCGGCGCGGACATGAAGACCCGGCTCCGTCCGAACTTCTTCCCGTTCACCGAGCCGTCCGCCGAGATGGACATGCTCTGCTACGTCTGCCGCGGCGAGTCCGTCGGCAACCCCGACCGCCCCTGCCGCACCTGCGGCAGCGAGGGCTGGATCGAGCTCGGCGGCTGCGGCATGGTCAACCCGAAGGTGCTCATCGCCTGCGGCGTGGACCCCGAGAAGTACAGCGGATTCGCCTTCGGGTTCGGCATCGAGCGGATGCTGATGTTCCGCCACAACGTGGAAGACATGCGAGACATGGTCGAGGGTGACGTCCGGTTCACCCGGCCGTTCGGGATGGAGATCTGATGCGGGTCCCGCTTTCTTGGCTGCGGGAGTACGTCGACCTGCCGGCGACGGAGACCGGCCGAGACGTCCAGGCCAAGCTCATTTCGGCCGGCCTCGAGGTCGAGGCCGTCGAGAAGCTCGGTGCCGGCCTGACCGGCCCGCTGGTGGTCGGCAAGGTCCTCACCATCGAGGAGCTGACGGAGTTCAAGAAGCCCATCCGCTTCTGCACCGTCGACGTCGGCCAGGCCAACGGCACCGGCGAGCCCCAGGAGATCATCTGCGGCGCGCGGAACTTCGCCGTCGGCGACAAGGTCGTCGTGGCCCTGCCCGGCGCCGTCCTCCCCGGTGACTTCCGGATCGCCGAGCGCAAGACGTACGGCCGCGTCTCCCGCGGCATGATCTGCTCCGGCGACGAGCTGGGCATGGGCGACGACGGCACGCACGGCATCATCGTGCTCCCGCCGGAGCACGAGATCGGCATCGACGCCACCGTCCTCCTGGAGCTGTACGACGAGGTCCTCGACATCGCCGTCACCCCGGACCGCGGCTACTGCCTCTCGATGCGCGGTGTGGCCCGCGAGGCCGCCACCGCGTACGGGCTGCCCCTGCGCGACCCGGCGCTCCTCGACGTGCCCGCGCCGAACTCGTACGGCTACCCGGTCCAGATCTCCGACCCCGTCGGCTGCGACCGCTTCACCGCGCGCACCGTCGTCGGCCTGGCTCCCGAGGCCCACTCCCCGATCTGGCTCAAGCGCCGCCTCCAGAAGGCCGGCATGCGCCCGATCTCGCTCGCCGTCGACGTCACCAACTACGTGATGCTCGAACTCGGCCAGCCGCTGCACGCCTACGACCGCACCCGGCTCGACGGCCCCATCGGGGTCCGCCGCGCCGAGGCGGGCGAGAAGATCACCACCCTCGACGGTGCCGTGCGCGTCCTGGACGCCGCCGACCTCGTCATCACCGACAGCCGCGGCCCCATCGGGCTCGCCGGTGTCATGGGCGGCGCCAACACGGAGATCGCCGACCCGGTGACCGACCCCGAGACCGGTTTCGTCACCGGCACCTCCGAGGTCGTCATCGAGGCCGCGCACTTCGACGCGATCTCGATCGCGCGGACCGCCCGCCGCCACAAGCTGTCCTCCGAGGCGTCCAAGCGCTTCGAGCGCGGTGTCGACCCGCAGGCCGCCGCGGCGGCCGCGCAGCGCACGGTCGACCTGCTCGTGCTGCTCGCGGGCGGCACGGCCGAGGCCGGCGTCACCGAGGTCGCGGCCCCGTCCGCGCCCCGGACCATCGCCATGCCGGCGAACCACCCCGACAAGGTCGCGGGCATGGAGTACGGCCGCGAGACCGTCGTCCGCCGCCTCCAGGAGGTCGGCTGCGACGTCTACGGCCAGGACGAGCTCGTCGTGACCGTGCCGTCGTGGCGCCCCGACCTCTCCGAGCCGAACGACCTGGCCGAAGAGGTCATCCGCCTGGAGGGCTACGAGAACCTGCCCTCCACGCTGCCGAAGCCCCCGGCGGGCCGCGGCCTCACCGAGCGCCAGCGCACCCACCGTCGCGTGGGCCGCGCCCTGGCCGGCGCCGGGTACGTCGAGGCGCTGAACTACCCGTTCATCGGTGCCCAGGCGCTCGACCAGCTCGGCCTCGACGCGGACGACGACCGCCGTCGGGTCGTGACCCTGGTCAACCCGCTCTCCGACGAGGAGCCCTCGCTCCGTACGACGCTGCTCCCCGGTCTGTTCGGCGCGCTCCGTCGCAACGACAGCCGCGGCAGCCACGACCTGGCGCTCTTCGAGACCGGTCTGGTCTTCCGTCCCGAGGGCGAGCCGGGCGTCGCCGTGCGGCTGCCCGCCGACGGCCGTCCGTCCGACGAGCAGATCGCCGGGCTCGACGCGGTCCTGCCCCGGCAGCCGCGCCACGCCGCCGTCGTCCTCACCGGTGCCCGCGAGCAGGCCGGCTGGTGGGGCAAGGGCCGTCCGTCCGACTGGGCGGACGCGATCGAGGCCGGCCGGACCATTGCCGCGGAGGCCGGTGTCGAGCTGCTGATCGACGCCGACCAGCACGCCCCGTGGCACCCGGGCCGCTGCGCCGCGTTCCACGTCGTGATCGACGGCGAGAAGGTCCTCGTCGGCCACGCCGGCGAGCTCCACCCGCGCGTCGTCAAGGCGTACGGCCTCCCGGCCCGCACCTGCGCGATGGAGCTGGACCTGGACCTCCTGGAGCAGGCGAACCAGGGCGCCGTGAAGGCCCCCCGGATCTCCACCTTCCCGGTCGCCACCCAGGACGTGGCCCTGGTCGTCGACAAGGACGTCCCGGCCGCCATGGTCGAGTACTACCTGGCCGGCGGGGCGGGTGAACTCCTGGAGTCCGTCCGGCTCTTCGACGTCTACACCGGCGACCAGGTCGGCGAGGGCAAGAAGTCCCTGGCGTACGCGCTGAAGTTCCGCGCCACGGACCGCACCCTGACGGTCGACGAGGCCACCGCGGCCCGCGACGCGGCCGTCGCCCTGGCCACCGAGCACACGGGCGCCGTCCTGCGCGGCGCCTGACCAGGCCGCCGACACCGGCACCACAGGAGGGCCGCCCCGGGATCCGTCCCGGGGCGGCCCTCCGCCGTTTCCGGCACTCGCGGTGCGGGGGCGCCCTCCCCGAACCGTCCAGCCTGCCGATCGGGTAGGCCGGTGTGGCAGCATCGCCCTACCGGCAGAAGTCCGCGTGCCGGAGAAGTGCTCATGGGGGGAGCGACGACATGCCGCGCGTAGCGATTCAACCGTCCTACGGGAATCCGATCGCGAGACGCCACTGGGAGGACACACTCGATCAAAACGTCGTCTTCGGGTCGGGTTCTCGCCGGGACACTCTGAAGCCTGGCGAGTATGAGGAGCTCATGAGGCTTCATGGGTCCGGCGAGGCACGGTTCTGGGGTGCTACCTCGGTACAGGACGAGAAGGTGTCCCGACTCCGCACGGGCGACGTGGTCCTGTTCACGGGAAAGAAGAGGGTGCGAGGGATCGGAGAAGTGGGGTTCGTCTTCAGGAACGCCGATTTCGCTGACAGCATGTGGAGCCGCGACCCGCTGAAGGGCAGCTGGCTGAACGTCTACAGCCTTATCGCGTTCCGGCCGACGGACATCCCGTACGAGGAGATCTGGGATCTTCCCAGCTTCAACCACGGGGACAACTTCATGGGATTGCGGGTGCTTGAGGGAACCAAGGCCGAGGAGATCCTCGAAGGCCTCGGGATCGGCACCGTCACGGAGTTCCGCCGCAAGCTCGCGAAGGACGCGGAGGTGGCGCGGGCCATCGCGCGACGCACGAGTGTCGTGCCGGTGGAGGGCGTGCACACGTCGTCCACGGTGTACGTGCGGGAGGAGCGACAGATAGAGCTCCGGCGCACCGAAGCCCTTCTGGTCACCGAGTACAGGGCGACGTTGGAGGGGCTGCAGATCGATCGACTGCGGACGCCGTCCGGCATGACCGATCTCCACGTCGTGAGCGGGGACGGCACGGAGGTCATCGAGGCCAAGAGCGGTAGCGGTCACGAGTACGTGCGACTGGCGTTGGGACAGCTCCTGGACTACGCGCCGCACAGCCCGCAGCCGCCGGAACGGCTGAGCGGGCTCTTTCCCGAACGGCCCGCTGATCAGGACGTCGCACTGCTGCACCGCTACGGCATCGATTGCCTGTACCGCCGCGCGCCGAACGAGTTCGAACGGCTCGCAGCTCCTAGGGACACGCGGGAGCACATGCGGAAGGCATGGACGGGGTGACACCGGTCGACTGAGGCGGAGACCTCCTCGGACGGGGGAGCGGTTGTCATGCCGACCGTGCGGCGACCAGAGGGGCACACGCTTGCGGGTGCCCCTCTGGTGTACGCCTGGCGGAGCCCTGGCGAACGGCGGCGCGCCCGGGGCGCTCACTCCTTCGGGTGAGATCCCCGGGGGGTGTTCCCCCGTGACCCGTACGGTCGGCAGAATCGACGCGGCCGCAGGGGCGGACCTGTGGGCCGCAGGGCCCTCGGGCGCTGTCGGTGGCTCGGGAAGGGCCGTGCATGATCCGTACCAGGTCGTTGGTCTCCGCTGGCTCCCGGCTCCGCCGGCTGGCCCCGCTCGCTCTTCCCACCGCGTGGGGCGCGGTGGCCGTGGCGTGGAAGTTCGGCTGTCCGCTGGCCCGGCAGCCGGGGCTGCCGATGCGGATCGCCACCAGCGTCGTCTTCCTGACCGTCGGCACCGGCCTCGTCCTCGGGGTGCGGCGGGGGCTCGCCCGTGAGCTGGCCCGGGTGCGGGCCGTCGCGGACGCCGCCCAGCAGGTGCTGCTCCGGCCGCCGTCGGCCCGTCTCGACGGACTCGCGCTCGCCGCCGGGCAGTTGTCGGCCTCCCGTGACGCCTCCGTGGGCGGCGACCTGTACGAGGCGGTGGCCACCCCGTACGGCGTGCGGATCGTCGTCGGGGACGTCCGGGGCCACGGGCTCGCCGCGCTGGGTGCCGTCGTCGCCGTCCTCGGCAGTTTCCGCGAGGCGGCTCACGACGAACCGGAACTCGGCGGTGTCCTGCGCCGTTTGGAGCGCGCGCTCGAACGGCACCTGCGCGAGCGGGCGCGGGACGAGCACCCGGCGCTCGGCGGGGCCGCGCCGGACCATCCGGTGGCGGAGGAGTTCGTCACCCTGCTCCTCATCGAGGTCGCGGCCGACGGACGGCTCGCCGTCCTCAACTGCGGCCACCCGAACCCGTACCGCATCGGCCGCCGCGTCGAGCGGCTCGCGCTCGGGGACCCGCTGCCACCGCTCGGGGTCCTGCCCCTGCCGGCGGTGCTCGCGCCGTACGCCGGGTCGCGGCTGTTCCCCGGCGAGACCCTCGTCCTCCACACCGACGGCGCCGAGGAGGCCCGGGACCACCGCGGCCGGTTCTTCGCGCTCGACGCGGCCCTCACCGGTGCCGTCGGCGAGCCTCCGGCGGAGCTGGTCCGCCGGGTCCAGGCGGCGGTCCTCGACCACACGCGCGGCCGCCTCGCGGACGACGTCGCGCTCCTCGCCGTACGCAACGACCGTGTCCGGGTACCGGCGCAGCCCGCCGAACCCGGGCTGCGCCGCCCCCGGCCCACCCCCTCGTCCCACTGGTGAGCGAGGGGTCGGGGCCGGCGCCGCCCGCCCCGCCACGGAGTGTCGGGCAGATCAGCGGGGCGGGCGACGCGGGCCGGGCGGCCGCACTGTACGAGGGGGAGCCGGCGGCCCGGCCGTCGCCTTGCGGCGAGAAGCACAGTCAACCGGCGCGGGGCCGGGGCCGGCAGCGTACGCGGACCGGAGGAACGGGTACTTCGTTCACACCCCGTGCGAAATCGACCGCTCGGATTCGGCCACGCGCGCCTCGCGGTTTCCCTAGGCTGAACCACCAGGAGGGAGCATGCAGCCCAACACCCTGCTCGACGCCCTGCTCGACGAGGCGGGCGTCTCGCACGCCGGGCTCGCCGCGCGCGTGAACCGGGCCGGCCGGGCCCGCGGGCTCGCCCTGCGGTACGAACACACCGCCGTGGCCCGCTGGTTGAAGGGGCAGCGGCCGCGCGGCCAGGTGCCCGACCTGATCTGCGAGGTGCTCGCCGCCCGGCTGGGCCGGCAGGTCACCCTGGACGACATCGGCCTCGGCGTACCGGGCGGGGCGCCGCCCGCCTTCGGCACGCCGCTGGCCGGGTTCGTCGAGCGGGCCGCCGCTCTGTGGCGCTCCGACCAGCAGCAACGGCCGCATCTCGTCGGCGCGCAGGCCGTGACGGGCACGCCGGCGGTGATGCCGGTCTGGGAGTGGGAGAACCCTCCGGAGGACGTGGACGTCTCGCGGGACGGCCGGGGGACGACGGTCTCGGCCGCCGACATCGCCGTCCTCGGCGCCGCCAGGACCCACTACGAGCAGATGTACCGCAAGGCCGGGGGCATCGCGACGCGCGCGCGGATCGTCGGCTTCCTCACCGCCGAGACCGCGCCGCTGCTCCGGGGCGTCTACAGCGACGCCCTCGGCCGGAGCCTGCACCGGGCCACGGGCGGCCTCGTGGCGGTGGCCGGAATCTGCGCCTACGACGCCGACGCGCACGGCCTCGCCCAGCGCTACTTCCACCAGGCGCTGCGGCTCGCGAAGGCGAGCGGGGACCGGGGGCTCGGTGCCTATGTGATCGCCCTGCTCGTCAACCAGTCGCTGTTCCTGGGGGAGTACCGGCAGGCGGTCGCCTTCGCGGAGGCGGCGCTGCGGGCGGCCGGGCAGCGGATCACCCCGGCGCTCGCCGCCGATCTGACGGCGATGCAGGCGAAGGCGTACGCCCATCTGGGGGATGGCGCCGCCGCGCTGGCCTGCATCCGGCGGGCCGAGGCCGAGGCGGAACGGATCAGCCCGGGCGCGGAACCCGCCGAGACGGGGTACGTCCAGCCGGGCCTCGTCAACGTCCAGGTCGCGGAGGCCCTGCTCAGACTGGGTGATCTTCCGGCGGCCCACGCGCACGCCTCGGCGGCGGTGGGGACGCCCTCGCACGACCGGGGGCGTGTGCACCGGCTGGCCATGCTGTGCCAGGTCGAGCTGCGGCAGGGGGAGGCCGACGGGGCGGCGCGCACGGCGGTGGAGATGACCGAGCGGGCGCGGGGGATGGAGTCGCGGCGGCTGCGGGACCGGCTGCGTCAGGTGCGGGAGGATCTCCTCGCGAGCGGGTCGGCCGACGCCAGGGAGGCGGCGACGATCGTGGACGGGGCTCTCCGCGTTCCCCTGTGAACCGCCAACTGCTGCGATATTGCCACCAAACAAGCACCGACCAGCTGGAAGGTGGCAAGAACGTGCAGTGGACGAAACTGAGTGAACACTCGGTCTATGAGAACCGCTGGTTCCAGGTGAACCTCGCGGACGTCGAGCTCCCGGACGGCCGCCACCTCGACCACTATCTGATCCGGCTCCGCCCGGTCGCCGTCGCGACGGCCGTGAACGAGGCCGACGAGGTCCTGATGCTCTGGCGCCACCGCTTCATCACCGACAGCTGGGGCTGGGAGCTGGCCGCCGGTGTCGTCGAGGACGGGGAGGACGTCGAGACCGCCGCCGCCCGCGAGATGGAGGAGGAGACCGGCTGGCGGCCGGGGCCGCTGCGCCATCTCCTCACCGTCGAGCCCTCGAACGGCCTCACCGACGCCCGTCACCACCTCTACTGGGCCGAGCGGGCCACGTACACCGGACCGCCGCAGGACGGCTTCGAGTCCTCGCGGCGGGCCTGGATCCCGCTCGAAGAGGTCCCCGACATGATCGCCAGGGGCGAGATCCCGGCCGCGAACATGGCCGCGGGGCTGCTGATGCTCCACCACCTGCGCCTCGGCTGAGCCGGGCGCGGAAGGCGGGCGCGGAAAGCGGGCGTGGAAAGGCCGGACGGCCCGTACCTGTGCGGTGGTTCGGGCCGTCCGGTGGCCGTGAGGCCAGGGGGGATGGATCAGAGGGATCAGGCGTACGGGTAGAAGCCCGAGCCCGTCTTCCGGCCGAGGCGGCCGGCGTCCACCATGCGCTGGAGCAGCGGGGGAGCGGCGTACAGCGGCTCCTTGAACTCGTCGTACATCGAGTCGGCGATCGAGGCGATCGTGTCCAGACCGATGAGGTCCGAGAGCTTCAGCGGGCCCATCGGGTGGGCGCAGCCGAACTCCATGCCGTTGTCGATGTCCTCGCGGCTCGCGATGCCCGACTCGAACATCCGGATCGCGGAGAGCAGGTACGGCACGAGGAGCGCGTTGACGACGAAGCCCGAGCGGTCCTGCGCGCGGATGGCGTGCTTGCCGAGGGCCTTCTCGGCGAAGGCCTGGGCGCGGCTGATCGTGCCCTCGGAGGTGGTGAGGGCCGGGATCAGCTCGACGAGCTTCTGCACCGGGGCCGGGTTGAAGAAGTGGATGCCGATGACCTGGTCGGGGCGGGAGGTCGCCACGGCCAGCTTGACCAGCGGGATGGAGGAGGTGTTCGAGGCCAGGATGGCGTCCGGCCGGGTGATCACCTGGTCGAGGACCTGGAAGATCTCGGTCTTGACCTGCTCGTTCTCCACGACGGCCTCGATGACGAGGTCGCGGTCGGCGAACTCGCCCAGGTCGGTCGTGAAGCTGAGGCGGGCGAGCGTCGCGTCCCGCTCCTCCTCGCTGATCTTGCCGCGCTCGGCGGCCTTCGCCAGCGAGTTGTAGAGCCGGGTGCGACCGAATTCGAGGGCCTCGCCGGTGGTCTCGGCGACCTTCACCTCAAGACCGCTCCGGGCACACACCTCCGCGATGCCCGCACCCATCTGGCCGCAGCCCACCACTCCGACGCGCTCAATGTCGGCCATGGAGTCCGTCACCTCGTGCCTTTCGCTCTTCTCTGGCGGCGGGCTCCGTGTGATTCCGGTGCGCCCACCTCGACGCCACGACGTTACCGCTCATTAACCGATGATCGATCGTCCGGAGCGTGCATGCTGTCCGGGTGCGTGTGACGTATCCGACAGGGAAGGGCGCGAAGTGGGACATATCGGGAGAAGGGGATTCGTTGTGGGGGCCACGGGTGTGGCGCTCGCCGCGACCGCCATGGCGACGGAGGCCCCTGCCGCCGTCCAGACCGTGGCCCGGACACTGAACGGGGCGCACCGCGTCCGGCCGAGGAAGGGACCGTACCCGCACGGCGACTTCCGCGGGGTCTGGGTGGCCACGATCCAGAACCGCGACTGGCCCTCCGCCCCCGGCCTGACCGCCGCCGCGCAGCGCGCCGAACTCCTCGCCCATCTCGACACGGCCGTCAAGCGGCGGCTCAACGCGGTGATCCTCCAGGTCCGGCCGAGTGCCGACGCGCTGTGGCCCTCCCCGTACGAGCCCTGGGCGCAGTGCTTGACCGGCACGCAGGGCCGCGACCCGGGCTGGGACCCGCTGAGCACGGCCGTCACGGAGGCCCACGCGCGCGGGCTCGAACTGCACGCCTGGTTCAACCCGTACCGGGTGGCGAACCACGCCGACCCGACCCGGCTGGCCGCGAACCACCCGGCCCGGCTCCACCCGGAGTGGGTCGTGCCCTACGGCGGGAAGCTGTACTACAACCCCGGCATCCCGGCGGTCCGGCGCTTCGTCCAGGACGCGATGCTGGACGCGGTACGGCGCTACGCGATCGACGCCGTGCACTGGGACGACTACTTCTACCCGTACCCGGTCGCCGGCCAGGTCTTCGACGACGACGCCGCCTACGCGGCGCACGGCGCGGGCTTCCCCGACAAGGCGTCCTGGCGGCGGAACAACATCGACCTGCTGGTCTCCGAGACGGCGACCCGGATCAAGGCGACCCGCAAGGGCGTGTCCTTCGGCATCAGCCCCTTCGGTGTCTGGCGGAACAAGACCACCGACCCGCTGGGCTCGGACTCCCGGGCCGGGGTGCAGACCTACGACGACCTGTACGCCGACACGCGGAAGTGGATCCAGCGGGGCTGGATCGACTACGTGGTGCCGCAGCTGTACTGGAACATCGGCCTGGAGGCCGCCGACTACGCCAAGCTGCTGCCCTGGTGGGACGCGGTCGTCCGGGGGACCGGCGTCAACCTCTACATCGGCGAGGCGCTCTACAAGGCGGGCGACCCCGCCCAGCCCGCGGCCTGGCAGGACCCGAAGGAACTGTCACGCCACCTGGCGCTCGCCCACCGCTACCAGTCGGTCGGCGGGCACGCCTTCTTCGCGGCGCGCGAGGTCGCGGCGGACACGACCGGGGCGATGGCCACCGTGGTGGCCGACCACTACGCGACCAGGGTCCGTCCGCCGTTGACGAGGGCGCAGCGGGCCTGAGAGCGCCGGCGGGGGAGGCTCGGCGGGCCTGAGGGTGCCGGCGGGGGAGGCCCGGCGGCCTCCGTCTCCGGGCTCAGCGGGCCTCCGTCTCCGGGCTCAGCGGGCCTCCGCCTCCGGCTGATGGCGTACGACGGTGTCGGGGCCCGGCGACATCAGGGCCTCGTGACCGTCGTCCTCGAACTTCACGCGGTACGGGGGAGCGCCGTCGTCCCCCAGTACCTGAAGGACCTTCGCCGTGCGGTCGTGGTGACCGACGGTCCGGCCGTGCACCAGTAGCTTGTCGCCCACGCTCGCCTGCATCGGGATGACCTCCTCGCGAACGAGCCGTGACCTCATCGGGGCCCCTGACTGCCATTGTGGCCCTCGCGACGGGCCTCCGCCCGGCGGGTCAGCCCTTGGCCCGCTGGGTGACCGCGATGCAGACCAGGACGCTCACGGCGGCGAGCGGGGCGGCCAGCGGCAGGGTCTCGCCGAGCAGGAACACCGACCAGAACAGGGTCAGGAGCGGCTGGGCCAGCTGGAGCTGGCTCGCCTTGGGGATGCCAATCTCCGCCATGCCCCGGTACCAGACGTACAGGCCGAAGAAGGTGGAACCGGCGGCCACCCAGATCAGGCCGATGACGCCGTGGGCGTTGAGGTGGACCGGCTCGACCGACAGTGCGACCGCAGATGCGGCGACCATCAGCGGCAGGCAGAACACCAGGGCCCAGCCGATGACCTGCCAGCCCGGCATGAGGGCCGCCAGCCGCCCGCCCTCGGTGTAGCCGGCGGCGCAGACGAGCAGCGCGCCGAAGAGGTACAGGTCGCCCGTGGACAGCGCGCCGCCGCTCTCCTTGAGCGTGAAGGCGATGACCACCACGGCTCCGGCGACGGCCGCGCACCAGAACGTACGGGACGGGCGGCGGCCGGTCCTGATCGCGGCGAGGGTCGCCGTGGTGAGCGGCAGCAGGCCGACGACGACGGCGGCGTGGGAGGTGGTGGAGGTCTGCAGCGCCAGGGTCGTCAGCAGGGGGAAGCCGACGACCACGCCGCCGGCGACCACGGCGAGCCCGGCCCAGTGGCGGCGCTCCGGCAGCGGCACCCGGCCGGCGAGGAGGAACGCGCCGGCGATGAGAGCGGCGAGGGTGGAACGCACGGCGACCAGGGACCAGGGGCCGAAGCTCTCCAGGCCCCAGACGGTCGACGGGAAGGTCAGCGAGAAGGAGATCACGCCGAGCAGGGCGAGCAGGGTGCCGCGCGTCCGGGAGGGGGTGCCGGCCCCGGTCGCGACGGCCCCGGTAGCGGTGGTGGCGCTTCGCTCGCTCGCGGTGACCGCTATCGTCTGGCTGGCAGTAGCGCTATCGTGTGCTCTCATGCATGAGCGTAGCAGTGTCGCTGAATTGGCGGAATCCCTGAGGTCGGAACTCGACCGCTACTCTCCTGGTGGAAAGCTGCCGTCGAGCCGGGCCCTCGTCGAGCGCTTCCGCGTCTCGCCGGTGACGGTCAGCCGGGCCCTCGCCCAGCTCTCCGCCGAGGGCCTCGTCGTCACCCGCCCCGGCGCCGGCGCCTTCCGCGCCGAACCGCGCACGGCCACCCCGGTCACCGGGGACACCTCCTGGCAGGAGCTGGCGCTCAGCGCCGACACCGCCACCGAGATCGTCCCGCGCTCCGTCGACGCCTCCGGCGTCCTCGTCACCCTCGCCCCGCCGCCGCCCGGGGTGATCGAGTTCAACGGCGGCTATCTGCACCCCTCCCTCATGCCCGAGCAGGCCCTCGCCGCCGCCCTCGCCCGCGCCGGACGCCGCCCGGGCGCCTGGACCCGGCCGCCCGCCGACGGCCTGCCCGAACTGCGCGCCTGGTTCGCCCGCGAGATCGGCGGCAGCGTCACCGCCGCCGAGGTGCTGATCACCGCGGGCGGGCAGTCCGCCCTCACCACCGCCCTGCGCGCGCTCGCCCCGCCCGGCACCCCCGTCCTCGTCGAGTCGCCGACCTACCCCGGCATGCTCGCCGTCGCCCGTGCCCACGGCTGCCGCCCCGTCCCCGTGCCGGCCGACGCCGACGGCGTCCGCCCCGACCTCCTCGAAGCCGCCTTCCGCGCCACCGGCGCCCGGGTCCTCGTCTGCCAGCCGCTCTTCCAGAACCCGACGGGCACCGCGCTCCCTCCCGAGCGGCGCCGCGAGGTCGTCCGCATCGCCCGGGCCGCCGGAGCCTTCGTCGTCGAGGACGACTTCGCCCGCCGCATGGCCCACGAGGACGCCGGACCGCTGCCGCCGACGCTCGCCGCCGACGACCCCGACGGCGTCGTCGTCCACGTCTGCTCGCTCACCAAGCCCACCTCACCCAGCCTGCGCGTCGGCGCCCTCGCCGCCCGGGGTCCCGTCCTGCAGCGGCTGCGCGCCATCCAGGTCGTCGACAGCTTCTTCGTCCCCCGCCCCCTCCAGGAGGCCGCGCTCGAACTCGTCGGCGCCCCGGCCTGGCCCCGCCACCTGCGGGCCGTCTCCCAGGAGCTCAGGAGCCGCCGGGAGGTCATGACGGCCGCCGTCGCCCGCCACCTCCCCGAGTTCGCCCTGCCCCGCGTGCCCTCCGGCGGGTACCACCTCTGGCTGCGCCTGCCCGACGCGCTGCCCGAGGCGGCGCTCCTCGCCGCCGCCCTGCGCACCGGCGTCTCGGTGGCCCCCGGCCGCCCCTACTTCTGCGCGGAACCCCCCGCCGGGCACATCCGGCTGAGTTTCGCGGGTGTCGCGGGCCCCGTCGAGATCGCGGAGGGCGTGCGCCGCCTGCGGGCGGCCGCCGACGAGCTCACCGCCTGAGCCCCTCCCCGTCCGGGGGCGGGAGTCCGCCGCGACACCGGCCGGACCCTGCCTCCGGCAAAACCGCATGACACGCTCCCCGCCGTCCTGCGACCCTCCCGCCATGAGCGACACCGCGACCCCCACCCTCCCCGCCGGCCCCGTCATGCACGGGGCGTACGAGATCTCAGCCGACCCCGCGCGGATCGACGTGGACCGCGTCCACCACTGGATCTCCACCGACTCCTACTGGGCCCACGGCCGACCTCGCGCGAAGCACGAGGCGGCCATGGCCGGCTCCCTCAACTTCGGCGCCTACCGCCAAGACACCGGCGAGATCGCCGCCTACGCCCGGGTCGTCACCGACTACGCCACCTTCGCCTGGCTCTGCGACGTCTACGTCGACCGGCCCGCGCGCGGCACCGGACTCGGCACCGCCCTCGTCGCCGCCGTCCGCGACCACCTGGCGCCGTACGGGCTCCGCCGCATCATGCTCGCCACCGCCGACGCCCACGGCGTGTACGAGAAGGTCGGTTTCACGCCACTCCAGAATCCGGACAAGTGGATGGCTCTCGGGCAGCAGTGACCCGAGGCCCCTCCGGTCACGGAAATCGACCTCTTGACCGAACGGGCCACCGGCCTCACGATCGCGGCCATGGGTCTTCGAGTGACGCTCGTCACAGCGGCGCGCAGCTCCTCCCTGCTCGCCGAACGCTTCGACGACGACCGGCCGCTCGACGAGGCCGGCTGGTACGAGGTGCAGGTCGCCGCGCCCGCGCTCATCCCGCTGGGCGCGGCCGAACTCCGCTACTGCTCCCCGACCCCGCGCGCCCGCGCCACCGGCACCGCCCTCGGCTACGCCCCCCTCGTCCAGCCCGCGCTGCGCGAGTGCGACATGGGCCGCTGGCGCGGCCTCACCCTCGCCGAGGTCGCCGCCCTCGAACCGGCCGCCGTCGACGCCTGGCTCACCGACGCCCGCAGCGCCCCGCACGGCGGCGAACCCCTCCTCGCCTTCATCACGCGGATAGGGAACTGGCTCGACACCCGCCCCGCCGACGACGGCGCCATCGTCGCCGTCGCCGAACCGTCCGTCGTCCGCGCCGCGCTCGTCTACGCCCTCAAGGCCCCGCCGGCCACCTACTGGAACGTCGACGTCCGCCCCCTCTCCACCGTCACCCTCGCCGGCCGCCCGGGCCTCTGGCACCTCCAGCTCGACGCGGCCACGCACTGAGCCGCCCCGAGGGTCCGGGGGGAGTCGCCTGCGGCGGTGGATCCGACCGCGACCGGCTAGCCTGAGACCACGATGAACCGTTTGACCACGTCATGGGGCGCCTTCACGCTGACCCGCTTTCCCGAGGACCCGCGCGACCAGCTGCGCGCCTGGGACGCGGCCGACGAATACCTCCTGGGCCACCTGGCCGAGAGCGGTACCGACCTCTCCGGCACCGTCGCCGTCGTCGGCGACCGCTGGGGAGCCCTCGCCACCGCCCTGCAGGCCGCGGGCCCGGCCGAGGTCGTCCAGATCACCGACTCGTACCTCGGCCAGCAGGCCACCCGCGCCAACCTCGCGCGCGCCGGCGCCGCCCCCGGGGCCGTACGCCTGCTGACCACGTTGGACCCGCCGCCCGAGCGGATCGACGTGCTCCTCGTCCGCGTCCCCAAGAGCCTCGCGCTCCTGGAGGACCAGCTGCACCGGCTCGCCCCCGCCGTGCACGAGGGCACCGTCGTCATCGGCACCGGCATGGTCAAGGAGATCCACACCTCCACCCTCCGCCTCTTCGAGCGGATCATCGGCCCCACGCGCACCTCGCTCGCGGTGAAGAAGGCCCGGCTGATCCACGCGACCCCCGACCCGGCCCTCACTCCGGGCGCGAACCCGTGGCCGCACCGGTACGACCTGCCGGCGGACACCCCCGCGCCGGGCCTCCCCGGGCTGAGCGTCACCAACCACGCCGGTGTCTTCTGCGCCGACCGCCTCGACATCGGCACCCGGTTCTTCCTCAAGAACCTCCCCGGTGACCTGGGCCGGGCCCGCGTCGCTGACCTCGGCTGCGGCAACGGCGTGGTCGGCCTCGCCGTCGCGCTCTCCGAGCCCGACGCGGAGCTCGTCCTCGCCGACGAGTCCTACCCGGCGGTCGCCTCGGCGAAGGAGAACTTCCGTACCCACGTCGGCACCGACCGCGACGTCGAGTTCCACGTCGGCGACGGCCTCACCGAGCTGCCCGCCGGCTCCTTCGACCTGGTGCTGAACAACCCGCCGTTCCACAGCCACCAGGCCACCACCGACCGCACCGCCCGCCGGATGTTCACCGACGCCCGCCGCGCGCTGCGACCGGGCGGCGAGCTCTGGGTCATCGGCAACCGCCACCTCGGCTACCACGTGACCCTGCGCCGGATCTTCGGCAACAGCGAGCTGGTGGCGAGCGACGCGAAGTTCGTGGTCCTCAGGGCCGTACGCCAGCCCGACCGCGACCGCGACCGCTGAGGCCGAGGCGGCGTCACTCCCAGCTGCGCGAGCAGAGCACGAGCTGATAGCCGTCGGGATCGACCACGGTGACGCCGAACTCGTCCCAGTACGGGTTGTGCGCGGCCACCCGGGTCCCCCCGGCGGCTATCAGTCTCTCGACCTGCTCCTCCTCCACAGGCGCGCCGAGATAGACGACGAACAGGTCTTCGACGGTTGGGGCCGGCTCCACCGGATTCTCCGGATCCCGCGTCAGCTCGAAGTGCCAGCCGCCGCCCGCCGGCCCGACCATGAGCAGGTCGTGCTTGCCCGGCTCCCGAGCCGTCGTCCGCCACCGCACGTCGAGGCCGAGCCCGTCGACGTAGAACCGCTCGGTGGCGGCGAGGTCCCGCGAGGGGCGGGCGATCCGTACGTGGTTCCGTGCATCGATGATCATGTCTCGACGGTAGAGGAGCGGCCCCGTCCCGCGCCTCGGGGATCACCCTCGCTTCTCCCTTACGTGCCCCGGACACGACCCCGAGGGCGCCCCCGTCACGTCAGGTTGACGAGCCCTCGCGGGGCGCGGCTCATCCCCGTACGACCTCGCGGGCGATGACCCGACGGGCCTCCGCGAGTTCCGTGTCGATCTCCGCCGCCCGCGCCGCGTCCAGGACGATCCCGGCCTCGCGCGGTTCTCCCCCGGCGAGGCGGCGGTGGCGCAGGTGGGTGGGCGGGTGGGTGGAGTCCACGCTGTGCCCGCGCAGTTCGGCGACGCGGCGCAGGCGTTCGTACTCGTTCTCCGGGACGGACGCGGCGTGGGCGGTGAGCCGCTCCCACAGCCCCTCGGCGGGGTCGTCGCCGCGCCGCCCGCCGATCCGGGTCCGCGCGGCCACGGCCTCCCGCTGGAGTTCCGCCATGACGCTGTCGGCGACGAGCAGCCGGTCCATCAGGCGGGCCGCCGCCTCCGAGCCGCCCGCGTGCGCGGCGGTCGTGTCGGCGAGGTACTCGGCGCGCTGCGAGGCCCGCAGGGTCAGGTGGTCGAGGAGGACGAGGACGCCCTCCACGAAGAGCCGGGGCAGCGCGGTCATCAGGTTCACGAAGTGCCCCATGAGGCTGTCGGCGTGCTCGGGGGCCAGGGCGTAGCGCCAGGTGGACAGCGAGCGGAAGGCGTTGCCGACGACCAGGGAGTGCCGGGTGTCCCCGTGGGCGTAATGCCCGAACTCGTGGCCGAGGAGCGCGATCCGCTCCTGCGGGGACAGTGTCTGCCACAGGCCGAGACCGAGGCGCAGCACCCGGTCCTGGCGGATGCCGTACGTCGTCACCGAGGCGTTGGCGTCGGCGTCGATCACCACCGCCCGTACGCCCGTGGTCCCGGCGCTCGTGGCGACCTCGTCGAGCAGCGCGAACAGCCGGGGAGCGTCGCCCCGGCGCAGCACGGGCAGCCGGTCCTCGACCTTCGCGAGGCGGGCGAACCGGGGTCGTAGCAGGAAGCCCAGGAGGAGCAGGAACGCCGCCAGTACGGGCTGGACACCCTTGCCCCAGCCCGTGACGGCCAGCCAGAGGCCGCCCGCGAAAAGGGCGAGGGTGACGCCGTGCACGCCGACCGCGAGGGCGGCGGCGAGCATCCCGGAGACGTCGCGGGGCGGCTTCCCGGTGCTTCCGCCGAGTCCTGTGCCCCCGTTGTCGCCCGCGCCCAGGTCGTGGAAGAGCTGCTCCCCGTGGCGCCGCGCCAGAGTCCGTCGTATCCGTTCGATCCGTCCGGCGGGGCCGTCGCCCTCTTCCTCCGGGGCGACGTTCCAGTCGCACGAGGCGCACCAGGCGACGAAGCGCCCTCCTCCGGTCAGCGCCGTCCCGCACTCCGGGCACTGTCTCCCGGCCCCCTGGGCGACGTCCGTCGTCACCGACATGTGCTGTTCCCTCCCCATGGTCCAGCCTCGGCCGGACCGTTTCCTTCGTGGCGGAGAGGGTATCCGGCCATATTTCGCGGCCATCGACGGTTCGTTGCATAAAACTGCGGATGCACGTATAGTCATGCCATCCATGAGGAGGGTTTCGATGGCAGCGGAGACGAAAGCGATGAAGGTGCGAGCGGCGGTCGCCGGTGCGAGCGGGTACGCGGGTGGGGAACTGCTGCGTCTGCTCCTCGCCCACCCCCACGTCGAGATCGGCACCCTGACCGGTCACTCCAACGCCGGTCAGAAGCTCGGTGCCCTCCAGCCGCACCTGCTCCCGCTCGCCGACCGCGTCCTCGCGCCGACCGAGGCCGAGGAGCTCGCGGGGCACGACGTGGTCTTCCTGGCGCTCCCGCACGGCCAGTCGGCCGCCGTCGCCGAGCAGCTCGGCCCCGACGTGCTCGTCGTCGACATGGGCGCCGACTTCCGCCTCAAGGACCCGGCCGACTGGGAGACGTACTACGGCTCCCCGCACGCCGGCACCTGGCCCTACGGCCTCCCCGAACTGCCCGGCGCCCGCGCCGCCCTGGAGGGCTCCAAGCGCGTCGCCGTCCCCGGCTGCTACCCGACCGCCGTCTCGCTCGCGCTCTTCCCGGCGTACGAGAGCGGTCTCGCCCAGCCCGAGGCGGTCATCGTCGCAGCCTCCGGCACCTCCGGCGCCGGCAAGGCCGCCAAGCCGCACCTCCTCGGCAGCGAGGTCATGGGCAACATGTCCCCGTACGGCGTCGGCGGCGGCCACCGCCACACCCCCGAGATGATCCAGAACCTCAGCGGTCCGGCGGGGGAGCGGGTCACCGTCTCCTTCACGCCGACCCTGGCCCCGATGCCCCGCGGCATCCTCGCCACCTGCACCGCCTCCGCGAAGCCGGGCGTCACCGCCGAGGCCGTACGGGCGGCGTACGAGAAGGCGTACGCGGACGAGCCCTTCGTCCACCTCCTGCCCGAGGGCCAGTGGCCGGCGACGGCGTCCGTCTACGGTTCCAACGCCGTTCAGGTGCAGGTCACGTACGACGCCGCCGCGAACCGGATCATCGCCATCAGCGCCATCGACAACCTCACCAAGGGCACCGCCGGCGGTGCGGTGCAGAGCATGAACATCGCCCTGGGCCTCCCTGAGGACACCGGACTTTCCACGATTGGAGTTGCGCCGTGAGCGTGACCGCAGCGAAGGGATTCACGGCGGCGGGCATCGCCGCCGGGATCAAGCAGAACGGCAACCCGGACCTGGCCCTCGTGGTCAACACCGGGCCCCGCCGCGCCGCCGCGGGAGTCTTCACCTCCAACCGCGTCAAGGCCGCCCCCGTCGTCTGGTCCCAGCAGGTCCTCGCCGACGGCGAGCTGACCGCCGTCGTCCTCAACTCCGGCGGAGCCAACGCCTGCACCGGCCCGCAGGGCTTCCAGGACACCCACGCCACCGCCGAGAAGGTCGCCGAGGTCCTCACCGGCCTGGGCACGGAGGTCGGCGCCGGCGAGATCGCCGTCGCCTCCACCGGCCTCATCGGCGTCCTCCTCCCCATGGACAAGCTCCTCCCCGGCGTCGAGAAGGCCGGGGCCGAGCTCTCCGAGCACGGCGGCGAGAAGGCCGCCATCGCCATCAAGACCACCGACACCGTCCACAAGACCGCCGTGGTCTCCCGGGACGGCTGGACCGTCGGCGGCATGGCGAAGGGCGCGGGCATGCTCGCCCCCGGCCTCGCCACCATGCTCGTCGTCCTCACCACGGACGCCGACGTCGACGCCAAGGGCCTCGACGGCGCGCTCCGGGGCGCCACCCGCGTCACCTTCGACCGGGTCGACTCCGACGGCTGCATGTCCACCAACGACACCGTCCTGCTCCTCGCCTCCGGCGCCTCCGGCGTCACGCCCGCGCAGGACGCCTTCACCGAGGCCGTGCGGGCCGTCTGCGACGACCTCGCCCGCCAGCTCATCGGCGACGCCGAGGGCGCCAGCAAGGACATCCGCATCGAGGTCGTGAACGCCGCGACCGAGGACGACGCCGTCGAGGTGGGCCGCTCCATCGCCCGCAACAACCTCCTCAAGTGCGCCATCCACGGCGAGGACCCCAACTGGGGCCGTGTCCTCTCCGCCATCGGCACCACCCGGGCCGCCTTCGAGCCGGACCGGCTCAACGTCGCCATCAACGGCGTCTGGGTCTGCAAGAACGGCTCGGTCGGCGAGGACCGCGACCTCGTCGACATGCGCTACCGGGAGGTCACCATCACCGCCGACCTCGCCGCCGGCACCGAGTCCGCCGTCATCTGGGCGAACGACCTGACCGCCGACTACGTCCACGAGAACAGCGCGTACTCGTCATGAGCGACAACGACAACGACAACGACGCCGACAACAAGGCGAACTCCAACACCGCGCGGAAGCACACCGCCCTCCCCAAGGCGCAGATCCTCATCGAGGCCCTGCCCTGGCTGACCCGCCACCACGGCAAGACGGTCGTCATCAAGTTCGGCGGCAACGCCATGATCGACGACGACCTCAAGGCCGCCTTCGCCCAGGACGTCGTCTTCCTGCGCCACGCCGGCCTCAAGCCGGTCGTCGTGCACGGCGGCGGCCCGCAGATCAGCGCCGCGCTCGACCGGCACGGCATCGTCAGCGAGTTCAAGGCCGGCCTCCGGGTCACCACCGAGGACGCCATGGACGTCGTACGGATGGTCCTCGCCGGCCAGCTGCAGCGCGAGCTCGTCGGGCTGCTCAACCAGCACGGCCCGCTCGCCGTCGGCCTCACCGGCGAGGACGCGCACACCATCACCGCCACCAAGCACCAGCCGGTCATCGACGGCGAGACGGTCGACATCGGCCGGGTCGGCGAGATCACCGCCATCGACACCGGCGCCATAGAGGCGCTCCTCGAGGACGGCCGGATCCCGGTCATCTCCTCCATCGCCCGCTCCCAGGACGACGGACATGTCTACAACGTCAATGCTGATACGGCGGCTGCGGCACTCGCTGCGGCGCTGGGCGCCGAAACGCTGATGGTCCTGACCGACGTCGAGGGCCTCTACGAGGACTGGCCGAACAGCGACGAGGTCATCAGCCGGCTCACCGCGAGCCAGCTGGAGAAGCTGCTGCCCGAGCTCTCCAGCGGCATGGTCCCCAAGATGGAGGGCTGCCTGCACGCCGTACGGAACGGGGTCACCACGGCCCGCGTGATCGACGGCCGCGTCCAGCACTCGATCCTGCTGGAGATCTTCACCGACGAGGGCATCGGCACGATGGTCGTGCCGGACGACCAGGGGGCGAAATGAGCGACAACCCGACCAACGCGGAGCTGACCCAGCGGTGGCAGGGCTCCCTCATGGACAACTACGGCACCCCGAAGCTGCCGCTCGTCCGCGGTGAGGGCGCCAAGGTCTGGGACGCCGACGGCAAGGAGTACGCGGACTTCGTCGGCGGCATCGCCGTCAACGCGCTCGGCCACGCCCACCCGGCGGTCGTCGAGGCCGTGAGCCGCCAGGTCCGCAGCCTCGGCCACGTCTCCAACCTCTTCGTCGCCGAGCCGCCCGTCGCCCTCGCCGAGCGGCTGCTCTCCCACTTCGGCCGCCCCGGCCGGGTCTTCTTCTGCAACTCGGGCGCCGAGGCCAACGAGGCCGCGTTCAAGCTCGGCCGGCTCACCGGCCGCACCCACATGGTCGCCACCCAGGGCGGTTTCCACGGCCGGACCATGGGCGCCCTCGCGCTCACCGGCCAGCCCGGCAAGCAGACCCCCTTCCTGCCGCTGCCCGGCGACGTGACCCACGTCCCGTACGGCGACGCGGAGGCCCTGCGTGCCGCGGTCACCGAGGAGACCGCGCTCGTGATCATCGAGCCCATCCAGGGCGAGAACGGCGTCGTCGTCCCGCCCGCCGGCTACCTCAAGGCGGCCCGGGAGATCACCCGCGCCACCGGCACGCTCCTCGTCCTCGACGAGGTCCAGACCGGCATCGGCCGCTGCGGCCACTGGTTCGCGTACCAGGCGGAGGAGGGCATCGAGCCCGACGTCGTCACCCTCGCCAAGGGCCTCGGCGGCGGCCTGCCGCTCGGCGCGACCGTCGCCTTCGGCGAGGCCGCGGAGCTCTTCGCCCCCGGCCACCACGGCACGACCTTCGGCGGCAACCCGATCGCCTGCGCCGCCGGACTCGCCGTCCTCGACGTCCTCGGGGCCGACGCGGCCCTCGACCACGTCAAGGCGGTGGGGGAGCGGCTGCGCCAGGGAATCGAGGGTCTGGGCCACCCGCTGGTCTCCCACGTCCGTGGTGCGGGCCTCCTGCTGGGTATCGTGCTTACCGAGCCCCTCGCACCCCAGGTGCAGCAGGCGGCTCAGGACGCCGGCTTCCTGGTCAACGCGCCCGCCCCCGACGTCGTACGGATCATGCCTCCGCTGGTCCTCACCGACGCCGAGGCGGACGCCTTCGTCGAGGCGCTGCCCGGGGTCCTCGACGTGGCGAACGGGCAAGGACGAAGCGGAGAATGAGACGACGATGACCGACGCGCAGGAGAACGAGCACGGCGGGCCGTCCGTTCCGCAGACCCGCACCGCACGCCACCGCAGGATCGTCGACATCCTCAACCGGCAGCCGGTGCGCTCGCAGAGCCAGCTCGCCAAGCTCCTCGCGGACGACGGACTGAGCGTCACCCAGGCGACGCTCAGCCGTGACCTCGACGAGCTCGGCGCGGTGAAGATCCGCAACACCGGGGGCGAACTCATCTACGCGGTGCCCAGCGAGGGCGGTTTCCGTACCCCGCAGGCGCCGCTCGGCGAGTCCGCCAAGGAGGAGCGCATGCGGCGCCTCTCCGGTGAACTGCTGATCTCCGCCGAGGCGTCCGCGAACCTCGTGGTCCTGCGGACCCCGCCGGGCGCGGCCCAGTTCCTCGCGTCGGCCATCGACCAGGCCGAACTCCACGCCATCCTCGGCACGATCGCGGGTGACGACACGCTCCTGCTGATCAGCCGCGACCCGACGGGCGGCCAGGCGCTCGCCGACCACCTGCTGAAGCTGGCCCAGAAGTAGCCGCTCCCGCGCACCTCAGTACCGCTCAGTACCGCGTGATCGCCGTCGGACCGCTCCTGGTTCCGACGGCGATGTGCGGTGCGCGCCCCGGGTCCGCCCAGGCGAGCACCGCGCGCATGGCCTCCAGGGGCACCGAGACGCAACCCGCGGTCGTCCCGCGCCCGTTCACGTGCAGGAAGATCCCGGCCCCGCGCCCGCGCACCGGCCGGTCGTAGTTGAACCCGACGACGAGCGCGTGCGTGTACTGCGGGTCGTACGTGGCGAGGTGCTCGGCCTCGGCGGCCCGGCAGTCCTCCGGCAGCCCCTCCACCCAGCGGTTGTACGCGCGCGCGTCGTTGTCCTGGCACCACCACGAATCCCGCGTCACGCGCGCGTAGCGGTACGCGTTCCCCGGCGGCGCGGGCGCGGTCCCGAAGGCGTACGGCAGCCGGAACAGCCCGGTCGGCGTCGTGGACGTCCCCTGTCGCCGCGTCGCCCCCTCGGTGAGCCCGTTGGCCCCGAACCGCGCCGGCGCGGACCCGGCCCGCACCCATTGCCCGCCCCGCAGGTCCCACCACGTCAGGACCCCCGTCGTGGCCCCCGTGTCGGCGGCCTCGGCCGTGATCAGCTGCGAGCCGCCGCCGGTGTCCGCCATCCGTCCGGGCAGCGTTACGGGAACGGGGGCGGGTACGCGGGCGGGTGCGGGCGCGGCGGCGAGCGAGAGCAGGGCGGTGCCGAGGACGAGCAGGGTGCGCATGGCCGCGACGCTAGGCCGGTCCGTACGTCCCCGCCCGCCGTACAGGGCCGTACGGGGCCGTTCGGCGGCCCGCGGTGCCCCGGGGGCCCGTCAGCAGCAGAGTGTGGCGTGGGCGTACGCCCGCAGCTTGTCGTCCTCGTCGAAGAGCAGCCACGAGACGAGGTCGCACAGCTCGTCGTCGGCGTACGCGACAGCGAGCAGCCGGAACGCTCCCACGCGCACGTGCCGCGGGTTCTCCACCGCGTCGAGCCGCGCCCGCAGCTCGTCCACCGGCAGCCGCTCCGACCACGGTACGAGGGCGGTCACCGTCTCCCGTACGACGCGGGGCGAGGGGTCGTCGAGCAGCGGCAGCAGGCGCAGGAGGTCCGTCGCCTCCAGGAGGCGCAGTCCGGCCACCGCGTGGGCGCGCACGCCGGAGACCGGGTGCTCCGTGAGCGGCCACAGCAGGGCGATGTCCTCGCGGGTGCCGCACTCGGCGAGGCCGAGGGGCGCCGGGCCGGGCACCGCGTCGCCCGCGCACAGCTCCCGGTAGAGCGGGGCGGCCTCGACGCCGGACTGCCGGAGCACGTACCGCGCGCAGGCCCGCACCAGGGCCGACCGGTCGGCGAGGAAGGCCTCGGCGTCCTGCGGGCGCCCGGCCCGCCGCAGCGCCGTCACGCCGGCGGAGCGGACGCGGCCGTGCGGGGAGCGCAGCAGCGGTGCGAGGAGCTCGTGCGCGCTCGAAGGGGTCACCCGGGCCACCGTGCCGGCGGCGCAGAGGTCCTGGATCACCAGGTCCGGGTCGGTGGCGGCGGACTCGGAGAGCCGCTCGGGGGAGAGGTGGCGCCGTTCGACCGCGATCCGGTGGGCCAGGCGCCGGGTGGCCCGGTCCCGGCTCGCGAGGACGGCGTCGAGGACGGGCGCGGGGCTCTCCCTGAGCGCCGCCTCCAGGAGGGTCTCGGCGGCGTCCCCGTACTTGCGGGCGGCGACGCGCAGGACGACGGCCGCGAGGACGTCGGCCGTTCCGGGCCCGACGCCGGGCAGGGCGGAGCGCAGCAGGTCGCGGGCGGGCTCGCGGACCGGCTCCGCCCAGTCCGCGCAGCGGATCGCCACGAGAGGGAGGAGAGGGCGCAGGGCCGGTGCGGGAAGGCGGGCCGCGTGCCGGAGGGCGGTCTCGCGGATCCGGCCGTCGGCGTGGCAGAGCGCGACGGCGATCGCGGGCTCGTCGGGCTCGCGGCGCCTGAGGTCGAGGGTGGGCAGGGGCGCGTCCCAGGACCAGTGGAAGCGGCGGCCGGTCGCCCAGGACATGCGGGGAAGGGCGGACGGGCGGGTGCGGGCGAGCTCGCGCAGGTCCAGGTCGAGCGCGGTCCAGGCGGCGGCGTCCGAGATGTCGATCACCGCGTGGAGCGGGAGACCGCTCGCCAGGCGTGCGGCCGCGGTGGCGTCCGTGTCTTCCATGGGCGGAGCCTAGGAGAGGGGCACGCGCGCGTGCCCCTGGTTTTCGGGCCGCACGGATGCGAGGGCCGCACGGATGCGAGGGCCGCGCGGATGGTGGGGCGCATGAACCTCGATTGACAAAACATACGGCGGTCCGCATAGTTATGCCTACCAGGGTGGGCCGCGTGCCCCCCGCCCACGTCCGACCACGTCCGAACGAGGAGCAGCAGTGAGCAGCAACAACGGTGACGTCCGGCTCTGGGGCGGGCGCTTCGCCGACGGTCCCGCCGAGGCCCTCGCGAAGCTGTCCGCGTCGGTCCACTTCGACTGGCGCCTCGCGCCGTACGACATCGCCGGTTCCCGCGCCCACGCCCGTGTGCTGCACAAGGCGGGCCTGCTCACCGAGGACGAGCTGACCCGCATGCTCGCCGGACTCGACCAGCTGGAGGCGGACGTCGCCGACGGCTCCTTCGTCGGCACCATCGCCGACGAGGACGTCCACACCGCCCTGGAGCGTGGCCTCCTGGAGCGCCTCGGCGCCGACCTCGGCGGCAAGCTGCGCGCCGGCCGCTCGCGGAACGACCAGGTCGCGACGCTCTTCCGGATGTACCTGCGGGACCACGCCCGGATCATCGGCGGCCTCGTCGCCGAGCTCCAGGACGCGCTCGTCGGCCTCGCCGAGGCCCACGCGGACGTCGCCATGCCCGGCCGTACGCACCTCCAGCACGCCCAGCCGGTGCTCTTCGCCCACCACGTCCTGGCCCACGTCCAGTCCCTCTCCCGGGACGCCGAGCGGCTGCGCCAGTGGGACACCCGGACGGCGGTCTCCCCGTACGGCTCCGGCGCCCTCGCGGGCTCCTCGCTCGGCCTCGACCCGGAGGCGGTCGCCAAGGACCTCGGCTTCGAGCGCGGCTCGGTCGGCAACTCGATCGACGGCACGGCCTCCCGTGACTTCGTCGCCGAGTTCGCCTTCATCACGGCGATGATCGGCGTGAACCTCTCGCGGATCGCGGAGGAGATCATCATCTGGAACACGAAGGAGTTCTCCTTCGTGACCCTCCACGACGCCTTCTCCACGGGCTCGTCGATCATGCCGCAGAAGAAGAACCCGGACATCGCCGAGCTGGCGCGGGGCAAGTCGGGCCGTCTCATCGGCAACCTGACGGGCCTCCTCGCCACCCTGAAGGCGCTCCCGCTCGCGTACAACCGCGACCTCCAGGAGGACAAGGAGCCTGTCTTCGACTCCTGCGACCAGCTGGAGGTCCTGCTCCCCGCCTTCACCGGCATGATGGCCACCCTCACGGTCAACCGCGAGCGCATGGAGGAACTGGCCCCGGCCGGCTTCTCCCTCGCGACGGACATCGCCGAGTGGCTGGTCAAGCAGGGCGTGCCGTTCCGGGTGGCGCACGAGGTGGCCGGCGAGTGCGTGAAGGTCGCCGAGTCGGAGGGCAAGGAGCTCGACGAACTCTCGGACGAGCAGTTCGCCAAGATCTCCGAGCACCTCACCCCCGAGGTCCGCACGGTCCTCAACGTGCCCGGCGCCCTCGCCTCCCGTGACGGTCGCGGCGGCACGGCCCCCTCGGCCGTCGCCACCCAGCTCGTCGAGGTCAAGGCCGACCTGGTCATCCAGCACGCCTGGGCCGACGCCAAGAAGTAGCCCCTCGCGTCACGGCGCCGCCGCTCTCCTCCGGGAGGGCGGCGGCGCTTTTTAGATCAATCATGTCTCGGGTGAGACATTGATGTCTCATTCGGTGTATGGTCGTCTCATGTCAGACGACCGCCGCACCCAGGTGCTCCGCAGCGCCGCCACCCTGCTCTCCCGCAAAGCGACCGCCACCATGGACGAGGTCGCGCGGGCCGCCGGGATCGGCCGGGCCACGCTGCACCGGTACTTCGCGGGGCGCGACGCCCTGGTGCGGGCGCTCGAGGAGCTCGGGATCCAGGAGCTGGAGGCGGCCCACGACCGGGCCCGCACCGGCGAGGGCCCGGCCGACGAGGCCGTACGACGGCTCGTCGCCGAGGTGGAGACCGTGGCCCCCCTGCTCTCGTTCCTCGTCACCGAGAACCAGCTCTTCGAGGGCGACCAGGTCAACGCGGGCTGGGAACGGCTCGACGCCCGGGTCTCCGACCTCTTCCGGCGCGGCCAGGAACAGGGCGTCTTCCGGATCGATCTGACCCCCGCCTGGCTCACCGAGGCCCTCTACGGGCTCATCGGTTCCGGCGCCTGGGCCGTGCAGGACGGCCGGGTAGCCGCCAAGGACTTCCAGTACATGATCGTCGAGCTGTTGCTCGGCGGAGCACGCAGGAGCGTGGAGAAGTGACCACCAGCACCCTCAAGACCAAGAGCCATATCGAGGGCGCGCACCGCCCCGGCCGGTGGCTCGCCCTTTCCGTCCTCGTCCTGGCCGTCCTGCTCGTGGCCGTCGACGCCACGGTCCTGGGCCTGGCGACCCCGTTCCTCTCCGAGGACCTCCAGCCCACCGGCACCCAGCTCCTCTGGATCGGCGACGTCTACTCCTTCGTCATCGCCGGTCTCCTCGTCTCCATGGGCAGCCTCGGCGACCGCATCGGCCGCAAGAAGCTGCTGCTCATCGGCGCCACCGCCTTCGGCGCCGTCTCGGTCCTGAACGCCTACGCGACCAGCCCCGAGATGATGATCGCCGCCCGCGCCCTCCTCGGCGTCGCCGGCGCGACCCTCATGCCGTCCACCCTGGCGCTCATCCGCAACCTCTTCCACGACCCGCGCGAGCGCAGCCTCGCCATCGGCATCTGGGGCGCCATGGCCTCGGCCGGCATGGCCGTCGGACCGGTCGTCGGCGGGTTCCTCCTGGAGCACTTCTGGTGGGGCTCGGTCTTCCTCATCAACCTGCCCGTCATGGCCGTCCTGGTCCTCGTCGGCGCCAAGCTGATCCCCGAGTCGAAGAACCCGAACCCGGGCCCCTGGGACCTTCCCAGCGTCGGCCTCTCCCTCGTCGGCATG
Source organism: Streptomyces sp. NPDC056144 (assembly GCF_042264145.1). NCBI lineage: Bacteria > Bacillati > Actinomycetota > Actinomycetes > Kitasatosporales > Streptomycetaceae > Streptomyces > Streptomyces sp. NPDC056144. The sequence continues at coordinate 206,442 of NZ_JBHJVF010000009.1, read as the reverse complement.
ATCGGCGTCGTCTACGCGATCAAGGAACTGGCCTCCCACGGCCTCTCCCTCGACGCGGTCGTGGCCGCCCTCGCCGGTGCCGCCGCCCTGACCGGGTTCGTCCGCAGGCAGCTCACCCTGCCGATCCCGCTCCTGGACATGCGCCTGTTCCGCAACCGCGGCTTCTCCGGCGCCGTCCTCGCCGACCTGCTGACCATCCTCGGCCTCTCCGGCCTGGTCTTCTTCCTCTCCCAGTTCCTCCAGCTGGTCCAGGGCCGCCAGCCCCTGGAGGCCGGTCTCGCCGAACTCCCCGCCGCGATCGGCGCCGTCACGGCCGGTCTCGCCGCCGGTCTCGTCGCCCGCCGGTTCTCCGTGCGGTCCGTCGTGGCGGGCGGTCTCGCCGCCATCGGACTCTCCCTCGCGGTCCTGACGAGCATCGACCAGTCCACCGGCTACCCGATGCTCGGCGCGAGCCTCCTCGTCGTCGGTGTGGGCAGCGGCTTCGCCTTCACCGTCACCGCCGACGTGATCCTGTCCAGCGTCCCGAAGGAACAGGCCGGCGCGGCCTCCGCCGTCTCCGAGACCGCGTACGAGCTCGGCGCCGCCCTCGGCATCGCCGTCCTCGGCTCGATCGTGACGGGTGTCTACAGCGGCTTCGCGACCCCGGCCGGTGTCCCCTCCGGTGTCGCCTCGGCCGCCCACGAGTCCCTCGGCGGCGCGGTGGAGGCCGCCGGGGCCCTCGACCCGGAGGCGGCCACCGCCCTGGTGACCGCCGCCCAGGACGCCTTCGTGGACGGCCTGCGCATCGCCGCCGGCGTCGGCGCGGCGTTCCTCCTCGCGGCCGCGGTCGCCGCCTGGTTCCTCCTGAAGGGCCAGAAGCTGGAGGACGGCGTCAGCCACTGACGCGTACGGACAGAAGAAGGTGCCCCGTACGGCCATCGGCCGTACGGGGCACCTTCCTGTGTATACGAGGCTTACGCGGCCTTCGCCTTGGTGGCGTACATGTCCACGTACTCCTGGCCGGACAGCCGCATGACCTCGGTCATCACCGAGTCCGTCACCGCGCGCAGCACGTACCGGTCGCGGTCCATCCCGTCGTACCGCGAGAACTCCATCGGCTCGCCGAAGCGGACCGTCACCTTGCCCGGGCGCGGGAAGCCCGCGCCACCCGGCTGGATCTTGTCGGTGCCGATCATCGCGAACGGAATCACCGGCGCGCCCGTCATCAGCGTCAGCCGCGCGATGCCCGTACGGCCCCGGTACAGACGGCCGTCGGGGGAGCGGGTGCCCTCCGGGTAGATCGAGAAGATCTTGCCCTCCTCCAGGACCCGGCGCCCGGTCATCAGCGCCGCGACACCGCCGCGGCCGCCGTCCCGGTCCACCGGGATCATGCCGACGCTGGTGAAGAACCAGGCCATCGCCCGGCCCTTGACGCCCTTGCCCGTCACGTACTCGTCCTTGCCGATGAAATAGACCGGACGGTCCAGGCAGATCGGCATGATCATCGAGTCGATGAAGGTCAGGTGGTTCCCCGCGAGGATCACGGGCCCGGTCCCCGGGATGTTCTCGGCGCCCTCCACGCGGGGGCGGAACATCAGGCGCATGACCGGCCCGAGCACTGCCTTGATGATCGCGAGACGGGACAACGGTTCCTCCGGGGTGGGACGCGGGTCGGTCGACCTGTCGAGCTGACGGTGCAGCTGTGGACGATACTCGCGGGTCCCGGTCGTCCGCACATCGGGTTCATCGACCGGATACGCAGTGTTGACGTGTGTTTCCGCCATGTTCGGCGGAGGTCAAGCCGCTGGAGGGGCGCCGTGCCTAGCGTCGGAAGCCCCCGTTGACAGGTGCGGGACATCACACACGAGGAGTCTTCATGACACAGGGCGCGCACCGGACGCCGGCACGGCGGACCGTTCTCGGAGCGGCCGGAGCGGCGGCGGTACTGGGAGCCTCCACCGCCTTCTCCGCGGGCACCGCGCACGCCGACGAGGCGCGGAAGGAAGGCAGGGGCGCCGGCCGCGGCTACCGCTCCCTGCCCGTCCCCACCGTCATCGCCCACCGCGGCGCCAGCGGCTACCGCCCCGAGCACACCCTCGGCTCCTACCGCCACGCCCTCGACCTCGGCGCCCACGTCATCGAGCAGGACCTCGTCCCCACCAAGGACGGCCACCTCGTCTGCCGCCACGAGAACGACATCACCGGCACCACCGACGTCGCCGACCACCCCGAGTTCGCCTCCCGGAAGACCACCAAGAGCGTCGACGGCGCCTCGATCACCGGCTGGTTCACCGAGGACTTCACGCTCGCCGAGCTCAAGACCCTCCGCGCCAAGGAGCGCATCCCGGCCACCCGCCAGGAGAACACGCTCTACGACGGCCGCTGGACGGTCCCCACCTTCGAGGAGGTGCTGCGCTGGGCCGAGGAGGAGGGGCGCCGCCGGGGCCGCGAGATCTGGCTCCACGTCGAGACCAAGCACCCCACCTACTTCCGCTCCCTCGGCCTCGGCCTGGAGGAGCGCCTCGCGAAGCTGCTGCGCCGGTACGGCCGCCACCGCGCGAACTCCCCGGTCTTCCTCCAGTCCTTCGAGCCGAGCAGCATCCAGCGCCTCGCGCGCCTGGTCGACTCCCCGCGCGTGGTCCTGCTCTCCGGCCCGGCCACCCGCCCCTGGGACTTCGTGCAGGCCGGGGACCCGCGCACGGTCGCCGACCTCGTCACGCCCGAGGGCCTGCGCTGGATCGCCTCGTACGCGCAGGGCATCGGCCCCACGCTCGACCTGGTGATCCCGAAGGACGCCACGGGCCGCCTCACCGCGCCGACCGCGCTCGTCCGCGACGCGCACGCCGAGGGCCTGATCCTCCACCCGTACACGCACCGCAACGAGAACGCCTTCCTGCCCGCCGACTTCCGCCGGGGCACGGACCCGACGGCGTACGGCGACGCCTTCGGCGCGCTGAAGAGGTACCTGGAGACGGGGATCGACGGCATCTTCTCCGACAACGCGGACACGGCCCTGCTCGCGGCGGCGGACCTCACGGACGCCGACCGGGGCTGAGCCCGTGGAGGGGGGGCGTACGGTTCGGCCGCCGCCGGGCTCGTACGCCCCCCTCACGGGTGGTTTGGGCCCGGCCCGGCAACCGTCGGCGCACAGCCGGACATCGTGCCGGTCATGACCACCCCCGTGACCCCCGCCGCGCCCGACCCCCGCTCGGCCCCCGGCCTCCTCGCCGCCCTCGCCCCGCTCCTCGCCGCCGAGTCCGACGCCGAGGCCCCCGCCGCCGGAGTCGACCCCGGCGACCTGGAACAGGCCGTCTGGCTCCGCCTCCTGGAGCGCCTGCGCGACACCGGCGCCCCCGACCGTCCCGCCGACTGGCTGCGCCGCGCCGTCCGCGCCGAGGCCCGCAGGGCCCGCAGGCACGCGGACCGGGAGCGCCCGTACCCCGGCGAGTACCCCGGGGAACCCGCCCCGAGGCCGGACGCCGACACCCCGCACGGCTCTCCGGAGGGCTCGCTCCTCGTCGCCGAACGGCACCGCACGCTGCGCGCCGCCGTCACCCGAACGCCCGGCCGCTGCCCCCGGGTGCTCGCCGCCATGCTCGACCCGGAGGACCCCACCTACCGGGAAATCGCAGGAGAGTTGGGTATCTCACAGGGCAGTCTGGGGCCGATGCGTTCCCGTTGCCTGGGATGCCTGCGCAGAATGCTGGCTGCAGAGGTTCCCGTCCCCGGCCGACGGGGAAGGGTGCGATAAACCGACGGCGAAGCACATGAGCGGGAGGCGGCACACATGGGCCTGAGCGTGACCATCTCGGCAGCGGACGCGCGGGACGCGGAGCACATCCTGAAGCTGCAGTACCTCTGCTACCAGAGCGAGGCGGAGCTGTACGGAGACTGGTCCATCGAGCCGCTCACCCAGACGCTCGACGCCCTCCGCGCGGAGCTGGCCGAGGGGTACGGACTCGTGGCCCGGCTCGGCGACGAGGTCGTCGCCTCCGTACGGGCCCGCCTCGACGAGGACGGGACGGTACGGATCGCCAAGCTCATCGTCCACCCGCGCATGCAGCGCCACGGCCTCGGCACCCGTCTGCTCGACGGCATCGAGCGCCACTACGGCTCCGGTGCCGAGCAGCTCCCCGAAGTGCCCGCCAAGCGCTTCCAGCTCTTCACCGGCCACCGCAGCGAGGTCAACCTGCGGCTCTACCGCAGCAGGGGCTACGAGCAGGTCTCCACCCGCGAGATCGGCCCCAGGATCACCCTGGTGACCCTGGAGAAGGCCGCCTAGGAGGCGTCAGGAGCCCTGGTCGGCCCTGGCCGCCTTGCGAAGCCACCAGATGCCGGTCAGCGGCAGGAGTACGGGGATGAAGACGTAGCCGTACCCGAAGTCCGACCAGACCGTCGCGTCCGGGAAGGCGGACGGGTCGGCCAGCGTCCAGGTCCCCACGATCAGCACGCCCGCGAGCTCGGCGGCGCAGCAGACCAGCGCCGCCCTGCGGGCCCTCTCCCCGCCGCGTACCAGCGTGTACGTGATGAAGACGTAGACGACCGCGGCCAGCGCCGACAGGCTGTACGCGAGCGGCGCGCGGTCGAACTCGGTGGCGATCTGGTAGATCGAGCGGGAGACCGCGCCGACCGACATCACGCCGTACAGCCAGACGAGCAGCATGCCCGGGCCCGTGACGAGCCGCTTCCGCGCGCCGGGTGCGGCCTTCTCCTGTGTCGCGGTCATGGTCAGCCCACCGTCCAGATGTCGTAGAGACGCACTTCGAGCACGGCGAGGACGACCGCGCCGGCCGCCACCGTCGCCGAACCCCACCGGCTGCGCTCGGCGAGCGACATGAAGCCCGCGATGGGGACCGCGCACAGCGCGCCCAGCAGATAGGCGACGAAGATCGTCGCGCCCTCCTCGGCCTTCTCGCCGCGCGCGAGCTGCACGATGCCGACGATCAGCTGGACCAGGACGAGGAAGGTCACCACGGCCATGCCGATGAAGTGCCAGTCCTTGGTCGGCTGGTCGCGGTAGGCGGCGAAGCCGCACCAGGCGGCGAGGGCGAGCGCGGCCACGGAGACCGTGACCGTCAGGGCGTCGAGCATGCGCACGAGGGTATTACGGGCCGAAGGGCCCGAGTGGCGCGCCCCCTGCCGCCGGGGGCCCGCGGCGCCCGGAGTGCGCGGGGCACGCGGGGTACGCGTGGCCTTGGCCACACCGGACGCCCGCCCGGGGGCGGGAACCGGCCGTCGTCGGCGTGCCCCCGGGACCCGTTCCGCGCAGGCCGCGCAGGGGGGAGCGGCTTCCCGGGCGGCCGAGGAGGTGTCCGTATGGCATCTCAACGGCGTCCGCTATTCGGACACTCCTCTTTCGTTCGCGACTGCGCATGCTTTACTTGCAGACATGACCACGACGAGCAGCCGCACCCTTGCGACCGAGGCGATCACGACGCCCGGTGCTCGTTGTATGTGTCGAATGTGCGCCTTCTGAGGGCCCCCGCCTGAGTTTCGCGCCCCGAAGCGAGACCCGACGGCCATGCCGATCCTCCCGCCATCCGGCGGCGGACCGTGCCTGCCCCGCGCACCCCGCTGACTCCCGGCCACCCGCCGGACCGGCTTGATGTGCGCCGACTGTCCGAACGACGAACGCCACGTGCCCGGCGGAACCCGCGCCGCGCACTCGACAGTGACGGAAATCCTGTGATCACCACATCGGGCCTGACCAAGGTCTACGAGTCGCGCGGCCGCCAGGTCACCGCTCTGGACGGCGTCGACCTGCACGTCCGCGAGGGCGAGGTCTTCGGCGTGATCGGCCAGAGCGGCGCCGGCAAGTCCTCGCTCATCCGCTGCGTCAACCTCCTGGAGCGCCCCACCTCCGGCACCGTGACGGTCGACGGCGTCGACCTGACCGCCCTCGCCGGGAAGAGCCGCCGCGCCGGCAAGGACCTCCGCCGCGCCCGCAGCAGCATCGGCATGGTCTTCCAGCACTTCAACCTGCTGTCCTCCCGCACGGTGAAGGACAACATCGAACTTCCCCTGGAGATCCTCGGCGTCTCCGGCGCCGAGCGCTCCCGCCGCGCCCTCGAACTCCTCGACCTGGTCGGCCTCGCCGACAAGGCCAAGGCCTACCCGGGCCAGCTCTCCGGCGGCCAGAAGCAGCGCGTCGGCATCGCCCGCGCCCTCGCCGGCAAGCCCAAGGTCCTGCTCTCCGACGAGGCCACCAGCGCCCTCGACCCGGAGACCACCCGCTCCATCCTCCAGCTCCTGCGCGACCTCAACCAGCAGCTCGGCCTCACCGTCCTGCTCATCACGCACGAGATGGACGTCGTCAAGACGATCTGCGACTCCGCCGCGCTCATGCAGCACGGCCGCGTCGTCGAGACCGGCACCGTCGGCGAACTGCTCGCCACCCCCGGCTCCCAGCTGGCGGCCGAGCTCTTCCCGGTCAGCGGCGCCCCCACGGGCCCGGACCGCACGGTCGTCGACGTCACCTTCCACGGCGAGTCCGCGACCCAGCCGGTCATCTCCCAGCTCTCCCGCACCTACAACATCGACATCTCGATCCTCGGGGCGGCGATGGACACCGTGGGCGGGAAGCAGATCGGCCGGATGCGGATCGAGCTCCCCGGACGGTACGAGGACAACGTCGTCCCGGTCGGCTTCCTGCGCGAGCAGGGCCTCCAGGTCGAGCTCGTGGAAGCGGACGCGCAGCCGCAGGACGCACAGCCGGGCGCCACGCCCGTACTGGTCAAGGAAGGTGCCAAGTGACCTGGTCGGAGATGCAGCCCCTCCTGGAGCAGGGCACCGTCGACACGCTCTACATGGTCCTCTGGGCCACCGTCGTCACCATCGTCGGCGGCCTGCCGCTCGGCATCCTCCTCGTCCTCACGGACAAGGGCGGACTGCTCCAGAACCGGCCGGTCAACAAGGTCGTCGGTGCGATCGTGAACGTCGGGCGTTCGCTGCCGTTCATCATCCTGCTGATCGCCCTGATCCCCTTCACCACTTTTGTCGTCGGAACCTTCATCGGTCCCACCGCGATGATCGTGCCCCTGGCCATCGGCGCCATCCCCTTCTTCGCGCGCCTCGTCGAGACCGCGATCCGCGAGGTCGACCACGGACTCGTCGAAGCCGTCCAGGCCATGGGCGGCGGCATCCCCACCATCGTCCGCAAGGTCCTGCTCCCGCAGGCCCTGCCCTCGCTGGTCTCGGCCGTCACCACCACCGTCATCGTGCTCATCGGGTACTCGGCGATGGCCGGCGCGGTCGGCGGCGAAGGCCTCGGCTCCAAGGCCGTCACCTACGGATACCAGCGCTTCGACACCACGTTCATGCTGGTCACCGTCGTCGTCCTGGTCCTGATCGTGACCGTCGTCCAGCTCATCGGCGACGGGGTCGTCCGACTCCTCGCCCGCCGGGGCCGTACCGCGTAACGGCTCCCCGGCCACCCCGACTTCCTCCTTCGGGGCATCTCGAAGGATGGCGAAGAAACAGCCCGGACTTGTTGTCCAGGCGTCCACCGCACCACCGGAAAGAGGCACTCTTCGTGCGTAAGAACATCAAGCTCACCGCCGGTATCGCCGCCACCGCCGCCCTCGCCCTCGGCCTCACCGCCTGCGGCACCTCCTCGGACCCGTCCACCTCCAAGGACGCGGCCGGCTCCGGCGACACCTCCAAGCCGCTCGTCGTCGCCGCGTCCCCGACGCCGCACGCCGACATCCTCAACTTCGTCAAGGACAACCTGGCCGAGAAGGAAGGCCTGAAGCTGGAGGTGAAGGAGTTCACGGACTACGTCCTGCCGAACACCGCCACCCAGTCCGGCCAGGTCGACGCCAACTTCTTCCAGCACAAGCCGTACCTCGACGACTTCAACAAGAAGAACAAGACCACCATCGTCCCCGTGGTCAACGTCCACCTGGAGCCGCTGGGCCTCTACTCCAAGAGCCTGAAGTCGGTGAAGGACATCAAGGCCGGCCAGACGATCGCCGTCCCGAACGACACCACCAACGAGGGCCGCGCGCTCCACCTGCTCGCCGAGAACGGCCTCATCACCCTCAAGGACGGCGTCGGCACCGACGCCAAGCTCTCCGACATCACCGACAAGAAGGGCCTGGAGTTCAAGGAGCTGGAGGCCGCCACCGTGCCCCGCGCCCTGAACGACGTGGACGCCGCCGTCATCAACGGCAACTACGCCATCGAGGCCAAGCTCTCCCCGTCGAAGGACGCCCTCGTCCTGGAGAAGGCGGAGGGCAACCCGTACGCCAACTTCCTCGCCGTCAAGGAGGGCAACGAGAAGGACGTCCGCGTGCAGAAGCTCGCCAAGCTCCTCAACTCGCCCGAGGTGAAGAAGTACATCGAGGACACCTACAAGGGCTCGGTCATCCCGGCCTTCGGTCCCGCCGCCAAGTAAGGCACCGGCCAGGTCCGTTCGACGAGGGCCCCCGCACCGCCCCGGTGCGCGGGGCCTTCGTCGCGTCCGCCCCGCGCCCGCCCCGCGTCCTCCCGCCCGCGGCCCCGGGCGACCCCGGGCGACCCGGCCATGCGCGCCGACGGCCGCATGCTGCATGCTGTGCGTTCACGGTCGATTCGGTCGGTCCACGGCATGGAGCTGAGCATGACTACCACCTTCCCGGACATCTCCATCAACACGGACCGGCTGGTGCTGCGCGCGCTCGAAGACGGGGACGCCCCCGCTCTCGCCGAGATGATGAACGACGACCAGGTCGGCGCCTGGACCGCCGTCCCCCAGCCGTACACCGAGGCCGCCGCCCGCCGCTGGATCACCGAGTACGCCCCCACCGAGCGCGCCGCCGGCCGCGGCCTCGACCTCGGCGTCACCGAGTTCCTCACCCAGCGCCTCGTCGGCGTCGTCCAGTTGAGCAACACGAACTGGCGCGTCCGCTCCACCGAACTCTCGTACATCGTCGCCCCCTGGGCGCGCGGTGAGGGGTACGCCTCCGAGGCCGCCCTCGCCACCGCCCAATGGCTCTTCGGCGACCAGAAGTTCGAGCGCATCGAGCTCCGCACCGCCGCCGACAACACCGCCTCCCAGCAGGTCGCCCAGAAGATCGGCTGCATCAGCGAGGGCGTCCTGCGCAACGCCTGCATAGCCCGCACCCGCACCGAGGACGGCGGCTGGACCGACCTGCGCACCGACTTCATCCTCTGGGGCCTGCTCCCCGAGGACCTCGACGGCGTCGCCGACCAGATGGCCGAGGCCGGGTACTCCTCGTACACCGAGTGGAGCTGAGCGGGAGCCGAGCCGCGACTGAGCCGCGACTGAGCCGGAACTGACCGGGACCGGTCAGGAACAGGTGCGCGAACCGCGCACGGGAAGCACGCCGCGAGGCCCCCGCCGGGGTACGCTCGGCACGCTCCCGACCTGCGACGACACCACAGGAGACTGACGACGATGGCCGACCGGGTCACGGTGATCGGCTGGGACGGCTCGCCCCTCACCGCGGCCGCCAGGTCCGCGCTCGCCGCCGCCACCCTCGTGGCGGGCGCCGCCCACCACCTGGCGCTCCCCGAAGTGCCCCCGGCCGCCGAACGCGTCCGCCTCGGCAGCGTCGACATCGCGGCCCGCCGCATCGCCGGCCACCGCGGCACCGCCGTCGTCCTCGCCGACGGCGACCCCGGCTTCTTCGGCGTCGTCCGCACCCTGCGCGCCCCCGAACACGGACTGGAGGTCGAGGTCGTCCCCGCCGTCTCCTCCGTCGCCGCCGCCTTCGCCCGCGCCGGAATGCCCTGGGAGGACGCCCGGACCGTCGTCGCCCACCAGCGCACCCTGCGCCGCGCCGTCAACGTCTGCCGCGCCCACCCCAAGGTCGCCGTCCTCACCTCCCCGGGAGCGGGACCCGCCGAACTCGCCCTGCTCCTCGACGGCGTCCACCGCACCTTCGTGGTCTGCGAGGAGCTCGGCACCGACCGCGAACAGGTCTCCGTCCTCACCTCCGACCGCGCCGCCGACCACTCCTGGCGGGACCCCAACGTCGTCCTCGTCATCGGCGGGGCGGGCGGCGGCGGAACGCCCGCCCCGCCCTGGCTGGCGGGCCAGGACCCGGCCGTGCGGTCGGTACGGGGCTGGGGCCTGCCCCCGGAGGAGTACGCCTCCGACGGCGCCGGCGGCGGGGTCCGACGGCCCGGCGAGCCCCCGGCCGCCCCCTCCCAACGTCCCACGGCGGGCGAGGACCCCGCGCTGCGCGTCGCCCAACTCGCGCGCCTCGGGCCCCGCGTCGGCGACCTCGTCTGGGACATCGGCTGCGCGGGCGGCGCGTTCGCCGTCGAGGCCGCCCGTTTCGGCGCCGCCGTCATCGCCGTGGACACCGACCCCGCCGCCTGCGCCCGCACCGAGGCGGCCGCCCGCCGCCACGGCGTCCTCCTCCAGACCGTCCCCGGCCGCGCCCCGCACGTCCTGGAGAACCTGCCGGAACCCGACGTCGTACGGATCGGGGCCGGCGGCGTCCCCGTGGTCACCGCCTGCACGGAGCGCCGTCCGGAGCGCATCGTCACCCACGCCTCCACCCGCGACGAGGCCGAGGCCATCGGCACCGCCCTCGCCGACGGCGGCTACGCGGTCGAGAGCCTGCTGCTCCAGACCGTGGGCCTCGACCCCGTCGACTGGTCGGAGCGCGAGCGTTCGGTGGTCTTCCTGTTGGCCGGCCGCAGGACGGAACACGCCCCGTGATCCCTCCGGGGCGTCAGGGCGGGTAGGCTGGCCGATTGTTGTACCGCACCGGGACGTTCGGCATGTCGTTCGAACGCGTCCGGATCGGCGGCCCCACACGGTCGCTGATGTGGTACGGGACCTGGGGGAACCGCGCGACGTGGCGCAGTCCACAGCCCATCGCGGCGGATCTGCCTTCCGCGACGGCCTACGGCCGCGACAATGAGTGGGTGTCCGCGCGTCCTTCGTGCCGCGTGGCGCACGCGCTCGTTGTTGTCGACGGGCGCAGGTCCGAAGGAACACAAGCGATGGGCGAGGGGTACGCATGACGGACACCGGCCAGGTCCCGGGCGAGGGGCAGCCGGAGAACGCAGGCATGGTCGAGCAGCCGGGCATCCCCGCTCCGGGCGCGTACACCTTCCTGGACCCCTCCGAGCACGCAGCCGAGGACGACGACATCCTTCTCATGCCGGGCGCCCAGGGCGCCTGGAGCGAGCACCCGCCGGGCTTCGTGCCCGCGGCGCCGGTGGCCGTACCGGCCCCGCAGGACATGTCCCTGAACCCCGCGGCCCCCGCCGCGCCCCTGGTTCCGAACCAGGCCGCGCACCAGGGCGTTCCGCACCCGGCCGGCCCGGAGGCCGAGGTCCCGTTGGGGGACACGCTCACCGCCCCGCTGCCGGACCCGCTCACCGATCCGCTGACCGACCCGCTCACGGGTCCGGTCCCGGACGCCTTCGTCCTCGCCGACGTGCTGACCGCCCCTCAGGGCCAGACCCCGCCGCAGGGCGTGCCGGCCGCGCAGGGCTTCACCGTCCCGCAGGGCGCCACCCCGGCCGAGGGCTTCCCGATCCCCGGCACGCCCGCGCACGGCACCCCCGTCCCGGGCGCCGAGGCCCACGGCGTCCCCGCCGCGCAGGAGCCCGTCGTCACCGACCACGGCTACGAGCCCGGCATCCTCGACACCGGCGCCCACGAGGCCGCCGGCCGCGACTCCGGCTCCGTCGACCTCGGCGGCGTCCGCGTCCCGCCGCCGGCCGGCGCCCCGACGCCGCCGCCCGCCCGCCGCCCGCTGCACATGGGCCCGCCGGTGCCCGACGCCACCGGTGGCGTCGTGCTCTCGCTCGCCGACCGCGGCCCGGCCGCCGCGCCGGTTCCGCAGCCCGCGCCCGTACCGACACCTGTCGTGGCCACCGGGCCCGCGCCCGTGCCCGTACGCAACCCGGGACCGCCCACCACCGGCCCCGAGTACTTCGACATCCCGCAGGACCGCCAGCTCGCGCCGCAGGGCGCCGAGCCGTGGGCCGCGCAGCCGCAGGAGGCCGTGGCGCCGCAGGCGCCGGCTCCCGCAGAAACGGTCGTCCCGGCGGCCGGACAGTTCGTTCCCGTCGACGGTTCCCTCCCGACGGCCCCGCACCTGGCCCCGACGCTCGTCGCCGAGGCCGGGGAGCCGGTCGAGGCCGCCGAGGCGCCCGAGGAGACGGGGGAGACCGCCCCCGAGGCCGTCCTCGCCGAGCCCCAGGCCACCGTTCCCGCGCCGCGCGAGGGAGAGCCCGCGGCCGAGGGCCTCGTCCAGGCCGCGGAGCCCGTCGCCGAGCCCGTGGCGGAGCCCGCCGTCGAGACGGCCGTCGAGGCCGAGCAGGCCCCCGAGGCCGCGGTCGCGGCAGAGCCGGTTGCCGAGCCCGAGCTCACGGAGACCGCCGCGGAGACCGCCCCCGAGGGCGTCGTCGAGACCGCCGTCGAGGCCGTGGCCGAGGACGTCGTGGAGCCCGTGGCCCCGGCGGAGCAGGCCCCCGAGCAGCCGCAGGAGCCCGCGGAGCCCGTCGCCGAGGTCCCCGCCGAGGACCTTCCCGTCGCGGAGACCCCCGTGGTCGAGATCCCGCAGGCCGAGGAGGAGCCCGCCGGGGCGACCGCCCCCGAGGCCGACCTCGTCGCCGAAGCCGCAGAAGCCGCCGAAGCCGCAGAAGCCGCCGAAGCCGCAGAGGTCTCCGAGGTCTCCGAGCCCGGCCGGCCCGCCGAGGCCCCCGAGGTGCCCCAGGCGCCCGAGAACCCCGAGGGCTTCGTCGACGCCGCCGAGCTGGTGGACGCCGCCGACCTCGCGCCCGCCGCCGACGCGGCCCAGGCCCCCGAGGCCGAGGCCCCCGCGGAGGACGAGGACGCCGACGCCGAGCCCGCCCCCCGCGCCCCCGGCTACGACGACGCCGAGCGCGAGGCCGTCCTGCGCGTGATGCGCGAGCGCCGCGACATCCGCAACGGCTTCCGCTCCGACCCGATCCCGCACGAGGTGCTGCTCCGCGTCCTGGAGGCCGCCCACACGGCCCCCAGCGTCGGCCACTCGCAGCCCTGGGACTTCGTCGTCATCCGCTCCGCCGAGACCCGGCAGACGATGCACGAGCTCGCCCAGCGCCAGCGCGAGGCGTACGCCAAGTCGCTGCCGAAGGCGCGCGCGAAGCAGTTCAAGGAACTGAAGATCGAGGCCATCCTCGACACCCCGGTCAACATCGTCGTGACCGCCGACCCCACCCGGGGCGGCCGCCACACGCTCGGCCGCTACACGCAGCCGCAGATGGCCCCGTACTCCTCCGCGCTCGCCGTGGAGAACCTCTGGCTCGCCGCCCGCGCCGAGGGCCTCGGCGTCGGCTGGGTCAGCTTCTTCGACGAGCGCGAGATGGTCCGTACCCTCGGCCTTCCCGAGCACCTCGAAGTGGTCGCGTACCTCTGCGTCGGTTACGTCGACGAGTTCCCCGCCGAACCCGAGCTGGCGCAGGCGGGCTGGTCCAAGCGCCGCCCGCTCGCCTGGGTGGTCCACGAGGAGACGTACGGCCGTCGCGCCCTTCCCGGCGAGGAGCCGCACGACTTGCTTCAGGAGACCGTCGCCAACATCCGCCCGCTCGACGCCAAGGCGCTCGGCGAGGCCTGGGAGCGGCAGAAGCGCATGACCAAGCCGGCCGGCGCGCTCGGCATGCTGGAGATCATCTCCGCGCAGCTCTCCGGGCTCTCCCGGGTCTGCCCGCCGCCGATCCCCGAGCCCGCCGCCGTCGCGATCTTCGCCGGCGACCACGGGGTCCACGCCCAGGGCGTGACCCCCTGGCCGCAGGAGGTCACCGGCCAGATGGTGGCCAACTTCCTCGGCGGGGGAGCGGTCTGCAACGCGTTCGCCAACCAGGTCGGTGCCGAGGTCTGCGTCATCGACGTCGGCGTCGCCACCGAGCTCCCGGCCACCCCGGGCCTCCTGCCCCGCAAGGTCCGCCCCGGCACCGGCGACTTCACCACCGGGCTCGCGATGACCCGCGACGAGGTCCTCGCCGCCATCGAGGTCGGCATCGAGACCGCCCGCGACCTGGTCGCCGCCGGAAACAAGGCGATCCTCACCGGCGAGATGGGCATCGCGAACACCACCGCGTCCGCCGCCCTCATCTCGGTCTACACGGGCGTCGACGCCGCCGAGGTCACCGGCCGCGGCACCGGCATCAACGACGAGACGCACGCCCGCAAGGTGGACGTCGTCCGGCGCGCCCTCGACCTCCACAAGCCGGACCCGGCGGACCCGATCGGCGTCCTCTCGGCCATCGGCGGCCTGGAGCACGCGGCCCTCGTCGGCCTGATCCTGGGCGCGTCCTCGCTCCGCACCCCGGTCATCCTCGACGGAGTCTCCACCGGCGCGGCGGCGCTCGTGGCCCGGGCCATCGCGCCCGAGTCCCTCGCCGCCTGCATCGCCGGCCACCGCAGCGCCGAGCCCGGCCACGTGGCCGCGCTCAACAAGCTGGGCCTGCGCCCGCTGGTGGACCTCGACCTCCGCCTCGGCGAGGGCACGGGCGCCCTGCTCGCGCTCCCGCTCGTGCAGAGCGCGGCCCGCGCGATGCACGAGGTCGCCACGTTCGACTCGGCGGGCGTCACCGAGAAGTAGGACCAGCCCCCCGGAACCACCCCGCGCGTCCCCCCTCCCCGTACGGGAGTGGGGGACGCGCCGGGATGGCCCACGGGGAGATCCGTCACAGAGTGGCGACTCCCCGCCACGGATATCGTGGGCACCGGGCCCTCCCGCCCATCCTTCCCGCCGCTTCACCGCAGCAGCGGCCCGCACACGCACCGCCCTCCGAGGAGCCGCTCACCCATGGCCGAGCCCGCCGAGCACCCCGCCTACCCCGTCGGACTGCGCCTCGCCGGCCGCCGCGTCGTCGTTCTCGGCGGCGGTCAGGTCGCCCAGCGCCGCCTTCCCGCGCTGATCGCCGCGGGCGCCGACATCACGCTCGTCTCCCCGTCGGCGACCCCCTCCGTGGACGTGATGGCCGAGACCGGCGAGATCACCTGGATCAAGCGGCGGTACGAGGAAGGCGACCTCGACGGCGCCTGGTACGTCCTGGTCGCGACCACCGACCCGGCCGCCAACGCCGCCGCCTCCGCCGAGGCCGAGCGCTCCCGCGTCTGGTGCGTCCGCTCCGACGACGCCGAGGCCGCCACCGCCTGGACCCCGGCCACCGGCCGCGACGCGGGCGTCACCGTCGCCGTCCTCACCGGCCACGACCCCCGCCGCTCCGCCGCCGTGCGCGACGCGATCGTCGAGGGCCTGCGCGAGGGCTCCCTCGCCGCGCCCGCGCACCGCTCCCGTACCCCCTTCGTCGCCCTCGTCGGCGGCGGCCCCGGCGACCCCGACCTCATCACGGTCCGCGGCCGCCGGCTGCTCGCCGAGGCGGACGTCGTCATCGCCGACCGGCTCGGCCCCCGCGACCTCCTGGACGAGCTGCCGCCGCACGTCGAGGTGATCGACGCGGCGAAGATCCCGTACGGCCGGTTCATGGCCCAGGAGGCCATCAACAACGCGCTCATCGAGCACGCCAAGGCGGGCAAGTCCGTCGTCCGGCTCAAGGGCGGCGACCCGTTCGTCTTCGGCCGCGGCATGGAGGAGGCCCAGGCGCTCGCCGCCGAGGGCATAGCCTGCACGGTCGTCCCGGGCATCTCCAGCTCCATCTCGGTTCCCGGCGCGGCCGGCATCCCGGTCACCCACCGGGGCGTCGCCCACGAGTTCACCGTGGTCAGCGGCCACGTCGCCCCCGACGACCCGCGCTCCCTCGTCGACTGGGCCTCGCTCGCCAAGCTCACCGGCACCCTCGTCATCCTCATGGGCGTCGACAAGATCGGGAAGATCGCCGAGGCGCTCGTCGCCCACGGGAAGTCGCCCGACACCCCGCTCGCCCTGGTCCAGGAGGGCACGACCGCCGCCCAGCGGCGCGTCGACGCCACCCTCGCGACCGTCGCGGAGACCGTCAAGGCCCAGGAGGTACGCCCTCCGGCCGTCATCGTCATCGGCGACGTCGTCACCGAGGGCCCCGACAAGCTGGTGAAGTAACCAGAGGTCACCGCGCTTCGCGCCGTACCCCGCCCCGCACATTGGCACGACTCCCCGGACAAGGCAGTATCACCCCGTGGCCGAACTCATCACGATCGACGACCCCGACGACCCGCGCCTGCGCGACTACATCGGCCTGACCGATGTCGAGCTCCGGCGCCGACGCGAGCCCGCCGAGGGCCTGTTCATCGCCGAGGGTGAGAAGGTCATCCGCCGGGCCAAGCAGGCCGGGTACGAGATGCGGTCGATGCTGCTCTCCGCCAAGTGGGTCGACGTCATGCGCGACGTCATCGACGAGGTCCCGGCACCGGTGTACGCCGTCCAGCCGGACCTCGCCGAGCGCGTCACCGGCTACCACGTGCACCGCGGCGCCCTCGCCTCCATGCAGCGCAAGCCGCTCCCCGACGCCACCGAGCTCCTCGCGGGCGCCCGGCGCGTGGTCGTCATGGAGTCGGTCAACGACCACACCAACATCGGCGCCATCTTCCGCAGCGCCGCCGCCCTGGGCATGGACGCCGTCCTGCTCTCCCCGGACTGCGCCGACCCGCTCTACCGGCGCTCGGTCAAGGTCTCGATGGGCGCGGTCTTCTCCGTCCCGTACGCCCGCCTGGACAGCTGGCCCCGCGGCCTGGAAGCCGTACGGGAAGCCGGGTTCAAGCTCCTCGCGCTCACCCCGGCGGAGAAGGCGACCTCCATCGACGAGGCCGCCCCGCACCGCCTGGAGCGGGTGGCGCTGATGCTCGGCGCGGAGGGCGAGGGCCTCTCCACGCAGGCGCTGCGCGCCGCCGACGAGTGGGTCCGGATCCCGATGGCCCACGGCGTCGACTCGCTCAACGTCGGAGCGGCGGCGGCGGTCGCCTTCTACGCGGTGGCCACGGGCCGCCCGGAGTCCTGACCCCGGCCCCCTAGGGGTCAGGGTCAGCCCTGGAGGGCCTGCGCCGCGGCGATCCCCAGGGCCACGACCAGCGTCACCACGACGAAGACGAAGAGCCGCTGCCGCAGCAGCCGCGGATTGGCGGGGCGGCGGCCCGTCGACGTCGTCCGGGCACCCGGACGCGTCCCCGGGCGGGACTGCCCGGCACGCGAGCCGCCCGTACGGGAGTCGCCGGTGCGCGAGCCGCCCGTCCGCGGGCCCGCCGAGGGCCGCGAGGACGGGCCGGAGCCGCGCTGCTGCCCCCGCTGCTCGCGGTCCGCCTCCCGCTCGGACCCCTGCCCGCGCGTGTCGCGCTCCGTGTACCGCTCGGTCGGCCGGGCGATGTTCCGCTCCTCGGCCCGCTCGCGCTGCACGGGGGGACGCGAGACCGGCAGCCCCTGCGCCTCGCGCGCGGCGATCTCCTTCAGCCGCATCGACAGCTGGAGCGTGCTGGGACGTTCCTCCGGGTCCTTCGCCAGGCAGGCCCTGATCAGCGGGGCGAGGGCGTCGGGAACACCGTGCAGCTGCGGCTCCTCGTGCACCACCCGGTAGAGCATGACCTCGGAACTGCCGTGCCCGAAGGGGGAGTCGGCCATCGAGGCGTACGCGAGGGTGGCACCCAGCGAGAAGACGTCCGTGGCCGGGGTGACGGCCGCGCCCCGCACCTGCTCCGGCGCGAGGAAGCCGGGCGAGCCGACGGCGGTGCCCACGTGGGTGAGGGTGCTCGCGCCGGTCGCCCAAGCGATGCCGAAGTCGATGATCCGGGGGCCCTTGGGGGAGAGCAGGATGTTCGAGGGCTTCAGGTCGCGGTGGACCACGCCGGCCTCGTGGACGGCGACGAGCCCCTCCGAGAGCGCGGCCCCGATCGCGGCCACGTCGGCGGCGCGCAGCCCGCCCTCCTCGGCGACCCGGTCGTGCAGGGAGGGCCCGGGCACGTACTGGGTGGCGAACCAGGGGCGGTCGGCCTCCAGATCGGCGGCGACCAGCCGTGCCGTGCAGCCGCCGCGGATCCGCCGGGCCGCCGACACCTCACGGGCGAAACGCGAGCGGAACTCCTGGTCCTCGGCCAGATCCGGCCGGATCACCTTGAGCGCCACGCGCTGCCCGCGCCGGTCGGACCCGAGGTACACGACACCCATACCGCCGGCCCCCAGCCTGCGGTGGAGCCGGAACGACCCGACGATCCGCGGATCCTCGCGCCGGAGCCGCATCATCGCCATGTCCGTCCCCTCGTCCGTTCGACGTGGCACAGCTTACGTAGTGGCGCCCGGACGCGCTCATAGGCCGCGCCCTCGCACCGGGATCGATTGTCAGTGCTGAGGGGGACGGACGACAGCCGTCCGGATGGACTGTCCACCCCTCAACCCCCCTTGTGTGTCGATCACTTGACCCGAGAGCGCGGAAACCGGTCCGGTCGGAGGCCGTCCGCCGACGGCACCCGGGGGACCGGAGGCGGAGGCTCCACCCGGTGACGTGAGCCATGTCACTCCCCGTGACCCGTCGGCGACCCCCCTGTCCCCTGGGGGATGACCCCCAGTTCCGGGCCGCCGTCTCCACCCAGGGGAGTACGCCGCCCGGGCAGGCGTCATCCTCCGGGAGGCCCGAAAGCCGGTACGCGGGCATGACGCCCCGGCCCCGCCCGCTCCCTACTGTTGTTCTCAGCGGTGGGTGCGGCACTCGTCCCCCGAGGTCACGCACCCATCGCGCCAGACCAGACAGGAGAGGAACCATGGCGTACACGGCACCGCGGTCGACCAGCAGCCCTTCGGGCCGACGTCACCCCCTGGTGGCCACGGCCATGGTCCTCCCTCTCGCGGCCCTGCTCGTCGTCGTCTTCGGCGGCTGGGACGCGGTGGTCACCCAGGCGTCGTCCGTGGGCGTGATGTTGGGGCGCTGACAGCGCCCGCACCCGGGAGAGCGGCCCGGGTCGGGACATCGGTCCCGTTCAACCCCGTGGGGACGGGGGTGTGACGGACGGCAGCGTGAGGCCGGTCAGCTGGGGAGCTGACCGGCCTTCGCGCGTCCCGGCCCGCCCCGTACGCTCCCGACGTGGACCCCGCACCCCGGACGCCCCCCGGCACCCTCGCCCGCCTCACCGCCCTCGCGCGGGCCGCCGCCCACCGCCCCGGCGCGCCCTGCGACTGCGCGGGCGCCCACGTCGGCGTGCTCGCCGACCGGGACGACGGCACGGTCGTACGCCACGGGGCCCTCGTCGCCAAGGCGCACGCCCCCGGCACCGATCCCGAAGCGCACCGCGCACGCCTGGCCCTGGCCGCCCGCCCCGACGTCGACGGCGTCCTCCTGCCGCCCCTGCCGCTCCCGCCGGACGGCCCCGGCGCCTCCGGCGCGCTCGACGGACGACCCGTCACCGTCTGGCCGTACGGGCCGCCCGTCGACCCCGCGGACCCGGACGCGGCCCCCTGGGAGGAGGCGGCCCGCCTCCTCGCCCTGCTGCACCGCACCCCGCCCCCGCCGGGCCTCGCCCCGCGCCTCCCCGGCATGCGGGCCCCGCTCAAGGTGTCCCTCGCCGTGGACCGGATGCGCCGGACCGCGCCCGGCCACCCGGCCGCGGCGACCGTGCTGCGCGCCTGGCGAACGGTTCCCGACGCGGGCGCCGATGCGACCGGACGGCGGCTGCTCTGCCACGGCGACTTCCACCTGGGCCAACTGGTCCGCGTTCCACGGCCGGTGGGCGCGCCGGCGGGGGAGTACCCCTGGCGTCTCATCGACGTCGACGACCTCGGACTCGGCGACCCGGCCTGGGATCTCGCCCGCCCCGCCGCCTGGTTCGCCGCGGGCATCCTGCCCCCGGACGTGTGGACCCGCTTCCTCGGCGCGTACGAGGCGGCCGGCGGTCCCGCCGTCGGCGCCGACCCGTGGGCCCGACTCGACGTCCCCGCCCGGTCCCTGACGGTCCAGACGGCGGCCCTGGCCCTCGCCAAGTCCACGGCCGAGCGACGGCCGCTCGACGAGGTCGAGGAGGTGATGATCGACACCTGCGCGCGTATCACCGCTCAGTGAACCGACCTGGGCCCGGAGGCGTCCCCGTACAGTGAAGCCACCATTCGAACGGCGACGTCAGGGAGTTGAGCCGAGCATGCAGTGTCCCAAGTGTCATGCGGCCATGCACACGTACAACCGCAACGGAGTCCAGATCGAGCAGTGCAGCGGCTGCCGCGGCATATTCCTGGACTTCGGCGAGCTGGAGGCCCTGACCCGTCTGGAGTCGCAGTGGGCCCAGCAGGCCCCGCCGCCGCAGGCGCCGCCGGCCGCCTACCCGGCCCAGCCCGCCTGGGGCGCCCCGCAGCACGGCGGCCACCACGGCGGCCACTACCGTCAGCGCGGTTTCGGCCGGATGCTCTTCTCCTCCTGAGCACGAAGAAGCCCCCGGCCGAGACCGGGGGCTTCCTCCTGTGGTGCGCGATACTGGGATTGAACCAGTGACCTCTTCCGTGTCAGGGAAGCGCTCTCCCGCTGAGCTAATCGCGCGGGATGTGCACGCCGCACCCGAAGGTGACGCGTACTGCGTGCGCGATACTGGGATTGAACCAGTGACCTCTTCCGTGTCAGGGAAGCGCTCTCCCGCTGAGCTAATCGCGCGGGGTCCACACGTCGTGACCGACGTGCTCCGTACTGTGTGCGCGATACTGGGATTGAACCAGTGACCTCTTCCGTGTCAGGGAAGCGCTCTCCCGCTGAGCTAATCGCGCGGGTGATCCGAAGATCCAGGATCCGGAGATCCAGTGGACGATACTGGGATTGAACCAGTGACCTCTTCCGTGTCAGGGAAGCGCTCTCCCGCTGAGCTAATCGTCCTTGGAGGTGGAGACGGGATTTGAACCCGTGTAGACGGCTTTGCAGGCCGTTGCCTCGCCTCTCGGCCACTCCACCAGGAGTGTTGCTAATACAGGGGTTCGGGAAGATCCCCCACATCGAGCGGACGACGAGATTCGAACTCGCGACCCTCACCTTGGCAAGGTGATGCTCTACCAACTGAGCCACGTCCGCTTGTCGTTTCCGTTTCGCTTGCGCGTCCCGGCGACGTGTTGAACTCTAGCGGATTCCTGGGCCAGTACAAAAACGCGTTTCCGCAGCGTGCTGACCTGCGAGGCGATCAGGGCGCCCGGCGGGCCGTCGCGGAGGGTTCGGGTGGCGTTCACTCGCCGTGCTCCCCGGGGGCCGGAAGCCCCTGTCCGTTCGAACCGGAGGTCCCGGCGTCGGCCGACCTAGACTCGATGCGTGCACGACTTTGCTCCTCTGGCCCGCTTCGGCGGCCTCGTCGCGACCGACCTCCGGGACGTCACCCACGACCCCGAGGCACTGGACTCCACCGGCTTCTGGGCCGTCTGCGCGGACTTCGAGGGCCGCCTGACCTGCGCGCGCTTCGGCGACGTGCGGCGCGATCCGGTACCCACACCGGTCCCGGGCGCCTGGCGCGGACCCGGCGCCGGTGACTGGACGTCCTCCCTCGACCGCGCCGCGTACATCGCGGGGGTACGGCGCGTGCGCGAGCACATCGCGCGCGGCGAGGTCTACCAGGCGAACCTCTGCCGGGTACTGAGCGCGCCGCTCCCGGACCTCGCGGGCGCCGACGTCGACGCCCTCACCGCGCTCCTCGCCCGGGGCAACCCCGCTCCCTATGCCGGAACGATTCGGCTGCCCGCCCACGGCGTGGAGATCGCCACCGCCTCCCCCGAGCTCTACCTCCGCCGCGAGGGAGCCCTCATCACCTCGGGACCCATCAAGGGCACCGGCCGCACCGCCGCCGACCTCCTCCCCAAGGACCACGCGGAGAACGTGATGATCGTCGACCTGGTCCGCAACGACCTCGGCCGCGTCAGCGAGACCGGCACGGTCGCCGTCCCCGGCCTCTGCGAGATCGAGGAGCACCCCGGCCTCGTCCACCTCGTCTCCACCGTCACCGGCCTCCTGCGCGAGGACGCCGGCTGGCCCGAGCTGCTCGCCGCCACCTTCCCGCCCGGTTCCGTCACCGGCGCGCCCAAGTCCAGCGCCCTGCGGATCATCGAGGCCCTGGAGACGGCGCCCCGGGGCCCGTACTGCGGCGGCATCGGCTGGGTCGACGCCGACGCGGACACCGCCCAGCTCGCCGTCGGCATACGCACCTTCTGGATCGACCGCCCCGAGGGCGTCCTCCGCTTCGGCACCGGCGCCGGCATCACCTGGGGCTCGGACCCCGAGCGCGAGTGGGAGGAGACCGAGCTCAAGGCGGCCCGACTGGTCGCGATAGCGTCGGGCGCCTACGAGTCAGGCGCCCACGAGGCGAGCGGAAAGGCCATCTCTCGATGAAAATCTGGGTCAACGGCGGGCTGCACGACGCGGAGACCGCCCAGGTCTCCGTCCTGGACCACGGTCTGACCGTCGGCGACGGCATATTCGAGACGGTGAAGGCCGAACGCGGCGAGACCTTCGCCCTCACCGCCCACCTGGAGCGCCTCACCCGCTCCGCCCGCGGCCTCGGGCTGCCGGACCCGGACCTCGACGAGGTCCGCCGCGCCTGCGCCGCCGTCCTCGACGCCAACCCGATGGAGCTCGGCCGGCTGAGGATCACGTACACCGGCGGTCTCTCCCCGCTCGGCTCGGAGCGCGGCGACGCCGGTACGAGCCTCGTCGTCGGCCTCGGCGAGACGAGCCGCCGCGCCGACTCCACCGCCGTGATCACCGTGCCCTGGACCCGCAACGAGCGCGGCGCGCTCACGGGCCTGAAGACCACCTCGTACGCGGAGAACGTCGTCGCCCTCGCCAGGGCGCACGCGGCGGGCGCCAGCGAGGCGCTCTTCGGGAACACCGTGGGGCAGCTGTGCGAGGGCACCGGCTCCAACGTCTTCGTCGTGCTCGACGGCCGCATCCACACCCCGCCCGTCGCCTCCGGCTGCCTCGCCGGCATCACCCGCGCCCTCGCGGTCGAGTGGACCGGCGCCGAGGAGACCGACCTGCCGCTCGACGTCCTGGAGAGCGCCGAGGAGATCTTCCTGACCTCGACCCTCCGCGACGTCCAGGGCGTGCACCGGGTCGACGGACGCGAGTTCGCCGCCCCCGGCCCGGTCACCGCCAAGGCCATGCGGATCTTCGACGAGCGCGCGGCCCAGGACCGGGACCCGCGCGTCTGAGGCGCCGGACACCGAAAACCGGATGACGAGTGGGGCATCGGCGGGTAGAACCACCATGATGACCACCACCCTGCGGCCGGCCGAGCCGCTTCAGCAGACGCCCGACGGCGGCCGTTCCCGTACCTACGACGTGTGCGTGAACAGCCGCCGCGTCGGCTCCGTCCGCCTTTCGACCGATCCCGGCTTCGGCGCCGCCTCCGGAGTGATCGAGGGCCTCGGGATCGACGAGCCCGACCGGCGGAGGGGCCGCGGCACCGTCGCCGCGCTCGCCTCCGAGGAGGTACTGCGCGGCTGGGGCTGCGCCGAGGTGCAGATATCGGTGCCCGCGGCAGCCGAGGCGGCGCTGCGGATGGCCGTCACGCTCGGCTACACCGAGCGCAGCCGGAACATGGTGAAGGAGCTCGGCGCCGAAGCGCCCGCCCTGCCCGGGGACGCCGAGGTGCGGCCCATGACCGAGGCCGAGTTCGTGGTGTGGGACGAGCGGGCCAAGGCGCTCTACGCGCAGAGCTGGATCGACCGCGGCGTCCCCGAGGACCAGGCCAGGGCCAAGGCCGAGGACAGCCACCGCCGGTACCTCCCGCAGGGCCTGGCCAGCCCCGGCGTCGCCATCCACGTGATCGTCGAGGACGGCGAGGTCGCCGGCCACATCTGGACCGGACGCATCGAGCTCGAACCGGGGCGGTGGGCCGCCTTCGTGTACGACATCGAGGTCGACGAGGCCCACCGGGGGCGCGGCCACGGCCGCACGCTCATGCTGCTCGCCGAGCGGGTCGCCCGGGAGGCCGGGGACGACCGGCTCGGCCTCCACGTCTTCGCGGGCAACACCCCGGCCATCCGGCTCTACGAGTCCCTCGGCTTCCGCACGACGTTCGTCAACAGCGCCAAGGCGCTGCTGTAGGCCTTCGGGCCCGCGTGCGCTCAGTCCTTGAGGAGGCCTTCGGCGATCTCCGTGATCCGCTCCCGCAGGCCCTCCTGGCTCTGGCCGCCGTCCAGCCGCTCGCCGCCGATCACGTAGGTCGGGGTGCCGGTGACCTTGATCGCCTTGCCCTCGGCCTCGTCGGCGTCGACGGTCAGCAGGTGACGGCCGTCGATCAGGGCCGTGTCGATCTCCTCGGCGTCCAGGCCGAGCCCGGTCGCGACGTCGAGGAGGAGCTGCTCGCCCCGGTCGCCGAGCTCCTCGGTCCTGGCGAGCAGCGCCTCCACGTACGGCCAGCCCTGGCCCTGCGCGAAGGCCTCCTCGGCGGCCTGGGCGGCGGCGTACGCGTGCTTGTGCTTCGCCAGCGGGAAGTGGCGCAGCTGGACGTCGAGCCGGTCGCCGAAGTGGTCGCGCAGCGCGCGGACGTCGTCGAGGGCCGCGAAGCAGTCGGGGCACTGGAGGTCGAACCAGGCCTCCAGGACGACGGGGGAGACGGGTGCGGTGGTGGTGTCGCTCATGACAGCAGTCTCCCCTACCGGCACCTGCGGAGGAGATCCGGTCGGGGGGACCCGGAGATCTCCCTGAGATGCGCCCCGGGGCGTGGCACCGGCCGTGGTCGGCGGTGCAGGATGGAAGGGACGTAACAGCCGGAACCAGGAGGATCGCATGCTGGCCGAGACCATCTGCTCCGCGGCCGCCGCGGCGGGCCTGGGCATCGCCGCCGTCGCGGCGTACCGGAAGCGCTACCTCTCCGCCGCCCGCATCGCGGCCTACGCGCTGGTGCCGCTCGGCCTCGTGATGACCGGCGCCGTGGAGTGGCTCGCGGACACCGCCTTCAGCCCGGTGGCCTGGGCCGGGTTCGGCGTCCTCGGCGGCGCCTGGCTGCTCCTCTCGTCGACGCGGGCGATCGAGCGGCGCCGCGGCGGACGGACCGACGGGGCCGGGGGAGCCGGGACCGTCGGCGGAGCGGAGCGGACGGCCGTGGCGCCGACCGCGTCCGCGCCCCGTGCCGTCCCCCCGAAGGCGGCCGCCGACGACTTCAGCGACATCGAGGCGATTCTGAAGAAGCACGGAATCTGATCACTTCTGACGCTTCCCTTTCCCGAGAACCACGGGAAGGGGTGAACGGCCTTGTCAACAAGGTGTGTTGCGGGATTTCCGGGGTGGAATGTGCGTCATCATCCCCCCGAGATGCTGGATACCTCGCGGGAGTCCGCCCCCGCCGCCGATGCCCCCGCCGAGCCGCGAGGCTGCTTGTTCGCGCTCTCGCAGCCGCCGTTGATGATCTTCCTGGCAGTGATCGGCTGCCTGCTCCTCATGGCCGCCGTGCACGACCTGTTCCTGCTGTGACCCGGTCGGTGTCGGCTCAGCCGGCGGCTTCCTTGCGGCGCGCCCGGTACGCGGCCACGTGCAGGCGGTTGCCGCAGGTACGGCTGTCGCAGTAGCGGCGCGAGCGGTTGCGGGAGAGGTCGACGAAGGCCCGGCCGCAGTCGGGCGCCTCGCAGCGCCGCAGCCGCTCCTGCTCGCCGGCCACGACGATGAAGGCGAGGGCCATGCCGCAGTCGGCGCCGAGGTGGTCGGCCACCGAGGCGCCGGGCGCGAAGTAGTGCACGTGCAGCTCGTAGCCGTCGTGGTCGGTGAGCTGCGGGGTGGTGCCCGCGGCCGCCACGAGCTGGTTGATCAGCGGGGCCGCGATCCGGGGCTCGGGGGCCGAGAAGATCGCGGCGAACTTCTCCCGTACCTCCCGCACGGCCCGCAGGTCGTCGGGCCCGAGGTCGCCCACGTCGCTGATCTTGTGGGCGTGCACGAAGGACCGCAGCCCGTCGAGGTCCGCCAGCCCGTCGGGGCGGTCGCCCTGCGGGGCGGTGTTCATCAGATCGACGACGCTGTCGAGGGCGATCCGGGTGTCGTGGGGGATCAGCACGATTCGCTCCCTGGCCGGCCGCGGGCGGGCGCCCGTGGAACTGGCGCTGACTCTAGCGCGGCCCGGAACGGGACAACGGCGCCCACCACCGCGCCGGCTGCGCGGTGGAGAGCGCCGTTGTCCTGGCTGGGTGATCGCCCACGCGGCGCCGTCGCCCCGAGTCGGACGGCGCCGTGCGGCTCTCGGCCTGGCTCAGCTGTCCGCCAGGATGTGGGAGAGCTCCGTATCGAGGTCGAAGTGCCGGTGCTCGGTGCCCGGTGGCACGGCAGCGTCGGTCCGCTTGAGGAACGACTCCAGGGCCCTCGCCGGGGCCTCGAGCAGGGCTTCTCCCTCGGGAGAGCTCAGTGCGATGCAGACGACTCCCTGGCCGTGACTACGGGATGGCCAGACGCGGACGTCGCCCGTGCCGGTGGGCCGGTGCAGCCCCTCGGCGAGAAGGTCGCGGGCGAAGACCCATTCGACCGTCTCTTCGGCTCCGGTGTGGAAGGTGGCGTGCACGGCATACGGATCGGCCGTGTCATACCGCAGGCCCGCGGGTACAGGCAGTGAGGACTCGCTCGACACAACGAGGCGCAGGTGCAGCTCGCAGCTGACCGTGGTGTTCATAAGCGCCAGGGCCTTTCGCTCAGTGTGCGCTCGGGGATTCGCACGTCGGCGAAATCGACATGCCACCTCTGTGGCCGTTGTAAACCCCTCTGTCCGTTTTGTGATCGTCCAGGTAGCTCGAATGGCTGCACGTAACCAGGGGTAATACCGCCATACCAGTGGGGCCCCTGTGTCCGGTAAGTTGGGGCCATGCATGCGGAGAGTGACGAGCGCGCAGGGGACTCGGCGAGCGGCCAGGACGCCGAACTGGGATCCCGCGCGCCGCAGTTCATCAAGTCCCGACGGAGCCTGCACCTGAGCTGGCAGGTCGGCGTCTTCATCGTGGGACTCGCCGTGGTCGGCGCGGGCGTCGTGATGCTGCCGCTGCCCGGACCCGGCTGGCTGGTCATCTTCGGCGGCATGGCGATCTGGGCCACCGAGTTCGTGTGGGCACAGCTGGTGCTCCGCTGGACCAAGCGGAAGGTCACCGAGGCCGCCCAGCGCGCCCTCGACCCCAAGGTCCGCCGCAGGAACATCATCCTCACCACCGTCGGCCTGGTGATCATCGGCGCCCTGCTCGGCGTCTACCTCTGGAAGTTCGGCCTCGTCATGCCGTGGAAGATCACCGAGTAGCCCACGCGGCCCTCCAGTGGTTCGGAAGCCCCGCTGACATGGGGTAATGTTTGCGGTGCGCCGGGCGATTAGCTCAGTGGGAGAGCACTTCGTTCACACCGAAGGGGTCACTGGTTCGAACCCAGTATCGCCCACCACCCGGCCCGAAGGCCCGGAGACGAACACCGTCTCCGGGCCTTCGGCGTTCCCCGCCCGGTCACCGCATCCGGGCCAGCCGCTCCCGCAGCCTCCGGGCGTCCCGGAGCCGCTGCTCGTACGTGGCCCCCACCGCGAGCAGCAGCAGCCCGGCGACCGCCGGCGGCAGCCAGCGGGGCAGCGCGCCCACGACCTGCACCACGTACGGCGCCAGCTCGTGCAGCCCGTCCAGGGCCAGCGTCACGCCGCCCAGCACCAGGAGCGCCTGGAGCCGGAACCGTGCCCCGAGCAGCGTCACGACCAGCGCCGCCACCCCCAGGAGCAGCGGGCGCATCCAGTCCGGGTCCGCCCAGGCCGCCACCAGGCTCGGCAGCAGCGTCGCCGCGAGCCCCGGGCCGTACGCCGTCCAGGACGAGGCCTCCGGGTCGCGGCGCCGCCGCAGGAACCCGACCACGAGCGCGGGCACGGTCACCGGCAGGCTGTACGCCTCCGGGGCCGACACCTCCCAGACCCCGAGCCGCACCCAGGTCGCCAGCAGGAACAGCCCCGCCGCCGTCCAGGAGGCGAACCGGCGCCGCTCGGGCCGCACGGCCGTCGCCGCCGCGATCACCCCGCCCAGGGCGAGCACGAGCGCCAGGAAGGCCGGCCGGGCCTCCGCGAACCCCAGGGCGAGCAGCCCCACCGACGCGCCGGTCACCTCGACCGCCAGGACCGCCGGACCCCGGCGCACCCAGGCGCCGACGGCCGCCGTCGCCGCCGGGACCAGGAGCAGCGCCAGAGCCGTCCACTGCTCCTCGAACTCGGCGGCGGCCGCCACCGCGAGGACCAGCCCCGTCGCCGCGAGCACCGCCAGGCAGCCGGAGGCCACCCGGCGCCCGCCCTCGCCGGCCACCGCGACGGCGGCGAGCAGCGCCAGGACCACCCCGAGCACCGTGAACGTGGCCGCGCGGACGTCCAGGGACAGCGCGAGCGCGCTCCCGGCGGACGCCAGCCCCACCGCGTACGCGCTCCACCCGAGCACCGCGCCCGGCTCCACGGCCTTCGCCGGAGCCACCGGCCGCAGCGGACCCCAGGTGCCCGGAGCCGGAGCCGGAGCCGCCGGAGCCGCCGGAGCCGCGGGGGCCGGGGCGGGCGCGGGTGCCTCCGGGCGGGCCGGCAGGCCGCGCCCCAGGACGCCGGGACGCACGGCGAACCCCAGGGACGCCGCCGTCGTGGCCAGCTGAAGGGCGAGCGTCACCCCGTACGGCAGACCGAGCGAGACCGGCAGCGCCGTCAGCAGCGCCCAGACCAGCACCAGCGCCCCGCAGCGGGCCCAGAGCCGGGGAACGGCCGCGAGCGCGGCGGCGGCGACCAGGAGGACCAGGGCGGCCGTCCCCGGGAACGAGGTCAGGACGCGGTCCGTGTGCTCGCCGGACCACACGGCCGTCGTCCGGGCCAGGGGTCCCAGCAGCCCGGCGACGGCGGGCGGCAGCGCCCACACGACCCCGAGCCCCACGATCCCGGCCCCCGCGACGCCCAGCCCGAGCCGCACCCCGCGCGGCAGCCAGACGCGACCACGGGCGGTGTCCGTCCCGGCCTCGACGGGGGAGGCCTCGGCAGGGGATGAAGCCGCCGGGGCCGCCTCCGGAGCCACCTCCGGGCCCGTCAGCCGCCACAGGGCGGCCAGCGCCAGGCCGCAGAGCACGTACCCCGGGACCGCCCAGTCCGCCGGGACGGCCGCGCGGAGCAGGCCGCCGAGGGACGCCGTCGCCGTGAGACCCGCCAGGGCACCGGCCGGAACCGCGAGCGCGGGCCTCCGCCAGGCCACGTACAGGAGCAGCGCCGCGCCCGCCAGGAGGAGCGGCGCACCGCGCCACGGCGCGGCCAGGGAGAGCCAGCCGCCGGTCAGCAGCGCCCAGCCGCCCAGTGTCACCGCCCCGACGACCGCCGTGACCCGGACCGCGACCGGGCGGGCCCACAGCGCCACCGCCACGTCCCCGGCCGCCGTCGCCAGCGCCGCCCAGGCGAAGGCCGTCGGCCCGCCGTCCGCCGCGAGCACCCCGAGCGGCAGCGGCAGCTGGGCGGCGACCACGGCCGCCGGCAGCGGAATCCGCAGCCGGGACAGCGCGGAGCCGTACGCCGTCCACGCGCCCGCGAGGACCGCCGAGGCCACCGCCGTGTACCCGAGCCCGTCCGTGCCCTCCAGGGCCACCCGGTGGAGCGCGTACGCGTCGAGCACCATCAGCACCAGACCCAGCGCGGCCACCGACTCGCCCGTCGAGACCAGGCCCTTGCGCAGCAGCGCCACCGGCACCGCGAGCGCCGCCGAGGTCACCACGGACAGCACCGCCGCACGGCCGCCGATCCCCATCGAGCCCCAGCTCACCAGGGTGAAGGCGATCGCCGCGATCGTCAGCAGCGTCCCGCCGAGCGTCAGCAGCACGTTCTGCGCGCTCCGCGGGGTCGAGTCCGCCGGCGCCGGGCCGGGACCGGACGGCGGGGCCACCGGCAGCGGCGGGTACAGCACCTGGACCAGCCAGGCCCGTCGTACGAGCAACTGGGTGCGGCGCGCGTCGAGTTGCGCCAGCTCGCGGTCGACGAGCACCAGCTCGTCGGCCGGCGGCAGGGAAGTGTCCATACCGGGAGTGTGGCGCCGGCCACACGTGGCGGGAATGCGTTGTCGTACTCAGATCCGCCTCGGATCCGCGCGATCCGGGACTGAGTACCCACACTGGGGGCATGGACTGGTGCCGTTACCGATTCCGCAGCGTCTGGCGGCTCGCCGCGCCGCCCGACGCCGTCTACGCCGTCCTCGAACGCCCCGAGGAATACCCCCGCTGGTGGCCCCAGGTCCGCGAGGTCCGCCCCCTCGACGACACCACCGGCACGGCCCGCTTCCGCTCCCTCCTCCCGTACGACCTCGTCGTCACCGCCCGCGCCCTGCGCCGCGATCCCGTCGCACGGGTCCTGGAGATCGGCCTCGAAGGCGACCTGGAGGGGAGGGTCCGCTGGACCCTCACCCCGGACGGGACGGCCGGCACCCTCGCCGTGTACGAGCAGGAGGTCGAGGTCCATGCCAGGCTGCTGCGCGTCCTGGCCGTCCCCGGTCGGCCGGTCTTCCGCGCCAACCACGCCCTCATGATGCGCGGCGGCAGGAAGGGGCTCGCGGCCCTCCTGCGATCGGTTTGAAGGAAGGGCCGGAAGGCCTGTATGGTTCAACCCGTTCCCGGGCGATTAGCTCAGCGGGAGAGCACTTCGTTCACACCGAAGGGGTCACTGGTTCGATCCCAGTATCGCCCACCGGGAAAGGCCGGTTCGTCGAAAGACGGACCGGCCTTTGTCATGCCGCGACCGGTCGTGGCACCGGTCACGCCGCCGTCCGCAGCTCCGGACGCAACGGCCACGACGGATCCACCGTCTCCGGCGTCCCCTGACGCGTGAACCACGCCTGGAGACCGCGCGCCTGCGCCGCGTGCCACACCGCCTGGAGCGTGTGCAGCTCCCCGGGCGTCAGCCGCTCCAGACGGGACGAGAAGCGCCGCGCCACCGCCCGGACGACCTCCAGCGCCGCCGTCGCGTCCGCCGCCGCGTCGTGCGCCCCCGCCAGCTCCACCTCGTAGTGCGCGCACAGGTCCGTCAGCGTCCGGCGGCCCTTGCGGTACCGGTCCAGGTGCTTGTCCAGGACCCGGGGGTCGAGCACGCACAACGGCGAACTCGCCATGTACGTCCCCAGGGAGGACGCCCGGTGCCGCCGCAGCTCCCGGTCCAGGAGCGTCAGGTCGAACGGCGCGTTCATCACCACCAGCGGCCGCCCCGCCGCCGTCTGCTCGGCGAGCGCCCGCGCCAGCTCCTCCATCACCGGCGCCGGCCACCGGCCGTTGCGCTGGAGGTGATCGTCCGTCAGGCCGTGGATCGCCGTCGCGCCCTCCGGCACCGGTATGCCGGGATTCACCAGCCAGCGCGTCACCCGCGGCCGCGCTCCCGCCGTGTCCTGCACGACGAGGGCGGCCGACACGATCCGGTCCTCCTCGACGTCAACTCCCGTGGTCTCCGTGTCGAAAGCGGCCAGGGGCCCTTCGTACCAGTGCGTCGTCATCCCCGAACTCCTCGCACCCCAACGGCAGATGGCCAACCCCCCTGCCGAGACGGTGATACCCGCACTGTTTGCGCCGTACGCGGACCGGTCACAACACCAGGGACGGGGAAGGACACTCACATGGCGCTCGCCCAGCCCGAGTCGGGAGGGCTGCCGCCTCAGCGGGCAGCTTCGACACGCGGCTCACTCGCCACCACCGCCTGCATGGAGACCCTCCAGGTGGGCTACCTCCACGCGGTCGCCGCGGCGGCCGGCTGCTCGTTGTCCCAGCCCTTTCCGGACAACGGCATCGACTGGCACGTCAGCCACGGCTCTCCGGCCCACACCGTGGACGACGAGGTGACCATCAAGGTGCAGCTCAAGTGCACCTACCAGATACCGCCGCGCCCGCCGGGCAACGCGTTCTCGTTCACACTCGACAACGACCACCTGGTCAAGCTCGCCCGGACCCCCGTGTCCGTGCACAAGATCCTCGTGGTGATGCTCGTCCCGAGGTCGCCCGAGGACTGGCTCCGGGCGAGTCACGACCGGCTCGACCTGCGGCACTGCTGTTACTGGATCAACCTGGCCGGCCACCCGGTCACGGGACGGCGCCGGACCACCGTGCGCGTCCCGACGACACGGATCTTCGACGACCGGGCGCTGTGCGAGATCATGACGCGGGTCGGCGTGGGAGGGAGACCTTGATGCACCGACCGATCGACGACCCGGACGGCGGGTACGGAACCGGAGCCCGGCCCGGCGGCGGGCCCGGCTCCGGTTCCGTACCGCCGCCCTACCGGCCCCACCCCACCCCGGGCGACACCCCCGGCGACATCACCGGCGACACCCCCGACCCGGGGCGCGTCGACCCGCGCGTCCTCGGCGCCCTGCTCGCCCGCCACGGCTGGCGCAGGCGCGGCGGCGCGGCCGGCCGCTACAGCCGCTGGACCCCGCCCGTCTCCTCCGGCACCGGAAGCGGCGGGACGAGCCTCCTCGTACCCGAGAGCCGTGCCTTCCCGGACTGCGAGGACCTCATCGGCGAGGCGCTCGCCGCCCTCGCCCACAGCGGTACGCCCTCCGCCCGCGAGGTGCTCACCGGCCTCGCCGTCCCCAGCGACGAGATCCGCTGGTGGCGCGACGTCCCGCCGGGACCGGCCGGCACCGTCCCGTGGCCCGTGCAGGAGCAGCTCGGCTCCGCGGCCCGGCAGCTCCTGCTCGCCGGAGCCCTCGCCGCGCGCGGCCGCGCCGGCTACCACGGCGCCCGCCACCGCCGCTCCGCCCGGGCGCTCCTGGAGACGGCGGTCGTCGGCACGGCCTCCGGCGGCCGCGGCCTGACCGCCTTCCTGCCCGTCGACCCGGGCCGTCCCGTCGCCGTCGTGCTCTACCACGCGCTGTACGCGGCCCGCGAGGCCACCGACTACCAGCGGGCCACCGGCGGCATGGAGGCCTTCGACGCCGCCGTCCGGGCCGGCGTCAGCCGCGAGCTCACCGAGGCCCTCGTCGCCCTGGTCCGGGGCACCGAGGGCGCCAGGATCGCGCTCGAATGGGCCCCGGCCGGCGGAACCCCCGAGGGCTGCGCCGCCCGTCCCGAGCCCGTCGAGTTCTCGCCCGGCGACCTGCCCGCCCTGCGCGAGGCGAGCGCCCGCTACCTGACGGACGAGCCCTCCGTACCGGTACGGATCACCGGGGCAGTGGTGCGGATGCGCCGCTCCGGGCCGCGCGGGGACGGCACCGTACGGCTCCGGGTGCTCGGCGGCGCGGAGGTCCCGCACGTCCGCGTCACCCTCGACGAGGAGGCGTACCGCACGGCCGTCCACGCCCATCTGGCCGGGCTCCCGATCCGGCTCGTGGGCCGCCTGCAGAGCAGGGGAGGCTTCCGGCGGCTGACCGACGCGTCCGACGTCGTCCCCGTGCAGGTGGACGAGGCGGAGCGGGACCGGCTGATGAAGTCGACGCAGGGGAACGCCGAGGACCTGGACTTCTTCGGGGAGGCGTGCGGGCCGGACGAGGAGTGAGCGGGGGCGTACGGGGACCTACGGGGGGAGGGGAAACCGTTTCGCGGGCGGACCCGACCGGTCGGTAAGATCGGCGGCGACGCGGCACCTCGTCTCTGCCGCGCGCCATCGGCACCGGCACCTCGTGTCTGCCCGTGCCCCTAAGGAAGAAGAACACCGTGTCCGAAGTCCGTGTGACCGTCCAGTCCGGCTCCGAAGCAGAGGAGAGGGCGGTGAGCGCGGGCACCACCGCCGGTGCCCTCTTCGCCGACGACCGCACCGTCATCGCCGCCCGCGTCGGCGGCGAGCTGAAGGACCTCTCGTACGAGCTCGCCGAAGGCGATGTCGTCGAGGGCGTCGAGATCTCCTCCCCGGACGGCCTCGACATCCTGCGCCACTCCACCGCGCACGTCATGGCCCAGGCCGTGCAGGAGCTCTTCCCCGAGGCCAAGCTGGGCATCGGCCCGCCGGTCCGGGACGGCTTCTACTACGACTTCGACGTCGAGAAGCCCTTCACTCCCGAGGACCTCAAGGTCATCGAGAAGAAGATGCAGGAGATCCAGAAGCGCGGCCAGCGCTTCGCGCGCCGCGTGGTGACCGACGAGGCCGCCCGCGAGGAGCTCGCGAACGAGCCGTACAAGCTGGAGCTCATCGGCATCAAGGGCTCCGCGTCGACCGACGACGGCGCGAACGTCGAGGTGGGCGGCGGCGAGCTGACCATCTACGACAACCTCGACGCCAAGACCGGCGACCTGTGCTGGAAGGACCTCTGCCGCGGTCCCCACCTGCCGACCACCCGGAACATCCCGGCGTTCAAGCTCATGCGCAATGCCTCGGCGTACTGGCGGGGCAACGAGAAGAACAAGCAGCTCCAGCGCATCTACGGCACCGCGTGGCCGTCGAAGGACGAGCTGAAGGCCCACCTCGACTTCCTCGCCGAGGCCGAGAAGCGCGACCACCGCAAGCTCGGCAACGAGCTCGACCTCTTCTCCATCCCGGACGAGATCGGCTCCGGCCTCGCGGTCTTCCACCCCAAGGGCGGCATCATCCGCCGGGTCATGGAGGACTACTCGCGCAAGCGGCACGAGGAGGAGGGCTACGAGTTCGTCTACTCGCCGCACGCCACCAAGGGCGCCCTCTTCGAGAAGAGCGGCCACCTCGACTGGTACGCGGAGGGCATGTACCCCCCCATGCAGCTCGACGGTGGTACCGACTACTACCTCAAGCCCATGAACTGCCCGATGCACAACCTGATCTTCGATGCCCGCGGGCGCTCCTACCGTGAGTTGCCCCTGCGGTTCTTCGAGTTCGGCACCGTGTACCGGTACGAGAAGTCCGGCGTCGTCCACGGCCTGACCCGGGCCCGCGGCTTCACCCAGGACGACGCGCACATCTACTGCACCCGCGAGCAGATGGCGGAGGAGCTCGACAAGACCCTCACCTTCGTCCTGAACCTGCTCCGCGACTACGGTCTGACCGACTTCTACCTGGAGCTGTCCACCAAGGACCCGGAGAAGTTCGTCGGCTCGGACGAGGTCTGGGAGGAGGCCACCGCCGTCCTCCAGCAGGTGGCCGAGAAGCAGGGCCTCCCGCTCACCCCCGACCCGGGCGGCGCCGCGTTCTACGGCCCGAAGATCTCGGTGCAGGCGCGCGACGCCATCGGCCGTACCTGGCAGATGTCGACCGTGCAGCTCGACTTCAACCTGCCGGAGCGCTTCGACCTGGAGTACACCGCCCCGGACGGCACCAAGCAGCGCCCGGTCATGATCCACCGCGCGCTGTTCGGTTCCATCGAGCGGTTCTTCGCCGTGCTCCTGGAGCACTACGCGGGCGCCATGCCTCCGTGGCTGGCCCCGGTCCAGGCGGTCG
Organism: Streptomyces sp. NPDC056144; assembly: GCF_042264145.1. Lineage (NCBI taxonomy): Bacteria > Bacillati > Actinomycetota > Actinomycetes > Kitasatosporales > Streptomycetaceae > Streptomyces > Streptomyces sp. NPDC056144. The sequence continues at coordinate 171,314 of NZ_JBHJVF010000009.1, read as the reverse complement.
GCATCCCGATCGGCGACTCGCACGTCGAGTACCTGCAGGAGTTCGCGGCCGACGCGAAGAAGCTGGGCCTGCGGGTCGACGTCGACGCGTCCTCGGACCGGATGCAGAAGAAGATCCGTACCCAGCAGAAGCTGAAGGTGCCGTTCATGATCATCGTCGGTGACGAGGACATGGCGGCCGGCACCGTCTCCTTCCGCTACCGCGACGGTTCGCAGGAGAACGGCATCGCCCGTGACGAGGCGCTGGCGAAGCTCGTTGATGTAGTGGAGCGCCGCGTCCAGGTGTGAGTTGCTCCCCGCCTGAGCGGGGGTGATCCCAACCCGATGCTTCAGCGGATCTAAGGCACGGCGTGCTCCCCGCTCACGCGGGGGATCAAGCCCCCGGGGAACCCCCCGGGGGCTTTTCCGCGCCCGCGGGCGGGGCCTCCCTCTCGTCCTCCCGGGTGAACGCCTGGATCAGCCAGGACGAGAAGGAACCCGTCACCGCGCCGAGCAGTGCCAGGCCGCAGGCCATCAGGCCCACCGCCACCAGGCGGCCCATCGGGGTCACCGGTGCCACGTCCCCGTACCCCACCGTGGCGAGCGTGGCGCAGGTCCACCAGATCGAGTCGCCGAAGGTGAGGATCGTGGCGCCGGGGGCGTCGCGCTCCTGGTGGTAGACGGCGAGCGCGCCGGCGAAGCCGAGGAGCGTGACCGTGAGCCCGGCGTAGACCATCACCCGGGCGTACAGGCTGAGCCGGGGCTGGTCGCGGCGGCGCTGGACGCGGTCGTAGAAGGTGAAGATCCGTACTGGGCGCAGCAGCGGGATCACCACGACGACCGTGTCCAGCAGGTGGGTGCGGAGGAAGCGGAACGGGCCGAGGCCGCTGAGGTGGAGCCGTACCGCGTAGTCGACGACGAACAGCGCCCAGGACGCGAGGGTCATGGCGAGACAGAGGTCGAGCCAGGCCGGGGGCAGGTTGCCCCGGCCGAGGACCCGGATCGCGTAGCCCGCCAGGTAGACGAGGGAGGCCACGGCGAGGGGGATCTCCAGGCGGTGGTCCCAGCGTTCCATGCGGGGCGGTTTCGGCGGCCTGTCGTTCATCGGATCAGCATGGCGGCTGGAGTGATCTTCCGCCCCGACGACACGTTCCGAACGGACGACGCAATATGCTGCTCGGCATGACGACTGAGCCGGAGCAGCAGATCGGGGTCGGGACGCCGGACGCGTTCCAGCGACTGTGGACGCCTCACCGGATGGCGTACATCCAGGGTGAGAACAAGCCGACCGGGCCGGGGGCCGACGACGGCTGTCCGTTCTGCTCGATCCCGGCGAAGTCGGACGAGGACGGCCTGGTGATCGCCCGCGGCGAGAGCGTGTACGCGGTGCTCAACCTGTACCCGTACAACGGCGGGCACCTGATGGTCGTCCCGTACCGGCACGTCGCGGACTACACGGATCTGGACACGGCGGAGACGGTGGAGCTCGCGGACTTCACCAAGCGGGCGATGGTCGCGCTGCGGACCGCCTCCGGGGCGCACGGCTTCAACATCGGCATGAACCAGGGCGCCGTCGCGGGTGCCGGGATCGCCGCGCACCTGCACCAGCACGTGGTGCCGCGCTGGGGTGGCGACACCAACTTCATGCCGGTCGTCGGGCACACGAAGGTGCTGCCGCAGCTGCTGGCCGACACGCGGAAGATGCTGGCCGACGCCTGGCCGGCCACCATCTGATCCGTACGCCTCCGGTCGTACGGCCCTGATCCGTACGCCTCCGATCCCGATCCCGATCCCGGAGCCGGAGCCCGGGCCGGCGTCTACGCGTCGTAGACGTCGGCCTTCCGCGCCGACACGTCCTGGATGAGGCCGCTGACGACCACGGAGCGGGTGGTGAAGCGCTCCGTGTCCACGTTGTGCTCGTCGAGCATCGCGATCGTCGCGGCGTGGACCGCGCGCACGACCGGGGTCGCCATGCGGATGGCGTCGTCGGCCATGAAGCGGTGCTTCCAGGGCGGGCCGGCCCAGACGTGCCGGAGGCCGAAGGGCTCGGGGAGGGTGATCTTGCCGCCGAGGTAGTCGAGGATCGGCGGGTACCAGCTGAGCGGGGCGCGCACGGCGAGCCGCACGACGTCCTCCGTCTCCAGGAGGGGCTGCTGGATCTCCTTGGTCTCCCAGAAGCGGACGGACTTGGAGACCTCCTTGGTCTTGGCCTTCGGCTTGTCGCCGAAGGGGCCGCTCAGGGGGCCGAGCGCGTGGCCGGTGACCTCGACGCGCAGCGTGTGGTGGAGCGAGGTGACGGTCACGAGCATCGTGAGCACGAGGTTGCCCTGCCAGAGGGCGAACTGCACGCCGAGGTAGTGGCGGTTGCCCGCGTCGAACTGCTGCTCGTTGCAGATGCGCTGTATCTCGTGGGGCTTGACCTGGTAGTGGACGACGCTGTCGCCCTCGGGCCGGGCCACCTCGTCGGCGCCCTCGCCGACCGGCGAGACGATCCAGTGCGTGACGGTCGGCTTGGGGAATCCGGACTTGAGGGAGCCCCGGTCGAGCAGGGTCAGCTGCTCGTGGATCTTCCGTATGACGTCCCAGGCGCGGAAGTCGTGGATCTGCAGGCCGGGCTTGGCGACGAGGTTCTCGGCGAGGGTCCAGCTGCCCCAGCGGGTGCCGAGGCCGAGGATGCCCTTGGTCCCGGCGTAGAAGACCACGTTGGACTGCTGCTCGGCGGCGAGCTTCTCCAGGTTGACCCGGAGCTCCTCCGCGGCCTTGTCGTTCGGGTCCTGGGGGGCGGACTTGGGGACGTGCGGGCCGAGGCCGCCGCCGCCCAGCAGACCGGCCCAGCGCTCGCGCAGGTCGACGGCGGCGGTGAGGCAGATCCGCTGGGCGAGGAACCAGCCCACGACGGGGGCGACGATCATCGCGCGGATGTAGTTGGGCAGGAGGCCGTCGAAGGGCAGCCGGAGGACGGCGATGGCGGCGACGATTCCGGCGACGATCAGGACGGCGGTGCCGATGGCGTTGTTGCGCTTGTTCTCGGAGCCCGCGACGGCCCGGCGGAGCTGGATGACGGCGAGCCAGAGGAGCAGCCCGGGGAGGAAGAGGACGCCGCAGAGGAACGTGACGAGGGTGAGCTTGGAGTCACGCTGCCGTCGGATGTGCGTGGCCGCGAGGCAGTGCTCGACGACGGGCTGGGGATCGGCGCCGAAGGACTGGATGAGGGGCTTGCGGGCGCCGCCGAGCGTGCGGACCTGGACGGCCCGGGAGAAGGCCTCGCCGAGGTCGGGGCGGAAGAGGGCCCATTTCCCTTCCTTCACCGCGGTCTTGTAGTGCTCGTTGTCGGCGCCCTGGATGGCCGCGAGAGGGCTGTCCCGGTACGCCATCGAGGCGAGGGCGTTCGTCGCCCCCGTGCCACCGCCGGAACCCTGGACGGGGATCTGTGCCCCGGGTCCGAAACCGCTGATCGCCACTGCCGCCCCCATCGCGCGCGAGTACTTGTGCGGGCTGTTTCCCAACTGCCGTGCCCCGCACACCTTCTGAGCTGGGCACCACAGCGTAACCGGGTGGCGGCTGATGCGTCACCGGCTGTGGACAACCCGGCCGAATGCCGTACGGCGCCGGGGGCGGGCGCCGCTGCCGCACCGTCAGTCAGGGGCTCTTTCCGGCCTGTTCACGGGTCTTCCCGGCGAGCTGCGGGGGCATCGGCTCGTGCCGGACGTAGGTGCGGTCGAACCGGCCGGTGCCGTGGGAGAGGGAGCGGAGGTCGACGGCGTACCGGCTGATCTCCCGCTCGGGGACCTCGGCGCGTACGAGGGTCCGTCCGGGTCCGGCCTGTTCGGTGCCTACGACCCGGCCCCGGCGGCCGGACAGGTCGGTCATGACCGGGCCGACGTACTCGTCGGGGACGAGGACCTGGACTTCGGCGACGGGTTCGAGGAGGCGGACGGAGGCGTCGGCGGCGGCCTCGCGCAGGGCGAGCGCCCCGGCGGTCTGGAAGGCGGCGTCGGAGGAGTCGACGGAGTGGGCCTTGCCGTCGCGGAGGGTGATCCGGACGTCGACGAGGGGGTGGCCGGTCGTGACGCCGCGGGCGGCCTGGGCCCGTACGCCCTTCTCGACGGAGGAGATGAACTGGCGGGGGACCGCGCCGCCGACGACCTTGTCGACGAACTCGATGCCGCTGCCGGCCGGGAGGGGCTCGACGTCGATCTCGCAGATGGCGTACTGGCCGTGGCCGCCGGACTGTTTGACGTGCCGGCCCCTGCCGGTGGCGGGGGCGCCGAAGGTCTCGCGCAGGGCCACCTCGTGGGCGACGGCGTCGACCTGGACCCCGTACCGGCCGCGGAGCCGTTCGAGGACGAGGTCCTGGTGGGCCTCGCCCAGGCACCACAGGACCACCTGGCCGGTGTCCGGGTTCTGTTCGAGGCGCAGGGTGGGGTCCTCGGCGACGAGCCGGGCGAGGCCCTGGGAGAGACGGTCCTCGTCGGCCTTGCCGTGGGCCTCGACGGCGAGGGGGAGCAGGGGTTCGGGCATGCTCCAGGGCTCGATGAGGAGCGGGTCGTCCGGGGCGGAGAGGGTGTCGCCGGTCTCGGCGCGGCCGAGGCGCGCGACGCAGGCGAGGTCTCCGGCGATGCAGGCCGGGAGCGGGCGCTGCTGTCTGCCGAAGGGGGAGGTGAGACCGCCGACGCGTTCGATGACGTCGTGGTCCTCGTGGCCCCGGTCCGCCAGGCCGTGGCCGGACACGTGGACGGTCAGGTCGGGGCGGAGCGTGCCGGAGAACACGCGGACGAGGGAGACGCGGCCGACGTAGGGGTCGGCGGTGGTCTTGACGACCTCGGCGACGAGGGGGCCGTCGGGGTCGCAGGTGAGCGGCGGGCGGGGCCGGCCGTCGGGGGTGGTGACGGCGGGCGGCTCGTGTTCGAGGGGGGAGGGGAAGCCGCCGGTGACGAGTTCGAGGAGTTCGAGGGTGCCGAGGCCCTGGGTGCCGCCGTCGGCGGCGGGGGCGGCCACGAGCAGGGGATGGAAGGCGCCGCGGGCGACGGCCTTCTCCAGGTCGCCGACGAGGGTCGCGAGGTCGATCTCCTCGCCGCCGAGGTAGCGCTCCATCAGGGTCTCGTCCTCGCTCTCGGTGATGATCCCCTCGATGAGCCGGGCGCGGGCCTCGGCGATCGTCGCGCGCTGCTCCTCCGAGGGCTCCTCCTCCCTCCGGGCGCCCGACGCGTAGTCGAAGACCTTCCCCGAGAGGAGGCCGACGAGGCCGGTGACCGGTGCGTGGCCGTCGGCGCCCTCGGAGCCGCGGACGGGCAGGTAGAGCGGGAGGACGGCGTCGGGGTCGTCGTGGCCGAAGAGGTCGGCGCAGACGGCGGTGAGCTCGGTGAAGTCGGTGCGGGCGGTGTCGAGGTGGGTGACGACGACGGCGCGGGGCATGCCGACGGCGGCACACTCCTCCCAGACCATGCGGGTGGCGGCGGCGAGGGCGTCGGCCTCCTGGGCGGCCGAGACGACGAAGAGGGCCGCGTCCGCCGCGCGCAGGCCGGCCCGGAGCTCGCCGAGGAAGTCGGCGTACCCGGGGGTGTCGAGGAGGTTGATCTTGTACCCGTCCCAGCCGACGGGGACGAGGGAGAGCTGGACGGAGCGGTGCCGCCGCTGCTCGACCTCGTCGTAGTCGGAGACGGTGCCGCCGTCCTCGACGCGCCCGGCCCGGTTGAGCGCCCCCGTGGCCTGGGCGAGGGCCTCGACGAGGGTGGTCTTGCCGGATCCGCTGTGGCCGACCAGGACCACGTTCCGTACGGACGCGGGCCGGTCGGCCGTCAGGGCCCTGCCGGCGGCTCCGGCGGCCGTGTTCGCCTTGTCACCCATGGTCTGTTCCTCCCGACTGCTCACGCGGTGCGGCGGAACGCGGGCGCGGGGGAGTGGCGTGTCGCGGTGCGGCTCCTCGGGTGCCCGCGGTGGTCCTTCGAGCTTTGCACCGGCGTCGGGAGGCGTCCATACGTCGGGCACCGACAGGGCCGTACGTCGTACGCGGACGGGCCCGACGGGGGACGGCGACGCGGCGGGAGCGGGTGCCCGCAACGTCGGCGGGGTGGCGCGTGGCTACGATGGGTGAGCCGGTGGTCATAAGGGCCGCGCGGCCCGACGAACCTCGGGAAGGCCATGCTGAACAAGTACGCGCGTGCATTTTTTACGCGTGTCCTCACACCGTTCGCCGCGTTTCTGCTCCGCCGGGGCGTCAGCCCCGACGCGGTCACGCTCATCGGCACGGCGGGAGTGATGGCCGGTGCGCTGGTCTTCTTCCCCAGGGGCGAGTTCTTCTGGGGCACGATCGTCATCACCCTCTTCGTCTTCTCCGACCTCGTCGACGGGAACATGGCCCGGCAGGCGGGGATCACCAGCCGCTGGGGCGCCTTCCTCGACTCGACGCTCGACCGCGTCGCGGACGGCGCGATCTTCGGCGGCTTCGCGCTCTGGTACGCGGGCAAGGGCGACGACAACGTGATGTGCGCCGTCGCGATCTTCTGCCTCGCGAGCGGCCAGGTCGTCTCGTACACCAAGGCCCGTGGCGAATCGATTGGTCTGCCGGTCGCCGTCAACGGTCTCGTCGAGCGCGCCGAGCGGCTCGTCATCTCGCTGGTCGCCGCGGGCCTCGCCGGACTGCACGCCTTCGGCGTGCCCGGCGTCCAGGTGCTGCTGCCGATCGCCCTGTGGATCGTCGCGGTCGGTTCCGCGGTGACCCTGGGGCAGCGGGTCGTGACCGTGCGGCGGGAGTCCGCCGAGGCGGACGCCGCGGCCCGGGGCAGCGAGGCCGGCTCGTGAGCGCGTGGAAGGACAGGCTGTCCGACGGGGTGTACGGCCTCGGGTGGGCGACCGTGAAGAAGCTGCCCGAGCCGGTGGCGACGGCGCTCGGCCGGAAGATCGCCGACACCGCGTGGAAGCGCCGCGGCAAGAGCGTGCTGCGCCTCGAATCGAACCTCGCGCGCGTGGTGCCGGACGCCACGCCCGAGCGGCTCGCCGAGCTGTCGAAGGCCGGCATGCGCTCGTACATGCGGTACTGGATGGAGTCCTTCCGGCTGCCGACCTGGAGCAAGGAGCGGGTCGCCGCCGACGTCGACATCAAGGGCGCCCACTACCTGCACGAGGGGCTCGCCGCCGGGCGGGGCGTCGTCCTGGCGCTGCCGCACCTGGCCAACTGGGACCTGGCGGGCGTCTGGGTGACCCGCGCGCAGGGCGTGCCGTTCACGACCGTCGCGGAGCGGCTCAAGCCGGAGTCGCTGTACGACCGCTTCGTCGCCTACCGCGAGTCGCTCGGCATGGAGGTCCTGCCGCACACCGGAGGGTCCGCCTTCGGGACGCTCGCGCGGCGGCTCCGGTCCGGTGGCCTGGTCTGCCTGGTCGCCGACCGCGACCTGTCCGCCTCCGGGGTCGAGGTCTCGTTCTTCGGGGACACCGCGCGGATGCCGGCCGGTCCCGCGATCCTGGCGCAGCAGACGGGCGCGCTGCTGCTCCCGGTGACCCTCTGGTACGAGGACGGGTCGACCATGCACGGGCGGATCCACCCGCCCGTCGACGTACCCGAGTCAGGTACGCGGGCCGAGAAGACGTCTCTGATGACGCAGGCCCTCGCCGACGCCTTCGCCGGCGGAATCGCCGACCACCCGGAGGACTGGCACATGCTGCAACGACTGTGGCTCGCGGACCTGGAGGAGCGGGAGGGGCCGAGCACGTGAAGATCGGGATCGTCTGCCCGTACTCCTGGGACGTGCCGGGCGGCGTCCAGTTCCACATCAGGGACCTCGCCGAGCACCTCATCCGGCTCGGGCACGAGGTCTCCGTCCTCGCGCCCGCCGACGACGACACGCCGCTCCCGCCGTACGTCGTCTCGGCGGGCCGGGCGGTGCCCGTCTCGTACAACGGCTCGGTGGCCCGGCTCAGCTTCGGCTTCCTGTCCGCCGCGCGCGTACGGCGCTGGCTGCACGACGGCACCTTCGACGTCGTCCACATCCACGAGCCGACCTCTCCGTCGCTCGGGCTGCTGACCTGCTGGGCGGCGCAGGGGCCGATCGTGGCCACCTTCCACACCTCCAACCCGCGGTCGCGCGCCATGATCGCCGCGTACCCGATCCTCCAGCCGGCCCTGGAGAAGATCAGCGCCCGGATCGCGGTCAGCGAGTACGCGCGCCGCACGCTCGTCGAGCACCTCGGAGGCGACGCGGTCGTCATCCCCAACGGCGTCGACGTGGACTTCTTCGCCCGCGCCGAGCCGAAGGCGGAGTGGCAGGGCGAGACGCTCGGCTTCATCGGGCGCATCGACGAGCCGCGCAAGGGCCTGCCGGTCCTCATGAAGGCGCTGCCCCGCATCCTCACCGAGCGGCCGGGGACGCGGCTTCTCGTCGCCGGGCGCGGGGACGAGGAGGAGGCGGTGGCCACCCTGCCGCCGGAGATGCGCTCCCGCGTCGAATTCCTCGGCATGGTCAGCGACGAGGACAAGGCGCGGCTGCTGCGCAGCGTCGACGTGTACGTGGCGCCGAACACCGGCGGCGAGAGCTTCGGCATCATCCTCGTCGAGGCGCTGTCGGCGGGCGCGCCGGTGCTCGCCGCCGACCTCGACGCGTTCGCGCAGGTCCTCGACCAGGGGGCGGCGGGCGAACTCTTCGCCAACGAGGACGCGGACGCGCTCGCGGACGCGGCGATCCGGCTCCTCGGCGACGAGAAGCGCCGCACGGCACTGAGCGAACGCGGCTCGGCCCACGTCCGCCGCTTCGACTGGTCGACGGTCGGGGCGGACATCCTCGCCGTCTACGAAACGGTGACGGACGGCGCGGCGGCGGTCGACACCGACGAACGCGTGGGCCTCAGGGCCCGCTTGGGCCTGTAGGGCCGCCGGCCGACCCCGGGGTTGGCCGGCCAGGAAGGGGGCAGGGTGACGGCATGCTGTCCGTCACCCGGCTCGACCTCGGTCACCTCACCCGTCCCGCGACCGAGTGGGGCGGGCCGCACGCGCGCGTGGAGCCTGCTTTCGCCTATCTCGTGCGCCACCCCGAGGTCCGGATCCTCTTCGACACCGGCATGGGCGTCGGCTCCCCGGAAACCGATGCCCACTACCGCCCGGTCCGCCGTCCGCTGCCCGTCGGGTCGGACGACGTCGACCTCGTCGTCAACTGCCACCTCCACTTCGACCACATCGGCGGCAACCAGCGCTTCCCCGACACGCCCGTCCTCGTCCAGCGCGTCGAGCTCGCCACCGCCCGTGCCGGCGGGTACACGATCGACTCGCTCCTGCCCGGCGTCCGGTACGAGGAGCTCGACGGGGAGCACGAGGTCGCTCCGGGCGTCCTCGTCGTCCCGACTCCGGGGCACACCGAGGGCCATCAGTCGCTGCTCCTCGACGAGGGCGACCGTGTGACGGTCCTGGCGGGCCAGGCGTACGACGTCGCGGCCGAGTTCGGCACGCCGTACCGCCCCTGGCTCGACCGTCTCGCCGAGCTCGCCGACGGGCGCCCGGCCCGTGTCCTGTTCGCCCATGACCACGACCTTTGGGAAGGTGTGCTGCCGCCGCCCCGGTAGCCTGTGCGCCCGTGACCGAAACCCTGATCTGGACCGTTGTCGGGCTGATTCTCATCGGCGTCTATCTCAGCTGGACCGCCGGGCGGCTCGACCGGCTGCACACGCGCATCGACGCCGCCCGTGCCGCGCTCGACGCGCAGCTGCTGCGCCGGGCCTCGGTCGCGCAGGAGCTGGCCACCTCCGGGGTGCTCGACCCGGCCGCCTCGATCGTGCTGTACGAGGCCGCGCACGCGGCACGGCAGGCGGAGGAGGACCAGCGGGAGGTCGCCGAGAGCGAGCTCAGCCAGGCGCTGCGGGCGGTCTTCGGCGAGCCGGAGCAGGTGGAGGTCGTACGGGAGGCGCCGGGCGGCGAGGAGACCGCGGGGGAGCTCGCCCAGGCCGTGCGCCGGGTGCCGATGGCCCGCCGATTCCACAACGACGCCGTACGCGCCGCCCGCGCCCTGCGCCGCCACCGCAAGGTCCGCTGGTTCCGGCTGGCCGGCCACGCCCCCTTCCCGCTGGCCTTCGAAATGGACGACGAGCCGCCGGTGGCCCTTGCGGATCGCCCTGTCTGACCCCCCTAACCAGCGAAAACGATCCACCGGGTCCACATTGGCCCTTGATGTGCGGCTCAGGTGGCCTGTTTCCTCTTCTTGTCGTCAACCCCTGTTGTCACGAGTGAGGTATCCGTGTCCACCACGCCTTCCACCACCTTCCAGTCCCCCGAGACCGGCACCGCGCGCGTCAAGCGCGGCATGGCCGAGCAGCTCAAGGGCGGCGTGATCATGGACGTGGTCAACGCCGAGCAGGCGAAGATCGCCGAGGACGCCGGCGCCGTGGCCGTCATGGCCCTGGAGCGGGTCCCCGCGGACATCCGCAAGGACGGCGGCGTGGCCCGCATGTCCGACCCGAACATGATCGAGGAGATCATCGGCGCGGTCTCCATCCCGGTGATGGCCAAGTCCCGCATCGGCCACTTCGTCGAGGCGCAGGTCCTGCAGTCCCTCGGTGTCGACTACATCGACGAGTCCGAGGTCCTGACCCCGGCCGACGAGGTCAACCACTCCGACAAGTGGGCCTTCACGACCCCCTTCGTCTGTGGCGCCACCAACCTGGGCGAGGCCCTCCGCCGCATCGCCGAGGGCGCGGCCATGATCCGCTCCAAGGGCGAGGCCGGCACCGGCAACGTCGTCGAGGCCGTCCGCCACCTGCGCCAGATCAAGAACGAGATCGCCAAGCTGCGCGGCTTCGACAACAACGAGCTCTTCGCCGCCGCCAAGGAGCTGCGCGCCCCGTACGAGCTCGTCAAGGAGGTCGCCGAGCTCGGCAAGCTCCCGGTCGTGCTGTTCTCCGCCGGTGGCGTCGCCACCCCGGCCGACGCCGCGCTCATGCGCCAGCTCGGCGCCGAGGGCGTCTTCGTCGGCTCCGGCATCTTCAAGTCGGGCGACCCGGCCAAGCGCGCCGCCGCCATCGTGAAGGCCACCACCTTCTACGACGACCCGAAGGTCATCGCGGACGCCTCCCGCAACCTGGGCGAGGCCATGGTCGGCATCAACTGCGACACCCTTCCCGAGTCCGAGCGCTACGCGAACCGGGGCTGGTAAGCACCCATGAGCACCCCCGTCATCGGTGTCCTGGCGCTCCAGGGCGACGTACGGGAGCACCTGATCGCCCTGGCCTCGGCTGACGCCGTGGCCAGGCCGGTCCGGCGCCCCGAGGAGCTCGCCGAGGTCGACGGCCTGGTCCTCCCCGGTGGTGAGTCCACCACCATCTCCAAGCTGTCCGCGCTCTTCGGTGTCACGGAGCCGCTGCGCGAGCGGATCGCCGCGGGGATGCCGGTCTACGGCACCTGCGCCGGCATGATCATGCTCGCCGACAAGATCCTCGACCCGCGCTCGGGCCAGGAGACCTTCGGCGGCATCGACATGATCGTCCGCCGCAACGCCTTCGGGCGGCAGAACGAGTCGTTCGAGGCCGGTGTCTCGGTCAAGGGCATCGAGGACGGTCCCGTCGAGGGCATCTTCATCCGTGCCCCGTGGGTCGAGTCCGTCGGCGCCGAGGTCGAGGTGCTCGCCGAGCACGGCGGCCACATCGTCGCCGTACGTCAGGGCAACGCCCTGGCGACCTCGTTCCACCCCGAGCTCACGGGTGATCACCGCATTCACGCCCTGTTCGTCGACATGGTGCGCGCGGCGCGGTGACTCGATCCCGGTAGGATCTCTCGGGTTCGTTCAGTAATGGGTTACGCGAAGGAGACAGGCAGATGTCCGGCCACTCTAAATGGGCTACGACGAAGCACAAGAAGGCCGTGATCGACGCCAAGCGCGGCAAGCTCTTCGCGAAGCTGATCAAGAACATCGAGGTCGCGGCCCGTACGGGCGGTGCCGACCTGGAGGGCAACCCGACGCTGTTCGACGCCGTCCAGAAGGCGAAGAAGCAGTCGGTCCCGAACAAGAACATCGACTCCGCGCTCAAGCGCGGTGCGGGTCTCGAGGCCGGCGGCGCCGACTACGACACGATCATGTACGAGGGCTACGGCCCGAACGGTGTCGCGGTGCTCATCGAGTGCCTCACCGACAACCGCAACCGCGCCGCCTCCGACGTGCGCGTGGCCATGACCCGCAACGGCGGCTCCATGGCCGACCCGGGCTCGGTCTCGTACCTGTTCAACCGCAAGGGCGTCGTCGTGATCCCCAAGGGCGAGCTGTCCGAGGACGACGTCCTGGAGATCGTCCTCGACGCCGGTGCCGAGGAGGTCAACGACCTCGGCGAGTCCTTCGAGATCATCAGCGAGGCCACCGACCTGGTCGCGGTCCGTACCGCCATCCAGGGCGCCGGCATCGACTACGACTCGGCCGAGTCCAGCTTCGTCCCGACCATGCAGGTCGAGCTCGACGAAGAGGGCGCGCGCAAGATGTTCAAGCTGATCGACGCGCTGGAGGACAGCGACGACGTGCAGAACGTCTTCGCCAACTTCGACGTCAGCGACGAGGTCATGGCGAAGGTCGACGCCTGATCACGGCCGTTCCGCAGCGGGGGGCCGGGGGCCCCCCCCCCCCCCGCCCCGGGGGGGGGGGGGGGGGCCCGCGCCCGCCCCCCCACACCCTAGGCCAAACGGGGCCGGCCGGGGGCCCCGGCGGGGGGAAGGGGGTGCCCCC
>NZ_JBHJVF010000009.1:0-158640 GCF_042264145.1 Streptomyces sp. NPDC056144 | reverse complement strand
GCCCCCGCCCGGCGCCCACCTCCGCGCCCCGCCCGGGGCCGTGCGGTTGGTGCGCCCCCGTCCCCCCGCGGGCCGCCGCGCGGCCGCCCGCAACCCCCCCCGGGCGCCCCGCTGCGTTGTCAGTGGCAGCCGATAGCCTGCACAAACAGGTGAGCGAAAGCGGTCCAGGGAGGGGCACAGTGCGCGTTCTCGGGGTGGACCCCGGACTGACCCGGTGCGGCGTCGGCGTCGTCGAGGGCGTCGCGGGCCGGCCGCTGACCATGCTCGGCGTGGGCGTCGTCAGGACCGCCGCCGACGCGGACATCGGTGTGCGCCTGGTCGGCATCGAGCGCGGCATAGAGGAGTGGCTCGACCGCTTCTCGCCCGAACTGGTCGCCGTGGAGCGCGTGTTCAGCCAGCACAACGTACGGACGGTCATGGGTACGGCCCAGGCCAGCGCGGTCGCCATGCTGTGCGCGTCCCGCCGCGGCATCCCGGTCGCCCTGCACACCCCCAGCGAGGTCAAGGCCGCCGTCACCGGCAGCGGCCGGGCGGACAAGGCCCAGGTCGGCGCCATGGTGACCCGGCTCCTGCGGCTCTCCGCGCCGCCCAAACCGGCCGACGCCGCCGACGCCCTCGCGCTCGCCATCTGCCACATCTGGCGGGCCCCCGCCCAGAACCGTCTCCAGCAGGCCGTGGCCGCGCAGAACCGACTCCAGCAGGCGGCCGCCCGGCACGCGGCCACCGCCACGACCCCGACCAGCGCCCTGAAAGGCCGAACCCGATGATCGCCTTCGTCAGCGGCCCGGTCGCCGCCCTCGCCCCCTCCACCGCCGTGATCGAGGTCGGCGGCGTCGGCATGGCCCTCCAGTGCACGCCGAACACCCTCTCCGGCCTGCGGATCGGCGAGGAGGCCCGCCTCGCGACCTCCCTGGTCGTCCGCGAGGACTCCCTCACGCTGTACGGCTTCGCCGACGACGACGAGCGGCAGGTCTTCGAGCTCCTCCAGACCGCCAGCGGCGTCGGCCCCCGCCTCGCGCAGGCCATGCTCGGTGTCCACAGCCCCGACGCGCTCCGCGTCGCCGTCTCCACCGGGGACGAGAAGGCCCTCACCGCCGTCCCCGGCATCGGCAAGAAGGGCGCGCAGAAGCTCCTCCTCGAATTGAAGGACAAGCTCGGCGCGCCCCTCGGCAGCAGCGGAATGGTCGGCGCCCAGCGCGCCGCCGCCTCGGGACCCGCCCCCTGGACCGAGCAGCTCTCCGCCGCCCTCATCGGGCTGGGCTACGCGAGCCGCGAGGCCGAGGAAGCCGTCAGCGCCGTCACCCCGCAGGCCGAGGCCGCCCTCGCCGAGACCGGCTCGGCGCCCGTGCCGCAGCTGCTGCGCGCCGCCCTCCAGACCCTCAACCGGGCCCGCTGACCCGAAGCATCCGCCGCCAGGCCCGTACGAACGAAAAGGCAACCACCGTGAACTGGGACGACGAGACGCCACCGGTCCCCGACGAGCGCATCGTCGGCGCCGCCGCCGAGGGGGACGACCAGGCCGTCGAAGCCGCCCTGCGCCCCAAGGACCTCAGCGAGTTCGTCGGCCAGGAGAAGGTCCGCCAGCAGCTCGACCTCGTCCTCAAGGCCGCCCGCCAGCGCGGCGCCACCGCCGACCACGTCCTGCTCTCCGGCGCCCCCGGCCTCGGCAAGACCACCCTGTCGATGATCATCGCGGCGGAGATGGGCGCGCCGATCCGCATCACCTCGGGCCCCGCCATCCAGCACGCCGGCGACCTCGCCGCGATCCTCTCCTCCCTCCAGGAGGGGGAGATCCTCTTCCTCGACGAGATCCACCGCATGTCCCGGCCCGCCGAGGAGATGCTCTACATGGCGATGGAGGACTTCCGTGTCGACGTCATCGTCGGCAAGGGCCCCGGCGCCACCGCCATCCCCCTGGAGCTCCCGCCCTTCACCCTGGTCGGCGCCACCACCCGCGCCGGACTCCTGCCGCCCCCGCTCCGCGACCGCTTCGGCTTCACCGCGCACATGGAGTTCTACGACGCGGGCGAGCTCCAGCGTGTGATTCATCGCTCGGCCGGCCTCCTCGACGTCGAGATCGACCCCGCGGGCGCCGCCGAGATCGCCGGACGCTCCCGCGGCACCCCCCGCATCGCCAACCGCCTGCTCCGCCGCGTCCGGGACTACGCGCAGGTCAGAGCGGACGGAGTGATCACCCGCGAGGTCTCCGAGGCCGCCCTCCAGGTGTACGAGGTCGACAGCCGCGGCCTCGACCGCCTCGACCGCGCCGTCCTCGAAGCCCTCCTCAAGCTCTTCGGCGGCGGACCGGTCGGCCTGTCCACGCTCGCGGTGGCGGTGGGGGAGGAGCGCGAGACCGTCGAGGAGGTCGCCGAGCCCTTCCTCGTACGGGAAGGACTGCTGGCGCGCACGCCCCGTGGCCGCGTCGCCACTCCGGCGGCATGGGCCCATCTCGGACTCGTTCCGCCGCAGGTGGCGGGCCCGGCCGGCGCGGGTACCACACCGGGATCGGGACAACAGGGGCTCTTCGGGGCGTGACGGTGCCGACACTCGCCCGGACCGGAACCGGGGTGCGATGCTGGACGTTGTTCAGTCGATGCGGACTCGCCTAGACTCCGCCGATGCCGCCCTTTCCGGTCGGCGCGCCCACCCCCGAAGATCAGGCCGCGGGTTCTCCGCGACCATGCGAAGGAATCCCGTCCCGTGAACATCGTGACCCTCCTCCCCTTCATCGTCCTCATCGGGGCCATGTTCCTGATGACCCGCTCCGCGAAGAAGAAGCAGCAGGCGGCTGCGCAGATGCGTGACGAGATGCAGCCCGGCACCGGCGTGCGCACGATCGGGGGGATGTACGCGACCGTCAAGGAGATCGGCGACGAGACCGTCCTCCTCGAGGTCGCCCCCGGCGTCCACGCGGTCTACGCGAAGAACTCGATCGGCGCGGTCCTCGACGACGCGGAGTACAACCGCATCGTTCACGGCGACGAGCCGGAGGCGGAGACCGAGACCGTCGTCCCCGACGACGCCTCCTCGCTCACCGAGGCCACGGAGACGGACGCGCCGAAGGCCGACCTGACGAAGAAGTCGGACGCGGCCGAGGCCGACGCCGAGGTTCAGAAGGACGGCAAGGCCGACGGCGAGACCGACGCGAAGTAGTCGCGGCCGGGATTCCGCGCACGCCCACGGCGTGCGCGGCCCCGGAACGGTTCCACGTCTGCGGGGGATGGTCCCCACACACACTTCGTGGCCGTCCCGCGCATACCCGGCGCGGGACGGTTGGACAGGGAGATACGACAGGTGGCAGCACCGAAGAAGGGCCGAAGGCCGGCCGGGGGACAGAGCCGTCCCGGCCGCGCCCTGGCACTCATCCTGATCGCCATGGTCGCGCTCACCGGCGGGATGTTCGCGTCGGGGCACACCACCCCGCGCCTCGGCATCGACCTCGCCGGCGGTACGTCGATCACGCTCAAGGCGAAGGCCGACCCCGGCCAGGAAGCCGCGGTCAACGAGACCAACATGAACACCGCGGTCGGCATCATCGAGCGCCGTGTCAACGGTCTGGGTGTCTCCGAGGCCGAGGTCCAGACCCAGGGCCGCGAGAACATCATCGTCAACATCCCTCGCGGGACGAACGAGAAGCAGGCGCGCGAGCAGGTCGGCACCACCGCCCAGCTCTACTTCCGCCCCGTTCTCACCGTCGCGGACGGCGCGCCCCAGGCGCCCGCCGCCAAGCCCTCCGGCACTCCCTCCGCCAAGCCGTCCTCCTCCGCCTCCGCGGGGACGAAGTCGGCCACGCCGACGGCCACGGCCACCTCGCAGGGCCGCGCGGTCAGCGAGGCCCTCAAGGCCCCGAGCCCCACGCCCACCGCGAGCTCCTCCGCGACCCCGAAGGCCTCCGCCACGCCCAAGGCGACCGGCACCCCCACGGCGACTCCGTCCGCCGATGCCTCCACCCTCGCCCTCCAGGAGAAGTTCAGCAAGCTGAACTGCCTGGACCCGAAGCAGCGCTCCGCCGCCGGTGAGGGCGTCAAGCCGTCCGAGCCCACCGTGGCCTGCGGCGAAGAGGGCCCGGGCCAGTGGGCCAAGTACCTCCTCGGCCCGGCCGAGGTGGACGGCAAGGACGTCGACAAGGCCTCGGCCGGCATCGACCCGCAGTCCGGCCAGTGGATCGTCGACATGCAGTTCACCGACGCCGGCTCCAAGAAGTTCCAGGCGATCACCAGCAAGCTGTCGCAGCAGGCCGAACCGCAGAACCGCTTCGCGATCGTCCTGGACGGCGAGGTCGCCTCGGCGCCGTCGGTCCGCACGACGCTGACCACCAACGCCCAGATCTCCGGCAGCTTCAACCAGCAGTCGGCCCAGGACCTCGGCAACATCCTGTCGTACGGCGCCCTGCCGCTCGCCTTCGAGACCCAGAGCGTCGACACCGTCACCGCCGCCCTCGGCGGCGACCAGCTGGAGGCCGGCCTCATCGCCGGCGCCATCGGCCTCGGCCTGGTCATCCTCTACCTGGTCGTCTACTACCGCGGCCTGTCGCTCATCGCGATCGCCAGCCTCGGCGTCTCCGCGCTGCTGACCTACGTGCTCATGGCCCTGCTCGGCCCGGCCATCGGCTTCGCGCTGAACCTGCCGGCCGTCTGCGGTGCCATCGTCGCCATCGGCATCACCGCGGACTCGTTCATCGTGTACTTCGAACGCATCCGTGACGAGCTCCGCGAGGGCCGTACGCTCCGCCCGGCCGTCGAGCGCGCCTGGCCGCGCGCCCGCCGCACCATCCTGGTCTCCGACTTCGTGTCGTTCCTGGCCGCGGCCGTGCTCTTCATCGTCACCGTCGGCAAGGTCCAGGGCTTCGCGTTCACGCTCGGCCTGACCACCCTGCTCGACATCGTCGTGGTCTTCCTCTTCACGAAGCCGCTCATGACGCTGCTCGCCCGTACGAAGTTCTTCGGCAACGGTCACCCGTGGTCCGGCCTGGACCCGAAGCGCCTCGGTGCCAAGCCGCCGCTGCGCCGCTCGCGCCGTGTCTCCTCCGCCACCGTCGACCCGAAGGAGGCGTGAGATGTCGAAGCTCGGCGATCTCGGCGCCCGGCTGCACCGCGGTGAGGTCGGTTACGACTTCATCGGCAACCGCAAGATCTGGTACAGCATCTCCATCCTGATCACGATCACCGCCATCGTGGCCCTGGCCGTCCGCGGCCTCAACATGGGCATCGAGTTCCAGGGCGGCGCGGTCTTCACCACCCCCAAGACGGACGTGTCCGTCAGCCAGGCGCAGGAGTACGCGGAAGAGGCCTCCGGCCACGACGCGATCGTCCAGCAGCTCGGCAACGGCTCCCTGCGCATCCAGGTCGGCGGCCTCGACACGGCCCAGTCCGACCAGGTCCGCTCGGAGCTCGCCGAGGACCTGAACGTTCCCGAGGACAAGATCGCGGCCGAGCTCGTCGGCCCCAGCTGGGGTGAGCAGATCGCCAACAAGGCCTGGACCGGCCTCGGCGTCTTCATGATCCTCGTGGTGATCTACCTCGCCATCGCCTTCGAGTGGCGCATGGCGGTCGCGGCACTGATCGCGCTCATCCACGACCTCACGATCACGGTGGGCATCTACTCACTGGTCGGCTTCGAGGTCACGGTCGGTACGGTCATCGGCCTGCTGACGATCCTCGGCTACTCGCTGTACGACACCGTCGTCGTCTTCGACTCCCTCAAGGAGCAGACGAAGGACATCACGAAGCAGACCCGCTTCACCTACAGCGAGCTGGCCAACCGCTCGATCAACGGCACCCTGGTCCGTTCGATCAACACCACCGTCGTCGCGCTGCTGCCGGTCGCCGGCCTGCTCTTCATCGGTGGCGGCGTCCTCGGCGCCGGCATGCTCAACGACATCTCGCTGTCGCTGTTCGTGGGTCTCGCCGCCGGCGCGTACTCCTCGATCTTCATCGCCACCCCGCTCGTCGCCGACCTCAAGGAGCGCGAGCCGGCGATCAAGGCCCTCAAGAAGCGCGTCCTGGCCAAGCGGGCCTCCGCCGCCGCCAAGGGCGAGTCCCTCGACGACTTCGCCTCGGACGCCGAGGCCGCCGTCGTGGGCCAGCGCGCGAGCCACCGGGGCACCCCGGAGCACCTCGCGTGACCGCCGAGGCCCAGGACGTCACCGAGCTCCTGCTCAGCCGCATCCGTGACGTCCCCGACTACCCGAAGCAGGGCGTGCTGTTCAAGGACATCACGCCGCTGCTCGCGGACCCCGAGGCGTTCACGGCCCTCACCGACGAGCTCGCCGGGCTGTGCTCCCAGCACGGCGCGACGAAGATCGTCGGCCTGGAGGCCCGCGGCTTCATCCTGGCCGCCCCGGTGGCCGTCCGCGCGGGCCTGGGCTTCATCCCGGTCCGCAAGGCCGGCAAGCTCCCCGGGGCCACGCTCCGCCAGGCGTACGAGCTGGAGTACGGCACCGCCGAGATCGAGGTGCACGCCGAGGACCTGGCCGCGGGCGACCGCGTCATGGTCATCGACGACGTCCTCGCCACCGGCGGGACGGCCGAGGCCTCGATCGAGCTCATCCGCCGCGCCGGCGCCGAGGTCGCGGGTGTCGCGGTCCTCATGGAGCTGAGCTTCCTCCCGGGCCGCGCCCGGCTGGAACCGGCCCTTGACGGCGCTCCGCTCACAGCGCTGATCACGGTCTGACACGGGGGTTCACCCCCTGAGGGGCGCTCCGGGGAATCCCCGGAGCGCCCCTCGGCGTTCCCCGGAAGTCCGCAGGTGCCCCGCGTCGCCCCCGCGGCGGAGGCCCGGGACCCGGGCCCGTGAGCACCGACGGTCATGGCTCGATACCATGGCCTTTCCGGGCCTGACCGGGGGACCCGGAACCGCACGAGGAGCGCTCTTGCCAGACGAGGCCCAGTCACTCTCCGCCGCGCAGCCCGACCCGAAGGCCGACAAGGCCGCGCCGGGGACCGGCACGCCCCAGAACAAGCCAGCGGAGACCAGGCCCACGCCTGCTGCGCCCGCCCCGACGCCCGCCACCCCCGAGCGCCCCGCGCCCGCGCGTTCCGGCGGCTCGTCCAACCGTGTCCGGGCCCGCCTCGCCCGTCTCGGCGTCCAGCGCTCGTCCCCGTACAACCCGGTCCTCGAACCGCTGCTGCGGATCGTCCGCTCCAACGATCCCAAGATCGAGACGGCCACCCTCCGCCAGATCGAGACCGCGTACCAGGTCGCCGAGCGGTGGCACCGCGGACAGAAGCGCAAGAGCGGCGACCCGTACATCACGCACCCGCTCGCCGTCACCACCATCCTCGCCGAGCTCGGCATGGACCCGGCGACCCTGATGGCCGGCCTGCTGCACGACACCGTCGAGGACACCGAGTACGGCCTGGAGACCCTCCGCCGCGACTTCGGCGACCAGGTCGCCCTGCTGGTCGACGGCGTCACCAAGCTCGACAAGGTCAAGTTCGGCGAGGCCGCCCAGGCCGAGACCGTCCGCAAGATGGTCGTCGCCATGGCCAAGGACCCGCGCGTCCTGGTCATCAAGCTCGCCGACCGCCTGCACAACATGCGCACCATGCGCTACCTCAAGCGGGAGAAGCAGGAGAAGAAGGCCCGCGAGACCCTCGAGATCTACGCGCCCCTGGCCCACCGCCTGGGCATGAACACCATCAAGTGGGAGCTGGAGGACCTCGCCTTCGCGATCCTCTACCCCAAGATGTACGACGAGATCGTCCGCCTCGTCGCCGAGCGCGCGCCCAAGCGGGACGAGTACCTCGCCATAGTGACCGACGAGGTCCAGGCCGACCTGCGCGCCGCCCGCATCAAGGCCACCGTCACCGGCCGCCCGAAGCACTACTACAGCGTCTACCAGAAGATGATCGTCCGCGGCCGTGACTTCGCGGAGATCTACGACCTGGTCGGCATCCGCGTCCTCGTGGACACCGTCCGCGACTGCTACGCGGCCCTCGGCACCGTCCACGCGCGATGGAACCCGGTCCCCGGCCGGTTCAAGGACTACATCGCGATGCCGAAGTTCAACATGTACCAGTCGCTGCACACGACGGTCATCGGACCCAACGGCAAGCCCGTCGAGCTCCAGATCCGCACCTTCGACATGCACCGCCGCGCCGAGTACGGCATCGCGGCGCACTGGAAGTACAAGCAGGAGGCCGTCGCCGGTGCCTCCAAGGTCCGCGCCGACGTGCCCAAGAAGGCCGGCAAGGACGACCACCTCAACGACATGGCGTGGCTCCGCCAGCTCCTCGACTGGCAGAAGGAGACCGAGGACCCCAGCGAGTTCCTGGAGTCCCTGCGCTTCGACCTCTCGCGCAACGAGGTCTTCGTCTTCACGCCCAAGGGCGACGTCATCGCGCTGCCCGCCGGCGCGACCCCCGTCGACTTCTCGTACGCGGTCCACACCGAGGTCGGCCACCGCACCATAGGAGCGCGGGTCAACGGGCGGCTCGTGCCGCTCGAATCGACCCTGGACAACGGTGACCTGGTCGAGGTCTTCACCTCCAAGGCCGCCGGTGCCGGCCCCTCCCGCGACTGGCTCGGATTCGTCAAGTCCCCGCGCGCCCGCAACAAGATCCGCGGCTGGTTCTCCAAGGAGCGCCGCGACGAGGCGATCGAGCAGGGCAAGGACGCCATCGCCCGGGCCATGCGCAAGCAGAACCTGCCGATCCAGCGCATCCTGACCGGCGACTCGCTCGTCACCCTCGCGCACGAGATGCGGTACACCGACATCTCCTCGCTGTACGCGGCGATCGGCGAGGGCCATGTCACGGCCCAGTCCATCGTGCAGAAGCTCGTCCAGGCGCTCGGCGGCGAGGAGGCCGCCACCGAGGACATCGAGGAGGTGGCCCCGCCGACGCGCGGCCGCTCCAAGCGCCGGTCCAGCGCCGACCCCGGTGTCGTCGTCAAGGGCGTCGACGACGTCTGGGTGAAGCTGGCCCGCTGCTGCACGCCCGTGCCCGGCGACCCGATCATCGGCTTCGTCACCCGAGGCAGTGGCGTATCGGTTCACCGCAGCGACTGCGTCAACGTGGACTCGCTGTCCCGCGAGCCGGAGCGGATTCTGGAGGTCGAGTGGGCCCCCACCCAGTCCTCCGTCTTCCTGGTCGCCATCCAGGTCGAGGCGCTCGACCGGTCCCGGCTGCTCTCGGACGTCACACGGGTCCTCTCCGACCAGCACGTCAACATCCTGTCGGCGGCCGTCCAGACCTCCCGCGACCGGGTGGCCACCTCCCGCTTCACCTTCGAGATGGGCGACCCCAAGCACCTGGGCCACGTCCTGAAGGCCGTGCGGGGCGTGGAGGGCGTGTACGACGTCTACCGCGTGACCTCGGCGCGCAGGCCCTGAGGACGACCACGAGGAAGGCCCCCGGCACGGAGCCGGGGGCCTTCCTCGTACAAGCGGGTTCAGGGCATCAGCCGCCGAACTCCTCCAGGCCCTTCAGCGCCTGGTCGAGCAGGGCCTGACGGCCCTCCAGCTCGCGGGCGAGCTTGTCGGCCTTGGCGTCGTTGCCCGCGGCACGGGCGGCGTCGATCTGCTTGCGCAGCTTCTCGACGGCGTCCTGGAGCTGACCGGTCAGACCCGCGGCACGCGCGCGCGCCTCCGGGTTCGTCCGGCGCCACTCGGCCTCCTCGGCCTCCTGGATCGCCCGCTCCACCGTGTGCATCCGGCCCTCGACCTTCGGGCGGGCGTCACGCGGCACGTGGCCGACGGCCTCCCAGCGCTCGTTGAGGGAACGGAAGGCCGCGCGCGCCGCCTTCAGGTCCGTCACCGGCACCAGCTTCTCGGCCTCGGTGGCGAGCTCCTCCTTCAGCTTGAGGTTCTCGGTCTGCTCCGCGTCCCGCTCGGCGAAGACCTCGCCGCGCGCCGCGAAGAACACGTCCTGGGCGCCGCGGAAGCGGTTCCACAGGTCGTCCTCGTGCTCGCGCTGCGCACGGCCGGCCGCCTTCCAGTCCGCCATCAGCTCGCGGTAGCGGGCCGCGGTCGCACCCCAGTCGGTGGAGTTCGACAGCGACTCCGCCTCGGCGACCAGGCGCTCCTTGGCCTTGCGGGCGTCCTCACGCTGGGCGTCCAGCGAGGCGAAGTGGGCCTTGCGGCGCTTCGAGAACGCCGAGCGGGCGTGCGAGAAGCGGTGCCACAGCTCGTCGTCGGACTTGCGGTCGAGCCGGGGGAGACCCTTCCAGGTGTCCACCAGGGCGCGCAGCCGCTCGCCGGCGGAGCGCCACTGCTCGCTCTGGGCCAGCTCCTCGGCCTCCGTGACCAGCGCCTCCTTGGCGACCCGCGCCTCGTCGGTCTGCTTGGCCTTCTGGGCCTTGCGCTCCTCGCGGCGGGAGTCCACCGACGCGACGAGCTTGTCCAGCCGGGCGCCGAGCGCGGCCAGGTCACCGACGGCGTGGTGCTCGTCGATCTGCTGGCGGATGTGCTCGATGGCCGCGGTGGCGTCCTTCGACGAGAGGTCGGTGGTCCTCACACGCTTCTCGAGGAGGCCGATCTCGACCACCAAGCCCTCGTACTTGCGCTCGAAGTAGGCCAGGGCCTCCTCAGGGGTGCCGGCCTGCCACGATCCGACGACCTTCTCGCCCTCGGCCGTCCGCACGTACACGGTGCCCGTCTCGTCGACGCGGCCCCACGGGTCGCTGCTCACAGCGCCTCCTCACCATGATGCCGTCGCGGGGTCGTACCCCCCGGGCATCGTCCACAGTTTCCCGGCGGGCCTCGCCCGCCATCCGCAGCGCGGCCGGCGACGGCCCACGCTGCACAACGCCAATCTAGGCGAACGGCGGCCCGGCTGTCCGCACTCAGCGCGACCGAAATTCAACGGTCGCGCCTCGGTCGCGCTGGGGTGCGGAACCACCGGCTCACTTCTTGGTGACGGTCGCCTTCTCGATGGTGACGGCCTTCTTCGGGGCACCGTCGGTGGCGCCGCCCTCGACACCCTCCTTGGCCACGGCCTCGACGGCCTTCAGGCCGGCCGCGTCGATCTTCCCGAAGGGCGTGTACGACGGAGGCAGCTTGGTGTCCTTGTAGACGAGGAAGAACTGCGAGCCGCCGGTGCCGGGCTGGCCGGTGTTGGCCATCGCGACCGTGCCCGCCGGGTACGTCACCGCGCCGTCCTTGCCCGCCTTGCCGAGCGCGTCCAGGTTCTCGTCCGGGATCGTGTAGCCCGGGCCGCCGGTGCCGTCGCCCTTCGGGTCGCCGCACTGGAGCACGAAGATGCCCTGGGTGGTGAGGCGGTGGCACTTCGTCCCGTCGAAGTACTTCTTCGCGGCGAGGCTGTGGAAGGAGTTCACCGTGCGCGGGGTCTTCGCCGCGTCCATGGTGATCGTGATGTCGCCCTCGTTGGTCTTGAGGGACATGGCGTACGTGCCCTTGGCGTCGATCGCCATCTTCGGCTCGGGGCTCGCCGACTCGCTCTGCGTGGGCGTGGGCGCGGCCGTCGTGGGCGTGTCGCCCGACGCGCTGTCCGAGGACTTCTTGTCGTCCGTCAGCTGCACCGACGCGTACACGGCGCCGCCGGCGGCGAGGACCACCGCGAGAGCGGCCGCGACGACGGTGTTGCGGCGCTTCGCCCTCTGCCGTGCTTCCTCACGCCGCTGCTGCTGCCGCGCGTACTTCTCCCTGGCAAGCTGCCGCCGCCGCTGATCGCTGGTGACCACCGGGTCCGCTCCTGTCGCTCGTCTGTTCCTGTCCTGGCCGGATGTGCCCGTACCGTATATGGGTTCGCTGTGGAAGCGGCACCGCCGGTAGGCTCTGATCTGCCGAATCGCGTGATTGCCACGGCTTCCGCATCCCGTGCCGGACGACAACCTAAGGACGAACGTGCTGATTGCCGGGTTCCCCGCCGGGGCCTGGGGGACCAACTGTTACCTGGTCGCCCCCGCCGCAGGCGAGGAGTGCGTCATCATCGACCCGGGCCACCAAGCCGCCCAGGGAGTCGAGGAGACGCTCAAGAAGCATCGGCTCAAGCCCGTCGCCGTCGTCCTCACCCACGGACACATCGACCACGTCGCCTCCGTCGTCCCGGTGTGCGGCGCCCATGACGTCCCCGCGTGGATCCACCCGTCCGACCGCTACATGATGAGCGACCCGGAGAAGGCCCTCGGCCGCTCCATCGGGATGCCCCTCATGGGCGAGCTGACCGTGGGGGAACCCGACGACGTGCGAGAACTCACCGACGGCGCCGCGCTGAGCCTCGCCGGCATGGAGTTCTCCGTCGCCCACGCGCCCGGTCATACCAAGGGGTCGGTGACCTTCAGGATGCCCGAGACCACGGAGATCCCCTCCGTGTTCTTCTCGGGGGACCTGCTCTTCGCCGGCTCCATCGGACGCACCGACCTGCCCGGCGGTGACATGGACGAGATGCTCGGATCGCTGGCCCGCGTGTGCCTGCCGCTCGACAACTCGACCGTGGTGCTGTCGGGGCACGGTCCCCAGACGACCATCGGCCAGGAGCGCGCCACCAACCCCTATCTGCGGCAGGTGGCCTCCGGTCTCGGGAGCACGGACGCTCCCCGACGAGGAATGTGACGACTTTCGTGAGCAGCTTCAAGGCCCCCAAGGGCACGTACGACCTCATCCCGCCCTTCTCCGCCACCTACCTGGCGGTCCGGGACGCGATCTCCGCCCCGCTGCGGAAGGCCGGATACGGCTACGTCGAGACCCCCGGCTTCGAGGACGTGAACCTCTTCGCCCGCGGCGTCGGCGAGTCCACCGACATCGTGACCAAGGAGATGTACGCCTTCGAGACCAAGGGCGGCGACAAGCTCGCCCTGCGCCCCGAGGGCACCGCCTCCGTCCTGCGCGCGGCCCTGGAGGCCAACCTGCACAAGCAGGGCAACCTCCCGGTCAAGCTCTGGTACTCCGGCTCGTACTACCGCTACGAGCGCCCGCAGAAGGGCCGCTACCGCCACTTCTCGCAGGTCGGCGCCGAGGCGATCGGTGCCGAGGACCCGGCGCTCGACGCCGAGCTGATCATCCTCGCCGACGAGGCCTACCGCTCGCTCGGCCTGCGGAACTTCCGCATCCTGCTGAACTCCCTCGGCGACAAGGAGTGCCGCCCCGTCTACCGGGAGGCCCTCCAGACCTTCCTGCGCGGCCTCGACCTCGACGAGGAGACCCTGCGCCGCGCCGAGATCAACCCGCTGCGCGTCCTCGACGACAAGCGCGAGGCCGTGCAGAAGCAGCTGGTCGGCGCGCCGCTCCTGCGCGACTACCTGTGCGACGCCTGCACGGCGTACCACGAGGAGGTCCGCGCCCTGATCACGGCGGCCGGCGTCGTCTTCGAGGACGACCCGAAGCTGGTCCGCGGCCTCGACTACTACACCCGGACCACCTTCGAGTTCGTCCACGACGGCCTCGGCTCGCAGTCGGCGGTCGGCGGCGGCGGCCGCTACGACGGCCTCTCCGAGATGATCGGCGGCCCCGCGCTGCCGTCGGTGGGCTGGGCGCTCGGTGTCGACCGCACGGTCCTCGCCCTGGAGGCGGAGGGCGTCGCGCTCGACATCCCCGCCGCCACCAGCGTCTTCGCCGTGGCCCTCGGCGAGGAGGCGCGCCGCCTCCTCTTCGGCAAGGTCACCGAGCTGCGCCGGGCGGGGATCGCCGCGGACTTCGGTTACGGCGGCAAGGGCCTCAAGGGCGCCATGAAGGACGCCAACCGCTCCGGCGCCCGCCTGACCGTTGTCGCCGGCGAGCGCGACCTCGCCGAGGGCGTCGTACAGCTCAAGGACATGGAGTCCGGCGAGCAGCAGGCGGTGACCCCGGGGGGCCTCCTGGAGGCCGTCAAGGCCAAGCTGGCCTGATCCACCACCTGAGGAGAGGCCCGGACCGCACCACGGTCCGGGCCTCTCCTTATGTCCCGCTAACGGCCGAACGTCCCGTCCGTGTTGCAGAATGACCAGGCCCAGAAGGCCCGCGAGCGAGGGATGAACGACATGGCGAAGGCAGCGGCGGACGAGACGGCGTCCGGCCGGGACGGCGGCACGACCGGCGCCGCCGGAACGATCGGTGCGAGCCGGGCCCTGTCGTGGCTGCTCGTGATCACCGGCGCGGCGGGTCTGCTCGCCGCCTGGGTCATCACGATCGACAAGATCAAGCTCCTGGAGGACCCGAACTTCGTCCCCGGGTGCAGCCTCAACCCGATCGTCTCCTGCGGCAACATCATGAAGAGCGAGCAGGCCTCGGTCTTCGGCTTCCCCAATCCGATGCTCGGCCTCGTCACGTACGGCATGGTCGTCGCGATCGGCGTCGGCCTCCTCGCGGGCGCCCGCTACCGCCGCTGGTACTGGCTCGGCCTCAACGCGGGCACCCTCTTCGGCGTCGGCTTCTGCACCTGGCTGATGCAGCAGTCGCTGTACGAGATCAACTCGCTCTGCCTCTGGTGCTGCCTGGCCTGGGTCGCCACCATCGTCATGTTCTGGAACGTGACCTCCCACAACGTCCGGCACGGCGTCATTCCCGCCCCGCGCGCCCTCAGGACCTTCTTCGCCGAGTTCACGTGGGTCCTGCCCGTCCTGCACATCGGGATCATCGGCATGCTGATCCTGACGCGCTGGTGGGACTTCTGGACCAGCTGACCGTTCCTCGGTGTCTGCGGACCGTCTCCGGAGTGTCAGTGGCCTGACTTAGGCTTCATGACGTGGAGCCCGACCTCTTTACCGCAGCCGCCGAAGACCGCCAGGAGAAGGACCCGTCCAGCAGCCCGCTGGCCGTCCGGATGCGCCCCCGCACCCTCGACGAGGTGGTGGGGCAGCAGCACCTGCTCAGGCCCGGCTCACCCCTGCGCCGACTCGTCGGGGACGGCGACAGCGGCCCGGCCGGCGCCTCCTCGGTGATTCTCTGGGGCCCGCCGGGCATCGGGAAGACCACCCTCGCGTACGTGGTCTCCAAGGCGACCGACAAGCGGTTCGTGGAGCTCTCCGCGATCACCGCGGGCGTCAAGGAGGTCCGGGCGGTCATCGACGGCGCCCGGCGCGCCGTCGGGGGGTACGGCAAGGAGACCGTCCTCTTCCTCGACGAGATCCACCGCTTCTCCAAGGCCCAGCAGGACTCCCTCCTGCCCGCCGTGGAGAACCGCTGGGTGACGCTCATCGCCGCCACCACGGAGAACCCGTACTTCTCGGTGATCTCCCCGCTCCTCTCCCGCTCGCTGCTGCTCACCCTGGAGCCGCTCACCGACGACGACCTGCGCGGCCTCCTCGGCCGCGCGCTCACCGACGAGCGCGGGCTGCGCGGGGCCGTGACCCTGCCGGAGGACGCCGAGGCCCATCTCCTCCGGGTCGCCGGCGGCGACGCCCGGCGCGCCCTCACCGCCCTGGAGGCGGCCGCCGGTGCCGCCCTCTCCAAGGGCGAGGAGGAGATCACGCTCCAGACGGTCGAGGAGACCGTCGACCGGGCCGCCGTGAAGTACGACCGGGACGGCGACCAGCACTACGACGTCGCCAGCGCCCTCATCAAGTCGATCCGCGGCTCCGACGTCGACGCGGCCCTCCACTACCTGGCGCGGATGATCGAGGCGGGGGAGGACCCGCGGTTCATCGCCCGCCGCCTGATGATCTCCGCCAGCGAGGACATCGGCCTCGCCGACCCGAACGCGCTGCCGATCGCCGTCGCCGCCGCCCAGGCCGTCGCCATGATCGGCTTCCCCGAGGCGGCCCTCACCCTGAGCCACGCCACGATCGCCCTCGCCCTGGCCCCGAAGTCGAACACGGCGACGACCGCGATCGGCGCCGCCCTCGCCGACGTGCGGAACGGCCTCGCGGGCTCCGTCCCGCCCCATCTGCGCGACGGCCACTACAAGGGCGCCGCCAAGCTCGGCCACGCCCAGGGGTACGTGTACCCGCACGACGTCCCCGGCGGCATCGCGGCCCAGCAGTACGCTCCGGACGCCATCCACGGCCGCCGCTACTACGAGCCCACGCGCTACGGCGCGGAGGCGCGCTACGCGGACGTGGTGGAGAAGGTCCGCGAGCGCCTGAGAGGCGACGGGAAGTAGCACTCGGGAAAGCCGGTACACTGGACCGGATTGCTGCGTCCCGTGGCCGGCTCCGGTCGGCACCACCAGAACGGGACAGTCAGCGGGAGACCCGGCCCCCGGGCCAGGTTTCCAGGAGCGTCGCGCACCTTCGAAGGTGTCGCGGGCAACCCATCACCCCCCGGATTTCCGGGATCGGCGATGGGTCGTTCGCGTGCTGCACGTATGTGCCCAGACCTGGGAGCGGCTGCCCGACAGGTCCGTCCCGTACGGACCGCACGGGTTTCCCGGGCTGCGGATGCGACCTCCCCTAACCCTGGTGAAGCCGTATTCGTTCAGATAGAGAGGTTGGTTCATGCCGAACCAGTCCCGTCCCAAGGTCAAGAAGTCGCGTGCCCTCGGCATCGCGCTGACCCCCAAGGCCGTCAAGTACTTCGAGGCCCGCCCCTACCCGCCGGGCGAGCACGGCCGTGGCCGCAAGCAGAACTCGGACTACAAGGTCCGTCTGCTCGAGAAGCAGCGTCTGCGCGCCCAGTACGACATCAGCGAGCGCCAGATGGCGCGCGCCTACGACCGTGCCAAGAAGGCCGAGGGCAAGACGGGCGAGGCGCTGGTCGTCGAGCTCGAGCGTCGCCTCGACGCCCTGGTCCTGCGTTCGGGCATCGCCCGCACCATCTACCAGGCCCGCCAGATGGTCGTCCACGGCCACATCCAGGTCAACGGTGGCAAGGTCGACAAGCCGTCGTTCCGCGTCCGTCCCGACGACGTCGTGATGGTCCGCGAGCGCAGCCGCACCAAGCCGCTGTTCGAGATGGCCCGTGAGGGTGGCTTCGCCGCCGACGGCGAGACCCCGCGCTACCTGCAGGTCAACCTGAAGGCCCTGGCCTTCCGCCTCGACCGCGACCCGAACCGCAAGGAAATCCCGGTCATCTGCGACGAGCAGCTGGTCGTCGAGTACTACGCCCGCTGATCTCAGCTTCGGCGCAGTACCACCCACGCGGTGTTCAGCCCGCCGCTTCCCCGCCCTTACCGGTGGGGGAGCCGGCGGGCTTCCGCGTTCCCGGGCTCCGCCGACCTCGCCGTACGGAACGGACGCGGGGCCACGGGACCGGCCGCCCGCGCCGGGCCGCCGAGCGCCGGCTCGCGCCGGTGCGCGACCGCCCGCTCCACCGTCGCGTCCAGCGAGAGCCCGAGCCCCGCGCGCAGCGCCGCCTCGTACGCCTCCGCGCCCAGCGCCTCGACCACCCGCTGCTCGCAGAGCGCCCGGGGCCCGTTGAAGGCGCCCGAGCCGAAGAGCCGGATGCCCACCGTGTCCCAGATCGGCACGGTCGCGCCCTGGAGCACGGCCGCCTCCACCGGATCGCCCTCGCAGGCCGTCACCAGCGCGAGCAGTTCGATGGCGAGGACGAGACCGACCAGGTCCCGGAAGACGTGGTTGATCGTGACGCACTCGACGAGCAGCTCCCGCGCCTCCCCGTACGCCTCCCGCGTCCACGCCGAGAACGCCAGCACGTAGAGCGCGTACGCCCGGGTCCAGCGCTCACCGCGCTCCTCGCAGACCTCCCGCACCTCGCGGCAGATCGCGACCGCGCCCTCCAGGTCGCCGCCGAAGGCCCGCGCCATCGCGACCTCGACCTGCCCCATCAGGACGTTGCTGTTGAGTTCGCCGAGCGTGCGGT
The DNA here is from genome assembly GCF_042264145.1 of Streptomyces sp. NPDC056144. Lineage (NCBI taxonomy): Bacteria > Bacillati > Actinomycetota > Actinomycetes > Kitasatosporales > Streptomycetaceae > Streptomyces > Streptomyces sp. NPDC056144. The sequence goes on along the minus strand of NZ_JBHJVF010000009.1, from coordinate 141,005 downwards.
ACGCGTCGAGGGCGCGGCCGATCAGCTCCTCCGCCCGGCGCATGTCGTCCGACAGCAGGGCCAGACACCCCATGCGGTGCGTCGCGTACGCCTCCGCCAGCGCGTTGCCCGACGCCCTGGCCCGCTCCCCGCACTCGTGGAGCGCCGCCACCGCCGCCGTGCCGTCGCCCTGGAGGATCGTCACGTAGCCGAGCACCCACAGCGCCTTGAGCCGCGCCTCCTCGTGCCCGGAGTCCGCCGCGAGCGCCCGCTCCAGCCAGTGCCGGCCCTCCGAGAGCCGTCCGCAGCCCACCCAGGCGAACCACAGCGTGCCCGCCAGGTGCTGGGCGAGGTGCCCGTCCTCGGGGTTCTCCAGGCACAGGTCGAGCGCCGCCCGCAGATTCGGCAGCGCCCTGTCCGTACAGGCCGCCACCTCCGCCTGGCGCGGGCTGAACCACTCCAGCTCGCACCAGGTCGCGAGCCCCATGTACCAGTCGCGGTGCCGCCGCCGCATCCGCTCGGTGTCGCCGAGCGCTTCCAGCCACTCCGCCCCGTACGCGGCGACCGTGTCGAGGATCCGGTAGCCGGGCCCGGCCGGGGTGTCCTCCCGGGCCACGAGCGACTGCGCGAGCAGGCCGCCCATCAGGTCGAGAATCTGCTCCTGCGGAAGCCCGGGGCCGCCGCAGACGTACTCCACGGCCTCCAGGTCGAAGGGCCCGGCGAAGACCGAGAGCCGCGCCCACAGCAGCCGCTCCTCCGGCGTGCACAGCTCGTGGCTCCACCCGATGGCGGTCCGCAGGGTCTGGTGGCGGGGGAGCACCCCGCGCTCCCCGTGCGCGAGCAGCCGGAAGCGGTCGTCGAGCCGGCTCAGCATCTGCTCGACGGAGAGCAACGGCAGCCGCCCGGCAGCGAGTTCCAGGGCGAGCGGGATACCGTCGAGCCGGCGGCAGAGCTCCCGTACGGCGTGCTCCGACGCCCACGACTCCGGCGAGGGATCGGGTGCCGCTACGGGTACGGGAACGGCCGCGCCCGCCTCCGCCGCCCGCTCGGCGAGCAGCGCCACCGCGTCCGCCTCGCCCATCGGAGCCAGCGTGAACACGGACTCGCCCGCCACCCGCAGGGGCCGGCGTCCGACCGCGAGGACGGTGAGCCCGGGAGCGTGCTCCAGCAACTCCCGTACCAGCGGAGCGCAGGTCTCCACGAGGTGCTCGAAGCCGTCGAGCACCAGCAGGAGCCGTCGCTCCGCGAGGTGCTCGACGAGGACCTCGCGCGGGGCCCGCAGGGTGTGGTCGGTGAGGCCGAGCGCCTCGACGAGGGCGTGGTCGACGAGGTCCGCGTCGCGCAGAGGCGCCAGCTCGGCGAGCCGGACCTCGCCGCCGTAGCGTTTCTGCACCGCGGTGGCGGCCCGCAGCGCGAGCCTCGTCTTGCCGACGCCGCCCACCCCGACGACCGTGACGAGACGCGACTCCCCGAGGAGTCGGTCGAGTGCGGCCTGTTCCTCGGCCCTTCCGACGAACCGGTTCAGCTCGGCCGGGAGATTGCTCCGTCGCATGAGACACGGAGCGTACTGATCCGCACGCGCTCCGTACAATCGGATTCTGTAACTCCCTTCCCACGGCCCGTAATGCGGTACGGCGGAACAGTCCTGGCGCGATAGGGTCGGGGGACTACTTTTGGCAAGGGCCCAACGACACATCAGACGACTTCGAGGAGCGGTGCAGAGTGACCGGTGGAGAGGTTGCCGGCATCCTGGTCGCCGTCTTCTGGGCGATCCTGGTCTCCTTCCTCGCCGTGGTGCTGGTGAGGCTGGCGCAGACGCTCAAGGCGACGACCCGGCTCGTGGCGGACGTGACCGAGCAGGCCGTCCCCCTGCTCGCCGACGCCTCCGCGACCGTGCGCTCCGCGCAGACCCAGCTCGACCGGGTCGACGCCATCGCCTCGGACGTCCAGGAGGTCACCTCCAACGCGTCCGCGCTCTCCTCCACCGTGGCCTCGACGTTCGGCGGCCCGCTGGTGAAGGTCGCCGCCTTCGGCTACGGCGTGCGCAAGGCGCTCGGCCGGGGCCGGGACGCCGAGGACGTGCCGCGGGCGACCGCGCGCCGTACTGTGATCGTCGGCCGTACGGTGCCGTCCGCACGGCGCCGGAAGCAGAAGGGCTGAGCCGTCATGTTCCGCCGCACGTTCTGGTTCACGGCCGGCGCAGCCGCCGGCGTGTGGGCCACCGCCAAGGTCAACGCGAAGCTGAAGCAGCTGACGCCCGAGAGCCTCGCCGCCCAGGCGGCGAACAAGGCCGTCGAGACCGGACACCGGCTCAAGGACTTCGCCCTCGACGTGAGGGCGGGCATGGTCCAGCGGGAAGCCGAGCTGGAGACGGCCCTCGGCCTGGACGCACCCGTGGACGCCGCGGACCGCGAGCTTCCGGCCCCGCGCCGCAGGGCCGCGCTCGGCCCCACCGCAGGACCGCACACGACGTATTCGATGAACTCGATCCCCACGATCTCGTACAACCGGAATGAGGACCACTGATGGAGTCGGCTGAAATCCGCCGCCGCTGGCTGAGCTTCTTCGAGGAGCGCGGGCACACCGTCGTCCCTTCGGCGTCGCTCATCGCGGACGACCCGACTCTGCTGCTCGTCCCCGCAGGCATGGTGCCGTTCAAGCCCTACTTCCTGGGTGAGGTCAAGCCGCCCTTCACGCGCGCGTCCAGCGTGCAGAAGTGCGTGCGCACGCCCGACATCGAGGAAGTCGGCAAGACCACCCGCCACGGCACCTTCTTCCAGATGTGCGGCAACTTCTCCTTCGGCGACTACTTCAAGGAAGGCGCCATCAAGCTCGCCTGGGAGCTGCTGACCACCTCGGTGGAGCACGGCGGCTACGGGCTCGAGCCGGAGAAGCTCTGGATCACCGTCTACCAGGAGGACGACGAGGCCGAGCAGATCTGGCGCGACGTCGTCGGCGTCCCGGCCGAGCGCATCCAGCGCCTCGGCAAGAAGGACAACTACTGGTCGATGGGCGTCCCCGGCCCCTGCGGCCCGTGCTCCGAGATCAACTACGACCGCGGCCCCGAGTTCGGCGTCGAGGGCGGCCCGGCCGTCAACGACGAGCGGTACGTGGAGATCTGGAACCTGGTCTTCATGCAGTACGAGCGCGGCGAGGGCTCCGGCAAGGACGACTTCCCGATCCTCGGCGAGCTGCCGTCGAAGAACATCGACACGGGCCTCGGCCTGGAGCGCCTGGCGATGATCCTCCAGGGCGTCCAGAACATGTACGAGACGGACACCCTCCAGGTCGTCATCGACAAGGCCACCGCCCTCACCGGCGTCGCCTACGGCAAGGCCAAGGACAGCGACGTCTCGCTGCGCGTGGTCGCCGACCACATGCGGACCTCCGTCATGCTCATCGGCGACGGCGTCACCCCGGGCAACGAGGGCCGCGGCTACGTGCTCCGCCGCATCATGCGCCGCGCCGTCCGCAACATGCGCCTCCTCGGCGCCACGGGCCCGGTCGTGCAGGAGCTCGTCGACACCGTGATCAACACGATGGGCGAGCAGTACCCGGAGCTCGTCACCGACCGCAAGCGCATCGAGACCGTCGCGCTCGCCGAAGAGGCCGCCTTCCTCAAGGCCCTCAAGGGCGGCACGAACATCCTCGACACCGCCGTGACCGAGACCAAGGCCGCCGGCGGCACGGTCCTCTCCGGCGACAAGGCGTTCCTGCTCCACGACACCTGGGGCTTCCCGATCGACCTCACCCTGGAGATGGCCTCCGAGCAGGGCCTCTCCGTGGACGAGGACGGCTTCCGCCGCCTGATGAAGGAGCAGCGGGAGCGCGCCAAGGCCGACGCCAAGGCCAAGAAGACCGGTCACGCCGACATGACGGCCTACCGGGAGATCGCCGACTCCAACGGCGCCACCCAGTTCGTCGGCTACACCAACAGCGAGGGCGAGACCACCGTCGTCGGCCTGCTGGTGAACGGCGTCCCGTCGCCGGCCGCCTCCGAGGGCGACGAGGTCGAGGTCGTCCTCGACCGCACCCCGTTCTACGCCGAGGGCGGCGGCCAGATCGCCGACCAGGGCCGTATCAAGCTGCACTCCGGCGCCGTCATCGAGATCCGCGACGTCCAGCAGCCGGTCCCGGGCGTCTCGGTCCACAAGGGTTCCGTGCAGGTCGGCGAGGTGACCGTGGGCTCCACCGCCTACGCCGCCATCGACGTCAAGCGCCGCCGGGCCATCGCCCGCGCCCACTCTGCCACCCACCTCACGCACCAGGCCCTGCGCGACGCGCTCGGCCCGACGGCCGCCCAGGCCGGTTCCGAGAACCAGCCCGGCCGCTTCCGCTTCGACTTCGGTTCGCCGAACGCCGTCCCCGGCACGGTCCTCATGGACGTCGAGCAGAAGATCAACGAGGTCCTCTCGCGCGAGCTCGAGGTCCACGCCGAGGTCATGCCGATCGACGAGGCCAAGCGCCAGGGCGCCATCGCCGAGTTCGGCGAGAAGTACGGCGAGAAGGTCCGCGTCGTCACCATCGGCGACTTCTCCAAGGAGCTGTGCGGCGGCACGCACGTCCACAACACCGCCCAGCTGGGTCTGGTGAAGCTGCTCGGCGAGTCGTCGATCGGTTCCGGCGTGCGCCGCATCGAGGCCCTCGTCGGCGTCGACGCGTACAACTTCCTCGCCCGTGAGCACACGGTCGTCGCCCAGCTCCAGGAGCTCGTCAAGGGCCGCCCGGAGGAGCTGCCGGAGAAGATCTCCTCCATGCTCGGCAAGCTGAAGGACGCCGAGAAGGAGATCGAGAAGTTCCGCGCGGAGAAGGTCCTCCAGGCCGCCGCCGGTCTCGTCGACTCCGCCCAGGACGTCCGCGGCGTCGCCCTCGTCACCGGTCAGGTGCCGGACGGCACCGGCGCCGACGACCTGCGCAAGCTGGTCCTCGACGTCCGTGGCCGCATCTCGGGCGGCCGCCCGGCCGTCGTGGCCCTGTTCACCACGGTCAACGGCAAGCCGCTGACGGTCATCGCCACCAACGAGGCCGCCCGCGAGCGCGGTCTCAAGGCCGGCGAGCTGGTCCGCACGGCCGCCAAGACCCTCGGTGGCGGTGGCGGCGGCAAGCCGGACGTCGCCCAGGGCGGCGGCCAGAACCCGGAGGCCGTCGGCGAGGCCATCGCCGCCGTCGAGCGTCTCGTGGTGGAGACGGCGTGACGATGCGTCGCGGCCGTCGCCTCGCGGTCGACGTCGGGGACGCCCGGATCGGGGTCGCCTCGTGCGACCCCGACGGGGTCCTCGCCACGCCGGTGGAGACCGTGCCGGGACGTGACGTCCCGGCCGCCCACCGGCGGCTCCGCCAGATCGTCGAGGAGTACGAGCCCATCGAGGTCGTCGTGGGCCTGCCCCGCTCGCTCAGCGGGCGGGAGGGTCCGGCCGCGACGAAGGTCCGCGCCTTCGCCGGTGAGATGGCCAAGGGCATCGCCCCGATCCCGGTCCGGCTCGTGGACGAGCGGATGACCACGGTGACCGCGACCCAGGGCCTGCGGGCCTCGGGCGTGAAGTCCAAGAAGGGGCGTTCGGTCATCGACCAGGCCGCCGCTGTGATCATCCTGCAGAACGCTCTTGAGTCCGAACGGGTATCAGGTAATCCGCCCGGTGAGGGCGTCGAAGTGGTCATCTGATCGCGGTACGGTAACGTTCCGGCCGATGCGGCGGTGTTCGAACAGCTGCCGCACTACGTAGAGGCGGAACGTCCGGAAGCCTCGCGGCTGTTTGGGGATCGATGACTGAGTATGGCCGGGGCCCAGGCTCCGAACCGTGGCACCCCACGGACCCGTTGTACGGGGACCAGGGGTGGGAAGGTCAGCAGCAGTACCGGCACCCGCAGCAGCCGCAGCAGGCGAGCCCGTACGGGCAGAGCGGCGGTCAGGGGTACGAGGGAGACCCGTACCAGCAGCAATACCAGTATCAGCAGCAGCAGTACCAGCAGTACCCGCAGGAGCCGCAGGGCTACGCGGATCCGCAGTACCAGCAGCAGCAGTATCAGCAGCAGTACGGGACGGGCTACCCGGGCGGTTACGACACGCCCGGGCAGCCCGTACAGGCATACGACGGCAACTGGGAGACGGGCCAGGCCGCCATGGCGTACGGCCAGCCCCCGGTCGACCCGTACGCGGGCCAGAACCCCGACCTCTACGGCACCCCGGAGGCGTACCCGCCGCCCCAGGCTCCCGGCCACCGGCAGAACCCGCCGGAGCCGGTGATCGACTGGGCCCCGGAGGAGGAGACCCGCCCGGCACCCGCGCGCGAGGACGACCATCCCTTCTTCACGGGCGCCGACGGCTCCGGCAACCCCGACCACGAGGACGACGGGTACGAGGACGAGCCCGCGCCCGCGGGCCGGGGCTCCCGCGGCGACGACCGCGACCGCGAACGCCGCAGCAAGGCCAAGAAGCGCAAGGGCAAGAACGGCGTGGCCTGCCTCGTCGTGGCCGGCGTCCTCGTCGGCGGCATCGGCGGCATCGGCTACTTCGGCTACCAGTTCTGGCAGGGCCAGTTCGGCGCGGCCCCCGACTACGCGGGCGGCGGCACCGGCGACGTCCAGGTCGAGATCCCCAAGGACTCGGGCGGCTACCAGATCGGCAACATCCTCAAGAAGGCCGGCGTCGTGAAGAGCGTCGACGCCTTCGTCTCGGCGCAGCAGCGGAACACCAAGGGCCTCTCCATCCAGGCGGGCGTCTACACGCTGAAGAAGGAGATGTCGGCGGACAGCGCGGTCGCGCTCATGCTCGACCCCGTCAGCCAGAGCAACCTCGTCATCCCCGAGGGCAAGCGCAACGCCTGGGTGTACGAGCAGATCGACAAGCGCCTCGACCTCAAGGCGGGCACCACCAAGGACATCGCCTTCAAGAAGGCCGACTCCCTCGGGCTGCCCGACTGGGCCAAGAACCACGCGGAGACCAAGGACCCGCTGGAGGGCTTCCTCTTCCCGGCGAGCTACCCGGTCGCGAAGAACAGCAAGCCCGAGGACGCGCTGCGGCGGATGGTCTCGCGGGCGAACGCGGAGTACACGAAGCTGGACCTGGACGCGAAGGCGAAGGAACTCGGGGTCAAGGGACCGTGGGAACTGGTCACCGTCGCGAGCCTCGTGCAGGCCGAGGGCAAGACCCACGACGACTTCACGAAGATGGCCGAGGTCGTCTACAACCGTCTCAACCCGGCGTACCAGGAGACGGTCCAGCTCCTCCAGTTCGACTCGACCCTGAACTACCTCAAGGGCCAGAGCGAGATCAAGATCTCCGAGCAGGAGACCCGTACCAACACGGACCCGTACAACACGTACAAGCACAAGGGTCTGCCGCCGGGGCCGATCGGCAACCCGGGCAACGAGGCGCTCGCCGCCATGCTCAGTCCCACCAAGGACGGCTGGCTCTACTTCGTGGCCACGGACGGCATGAACAAGACCGAGTTCGCCAAGACGCACGCCGACTTCCTCAAGCTCAAGGACAAGTTCAATGCCAGCACGAACCAGTGAGACGCGGCACCGCGCCGCCGTCCTCGGTTCGCCGATCGGGCACTCGCTCTCCCCGGTCCTGCACCGCGCCGGGTACATCGAGCTCGGTCTCGACGGCTGGACCTACGACCGGTTCGAGGTCGACGAGGCCGCGCTGCCCGGGTTCATCGGCGAGCTGGACGACAGCTGGGCCGGATTCTCGCTGACCATGCCGCTCAAGCGGGCGGTCATCCCGCTGCTCGACGAGATCAGCGAGACGGCCGCCTCCGTGGAGGCCGTCAACACGCTGGTCTTCCGCGAGGACGGCCGCCGGGTCGGCGACAACACCGACATCCCGGGGATGCTCGCGGCCCTGAGCGAGCGGGGCGTCGAGAAGGTGGCCTCCGCGGCGATCCTCGGCGCCGGCGCCACGGCCTCCTCGGCGCTCGCCGCGGTCGCCCGGATCTGCGACGGCCCCGTCACCGCGTACGTCCGCAGCGAGGCGCGCGCGGAGGAGATGCGGGGCTGGGGCGAACGGCTCGGCGTGGAGGTCCGGACGGCGGACTGGGAGAAGGCGGCGCACGCGTTCACCGCGGAGCTGGTCGTCGCGACGACCCCGGCCGGGACGACCAACGCGCTCGCGCCGGCCGTCTCGAACACCGTCGGCACGCTCTTCGACGTCCTGTACGACCCCTGGCCGACCGCCCTCGCCGCCGCCTGGTCCGACCACGGTGGCAAGGTCGTCAGCGGCCTGGACCTCCTGGTCCACCAGGCGGGCCTCCAGTTCGAGCAGATGACGGGCCTCCCGAAGGCGCCGCTCGCGGCGATGCGCATGGCGGGGGAGCGGGCGCTGGCCGCCCGGTAGAGGCGCGCGCCCCAGCGGGCCTCAAGCGGCTGCGCACAGGCTTCGGACAGTCACCCGAGGCCGACGCTCCTGGCCACGAACCCGACCTCCGCGTCCGATAGCTGGACCGGAGCACGGGTTCGTGTGCCGGACGTGGGAGGATCGGGGGCGGCGGGCCAGGGCCGCGCACCCGGTCGTGCCGTCGCAGTGCCAGGGCGCGAGCATGAGGAGCATCGTTGAGCAGGTTGCGTTGGCTGACCGCTGGGGAATCCCACGGACCCGCGCTGGTCGCGACGCTGGAGGGTCTTCCCGCCGGCGTCCCGGTCACCACTGAGCTGGTGGCGGACCACCTCGCGCGGCGGCGCCTCGGCTATGGACGCGGCGCCCGGATGAAGTTCGAGCAGGACGAGGTCACCTTCCTCGGCGGCGTCCGCCACGGGCTCTCCCTCGGTTCCCCGATCGCCGTCATGGTCGGCAACACCGAGTGGCCCAAGTGGGAGAAGGTCATGTCGGCCGACCCGGTCGACCCGGCCGAGCTCAAGGAGACGGGCCGCAACGCGCCCCTGACCCGCCCCCGGCCCGGCCACGCCGACCTCGCCGGCATGCAGAAGTACGGCTTCGACGAGGCCCGCCCGATCCTGGAGCGCGCCAGCGCCCGGGAGACCGCGGCCCGCGTCGCCCTCGGTGCCGTCGCCCGCTCCTTCATCAAGGAGGCCGCCGGCATCGAGATCGTGAGCCACGTCGTCGAGCTCGCCGCGGCGAAGGCCCCGTACGGCGTCTACCCGACCCCCGCCGACGTCGAGAAGCTCGACGCCGACCCGGTCCGCTGCCTCGACGCCGACGCGTCGAAGGCGATGGTCGCCGAGATCGACCAGGCCCACAAGGACGGGGACACCCTCGGCGGCGTCGTCGAGGTGCTCGCCTACGGGGTGCCCGTCGGGCTCGGCTCGCACGTCCACTGGGACCGTCGCCTCGACGCCCGGCTCGCCGCCGCGCTCATGGGCATCCAGGCCATCAAGGGCGTCGAGGTCGGCGACGGCTTCGACCTCGCCCGGGTCCCCGGTTCCCAGGCCCACGACGAGATCGTGCGGGCCGAGGACGGCACCATCAAGCGCACCTCCGGCCGCTCCGGCGGCACCGAGGGCGGTCTCACCACCGGCGAGCTGCTGCGGGTCCGCGCCGCGATGAAGCCCATCGCGACCGTCCCGCGCGCCCTCGCCACGGTCGACGTCGCCACCGGCGAGGTCGCGGCCGCCCACCACCAGCGCTCCGACGTGTGCGCCGTCCCCGCCGCCGGCATCGTCGCCGAGGCCATGGTCGCGCTCGTCATCGCGGACGCGCTCGTCGAGAAGTTCGGCGGCGACAGCGTCCCCGAGACCCGCCGCAACGTGCGGTCGTACCTCGACAACCTGCACATCCGGTGACCGCCGGACCGCTGGTCGTCCTCGTCGGACCCATGGGTTCCGGCAAGTCCACGGTGGGCACGCTCCTGGCCGAGAGGCTGGGCGTGCCCTACCGGGACACGGACGCCGACATCGTCGCCGCCGAGGGCCGTGAGATCTCCGACATCTTCGTCGAGGACGGCGAGGAGTACTTCCGGGCACGCGAGCGGGACGCCGTCGCCGCGGCCGTCGCCGCGCACGAGGGCGTCCTCGCCCTCGGCGGCGGCGCGGTCCTCGACGCCGGCACCCGCGCGCTGCTCGCCGGGCTGCCCGTCGCGTACCTCTCCATGGACGTCGACGAGGCGGTCCGCCGCGTCGGCCTCAACACGGCGCGGCCGCTGCTCGCCGTCAACCCGCGCCGCCAGTGGCGCGAGCTGATGGAGGCGCGCCGCCACCTCTACACCGAGGTCGCGCGCGTCGTCGTCGCCACCGACGACCGCACCCCCGAGGAGGTCGCCGACGCGATCCTCTCGGCGCTCGACCCGAAGCCCGACCCGACGCTCGACCCGCAGCTCGACCCGCAGCTTGACCCGAAGAAGGACGCATGACGACGGAGCAGGAAGTCACCCGGATCCAGGTCGCGGGCAGCGCCGGTACGGAGGCGTACGAGGTGCTCGTCGGCAGCCAGCTGCTCGGCGAGCTCCCGTCGCTCATCGGCCCCCTGGCCAAGCGGGTCGCCGTGATCCACCCGGAGGCCCTCGCCGACACCGGCGAGGCGCTCCGTGAGGACCTCGCCGACCAGGGCTACGAGGCCGTCGCCATCCAGGTGCCCAACGCCGAGGAGGCGAAGACCGCCGAGGTCGCCGCCTACTGCTGGAAGGCGCTCGGCCAGACCGGCTTCACCCGCACCGACGTCATCGTCGGCGTCGGCGGCGGTGCCACCACCGACCTCGCCGGCTTCGTCGCCGCGACGTGGCTGCGGGGCGTCCGCTGGATCGCCGTCCCGACCACCGTCCTCGCGATGGTCGACGCGGCCGTCGGCGGCAAGACCGGCATCAACACCGCCGAGGGCAAGAACCTCGTCGGCGCCTTCCACCCGCCGGCCGGTGTCCTCTGCGACCTCGCCGCCCTCGACTCGCTGCCCGTGCACGACTACGTCAGCGGGCTCGCCGAGATCATCAAGGCCGGTTTCATCGCCGACCCGGTGATCCTCGACCTCGTGGAGGAGGACCCCGAGGCGGCCCGTACGCCCGCGGGACCGCACACCGCCGAGCTCATCGTCCGGTCCATCCGGGTGAAGGCGGACGTCGTCTCCGGCGACCTCAAGGAGGCCGGCCGCCGCGAGATCCTCAACTACGGGCACACGCTGGCCCACGCCATCGAGAAGAACGAGCGGTACAAGTGGCGCCACGGCGCCGCCGTCTCCGTCGGCATGGTCTTCGCCGCCGAGCTCGGCCGGCTGGCCGGCCGCCTCGACGACGCCACCGCCGACCGGCACCGCGCGGTCCTGGAGTCCGTCGGCCTGCCGCTCACCTACCGCGGCGACCAGTGGCCCAAGCTCCTGGAGACGATGAAGGTGGACAAGAAGTCCCGCGGCGACCTGCTGCGCTTCATCGTCCTCGACGGGCTCGGCAAGCCGACCGTCCTGGAGGGCCCCGACCCGGCCGTCCTCTTCGCCGCGTACGGAGAGGTGTCGGTGTGACCGCCGCCCGCCCCGGCCGTCCCGTCCTCGTGCTGAACGGGCCGAACCTCGGCCGGCTCGGCTCCCGCGAGCCGGACATCTACGGCGCGACCTCGTACAAGGGGCTCGTCGAGGCCTGCCGGACGCTCGGCGCGGAGCTCGGCTTCGACGTCGACGTGCGGGAGACCAACGACGAGGGCGAGATGATCCGCTGGCTCCACGAGGCAGCGGACGGCTCGATCCCGGTGGTCATCAACCCCGGTGCCTTCACGCACTACTCGTACGGGATGCGGGACGCGGCCGCGCAGCGGACCGCCCCGCTGGTCGAGGTGCACATCTCGAACCCGTACACCCGGGAGGAGTTCCGGCACACCTCGGTCATCGCGGCCGTGGCGAGCGGGACGGTCGCCGGCTTCGGGATCGGTTCCTACCGGCTGGCCCTGCGGGCGCTCGCCGAGGAACTCTCGGGCTGACGCGGTAGTGGGCGGGGCGGGACCTCGCACGGCGGGGGCGGGCCGGGCACTTCGGGCCGCCCCCGGCCGTTCCCCCTGTGGGGGGCCGGGGCGGTAACGTTCCGGCGTCCGGGACGGCAGGACACCCCGGACAAGGCCCGGAAACATCAGTCGGTCGCACGAGACGGAGTGGCACCGGATGCAGCACGCAGTGGGGGGTCCGCTGCCTCCGCCCGAGCAGACGCCGAGCGGGACCACAGGAACAGCACCCGAGGGCGCTGCCCAGGCCGGGCCGCCGCCCGTTCCGGGGGCGCCTGTTCCGCAGGCGCCTCCGCCGCCGGGGCCGTACGCCCCTCCGGAGGCGTCCCGCCTCGGCGTGCACCCGACGCTCCACCCCGGGCAGTCGCCCCAGGGCACCCGCGCGCCCCTCGCGGCGCCCCCCGTACCCGGGTGGGGCGTCGTCCCCGGGGCCGTACCGCAGCCGCCCGTCACGCCGCCGCACGCGGCGGGAGCGCACGGGCCGGGGCCGCACTCCGCCTCGCACCCCGTGCCGCATCCAGCCCCGCACGCCGCGCCGCATCCCGCCCCGCACCGGGTCGACCCCACCGGACACCTGTCCCTCCCGCCGGGCAGCCGGCCCCTCGCGCCCCTCGCGCCGCCCGTGGAGTACGGCGGCGGGACCGGGGCCGCGACGCTCGCCGTGCTGCTCATCGGACCCGCCGGGGCCGGGAAGACCACCGTGGCCCGGCACTGGGCCCAGCGTCGCCGGGTGCCCACCGCGCACATCAGTCTCGACGACGTCCGCGAGTGGGTCTGCTCCGGCTTCGCCGACCCGCAGTCGGGATGGAACGAGCACTCCGAGGCGCAGTACCGCCTCGCCCGCCGGACCTGCGGCTTCGCCGCCCGCAACTTCCTCGCCAACGGCATCTCCTGCATCGTCGACGACGCCGTCTTCCCCGACCGGCCCGTCGTCGGTCTCGGCGGCTGGAAGCGGCACGTCGGCCCCGGCCTGCTGCCCGTCGTGCTCCTGCCGGGCCTGGAGGTCGTCCTGGAGCGCAACGCGGAGCGCAGCGGCAACCGGCGCCTCTCCGACGAGGAGGTCGCCGCCATCCACGGCCGGATGGCCGGCTGGTACGGCTCCGGGCTGCCGATCATCGACAACTCGACGTACGACGTGGAGACCACCGCCCGCGTCCTCGACGACGTCCTCGCCCGCGCGATCGCGAGCCCGCCCGCCTGGTGAACCCGGCCCGGCGGTCGTGGACGGCCCCGGGCCCGGCCCGGCCGCGCCGGACGGGCCCGGGCCCCGGTCGGACGCGCAGAACAGGCCGAGGCGAGGAGCTGCTCGTAGGCTCGGAGCATGTCTGAGGTGTATGCGGACCGCCGTGTTCGACTGCGCGACCGGTGCGCGGCCGCGGGCAGCCCGGCGGCCCTGGTCTCCCGCCCCGCCAACGTCCGTTATCTCGCGGGCGGGGCGCCCCCCGGGGCGGTCCTGCTCGTGGGCCCGGAGCCGGAGGCGGACGTCCTGCTCTGCCCCGTCGCGCCCGGCGGCGAGCCCGCCGACGGGCGGCTCGACGAGCTGCTCCGGCAGCAGGTGCTGCCCGCCGGGGGCGGTGATCCGGCGATCACCGCGGTCGAGCTCGCCTCCCGGGCGGGCGCCGACGCGCTCGCCGTCGAGGAGCACCACCTCACCGTGGCCCGGCACCGGATCATGGGCTCGGCCGTGCCCGGGCTCCGGCTCGCCGACCTCTCGTGCGCCGTCGAGCAGCTCAGGATCGTCAAGGACGAGGACGAGATCGCCTGCCTGCGGATCGCCGCCGAGATCGCCGACCAGGCCCTCGGCGAGCTCCTGGAGTCGATCCTCGTCGGCAGGACGGAGCGCCACCTCGCCCTGGAGCTGGAGCGGCGGCTCGTCGACCACGGCGCCGACGGAGCCGCCTTCCCGACCTCGGTGGCGACCGGCCCGCACTCCGGCCGCCGCCGGCACCGGCCCACCGACCGCCGGGTCGAGGAGGGCGACTTCCTGTCCGTCTGCCTCGGCGCCGACTACCGCGGCTACCGGTGCGAGATCGGTCGCACTTTCGTCATCGGCACCGCCCCGGCGGACTGGCAGATCGAGCTGTACGACCTCGTCTTCGCCGCTCAGCGGGCCGGCCGGGAGTCCCTGGCACCCGGCGCGGAGTACCGGGACGTGGACCGCGCGGCCCGCCAGATCCTGGACGCGGGAGGCCATGCGGAGGCCGCCGTGCCGCTCACCGGGCACGGTGTGGGGCTCGAAATCGACGAGGACCCGCAGCTGTCACCCTCGGCCATGGGTAAACTGGACGCTTGTGTGCCGGTCACCGTCGAACCGGGGGTTCACCTCCCGGGACGGGGCGGGGTCCGGATCGATGACACGCTCGTCGTGCGCCAGGAGGCGGACGGCGGACCCGAGCTACTCACCATCACGACCAAGGAGCTGCTCGCGCTGTAGGGCGCGTACGCATCCCCCGGTCACGTCAGTCCAGGAGATTCCGCAACCGTGGCTTCCACGAACGACCTCAAGAACGGCATGGTGCTCAAGCTCGACGGGGGCCAGCTCTGGTCCGTCGTCGAGTTCCAGCACGTCAAGCCCGGCAAGGGCCCGGCCTTCGTGCGCACCAAGCTGAAGAGCGTGCTCTCCGGCAAGGTCGTCGACAAGACCTTCAACGCCGGCACCAAGGTCGAGACGGCCACCATCGACCGCCGCGACATGCAGTTCTCCTACATGGACGGCGACTACTTCGTCTTCATGGACATGGAGACCTACGACCAGCTGATGGTCGACCGCAAGGCCGTCGGCGACGCCGCCAACTTCCTTATCGAGGGCTTCAGCGCCTCCGTCGCGCAGCACGAGGGCGAGGTGCTCTACGTCGAGCTCCCGGCCGCCGTCGAGCTCGTCATCCAGCACACGGACCCGGGCGTCCAGGGCGACCGCTCCACCGGTGGCACCAAGCCCGCCACGCTGGAGACCGGCCACGAGATCCAGGTCCCGCTCTTCGTCACGACCGGCGAGAAGGTCAAGGTCGACACGCGCGACAGCAGCTACCTCGGCCGGGTGAGCAAGTAACCGTGGCCGCCCGGAGCAAGGCCCGCAAGCGGGCCTTCCAGATCCTCTTCGAGGCCGATCAGCGCGGCGCCTCCGTCCAGGAGGTCCTCGCCGACCAGATCCGGCTCGCGCGGTCCGACGACCGTCAGCCGCCGGTCAGCGACTTCACCATGCAGCTGGTCGAGGGGTACGCGACCCAGGTCGCGCGCATCGACGAGCTGATCCACACCTACGCGGTGGACTGGGACCTCGACCGGATGCCGGTCGCCGACCGGAACATCGTGCGCCTCGGTGCGTACGAGCTGATCTGGGAGGACGGCACGCCGGACGCGGTCGCGATCGACGAGGCCGTGCAGCTCGCCAAGGAGTTCTCCACGGACGAGTCGCCCAACTTCGTCAACGGCATCCTGGCGCGCTTCAAGGAACTGAAGCCGCGCCTCCGCCGGGACGCGGACGCCTGAGTTCGTCCGATCCCCACGGGGCTACACCGAAGGGGCCCGCAGCATTCGTGCTGTGGGCCCCTTCGGCGTATCAGGGACTCTTCGGGGCTCTTCGGGGCATCTCGGGGCAAAAGTTGCGTACGGGGCCTCAGAGGGCCCTCAGAGGCCCCGGAAGGCCCTTCCGGGAGGCGCGGCCCTTCCGGGAAGCACGCGGGCCCGTGGACGTCGGATGACGTCCACGGGCCCGGCGGTACGTTTCTGCTGGCTCCCCGCACGGGGGAGCGGCAGGGTCAGTTCTCGTCGTGGGCGACCGCGCGGCGCGCGTCCGCGTCGAGGACACCCCAGCTGATCAGCTGCTCGGTGAGGACCGAGGGGGACTGGTCGTAGATCACGGCCAGGGTGCGCAGGTCGTCCTGGCGGATCGACAGCACCTTGCCGTTGTAGTCGCCGCGCTGGGACTGGATCGTCGCCGCGTAGCGCTGGAGCGGGCCGGCCTTCTCCTGGGGGACGTGCGCCAGGCGCTCCAGGTCCAGGACCAGCTTCGGCGGCGGCTCGGCGGCCCCGCCCGGGGTCGTGCCCGGCAGGAGCTCCTGCACCGGCACCCCGTAGAAGTCCGCCAGCTCGGCGAGGCGCTGCACGGTCACCGCGCGGTCGCCGCGCTCGTACGAGCCGACCACCACGGCCTTCCAGCGGCCCTGGGACTTCTCCTCCACGCCGTGGAGGGAAAGACCCTGCTGGGTACGGATGGCACGGAGTTTGGCCCCGAGCTGCTTTGCGTATTCGCTGGACATAACGCTCCCGGACGCTGTGACGACATGCGGCTGCGCCGCGCGGCTGGTAACTCACTGTGAGGTTACGCAGCGTTACTCTTTCCCGTCAAGCCGAACGGTCCGTACCACCCCTCCCAGGGGGGTGACGTTCCGGTGCGGCGTCCCGACCCCCGGCGGGCGCGACACGCCGCCCCTGGTAATGTGGGGCTCGCACATCAGACGTCCTTTAAGAACCGTCCCGTGAGGCGGAGAAGGAGGTCCTTTCTTATGGACGCCCAGCAGTACGGCGATGAGGCCCGGCCCGTTCTCGAGGCCCCCGACATCGCGCGGGTCCTGACCCGCATCGCCCACGAGATCGTCGAGCGCGCCAAGGGCGCCGACGACGTGGTCCTCCTCGGCATTCCGACCCGCGGTGTCTTCCTCGCCCGCCGGCTCGCCGAGAAGCTCGAGTCGATCACCGGTGTCAAGATCCCGGTCGGTTCGCTCGACATCACCATGTACCGGGACGACCTCCGGCTGAAGCCCGCGCGCGCCATCGGCCGCACCGAGATCCCCGGTGACGGCATCGACGGCCGCCTCGTCGTCCTCGTCGACGACGTCCTCTTCTCCGGCCGGACCATCCGCGCCGCCCTCGACGCGCTCGGCGACATCGGCCGCCCGCGCGCCGTGCAGCTCGCGGTCCTCGTCGACCGCGGCCACCGCGAACTTCCGATCCGTGCCGACTACGTCGGCAAGAACCTCCCCACGTCGCTGCGGGAGACGGTCAAGGTGCAGCTCGCCGAGGAAGACGGTCGCGACACCGTCCTGCTCGGTTCCCAGCCCGCCTCCTAGCCGGACCGGCTACCCCGCGGGGCCTCCGGGGGGCACACCCCTGCGCCCCCGCATGCCCTCACGCCCTCCCCACCACGGAGAGAAACCCCGATGATGCGTCACCTCATCTCGGCCGCCGACCTCACCCGCGACGACGCCGTCCAGATCCTCGACACCGCCGAGGAGATGGCCCGGGTGGCCGACCGGCCGATCAAGAAGCTGCCCACCCTGCGCGGCCGCACGATCTGCAACCTCTTCTTCGAGGACTCCACCCGGACCCGGATTTCCTTCGAGGCCGCCGAGAAGCGCCTCTCCGCCGACGTGATCAACTTCGCGGCCAAGGGCTCCAGCGTCTCCAAGGGCGAGTCCCTCAAGGACACCGCGCAGACCCTGGAGGCCATGGGCGTCGACGCGGTCGTCATCCGGCACGGAGCCTCCGGCGCCCCGTACCGCCTCGCCACCTCCGGCTGGATCGACGCCCCCGTCATCAACGCGGGCGACGGCACCCACCAGCACCCCACCCAGGCCCTCCTGGACGCCTTCACCATGCGCCGCCGCCTCGTCGGCCGCGACACGGGCCTCGGCCAGGACCTGGCCGGCAAGCGCATCACGATCGTCGGAGACGTCCTGCACAGCCGGGTCGCCCGCTCCAACGTCGACCTGCTGCACACCCTCGGCGCCGAGGTCACCCTGGTGGCCCCGCCGACCCTGGTCCCGGTCGGCGTCGAGACCTGGCCCTGCGCGATCTCGTACGACCTCGACAGCGTGCTGCCGAAGTCCGACGCGGTGATGATGCTGCGTGTGCAGCGCGAGCGGATGAACGCCGCCTTCTTCCCCACCGAGCGCGAGTACTCGCGCCGGTACGGGCTGGACGGCGACCGGATGGCGAAGATGCCCGAGCACGCCATCGTCATGCACCCCGGCCCCATGGTCCGCGGCATGGAGATCACCGCCGAGGTCGCCGACTCCGACCGCTGCACGGTCGTCGAGCAGGTCGCCAACGGCGTGTCCGTCCGGATGGCCGTCCTCTACCTGCTGCTGGGCGGCAACGAGTCCGCCACCACAGCCACCCCCCGCACCGAGGAGAACAAGTAATCATGAGCAAGATCCTTATCCGCGGTGCGAAGGTCCTCGGCGGCGAGGCCCAGGACGTCCTGATCGACGGCGAGACCATCGCCGAGGTCGGTACGGGCCTGTCGGCCGCGGGCGCGACGGTCGTCGAGGCCGAGGGCCAGATCCTCCTGCCCGGCCTCGTCGACCTCCACACCCACCTGCGCGAGCCCGGCCGCGAGGACTCCGAGACCGTCCTCACCGGCACCCGCGCCGCCGCCTCCGGCGGCTACACCTCCGTCTTCGCCATGGCCAACACCCACCCGGTCGCCGACACCGCCGGTGTCGTCGAGCAGGTCTGGCGCCTCGGCAAGGAGTCCGGCTACTGCGACGTGCAGCCCATCGGCGCCGTCACCGTCGGCCTCGAAGGCAAGAAGCTCGCCGAGCTCGGCGCCATGCACGACTCCGCCGCCGGCGTCACCGTCTTCTCCGACGACGGCAAGTGCGTCGACGACGCCGTCATCATGCGGCGCGCCCTGGAGTACGTGAAGGCCTTCGGCGGCGTCGTCGCCCAGCACGCCCAGGAGCCCCGCCTCACCGAGGGCGCCCAGATGAACGAGGGCATCGTCTCCGCCGAGCTCGGCCTCGGCGGCTGGCCGGCCGTGGCCGAGGAGTCGATCATCGCCCGCGACGTCCTCCTCGCCGAGCACGTCGGCTCCCGCGTCCACATCTGCCACCTCTCCACCGCCGGCTCCGTCGAGATCGTCCGCTGGGCCAAGTCCCGCGGCATCGACGTCACCGCCGAGGTCACCCCGCACCACCTCCTCCTGACGGACGAGATGGTCCGCTCGTACAACCCGGTCTACAAGGTCAACCCGCCACTGCGCACCGAGAAGGACGTCCTCGCGCTCCGCGAGGCGCTGGCCGACGGCACGATCGACATCGTCGCCACCGACCACGCCCCGCACCCGCACGAGGACAAGGACTGCGAGTGGGCCGCCGCCGCCATGGGCATGGTCGGCCTGGAGACCGCGCTCTCCGTCGTCCAGCAGACGATGGTCGAGACCGGACTCCTCGACTGGGCCGGCGTCGCGGACCGCATGTCCGTCGCCCCCGCCCGCATCGGACAGGCCACCGGGCACGGACGACCCGTCTCGGCTGGTGAGCCCGCGAACCTGACGCTGGTCGATCCGGCATACCGTGGTGTCGTGGACCCCGCGGACTTCGCCTCCCGCAGCCGCAACACCCCCTACGAGGGCCGCGAGCTGCCGGGACGCGTCACCCACACCTTCCTGCGGGGCCGGGCAACGGTCGTGGACGGGAAGCTGGCGTGACACCACTCATCACCATCGCCGCACAGGCGGCGGACCAGAAATCGGCGGAGGTCACCGACTGGGCCGGCCGGATCGGCTGGGTCGCGGGACTGCTCCTCTTCGTCGTCCTCGTCTACTGGCTGATGCGCCAGGGATGGAAGTGGCGGGGCAGCCTCCAGTCCGACCTGCCCGAGCTCGCCGCCGTGCCGGAGCAGCCCGGTGAAGCCACACTGACTCTCAGCGGGCGCTACCACGGCTCCACGACGGCCGGGCAGTGGCTCGACCGGATCGTGGCCCACGGCCTCGGCACCCGCAGCCGCGTCGAGCTCACGCTCGCCGACGCCGGGATCTCGGTCGTCCGCCCCGGGGCGGACGACTTCCTCATCCCGGCCGAGGCCCTGCGCGAGGCCCGCCTCGACAAGGGCATCGCGGGCAAGGTCCTCGCCGAGGGCGGCCTGCTGATCGTCACCTGGGCCCACGGCGACAAGCTGCTCGACTCCGGCTTCCGCTCCGACCGGGCGGCCGAGCACGCCGCCTGGGTCGAGGCCATCAACTCCATGCACCACACCACCACGACGGAAGGCATCGCACGATGACGACCTCCACAAGGGGAGCCGCCAAGACTCCCGCCGTACTCGTCCTGGAGGACGGCCGCATCTTCCGCGGCCGCGCCTACGGGGCCGTGGGGGAGACCTTCGGCGAGGCCGTGTTCTCCACCGGCATGACCGGCTACCAGGAGACCCTCACCGACCCGTCGTACCACCGCCAGGTGGTCGTCATGACCGCCCCGCACGTCGGCAACACCGGCGTCAACGACGAGGACCCCGAGTCCGGCCGCATCTGGGTCTCCGGCTACGTCGTCCGCGACCCCGCCCGCGTCTCCTCCAACTGGCGCGCGCAGCGCTCGCTGGACGAGGAGCTGGAGCGCCAGGGCGTCGTCGGCATCTCCGGTATCGACACCCGCGCCCTCACCCGCCACCTCCGCGAGAGCGGCGCCATGCGCGTCGGCATCTTCTCCGGCGAGGGGATCGCCGACGACGCGGCCCTCCTGGCGAAGGTGCAGGAGCAGCCCCAGATGAAGGGCGCGAACCTCTCCGCCGAGGTCGCCACCAAGGAGACGTACGTCGTCCCCGCGATCGGCACGAAGAAGTTCACCGTCGCCGCCGTCGACCTCGGCATCAAGGGCATGACCCCGCACCGGATGGCCGAGCGCGGCATCGAGGTCCACGTCCTGCCCGCCACCGCCACCGCCGAGGACATCTACGCGGTGAACCCGGACGGCGTCTTCTTCTCCAACGGCCCGGGCGACCCGGCCACCGCCGACGGCCCCGTCTCCGTCATGCGCGCCGTCCTGGAGCGCAAGACCCCGCTCTTCGGCATCTGCTTCGGCAACCAGATCCTGGGCCGCGCCCTCGGCTTCGGCACGTACAAGCTGAAGTACGGCCACCGCGGCATCAACCAGCCGGTGCAGGACCGCACCACCGGCAAGGTCGAGGTCACCGCGCACAACCACGGCTTCGCCGTCGACGCGCCGCTCGACAAGGTCTCCGACACCCCCTTCGGGCGTGCCGAGGTCTCCCACGTCTGCCTGAACGACAACGTGGTGGAAGGCCTCCAGCTGCTCGACCAGCCGGCCTTCTCCGTCCAGTACCACCCCGAGGCGGCCGCGGGCCCGCACGACGCCGCGTACCTCTTCGACCGCTTCGTATCCCTGATGGAGGCCGAGCGTGCCTAAGCGCACCGATATCCAGTCCGTCCTGGTCATCGGCTCCGGCCCGATCGTCATCGGCCAGGCCGCCGAGTTCGACTACTCCGGCACCCAGGCGTGCCGCATCCTCAAGGCCGAGGGCCTGCGGGTGATCCTGGTCAACTCCAACCCGGCCACGATCATGACCGACCCGGAGATCGCCGACGCCACGTACGTCGAGCCGATCACCCCCGAGTTCGTCGAGAAGATCATCGCCAAGGAGCGCCCCGACGCCCTCCTGCCCACCCTCGGCGGCCAGACCGCGCTCAACACCGCGATCTCCATGCACGAGCAGGGCGTCCTGGAGAAGTACGGCGTCGAGCTCATCGGCGCCAACGTCGAGGCCATCAACAAGGGCGAGGACCGCGACCTCTTCAAGGGTGTCGTCGAGGCCGTCAAGGCCAAGATCGGCTACGGCGAGTCCGCCCGCTCGGTCATCTGCCACTCCATGGACGACGTCCTCAAGGGCGTCGAGACGCTCGGCGGCTACCCCGTCGTCGTCCGCCCCTCCTTCACCATGGGCGGCGCCGGCTCCGGCTTCGCCCACGACGAGGAGGAGCTGCGCCGCATCGCCGGCCAGGGCCTCACGCTCTCCCCGACCACCGAGGTGCTCCTGGAGGAGTCCATCCTCGGCTGGAAGGAGTACGAGCTGGAGCTGATGCGCGACAAGGCCGACAACGTCGTGGTCGTCTGCTCCATCGAGAACTTCGACCCGATGGGCGTCCACACCGGTGACTCGATCACCGTCGCCCCGGCGATGACCCTCACCGACCGCGAGTACCAGCGCCTGCGCGACATCGGCATCGCGATCATCCGCGAGGTCGGCGTCGACACCGGCGGCTGCAACATCCAGTTCGCGATCGACCCGGTCGACGGCCGGATCATCGTCATCGAGATGAACCCGCGCGTCTCCCGCTCCTCGGCGCTCGCCTCCAAGGCGACCGGCTTCCCGATCGCCAAGATCGCGGCCCGTCTCGCCGTCGGCTACACGCTCGACGAGATCCCGAACGACATCACGGAGAAGACCCCGGCGTCCTTCGAGCCCACGCTCGACTACGTCGTCGTCAAGGCCCCGCGCTTCGCGTTCGAGAAGTTCCCCTCCGCCGACTCCACGCTGACCACGACCATGAAGTCGGTCGGCGAGGCCATGGCGATCGGCCGCAACTTCACCGAGGCGCTCCAGAAGGCCCTGCGGTCCCTGGAGAAGAAGGGCTCGCAGTTCACCTTCGTCGGCGAGCCCGGTGACAAGGCCGAGCTGCTCCGTGAGTCGGTCCGCCCGACCGACGGCCGCATCAACACCGTCATGCAGGCCATCCGGGCCGGGGCCACCCCGCAGGAGGTCTTCGACGCCACGAAGATCGACCCGTGGTTCGTCGACCAGCTCTTCCTGATCAAGGAGATCGCCGACGAGCTGGCCGCCGCCGAGAAGCTCCACCCCGAGCTCCTCGCCGAGGCCAAGCGCCACGGCTTCTCCGACGTCCAGATCGCCGAGATCCGCGGCCTGCGCGAGGACGTCGTCCGCGAGGTCCGGCACGCCCTCGGCGTCCGCCCGGTCTACAAGACGGTCGACACCTGCGCCGCCGAGTTCGCCGCGAAGACCCCGTACTTCTACTCCTCCTACGACGAGGAGACCGAGGTCGCGCCGCGCGAGAAGCCCGCCGTGATCATCCTGGGGTCCGGTCCGAACCGCATCGGCCAGGGCATCGAGTTCGACTACTCCTGCGTCCACGCCTCCTTCGCCCTGAGCGACGCCGGCTACGAGACCGTGATGGTCAACTGCAACCCGGAGACCGTCTCCACGGACTACGACACCTCCGACCGCCTGTACTTCGAGCCGCTGACGCTCGAGGACGTGCTGGAGATCGTCCACGCCGAGACGCTGGCCGGCCCCGTCGCCGGTGTCGTCGTCCAGCTCGGCGGCCAGACCCCGCTGGGTCTGTCGCAGGCGCTCAAGGACAACGGCGTGCCGGTCGTCGGCACCTCCCCGGAGGCCATCCACGCCGCCGAGGACCGCGGCGCCTTCGGCCGCGTCCTCGCCGAGGCCGGCCTCCCGGCCCCGAAGCACGGCACCGCGACCACCTTCACCGAGGCCAAGGCCATCGCCGACGAGATCGGCTACCCGGTCCTCGTCCGCCCGTCGTACGTGCTCGGCGGCCGCGGCATGGAGATCGTGTACGACGAGACCCGCCTGGAGTCGTACATCGCCGAGTCCACCGAGATCAGCCCCACCCGGCCGGTCCTGGTCGACCGCTTCCTCGACGACGCCATCGAGATCGACGTCGACGCGCTCTACGACGGCGAGGAGCTCTACCTCGGCGGCGTCATGGAGCACATCGAGGAAGCCGGCATCCACTCCGGCGACTCGGCCTGCGCCCTGCCCCCGATCACGCTCGGCGGCTACGACATCAAGCGCCTGCGCGCCTCCACGGAGGCGATCGCCAAGGGCGTCGGCGTCCGCGGCCTGATCAACATCCAGTTCGCGATGGCCGGCGACATCCTCTACGTCCTGGAGGCCAACCCGCGCGCCTCCCGGACCGTCCCCTTCACCTCGAAGGCGACCGCCGTCCCGCTCGCGAAGGCCGCCGCCCGCATCTCGCTCGGCGCGACCATCGCCGAGCTGCGCGCCGAGGGGCTCCTGCCGAAGACCGGCGACGGCGGCACCCTGCCGATCGACGCGCCGATCTCCGTCAAGGAGGCCGTGATGCCGTGGTCCCGCTTCCGCGACATCCACGGCCGCGGCGTCGACACCGTCCTCGGCCCGGAGATGCGCTCCACCGGCGAGGTCATGGGCATCGACGCGGTCTTCGGCACGGCCTACGCCAAGTCGCAGGCCGGCGCCTACGGCCCGCTGCCCACCAAGGGCCGCGCGTTCATCTCGGTCGCCAACCGCGACAAGCGCTCGATGATCTTCCCGGCCCGCGAGCTCGTCGCCCACGGCTTCGAGCTGCTCGCCACCTCCGGCACGGCCGAGGTCCTCAAGCGCAACGGCATCAACGCCACCGTCGTGCGCAAGCTCAGCGAGGGCGAGGGCCCGAACGGCGAGAAGACGATCGTCCAGCTGATCCACGACGGCCAGGTCGACCTGATCGTCAACACCCCGTACGGCACCGGTGGCCGCCTCGACGGCTACGAGATCCGTACGGCCGCGGTGGCGCGCAGCGTCCCCTGCCTCACCACGGTCCAGGCGCTCGCCGCCGCCGTCCAGGGCATCGAGGCGCTCGGCCACGGCGACGTCGGCGTCCGGTCGCTCCAGGAGCACGCGGAGCACCTGACCGCGGCCCGCGACTAGCAGCCCGTACGACGAAGGGGGACACCGGCAACACCGCGGTGTCCCCCTTCTCATGAGCAGACCTGGATCCGAGACATGTACAAGTTCTTCTTCACCCTCGTCTTCAAGCGCATGGACCCCGAGAAGGCCCACTACCTGGCCTTCCGCTGGATCCGGCTCGCCGCCCGCGTCCCCGTCCTGCGCACCTTCGTCGCCGCCGTCCTCGCGCCCCGGTACAAGGAGCTGCGCACCGAGGCCCTCGGCCTGCGGATGCACGGCCCCTTCGGCCTCGCCGCCGGCTTCGACAAGAACGCCGTCGCCATCGACGGCATGGCGATGCTCGGCTTCGACCACATCGAGATCGGCACCGTCACCGGCGAGGCCCAGCCCGGCAACCCCAAGAAGCGCCTCTTCCGGCTCGTCCCGGACCGCGCCCTGATCAACCGCATGGGCTTCAACAACGAGGGCTCCGCCGCCGTCGCCGAGCGCCTGGGCACCCGTACCCCGGTCTTCAAGACGGTCGTCGGCGTCAACATCGGCAAGACCAAGGTCGTCCCCGAGGCGGAGGCCGCCGCCGACTACGTGAAGTCCACCGAGCGGCTCGCCGCCCACGCCGACTACCTCGTCGTCAACGTCTCCTCGCCGAACACCCCCGGCCTGCGGAACCTCCAGGCCACCGAGTCCCTGAGCCCGCTCCTCACGGCCGTACGGGAAGCAGCCGACCGCGCGGTCACCGGCCGGCGCGTCCCGCTCCTGGTCAAGATCGCCCCCGACCTGGCGGACGAGGACGTGGACGCGGTCGCCGACCTCGCCCTGGAGCTCGGTCTCGACGGCATCATCGCCACCAACACCACCATCGCGCGCGAGGGCCTCGGCCTGACCTCCGACCCCGAGCTGATCAAGGAGACCGGTGGTCTCTCCGGCGCTCCCGTCAAGGAGCGCTCCCTCGAGGTCCTGCGCCGCCTGTACGCGCGCGTGGGCGACCGCATCGTCCTCGTCGGCGTCGGCGGCATCGAGAACGCCGAGGACGCCTGGCAGCGCATCCTCGCCGGCGCCACGCTCATCCAGGGCTACAGCGCCTTCATCTACGAGGGCCCGTTCTACGCCCGCGCGATCCACAAGGGCCTCGCCGCCCGCCTCCAGGCGTCCCCGTACGCCACCCTCGCCGAGGCCATCGGCGCCGACCACCGAAAGGCCACCAAGTGACGATCTCCTTCGGTACCCGCCTGCGCACCGCCATGGACGAGCGCGGTCCGCTCTGCGTCGGCATCGACCCGCACGCCGCCCTGCTCGACTCCTGGGGCCTGAGCGACGACATCGACGGCCTGGAGCGCTTCACCTTCACCGTCGTCGAGGCCCTCGCCGACACCGTCGCCGTCTTCAAGCCGCAGGCCGCCTTCTTCGAGCGCTTCGGCTCGCGCGGTGTCGCCGTCCTGGAGCGCGCGGTCGCCGACCTGCGCGCCGCCGGCGGCCTGGTCGTCATGGACGCGAAGCGCGGGGACATCGGCTCGACCATGGCCGCGTACGCCGAGGCCTTCCTCCGCAAGGACTCGCCGCTCTTCTCCGACGCGCTGACGGTCTCCCCGTACCTCGGGTACGGCTCCCTGAAGCCGGCCGTCGACCTGGCCCGCGAGTCGGGCGCAGGACTCTTCGTCCTGGCGCTCACCTCCAACCCGGAGGGGGCGGAGGTCCAGCGGGCCGTCCGTGAGGACGGCCGGACCATCGGCGCGACGATGCTGGCCCACCTCGCCGAGGAGAACGCGGGGGAGACCCCCATGGGCTCCTTCGGCGCGGTGGTCGGTGCCACGCTCGGCGACCTGTCCTCCTTCGACCTGGACATCAACGGTCCGCTCCTGGCCCCCGGCATCGGTGCCCAGGGCGCGACCCCGGCCGACCTCCCGGCCGTCTTCGGCTCCGCGGTCCGCAACGTGGTCCCGAACGTGAGCCGGGGCGTCCTCCGCCACGGCCCCGACGTGTCCGCCCTGCGGGCCTCGGCCGACCGCTACGCGGACGAGATCCGCACGGCCGTCGCCGGCTGACCCTCCTCCGGACAATCCGCAGGTCGGAGCGGACGGGCCGGGCGGGAGCGAGCCGTCTCACCATTTGACGAAAACTTGGCTCAAAACCGGGTCGTTTTGCCGGAAAAGTCCTAGTCGGTCGATGCTGACCAGGACTTTTCCTTCGTTCTCGCTGACGGGAGCGGCCTTGGCCGCTAGTCTCCGGAGCAGAGCAGGCGTTCAACGACCACTCCGTTGAGCGTTGCTCCACTGGTGTGGGGCGCAGGGTTCCTCACCGGTCCGTATCCGACAGATCGACATCCGAGGTGACGTAGGCGTGGCTCTTCCGCCCCTTACCCCTGAACAGCGCGCAGCCGCGCTCGAAAAGGCCGCCGCGGCTCGCCGGGAGCGGGCCGAGGTCAAGAATCGACTCAAGCACTCCGGCGCCTCGCTCCACGAGGTCATCAAGACCGGCCAGGAGAACGACGTCATCGGCAAGATGAAGGTCTCCGCGCTTCTGGAGTCCCTCCCGGGCGTCGGCAAGGTCCGCGCCAAGCAGATCATGGAGCGCCTCGGCATCTCCGAGAGCCGCCGGGTCCGCGGTCTCGGTTCCAACCAGATCGCGTCCCTGGAGCGGGAGTTCGGCAGCACCGGCGCCTGATCCTGGCGCACGTCCGGGGCTCGCGTCCCGGGCACCCCGGTAAAGCTGGAATAATCGCTGCATGGCAGCAGAGGTACGTCCGCGGCTGACCGTGCTCTCCGGCCCCTCAGGGGTCGGCAAGAGCACGGTCGTCGCGCATATGCGCAAGGTCCACCCCGAGGTCTGGCTCTCGGTGTCGGCGACGACACGGAAGCCCCGCCCCGGCGAGAAGCACGGCGTCCACTATTTCTTCGTCACGGACGACGAGTTCGACAAGCTGATCGCCAACGGTGAGCTCCTCGAATGGGCCGAGTTCGCGGGGAACCGCTACGGCACCCCCCGCGGCGCCGTCCTCGAGCGGCTCGACTCCGGCGAGCCCGTCCTCCTGGAGATCGACCTCCAGGGCGCCCGCCAGGTCAAGGACTCCATGGGCGAGTCCCAGCTGGTCTTCCTGGCCCCGCCGAGCTGGGAGGAGCTGGTCCGCCGGCTCACCGGCCGCGGGACCGAGTCGGCCGAGGTCATCGAGCGCCGTCTGGCGGCCGCGAAGATCGAACTGGCCGCCGAGTCGGAGTTCGACACCACGCTCGTCAACACCTCCGTCGAGGACGTCGCACGCGAGCTGCTAACGTTGATGCTGCTGTCTTCTGAGGGCTGACCCTCAGACCCCACAGTGTCTGTCTGATCTTTTCTCCATCTTCGGAAGGTAGAGCGTGTCCTCTTCTATGACCGCGCCCGAGGGCATCATCAACCCGCCGATCGACGAGCTGCTCGAGGCCACGGACTCGAAGTACAGCCTCGTGATCTACGCTGCCAAGCGCGCGCGTCAGATCAACGCGTACTACTCCCAGCTCGGCGAGGGCCTGCTGGAGTACGTGGGTCCGCTGGTCGACACCCACGTCCACGAGAAGCCGCTCTCGATCGCCCTGCGCGAGATCAACGCGGGTCTGCTGACGTCCGAGGCCATCGAGGGCCCGGCTCAGTAAGCGCGTATCGCACGTAATGCTTGTCACCACAGGCCCGGCGGAACATCCGCCGGGCCTGTGGTGTCTCATGGAGACGTACGGATCCGAGTGCGGGGAGTGACAGTGGTGACCAAGCCGAAGGTCGTTCTGGGGGTCAGCGGCGGCATCGCCGCCTACAAGGCGTGCGAGCTGCTGCGCCGGTTCACCGAGTCCGGCCACGACGTCCGCGTCGTGCCCACGGACTCCGCCCTGCACTTCGTCGGCGCCGCCACCTGGTCCGCGCTCTCCGGCCACCCGGTCTCCACCGAGGTCTGGGACTCCGTCCACGAGGTCCCGCACGTCCGCATCGGACAGGGCGCGGACCTCGTCGTCGTCGCCCCCGCCACCGCCGACATGCTGGCCAAGGCCGCCCACGGCCTCGCCGACGACCTCCTGACCAACACGCTGCTCACCGCGCGCTGTCCCGTCGTCTTCGCCCCCGCCATGCACACCGAGATGTGGGAGCACCCGGCGACCCAGGAGAACGTGGCCACGCTGCGCCGCCGCGGCGCCGTGGTCATCGAGCCGGCCGTCGGCCGCCTCACCGGCGTCGACACCGGCAAGGGCCGACTGCCCGACCCGGGCGAGATCTTCGAGGTCTGCCGGCGGATCATCACGCGCGGTGTCACCGCCCCCGACCTCGTCGGACGACATGTCGTGGTGAGCGCCGGCGGTACCCGCGAGCCCCTCGACCCCGTCCGCTACCTGGGCAACCGCTCCTCCGGCAAGCAGGGGTACGCGCTCGCGAAGGCCGCCGCCGCGCGCGGCGCCCGGGTCACGCTGATCGAGGCCAACACCGGCATCGCCGACCCGGCCGGCGTCGACGTCGTCCACGTCGGCACCGCCCTCCAGCTCCGCGAGGCCGTCCTCAAGGCGGCGGCGGACGCCGACGCGGTGGTCATGGCCGCCGCCGTCGCCGATTTCCGGCCCGCCGCGTACGCCACCGGGAAGATCAAGAAGAAGGACGACGGGGGCGCGCCCACCGTCGAGCTCGTCCGCAATCCCGACATCCTCGCCGAGATCTCGGCGGAGCGTGCCCTGCCGGGCCAGGTGGTCGTCGGCTTCGCCGCGGAGACCGACGACGTTCTCGCCCACGGGCGCCAGAAGCTGGCGCGCAAGGGCTGCGACCTCCTCGTCGTCAACGAGGTGGGGGAGCGCAAGACCTTCGGATCCGAGGAGAACGAGGCTGTGATCCTCGCCTCGGACGGCGCCGAGACCCCCGTACCGTACGGTCCGAAGGAAGCGCTCGCCGAGACGGTCTGGGACCTGGTCCTGCCCCGGCTGCGCGCGGCCGTCTGAGCGGACTTCCGGGCTCCGGGCGGGGCGTGAGCTTGGCTCGATGTCGACCAGGCGAGGGGGAATCGCCGACTGTCGAGTGATTTACGCCCCACCCGAACGTGTGGTTCCGCCCTGTCTGAGGCCGATTCCGCGCGCTCTCGGCCATTCACCTGTCGAGACACCTGGTCCATTGGCCGACCGTGACCGATAGACTGTTCGTGGAACGTCGCGGGGCGCAGCTCCCTGCGTCGGTCCGAGAAGAGTAGCCAGCAGCCGCTGCAACCACAGGGAGCGTTGTGTCCCGTCGTCTGTTCACCTCGGAATCCGTCACCGAGGGACACCCCGACAAGATCGCTGACCAGATCAGCGACACCATCCTCGACGCACTGCTGCGCGAGGACCCCACCTCGCGTGTCGCCGTCGAGACGCTGATCACCACCGGCCTCGTGCACGTCGCCGGCGAGGTGACCACCAAGGCGTGGGCGGACATCCCCACCCTCGTCCGGAACAAGATCCTCGAGATCGGGTACGACTCCTCGAAGAAGGGCTTCGACGGCGCCTCCTGCGGCGTCTCGGTGTCCATCGGGTCGCAGTCCCCGGACATCGCCCAGGGTGTCGACACCGCGTACGAGAAGCGGGTCGAGGGCGACGAGGACGAGCTCGACAAGCAGGGCGCCGGCGACCAGGGCCTGATGTTCGGCTACGCGTCGGACGAGACCCCCGAGCTCATGCCGCTGCCGATCCACATCGCGCACCGCCTGTCGCGCCGCCTGACGGAGGTCCGCAAGAACGGGACCATCCCGTACCTGCGCCCCGACGGCAAGACCCAGGTCACCATCGAGTACGACGGCGACAAGGCCGTCCGCCTCGACACGGTCGTCGTCTCCTCGCAGCACGCCTCGGACATCGACCTCGAGTCGCTGCTCGCTCCCGACATCCGCGAGTTCGTCGTCGAGCACGTCCTCAAGCAGCTCGTCGAGGACGGCATCAAGCTGGAGACCGAGGGCTACCGCCTCCTGGTGAACCCGACCGGTCGCTTCGAGATCGGCGGCCCGATGGGCGACGCCGGCCTCACCGGCCGCAAGATCATCATCGACACCTACGGCGGCTTCGCCCGTCACGGCGGCGGCGCCTTCTCCGGCAAGGACCCGTCCAAGGTCGACCGCTCCGCCGCCTACGCCATGCGCTGGGTCGCGAAGAACGTCGTCGCCGCGGGCCTCGCCTCGCGCTGCGAGGTCCAGGTCGCCTACGCGATCGGCAAGGCCGAGCCCGTCGGTCTCTTCGTCGAGACCTTCGGCACCAACACGATCGAGACCGAGAAGATCGAGAACGCCATCGGCGAGGTCTTCGACCTCCGCCCGGCCGCGATCATCCGCGACCTCGACCTGCTCCGCCCGATCTACTCCCAGACCGCCGCCTACGGCCACTTCGGCCGCGAGCTGCCGGACTTCACCTGGGAGCGCACGGACCGCGTGGACGCGCTCCGGAAGGCCGCCGGTCTCTAAGCGGCACCCGCACGTCACCGAAGCCCGGCACCCCGCGAAGGGGTGCCGGGCTTCGGCCATGCCCGGCTGTCGGTGGCGTCTGGTAGGTATGGGGCTGTGAGCAGCGAGAAGGAGCAGGACGAGAGCGGGGACGGGCCCGAGCAGCTCGCGCTCATCCGCGAGACCGTCCGGAAGGCGAAGGTGCCGCGCGCCAAGCCGCGGACCTGGCGGGGGGCCGCCCTGGCCAAGGAGCTGCCCGTCGCCCGGGTCGTGGTGAACAAGGGCGCGCTCCACCTCGACCAGTTCTTCGACTACGCGGTCCCCGAGGAGCTCGACGGGGACGCCCGCCCCGGGGTCCGGGTCCGGGTCCGCTTCGGCGCGGGCGCCCACCAGGTGCGGGGCGGCCGCCGCGAGGGCGGCCGGCTGATCGACGGCTTCCTCGTCGAGCGGCGGGCCACCTCCGACTACTCGGGGCCGCTCGCCGCACTCGCCGACGTCGTCTCGCCCGAGCCCGTCCTCGGTCCCGAGCTGCTCGGGCTCGCCCGGGCCGTCGCCGACCGGTACGCGGGAAGCCTCGCCGACGTCCTCCAGCTCGCCGTGCCGCCGCGCAGCGCCAAGGCGGAGGGCCGTCCCTCGCCCGCGCCGCTGCCCCCGCCGAGGCCCCCGGAGCCGGGGAGCTGGACGCGGTACGAGCGGGGGGCCGCGTTCCTCGACTCCCTCGCGCGCGGCGGCGCGCCCCGGGCGGTGTGGAACGCGCTGCCGGGGCCGTACTGGGCCGAGGAGATCGCCAGGGCCGTCGCCGCGACCCTCGCCTCCGGCCGGGGCGCCCTCGTCGTCGTCCCGGACGGGCGGGCCGCCGGACGGGTCGACGCGGCGCTCACCGAGGTCCTCGGCCAGGGGCGGCACGCGCTGCTCACCGCCGACGCGGGCCCCGAGAAGCGGTACGCGCAGTGGCTCGCCGTGCGGCGCGGCTCCGTGCGGGCCGTCGTCGGCACCCGGGCCGCGATGTTCGCGCCCGTGCGGGACCTCGGACTCGTCGTCATCTGGGACGACGGCGACGGCAGCCACAGCGAACCCCACGCGCCCCAGCCGCACGCCCGCGAGGTGCTGCTCCTGCGCGCCTCCCACGACCGCTGCGCCTTCCTCCTCGGCTCGACCAGCTGCACCGTCGAGGCCGCGCAGCTCGTCGAGTCGGGCTGGGCGAAGGCGCTCGGCGCGGGCCGCGAGCAGGTCCGCAGGGCCGCGCCCCTCGTCCGTACCGTCGGCGACGGAGAGCTCGCCCGCGACGAGGCCGCGCGCGCGGCCCGGCTGCCCTCGCTCGCCTGGCAGGCCGTCCGCGAAGGCCTCAAGACCGGCCCGGTCCTCGTCCAGGTGCCCCGCCGGGGGTACGTGCCGAGGCTGGCCTGCGAGCGCTGCCGCACGCCCGCCCGCTGCCGCCACTGCGCCGGGCCCCTCGAAGCCCCCGAGCAGCAGGAGCTGCGGTGCGGCTGGTGCGGGAAGGGCGCCCCGGACTGGCACTGCGTGGAGTGCGGATCGAACCGGCTGCGGGCCCAGATCGTCGGCGCGCGGCGCACGGCGGAGGAGCTGGGGCGGGCGTTCCCGGCCGTGCCCGTACGGACCTCCGGACGCGACCACATCCTGGACAGCGTGCCCGGACGCCCCGCGCTCGTCGTCTCCACGCCCGGGGCCGAACCCGTCGCCGAGGGCGGCTACGCGGCGGCGCTGCTCCTCGACGGCTGGGCGATGCTCGGCCGGCCCGACCTGCGGGCGGGGGAGGAGGCGCTGCGGCGCTGGATCGACGCGGCCTCCCTGGTCCGCGGCCAGGCCGAGGGCGGCACCGTGGTCGTGGTCGCCGAGCCGACGCTCCGGCCGGTCCAGGCGCTCGTCCGCTGGGACCCCGTGGGCCACGCGCAGCGGGAGCTGGCCGAGCGGGCCGAGCTGGGCTTCCCGCCGGTCTCCCGGATGGCGGCGGTGACCGGTGCGCCGGAGGCCGTGGAGAGCTTCCTCCTGGGGGCACCGCTCCCCGGCGACGCGGAGATCCTCGGGCCCGTACCGCTCCCGGTCGTCCGGCCCGGCGGCCCGCGCCGCCCGGGCGACCCACCGCCGGGCGAGCAGTGGGACCGGGCACTGGTCCGGGTGCCGCCGGGCAGCGGGGCGGCCCTGGCGGCGGCCCTCAAGCAGGCGAGAGCCGCCGGGCTCGCGCGGGGCGGGGGCGGCGACCAGGTACGGATCCGGGTCGACCCGCCGGACATCGGCTGAGCCACGGGAAGCCTTTGCGGGACGGGGGCAGGCACGGCGAACGGCCGCCCGTCCCCGGGAGTCCGGGGGCGGGCGGCCGTCGGCGCGCGGCGGGTCAGCCGTTGCGCGGGCTCGGGAAGGCCGAGGGCCGCGGGTCCTCGCGGAGGGTCGCGCTGCCCGAGGTGGGCTGCGGGGGCATCGAGCGGGCGGCGGGGACCGACGGGAGCGTGCGGGTGACACCCGGCTCCGGCGTGTGGTCCTGGTCCACGGCCATGCCCGGCTGGGGCGTGCGCCGGGAACCGTAGCGGCGGTGGACGGCCTGCTTCGTGACACCGAGCGCGGAGCCGACGGCGTCCCACGAGAAGCCGAGCGAGCGGTCGAAGTCGACCGCGGCGGTCACCAGGGTCTCGACACTGTCCCGCAGCTCCTGGGCGAGACGTACGGTCGGGGCGGGGGCGCGTCCGTAGACGACGAAGCCCGTGGAGGGGCCGGAGCGGCGGGGGCGGTAGACATTGCCCAGCTGGGCCGTGAGCGTGCGCAGTGCGTCCACCTGCCGCCGGACCCGCTCGATGTCCCGCACCAACAGGTGCAGGCTCGCCCGGGCTTGGGCGTCGTGGGTTGCGTGGTCGGCCATGTGAAAGCCTCTCGAACCGGCGTGGAAGGGGGGGCGGGTCGCGGAGGGGAACGGCGACCCGATTCGGTCAATCTCTCTTGACCAACGCGCCACCGGGAGTTGGGTCACGCTGCGGGGGCGTACACGCATATGCGCGGAGCGCTCGTCCTCCCGTACGCCCCCTGTGTCACTGCCGCCTAGACTGGTGCGTCGCCCGCAACGCCCCCGGACAGACAGGCAGTCGTCACCCATGAAGCTCGTCTTCGCAGGCACCCCCGAGGTCGCCGTACCCGCCCTGGACGCCCTGCTCGCCTCCGGTCGGCACGAGGTGGCCGCCGTCGTCACCCGGCCGGACGCCCCGGCGGGACGCGGACGCCGGCTCGTCGCCAGCCCTGTGGCCCAGCGGGCCGAGGAGGCCGGGATCGAGATCCTGAAGCCGGCGAAGCCGCGCGACGAGGAGTTCCTCGCCCGGCTGCGGGAGATCGCCCCGGACTGCTGCCCGGTCGTCGCCTACGGCGCGCTGCTCCCCAAGGTCGCGCTCGACGTCCCCGCCCGCGGCTGGGTCAACCTGCACTTCTCGCTGCTGCCCGCGTGGCGCGGCGCGGCGCCGGTGCAGCACTCGCTGATGGCGGGGGACCAGGTGACGGGCGCGTCGACGTTCCTCATCGAGGAGGGCCTCGACTCGGGCCCGGTCTACGGGGTCGTCACCGAGGACGTCCGCCCCACGGACACCAGCGGCGACCTGCTGACCCGGCTCGCGTTCGCGGGCGCGGGGCTGCTCGCCGCCACCATGGACGGCATCGAGGACGGCACCCTCCAGGCCGTCCCGCAGCCCGTCGAGGGCGTCACGCTCGCCCCGAAGATCCAGGTCGAGGACGCGCACGTCGACTTCGCGGCCCCCGCGCTCCGCGTCGACCGCGTCGTCCGCGGCTGCACCCCGGCCCCCGGCGCCTGGACCCTCTTCCGCGGCGAGCGCCTCAAGCTCATCCAGGTCACCCCCCTCCCGGACCGCACGGACCTGGCCCCCGGCGAGCTGTCGGTCGGCAAGAACAACGTCTACGCGGGCACGGGCTCGTACGCCGTCGAACTCCTCTGGGTCCAGCCCCAGGGCAAGAAGCCCATGAAGGCCGCCGACTGGGCCCGCGGGGTCCGCATCACGGCGGGGGAGCGGCTCGGGGCGTAGCGCCCGCCGGGCCGCCCGAGGGGCCCGCCGCCCGGAGGACGTAGGCTGAGAGGGTTCGACCTCGTCATTTCGTCACGCGGAGCACCTTTGAGCGAGCAGGCACGTCGCCGTCCCCCCAAGCCCTACCGGCGGCCCCAGAAGGACCCCGTCCGGATGCTGGCGTTCGAGGCGTTGCGGGCGGTGGACGAGCGGGACGCGTACGCGAATCTGGTGCTGCCGCCGCTGCTCAAGAAGGCCCGGGAGAAGCACGAGGGCTTCGACGGGCGGGACGCGGCGCTCGCGACGGAGCTCGTCTACGGGACGCTGCGGCGCCAGGGGACGTACGACGCGATCATCTCGGCCTGCATCGACCGGCCGCTGCGCGAGGTCGACCCGCCCGTGCTCGACGTGCTCGCGCTCGGCGCGCACCAGCTCCTCGGGACCCGGATCCCCACCCACGCCGCCGTCTCGGCCAGCGTCGAGCTGGCCCGGGTCGTTCTCGGCGACGGGCGGGCCAAGTTCGTCAACGCCGTGCTGCGGAAGATCTCGCAGCAGGACCTCGACGCCTGGGTCGCCCAGGTCGCCCCGCCGTACGAGGACGACGCCGAGGACCACCTCGCCGTCGTCCACTCGCACCCGCGCTGGGTCGTCTCGGCCCTGTGGGACGCCCTCGGCGGCGGCCGCGCCGGCATCGAGGACCTGCTCGAGGCCGACAACGAGCGGCCCGAGGTCACCCTCGTCGCCCGTCCCGGCCGCTCCACCAGCGAGGAGCTCGCCGCGGCCACCGAGACGCTGCCGGGCCGCTGGTCCCCGTACGCGCTGCGGATGGCCGAGGGCGGCGAGCCCGGTGCCATCGAGGCCGTGAAGGAGGGCCGGGCCGGCGTCCAGGACGAGGGCAGCCAGCTCGTCGCGATCGCCCTGGCCAACGCGCCCCTGGAGGGATCCGACGCCCGCTGGCTCGACGGCTGCGCGGGCCCCGGCGGCAAGGCCGCCCTGCTCGCGGCTCTCGCCTCCGAGCGCGGTGCCGCCCTCCTCGCCTCCGAGAAGCAGCCGCACCGCGCCCGCCTCGTCGAGCGCGCCCTCGCCGGCAACCCCGGCCCGTACCAGGTCATCGCCGCCGACGGCACCCGCCCGCCGTGGCGCCCCGGCACCTTCGACCGGGTCCTCATGGACGTGCCCTGCTCGGGTCTCGGCGCCCTGCGCCGCCGCCCCGAGGCCCGCTGGCGCCGTCGCCCCGAGGACCTCGACGGCTTCGCCCCGCTCCAGCGCGCGCTGCTGACCGAGGCGCTGAGCGCCGTCCGCGTCGGCGGCGTCGTCGGGTACGCGACCTGCTCGCCGCACCTCGCCGAGACGCGGGTCGTCGTCGACGACGTCCTGAAGAAGGTCGGCGGCGCCGAGCTGATCGACGCCCGCCCGCTGCTCCCCGGCGTTCCGGCGCTCGGCGACGGGCCCGACATCCAGCTGTGGCCGCATCTGCACGGTACGGACGCCATGTACCTGGCGCTGATCCGCCGTACCGCCTGACGGGAACATCCCGGTTCATCCCGGTCCGGTCCTCGTCGCTTCGTACCGAAAATGGTCTGGACCGGACCCGAAACCGCTCAGCGGCAAAGAAGTAACCAAGAACGTGGGAGGCTTGGCACATGGCGCAGATCAACCCCAGCATCCTGTCCGCGGACTTCGCCCGGCTCGCCGATGAGGCGAAGGCCGTCGAGGGCGCGGACTGGCTGCACGTCGACGTGATGGACAACCACTTCGTCCCCAACCTGACGCTGGGCGTGCCGATCGTGGAGTCGCTGGCGCGGGCGACCTCGACGCCGCTCGACTGCCACCTGATGATCGAGGACCCCGACCGCTGGGCCCCCCAGTACGTCGAGGCGGGCGCCGGGTCGGTCACCTTCCACGTGGAGGCCGCCGCCGCGCCCGTGCGGCTCGCGCGGGAGATCCGGGCCAAGGGCGCGCGCGCCTCGATGGCGCTCAAGCCGGCCACGCCGATCGAGCCGTACGAGGACCTGCTCCCCGAGCTCGACATGCTGCTGATCATGACGGTGGAGCCGGGCTTCGGCGGCCAGGCCTTCCTCGACATCATGCTTCCCAAGATCCGCCGCACCCGCGAGCTGATCTCCAAGCACGGTCTGGAGCTGTGGCTCCAGGTCGACGGCGGGGTCGCGGAATCCACGATCGAGCGCTGCGCCGAGGCCGGCGCGGACGTCTTCGTCGCGGGCTCCGCGGTCTACGGCGCGGCGGACCCGGCGGCGGCCGTGGCCTCGCTCCGGGCCCGCGCCGAGGCCACGACGGCCTCGGCCGCGTGGGCGTGTGGCCACTGAGCCTCCGAGGAGCCTCCGCCGGATGAACGCGGTCCGTCGGCCCGCCGACAGGACTGATCAAGACCCGCCGTTTCTGACAGGATGAACGGTGAGTCCAGAGTGTGAACGACTGCGCGCGAGGACAGCGCGCGAACGACAGCCGTATCCGAACAGCGGTACGTGAACAGCAGTGAGGAGATCGCGGTGGCCGGTATGTCGGCGGGACGGTCAGCCCTGCGGATGGGCCCCGCGGAGCTGGTGCAGGCGGCGGCCATGGCCCGCCGCTTCTACCTGGAGGGCAAGTCCAAGATCCAGATCGCCGAGGAGTTCGGCGTGAGCCGCTTCAAGGTGGCCCGGGTCCTGGAGACCGCGCTGGAGCGCGACCTCGTCCGCATCGAGATCCGTGTGCCGGCCGAGCTGGACGCCGAGCGCTCCGACGCGCTGCGCGCCCGCTACGGCCTCCGCCACGCCGTCGTCGTCGAGTCCCCGGCGGA
This sequence comes from Streptomyces sp. NPDC056144, assembly GCF_042264145.1. Taxonomy (NCBI): domain Bacteria; kingdom Bacillati; phylum Actinomycetota; class Actinomycetes; order Kitasatosporales; family Streptomycetaceae; genus Streptomyces; species Streptomyces sp. NPDC056144. The sequence continues at coordinate 103,516 of NZ_JBHJVF010000009.1, read as the reverse complement.
GGGCGACGACGAGTCGCCCGATCCGGAGAACCTCGGCGAGGTCGCGGCGGACCTGCTCGGCGAGCTGGTCACCGAGGGCGACGTCCTGGGCCTGGCCTGGGGCCGCTCCACCATCCACATGGCGGCGGCCCTCGACCGGCTGCCCCCGTGCACGGTCGTGCAGCTCACCGGCGTGTACGACGCCGGGACCGCCGAGCGCGGCTCCGTCGAGGCGGTACGGCGTGCCGCCCAGGTCTCCGGCGGCGAGGCCCACCCCATCTACGCGCCCATGCTGCTGCCGGACCCGGCGACCGCGGCGGCGCTGCGGAGCCAGACCGGCATCGCGCGGGCCTTCGAGTACTTCGACAAGGTGACGGTCGCCTGCGTCTCCATCGGCTCCTGGGAGCCGGGCATCTCGACCGTCCACGACATGCTCTCCGACACCGAGCGGGCCCACTACGCCTCGCTCGGCGTCGCCGCCGAGATGTCCGCGCACCTCTTCGACGCCGAGGGCCGCCGGGTCGGCCGCGACCTCGGCGAGCGCTGCATCACCGTCGAGGCGGACCGGCTGCGCCGCATCCCGGAGGTCGTGGCGATCGCGGGCGGCCAGCGCAAGGCGGCGGCGATCGGCGCGGTGCTCCGCTCCGGTCTCGTCACCAGCCTGGTCACCGACCGCGCCGCCGCGGACTACCTGCTCACCGAGTCGCGCCCCGGCACGCACCCGGCCCTGGAGCGCAAGGACCCGGACGGCAACTGAACGAGCGCGCGCCCTGAGGGTCGCCCAGGGGCCGGAGCCATCCCGTAACGGTATGTTCGGGACATGTTGCTCCGGCCCTTCCGCGTGCTCCTCGCGCTCGTCCTCGCCGTCTTCGCGGCCGTCTTCCTGGCCGGGTGCTCCTCGGCCGGCGGGACGGTCTCCGGAGGGCCCTCGTCCGCCTCGCGTCCCGCCGTGGCCCCCGCCGCCACCGGGACCTCGGGCCTGCCCACCGTACGCGCCGCCGACCTGCCGCCCGAGGCCCGGAAGACGCTCGCCCTCATCGCGCGCGGCGGGCCCTTCCCGTACGCCAAGGACGGCGCCGTCTTCTCGAACTTCGAGCGCGTCCTGCCCCGCGAGAAGCGCGGCTACTACCACGAGTACACCGTGAAGACCCCCGGCTCGCGCGACCGCGGGGCCCGCCGGATCGTCACCGGCGGGGAAGGCGAGAAGTACTACACCGACGACCACTACGAGAGCTTCCGGGAGGTGGTCGGAGATGAGGAATGACGACCGCGTCGTGCTGGACCTGACCGGTGTGACCGACAAGGCAGCCCTCATGGAGCGGTGTGCCGCGACCCTCGCGCTGCCGGAGTGGTTCGGCCGCAACTGGGACGCCCTCGCCGACTGCCTCGGGGACCTCCCCGAGCCCGTCACCCTCGTCCTCACCGGCTGGCGGGCGTACGCCGAAGCCCGCCCCGGCGAGTGGGAGACCGCTCAGGAGGTCTTCGCCTCGGCGGTCGACGAGAACCCCACCCGCCTCGCGGTTCTCGTCTCCCTGGGAGATGCTTTCGGAGGATCTGACGAACCACCTGCCGCGAGCCTCGGATGAATCGCCCGGGGCTGGTATGGGTAGTCCCGTGGGACAATGAACTACGTGCTTTTTCCCCTGGCTGAAATGCCTAGGGGCCGATCCGAACGACTGGGATGTCAGCACGTGCGTTTCCTCAATGACGTCAAGCCGCCCTACGACCTGACGTACGACGATGTCTTCATGGTGCCGAGCCGCTCGGCCGTCGGTTCCCGCCAGGCGGTGGACCTCTCCTCGCCCGACGGAACCGGGACGACGATCCCGCTGGTCGTCGCGAACATGACCGCCATCGCCGGACGTCGCATGGCCGAGACCGTAGCCCGCCGCGGCGGCCTGGTCGTCATCCCCCAGGACATCCCGATCGATGTCGTCACCGACGTCATCTCCTGGGTCAAGAGCCGTCACCACGTGCTCGACACCCCGATCGTCCTGGCTCCCCACCAGACCGTCGCCGACGCGCTCTCCCTGCTGCCGAAGCGGGCCCACGGCGCCGGTGTCGTCGTCGACGAGGACCACCGCCCGGTGGGCGTCGTCACCGACGCCGACCTCTCCGGCGTGGACCGCTTCACGCAGCTCTCCGAGGTCATGTCCAAGGACCTGCTGCTCCTGGACGCCGACATCGACCCGCGCGAGGCGTTCAACACGCTCGACGGCGCCAACCGCCGCTACGCCCCGGCCGTGGACAAGGACGGCAAGCTCGCCGGCATCCTGACCCGCAAGGGCGCGCTCCGCGCGACGCTCTACAACCCGGCGGTCGACGCCAACGGCAAGCTGCGCATCGCCGCCGCCGTCGGCATCAACGGCGACTTCGTCGGCAAGGCCAAGCAGCTCCTCGACGCGGGCGTGGACACGCTCGTCATCGACACCGCGCACGGCCACCAGGAGTCGATGATCTCCGCGATCAAGGCCGTCCGGGCGCTCGACCCGCAGGTCCCGATCGTCGCGGGCAACATCGTCGCCGCCGAGGGCGTCAAGGACCTCATCGAGGCGGGCGCGGACATCATCAAGGTCGGTGTGGGCCCCGGCGCCATGTGCACCACCCGCATGATGACCGGCGTCGGCCGGCCGCAGTTCTCCGCCGTCCTGGAGTGCGCCGCCGAGGCGAAGAAGTACGGCAAGCACGTCTGGGCCGACGGTGGCGTCCGGCACCCGCGCGACGTCGCCATGGCGCTCGCCGCCGGCGCGTCGAACGTGATGATCGGCTCCTGGTTCGCCGGGACGTACGAGTCCCCGGGCGACCTCCAGACGGACGCCAAGGGCCGCTCGTACAAGGAGTCCTTCGGCATGGCCTCCGCCCGCGCGGTCAAGAACCGCACGAGCGACGAGTCCGCCTACGACCGCGCCCGCAAGGCGCTGTTCGAGGAGGGCATCTCCACCTCGCGCATGTTCCTCGACCCGCAGCGTCCGGGCGTCGAGGACCTGATCGACTCGATCATCGCGGGCGTCCGCTCCTCCTGCACCTACGCCGGTGCCGGCTCGCTCGCCGAGTTCGAGGAGAAGGCCCTGGTCGGCATCCAGTCCGCCGCCGGTTACGCCGAGGGCAAGCCGCTGCACGCCAGCTGGAGCTAGTAGCCGTTCCGTCCGTGGGCCCCCGGGAGGTTTCCTCCCGGGGGCCTACGGCGTTCTCGGGGCCGGTACGTGCGGACGCAGGGCCGTCGCCACCGCCTCGGCGATCCGGGCGTGGCCCCCGTCGTTCGGGTGCAGGCCGTCCGCCAGGTGCTCGGGGCCGAGCAGGGAGCGTCCCGGGAGGACCAGGAGCCGCCGGTCGCCCTCCGCCGCCAGGTCGCGGCCCGCGCGCTCCATGGCCCTGCGCAGCTCCGTGAGCGTGGCTCCCAGGGCGTTGCGGGTGTGCTCGGCCTCCGGGCGCAGGACCGGCGAGACGATCAGGAGCGGGGTCTCCGGGTGGCCCCGGCGGACCAGGCCCACGAAGGCCCGCACGGTCGCGTACAGCCAGTCGGCGGTGACCGGGACCCGGGACCAGCAGTTCGTGCCGAAGGCGAGCGTGACGAGGTCCCCGGGGAGCCGCGCCAAATGCTCGGCGAGCGGGAGTTCGCCGCGTGCCCCGCCCGCGTACCCCAGGTTGACCGGATCGAGGCCCAGGAGCCGTCCCGCCGTGGCCGGCCAGGAGTGCGCGGGGCGGGTGGACCACCAGCCCTCGGTGATGGAGTCGCCGTGGACGAGCCAGCGCGGGCGCGCCGGGGCGGGGGAGAGGCGGCCGTCGACGGCCCGCAGGGCGAGCGGGACGGGCGCCTGGCCCTCCGGGAGGTGGACGGTGAAGACGCCGCCCTCAGGGGGCAGCGGGAGGCGGACGACGGCCTCGGCGGCCGGGACGGCGAAGGTCTCCCCGACGAGCCGGACGCCCTGCCAGAGCGCGAAGCCGTGGCGGAGGGCGGCGAGCGGGTCGCCGGGCCTCGGGACGGCCGCCCGGTAGCGCAGCTCCACGGCCCGAGTCCCGGGCTCCGCCGTGAACTCGATCCGTACGCCGATGGGCAGCGCGGCTCGTTCGGCGATGTCCCACGGCAGCCGTTCCAGGTCGTCCGGGTCCGCCCGTACCGGCCGGTCCCCGTCCAGCCAGGCCGTGCCGCGCAGGAAGGGTGCGGGGGCGAGCCAGCCCACCGGGGCCTCCGATCCGTGGGTGCCGGGGGCACGCAGCGTGGGTCATCGGGCTTCAGGAGTCAATGCGCGTGCACGGACCCGCCCGCGTCCCTGATGTGTCGATTCATGCGGGGGAGCGCAATGTTTCCCCGTTCGCGCCCCGAGCGCGCAATGATCGTCCGGCACTGCGCAACAACACTGCATTACGACTGCGAAGCTCCGCCCCTTAGGCTCATGCCTCGTACCAGGAGTGGCGACGACCGCCTGCTCGGCGGTTCCCCACCCTTCACGGGCTGATTCGTCATGCCCGCGTACCGCCGCGGTCGTCCTCGCGTTCACAGGCAGCGATAAGGAGCCTCCGCAGTGCTGGACCAAGGCGTAGCCCCACCGGCCGTCGACACGGCCGCCCCCACGACCTCCACCCTCGGTGCGCTGATCCGGCGCAAGCCGGTGGAGCGCCTGGTCAACGAGGGTGGGCAGGGTGAGGGCGGTAGCCTCCGCCGCTCGCTCTCCATGTGGCAGCTGACCATGATCAGCATCGGCGCCACGCTCGGCACCGGCATCTTCGTCGTCCTCGGCGACGCCGTGCCGAAGGCGGGCCCCGCCGTCACGGTCGCGTTCGTCATCGCCGGTCTGACGGCCCTCTTCTCGGCCCTCTCGTACGCCGAGCTGGCCGGCACCATCCCGGTCGCCGGGTCCTCGTACTCGTACACGTACGCAACGATGGGCGAACTTCTCGCCTGGGTCTGCGGCTGGTGTCTCATCCTGGAGTACGGCGTCTCCGTCGCCGCCGTGGCCGTCGGCTGGGGCGAGTACCTCAACGAGCTGCTCGACGGCACCATCGGCGTCACCATCCCCGACGTGCTCTCCTCGGCGCCCGGCGAGGGCGGCATCATCAACCTGCCCGGCCTGATCGTCGTGCTGCTCGCCATGGTGTTCCTGCTCGGCGGTGCCCGCGAGTCCGCCGTCGTCAACACGGTCATGGTCGCCGTGAAGATCGCCGCGCTCGTGCTCTTCTGCGCGATCGGCATCACCGGCTTCAAGTCCGGCAACTACGACAACTTCATGCCGCTCGGCACGGCCGGCATCGGCGCCGCGAGCGCCACGCTCTTCTTCTCGTACATCGGCTTCGACGCCGCCTCCACCGCCGGTGAGGAGGCCAAGAACCCCAAGCGCGACCTGCCCAGGGCCATCATGCTCTCGCTGGTCATCGTCACCGCGCTGTACGTCCTCGTCGCCGCGGTCGCCGTCGGCGCCTGGCACTGGAAGGAGTTCGACGGCTCCGAGGCCACCCTCGCGGCGATCATGAACGACGTCACCGGCCAGTCCCACTGGGGCACCCTGCTCGCCGCCGGCGCGGTCATCTCCATCGCCAGCGTCGTCCTGACCGTGCTCTACGGCCAGACCCGCATCCTCTTCGCGATGTCCCGCGACGGCCTCGTGCCCAAGGTCTTCGGCAAGGTCAGCGCCAAGACCGGCACCCCGCGCGTGAACACGGTCATCGTCTCCCTCTTCTGCGCCGCCCTCGCCTCGGTCATCCCGCTGGGCAAGCTCGTCGACGCCACCAGCATCGGCACCCTCTTCGCCTTCGCCCTGGTCAACGTCGCGGTCGTCGTGCTCCGGTACACCCGCCCCGACATGCCGCGCACCTTCAAGGTGCTCTTCGGTCCGGTCTTCCCGGTTCTCGGCTTCGTCTTCTGCGCGTACAACATGTTCAGCCTCGACGCCGTCACCTGGGTGGTCTTCGGTTGCTGGATGGCCGCCGGGCTCGTGTTCTACTTCCTGTACGGCATGCGCCGCTCCCGGCTGGCCACCGAGGCGCCGGTGGCGGTGTCCGCATCAACAGAGAAGTGATCCACCCGTAGTGCGACTCAACGACCTCGACGAACGCATCGTCCACGCCCTCGCGGAAGACGCCCGCCGCAGCTATGCCGACATCGGCTCGCTCGTCGGCCTCTCCGCGCCCGCCGTGAAGCGGCGCGTGGACCGGCTCAGGGCCGAAGGCGCCATCACCGGTTTCACCGTACGGGTGGACCCGGCGGCGCTCGGCTGGGAGACCGAGGGCTTCGTCGAGATCTACTGCCGCCACAACACCTCGCCGGAGGACATCCGGCGAGGTCTCGAGCGGTACCCCGAGGTGGTGTCCGCGTCGACCGTCACCGGTGACGCGGACGCCGTCGTCCAGGTCTTCGCCTCCGACATGCGCCACTTCGAGCGCGTCCTGGAGCGGATCGCCGGCGAGCCCTTCGTGGAGCGCACCAAGTCCGTCCTGGTGCTCTCGCCGCTGCTGCGGCGCTTCTCCTCGGGCTCGCCGGCCTGACCCGCCGCTACTCCGTCGGGTAGACGAACTCCCACGGCGTGACCTCGAAGTCCCCGGTGCCCTCCTTCACCTTCTCGAAGGGGGCCCCGCTGAGGCACGGCTGCACCTTGTCCTTCTGCGGGTCGGCCGTCATCCACGTGTAGCCGAGCCGGTCCGGGCCGCCCTCCACGTCGTGGACGGTGACCCCGACCCGCGCCTTCCGGAACTCCTTCACGTCGGTCTCGACGACGGTGCCGGAGACCACGGCCACCTTGCCGCCCGTCGTGAGGCAGTCCACCTTCACCTTCGCGTAGCCGCCCCAGTCGCCCTTGTAGTGGCTGAAGCGGAACGTTCCGGTCGCCTTCATCGGGTCCTGCCGGTCCCGCTCGGCGAGGTGGGCGTCGAAGGAGAAGGTGATGTCGTCACCGGCCGGGCGGTACAGCTTGGCCGTACCGGTCAGCGCGGCGGCTTCCTTCACCGAGGCCGAGGCCGAGGCCGGGGCCGGGGCAGGTGCGGGAGTCTCGTCCGCCGAGGCGGCGGCGAGGCCCCCGGCCCCGAGGGTCAGCAGGACGGCGGCGGCGACGGCGACGATCTTCGTACGACGGTTCATGGTCTTCCGGTCCCTTCGGCAGGTCGTCCGGTGCTCTCCCGGACGACCACCACTCTTCCGGGGCCGCCGTCCCCGGTCGTCGGGCCCGGGGACGGTTCCCTCTCCGCCGCGCGGGGGAGGCGTCCCGCGACCGTGGTCGGAGCCGTACGCAACGAATCGCCGCACGCCCGTCCGATCGCGCAACGGTTCGACGGTCGGTGCACAACGGTCCAGCCTTGTCCCGGATGAGCCCGGAACCGTACCGTTTTTGACGTCCCCCCTCCCCGTTTCCGACCTCCCGAGGACCGCTGATGCCCGCGCTGCGCACCGCCCTGCTCCAGAGCTCCGGCGAGCTCGGTGACGTGGCCGCCAACCTCCGGACCCTCGACGAGGCCGCCGGCCGCGCCGCCGCCGCCGGAGCGGGCCTGCTGCTCGCCCCCGAGCTCTTCCTCACCGGGTACGCCATCGGCGACGCCATGGCGCGTCTCGCCGAGCCGGCCGACGGCCCGTCCGCCCGCGCCGTCGCCGCGATCGCCGTGCGCCACGGCCTCGCCATCGGCTACGGCTACCCGGAGCGGGACACCGAGGCCCACGGGGTCCTCTACAACGCGGCGCAGCTCTTCGACGCCGACGGCACCTCGCTCGCGCGGTACCGCAAGACGCACCTCTTCGGCGACTTCGAGACCGCCTGGTTCACCCCCGGCGACGAGGCCGTCGTCCAGGCGAAGGTCGGCGGACTCACCGTCGGCATGATGATCTGCTACGACGTCGAGTTCCCGGAGAACGTCCGGGCGCACGCGCTCGCCGGCACCGACCTCCTCCTGGTGCCGACCGCGCTCATGCACCCCGCCGAGGTCGTCCCCCTGTCCGTCGTGCCGGTCCGCGCCTTCGAGAACCAGCTCTACATCGCGTACGCCAACCGCACCGGCCCCGAGGGCGACTTCGAGTTCGTCGGCCTCTCCGCCCTCGCCGGCCCCGACGGCACCGCCCGCGCCCGGGCCGGCCGCGGCGAGGAGCTCGTCGTCGGCGACGCCGACCCCGACCTCCTGTCGGCCTCCCGCGCCGAGAACCCCTACCTCCGCGACCGGCGCCCCGGCCTCTACGGCCCCCTCGTCTGAGCCGGCCCCCCAGCCTTCCTGCCCCGCCTCACCCTTTTTCCGTGCAAGGAGTCCGTACCCCATGACGTCCACGGTGCCCACGACCGCCGTTCCGCACAGCGACGGCCAGCCGCCGATCACCATGTTCGGTCCGGACTTCCCGTACGCCTACGACGACTTCCTGGCCCACCCGGCCGGCCTCGGCCAGATCCCGGCCACCGCGCACGGCACCGAGGTCGCGGTCATCGGCGGCGGTCTGTCCGGCATCATCGCCGCGTACGAGCTCATGAAGATGGGCATGAAGCCCGTCGTCTACGAGGCTGACCAGATCGGCGGCCGCCTGCGGACCGTCGGCTTCGAGGGCACCGGCACCGAGGGCCTCACCGCCGAGATGGGCGCGATGCGCTTCCCGCCCTCCTCGACCGCGCTCCAGTACTACATCGACCTCGTCGGCCTGGAGACCACGCCGTTCCCGAACCCGCTCGCCGAGTCGACCCCGTCGACCGTCGTCGACCTCAAGGGCGAGTCGCACTACGCCACCACCGTCGACGACCTCCCGCAGGTCTACCGCGACGTGATGAACGCGTGGAACGCCTGCCTGGAGGAGGGCGCCGACTTCTCCGACATGAACCAGGCCATGCGCGAGCGCGACGTCCCGCGCATCCGCGAGATCTGGGCCAAGCTCGTCGAGAAGCTCGACAACCAGACCTTCTACGGCTACCTCTGCGAGTCGGAGTCCTTCAAGTCCTTCCGCCACCGCGAGATCTTCGGCCAGGTCGGCTTCGGCACCGGCGGCTGGGACACCGACTTCCCCAACTCCATCCTGGAGATCCTCCGCGTCGTCTACACCGAGGCGGACGACCACCACCGCGGGATCGTCGGCGGCTCGCAGCAGCTGCCGCTGCGCCTGTGGGAGCGCGAGCCGGAGAAGATCGTCCACTGGGCGCAGGGCACCTCGCTCAGCTCCCTGCACGAGGGCGCGCCGAAGCCGGCCGTGACCCGCCTGAACCGGACCGCCGGCAACCGCATCACGGTCACCGACGCCTCCGGCGACATCCGCACGTACCAGGCGGCGATCTTCACCGCCCAGTCCTGGATGCTGCTCTCCAAGATCGCCTGTGACGACTCGCTCTTCCCGATCGACCACTGGACGGCGATCGAGCGGACCCACTACATGGAGTCCTCGAAGCTGTTCGTCCCGGTCGACCGGCCGTTCTGGCTGGACAAGGACGAGGAGACCGGCCGTGACGTCATGTCGATGACGCTGACCGACCGGATGACCCGTGGCACGTACCTGCTGGACGACGGCCCGGACAAGCCGGCGACGATCTGCCTCTCGTACACGTGGTGCGACGACAGCCTGAAGTGGCTGCCGCTCTCCGCCAACGAGCGGATGGAGGTCATGCTGAAGTCGCTCGGCGAGATCTACCCGAAGGTCGACATCCGGAAGCACATCATCGGCAACCCGGTGACGGTCTCCTGGGAGAACGAGCCCTACTTCATGGGCGCCTTCAAGGCGAACCTGCCGGGCCACTACCGCTACCAGCGCCGCCTGTTCACGCACTTCATGCAGGACCGGCTGCCCGAGGACAAGCGGGGCATCTTCCTCGCGGGCGACGACATCTCCTGGACGGCCGGCTGGGCCGAGGGCGCGGTGCAGACGGCGCTCAACGCGGTGTGGGGCGTGATGCACCACTTCGGCGGCGCGACCGACGGCACCAACCCGGGTCCGGGCGACGTGTACGACGAGATCGCCCCGGTCGAGCTGCCGGAGGACTGATCCCCGTACGGATCAGGGCCTGGTCAGGGGCGTGAGCAGCATCCGCCCCACCAGGCCCACCGAGCGGTCGAGGCGTTCCGTGAACTCCCCGGCCAGCTCGGGAAGGCCGCGCAGCTGCCAGAGCGAGCGCGCGGCGAGCCAGGCCCCGTCGCGGGCCCGGTCCAGGCTCCACGAGCCGAGCAGATGCGTCAGCGGGTCCGCGATCTCCAGGAGGTCCGGGCCCGGCATCAGTTCCTCCCGGATGCGCTCCTCCAGGAGCACCAGGATGTCCCCGACCCGGTCGAACTCGTCCTCCAGGTCGCCGGGGGCGCACTCCAGGGTCCGGCAGGTGTCGACCACCGCGAGCGCCAGGTCGTGGCCGATGTGGGCGTTGATCCCGGCCAGCGCGAACTGGAGCGGGCGGACGCCGGGATGGCTGCGGTACTGGAAGAGGGGCCGCCAGCAGGCGGGCGGCGGGGCCCCGGTGGCGACGGCGTCGACCGCCGCGATGTAGCGCTCCGCGAACCGCACGTCGAGGGTGGCGGCGGCCCGCCGGTCGGCGAAGGTGCCCGCCTCGATGGCGTGACCGATCTCCTCGGTGACGGTCAGGTAGACCCGGTTGAAGACGCCGACCCCGTCGGCCGGATGCCAGGAGCCCCGCAGGGCCCGCATCCGCTCCACGACGGGGTCGACGGCCACGAACGGCCCGAGGTCTCCGGCCTGCTGCCCGATCTGCTGCGTGTGCGCCATGAGGGTCTGCGCCAGGGGGGTCTGTGCCATGGTGGGCAGGCTTCCAGCCGCCGGGCCGTCGAGGGAACCTCTCGGGCCCGGCTTCCCCGGATCGGGCGAATCCGTCAGTTCTTCGACGCGTCGCCGTCGCGCTTCTCGTACGAGCTGGTGCCGGAGTCCAGAAGGGGCTCCTGCTCCTTGAGGTGGGCCGGGGCGAAGGCGCGCAGCACGTGGTAACCGGTGATGACGACGATCGTGCCGAGCGCGATGCCGCCGAGCTCGAAGGTGTCGGTGAAGGTCAGCTTCACGCCGCCGACGCCGATGATGATGCCGGCGGCGGCCGGGACCAGGTTGAGCGGGTTGCGCAGGTCGACCTTGGCGTTGATCCAGATCTGGGCGCCGAGGAGGCCGATCATGCCGTACAGGATGACGGTGATGCCGCCGAGGACACCGCCGGGGATCGCGGCGACGATCGCGCCGAACTTCGGGCAGAGGCCGAAGAGGAGCGCGAAGCCGGCGGCGGCCCAGTAGGCGGCGGTGGAGTAGACCCGGGTGGCGGCCATGACGCCGATGTTCTCGGAGTACGTGGTGTTCGGCGGGCCGCCCACGGCCGTCGACAGCATCGAGGCGGCGCCGTCGGCGGCGATGGCGGTGCCCAGCTTGTCGTCCAGGTTGTCGCCGGTCATCTCGCCGACGGCCTTGACGTGACCGGCGTTCTCGGCGATCAGGGCGATGACGACGGGCAGGGCGACGAGGATCGCGGACCACTCGAAGCTCGGGCCGTGGAAGGAGGGGAGGCCGATCCAGTCGGCCTTCCCGACGCCGGAGAGGTCGAGCCGCCAGTGGTCGGTGACCTGCCCGCTCGGGGACATCGAGTGGATCTTGCCGAAGACCAGGTCGAAGACCCAGGAGATGGCGTAGCCGAAGACCAGGCCCAGGAAGATCGCGATCCGGGACCAGAAGCCGCGCAGACAGACGACGGCCAGGCCGGTGAAGAGCATCACGAGCAGCGCCGTCCACTGGTCCTGCGGCCAGTACGTGGAGGCGGTGACCGGGGCCAGGTTGAAGCCGATCAGCATGACGACGGCGCCGGTCACGATCGGCGGCATCGCCGCGTGGATGATCCGCGCGCCGAACTTCCGCACGGCGAGACCCGCGAGGAAGAGCACCACGGCGACGACGAACACCGCGCCGGTGACGGTGGCGCTGGTGCCGCCGGAGGCCCGGATGGCGGCGGCGACGCCGACGAAGGAGAGCGAGCAGCCCAGGTAGGACGGGACGGTGCCGCGGGTCGCGAGCAGGAAGATCGCGGTCGCGACACCGGACAGCATGATCGCGAGGTTCGGGTCGAGCCCCATGAGGACCGGAGCGACGAACGACGCACCGAACATGGCGACGACGTGCTGGGCGCCGAGGCCGACGGTACGGGGCCAGGAGAGCCGCTCGTCCGGCCGGACGACGGCCCCGGGAGCCGGTGTTCTCCCGTCGCCGTGCAGGGTCCAGCGCACGCCGAGGTTCATGAGGTCGCTCCCGTTCAGAGGTGTCGGCGGCCCGCCGCTCGCGAGGGGCGTGACCGTAAAAGTCCAGCCACATGCTAAGCGTGATGACCCGCCGGTACCGCTTTACGGGGGGAGGGGCCGGAGCGGCGCCCGGTCAGGCGACCGGGCCCCCGCTCCTCGCCGGCGCGTCCTCCGTCCGGCCCGCCTTCGCGGTGGCCCCGCGCGGCCCGGTCCGCAGCACCCCGGCGCCGACCACGAGGCCCAGGGCGAGCAGCGTGACCAGCCCGAAGGAGAAGACCAGCGAGGTCGCGTCGGCGATGCCGCCGATCGCCGAGGGGGCGATGAGGCCCGAGGTGTACGTGATGGTGGCGACGCCCGCGATGGCCTGGCTGGGGTTCGGTCCGCTGCGGGCGGCGGCGGCGAAGGCGAGCGGAACGACGACCGCGATGCCGAGGCCGATCAGACCGAATCCGGCCATCGCGACGGCGGCGTGCGGGGCGAGGACCACCATGAGGCCGCCGAGGGTGGCGACGGCGCCCCCGGCCCGTACCGTACGGACCGCCCCGAAGCGGTCCACGACCCGGTCGCCGACCAGCCGGGCCACCGCCATCGTCAGGGCGAAGGCCGTCGTGGAGGCGGCCGCGGCCCCGGCCGAGGCGGACAGCTCGTCGCGGAGGTAGACGGCGGACCAGTCGAGGCTGGCGCCTTCGGCGAAGACGGCGCAGAAACCGATGGCGCCGATGACCAGCGCGGACTTGGGCGGCAGCGAGAAGCGCGGCGGCGCCTCCTCGTCCGGCGCGCTCTGCACGTCGAGGACGCCCTGGCAGAAGACCAGGCCGAGCGCGGTGAGCGTGAGGGCGGCGATCAGGTGGTGGATCCGGGCGTCCCCGCCGAGGTGGGCGGCGAGCGTGCCGGCGGCGGAGCCGAGCAGCGCGCCCACGCTCCACATGCCGTGCAGGCTCGACATGATGGACTTCCCGAGCCGGGTCTCGGTCTCGACCCCCAGGGCGTTCATCGCCACGTCGGACATGCCGGCGGTCGCCCCGTACACGAAGAGCACCCCGCACAGGCCCCAGATGTTCGGGGCGAGCGAGGGGAGCGTGAGGGAGAGGGTCCACAGGGCCAGCAGGACGCGCAGCGCCCTGCGCGCGCCGAGGCGGTGGGAGACGGCCCCGGCCAGCGGCATCGCGAGGGAGGCGCCGAGCGCGGGGAAGGCGAGGGCGAGGCCCAGCTGACCGGCGCTGACGCCCGCGTGCTCCTGGATCCAGGGGATGCGGGTCGCGAAGCTGCCGGTGACCGCGCCGTGGACGCAGAAGACGGCGGCGACGGCGAAGCGCGCCCGTCGCAGGCGCTCGGTGCCGAAGACGGTCTGGGCCGCCATGGTCCCTCCCTGTGCCGAGTGAAGTGGTGTGGCCGTAAACTATCAGGGACCCTTCCTGATAAATAGAGAGCGGGAGGGATTCCCGGCAGCACCGCGTCTGAGAGGATCCCCGTATGGCCGCATCCCCGAGCACCGCGCGGGCCATCAACGACCGGCTCGCCCTGCGACTCCTCCAGGACGAGGGCCCGTTGACGGCCGCTCAGCTCAAGACCCTCACCGGACTCTCCCGCCCGACCGTCGCCGACCTCGTCGAGCGGCTCCGGGAATCCGGCCTCGTCCACGTCGTGGGGGAGTCGGGCGCGGAGCGCCGGGGCCCCAACGCCAAGCTGTACGGGATCGTGGCCGAGCGCGCGCACCTCGCGGCGCTCGACGTGCGGACCGACTCGGTCTCCGTCGTCGTCGCCGACCTCCTCGGCACCACGCTCGCCGAGGCGTCGGTGCCGGTCGGCGACGACCACGGCACCGGACCCGCCGTGGAGAAGGCGGTCACCCTCCTGGAACGGACCGCGAAGGAGGCCGGCGTCGACCGGCTCCACACCGTGGCCGTGGGCGCGCCCGGCCTGATCGACCCCGCCACCGGCGAACTCCGCGACTCCACCGGGCTGCCCGCCTGGCACCGGCGGCTCGTCGCCGTCCTCCAGGAACGGCTGCCCGCCCGCGTACTCGTCGAGAACGAGACCAACCTCGCCGCCGTGGCCGAACTCCGCGAGGGAGCGGCCCGCGGCCGCGAGGACTTCGTACTCCTCTGGCTCGGCCAGGGCGTCGGCGCCGCCGTCGTCCTCGGCGGCCGGGTCCGGCGCGGGGCCTCCGGCGGCGCGGGCGAGATCGGCTTCCTGCCCGTCCCCGGCACCTCCGGCCTCCCGTCGGGCACGGGCTGCGACGGCGGCTTCCACGAACTGGCCTGCGCGGCGGCCGTCGAATCCCTCGCCACCACCCACGGCCTGGACCCGAGGACGGCACTCGCCCCCGAACCGGATCACGAACCGACGACCGCCTCCGCCGGGAACCCGCCGGTCGCCTCCGCCTCCGGCGAGGGGTCGGGCGGAGCGTCAGTGCCTGCCTCCGTCGCGGGGTCGGGCGGAGCGTCAGTGCCCGCCTCCGGCGGGGGGCACGGCCCGGCGGTGATGCCCGCCTCCGGCGAGGCGTTCGGACCGGCGTCCCTACCCGCCTCCGGCGAGGGGCGCGGCCCCGCGGTGATGCCCGCCTCCGGCGAGGCGTTCGGACCGGCGTCCGTGTCCGCCCCGGGTGAGCGCCCGGGCTCGGCGGTCGTCCCGGCCGCCGGTGAAGAGCCGGCTTCGCCGCCTGCCCCTGGTGGGGCGTTCGGTCCGGCGTCCGCGGCCGGCCTCGGCGAGGGGCCGGGCGGGGCGTCCGTGTCCGCCTTCGGCGAGGGGCTCGGCCCGGCGGTGATGCCCGCCTCCGGCGAGGCGTTCGGACCGGCGTCCGTGTCCGCCTCCGGCGGCCCGCGCGACGCCTTTCTCGACGCGTTGGCTCAGCGCCTCGCGATCGGGGCCGCCGCCGTCGCCTCCGTGCTGGACCCCGGCTGTGTGGTGCTCGGTGGGGAGACCGGGCACCGGGGCGGGCCCGGTCTGGCCTCGCGTGTGGAGGCCGCGCTCGCGCGGCTCTCGCCGTTGCGCACCGGGGTCCGGGCGACCGCCCTCGGCGACGCGGCCGTCCTCCGGGGCGCGCTCCTGCGCGCCCGCGACGCGGCGCAGGACGACCTGTTCCCGTAGGGGACCGGGAAACGCCGAAGGCGGAACGCCGAACGCCGAACGCCGCACCCCCCCCGGAAGGGGAGTGCGGCGTTCGGCGTGGGAGCCCGGCGGCGGCAAGGGCCGTGAGTGTCCGCCGCCGGGGGGTATCAGGGGGTGGGGCTCAGGGGTTCCGCGTCAGCAGGTGCCCTGGTCCTTCCAGACGCCCCACTCGCCGGTCGTACCCGGCTCCTCGTTCTGGGTCCACCAGCCGGCCTTCCAGGTGTGGCCCTTGTGGGAGACGAGGTTGCCCGCGTTGTAGACCGTGCCGGCCACGTACGCCGGGGCGGTGCAGCCCGTGGTGGGCGGCGTCGTCGGCGGGGTCGTCGGGGGCGTGGTCGGAGGCGTGGTCGGGGGAGTCGTCGGCGGGGTGGTGGGCGGCGTGGTCGGCGGGGTGGTGGAGCCGGGCTCCACGACCGTCGTGCCGCGCGCCAGGTCACCGGCGAGGGCGTACGTCGTGCCGTTGATGTTCACCGTCCAGTTGGAGGGGGTGGACACCGGCAGGTAGTAGTTGAACGCCAGGTCGATCGTCGCGCCGGGGGCCAGCGACTGCCAGGCCGGGAGCTTCAGCGAGACGCGGTGGAAGTCGCCCTTCAGGCCGCCCACGTTGGAGCCCGTGTGGTCGCTGCTGATGACCTTGGTGCCGAAGCCGGACTGGTCGGAGGCGTTGGCCGGGGCCGAGGTGGAGTAGTCGAACTGGAACTCCGTGCCGCCGGGCAGCGTCGTCGCGGTCTTGTTGGTGATCTTGATCTTCGGCGTGATCGGGTAGTTCGAGTCGCCCAGCTTGAACTCGGTGAACGCGGTCTCGATGTTCACGGCCTGGGTCGGCAGCGCCTTGTTGGACTTCTTCGCGCCGTACGGGGTGGCGGCCTTGAACTTGTCGTACATCAGCGAGGTGAGCGTGGAGCCCATCTCGTACTGGCCCTTGGTGGCGTTCCAGGCGTAGTCGCCGGCCATCTCCCAGACCATGGTGCCGCCGATGCCGCGGTCGACCACGTAGTCGGCCTTGGCGGCCACGGACTGCTCGTCCTCGGTGGAGAGGAAGACCTTCTTCTGCGCGTTCCACAGCCACGGCGCGACCAGGGTCGAGTCGTACTTGCGGGCGTAGGTGCCGGTCAGCGTGGTGTTCGCCGGGAAGCCGTACTGGGTGACGTAGTCGCCGACGATCCCCTTCTCGAGGTTCTTGGCGTGCCACATCGGGTTGGAGCCCGCGGGCGACTCGACACCGTTGGTGTCCTTGTCGTGCCACAGGTTGTCGATGCCGGTGGCGCCGTCACCGCACTTGGTCAGACCCGCGCCGGCCGGGCAGGTGGCCGCGGAGGCCTTGCCCCACAGGCCGTCGGTGCCGCCCTGCACGTTCTTGTGGCCGCGGGTGTAGTACGGCAGGCCGATGTTGATGCGGCCGGCCGGCATCGAGCCGCGGAAGTAGTGGTAGGCCCAGTCGGTGTTGAGGTAGCCGATGCCGCCGTACTGCGAGGAGCCGTAGACGTTGGCCGCGGCGAGCTCGCCGTCCTTGCCGTCGTCGAAGAGCGAGGCGTTCGGACCGACGTACTCGTTCCAGGCGCCGTGCAGGTCGTAGGACATGATGTTGACGTAGTCCAGGTACTTCTGCATCTGGAACGTCTCCATGCCGCGCAGCAGGTAGCCGGAGGAGGGGGCGGCGACGGTCAGCATGTAGTGCTTGCCGTCGGCGGCGCCGGCCGTGTCCAGCTTCTCGCGCAGGGACTTCATGAGGGCCGCGTAGCCCTGCACGAGCCCGGCGCGGCGCGCGTTGGCGAAGGTCCAGTCGAGCGGGTTGCCCGCGTCCTTCATCGTGGTCGGGTACTCGTAGTCGATGTCGACGCCGTTGAACCCGTACTTGCGGATGAAGTCGACCGCGGAGGCCGCGAAGGTGTCGATGCCGGCCTGGTTGACCGAGCCGTCGGCGTTGGTGGCCATCGAGTAGAAGCCGCCGGAGTTGACCCGGTCGCCGTTGTCCGCGAAGTAGCCGCCGGTCTCCGCCCAGCCGCCGACCGAGATCAGCGTCTTGACGTTCGGGTGCTGCTTCTTGAACTTGTTGAGCAGGTTGAAGTGCCCCTTGTACGCGAAGGAGGGGTCCATCTCGGCACCGGCGACGCCGGGCCAGGTCATCCCCGTGGCCGCGTTGTTCGGACCGTCCGTCCCGACGGAGAGCTTGTTGTCACCGCCGATGTGGCCGAAGGCGTAGTTGATGTGGGTGATCTTGTCCCACGGAATGTCCTTGGCCAGGTAGGCGGGCTGGCCGTTCTTTCCGTCGCGCCAGCCGGTGAAGTAGCCGATGACCCGGCGCTGGTGGTCCGCGCCCATTTTCTCGCGGCCCTCGGTGTCGTAGACCGAGCAGTAGGGGACGTCGACGCCGGGGGTCTTGTAGAGCCCGTCGGGACGACAGGACTCGTTGTCGGCCGCGTACGAGACGCCGCCGGAGAGAGAGCTGAGCAGCAGGCCGGCGACCGCCGCGCCGGACGCGAGCGCAGAGGCTCTCTTGGTCGTGGGGGACAACACGATGGGTTCCTCCTGGGGCGGGGGAAAACACAACGAACAAGGGGGTGGGTCGTGTTGGGCCCGGGGAGTGCGCACACCGTCGGGCCGAGTACCTCGGAGGTGACACGGACATTAAGAGGACTAGACCAGTGCGTCAATAGGTCTGGACCATGTCGGGAGATATTGCTCTCCTGTGAGCCAGGCCACAGCCTCCGGCCGCATGAGTAGTCGCCGGGCGTGGCACACTGGCCCTGTATCAGCAGCAGCGCACTCCGGGGTCGGTGTAATTCCGAACCGGCGGTTATAGTCCGCGACCCGTCCGCAGCCAGCGGCCGGTTGACCAGGTGAGATTCCTGGACCGACGGTGAAAGTCCGGATGGGAGGCAGTGCGCGGCGGGTGACCCCTCTCCAGGGGTGTGCCGGCCGTATCGTCCGCTGGTCGCCGTGTCGGCTCGTGCCGCTTCGGCGTACCCGTGGGACGCGGCCCTTTCGGCGCACCCTGTGTGAGGTGTCCTGCCCGCTCTCTGTCGTCATCGACAGCCCCGGAGTCCGTGCCCGAAGAGGCAGGAGGACCCGGTGGCCCAGCAGGCCGACATCACCGCCATGCGCCGAGCCGTCGCGCTCGCCGCACGCGGAACCGGCGCCACGAGCCCCAACCCCGTCGTCGGCTGCGTCATCACCGACGCCTCCGGCCACCCGGTCGGCGAGGGCTGGCACCAGCGCGCCGGCGGCCCGCACGCCGAGGTCCACGCCCTGCGCGAGGCAGGCGTCCTGGCCCGCGGCGGCACCGCCTACGTCACCCTCGAACCCTGCAACCACACCGGCCGCACCGGCCCCTGCGCGCAGGCCCTGACCGAGGCCGGGGTCAGCCGGGTCGTGTACGCGGTCGGCGACCCGAACCCGCAGGCCACAGGTGGTGCGGAGACCCTGCGCGCCGCCGGGGTCGAGGTCTCCCGGGGGCTCCTGGAGGACGAGGCCGAGGCGGTCAACATCGCCTGGCTCACCTCCGTACGCCGGGGCCGCCCCTTCGTCCGCTGGAAGTACGCCGCCACGCTCGACGGCCGTAGTGCCGCCGCCGACGGCACCTCCCGCTGGATCACCTCCGCCGAGTCCCGCGCCGACGTCCACCGGCTCCGCGCCGAGGCCGACGCCGTCGTGGTCGGCTCCGGCACCGCCCGCGCCGACGACCCCCACCTGGCCGTACGGGGCATCGAAGGGGCCGTCCAGCCGCTGCGGGTCGTCGTCGACACCGAGGCGAGCGCCGTCAAGCCCGGCGCCCGCGTCCTGGACGACGCCGCACCGACCCTGATCGCCGTGGCGGAGGACGCCGACACGTCGGTGGTAGAGACCTCTGGCGCGGAGCTCGTACGCCTTCCCAGGGCCGAGCGCGGTCTCTCCGTACCGGCCCTCCTGGACGCCCTGCACGCGCGCGGCGTCCGCTCCGTCCTCCTCGAAGGCGGCCCCACCCTCGCGGGCGCCTTCCTCGCGGCGGGCGCCGTCGACCAGGTCGTCGGCTACCTCGCCCCGGTTCTCCTCGGCGCGGGCCCCCAGGCCCTCGCCGACGCGGGAATCGGCACCATCACCGACGCGTTGCGGCTCGACATCACCGAGACCGTCCGCTGCGGACCCGACCTTCGCATCACCGCCACTCCCCAGAAGGAGCGCTGACCGTGTTCACCGGAATCGTCGAAGAACTGGGCGAGGTCGTCGCCGTCGAGCAGCTGGAGGACGCCTCCCGCTTCCGCCTGCGCGGCCCCCTGGTCACGGAAGGCGCCCAGCACGGCGACTCCATCGCCGTCAACGGTGTCTGTCTCACGGTCGTCGAGTTCGGCGACGGCGAGTTCACCGCCGACGTCATGGCCGAGACCCTCAAGCGCTCCAGCCTCGGCGCCCTCGCCGTCGGCAGCCGCGTCAACCTGGAGCGGCCCATGGCCGTCGGCGGCCGCCTCGGCGGTCACATCGTCCAGGGCCACGTGGACGGCACCGGCACCGTCCTCGAACGGACCCCGTCCGAGCACTGGGAGCTCGTCAAGGTCGGCCTGCCGGCGCACCTCTCCCGGTACGTCGTCGAGAAGGGCTCGATCACGGTCGACGGCGTCAGCCTCACCGTCGTCGAGGTCGCCGACGACTGGTTCACCATCAGCCTCATCCCCACCACCCTCGCCCTGACCACGCTCGGCCTCAAGCAGTCCGGCGACCCGGTCAACCTCGAAGTGGACGTCATCGCCAAGTACGTCGAGCGGCTGCTCGGCCCCAGCGCCCGGGAGAACGTCAAGTGAACTCGCTCAACTCCGTGGCGTTCACGGTCTTCGACCAGAAGATCATCTGGTCCGACCTGATCGGCAACACGATCGGGCTCATAGCCCTCGCGCTCGGCTGGCGCCGGTCCATCCTGACCTGGCCGGCCCAGCTCCTCTCCGGGCTGGTCCTCGTCGGCGCCTACGCCTCCGCGAACCTCGCCGGCGGTGTCGGCAAGCAGCTCCTCGTCATCGGCGTCGCCGCCTGGGGCTGGTGGCAGTGGAACCGCGGGAAGCAGCAGGCGCAGGACGGCTCCATCGCCGTCCGCTTCGCCACCTGGAAGGAGCGCGGCCTGCTCCTGGCGGGCGCGGTCGTCGGCACCCTCGCCGTCGGCGGGCTCTTCACCCTCTACCCGTCGCTCTCCTGGAGCCCGTGGGCCGACGCGTACATCTTCGTCGGCACCCTCGTCGCGATGGTCGCCCAGGCCCGCGGTCTCGTCGAGTTCTGGTTCGCCTGGCTCCTCGTCGACCTCGTCGGCGTCCCCCTCGCCTTCAACAGCGGCCTCGCCTTCTCCGGCCTCGTGTACGTCGTCTACTTCGCGCTCGTCCTGTGGGGCATGCGCGACTGGTGGCTGCGTTCCCGCAGCACCGCCGTCCTGGAAGGAGCCCACGCATGAGCGAGCATCTGAGCGAGCACCCCCTCTGGGACGCCACCGACCTCGCCCTCGACCCCGTCGAGCAGGCCATCCGGGACATCGCCGCCGGGCGCCCCGTCGTCGTCGTCGACGACGAGGACCGCGAGAACGAGGGCGACCTCGTCATCGCCGCCGAGAAGGCGACCCCCGAGATCGTCGCCTTCATGATGAGCGAGTGCCGCGGCCTCATCTGCGCCCCCATGGAGGACGAGGAGCTCCAGCGCCTCCACCTCCCGCAGATGGTCGACCACAACACCGAGTCGATGCGGACCGCCTTCACCGTCTCCGTCGACGCGTCCCCCGAGCACGGCGTCACCACCGGCATCTCCGCCGCCGACCGCGCCACCACCCTCCGGATGCTGGCGAGCGGCCGTTACGAGCCCTCCGACTTCGTCCGCCCCGGGCACGTCTTCCCGCTCCGCGCCAAGGCCGGCGGCGTCCTCGCCCGCAACGGCCACACCGAGGCCGCCGTCGACCTCGCCCGCCTCGCGGGTCTGCGCCCGGCCGGCGCGATCGTCGAGATCGCCGGCGAGGACGGCGTCATGCTGCGGCTGCCCGAGCTGGTGCCCTTCGCGCGCAAGCACGGCCTCACGATCATCTCCATCGAGGACCTGATCGCCTACCGCCGCTCCGCCGAGCCGACCGTGCGCCGCGAGGCCGAGGTCCGGCTCCCCACCGCGCACGGCGACTTCACGGCGTACGGATACCGCTCCACCGTGGACGGCGTCGAGCACGTCGCCCTCGTGCACGGCGAGATCGGCGACGGCGAGGACGTCCTCGTCCGGGTCCACTCCGAGTGCCTGACCGGGGACATCTTCCACTCGCTCCGCTGCGACTGCGGCCCCCAGCTCCAGGCCTCCATGGACCGCATCCAGGAGGCCGGCCGCGGCGTCGTCGTCTACCTGCGCGGCCACGAGGGGCGCGGCATCGGCCTGCTCTCCAAGCTGCGCGCGTACGAGCTCCAGGAGCAGGGCCGCGACACCCTCGACGCCAACCTGGAACTCGGCCTGCCCGCCGACGCCCGGGACTACGCGGCCGGGGCGCAGATCCTCGGCGACCTCGGCGTCCGGGGCCTGCGCCTGATGACCAACAACCCCGACAAGATCGAGGCCCTCACCCGGCACGGTCTGCGGGTCGAGGGGCGCGAGCCCATGCCGGTCACGGCCGGCGAGCACAATCTCCGCTACCTGCGCACCAAGCGGGACCGGATGGGCCACGACCTGCCGTGGCTCGACGGCTCGCAGGGTTCCACCTGCGGCAACCAGTAAGACCCGGCAGTTCCGTCAAGCACGTACGTACGTAGAAACGGCTAGGAGAGACATGAGCGGCAAGGGCGCACCCGTCCTCAGCGTGAAGAACTGCGGCGACCTCCGGGTCGCGGTCATCGCGGCCCAGTGGCACGAGAAGATCATGGACGGCCTCGTCGACGGCGCCCTGCGCGCCCTCGCCGAGCTCGGCATCGACGAGCCCACCCTGCTGCGCGTCCCCGGCAGCTTCGAGCTCCCGGTCGTGGCCAAGGTCCTCGCCGGGCGCGGCTACGATGCCATCGTCGCGCTCGGTGTGGTCATCCGGGGCGGAACCCCGCACTTCGAGTACGTGTGCCAGGGCGTGACCCACGGCCTCACCCAGGTCTCGATCGACACCGGCGTACCCGTCGGATTCGGCGTCCTCACCGTCGACAACGAGGAGCAGGCCCTCGACCGGGCCGGCCTCGAGGGCTCCTCCGAGGACAAGGGGCACGAAGCGGTCACCGCCGCCGTCGCCACCGCCACCACGCTGCGCACGGTCAGCGAACCCTGGCGCTAGGTGGTGCCGTTCCACCCCGTACTCTAAGGACCATCATGGCGAACGGAACCCGTAAGACTTTCGAAGAGCTCTTCGGTGAGCTGAAGCTCAAGGCCGAGACCGGCGACCCGGCCACCTCCCGCACCGCGGAACTGGTGGACAAGGGTGTCCATGCCATCGGCAAGAAGGTCGTCGAGGAGGCCGCCGAGGTCTGGATGGCCGCCGAGTACGAGGGCAAGGAAGCGGCCGCCGAGGAGATCTCGCAGCTGCTGTACCACGTCCAGGTGATGATGGTCGCCCGCGGGATCTCGCTCGACGACGTCTACGCCCACCTCTGAGCCGACCGGTTCCCCCTTTCAACCCACACGTCCCACAAGTCCCACAGATCTCAGGCAAAGGAAGCTGACCTCATGCTGCGCATCGCCGTTCCGAACAAGGGTTCCCTCTCCGGACCTGCGTCGGCCATGCTCCATGAGGCCGGCTACCGCCAGCGCAAAGAGTCCAAGGAACTGGTGGTGATCGACCCCGACAACGAGGTCGAGTTCTTCTACCTGCGTCCGAAGGACATCGCGATCTACGTGGCCTCCGGGAAGCTGGACATCGGCATCACCGGCCGTGACCTGCTCCTGGACTCCGGAGCCAGCGCGGAGGAGATCCTCCCGCTCAACTTCGGCCGCTCCACCTTCCGTTACGCGACCCGCCCGGGCACCGCGAACGGCGTGGAGGACTTCGGCGGCATGACGATCGCCACCTCCTACGAGGGCATCGTCGCCAAGCACCTCGCCGACCAGGGCATCGACGCCTCCGTCGTCCACCTCGACGGCGCCGTCGAGACCGCGATCCAGCTGGGCGTCGCCCAGGTCATCGCGGACGTCGTCGAGACCGGCACCAGCCTGCGCAACGCCGGCCTGGAGGTCATCGGCGAGCCGATCCTCACCTCCGAGGCCGTCGTCGTCCGCCGCCACGGCGCCTCGGACGACCACCCGCAGGTCCAGCAGTTCCTGCGCCGCCTCCAGGGCGTCCTGGTCGCCCGCTCGTACGTGATGATGGACTACGACTGCCGCGCCGAGCACCTGGAGCAGGCCGTCGCCCTCACCCCGGGCCTCGAGTCGCCGACCGTCTCCCCGCTGCACAACGAGGGCTGGGTCGCCGTCCGCGCGATGGTTCCCGCCAAGGAGGCGCAGCGGATCATGGACGACCTGTACGAGATCGGCGCCCGCGCCATCCTCACCACCGCCATCCACGCCTGCCGCCTCTGACGGCCGGTCCCAGGCCCCGTACCCCCAGGCCCGTACCCCCAGGGCCCGTACGCACGTCCCCAGGCTCCGAGGAACCCCCGATGTCCCAGACGACTGCCCCCGCCCTTCCGGTCACCTTCCGTCCCGGGCGCACCCGGGCCGTCCTGCTGACCATCGGCACCGCGATGTTCGCCGTCATCACCGCCGTCGCGCTGATGCTGGAGCGGCTGAGCCCGGGGGAGCGCGTCAGCTTCGTCTTCACGGCGGCGCTGCTCACCGGGGTCCTCGTCCTGCTCAGCCGCCCCAAGGTCGTCGCGGACGACGAGGGCGTCACGGTCGTCAACATCACCCGGACGCGGCGGCTCGCCTGGGCGGAGATCCTCAAGGTCAACCTCCGCCCCGGCGACCCGTGGGTCTTCCTCGACCTCAGCGACGGTACGAGCATGCCCGCGCTCGGCATCCAGCCCGGCATCGCCAAGGAGTCCGCGATCCGGGACGCCCGCGCCCTGCGGGCCCTGGCGGACCAGCACGGGACGGGCGCGGAAGCGGCCTGAAACCCGGGTTTCCCGCAGGGGTGGCAGCCAGGGGGAACCCCGATCTGTCCCCCATACGGGGCTGACCCCCTGCCACGCGGGGCGTTCGCGTGACTACTCTGGAGGCGGTGGTGCCGAGCGGCACCACCGCCTCGCACGTGCAGGGCCCTCGTTTCACGGCCCGCGAGGCCCCCCCTTCGACCCGAGGAGTGACTCCCTCCAGCAATGGACGGATCATCCGGTAGTACCCGCGCCGCCACCTCTCCGGAGGCGGCGGCATGATCGTCTCTCTCCTGCTGCTCTTCGCGGCCTTCCTCCTCATCCTCGCCAACGGCTTCTTCGTGGCCGCCGAGTTCGGTCTCGTGACCGTCGAGCGTGCCGAGGCCGAGCGGGCCGCGGCCGCCGGCGACCGGCGCGCCCGCACCGTGGTCACCGCGCTCCGCGAGCTCTCCTTCCAGCTCTCCGGCACCCAGCTCGGCATCACGATCACCTCGCTCGTCGTCGGCATGCTCGCCGAGCCCGCGCTCGCCGGGCTCCTGCACGGGCCGCTCACCGCGACCGGGCTGCCCTCCGGGGCCGTCTCCGGGATCGCGGTGGTGATCGGGATGCTGCTCGCCTCCGCCCTCCAGATGGTCGTGGGCGAGCTCGTGCCGAAGAACTGGGCGGTCTCCCGGCCGCTCCAGGTCGCCCGCTTCGTCGCCACCCCGCAGCGTCACTTCTCCGCGCTCTTCCGGCCGGTGATCTCGCTGCTCAACCGGGTCGCCAACCGGCTGGTCCGGCTCCTGGGCGTCGAGCCCACCGAGGAGCTGGACTCCGTCCGCACCCCGGGCGAGCTCGTCTCGCTCGCGCAGCACTCGGCCCTGGCCGGCGCGCTCGAACAGGACACCGCCGACCTCTTCGTACGGACCCTCTCCCTCGGCGGACTCACCGCCGAGCAGGTCATGACCCCGCGCGTGAAGGTCAGCGCCCTCCAGTGGGACGCGACCGCGGCCGACGTCCTCAACCTCACCCGGGCCACCGGCCTCTCGCGCTTCCCGGTCTACCGCGAGCGCATCGACGAGATCGTCGGCATGGTCCACCTCAAGGACGCCCTCGCGGTCGCCCCGCACGCCCGGCTCCGTACCCCCGTCGGCCGGATCTCGGTCCCGCCGCTCCTCGTCCCCGGCACCCTGCCCGCCCAGGCCCTCCTGGAGCGGCTGCGCCGGGAACAGCCCATCGCGGTCGTCGTCGACGAGTACGGCGGCACGGCGGGTGTCGTCACCCTGGAGGACATCGTGGAGGAGCTCGTCGGCGAGGTCCGCGACGAGCACGACACCCCCGCCGACGGGCGTCCCGAGCTGGCCGCCGCGCCCGCCGAGGACGGCCGGCCCACCTGGGACGCGGACGGCTCCTGCCGGGTCCACACCCTGCGCCGGATAGGCCTCGACGTGCCCGCCGGGCCGTACGAGACCGTCGCCGGGCTCGTCGCCGACCTCCTCGGGCGGATCCCCGCCCCGGGCGACCGGGCCGAACTCCCCGGCTGGCGGCTCTCGGTCCGCCAGGTCGACCGGTACCGGGCCGAGCGCGTCCGGATCGTCCGTACGGAAGAGGCGGCGGAGACCGTCGGCGTCGCCGCGGTGGCGGGGGCGGTCCGATGAGCACCCTGCAACTGCTCCAGCTGGTCTTCGCCGTCCTGCTCGTGCTGGCCAACGGCTTCTTCGTCGGGGCCGAGTTCGCGCTCGTCTCCGTCCGCCGCAGCCAGATCGAGCCGCTCGGCGGCGCCCGCGCCCAGCAGGTCCTGCACGGACTGGAGAACCTGCCGCAGATGATGGCGGCGGCCCAGTTCGGCATCACGGTCTGCTCGCTCACCCTCGGCGCCGTCGCGGAGCCGACGGTCGCGGGTCTCCTCGAACCGGTCTTCCACACGGCCGGTGTCCCCGAGGGCCTGATCCACCCCCTCGGCTACGTCATCGCCCTCGCCGCGGTCGTCTTCCTCCACCTCGTGATCGGCGAGATGGTCCCGAAGAACCTGGCGATGGCAGCGCCCGAGAAGACGGCGCTCTGGCTCGCGCCCGGGCTCGTCGGCTTCGCCCGGCTCTGCCGCCCGGTCACGGCCGCGCTCGGCACCTGTGCCCGGCTCGTCCTGCGGGTCTTCAAGGTCGAGCCGAAGGACGAGGTGGAGGCCGTCTTCACCCGGACGCAGCTCGGCCGGCTCGTGGAGGACGCGGGCCAGGCGGGTCTGCTCGACCCGGCCGAACAGGAGCGACTGGAAGACGCCCTGGAGCTGGGCAGCCGCCCGGTGACGGACGTCCTCATCGCGCCGTCGGCCCTGGTCACGGTCCCGCCGTCGGTCACCCCGCGAGAGATCGAGGAGCTGACCGTACGGACCGGCTACTCGCGCTTCCCCGTCCGCGCAGAGGCGTCCGGCACCTTCATGGGCTTCGTGCACGTGAAGGACGTCCTCGACCTGGAGGAGCGGGAGCGGGCCGTCCCGCACCAGCTCTGGCGGCCGATGGCGACGCTCCGCCCGGAGCTGCCGCTCGACGACGCCCTCACCGTGATGCGGCGCGCCGCGACCCACCTGGCGCAGGTCGCGGACTGCTCGGGGCGGGTCCTGGGCCTGGTTGCCCTGGAGGACGCCCTGGAGATGCTGGTGGGCGAGGTCCGCGACCCGGCCCACCGGCTGCCCGTCGGCTAGACACCTTCCAGGAGTTCTAGTAGCCGGGGGGTTCCTGCTGAGGGCCGCGGTCGACCGGACCGCGGCCCGACAGCACCTCCCCGTACGCCTGCATGAGGTCGGCGAGCCGGAGCGTGGCCAGGTCGTCCCGGGTCGGCGTGCCCGGGTAGCCGGAGAGCCGCAGGTCGCGGTACGCGCAGGACTTCTCGTACAGCGTCCGCAGGAAACGGCCGTTGCCGAGCTCGTCGATCCAGCCCTGCTCGACGACGTGCCCGGCGATCGAGCGCAGCTCCTCCACCGCCTCCTCGTCCCAGCCGTCCCCGTTGGCGGCCGCCAGGACCTCGCCGATCGAGGTGAGTTCGAGCGGGCGGTACGAGGGGAAGTCGACCCGCGTCGTGAAGCGCGAGGAGAGCCCCGGGTTGGTGGTGAGCAGCCGGTCCATCCCCTCCGGGTAGCCGGCCAGGATGACCACGAGGTGGTCGCGGTTGTCCTCGGCCCGTTTGAGGAGCACCTGGAGGGCCTCGTCGCCGTACGCGTCGCCCTTGCTGTAGCCCGTGTTGGAGAGCGCGTACGCCTCGTCGACGAAGAGCACCCCGCCGAGCGCCGAGTCGATGAGCTCGTTCGCCTTCACCGCCGTCTGGCCCAGGAACTCGCCCACGAGGTCTGCCCGTTGCGCCTCCACGAGGTGGTCGCCGCCGAGCAGTCCCAGGGCGTAGAAGACCCGGCCCAGGATCCGGGCGACCGTGGTCTTCCCGGTGCCGGAGGGGCCGGAGAAGACGAAGTGGCGTTTGGGCGGCTGGACCGGAAGCCCCTGGTCCGCGCGGAGCCGCGCCATCTCCAACTGCGCGGAGAGCGCCTTGACCTGGCGTTTCACCGGATCGAGCCCGACCATCCCCTCCAGCTCGGCGAGCGCCTCGGCGAGCAGGACGGGGTCGGTGGGACCGGCGGGGAAACGCGGCGGCCCGGCCTGGTGGGGGAGTGCCGACTTGTGCCGGGCGGTCTCGGTCGGCGGAACGGTCGGGAGCGGCGGTACGGGAAGGGGCGCGCCCGGTTCCGGCGCGAGCCGCAGCCCGTCGCCCTCGCCGTCCCCCGCGGCGTCCGCAGTCTCCGTACCCGTTCCCCCGCCGGGCGTGCCCGCCCCGCCGCCCGTCGAGCCCAGGGCGACCGTCGCGAGGCCGGACGGGTCGTCCACGCCCTCGTACCCCTCGAAGCCGTCGTACTCGGCGATGGCCGCGAGCCGCGCGGCCGTGTCCATGAACGCGGGGTCGACCCGGTGGACGGCCCGGTAGAGAGGCAGGGCGGCGGCGCTGCGCCCGGTGCCCTCGTGGGCGCGGGCGAGCCAGTAGCGGAGCTCCTTGCGCTGCGGCTGCTCGCTGCGACAGCGCATCAGCGAGGCGGAGAGCAGGGGTTCGGCCTGCCCGTACATCTCCAGGCGGACCCGGGCCATGCCGCCGAAGAGGCCGGCCTCGATGCCGAGGAGCGGGTCGTCGACGAGGGTCTCGGTGTGCCGGACGAGCTGGTCCCAGTCCTTGACCAGGTAGGCGCGGCAGGCGTGCAGGAAGCGGACCTGAGGGTCGGTGTCGACCGGCGGGAGCCCGGCGAGCGCCCGGTCGAGTTCCGGTACGTGCCGGCCGTCGAGCCAGTGGGAGGCGTGCGCGAGGAGCAGGTCGCGGGGGCTCTCCAGGACGGGCTGGACCCACCACCCGAGCCAGTACCAGGAGTTCAGCGTGCGGCGGTGCCGGGCCCGCTGCTCGCCGAAGCGCTCCCGGTTGCGGTACATGCGCAGGAGGGCGGTCGTGGTGTCGACCCGGAGCGCGTGCAGCCCGAGCCAGGCGTCCGCCATTCCGGGATCGATCCGAACCGCGGTCCTGAACTCGTCCTCCGCCTGCGGATAGGCGCCCATGGTGTAGGCGTCGATGCCGCGCAGCCAGGCGAGTTCGGCCGGGGCCTGCGAGCCCTGCGTGCCGATGTCCATCGGGTCCCCCACAACCGTCTTCGCATGGACGGGATTTGACCGCACCTGCGGGCATCGTACCTGCGCAGGGGGTGCGCGCTTAAGGAGAAGGACATGATCCGGAAGCGGTGACCGTGGGTGATCACGAAGGGGCCCGGAGTGGCCCCGGAAGGGGGCCCGGAGGGCAGAACGAAGCCCCCGATCACGGGGGAACGACCGGGGGCTTCGTGTCTGCGGCGGCCCCGAAAAGCCGCACATTGAGAACGTAAGACCTGTACGCCCCTGGGGTCAAGCGGAGTTGAGGCACTTGCGGAAGCGGACTTCCACCTCCTCAGATCACCGAGGAAGGTCGGTCACCCTCCGTGATGATCTGGTCCTGGCCCGCTGCCACAGCGGGCCCTGGAAGCCAGTCGTACCCCTCGCGAACCTCCCGTACCAAGGTGTCCGCGAAGGGCCGCGAGGGGTCCTCGGCGAAGTGGCGAGTCTCCGCCACGGTCCATCCGTCCCAGAACGCGGACTGCTCCGGACCGTCCCGGTGCCGCCCCCGGACCCAGGACGCCTCGGCCGCGCGCTCCATCCACAACAGCCGCGCCAGGAACGGCCGTACCGCCGCGCGGCCCGCGCCGACGCCCTCGACGAGGACGACGGGGGCGGCGGGCAGCGGTACGGGCTCCCCGAAGCGCCGCCCGACCCAGTCGTACGGGCGGAAGAGCGCCGTCTCGCCCCGTGAGAAGGGGTCCAGGACCTGCCGCCGCAGCCGGCCGGTCCACGCGAAGAGCTCCTCGTGGGTGGCGAGGTCGTCGAGGTGGAGGACGGGGGCGCCGCCGAGCGCCTCGGAGAGGCGGGAGGCGAGAGTGGACTTGCCGGACCCCGCGTGGCCGTCGACGGCGACGAGCCGGACCGGTCCGCAGGAGGGCGGCAGGCGGCGCAGGGCGTGGGCCGCGCGGTCGAGGTCGGTCATGACCTCAGGGTAGGCGAGCGGCTCCCGGCGCAGGTCAGAGAGGTGACACCGCCACCGGTCGAGACCAATATTGGTAGGCCGACGCGGGGCGAAGTGCTGGCGGAGGGCGGGCGGGAGCGGCGATAGTGGGCCGCGCGGCCCGGCCCGTACCGTCGTGCCGGCCGCCGTCCTCGCGCACTGCCGCCCGATCGCCGACGACCGAGGGGGTCACGCCCATGACCAGCTCCACCCCGCGCAGAACCGTCCTCGCCGCGGCACTGGCGGCGGCGGCCGGAGCGGTGACGTCCGGCCAGGCAGCGGCCTACGGACCCGCCGTACCTGCCGCGCCCGAAGCGCCCGAAGCGCCCGCCGTACCCGAGGCGCCCCCCGTACCCGCCCCGTCAGCCCTGGTGGACAACCGCTTCTGGTCGACGTTCGCGGACTGGAGGTCCGGCGAGGCCGCCGGCACACGGCCGGTCGCGGGCCGCCGCCCCGGTCTGGTCGTCGAGGCCCCCCAGGGCCGTACCGAGTACGCCGACCCGCACACCGGCAGGTCCACGTCGTGGGAGTACGCGAGCTGGACCTCCCCGCTCCAGGCGCCGGCCGTACCGGCCACGGAGGTCATCGCCTCCTGGAACGCGGACACGCCGCCCGGCACCTGGCTCCAGGTCGAGCTGACCGGCACCTACTCCGACGGGACGGCGACGCCCTGGTACGTCCTGGGCCGCTGGGCCTCCGGTGACGGCGACATCCGGCGGACGTCGGTCGACGGCCAGGGCGACGGCAAGAGCTCGGTGTGGACCGACACGTTC
This sequence comes from Streptomyces sp. NPDC056144, assembly GCF_042264145.1. Taxonomy (NCBI): domain Bacteria; kingdom Bacillati; phylum Actinomycetota; class Actinomycetes; order Kitasatosporales; family Streptomycetaceae; genus Streptomyces; species Streptomyces sp. NPDC056144. Next base: position 72,927 of record NZ_JBHJVF010000009.1, on the reverse strand, counting down.
GCGATCGACGACGCGTCGAGCGGCCTCCGCCTGACCGCGTACCGGCTGCGCCTCACGCTCTACCGCACCCCGGGCAGCGGCCTCACGCCCACGGTGTGGCGGGTCGGAGCCATGGCCTCCGACATCCCGGACCGCTTCACGGTCCCGGCGTCCACGCCGGGCCGGGCCGGCGAGCTGATCGTCCCGCGCTACTCGCAGAACACCCACGTGGGCCAGTACCCGGAGTACGACAACGGCGGCGAGGCCTGGTGCAGCCCCACCTCGTCCCAGATGATCGTCGAGTACTGGGACCGCGTCCCCACCGCCGAACAGCTCGCCTGGGTGAACCCGTCCTTCGCCGACCCCCAGGTCTGCCACGCGGCCCGGTTCACCTACGACCACCAGTACGAGGGCTGCGGCAACTGGCCCTTCAACGCCGCCTACGCGGCGACGTACCCCGGCATGAACGCGATCGTCACCCGCCTCACGTCCCTCACGGAACTCGAAGCCCTGATCCGCGCGGGCGTCCCCGTCATCACCTCCCAGTCCTTCCGCAAGGAGGAGCTGACCGGCGCGGGCTACGGCACCTCGGGCCACCTCATGACCGTCATCGGCTTCACCGAGGACGGCGACGTCATCGCCAACGACCCGGCCTCCCCGAGCAACGAGGCCGTCCGCCGGGTGTACCGGCGCCGGGAGTGGGAGAACATCTGGCTCCGCACCAAGCGGTACGACGCGAACGGCAAGGTCAGGGGCGGTACGGGCGGGGTCTGCTACCTCTACTGGCCCGAGGAGCCGGGGCCGGGGCGGCAGCGGGTGCTGCGGGCGCTCGGGCTGGCGTGAGCGGGTAGGTCAACTCCCTTCGGCCGTGGGTGACATGGCCGAAGGACGTTGTCCGGAAAGCCTGTACGAGCGATCCCGTCCTTGAACTACCGTTTGGTAGCCAACAGGGGGGCGGGGTCGTCGTACGACCGTGCCCGGCGACGTCCGGACGTACGGGGGCTCTTGCGTGTCTGTCCAGCGAGTGGTGCGTAGACGGGCGGGCATGACCGTCCTCCTGGCCATGGTCCTCACCGTGTCCGGGGTGAACCCGCCCGAGCAGCTGCGCAGCACCGCCGCCGCGTCGGCGCCGGACGCCGGGTCGGCGGTCACCGGGCCCGAGGGGCCGGAGGGAACGTCCTTCAACCCGAACCAGATCAAGGACATCAAGGCGGCCGACCCCGGCTCCGGCGTCCACCTCGTCGAGGCGCCCTCGGCGAACAACAGCGGCGACGCGCGGCTCTCCTACCCGCTGGAGGTGCCGAAGGGCCGCGCGGGCCTGGAACCCGCCCTCGCCCTCGCGTACAACTCCTCGGGCCCCAACGGATGGCTCGGCACCGGGTGGGACCTCTCCACCCCCATGGTCACGGTCGACACGCGGTGGGGCGTGCCGCGCTACGACGCCGGTCTGGAGACCGAGACCTACCTCCTCGACGGCGAGCAGCTGACCCCGGTGGCGCACCGGGGCGCGTTGCGGCCGCGTACCGCGGAGAAGGTGTTCCACACCCGGGTGGAGGGCCGGTTCGACCGGATCGTGCGCCACGGCGACAGCCCCGCCACCTACTGGTGGGAGGTCACCGACAAGCAGGGCGTCCGCACGCTCTTCGGCGGCACGGCCGACAGCACGCTCGCCGACGGCAAGGGGCGCGTCGCCGCCTGGGCGGCGCGCGAGATCCGCGACGGCAACGACAACGTCATGCGCTACCGGTACGCCAAGGTGACCGACGGCGGTACGGCGGGGTCCACGGTGCCGGGCAGCGAGCTGTACCCGCAGAAGATCACGTACACCGGCCGCGGTGACACGGACGGCCGGTACTCGGTGACGTTCGTCCGGGACCGCGAGCGCGGCGAACCCCGCCGGGCGGACGTGCGGATCGACGCCAAGTACGGGTTCAAGAAGGTCACCGCCGATCTGCTGCGGCGCGTCGAGGTGAAGCTCGACGACCAGCTGATCCGCGCCTACGAGCTGAACTACCGGACCGGTGCGTTCGCCAAGACGCTGCTCGCCTCGGTCTCGCAGTTCGGCGCGACCAACCAGCTGTTCAACACCCACACGTTCGACTACTTCGACGACGTGCGCGACCAGTCGGGCGCCTACAACGCCTTCGCCGACGCGGCGGGTTGGTCGGTGCCGGACGACGACCTCGGGGTGAACATCCGCGAGGGCGAGGCCAGCGCGATCTCGGCGAACACGTCGGCGAGCTTCGGCGCGCACCTCTACGCGGGCTACAACGTGCAGGGGCTGACCACGAAGGAAGGTTCCGTCGGTCTGAAGGTCGGGTTCAACGCGGGCCAGTCCGACGGCCTGTCGACGCTGACCGACGTGAACGGCGACAACCTGCCGGACAAGGTCTTCCGCAAGAACGACGGCGTGTACTACCGGCCCAACCTGGCCGGCCCCGGCGGCGCGCCGAAGTTCGGCGACACCCCGGTCAGGCTCCCGAACCTGCCGGGCATCTCGACCGAACGCTCGCTCTCCGGGACCATCGGCATCGAGTCGTACGTCCTCACCACCTCGGCCCAGCTGGACTTCGTCGGCACCACGACCACCTCGGACCGCTTCTTCAGCGACGTCAACGGTGACGGCATAGCCGACCTGGTGAACAACGGCGGCGTGCTGTTCGGCTACCTGGACGCGCAGGGAAAGCCCGCCTACAGCGCGGACTCCGGCCGCACCCCCGTACCGGTCGGAGGCGGCGAGGTCACCGGCGAGATCGTCGGTGACCAGACCGCGCAGTTCAACCAGCAGGTGGACAACTCGCCGCTGCTCGACACCGTCCGCCGCTGGGTCGCGCCGTTCGACGGCAACGTCACGGTGGACGGCGGCGTCCAGCTCACCCAGGACCCCTCCCCGGAACGGGCGGCCTACACCAAGGCCGACGGCGTGCGCGTCACCATCCAGCACAAGGACGCCGAACTCTGGGCGCAGCGGATCGGCCCCGACGACCACTCCGTGTTCACCCCGGGCAACGTGGCCTCGATTCCGGTGAAGAAGGGCGACGCCCTCTACTTCCGCACCCAGTCCGTCCTGGACGGCAAGTACGACACCGTGGCCTGGGACCCGGCGGTCACCTACACCGGTCTGCCGGCCGGGACGGACGCGAACGGGCTGCCGACCACCGTGTTCCGGGCGTCCGACGACTTCACCTTCGGCGGCCGTCCGTCCGTGGTGACCGTGCCGGTGACCGGCACGCTGCGGCTCACCGGTGACGTGGTCAAGTCCAGGGCGACCTCGGACGACGTGACCGTCGTGATCGAGAAGGGCAACGGCGTCCACACCCCCGCCGAGGTGTACCGCAAGGTCCTGCCCGCGGCCTCGACGGGCACCACCGCGATCGACCTGAGCATCCCGGTCAGCACCTTCGAGAAGATGTCGTGGAAGCTGAGGACCGACTCCCCGATCGACCCCTCCGCCGTGAGCTGGACGCCGAAGGCGCACTACACGGCCGCGCAGGGAGTCGAGTCGCTCGTCGACTCCAAGGGCGACCCCTCGCTGGTGATCACCCCGCCGTACGACATGACGATGTTCCCGGCGGACACGCTCACCGCGCCGCAGCAGTCCTACAAGGCGACGAAGACCGGCCAGCTGAAGGTGCGGCCGAAGGTGTCCCTCAACTTCGGGCTGCTCGGTGACGCCAAGATCGCGATGACGGTCAAGAAGCGCGGCGGGCAGCTGCTCGGCAAGCGGATCTTCCAGGCCAAGGACACCTTCTTCGGCGCCACGAACCTGGACCTGACGGTGCCGGTCACCGCGGGCGACGACCTGTACATCGACTACTCGACACCGGAGACCGGGCTGCTCGCCCAGGTCGTCGAGCAGTCCGCCCAGGTCACCTACGACGTGACCTCGGCCTGGCCGACGTTCGCACCGGCCCCGAGCGCCATGCACGGATCGGTCGGGCAGGGCGCCTTCGCCCAGCCGTACCGGGGCTGGGGCGTGATCGGCTACCAGGGGAACCGGGACCGCGCGACCCAGCCGCTCAAGCAGGCCGAACTCACGCTGGACCAGAGCTTCAAGGACGCGCTCCCCAAGGAGCCCAAGGAGGCGGACGTCGCCCCGTTCGCCGCGAACCCCCGGCTCTCCATGCCGCGCCTCGCGGTCTTCGCCCCCATTCCCGCCAAGGGCGGCTGGGCCGCGCAGGACGAGTCCTCCTGGGTCACCCCCGAGATGGCGACGAGCTCCCGCCTGGGCGCGGACACCATCGACATCGTCACCGACGCCGACGTGAAGGGCGACCGGACGGTGATGCGCCGGGGGGTCACCGGCCAGGTGTCGGCCACCCTCGCGGCCGGCCCGTTCGGCGGCACCGTGGTCGGCGGCATCACGGCGGGCTCGGTCGACTACCTCGACCTCAACGGCGACGGCTACCCCGACGTCGTGGGCGCCAAGGAGATCCAGTTCTCCGACATGACCGGCGCCCTCGGAGCCACCCGCGGCACCCTCGGGGGCAACGTCCGCGAGGCGGACAACGTCTCCGGCAACGTGTCGTACTCGGCCGGCAGCGAGACCGCCACCATCGCCAGCGCCCTCGGCATGTCCGCGCCCGACGCCGGGACCAGCGCCAACACCGCCTCCACCGGGGCCGTCCAGCCCTCGCTCGGCATCGGCGGGAGCCTCGGCGGCGGCGAGTCCGACGTCCGCGTCGACCTCATGGACATCAACGGCGACGGACTGCCGGACAAGGTCTTCGCCAACGGCGACGTCCAGCTGAACCTCGGCTACTCCTTCGCCGCCCGCGAACCCTGGCCCGCCGGCCCCATCAACGACGCCTCCACCCGCAACGTCGGCGTCAACCTCGGCTTCAACGTCGACCGGTACGGCTTCGCCGGCGGCCTCTCGGCCGAGCTGGGAACCTCGTACACCAGCGCGAGCATGGCCGACGTCAACGGAGACGGCCTCGTCGACCGGGTCTTCACCGACGGAGCCAACCCGCTCAAGGTCGCTGTCAACACCGGCACCGGCTTCACCGCGCCCGCCCCCTTCCGGGGCAGCTTCCCCGAGATCGCCGTCGACAAGAACGCCAGCCTCGGCGGAGGCGTCTACTTCACCGTCGGCCTGCCGACCCCCGTCGGCGTCTTCGTCTTCAACCCGGGCGTCAACGTGTCCACCGGCATCAGCCGCGCCGAGACGAGCCTGCGGGACGTCAACGGCGACGGCCTCGCCGACCACCTCAAGTCCACCCGGGACGACCAGCTCCTCGTGGCGGTCAACAAGACCGGCCGCACCAACCTGCTCCGCTCGGTCAGCCGGCCGATGGGCGCCCGCATCGACCTGGACTACACCCGGACGGGCAACACCGCCGACATGCAGGAGAGCCGCTGGGTGCTCTCCCGCACCTCCGTCTTCGACGGGTTCGCGGGCGACGGCGCCGACACGCGCCTGACCACCTTCCGCTACGAGCAGGGCCGTTACGACCGTCTCGAACGCGAGTTCCTGGGCTTCGGGCGCGTCGTCACGGAGGACCGCGACCCCGGCGCGAACGACGCGACGCGCCGCTCGGTGACCGACGAGTTCCGCACCGACGGATACGCGAGCCGGGGCCTGCTCGCCCGCTCCCTGACCGAGGACGGCGCCGGACGCCCGTACCGCGAGACCCGGAACACGTACCGGCTCGTCGACACCTCCACGGGCCAGGAGGCCGACCCCAAGAGCGGGACCGCGACCGTCTTCCCGCAGCTCACCCGCACCGAGCAGAAGGAGTACGAGGGAGCGGCCGAGGCGGGCGGCTCCACCTTCACCGACTTCTCCTACGACGAGTACGGCAACGTCGTCCGCGCCTTCGACGCCGGCGACGAGGGCACGGGCGACGACGTGGAGAACCTCTTCTCCTACACCGGCGCCGACGCGCGGTGCCGCGACCGCAACCTCGTCGGCCTCGCCCGAGAGGTACGGCAGAAGGCCGGCGCCACCGGCGCGCTCCTGCGCCACCGCGAAAGCACCGTCGACTGCGCGACCGGCGCCGTGAGCCAGGTGCGCGAGTACCTCGACGAGGACACCGCGGCCGTCTCCGACCTCACGTACCACCCGGACGGGAACCTGGCATCGGTCACCGGACCGGCCAACGCCAGGGGGCAGCGCTACAAGCTGGAGTACGGCTACGACACCACCGTCGGCGTCCACATCGAGTCCATCGAGGACAGCTTCGGCTACCGCTCGTCCACGGCCTACGACCTCAAGTACGGGCAGCCGGAGCGGAACACCGACCAGAACGGCCAGCCGCTGCGGATGTCGTACGACGACTTCGGCCGGCTCGCGACGGTGACCGGGCCGTACGAGAAGGACGGCGACCGGGCCACGATCACCTTCGGCTACCACCCCGAGGCGACCGTCCCGTACGCCACCACCCAGCACCTCGACCGCGCCGCCTCGGGCGTCCGCGAGGACACCATCGACACCGTCACCTTCACCGACGGCCTCCGGCGCGTCCTCCAGACCAAGAAGGACGCCTCGGTGGCGGCCTCGCCCGGGGCCGCGCCGGCCCAGGTGATGACGGTCTCCGGGCGGCTGAGGTTCGACCACCTCGGCCGGGTCGTGGAGAAGTACTACCCGGTCACCGAGACCAAGGGGGCCGCGAACACCACGTTCAACGCCTCCTTCGACTCCGTGGCCCCCACGAAGGAGACCTTCGACGTCCTGGACCGCTCGGTCAGGACCGTGCAGCCGGACGGCGTCACCACCAGCACCGCCTACGGCTTCGGCCGGGACCGGGCGGACACGACCCGCTTCGAGCGGACGGCGACCGACGGCAACGGCAAGGTCCTGCGCACCTACACCGACATCCGGGGCGCCACGACCTCGGTGAAGGAGCTCAACGGCACCACGGCGATCTGGACCGGTTACGCGTACGACCCCCTGGGCCAGATCACGACGGTCACCGACGACAAGAACAACGTGACGCGCGCCGGTTACGACGCGCTGGGACGCCGGATCTCCTTCGAGAGCCCCGACGCCGGGCGCTCCGAGACCCGCTACGACCTCGCCGGCAACGTCACCTCGAAGATCACCGCGAACCTGCGGGCGGCGCAGAAGGCCGTCGCGTACGAGTACGACTACTCGCGGCTGAAGGCCATCCGCTACCCGACGTTCCCGGAGAACGACGTCACCTACGTGTACGGCGCCCCCGGGGCCCCGGACAACGCGGCCTCGCGCGTCACCGAGGTCCACGACGCGGGCGGGACGGTGAAGCGCGCGTACGGGGCGCTGGGCGAGGTGACCGCCGAGACCCGCACGATCACCGCCGTCCGCGACGCCCCCCGCACCTACACCACCGCCTGGCGCTACGACGCCTTCAACCGCGTGCTCCAGATGACCTATCCGGACGGCGAGGTCCTGACCTACGACTACGACTCGGGCGGCCAGGTCGGCCGCGCCACCGGAACCAAGAACGGCACCGACTACACGTACCTGGACCGCGTCGACTACGACAAGTTCGGCCAGAAGATCCTCCAGCAGACCGGCAACGGCGTGCGGACCACGTACGCGTACGACGCCGAGGACCGGCGCCTCGGCGCGCTGAAGTCGGTGGCGCCGAGCGGGACGGCCTTCCAGAACCTGGGCTACACCTACGACAAGATCGGCAACGTCACCTCACTGGCGAACGACGCGCCGCAGGGCGGGGAGATCGGCGGCCCGAGCAGCCAGACGTACGGGTACGACGACCAGTACCGGCTGACCTCGGCGTCCGGGCGGTACACGGACAAGAACAACGCGGTCAACACGTACAGCCTCAGCCTGGGCTACGACTCGATCCACAACACGACGAGCAAGACCCAGACCCACGAGGTGACGGGCGGCACCCCGGCGTTCCCGACAGGGGGAGGCGGAGCCGGCCCGATCGAACCGGTCGACGACCCGTCGAACCCGGCCGACGTCCAGGACCGCACCACCTACACGTACGGGTACGCGTACGACGGCACCCGCCCGCACGCCCCGACCAAGGTCGGCCCCGTCACCCACGCCTACGACGCCAACGGCAACCTGACCAGCACGGTCAACACGGCCGCCTCGGACAGGCGCCGGCAGTACGTCTGGGACGAGGAGAACCGCCTCGTCTGCAACCAGGACACCGCGACCGGCACCCTCACCCAGGACCCGAGCGGCTGCGCCGCGGCCACCGTCTCCTACGTCTACGACGACAAGGGCGACCGGGTCGTCAAGCGCAGCGAGGACGGACTCTCCCTCTACCCGAACCGGTACTACAGCGAACGCGACGCCACCGGCTACAAACACGTCTTCGTCGGCGACAGCCGGGTGACGACCAAGACGGTCGCGACCACCGGACCCGAGGACGCCCAGCAGTTCTTCCACGCCGACCACATCGGCTCCTCCGGCTACGTCACCGACAAGCAGGGCAAGGTCACGGAACACCTGGAGTACTTCCCGTACGGGGAGACGTGGGTGGAGGAACGGACCGGCGGAACGGACACCCCCTACCAGTTCACCGGCAAGGAACTCGACGCCGAAACCGGCCTCTACTACTACGGAGCCCGCTACTACAACCCCAGGACCCAACTCTGGGCCAGCCCCGACCCGGTCCTGCCCGACTACCTCGACGGCGCCATGGCGGGCGGCATCACCGAACCCCGCAACCTCGCCGCGTACACCTACGCCCACAACAACCCGGTCATCCTGATGGACCCGACCGGCAAATGGCCCAAGATGCCGTCGTGGAAGACGATCGGCCACACGGCACTCGACGTGGCCGGCATGGTCCCGGTCGTCGGCGAGGCGGCGGACCTGGCCAACGCGGGCTGGTACGCGGCCGAAGGCGACGCCCTCAACGCCGGCCTCTCCCTCGCCTCGGCCGTCCCCGGCGCCGGCTACGCGGCGAACGTCGCGAAGTACGGCAACAAGGTCGTCGACGCGGCCCAGGCGGCGAAGGCCGCGAACAACGCGGGCGACGCGGCGACGGTGGCGAAGGCGGCGGACACACCCCCGGTCCCGAAGGCAGCGGACGCGGCACCGGCACCGAAGCCGGCGGACAGCGGGGGAGGCAGCTGTGCCACCACGGGCAACAGCTTCACCCCGGACACCCCGGTGGCGATGGCCGACGGCACCTACAAGCCCATAGCCCTGGTACGCGAGGGCGACGAGGTCACGGCGACCGACCCGACAACGGGCGAGACGGGCCCGAGGACCGTGACCGCGCTCATCACGGGCGAGGGCGAGAAGAACCTGGTCGAGATCACGGTGACCACCCCGGGCGCCGAAACGGGCAAGGTCGTGGCAACGGCCAACCACCCGTTCTGGGCCCCGGCCCTGGGCAAGTGGCTGTACGCCAAGGAACTCCTCCCCGGAACACTCCTGCAGACCGGAACCGGCACGTACGCCCAGGTAAGCGCGGTCCGCGCGTGGACCCAGCACCAGCGGGTCAACAACCTCACGGTCGCCGACCTGCATACGTATTACGTGCTGGCGGGTGCTGTGCCGGTACTCGTTCACAATTGCGGAACGGGCCCCCGGGATGGTTCGGGTCTGAGCTCGGACGGACTCATGTCGAAGGCGGAGGGCCTTCGAGACGAGTATGCCGGAGAAATGGCCGGTCTCTCGAACAGTAAAAGGCCGGCGACTGTCACTGCCGGATACAATACGGAGACCGGGCAGTATGCCGCAGGCGCGTCGTCAAAGGGTGTTTGTGCGGAGACCTGTGTGGTAAACCAGCTCGGTGGTGACCCATCGAAGATTGTCTTCACTTCCGCAGTCAGGCCTCGGACCGGGGAGCCGATCAATATATGCGTCTCATGTGAAGGTCAGTTCGGTCGCGCCGGTTTCCAGGGGAAGGGTACAGTGTTCGATTCGGACGTGTTGAGAGTCTTCGACAAATGATGCTTGCGGATGACTGGGGGCGATGTGGACCTTGAGCTGAGACGGCATCCCTGGGAATCCCTGCAGGGAGTTTCCGGGGATGCCCGTGCCCTCGGGGGTGCCGTCCGGGACCTTGCCCGTGCCGACAGTCGTGAGGATGCGGTGGAGGCTGCGCACCGAGTGCAGCGGGTGGTGTTCGCGCAAGGAATTCTCTGTGAGGCCTCCGCTGCCCTGGCGTCGAGTCTCGTGCATTGCCTTTGGCGCTCCTCGAAATATGCCGAGGATCTCATCCTGGGTATTCTCTCGGACATCTCGGCCGCCGTGGTGAGCGAGGGTGATCCGGGTGTCTACGGCCCGGTATCCGAAGAGGAGTGCATGAAGGAGATCTGCCTGGGCTATCCGGCCTACGTCGAGATCCTTGAATCCGGTGAAACGACGGACTCTCGTACGGCATGTATCGACCTCATTCTTATGTGCGGGCTGTTCAGTGGTGATCTGAGGTCCCGATCCATCTATTTCCTGGAGAGCGTTCAAGGGCTGCCCGCGCTTGAGGGGTGTCAGACTCTCATCGCGGCCTCGATCGACGAACTGCGGGAAGCGGGCTGATCTTCTCAGGGTGTCCGGAATTCGCCGATCGCGAGGAATGCGTCGAAGATCAGGCGCGTGGTGTCCGGCACAGTCGAGGCCGTCAAGATTGCCGAGGGGACTGTCTTGGGGCCCCTGGCGCAAGGGACTTGAGGATCCGGAGGGCGGCCGGACGGTCCTGGGGGAGTGACGGACATCGCTACCTCGGAGGCGGGTCCGTGCCGCAGTGTGGACGCCATGACCGCAACCACCTACACCCGCCTCCTCACCCGCATCCGCACCGGCGGCCCCCGCGACGGCGACGGCCCCAAGATCCTTGAGCACGTGCTCGGCTGGACCCTCGTCGTCGTGCTCGCCGTGTTCGTGACCCGGGCCGGACTCATGTGATCCCTCCGTGACGAACGGGCATACTCCTCGCGAATCCGGCAGGGAGGAGAGCCCGTCATGTCCGAGCGCAGTGGGGAGCGGCGGCTGCCCAGTGGCGAGGCGCGGGAGCTGCTCGCTCTCGTGAGGGAGATCGCCCGGCGCGAGATCGCTCCGCGTGCCGCCGAGGAGGAGGCCGCCGGGCGCTTCCCCCGGGACACGTTCGCCCTGCTGTCCCGCGCGGGGCTCCTCGGACTCCCGTACGACCCCGCGTACGGCGGCGGAGGTCAGCCCTACGAGGTCTACCTCCAGGTCCTGGAGGAGCTCGCCGCCGCCCGTCTCACTGTGGGGCTCGGCGTCAGCGTGCACACGCTGTCCTGTCATGCTCTTGCCGCCTTCGGTACCGAAGAGCAGCGCGCCGCGCACCTGCCCGCCATGCTCGGCGGCGGGCTCCTCGGGGCGTACTGCCTCTCCGAGTCCTCGGCCGGTTCCGACGCCGCCGCCCTGCGGACCCGCGCCGTGCGGGACGGGGACGAGTGGGTCATCGACGGGGACAAGGCCTGGATCACGCACGGCGGTGTCGCCGACTTCTGTACCGTCATGGCGCGGACCGGTGCCGGCGGGGCCCGGGGGATCACCGCCTTTCTCGTGCCCGGCGACGCCCCGGGACTCAGCGCCGCCCCACCCGAGCGCAAGATGGGGATGAAGGGCTCGCCCACCGCCCAGCTCCGTTTCGACGGGGTACGTGTCCCCGACGCGCGCCGTCTCGGCGACGAGGGGCAGGGGTTCGCCATCGCGCTCGCCGCACTCGACTCGGGGCGGCTCGGCATCGCCGCGTGTGCCGTCGGGCTCGCCCGGGCGGCGCTCGACGAGGCGGTGGCGTACGCACGGGAGCGGCGCCAGTTCGGGCGGCCGATCGCCGACTTCCAGGGGCTCCGCTTCCTGCTCGCCGACATGGCGACGCTCGTGGAGGCGGGGCGGGCGCTCTGTCTGGAGGCGGCGCGGCTCCGCGACGAGGGGCGGGATTTCGGGCGCGCGGCGGCGATGGCGAAGCTCTTCTGCTCGGACGCCGCCATGAAGGTCACGACCGACGCGGTGCAGGTGCTCGGCGGGTACGGGTACACCGCGGACTTTCCCGTGGAGCGTTATCTGCGCGAGGCGAAGGTGCTCCAGATCGTCGAGGGGACCAATCAGATCCAGCGGATCGTCATCGCGCGTCACCTTGTCGGACCGGAGTCTCCCGGACCGGAGTCTCCCGGACCGGAGTCCCTCGGACCAGAGTCCCGCTGACCCGTACCGTCCGGTCCGCCCAGACCGGTCCCGCGGCCAGCCGGTTCCATTCCTGGTCCCGGTGGCCGGGCAGGGTCCGGCCCTGGCTCGCCCAGAGGGCGAGGACGTCCTGGTAGATGGGCGGGTCGGGGAGGACGGGGACGGGTACGGGTGCGGGCGGAAGGGGTTGAGGAACCGATTCTTCAGCGTCCGGTTCGGCCTGCCGGTGCCGGCCGTATCCGCTGGGAGTCGTGTACAGCGTGGTCATGCACGGACCAACGCGCCTCCGGCGGCCCCGGTCACCGCCCCGCGGACTCGATCGGGAGTTCGGTCTTTACCCGCCGCCCGGGCCGCGTCCGGGCCGCGTCCGGCGTGCCGTCCGTGCCGCGCCCGGGCTGCGCCGGTACCCCGTGCACGGATCTGGTCCCCCGACCTTCATCTGACGTACCGTCAGATCAACTTCGCGGAAGCCCCGCCGATCAGGAGGTCACCCATGCCGGAGAACCGGCACGCCGACGACCGGCCCGTCGCCCTCGACGAATACCCGGTGCACCAGGCCCCGCTGTCGATGAAGCACCACGTCAGCGGCGACCGGAACGCCTACGACCGCTGCATCTTCCACGTCTTCGACCACTCCGGCCGGGCCCTGCTCATCGCCGGCCTCGGCGTCTACCCCAACGCCGGCGTCGTCGACGCCTACGCCACCCTGCGCGTCGGGGACGTCCTGCACGCCGTCCGCGCCTCCGACGCCCTCGGCGACGACCGGACGAACCTCTCCGTCGGCCCGCTCACCATCACCGTCGACGAACCCCTCAAGCGGCTGAGCCTCCGCTGCGAGGCCGCCCCCGACGACGCCGACGGGCTCTCCTTCGAGCTCACCTGGACCGGCGACTTCCCCGCCGTCTGGGAGCCCCACCACACCCAGCGCCACGGCGGCCGCCTCACCCTCGAAGGCCGCCGCTTCGTCCAGGCGGGACGCTGCACCGGCACGATCAGGGCCGGCGGCGAGGAGTTCGCGGTCACCGAGGGGGAGTGGACCGGAACCCGCGACCGCAGCTGGGGCGTTCGCCCGATTCCCGGCGAAGAGCCCGGCCGCAAGGACGAGTTCCGGCCCGAGGGCTTCCACTGGCTCTGGATCCCGATGCGTTTCGAGGACCGCTTCCTCATGGTCATCGCCCAGGAGGACGCCGACGGCTACCGCACTCTCAACGAGGCCCTGCTCGTGCGGAACGGCCACCGCGACACCCAACTCGGCTGGCCCCGCACCGACATCACGTACCGCCCCGGCACCCGCGACCCCCGGCGCGCCGTCGTGCACGTCACCGACCCCGCCGGGAAGCCCCTGGAGATCGGTGTCGAGATCCTCGCCAGCTCGCCGCTCGCCGTCGGCGCCGGATACCCGCCCGCCACCGACTGGCAGCACGGCACCTGGCAGGGGCGCGGCTGGACCGACCGGCGCGTGTACGACCTCTCCGACCCGTCCGCGCACCCCATGGCCGCGTACGGCGTGACCGACCACGCCGCCCGCTTCACCCTGGACGGACAGACCGGGTACGGCATCTTCGAGCACGGCTCCTTCGGCCGCCACGACCCGAGCGGCTTCGCCGACTACACCTCGACCGCGACCTGAGGAGACCGACGTGGCCACGGCACCCCGACCCCGCACCACCACCCGCGAACCCGAGGAGCTCGCGCGGCGGCTCACCGTCTGGCTCGACCGGCACCTGCCCGGGGCCCGGGTCACCGACCTGGCGGTCCCCGGCTCCAACGGCATGTCGAGCGAGACCCTGCTCTTCGACCTGGACCACCCCGACGCCCCCGTTCGCGGCTGCGCCCTGCGGCTGGCCGCCGACCCGGCCGCGTACACCATCTTCCCCGTCTACGACATGGCCAGGCAGCACCGCGTGATGCGCCTGGTGGGCGAGCACACCGACATCCCCGTGCCGCGCGTGCTCTGGCTGGAAGAGGACCCCGAACCGCTCGGCGCGCCGTTCTTCGTCATGGCCCGCGCCGAGGGGCGCGTACCGCCGGACGTCATGCCCTACACGTACGAGGGGAACTGGCTGCACTCCGCGACGGACGCCGAACGCGACCGTCTGGAGGCCGAGTCCGTCTCCGTCCTGGCCAGACTGCACGACCAGTTCCCGGCGAAGGAGGCGGAGTTCCTGCTGCCCGACGGGCCGGGGACACCGCTGCGCCGGCACGTCGACGCGCAACGCGCCTACTACTCCTGGGTGGTGGACGGCCTCCCGTCCTCGCCGCTCATCGAGTCGGCCTTCGACTGGCTGGAGGCGCACTGGCCGGCGGACGAGGGCCCCGCCGTCCTCGGCTGGGGCGACGCCCGCATCGGCAACATCGTCTACGACGGGTTCACGCCGGCCGCCGTCCTGGACTGGGAGATGGCGGCCTGCGTCCCGCGCGAGGTCGACCTCGGCTGGAGCGTCTACCTCCACCGCTTCTTCCAGGACCTGACCGTGAGCTTCGGCCAGCCCGGCCTGCCCGACTTCCTGCGCCGCGACGCGATCGAGCGGCGCTACGCGGACCTGACCGGGCACACCCCGCGCGACATGGAGTTCCACACCCTGTACGCGGCGCTGCGGCACGCGATCGTGATGCTCAGAGTCGCGTACCGGCAGGCCCACTTCGGAGAGGTGGAAGTGCCGGCGGACCCGGACGGCCTGATCCTGCACCACGCCACGCTGGCGGCCATGGTGCAGGGCAGGTACTGGGAGTAGGGGGCAGGACGCCCCCAGGGGCCGGGCGCGCGGCGGGAGGTCCCGTGCGGGATCCCGTACGAGGTCCCGTACGTCCCTTACGCCGCGCGGCGCAGCTGGCCGACGCGCAGCGGGCGCGAGCCCGGACCGCCGACGTGCGAGAACGGCTGCTTCCGCCAGTCGAGCCCCTGGGGGAGCGTCAGGAGCAGCGCGGTGTCCTGCTCCTGGACCTCCAGGGTGTCGTCCGCCGCGGGGGCCTCGGAGGCCGCGGTTCCCGTCCCCTGGCAGACCGTGAGGACGAAGGGGTTCCACGGCGTCGGGCAGAGCGCGTGCTCCGGCAGGACGTCCTCGTCGGCGAGCAGCGCGATGGGCTGCTCGCACGCCGGGCAGACGACCCGGAACATCTCAAAGGTGTCGTACGCGTCGAGCTCGTCGGACGTGTCGACGGAATCAGCAGACTCCTGCATGGAGAATCTCCCCCTCGGATGGGTCGGCCGGATCTGTGCGGCCTCGACCACAGCAAGCCCTTCCCCGGCCGAACTCCGCGTAACCGCTTGCCGGTACCTGGTGTTCGGCGCAAACCTGTGGCGTTCGTCACATGCCCGGCGCAGGTGCCCCGTGATCGCCCATAGCGGTCCATACGGGTCCGCCCCGGCTGTTCCCCGGAGCCTTCGGCGCACTAGGGTCACCGCATGGAGGAGCTGGATCGTCAGATCGTCGAGTTGCTCGTCAAGGACGGGCGCATGAGCTACACCGACCTGGGCAAGGCCACGGGCCTGTCCACCTCGGCTGTGCATCAGCGCGTCCGCCGGCTCGAGCAGCGGGGTGTCATCCGCGGTTATGCCGCCGTCGTCGACCCTGAGGCCGTGGGTCTGCCGCTCACCGCCTTCATCTCGGTCAAACCCTTCGACCCGAGCGCCCCCGACGACACCCCCGACCGGCTCGCCGACATCCCCGAGATCGAGGCCTGCCACAGCGTCGCCGGTGACGAGAACTACATCCTCAAGGTGAGGGTCGCCACGCCGCTGGAGCTGGAGCACCTGCTCAGCCGCATCCGCTCCCAGGCCGGGGTCTCCAGCCGGACGACCGTCGTCCTCTCCACCCCGTACGAGGCCAGGCCGCCGCGCATCTGACGCCGCCGGACAGGCCCTAGCGGGGCGGGGGACCTGCCGGACGGGGACCTGCCGGACAAAGCGGGTCCCGGCAGGTCATAGCCTGGTCCCATGAGTGAGTCCATGCCCGCGGTGTCCGCCGCCTCCGCCGCCGCTTCCGCCGCGTCCGGCGCTTCCGCCGCCGAGCAGCGCACGGTGCTGCTGCGCGGCGGGGAAGTCCACAGCCCCGCCGACCCCTTCGCCACCGCCATGGTCGTGGAGCGCGGGCACGTCGCCTGGGTCGGCTCGGAGGGCGCGGCCGACGCCTTCGCCTCCGGCGTGGACGAGGTCGTCGACCTCGAAGGCGCGCTCGTCACCCCGGCTTTCGTCGACGCGCACGTCCACACCACGGCCACCGGACTCGCCCTCACCGGCCTCGACCTGTCCTCCGCCGCCTCGCTCGCCGAGGCGGCGGAGCTGATCCGCGCCCACGCCGCCGCCCGCCCCGGCGACCGCATCCTCATCGGCCACGGCTGGGACGCCTCCCGGTGGCCCGAGCGCCGCCCCCTCACCCGCGCCGAACTCGACGGGCTCACCGGCGGCCGTCCGCTCTACCTCACGCGCATCGACGTCCACTCGGCCGTCGTCACCACCGCCCTCCTCGACCTCGTCCCGGGCGTCCGCGACCTGGACGGCTTCCACGACGGGCAGCAGCCGCTCACCGGCGACGCGCACCACGCCGTCCGCGAGGCCGCCTACGCCGCGGTCTCCCCGGAGCAGCGCACCGAGGCGCAGCGCGCCGCCCGCGCCCACGCGGCCTCCCTCGGCATCGGCACCCTGCACGAGTGCGGCGGGCCGCAGATCTCCTCCGAGGACGACTTCACGGGCCTCCTCGACCTCGCCCGCGCCGAGGCCGGGCCCCGGGTCGTCGGCTACTGGGCCGATCTCGACGTCGAGCGGGCCCGCGCCCTCGGCGCCCTCGGCGCGGCCGGCGACCTCTTCGCCGACGGTTCCCTCGGCTCGCACACCGCCTGCCTCCACGAGCCGTACGCGGACCACGCCGCCCCCGCGCACACCGGCGCCGCCCACCTGGACGCCGCCACCGTCGCCGCCCACGTCGTCGCCTGCACCGAGGCCGGCCTCCAGGCCGGGTTCCACGCCATCGGCGACGCCGCCGTGACCGCCGTCGTCGACGGCGTGCGCGCCGCCGCCGACAAGCTCGGTCTCGCCCGGATCCGGGCCGCCCGGCACCGTGTCGAGCACGCCGAGATGCTCACCCCCGAGACGATCGCCGCCTTCGCCGAGCTGGGGCTCACCGCCTCGGTCCAGCCCGCCTTCGACGCGCTCTGGGGCGGCGACGAGGGCATGTACGCCGACCGGCTCGGCGTCGAGCGGGCCCGCACCCTCAACCCGTACGCGGGGCTCCTGCGCGCGGGCGTGCCGCTGGCCTTCGGCTCCGACAGCCCGGTCACCCCGCTCGACCCGTGGGGCACCGTCCGGGCCGCCGCCTTCCACCGCACCCCCGAGCACCGGATCTCCGTCCGCGCCGCCTTCACCGCCCACACGCGCGGTGGCTGGCGGGCCGTGGGCCGCGACGACGCGGGGACGCTCGTCCCCGGCGCGCCCGCCGACTACGCGATCTGGAGCACCGGGGAACTCCTCGTGCAGGCTCCCGACGACCGGGTGGCCCGCTGGTCCACCGACCCCCGGTCCGGTACGCCCGGTCTGCCCGATCTGTCGCCGGGTGCCGAGCTGCCGGTCTGCCTGCGGACCGTGGTGTACGGGCAGACGGTTTTCGTACGGCCGAACGAGTGATGTAGGGATATTTCCGACCCCGGGCGACCGTTCCGCACGCTTGTCCCCGACCTGCGGATCTTCCCCTCCGGCCTGGACTTTTAGGACATTTGCGCAGGTCAAACGGGTGTTGACAGGCAACAGGCGGGGGCGGGTAGGTTCTCGGCGTCCACCAATGGACGTCCGACCGGTTCGAACCCCCTCGCAGTCGCCGACCGCCGCCCGCGCCTCGGTCGCGAGGGAAGGTTTCTCCGGCGGAAGGTGCGACCCGGGTGGGGCCCGGACGTTCAGTAGACAACGGCTCTCGGTCGACCCGCAGCCAGCGGATCCCAGGTCGGACCGAAGGACGTCGGGCCCCGCACCGCACGGCACGCCCCCAAATGTCCCGCCCTGCCCTCCCGCCCCGACCCTCCCGCGCGACCGCCCCGGCGGACCACTCCGGGGACCTCGCTATGGTGGGGTTCTGCGTTTGTATCCGAAGGGGCAGTAGTGAACGACGGTGGCCAGAGGCGTTACGGCCCGCTCGGCAAGGCCTTGGTGATCATTCCGACCTACAACGAGGCGGACAACATCAAGCCGATCGTCGCGCGGGTGCGGGAGGCCGTACCCGAGGCGCACGTTCTCGTCGCCGACGACAACAGCCCTGACGGCACGGGCAAGTTCGCGGACGAGATCGCGTCCGAGGACGATCACGTCCACGTCCTGCACCGGAAGGGCAAGGAGGGGCTCGGCGCCGCCTACCTCGCCGGCTTCCGCTGGGGCATCGAGCACGGCTACGGCGTCCTCGTCGAGATGGACGCCGACGGCTCCCACCAGCCCGAGGAGCTGCCGCGGCTGCTCACCGCGCTCAAGGGCGCGGACCTCGTCCTCGGCTCCCGCTGGGTGCCGGGCGGCCGGATCGTGAACTGGCCGAAGTCCCGCGAGTTCATCTCCCGCGGCGGCAGCCTCTACTCGCGCGTGATGCTCGACGTGCCGATCCGCGACGTCACCGGTGGCTACCGGGCCTTCCGCAAGGAGACCCTGGAGGGCCTGGGCCTGGAGAACGTGGCCTCGGCCGGCTACTGCTTCCAGGTCGACCTGGCCCGCCGCGCCGTCGCCGCCGGCTTCCACGTCGTCGAGGTCCCCATCACCTTCGTCGAGCGCGAGATCGGCGACTCCAAGATGAGCCGGAACATCGTCGTCGAGGCGCTGTGGCGGGTCACCGGATGGGGCCTGACCGCGCGCGCGGAGAAGGTCGGCAAGCTGCTCGGCCGCAAGTCCGCCTGACGCTCGCACTCGCCATACGGGGCCGGCTCCTCCCACGGGGCCGGCCCTGATCCTGTTTTCCGGCCCTGTTCCTTCCCTCCGGGCCTGATCCTTCCTTTACGACGTTCCGGCACGGCGCCAGGCACACTGGGGTTCATGACGACCGGCGCACCGCCTCCCCTCGCCCGCAAGCGCTCGCGCGCCCGTACCTATCTGCCCCTCGCCGTCGCCGCCTGGCTGGTCCTGGAGATCTGGCTGCTGACGGTGGTGGCGAACGCGGCGGGCGCGCTGACCGTGCTCCTCCTGCTCGTCGGCGGCGCCGTCCTCGGCGCCACCGTGGTGAAGCGGGCGGGCCGGCGCGCCTTCGGGAACCTCACCTCGACCTTCAAGGAGGCCCAGGCCGCCGCGCAGACCGGCGGCACGCCTCCGACGTCCGCCGGCCGGTCCGGCGCCGACGACCGCAACGGCTTCCTGATGCTCGGCGGTCTGCTCCTGATGATCCCGGGCCTGATCTCCGACGCGGCCGGTCTGCTCCTGCTGATCCCGCAGGTCCGCTCGTTCCTCGGGCGGTACGCGGAGAAGACCGTGGAGCGCCGGATGAGCGCGGCGCCCCCCGGCAGCCTCCAGGACGCCTTCCAGCAGGCTCGTATCCACCGCCCGGACGGAAAGGTCGTCCAGGGCGAGGTCGTCCGCGAGGACGCGCACCAGGGGCCTCGTCGGCCCGACGAGCCCCGCCCGCCCCTGATGCCCTGACCGAAACCCGTACGGCCGCCCGCAAGGGAGGCCGTACGGACAGACGCCGAGGGGCCCGGTACACGAGATGTGTACCGGGCCCCTCGGCGTCGTTACTTCCGGAGGTCCGCTAGGCGGACTTGCGGCTGTCGCGCGGATGTACGGCGATGTTCATGGCGCCGGAGCGAAGGACGGCCAGCCTTTCGGCGAGGACCTCCTCCAGCTCCTCGCGGGTGCGCCGCTCCATGAGCATGTCCCAGTGCGTACGCGCAGGCTTGCCCTTCTTCTCCTCAGGCCCGTCCCCGTCCACCAGGAGAGCCTGGATTCCGCAGACCTTGCATTCCCACTCCGGCGGAATCTCCGCCTCCACCGAGAAGGGCATCTCAAAACGATGGCCCTTCTCGCATGCGTACTCCACGGCCTGGCGCGGGGCCAGATCGATGCCGCGGTCGGTCTCGTAGCTGGTCACCACGAGGCGCGTGCCGCGAAGAGCTCGCTCACTCATGAATCGTGCCTCCCGGGCTTGTCGCCCACAGGACAGGTGTCGCTGTCGTCGTTATCCGGTCAACGTCCGGTCGGCGGTAAAGATTCCCGTGCCGGGTCATGCGTCGCCCGTCGTGCCGCCCCTTGTTGTACCCACCAGTGCCCGTTTTGTCACATCTGACGGCAGATGTAACTCACTGTCTTCACCAAAGCAGCACGCAGTAACGGTCCGCCTGGCAGGCCAAAGGCGTACACTACCGGCCTTTCACTTCCGCGTCTAAATCCGCTCCGGTACCGGGTTGCCCGCCTCCTCCACCGCGCGCCGCACCGGGACCCGGGCGAGGAGGACGAATCCGACACCGAAGAAGATCACGAGAGAGATGATCGCATCCCGATAGCTTCCGGTCAGCTGGTACGCGAGGCCGAAAACGAGGGGACCCAGCCAGCTCAGGCCGCGGTCGCTCATCTCGTACGCCGAGAAGTACTCCGCCTCCTTGCCGCGCGGCACGAGGTGCGAGAACAGCGAGCGGGACAGGGCCTGGCTTCCGCCCAGGACCAGACCGATCGCGGCCGCCAGACTGTAGAAGAACACGGGCGCGTCGGCCGGGAGGAAATAGGCCGCCGCGAGGATCAGGGTCCAGACGGCGAGCGAGGCGAGAATCGTCCGCTTGGCGCCGTACACCCGGGCGAGTCGCCCCATCCCCAGCGCGCCCGCCACAGCGAGCACCTGCACGAGCAGGACCGCCGTGATGAGCGTCGTCTGGTCGAGTCCCAGCTCCTCCGAGCCGTAGATCGACGCCTGCGAGATCACGGTCTGCACGCCGTCGTTGTAGATCAGGTAGGCGAGCAGGAAGGAGAGCGTCAGCGGGTGCCGCCGCATGTCCTTGAGGGTCGCCCGCAGCTGACTCCAGCCGCCGCCCACCGCGCCCTCGGCGGCGTGCCGCTGTCCGCCCGTCCTCCGGTCCCGCAGCCGCGCCAGGGGTACGAGGGTGAAGGCGCCCCACCACAGTCCGGCCGAGGCGAGACAGATCCGGACCGCCATGCCCTCCGTGAGGCCGAAGGAGTCGTGGCCCGAGTACAGGACCAGGTTCAGGACCAGGACCAGCGCGCCCGAGGTGTAGCCGAAGGCCCAGCCGCGCGAGGAGACCGCGTCCCGCTCGTCCGGCTCCGCGATCTGCGGCAGGAAGGCGTTGTAGAGCACCATCGAGACCGACAGCGAGGCGTTCGCCACGATCAGCAGGAACGCGCCCAGCAGATAGCGGTCGCCCGACAGGAAGAACATCCCCGCCGTGGCCGTCGCCCCCAGGTACGCCGCGGCGGCGAGCAGCGGCTTCTTGCGGCCCGTACGGTCCGCCACCGCGCCCACCAGCGGCATCACCAGGACCGCGACGACGATCGAGACCGAGACGGCGTACGCGAACAGCGAGCCGGCCCGCACGGGTATCCCGAGCGGGTGCACGAACCCGTCGGCGTCGGCCGCGGCCCGGGCCACCGAGGTCAGGTACGGCCCCAGGAACACGGTCACCACACTCGTGGAGTAGACCGAGCACGCGAAGTCGTAGAAGTACCAGCCGTGCTGCTCGCGCCGCCGCTCGGCCGGACCGGCGGCGTACTCCTCCGGTTCGGTGGTCTCTGCGGTCATGGCCGCGCCCCCTGTTCGTCCCCGTGAATCCCCGTGAACCGTCCCCGCGTGGCGGGGCGGGCGTGGCTCAGACCCACGCCCCCCGCTCGGTGAGGACCGAGCGCAGCGTCTCCAAATGATCGGTCATGATGCCATCCACGCCCAGATCGAGGAGAGAGTTCATCCGCTCCGGATCGTTGATCGTCCAGACGTGGACCTGGAGCCCGCGCGCGTGGGCCTCGCGGACGAACCGGCGGTCGACCACGGTGACCCCGCCCTGCCGCTCGGGGACCTGCGCCGCCACGGCGCCCGCCCGCAGCGCGGCCGGGATGCCGAGCGACCGCAGCCGAAGGCCCACGACGCCCCGGACGCCGTACGAGGTGGCGAGCCGGGGGCCGGCGAGGCGCTGCGCCCTGGCCACCCTGGCCTCGCTGAACGACCCCACGCAGACCCGGTCCCAGGCGCCGGTCCTGCGGATGAGGTCCACGAGGGGGAGCAGGGCCGACTCGGCCTTGACGTCGATGTTCCAGCGGGCTTCGGGGAACTCCTCCATGAGGTCGGCGAAGAGCGGCAGCGGCTCCTCGCCCGCCACGCGCGCGTGGCGGACGGTTTCCCACGGCAGGTCGGCGATCCGGCCCGAGGCGTCCGTGACCCGGTCGAGGGTCGCGTCGTGGAAGGCGACGAGGGCGCCGTCCGCCGTCGTGTGGACGTCCGTCTCGAAGTAGCGGTAGCCCGCCGCGGCGGCCCGGCGGAAGGCGGCCGCGGTGTTCTCCAGGCCGTTCGCCGTGCCGCCGCGATGGGCGAACGCGAGGGGGGAGGGGTGGTCGAGGTAGGGGTGGCGTACGCGAGTCACGGGCGAAGTATGGCCTGTCAGGGTGTCTCGGCGGCGACCTCGGGGCGTCGGGTCTCCGGCGTCGCGGCGGCCGCCACGGGCCCGGGCTCCTGACGGGCCTCCTGCTCGGGCACCGCGAACCAGCGGAGGAAGAACTGGGCCAGCGGCCCGATCGCCAGGGCGTACAGGACCGTGCCGACGCCGACCGAGCCGCCGAGGACGAAGCCCGTCGCCACGACCGCGACCTCGATCGCCGTCCTGACCAGCCGGATCGAGCGGCCGGTGAGCCGGTGCAGGCCCGTCATCAGGCCGTCGCGCGGGCCGGGGCCGAAGCGGGCCGCGATGTACAGGCCGGTGGCGACGCCGTTGAGGACGATGCCGAGCACGAGCAGCGGGATCCGCCACGCCAGGCCGTCGACGTCGGGCAGCAGGGCCAGGGTGCCGTCCATCGCCAGGCCGATCACGAACACGTTGGAGACCGTCCCGAGCCCCGGCCGCTGCCGGATCGGGATCCACAGGAGCAGCACCACCGCCCCCACGACGATCGACACCACACCGATGGTCAGGCCGGTCTTCTCGGCGAGACCCTGGTGGAGGACGCCCCAGGGCTCCAGGCCGAGCCCGCTGCGCACCAGGAGCGCGGAGCTGACCCCGTACAGCGTCAGCCCGACGTAGAGCTGGACGAGCCTGCGGGTGAGGTGCCGGCCGTGGAGGCCGGAGGCGATGGACAAAGGACTGCCCCCCAAGGTGGTGGTAGTGGACTGACTCATGACACTCTGTGGCGGGGTATCCGATGCCAACCATGGCCAATTCGATGAAGGTGGACTGATTTCCATGGCTCAGTGGACTTCGGCCGTGGGACCGGCCCAGCTCGCCCGGCAGCTCCAGGCGCAGCAGCCGAGGCCCGCGGGCCCCGGCGCGCGCAAGCCTCCCGCGTACCGGGCCCTGGCCGACGGCATCCGTCTGCTCGTCCTGGAGGGCCGCGTCCCCGTCGCCGCCCGCCTCCCCGCCGAGCGCGAGCTCGCCGTCGCCCTCACCGTCAGCCGCACGACCGTGGCCGCCGCCTACGAGGCGCTGCGCACCGAGGGCTTCCTGGAGTCCCGGCGCGGGGCCGGCAGCTGGACCGCCGTCCCCGCCGGGAACCCGCTGCCCGCGCGCGGCCTCGAACCGCTGCCCCCCGAGGCCCTCGGCTCCATGATCGACCTGGGCTGCGCGGCCCTGCCCGCGCCCGAGCCGTGGCTCACGCGGGGCGTCCAGGGGGCCCTGGAGGAGCTGCCGCCGTACGCCCACACGCACGGCGACTACCCGGCCGGGCTGCCCGCCC
Organism: Streptomyces sp. NPDC056144; assembly: GCF_042264145.1. Lineage (NCBI taxonomy): Bacteria > Bacillati > Actinomycetota > Actinomycetes > Kitasatosporales > Streptomycetaceae > Streptomyces > Streptomyces sp. NPDC056144. Next base: position 49,051 of record NZ_JBHJVF010000009.1, on the reverse strand, counting down.
TGCGGCAGATGCTCGCCGACCGGTACACCGCGCGCGGGATCCCCACCATGCCCGAGCAGATCATGGTGACCACCGGGGCGATGGGCGCCATCGACGCCATCTGCCACCTCTTCGCCGGGCGCGGCGAGCGGATCGCGGTCGAGTCGCCCTCGTACGCCAACATCCTCCAGCTGATGCGCTCGGCCGGCGCCCGGCTCGTGCCCGTCGCCATGTCCGAGGGGCTCGGCAGCTGGGACCTGGGCCGCTGGCGCCAGGTGCTGCGGGACGCGGCGCCCCGCCTCGCGTACGTGGTCGCCGACTTCCACAACCCGACCGGCGCGCTCGCCGACGAGGACCAGCGGCGGCAGCTCGTCGAGGCGGCCCGCTCGGCCGGGACGGTCCTCGTCGTCGACGAGACGATGACCGAGCTGTACCTCGACGACGACCTGGAGATGCCCCGTCCGGTCTGCGCCTTCGACCCGGCGGGTTCGACCGTCCTGACGGTCGGCTCGGCCAGCAAGGCCTTCTGGGCCGGGATGCGGATCGGCTGGGTGCGGGCCGCGCCCGACGTCATCCGCTCCCTCGTCGCCGCCCGCGCGTACGCCGACCTCGGCACGCCCGTCCTGGAGCAGCTCGGCGTGAACTGGCTGATGCGGACCGGCGGCTGGGAGGAGGCCGTGAGCCTGCGGCGCGACCAGGCCCGCGAGAACCGGGACGCGATCGTCGCGGCGGTCCGCAGGGAGCTGCCGGAGTGGGAGTTCTCCGTGCCGCGCGGCGGCCTCACCCTGTGGGTCCGCACCGGCGGGCTGTCCGGCTCGCGGCTCGCGGAGGCGGGCGAGCGGGTCGGCGTCCGGGTCCCCTCGGGCCCGCGGTTCGGCGTGGACGGGGCCTTCGAGGGGTACGTGCGGCTGCCGTTCACGGTCGGCGGCGCGGTCGCCGACGAGGCGGCGGCCCGGCTCGCGGCGGCGGCGCGGCTGGTGGAGTCGGGCGTCGGCGGGGGAGTGGAGCCGCCGCGCTCGTTCGTGGCGTAGGAGCGCGGTTCCCGCGCGAAGAGGCCGGTACGGGTGCACCCGTACCGGCCTCTTTCTCTCGTTCCCTCAGCCCTCCGCCGGTACCGGCGCGTGCCGGGGGGTCGGGCCGTGCTCCGGCTCGTAGCGCGGGGTGGGGGCCGTGTCGGGGTCGGGAGCCGAGCCCGGGACCGTGCCGATCGCCTTCACGGTCGGGAGCGTGTCCCCCGTGACGATGTCGGCGGCGTCCGCCGCCGTGCCCGTGGCGCTCACCGCCGTCCGGCGCTCCGGGAGGAGGTCCAGGACCGCCTGGCGGTGCGTCTCGCTGGTGGCGTCGTCGTACGGGTCGGGCGTCGCCGGCACCTGGAGGCGCAGGACCTGGCCCGCACCGAGGCGGGCGTAGCCGCGGCCCGGCGGCACCTGGGGCGTCGGCGTGGTGTGCGGGGCGGCGCCGAGGACCCACTCGATCTGCTCGGGTGCGGCGGGGCCGAGCACGACACGCGCGCGCGTGTGGCTCCGTACCGTCTCGCTCAGGGTGTCCACGCTGTCGAACTGCTCGGCCACGACCACCGTGACCTGCGCCGCCCGGCCGTGCCGCAGCGGCACCTGGAGCAGCTCCTGCGGGTCGGGCCGGCCGTCGGCGGCGGCCAGGTGGCCGAGGATGCTCGGCCGGTCCAGCAGGATCCACAGCGGGCGGCGGGTGTCCTCCGGCGCGGGGTGGCCGGCCTGCCGGGCGCGGTTGGCCGCGATGAGCCGCCGCTCCGTCTCGTGCGCGGCCCACTCCAGGCTGGCCAGCGCCCCGGAGAGCCCGCACTCGACGGCGAGGACCCCGGCACGGCCGGTCAGGCAGGCGTACTCGCCGGTGCCGCCGCCCTCGATGATCAGGACGTCGCCGTGCGGGAGGGCCTGGAGCGCGAGGGAGCGGAGCAGGGAGGTCGTGCCGCTGCCCGGCTGGCCCACGGCGAGCAGGTGCGGCTCGGTGGAACGGGGTCCCGTGCGCCAGACGACGGCCGGGGCGTCCTCCGTGCCGTCCGGGGCGACCACGGGCACGGTCCGCTGCACGGCGTCCGCGTCGGTGAAGCCGAGCACGGTCTCGCCCTGCACGGTGACGAAGCGCTGGGCGGCGATCGTGGTGGGCAGGGGCGGCAGCACGCTCATGACGAGCCGGTTGCCCTCCTCGTCCCAGTCGAAGAGGTACTCGCGCCCGCGCCCGGACTTGGCGTGCAGCAACTGCTCGATACGCGCGCGTGCGGCGGGTTCTCCGTCGGTGAAGTACGGGGGGTACGCGATCCTCAGCCGGGTCAGCCGCCCGTCCTCGTCGAAGGCGTACTCGCCGAAGGCGCCGCTCCACTCGCCGCCGTGGGCGAAGAGCGGGGCCGGGTCGTCGAGGACGGAGAAGTACGGCACGAGGGCCTCGTACAGGCCCTTGAGGCGCGCGAGCTCCGCGTCGTCGGGGCCGGTCTTCACGACCGGACGTTCCCGCCCCTTCCACGCGGCGGCGCCCATGAGCGTGACGAGCGCGAGCAGCGGCCCGTACGGCACGAGGGCGACGACCAGGACGCAGGCCGCGACCAGGAACAGCGTGGGACCCCGCCGTTCCTTGGGGGTCGCGGCCCACTTGGCGCGCGCGGTCGCGGCCAGCTTCCGCAGACCACGGGTGACCGTGATCAGCGGATGGAGCACGTCGGTGGCGCTGTCGGCGGCCGTGCGCGCGATCTCTCGACTGCGAGCGATCTGCGCGCTGCCGCTGCTCAGAATGCGGGGGAGTGGTCGCCGGGCCACGTCGTACTCCTGGGTTCGTGGAAGGGGCTGAGGAGCGTCAGAACTTGATTCCGCCCAGGAGGCCGGCGAGGGACTGCCCGCCCGCCGTGATGCTGGGCGCGATCGCGGTGCCCGCGAGGTAGAAGCCGAACAGCGCGCACACGAGCGCGTGCGAGGCCTTGAGCCCGTCCTTCTTGAAGAACAGGAAGCAGATGATGCCGAGCAGGACCACGCCTGAGATGGACAGGATCATTTGGTGTTCTCCTGGTTGAGGGGACAGTCACCACGAGTCCTTCCATGTTCACAGCGAGTATCTATGTGACTAAAGGTGCATTGGGGTGAATTACGGAACTTTTCACTTCACCGGCCGACGGCGGATGCCGCGCCCGGTGGCGAAAAACCCGTAGTGCGCTAGAGGTGGACGGGGTCGGACTGCCGTGATCTTTGCCTCAGTCGGGCGCGGTCATGTCACCGAACGGGCAGTACCCTGTCGATTCACTCGTACGGCCGCGCTTGCCGTGCGCATGTCGAACTTGCAGGAGAAAGGCGGCCCCATCCCATGAGTGAGACTCCGGACCCCGAGGTCATCGAGCTGGCGTCCAAGGTCTTCGACCTCGCGCGCACCGGGGACGCCGAGACCCTGGCCGCCTACGTGGACGCGGGCGTCCCCGCGAACCTCACCAACGACAAGGGCGACTCCCTCGTCATGCTCGCCGCCTACCACGGCCACGCCGCCGCGGTGGCGGCCCTCCTGGAGCGCGGCGCCGACGCCGACCGCGCCAACGACCGCGGCCAGACCCCGCTCGCGGGAGCCGTCTTCAAGGGCGAGGAGACCGTGATCCGCGCGCTGCTCGCCGGCGGGGCGAATCCGGAGTCCGGCACTCCGTCCGCCGTGGACACGGCCCGCATGTTCGGGAAGACGGATCTCCTGGAGCTCTTCGGGGTCAGCTGAACCGGTTCCCCGGAGCCCGCGGAACCGGTTCTCCGGAACCCCGCGCGCGGAGCTCCCCCGAGCACGGTGAACAGAGGCTGAACCCCAGGTGAGAGCAGCTCCGTAAATGTGGTCGCGGTGGCGAAATGGGTGGGTCATCATGACGTCGGGCCCGGCAGACCGGGCCACCGACGAGAGGCAGAGGAAGATGATCACTGGCAAGCGCAGGACGACGGGCGGCCCTACTTGTTGCCGCGCGGCCTAGGCGTACAGCGATGTACCGCCTGACCCGGGTCATCCCGGATTCCCCCGGTCGTGTCGACAGCTTGATGTGAGGCGTCTTCCCATGTTCGAACCAGTCATAGCGCCGAGCGGCACCCTGCTCGGTCTGCTGCAGAGGGGCCGCGGCGACGGCACCCTCCACGCGCTCGCCGCGCCACGCGCCGAGGCCCTCGCGGCCCTGAACCACTGCGTCCTCGACGACCCCCGCCACGACTGGCAGGTCGAGAACCGCTCCCTCTACTACGCCCGTCTCTACCTGGACCTCCACGGAGGTCTCGACGAGATCGAGGCGCACCTCTTCGACGCCGAGGACCACCTCGACACCGAGGAGTTCAGGACCGGGCTCGCGCTCGCCGTCCTCGGACACCTGGCCTCGTACGGCCGCCACGACGCCCTGCTCCTGCTCCGGCGCTACGCGGCGACCGGCGCGAACTGGGCCTGGGCCCTGGACGAGCTCGCCGTCCGCGACGACGACGCGGGCCTGCGCGCCCTCGCCCTGCCCGTCCTGGCCCGCTTCTCCGCGGACCCGGAGGGCGAGGCCGAGCTCGCGGCCGTCGTCCGCGACGCCTACGAGCCCCGGCCCTGGCGCCTGTGGGCCGAGGATCCGCGCCCGTCCGTCGGCGCCCGGATCACGGCCGCCCGGGAACAGGGCTCCTTCGACCGCTGGCAGCGCCAGATGCGCCCCACGGGACCCCGCCCCGAGTGGAGCGTCCGCGCCGTCCTCGACTGGGCGCAGGAGGGATACGAGCGCGGAGCCGTGCTCCACGCCCCCGCCGCCCGCTGCCTGAGCGCCGTCGCCGGACCCGAGGACCGCCCCGAGATCCTCGCCGCCGCCCGGTACGGCGCCGAGGGCGCGCGCGGCGCGGCCCTCCACCACCTCGCCGCATCGCGCGACCCCGCCGTCCTCGACCTCGTGGAGGCCGCCGCGAACGGCGACTCGCGACCCGTCGCCGAGGCCGCCGTCGCCGCCTACCGCCGCATGTGCGGAGAGGACGCCGTCGCCCGTGCCCGCGCGTGGGTCCGACGGACCGACGAGCTCGGCAAGGCCGCCGCCGAGGTCCTCGCCGGCCGGGGCACCGCCCAGGACGCCGGACTCGTCCTCGGCGCGCTGCGCGGCACCATCCGCTCCGCGGGCCCCGACGCCCCCGAGCTCGCCGTGCTCGTCGACGGGGTGGGCCGCCTCGACATCGCCGTCGCCGCGCCCGTGCTCCGCCACGTCTACCGCGAGACCTCCTCCTCCCAGCTGCGCGGCCGCGTGGCCCGCGCGCTCGCGGCCACCGACCCCACCTTCGCGACGGGCTTCGCCGTCGAATGCCTCTGGGACTGCGAGGAGACCACCCGCGAGGTGGCCGCGCTCCACGCCGAGACCGGTGACGTACGGGTCGCCGAGCGACTCCGACGCCTCGCCGCCGACCCGGCCGAGGAAGCCGAGGTCCAGACGGCGGTGCGCAACCGGATAGGGCCGGACCTGCAGGTCTGACGCCCGCGCTTCCGCACGCGGCTCGGCGACGACAGGTCCGACCACCCCTCCCGGCCCGACCTCGCGCACCAGAGCCACCGGCAGCACCCGCCACCCGGCCCCCGGGGCGGCGCGGCCCCCGACGGAGACCCCGTCGCGCGAGGCCCCGCCCCGGGGGCCGGCGCCGTCCGCCGCCCCTCCGGGGGAAACGCTCATGGGACGTTCCCCCGCCGTTGAGATCGACGTAGGCGCGTACACGCCAAGCCCGACGACAACACCGGTATGCGTGTCGTCATCGTCACAGAGTCCTTCCCTCCCGATGTCAACGGTGTGGCGCACTGCGCCCTGCAGACCGCGCGCCACCTCGCCCGCCGGGGCCACGCCCCCCTCGTGATCGCCCCCGCCGTCGCCGACCCGGCGGCGGACGCCGACGCCCCCTGCCCGGTCGTCCGGGTCCCCTCCCTGCCCCTGCCCGGCTACCCCCAGGTGCGCGTCGCCCTGCCCAGCCGCCGGGTCGCCGCCGCCATCGCCGCGCACCGCGCCGACCTCGTCCACCTTGCCGGGCCGTTCGTCCTCGGCGTGCGCGGGATGACCGCCGCCGCCCGGCTCGGCATCCCCGCCGTCGCCGTCTACCAGACCGATCTCGCCGGGTACGCGCGCACGTACGTCGGGACCGGCGAGGGCACCGCCTGGCGGCGCCTCCGCGCCGTCCACGGGGCCGCCGACCGCACCCTCGCCCCTTCCACCGCCGCCGTACGGGACCTGGAGGCGCACGGCATCGGCCGCGTACGGCTCTGGGGGCGCGGGGTCGACACCGCCCGCTTCCGCCCCGCGCTGCGCGACCAGGAGCTGCGGCGGGACCTCGCCCCCGACGGAGAACTCCTCGTCGGCTACATCGGGCGCCTCGCGCCCGAGAAACGCGTGGACCTGCTCGCCGGGATCCGCGACCTGCCGGGCGTGCGGACGGTCGTCGTCGGCGACGGGCCCAGCGGGCCCGCGCTGCGCGCCGCCCTGCCGGAGGCCCGGTTCCTGGGGCGGCGGACCGGCGACGACCTCGCCCGGATCTTCGCCTCGCTCGACGTCTTCGTCCACACCGGCCCGTACGAGACCTTCGGCCAGACCGTCCAGGAGGCCATGGCGAGCGGACTCCCGGTGATCGCCCCGGCCGTCGGCGGCCCCCTGGACCTCGTCGACCACGGGCGTACGGGGCTCCTCGTACCGCCCGGCGACCCGGGGGCGCTGCGGGCGGCCGTCGCCTCGCTCGCCGCCGCGCCGGAGACCCGCGCGGCCCAGGGGCGAGCGGGCCGCGCCGCCGTCGAGGGCCGCACGTGGGAGGCGCTCGGCGACGAGCTGATCGGGCACTACCGGGAGGTCCTGCGGGCGCGGACGGCGGTGGCGGCGTGAACGGGTCTGTCGGCCCTTACGGCCCTTACGGCCCTTACGGCCCTTACGGCCCTTACGGCCCTTACGGCCCTTACGGCCCTTACGGCCCCTACGGTCCCCACGGTCCCCACGGTCCCCACGGCCCCCACGGCCCCCACGGCCCCCACGGTCCCCACGGCCCCCACGGCCCGACCGGCCCCCGAGGCGGGCGCGGGCTGCGGATCGTGCGGCTCGCCAACTTCGTGACCTCCACCTCCGGCGGTCTGCGCACCGCGCTCGACCAGCTCGGCCGCGGCTACCTCGCCGCCGGTCACGAGCCCGTGCTCGTCGTCCCCGGCGACGTCGCGAGCGACCACCTCACCGAACAGGGCCGGGTCGTCACCCTCCCCGGCCCCGTCGTCCCCGGCACCGGCGGCTACCGGGTCCTCGCCGACCGGCGCCGGGTCCGCCTCCTCCTCGACGAGCTCGCCCCCGACCGGATCGAGGTCCCCGACCGGACGACCCTGCGATGGACGGGGGAGTGGGCGCGCCGCGCGCGCGTGCCGTCGGTGATGGTCTCCCACGAGACCGCCGACGGCGTCCTGCGCACCTGGGGCGTGCCCGAGGCCCTCGCCGCCCGCGCGGCCGACCGCCTCAACCGGCGTACGGCCTGGGCCTTCGCCCGGATCGTCTGCACCACCGCGTGGGCGGAGCGCGAGTTCGTCCGGATCGGCGCCCGCAACGTCGTACGCGCTCCGCTCGGCGTGGACCTGGACCGGTGCAGGCCCGGCCGCCGCAGCACCGTCCTGCGCGCGAAGTACGCGGACGGGGAACGGGTCCTGCTGGTCCTGTGCTCCCGGCTGTCCGTCGAGAAGCGGCCCGGCACGGCCCTCGACGCCCTCGCGGAGCTGCGGGGCACGGGCGTCCGGGCGGCGCTGGTCGTCGCGGGCGACGGGCCGCTCCGGGGCGCCCTGGAGCGCCGGGCACGGGACCGGCGGCTCCCCGTGCGGTTCCTCGGGCACGTCGCCGACCGGGAGGCCCTCGCCGACCTCCAGGCGGCGGCGGACGTCTGCCTGGCCCCGGGACCTGCGGAGACGTTCGGCCTCTCGGCCCTCGAAGCCCTCGCCTGCGGGACCCCGGTCGTCGTCAGCGCCTCCTCCGCCCTGCCGGAGGTCGTCGGGACGGCGGGAGCCGCGGCCGCCGACACGCCGCGGGCCTTCGCCGAGGCCGTACGGGGGCTCCTCGCCGTCCCCGAGCCCGTCCGGCGCGCGGCGGCACGCGCGCGTGCGGAGGAATTCCCCTGGGACCGGTCGGTCCGCGCCTTCCTGGCGGCGCACGACGCGCACGACGTACGAGACGCGCGAGACGCGCGAGACGCGCACCCCGGACCCCGGCTCTCCGCCCTCCCGGCCCTTCCCGCCCTTCCCGGGCCGCCCGCCCGCCGTTCGCCGTCCCCGTCAGAGGGAGCGCGGCGATGACGGCGGCGGCGGAGGAGCCGCGAGACGCGCGGGACGGCCCGGTCCGGTTCGTGGCGCTCGGCGACTCGTTCAGCGAGGGCGTCGGCGACCGGGTCGCCGGGGCCTGGCGCGGCTGGGCGCCGCTGCTCGCCGACGGGCTCGCCGCCGAGGGCCGCGAGACGGTGTTCCTGAACCTCGCCGTCGGCGGCGCCCTCAGCGCGGACGTCGCCGAGGACCAGGCCCCCCGCGCCCTCGCCTTCCGGCCCCACCTCGCCTCCGTCGTGGTCGGGGTCAACGACACCCTCCGCCACACCTTCGACATCGCCCTCCTCGCCCGCCGCCTGGACCGGGTCCTCGGGGAGCTGGACGCGGCCGGGGCCGTCCTCCTGACCGCCTGTCTGCCCGACCCCGGAAGGATGCTCGGCCTGCCGTCACCGCTCGCCCGGCCGCTCGCCCGCCGCCAGCGGTCCGTCAACGCCGTCGTCCACGCCCTCTCCGCGCGCTACGACACCGTCCACCTGCACCTGGCCGACGACACCTGGACCCGGGACCGCGCGCTGTGGAGCGCCGACCGGCTCCATCCCGGCGAGCGCGGCCACCGCGCCGTCGCGGCCGGCTTCCACCGGCTCCTCGCCGAGCGGGGGCTCGCCCACGGCGCGCCCCCGGGGCGGGAGCCCGTACAACGGCCGCCCACGCGCGCGGAGGCCCTGTTCTGGCTCGCGACCGCCGGGACCGGATGGGTCCTGCGGCGCAGCCGGGACCTGCTGCCGCAGTTGCTCCTGCTCGCCGGGGACGAACTGCGCCACCGGACCGGCTGTCCGGGCACCGGCCCCCTCGACGCGCGTGCGGACGCCGCCCTCGCCGCCGCGCTCGCCGCCACAATGGAGGGATGACCGGGCGCTGGGAGTTCTGGATCGACCGGGGCGGCACCTTCACGGACGTCGTCGGACGACGTCCCGACGGGCGGCTCGTCACCCGCAAGCTGCTCTCGCACGACCCGCACCGGCGCCAGGACGCCGCCGTCGCCGGGATCCGCGCGCTCCTCGGCCTCGGCCCGGAGGAGCCGATCCCCGCCGACCGGATCTCCGTCGTCAAGATGGGCACCACCGTCGCCACCAACGCCCTCCTGGAGCGGCGCGGCGAACCCACGGTCCTGTGCGTCACCGAGGGGTTCCGCGACGCACTGCGCATCGCGTACCAGAACAGGCCCCGCCTCTTCGACCGTCACATCGTGCTGCCGGAGGCGGTGTACGCGCGTGTGGTCGAGGTTCCGGAGCGCGTGGACGCCCGCGGCCGGGTCGTCAGGTCCCTCGACGAGGAGGCCGTCGCCGCGTCCCTCGCCGCCGCCCACCGCGACGGCTTCCGCTCCGTCGCCGTCGTCCTGCTGCACGGCTACCGCCACCCGGCTCACGAGCTCCGCGTCGCCGAGGCGGCCCGCGCCGCCGGTTTTCCGCAGATCAGCTGCTCGCACGAGGTGAGCCCGCTCATCAAGCTGGTCCCGCGCGGCGACACCACCGTCGTGGACGCCTACCTCTCGCCCGTCCTCCGGCGGTACGTCGACGAGGTCGCCCGCGAACTCGCCGGAATCCGGCTCATGTTCATGCAGTCCAACGGCGGGCTGCGGGAGGCGACCCACTTCCGGGGCAAGGACGCCGTCCTCTCCGGACCGGCGGGCGGCGTCGTCGGCATGGCCCGCACCTCGGAACGGGCCGGACACGCGCGGGTCATCGGCTTCGACATGGGCGGCACGTCCACCGACGTGTCCCACTACGCGGGTGCCTTCGAGCGCGAACTCGGCACACAGGTCGCGGGGGTGAGGATGCGGGCGCCCATGATGAGCATCCACACCGTCGCCGCGGGCGGCGGCTCCGTCCTCCACTACGACGGCCGCCGCTACCGTGTGGGCCCCGACTCGGCCGGCGCCGACCCCGGCCCCGCCTGCTACCGCCGGGGCGGCCCGCTCACGGTCACCGACGCCAACGTCATGCTGGGCCGCGTCCAGCCCGCCCACTTCCCCGCCGTGTTCGGCGAGACCGGTGACCTGCCCCTGGACGCCGAGGTCGTACGGGAACGGTTCACGGCCCTCGCCGAGGAGACCGGCGGCGGGCGCACTCCCGAGGAGGTCGCGGCCGGCTTCCTGGAGATCGCCGTCCTCAACATGGCCAACGCCGTCAAGAAGATCTCCGTCCAGCGCGGCCACGACGTCACCCGTTACGCCCTCACCAGCTTCGGCGGAGCCGGCGGGCAGCACGCCTGCGCCGTCGCCGACGCCCTGGGCGTCGACACCGTCCTCGTACCGCCGCTGGCCGGGGTCCTCTCCGCCTACGGCATCGGGCTCGCCGACGCGACCGCCCTGCGCGAGCGGTCCGTCGAGGCCGAGCTCGACGCGCCGGGCACCGCCGAGCGCGTGAACGCCGTCCGCGCCGAACTCGCCGACGTGACCCGCGCGGAGCTGCGAGCCGACGGACTGCCGGACACGGCGATCACCACCCACGCGCGCGTGCTCCTGCGGTACGCCGGAACGGACGCGAGCCTCGCCGTCGACCTCGCACCGCCGGAACAGCTGAAAACCGCGTTCACGGACATCCACCGGGCGCGGTACGCCTTCACCCTGGACCGGCCGTTGATCGTCGAGGCCGTCACCGTCGAAGCCGTCGGCGTCACGGGCCCCCACGCCCCGGTCGTGGTCGACACCGGGGAACGCCCGGACGGCCGCGTGCCCGTCCCCCTCGCCACCGTCCGGATGCACAGCGCCGGAACCGCCCACGACACCCCGCTGCACCGCCGGGAGGACCTCCGGCCCGGCGACGCCGTCGACGGCCCCGCGATCCTCGCCGAGGCCGACGCCACCACCGTCGTCGAGACCGGCTGGCGGGCCACCGCCACCGAGGAGGGCCATCTCCGGCTGCGCCGCGTCGTGCCCCGCCCCGCGCGCGTGGCCGCCGGCACCGACGTGGACCCCGTCCTCCTCGAAGTGTTCAACAACCTCTTCATGTCCATCGCCGAGCAGATGGGCGTCCGCCTGGAGAACACCGCCCAGTCCGTCAACATCAAGGAGCGCCTCGACTTCTCCTGCGCCCTCTTCGACGCCGAGGGCAACCTCGTCGCCAACGCGCCCCACATCCCCGTCCACCTCGGCTCCATGGGCGAGTCCATCAAGGAGGTCCTGCGCCGCCGCGCCGACGACCTGCGCCCCGGGGACGTGTACGCGATCAACGACCCGTACCACGGCGGCACCCACCTCCCCGACGTGACCGTGGTGACCCCCGTCTTCGACGACACCGGCACGGAACTCCGCTTCCTCGTCGCCTCCCGCGGCCACCACGCCGAGATCGGCGGCATCACCCCCGGCTCCATGCCCGCCTTCAGCACCACCGTCGAGGAGGAGGGCGTCCTCTTCGACAACTGGCTCCTCGTCCGCGACGGCCGGCTGCGCGAGACCGAGACCCGCGCCCTCCTCACCGGCGCCCGGTACCCCTCCCGCGACCCCGACACCAACCTCGCCGACCTGCGCGCCCAGATCGCCGCCAACGAGAAGGGCATCGAGGAACTCCGTCGAGCCGTCGACGAGTTCGGCCTCGACGTCGTCCGGGCCTACATGCGGCACGTCCGCGCCAACGCCGAGGAGTCCGTCCGCCGCATCGTCGCGACCCTCCACGACGGCGCGTACAGCTACGAGACGGACGGCGGCGCGGTCATCCGGGTCGCCGTCCGCGTCGACCGCGAACGGCGCTCCGCCGTCGTCGACTTCACCGGCACCTCCCCGCAGCTGCCGGGCAACGCCAACGCGCCCACCTCCGTCGTCATGGCCGCCGTCCTGTACGTCTTCCGCACCCTCGTCGACGAGGACATCCCCCTCAACAGCGGCTGCCTCGAACCCCTGGAGGTCCGTGTCCCGCCCGGATCGATGCTCGCGCCCGTCCACCCCGCCGCCACCGTCGCCGGGAACGTCGAGACCTCCCAGGCCGTCACCGGAGCCCTCTACGGAGCCCTCGGCGTCCAGGCCGAGGGCTCGGGCACGATGAACAACGTCACCTTCGGCAACGCGCGCGTGCAGTACTACGAGACCGTCGCGAGCGGCTCCGGAGCCGGCGAGGGCTTCGACGGCGCGGACGCCGTCCAGACGCACATGACCAACTCCCGCCTCACCGACCCCGAGATCCTGGAGTGGCGCCACCCCGTCCGCGTCGACGCCTTCGCGGTACGCGAGGACGGCGGCGGGCGCGGCCGCTGGCACGGGGGCCACGGCGTGGAGCGCCGCATCCGCTTCCTGGAACCCATGACGGTGGCCCTCCTCACCGGACACCGCCGCGTGCCCCCGTACGGCATGGCGGGCGGCGAGCCCGGCGCGCTCGGCGAGAACCTCGTCGAACGCGCCGACGGCACCGTCGACCGCCTCGAAGGCGCCGCGACCACCGAGGTGGGCCCCGACGACGTCCTCGTCCTGCGCACCCCCGGCGGCGGCGGATACGGCACGCCGCCGCCCGCCTGACGAGCCCGTCAGGCCTCAGCGCACCGGCACGAACCGCACCGGCGTCCCCGGCACCGCCTGGGCCGCCGCCCCGAGGTCCGCCTCCCGCACCACCGCGACCACCGGATAGCCGCCGGTCGTCGGATGGTCCGCGAGGAACACCACCGGATGCCCGTCCGGCGGCACCTGGACCGCGCCCAGGACCATGCCCTCGCTCGCCAGCTCGCCCCTCACCGCCCGCTCCAGGGGCGGCCCGTCGAGCCGGAGCCCGATCCGGTTGCTCGCCGAGGACACGCGGTACGCGCGCGTGGCGAACGCCCGCAGGGCGGCCCCCGTGAACCAGTCGTCACGGGGACCCAGCCGGACCCGCAGGACGAGTTCGTCCGGCGGGCCAGGCCAGGGGGGAGCGTCGACCGACCCCCGTACGGCCGTGTCCGCTCCCAGCGGCAGAACCGCCCCCTCCACCAGCCGTGCCGGGCCGAGCCCTGACAGCAGGTCGGTGGAGCGGCTCCCCAGCTCCGGGGCGACGGCGAGACCACCGCCGAACGCCACGTACGCGCGCAGCCCGCGCACGGCCGCGCCGATCTCCAGGAGGGCCCCGGCGGGGACCCGTACCGCCGTCCCCCAGGGCGCCGGACGCCCGTCCACCCGTACGGGGCAGGGCGCCCCTCCGACGGCGACCGTGGCCGCGCACCGGGGCCGCAGCGCGCACCCGTCGACGGTCGTCTCCAGGACCGCGGCCCCCTCCGGATTGCCGACGAGACGGTTGAGGAGGCGTACGGCCCCGGGGTCGAGGGCGCCGGAACGGGGCACGCCGAGGTGCGCGTACCCCGTCCGCCCCAGGTCCTGCACGGTCGTCAGGGCGCCGCCCCTGACGACGGCCACGGCTCGGTCGGTCACCGCGCGCCCTCCGCCGTGAACCGCACGCGCGTGCCGGGTGCCAGCAGCGCGGCCGGCGTGCGCCCGGCGTCCCACAGGACGACGTCCGTCGTGCCGATCAGCTGCCAGCCGCCGGGTGAGGAGCGCGGATAGACCCCCGTGTACGGCCCCGCCAGCGCGACCGACCCCGCCGGGACGGCCGTACGGGGTGTGGCCCGTCGCGGAACGGCGTACCGCTCGCCGAGCCCGGTCAGATAGCCGAAGCCCGGCGCGAACCCGCAGAACGCGACCCGGAACTCGGCCGCCGTGTGCACGCGCACCGCCTCGTCAGGGCGGACGCCCCACAGTGCGGCGACCACCTCCAGATCCGGCCCGTCGTAACGGACCGGGATCTCCACGACCTCGCCCACGCGCGCGTGGAGCGGTCCCACCTCCCAGCCGGGCAGCTCGGCCGCGAGCCGCGCGGGATCGGCCACCCCGTCGAGGAGCACGGTCCGCGCCGCCGGAACGACCTCCCGTACGGCGGGCAGCGTCCCGGCCGCCCGCCGCCGCAGCACCTCGGCGTGGAAGGCCTCCGCCGCCCCGCCGCCGTCCAGTTCCACCAGGAGGGCGCTCTCGCCCACCCTCAGGACCCTCACGCGAAGGCCTCCACCCGCACGCCGGAGTCCTCCAGCCGCCGCCGGACGAGCCGGGCGAGGCCCACCGCGCCCGGGGTGTCCCCGTGCAGGCACAGCGACCTGGCCCGTACGGCGACGGGGTTCCCGCAGTGCGCGGTGACCGTCCCGGTCGTGGCCATGGCCACCGAGCGCTCCGCGACCCGCTCCGGGTCCGAGACGACGGCCCCCTCCTCCCCCCGTGGCAGGAGGGAGCCGTCCGCCCGGTACGCCCGGTCGCCGAAGGCCTCGGCGACGACCGGGAGACCGGCCTCCGCCGCGGCCGCGTGCAGCCGGGACCCCGGGAGCCCCAGGACCGGCAGCGAGCCGTCGGCGAGCAGCACGCCCTCGACGACCGCCGCCGCCTGCTCCTCGTCCCGCACGACCCGGTTGTAGAGCGCGCCGTGCGGCTTCACGTACGACACCCGCGCACCGGCCGCGCGGGCGAAGACCTCCAGGGCGCCGATCTGGTACGCCACTTCGGCGGCCAGCTCGGCGGCCGGGACGTCCATCGAGCGGCGCCCGAACCCCGCCAGGTCCCGGTAGGAGACGTGGGCCCCGATCCGTACCCCGTGCTCGGCCGCGAGCCCGCAGACCCGTCGCATCGTGGCCGCGTCCCCGGCGTGGAAGCCGCAGGCCACGTTCGCGCTGGTGACGACCGAGAGGAGCTGGTCGTCGTCGGTCAGAGTCCAGCGGCCGAAGCCTTCGCCGAGGTCGGCGTTGAGATCGATCGGGGCCCAGGTCATGTGGTGCTTCCTTCGTTTCGTGCGTCGTACGGAGTGCGGAATGCCGTGTGCGTCGTGCGGTGTGTGTCGTGGAGGTGGGATGTGGCGGTCGCTCAGACGGATATCCGGTACCGCTCGTCCCGGACGTCGGTGACGAGCATCCGCCCCGGCGCGTGGGTGATCGCGAACGGCGGACGCGAGGCCATGACCGCCGCCTGCGGGGTGACCCCGCAGGCCCAGAACACCGGCACGTCCCCCGGCTCGGCCTCGACCGGGTCCCCGAAGTCGGGCCGCCCGAGGTCGCGGATGCCGAGCGCCGCCGGATCGCCCGCGTGCACGGGCGCCCCGTGGACGGCCGGGAGGAGACCGCTGATCCGCCGGGCCACCGGGACGAGCTCCCCCGGGACCGGCCGCATCGAGACCACCATCGGCCCGTGCAGCCGTCCCGCGGGACGGCACTCCCGGTCGGTGACGTACATCGAGACGTTCCGGCCCTGCGCGACGTGGCGCAGCGGCACGCCCGCCTCGGCGAGCGCCCCCTCGAAGGTGAAGCTGCACCCGATGAGGAAGGAGACCAGATCGCTCCGCCAGTACCCGGTGACGTCCCGCGGCTCGTCGACCAGCCGCCCGTGCTCCCACACGCGGTAGCGCGGGATGTCCGTGCGCAGGTCGGCGTCCGGGGCCAGCGAGGTCGTCCAGGAGCCGGCGTCGGTGACGTCGAGGACCGGGCACGGCCGGGGGTTGCGGGTGCAGAAGAGCAGCACGTCGTAGGCCCAGTCGGCGGGGACCGCGATCAGGTTGGCCTGCGTGTGGCCCGGCGCCCAGCCCGCCGTAGGCCCGGCCGTC
Source organism: Streptomyces sp. NPDC056144 (assembly GCF_042264145.1). Lineage (NCBI taxonomy): Bacteria > Bacillati > Actinomycetota > Actinomycetes > Kitasatosporales > Streptomycetaceae > Streptomyces > Streptomyces sp. NPDC056144. The sequence goes on along the minus strand of NZ_JBHJVF010000009.1, from coordinate 33,239 downwards.
CCGGCCCGGGCACGCGCGCGTGCGTCACGGGGATCGAGAACGGCGGCCGAGGGGCTCATACGAGTTCCCTTCCGCGCGTCTCCGGCAGTCCGAACAGGGCGAGCACGGCGATCCCGTACCCGACGGCGCCGAAGACCAGCGCCCCGCCCACGCCCCAGCTGCCCGCGAGATAGCCGACGAGGGTCGGGAAGACGGCGCCGACGGCGCGGCCGGTGTTGTACGTGAGTCCCTGTCCCGTCCCGCGCACCGGCGTCGGGTAGAGCTCGGCGAGGAAGGAGCCGAAGCCGCTGAAGATCGCCGACATGCAGAACCCGAGGGGGAAACCGAGCACCAGGAGAAGGGTGTTCGAGCCCTCGGGGATCCGCGTGTACGCCAGGACGGAGACGGCCGACAGGACGGCGAAGAGCGCGATGTTCTTCTTCCGGCCCAGCCGGTCGGTGAGGTAACCCCCGGTCAGATAGCCGGTGAAGGCCCCGGAGATCAGCAGCGTCAGATAGCCGCCGGTGCCGACCACCGTGAGACCGCGCTCGGTCTTCAGGAAGGTCGGGACCCAGGTCGCTAGCGTGTAGTAGCCGCCCTGCACGCCGGTGGAGAGCAGGATCGCGAAGAGCGTGGTGCGCAGCAGCTCGGGCCGGAACACCGCCGTGAACGACCCCCGGTCCGCGCTGGTCCTGCGGACCTCGGCCGCCTGCGGGGCGTCCTCCACGTTCCGCCGTACGTAGACCACGAGCAGCGCGGGCAGCGCGCCCGTCCAGAACATGACCCGCCAGGCGAGGTCCGCGTCGACGAACTGGAAGACGAGCGTGTAGACGAGGACGGCGAGCGCCCAGCCGGCCGCCCAGGCGCTCTGGATGCCGCCGAGCGTACGGCCCCGGTGCTTCGCGGAGGCGTACTCGGCGACGAGGATCGCGCCGACGGCCCACTCGCCGCCGAAACCGAGGCCCTGGAGCGCCCGGAAGACCAGCAGGGTCTCGTAGTTCGGGGCGAAGCCGCAGAGCACGGTGAAGAGCGCGTACGTGACGACCGTGATCATCAGGGCCTTCACCCGGCCGACGCGGTCGGCGAGGACACCGGCGAGCGCGCCGCCGATCGCCGAGACGACGAGGGTGACGGTGGTGAGGAGGCCGGTCTGGCCCTTGTCGAGCTGGAAGTAGGCGGCGATCGCCACCATCGACAGGGGCAGGGTGAAGAAGTCGTAGGAATCCAGGGCGTATCCGCCGAAAGCGCCGCCGAAGGCGCGTCGGCCGCGCGGCCCGAGGGCGCGCAGCCAGGCGAACGCGCCCGTGTCGTCGGGCCGTTCGCCCTGGAGCGGTTGCCGGGTCTGTGCCGTGCTCATCTGCACCTCGCAGGAGGGGAGGGCGTGCGTGAGAGACGTACCGAGGGACCGTGCGGTGTCGACAACGTAGAGGATTGTTCAACGATCCGACAAGGGGCCTGTTGTTCCTTCCTCGGATCTGCGGTTGACTCGGGCCCGGACGACGACGAACGACGAGGGGCCGTGGGCGTGGCAGACGTGCGGGACATGAACGACGCGGCCGGAGTCGGGGCAGCGGCGGGGGCTGGGACCGGGGCCGGGAGCCTGGCGGACGACCGGGCGCTGCTCGGGCGGACGAGTACGGCGGAGAAGGTCGCCGACATCCTGCGGAGCCGTATCGCCGAGGGATACTTCGCGCCCGGCGTCCGGCTCTCCGAGGAGAGCATCGGCGGCGCCCTCGGTGTGTCCCGCAACACACTGCGCGAGGCGTTCCGCCTCCTCACCCACGAGCGGCTGCTCGTCCACGAACTCAACCGCGGGGTGTTCGTCCGCGTGCTCGCCGTCGGTGACGTGGACGACATCTACCGCACCCGGCGACTGGTCGAATGCGCGGTCGTACGGGGCCTGGGGCAGCCGCCGTTCGCCGTCGACGGCCTCGTGGCCGCCGTCGCCGAGGGCGAGGCCGCCGCCCGCGCGGGCGACTGGACCGGCGTCTCCACCGCCAACATCCACTTCCACCGCGAACTCGTCGCCCTCGCGGGCAGCGCCCGCACCGACGAGCTGATGCGGAGCGTCCTCGCCGAACTCCGCCTCGCCTTCCACGTCGTGGACGACGCCCAGGCCCTCCACGAGCCCTACCTCCGGCGCAACCGCGAGATCCTGGAAGCCCTGATCGCCGGCGAACGGGCCACGGCCGAACGGCTTCTCGCCCGCTACCTCGACGACTCCCGCACCCGGGTCGGGGCGGCCTACGCGGACGCGGTCGAGGACCCCGCGGAGTGAACGGGCCGGGATGCCGGGGCCGGAGCGACGGGCCCGTGTGATCCCGGTCGCATCTGCGCCGTTTCGACCGTTGTCAGTGCGAGGACCTAATCTGTCCACCGTGACTTCGCCTGCCTCGACGGACCTCGCTCCGCCCCAGCTCAGCGCGGCGCCGCGACCCGCTCAGGGCCCGGCCGCCGACGAAGGGCTCGCGCGGCGCCTCCGCGCGCTCGCGTGCACCGCGCCGCTGCACGACCTGGACGCGCGCAAGGCGAACCTGGCCGGCGAGTACTCGATCTACGCGATGGCCGAGGTGGCGCTCTCCGCCATCGACCTCGTCACGCTCAACATGGACTTCGACACCGGCGCCGACCACGAGCAGATCGTCGCCCGGCTGCTGCCCCGCGTCGCCGCCCAGGCCCCCGAGCGCCCCGCCGCCGAACACGAGCGCGTGGCCCGCTGGGTCCTGGAGAACCTGATCAACGTCGGCAGCGTGGACCGAGGCTTCCGCGCGGTCTACGGCACCTTCGGCACCGACGGCGTGTACGTCCGCAGGGACTACGACTTCAAACTCATCGAAGAGGTCCCGGGATACGGCGGCGGGGTCTACCTCCGCACCACCGACGAAGCGGTCAACGTCCTCGTCGGAGCCCTCGACACCGACGTCACCAGCGCCCAGATCGCCGCCGAGGTGAAGCTGGAGGTCCTCATCAGCCGGGGCCGCCTCGCCGACGCCCAGCTCGCCGCCGAGCAGGCGCGCTACCGGACCGTGCAGTACGCCGAGTCGCTCCGCAAGACCCTGGAGGCCACCCGGCGCAACGTCCGCGCGGTGGACTGGCTCCAGGCCGTCCCGGACATGATCGACGAGGCGCTCGACCACGTGGCCGACCGCTACCGCCACGAGAACGCGATCCTCACCAACATCCGCAAGGCCCGCGACGAGGCGGAGGCCGCGTCCGACCCGAAGACGGCGGAGCACAAGCGCCGCGCGGCCGAGCTCGTCGACATCGTCAAGGACTGCATCCGCCGCCACACCCAGCTCCAGTCCCGCCTCCTGGAGGCCGGGCCGCTGTTCCGCGCCGAGCAGGACCGGCAGGCCTTCGCCGCCCCCACCGCGTACACGGGACTCGACCTGTACGGGCAGCTGGTCGCCCCGGTCCTCACGCTCCCCGCCGAGAGCGCCACACGCGTGACGGACGCCTTCTTCGCCCGGGGCACGGGCCTGCGGACCCCCGCGTCCGTCCGCCTCGGCGACCTCGTGGACCTGCTGCTCACGCCGCCCGTCGAGCGCGAGCACCTCGGCGCGGAGATGCCCGAGCCCGACCTCATCGCCACCCCGGACGACTCCCGCTTCAGCGAGGAGCAGCTCGCGAGCGCCATGCGCCTGCTCGACCTGGAGCACGACGCTCCCCGCCGCCTCTCCGGCCTGCTCGCCGAGGCCCGCCGCCTCGACCCCGACCTGCCGTACCTCGTCGCCCTCCTCGCCGTCCACGCGGCGAGCCCCCCGGTCGGCACGGCCTACCGCCAGGGCGAGGAGCGCCTCCTCTTCGCCGTCGACGACGGCACCCCGCTCGACGACCCCGAATTCGGCGGCGCCGACCTCATCGTGGGTACGGCCCTGCTCGACGCGGCAGGCATGGCCGCCGACCGCACGGAGGCCACGTGACCCCCTTCTGCACGGGTGACACGCACCCGGAACCCCCGGCCGAGGCGCCCGCGCCGGCCCCCGCCGCCGTACCGGGCGCCGTCCCCGCTCCGAGGACAGCGCGGTCCGCGGACGGGCCCCGGATCCAGCACGTCGTCGTGGACCCGCCCACCGGCGCGCCCGTCGCGGGTGAGAGCGACGCCGAAGAGGCGCCCGCCGCCGCGCCCCGGCGCCCCCGGCTCGGTTCCGTGCCCGTCGGGGAGCCGGCCAGGGGCGACGCGGCGACCCGGCGGCGGAACGTGCCGACGGTCCGGGCCGTGCGGCTCACCCCCGGGCCGGAGGGCGGTGCCTCCCGTCGCGACGGCGAGGGCCGGAGCCGGCCCCCGGCCGCCGCGCCCGCCGCCGTCACCCCCGTACCCCTGCCCCTGCCCCGCCCCGCCGCCGACGCGCCGGGCGCCCCCGAGGTGCCCGCCGACGCACCGCACGCCGCCGACGCACCCACCGTCGCCGAGGCGCCGACCCCCGCCGACGCACCGACCCTGGCCGACGTGCCGACCCCCGCCGGCGTGCCCGCCCCCGCCGACGCACCGACCGAGAGCCGTACCGAGGAGCCCCAGCCGTGAGCGAAACCCACGTCGAGCACGCCGACGCGTGGAGCGAGCAGGAGCCCCCGCACGCCCCGGCGGCCCCGGCCCCGGCGACGACCTCGGCGGTCACCCCCGCCGACGCCGCCGACGCGGCCCGGCTCGTCTCCTTCGGTCTCCAGCCCAAGCTGCTCCCGGCCCGCGACGCCGAGTACACCGAACTGCTCCGGCGCTACCGCGAGGACCCCGCCTTCGCCCGCCTCGCCGACGCCGTCGCCACCGGCCTCGGCCTGGTCGTCCTGGAGGTCTCCCCGCGCGCGGGAATGGCCGTCACCGCCGGCGAGGACTCCGTCTTCGCCGTCCGCATGGGCGACTACGCCCGCCGCGCCTCCACCGACTCGGCCGACCGCTTCCTCCACGGCCTCGCCCACCTCGCCGTCGCCGCGATGGCCTTCCCCCGGCCCGAGGACCTCGCCGACGACGCCTACATCGGCCGCCTCACGGTCAACGGCGTCGACGCCTTCGTCCGCCAGGCCTGCCTGCGCCTCGAACAGCGCGCGGAGGAGCAGGGCGAGAACACCGACCCGGCCTCCGACGCCCCCGGCCTGGAGGCCGCCTGGCGGATCTACGCCCGGCGCAGCGCCACCGGCGCCACCAAGGACGCCCGCAGACTCGCCGGCTCCACCACCGGCATCGTCGGCAAGGCCGCCGCCTTCCTCACCGAATCCGGCTTCCTCCAGCGCACCGGCGACGAGGGCGGCGGCTCGTACCGCACCACCGCCCGCTACCAGCTCCAGGTCCGCGACATGGCGGGCTCCGCCGCCATGGCCGAGCTCCTGGAGCTCGGGGTCGTCCCCGTCAGCGACGGCTCGGCGACCCTCGTCCCGCCGCCCGAGGGCGACGACCTGGAACTCGCCGCCGACGCGGGCCTCCCGTTCCACGCCTGACCGCCCCGTCGCGTCACCCGAACCTCCCGAGAACGAGAGCACGAGAGTCCCTCGCCATGTACGAGCTGTCCCGCGTCCGCCTGTACTCCATCGGCCCCGCCGGTGCGCGGTACGCCGACACCGTCCTGGACCTGCGCGGAGTCGGTGCGCCCGTGCCCCACCCCGCCCCCACCCAGGCGGAGTTCTTCGAGGAGGAGCCGGTCGGTCCGCCGCGCCGCCCCGCCCCGGCGGGCGTCCTCTTCCTGGAGAACGGCGGCGGCAAGTCCGTCCTCCTCAAGCTGATCTTCTCGGTCATGCTGCCCGGCCACCGCAACACCCTCGGCGGCGCCAGCTCCGGCGTGCTCCGCAAGTTCCTCCTCGCCGACGACTGCGGGCACGTCGCCCTGGAGTGGCAGCACACCCTCACGGGCGAGCTCGTCGTCGTCGGCAAGGCCAGCGAGTGGCGCGGCCGCCAGGTCTCCAACGACCCGCGCAAGTTCGCCGAGGCCTGGTACTCCTTCCGCCCCGGTCCCGGCCTCAGCCTGGACAACCTCCCCGTCGCCGAGGCGACCTCCGTCCGCCCGCCCGCCGAGGGCGCCTCCGGCGCCACCGGCCGCCGCCGCACCATGAAGGGCTTCCGCGACGCCCTGACCGAGGCCGGGAAGGCGTACCCGCACCTGGAGGTGGTCTGGGAGGAGATCCACGACCGCTGGAACGAGCACCTCGGCGACATCGGCCTCGACCCCGAACTCTTCCGCTACCAGCGCGAGATGAACGCCGACGAGGGCGAGGCCGCCGGCCTCTTCGCGGTGAAGAAGGACTCCGACTTCACCGACCTCCTCCTGCGCGCCGTCACCGACACCCGGGACACCGACGGCCTCGCCGACCTCGTCGGCGGCTTCGGCAACAAGCTCGGCCGCCGCGCCGAGCTGACCGCCGAGCGCGACTTCACCGCGGGCTCCGTCGACCTCCTCGGCCGGATCGTCGAGGCCGCCGAAAGCCGCTCCCACGCGCGCGAGGTCCACACCGCCGCCGAGCGCCGCACGCGCGGCCTCGCCCGCCGCCTCTCCGCCCGCGCCGCCGAGGAGCGCGGCCGGGGCGCCGAACTCGCCCAGCAGGTCACCTCCGCCGGACACGCCGTCGCCGAGGCCGAGACGGCCCGCGGCCGCAGCGCCCTCATCGCCGCCGAACTGGCCTACCGGCACGCCTCCCTGGCCCTGACGGCCGCCGAGAAGGGCGCCGCCTCCCAGCGCCGCGAGCTCACCGACGCCCGCACCCTGCACTCCGCCTGGCAGGCCGCCGAGGCCGTGCTCCGGCACCGCGCCGCCGGTGACCGCTCCGCGCGCGTGGCCGCCGCCATCCGCGAGGCCGAGCGGGACGCCGCCCCGGCGCTCGCGGCCCGCGCGGCCGCCGCCGCCGACCTCGTACGGGCCCTTGCCGCCGCCGCCGAGGAGGGCGAGCGCCACGCCGCCGAGGAGGAGGAGCGTTCGACCGCCCTCCAGGAGGCGGGCGAGGCGGCCCACCGCGACGCCACCACCGCCGCCACCGAGGCCCAGCGGGCCCGCAGCGAGGCCGGGCACCTGCGCCAGCGGCTCGTCGAGGTCGAGCAGGAGACCGCCGAGGCCGTACGGGCCGGCTGGCTCGACGACTCCGCCCCCGACGCCGACCCGGCCCGCGCCGCCCTCGCCGCGAGCGACGCCGAGAAGACCGCCGTCGCGGCCTGGGACACCGCCCGCGAGGCCGCCCGCACCGCCGCCGACCGCGCCCGCGAGGCCGCCGCCGCCGACTCCCGCGCCGAGCTCGCCGCCGCCCGTGCGGCGGACGCCGCCGAGGCCGCCGGGCACGCGTACGACGCGGAGCGCCGCGCCGCCGAGTCCCTCGCCTCCGAGGAACGGCTCGCCGAGCTCCTGAGCCTTCCCGCCGAGGACGCCCGGCGGGCGGAGGCGGACGGCGACTCCGCGGACGGCACGGACGCCCCCGGGACCGGCGACGGCCCCCAGGGCCCGCTGACCGTCACCGAGTTCGACCGGTACGCCGACGAACTGCGCGGCATGCTCGACCAGGCCGTCTCCTCCGCCGAGCGCCACCTCTTCGAGCTGCGCACCGCCGCCGCCGACGACTCCCGCATCCTCGGCGCCCTCGGCGACGGCGGCCTGCTGCCGCCCGGCCCCGACGTCCTCGCCACCGTCGAGTACCTCGGCGAGCAGGGCATCCCCGCCCTCCCCGGCTGGCGCTACCTCGCCCAGTCCGTGGACCCCGCCGACCACGCGCGCGTGCTCGCGTCCCGCCCCGAGCTCGTCGACGGCGTCGTCATCACCGACCCCGTCTCGTACGGCCGCGCCCGCGAGGTCCTCGCCTCGGCCGCCCTGCTGCCCCGCTCCACCGTCGCCGTCGGCACCGCCGCCGCGCTCCTCGCCCCCGTACCGGGACGCGACCCGTCCGACGACGGCGCCGCCGACACGGACGTCTTCCTCGTCCCGCCGAACCCGGCCATGCACGACGAGCAGGCCGCCGACGAGGAACGGCACGCCCTGCGCGCCCGCGCCGCCGCGCGCGACGAGGAGATCCGTACCCTCGCCGCCCGCCTCGCCGGAGACCGCTCGCTCGCCTCCCGGATCGGCGCCTGGCGCGCCGACTGCCCGCCCGGCATGCTCGCCGAGCTCGCCTCGGCCGCCACGACCGCCCGCGAGGCCGCCGAGGAAGCCGCCGCCGCGCTGGAAGCGGCCAGGACGGTCCGCGCCGAGGCCGACGAGGTCGCCGGCGAGGCGGCCCGGCTCAGGGACGAGCGCCAGGAGGCCGCGCAGCGCGCCCGCCGCGCCGCCGACGCCCTCGCGGGCCTCGCCTTCCGGCTCCGCGAGCGCTCCGCCTGGCAGGCCAAGCTCCGCGAACTCGCCGACGACGCCACCGAGTCCGAGGCCCGCGCCCAGACCTGTCTGGAGCGGGCCCGCGCCGCCGACGAGGACCGTCGCGCGGCCCAGCGCGCCGCCGACGACGCCCACCGCACCGCCCGCGCCCTGCGCGCCGAGCGCGCGGAGATCGCCGGTGCCCCCGACACGCTCCCCGAGGCGGACCCGGACGCGCCCCGGGTCGCGCTCCCGGCCCTCCGCGAGGCCTACCGTGCGGCCTCCCAGCTGTACGAGAAGGTGGGCGTCGGCGCCGACCTGCGCGCCGAGCAGGCCCGTGCCGAGAGCGACGAGTCCGCCGCGCTCGCCGAGCTCGACCGCCTCACCAACAAGGTCCGCACCCGCGCAGAACAGCTCCTGGAGTCCACCGACGGGGCCGACGGCCCGTCCCGGCAGGCCGCCGCCGCCCGCGCCGAGTCGCTGGTGCAGATGCTGGAGTCGCGCGCGACGGAGGCGAGCGAGAAGCTCGGCCGCCTGCGCGGCGAGGCCGAGCGCCTGGCCCCCGAGGACGGCGAGGAGCACACCGAGCTGCCCGAGGAGCTGGTGCCGGCCGACGCCGAGCAGGCCCAGGCCCTGCTCCGTACCGCCACCGGCGAGCTCGCCGCCCGCAGCGACGCCCTGGAGTCGGCCCGCGCCGCCCACGCCGGACTGCTCAGGGACCACCGCGCCGCCGAGGACGCGGCGGGCGGCTTCGACGAGACCGCCGCGCTCCTGCGCGACCTGCTCCGCGACCACGCCGACGAGGAGCAGGAGGAGACCGAGACCTACCGGGGGAGCCTGGAGGAGGCCCGTACGGCCGCCGGTGAGGCACGCCGCTCGCTGCGCGCCTGCACCGCCGAGCTGTCCGCCGCCGACGCCGCCGTCCGCGAGGCGAGCGACATCCTCGTCCGGCACGCCAACTCCACCCGGTACGAGCAGGTCCGCACCCCCGCCCGCCAGCAGATCCGCGAGCTGCCCGCCGCCGCGCTGCCCGAGCACGCCGCCAAGTGGGCCGAGGCCTTCGCGCCCCGCCTGCGGGTGCTCACGGACGAGCTGGCGCAGCTGGAGCGCAACCGCGACTCGATCGTGGACCGGCTCCGGGGGCTCGTCGAGTCCTCCCTCGCGACCCTGCGCTCGGCGCAGCGCCTCTCCCGGCTGCCCGAGGGGCTCGGCGAGTGGTCGGGCCAGGAGTTCCTGCGGATCCGCTTCGAGGAGCCCGACCAGGCGACCCTGGCGGAGCGGCTCGGCGAGGTCGTCGACGAGGCGACCCGCGCCGCGGTCAAGAAGAACTCGGACCTGCGCCGGGACGGCATGTCCCTGCTGCTGCGGGGCGTCCAGGCGGCGCTCGAACCCAAGGGCGTCTCCGTCGAGATCCTGAAGCCGGACGCGGTGCTGCGCGCCGAGCGCGTGCCCGTCGGGCAGATGGGCGACGTGTTCTCCGGCGGTCAGCTGCTGACGGCGGCCATCGCGCTGTACTGCACGATGGCGGCGCTCCGCTCGAACGACCGGGGCCGCGACAAGCACCGCCACGCGGGCACGCTGTTCCTGGACAACCCGATCGGCCGGGCCAACGCCACGTACCTGCTCGAACTCCAGCGGGCCGTGTCGGACGCGCTCGGCGTCCAGCTGCTGTACACGACCGGTCTGTTCGACACGACGGCGCTCGCCGAGTTCCCGCTCGTGATCCGGCTGCGCAACGACGCCGACCTGCGGGCCGGTCTCAAGTACATCAGCGTGGAGGAGCACCTGCGGCCGGGTCTGCCGCAGACCGCGGGGGAGGGCGAGTCGGTCCACGGCGAGATCACGGCGACCCGGATGTTCCGCCGTCACGCCTCGGACGACCCGACGGCGGTCACCTCCTGACGACACGCAGAGCGGCCCGGTCCCCCGAGGACCGGGCCGCTCTCCGTGCGTACCGTCGTCAGCGCGCCGTGCTGCTCGGCTGCGAGACCACCCCGTTGCGCTGGCGCCACACCTGACGGGTGATCCAGACGTCGAGGACGCTCCACGTGGCGACGACCGTGGACGCCACCGCCGTCACCGTCACCGGAAACGCCAGCCAGGACCCGGTGACCGTGCAGAAGAAGGCCACCACCCCCTGCACGATCGTCACCGAGGTGAGGATCACCGCGCGCACGGCGGCGGTCCGCACCGGATCGGGCATCCGCTGCCGGCCCTTCTCGTCGTCCACCCACAACTGCCGTGCCGGCCGCGACTCGTGTTCCATCGCCTGGTCACTCCCCACCACTGAACGCCTTCTGAGTGGCTGCCCACCACGATCCCCGTTACGCGAGCAGAACCAGCCCCGTACTGATTGACGCACAAGAGCGAGAAAAGGTTTCGTCCACACCGGAACGGAACGAATAATTCCAGCCATCTCCGCAGGCCGGAGAGTGGCCGGGGAAATGACGCACTCCCGGGTGTCCTACGCCACAGTGGCTGATCCCAACTCCCCGAATACCGGGACATCTCATGATCAACACTCACTCGTCAGGCTGAAAATCGCCCGGACAGACCTTCGAGATGGCCGTGATGCAGTAGTAGGCTCACGCCGCCGTTTGTTTGAAACCGAAGGTTGACGCCGTGTGTTGACGCGCGACGTCACGAACGTGAGGGACCCCCGTGGCGCGCGGGGGCCGAGCTGGGGGAGGCCATGCGCTTTCGCGGGAAGTCCATCCGCCGGAAGATCGTGGCGTTGCTCCTCGTACCGCTCGTCTCCCTGACCGGGCTGTGGGGTTTCGCCACGGTCCTGACGGGCCGTGAGGCCGACCAACTCCTCGACGTCGGCTACATCATCGAGAAGATCGGCTACCCCCTGGAGGACACCGCCCGTGTCATCCAGCTCGAACGCCGCCAGTCGCTGATCTACCTCGCCGACCCGCGCGGCTCCACCGCCCTCGCCTCCCTCCGCGACACCCGCCGGGCCACCGACCGGCAGATCGCGCGCATCCGCGCGAACGCCACCGACGCCGGGGTACGCGACGAGATGCGGCCGGTCACCAGCCAGCGCCTCGCCTCCCTCCTCGACGCCCTCGACGACCTCGCCTCGCTGCGCCGCTCCGTCGAGAAGCGCAGCATCGACCGCCTCGAAGCGCTCGAGTTCTACAACCGGCTCGTCGACCCCTGCTACAGCTTCCTCATCACCCTCCACGCCCTGGAGAACGTGGAGATGGACAAGCAGGGCCGCGCCCTCGTCGGCATCACGCGCGCGCGTGAACTGCTCTCCCGCGAGGACGCCCTCGTCCTCTCCGCGCTCGTCGCCGGGCAGATCGGCGCCAAGGAGATCCGCGAGATCTCCGATCTCGTCGCCAACCGCGAGCAGTTCTACGAGGTCAACCTCGAACTCCTGCCCGCTGCCGAGCGCGAGCGCTTCGAGCAGTACTGGAACAGCCCCGAGACCGCGCCCCTGCGCGCCGCCGAGAACGCGATCATCGAAGAGGGCCCCACCAAGAACCCGCGCGCCGCCACCGCCGCGTACTGGCAGGACGAGGCGAGCCCCGTCCTCGACGACCTCGCCCGCGCCAACACCGACGCCGGCGACCGCTACCAGGACCGCGTCCAGCCCGCCGCGTACAGCGTGCTCCTCAAGGTCGGCGTCGCCGGAGTCCTCGGCTTCCTCGCCCTCCTCGCCTCGATCGTCATCTCCGTCCGCATCGGCCGCTCCCTCGTCCACGACCTGCGCCGCCTCCAGAAGGAGGCCCAGGAGGTCTCCGGCGTCCGCCTGCCCAGCGTCATGCGCCGCCTCGCCGCCGGCGAGACGGTCGACGTCGGCACCGAGGTGCCCCACCTGCGGTACGGCGAGGACGAGGTCGGCCAGGTCGGCCAGGCCCTCAACACCCTCCAGCGCGCCGCCGTCGAGGCCGCCGTCAAGCAGTCCGAACTGCGCCGCGGCGTCTCCGACGTCTTCGTCAACCTCGCCCGCCGCAACCAGGTCCTGCTCCACCGCCAGCTCACGCTCCTCGACACCATGGAGCGCCGCACGGAGGACACCGACGAACTCGCGGACCTCTTCCGCCTCGACCACCTCACCACCCGCATGCGCCGCCACGCCGAGGGTCTCGTCATCCTCTCCGGCGCGGCGCCCTCCCGGCAGTGGCGCAAGCCCGTCCAGCTCATGGACGTCGTCCGCGCCGCCGTCGCCGAGGTCGAGGACTACGAGCGGATCGAGGTCCGCCGCCTGCCCCGCCTCGGCGTGGGAGGCCCGGCCGTCGCCGACCTCACCCACCTCATCGCGGAACTCCTGGAGAACGCCACGGTGTTCTCGCCCCCGCACACCGCCGTGCAGGTCCTCGGCGAGCGCGTCGCCAACGGCTTCACGCTGGAGATCCACGACCGCGGCCTCGGCATGAATCCCGACGCGCTCCTCGACGCCAACCTCCGGCTCGCCGAGACTCCCGAGTTCGAGCTCTCGGACACCGACCGCCTCGGCCTCTTCGTCGTCAGCCGGCTCGCCCAGCGCCAGAACGTCCGCGTCTCGCTCCAGCCCTCCCCGTACGGAGGGACCACCGCGGTCGTCTTCATCCCGGCCGCGCTGCTCACCGACGCCCCCGAGACCCAGGGCGCGGGCTTCCGCCTGGACCGCAAGAACGTGGAGCGCTCCGGCGCCGACGCGACGGCGGACCGCCCCGGCGTGGCCGACGGCCTCGACGAGGACCTCCTCGGCCCCAGCCGGCTGCCCACCCGCCGCCCGGCGCTCGCCCGCGTCCCGGACGTGACCGAGCCGCCCGCCGCCCTGGACGGCCCGCTCGACGGCCCAGTCGAGCTGGAGGGCCCGATCGGCGGCGACTCCTTCGACGTGCTCTTCGACCGGACCGGCGACCTCCTCGACACCGAGAGCGAGCGCGGCGGCCTCTTCCGCCCCCGCGACCGCCGCCGCTCGGGCCTGACCGCGGCCGACGAGCCGTACGAGCCGTACCGGCGGCCCCGCGAGCAGCACCAGCAGGCCCCCGACCAGACGGCGGGCCGCGGCGAGGAGGAGCACGGCGACGGCGTCGCGCCCGCCCCCGTACCGCTGCCCCGCCGGACCACCCCGACGCTCGTCGTGGACCACGGCCGCCGCGTCGACGAGCCCGGCCGTGCCCACCCCGCGCCGGGTTCCCACCCGATGCCGGGTTCCCACTCGACGGCGGTCGAGCGCCCCGAGGCGCCGCGGACGCAGGCGTCTGCGCCGGCTCCTGAGCAGCCCTCCGCGCCGACCCTCCTCCCCGTACCCCCGCAGGGAGCCGACGACTTCGGCGGCCTGCCGCGCCGCGTCCGGCAGGCCAGCCTCGCCCCCCAGCTGCGCGAGACCGAGGCCCGCGACGACCGAGGCCGCGGCACGGGCGCCGCCGACCGTACGGCCGCGGGCGCCGACGGCCCCGACTCCTTCGAGCGCGACGCCGACGAGGTACGCGCGCGCATGGCCGCCATGCAGCGCGGCTGGCAGCGCGGCCGACGGCACACCGACGACACGACAGCACAAGGAACGACACCCGAGGGGGACGGTCGATGACCGCACCGAACGCCGCAGCAACCAACAGCACTTCCGGCTACGGACACGGGCACGGGAACGGCGAGCTGAACTGGCTCCTCGACGAGCTCGTCCAGCGGGTCGGGTCCATCCGCAAGGCGCTGGTGCTCTCCAGCGACGGCCTGCCCACCGGTGCCTCGCGCGACCTGACCCGTGAGGACGGCGAGCACCTGGCCGCCGTCGCCTCCGGCTTCCACAGTCTCGCCAAGGGCGTCGGCCGCCACTTCGAGGCCGGAAAGGTCCGCCAGACCGTCGTCGAGCTGGAGGAGGCCTTCCTCTTCGTGACGGCCGCCGGCGACGGCAGCTGCCTGGCCGTCCTGGCCGACGCCGACTCCGACGTCGGCCAGGTCGCCTACGAGATGACCCTGATGGTGAAGCGGGTCGGCGCCCACCTCGCCACGGCCCCGCGGACCGGCCTGCCCTCCGGAGCGTGAGCGGGACGCCATGACTGACGCAGCCGAGCCGAACCAGGCGCATCAGGCCCCGTCCCCCGGCCACCACTGGTTCGACGCCGACGCGGGGCCGGTGGTCCGTCCGTACGCGATGACCCGCGGCCGGACCAGCGCGGCCGGCCGCCACCAGCTGGACCTGATCGCGCTGGTGGTTCCCGAACCGGCCGCCGACGACCCCGGCCGCGACCAGACGCTCTCCCCGGAACACGTGGAGATCGTCGAACGCTGCTCCGAGCAGCCCCAGTCGATCGCCGAGCTCGCCGCAGGACTCGACCTCCCCGTCGGGGTGGTCCGGGTCCTGGTCGGCGATCTCGTCGAGGACGAACTCGTCCATGTGACCCGCCCCGTTCCGCCGGCCGAGCTGCCGGACGTGAGCATCCTTCGCGAGGTGATCAATGGCCTTCGGGCGCTCTAGCCGTACGAAGCCGCTCGTCGAGCCGGTAACCCTGAAGATTCTCGTCGCGGGCGGGTTCGGGGTCGGCAAGACGACGCTGGTGGGTGCGGTCAGCGAGATCAGGCCCCTGCGCACCGAGGAGATCCTCAGCGAGGCGGGACGGCCCGTCGACGACCTCCACGGGGTCGAGACCAAGACGACCACCACGGTCGCCATGGACTTCGGCCGGATCACGCTGCGCGAGGACCTCGTCCTGTACCTGTTCGGGACCCCCGGCCAGGACCGCTTCTGGTTCCTCTGGGACGAGCTCGCGCAGGGCGCGCTGGGCGCGATCGTCCTGGCGGACACCCGCCGCCTGGAGGACAGCTTCGCGGCCATCGACTACTTCGAGCGGCGGGGCATCCCGTTCACGGTTGCGGTCAACTGCTTCGAGGGCGCGCGGCGGTTCTCCGCCGAGAACGTGCGCGGGGCGCTCGACCTCGACCCGGAGGTCGAGCTCCTGATGTGCGACGCCCGGGACCGCGAGTCCGTGAAGAACGTCCTCGTGGCGGTCGTCGAACACGCCCTGGCCCTGGCGGACCGCGCCCACGCGACGGTCACGGGCTGAGCGACGCGAGGAGGCCCCCGCGGGGCCTCCTCGCTCACGGCACCTCGCTCACCGAGCCGTGCTCACCGCACCGCCACCACCGCGGACCCGTGCCCGAACAGCCCCTGGTTCGCGGTGATCCCGGCCCGAGCCCCCGGCACCTGCCGGTCGCCCGCCGTGCCCCGCAACTGCCAGGTCAGCTCGCAGACCTGGGCGATGGCCTGCGCCGGCACCGCCTCGCCGAAGGAAGCGAGCCCGCCGCTGGTGTTCACCGGCAGCCGCCCGCCGAGCGCCGTGACGCCCTCCCGCAGCAGCTTGGCGCCCTCACCGGCCCCGCAGAGGCCGATGTCCTCGTACCACTCCAGCTCCAGCGCGGTGGACAGGTCGTACACCTCCGCGAGGGACAGGTCCTCGGGGCCGATCCCGGCCTCCTCGTACGCGGCACGCGCGATCGCCGACCGGAAGCCGTCCGCCCCGCCGGAGCCCGCGAGCGCCGAGTCCGTCGCGATGTCGGGCAGGTCGAGCACCGTCCTCGGGTAGCTGGGGGAGACCGTCGAGACGGCCCGCACCCGCACCGGATCAGCCTGCCCGTGCCGCCGGGCGAACTCCATGCTGGACAGGACGAGTGCCGCGCCCCCGTCCGAGGTCGCGCAGATGTCGAGGAGCCGCAGCGGGTCGGCGACGACGGCCGACCCGGCGACCTCGTCGGCGGACACGCGCGCGCGGTAGCGGGCGAGCGGGTTGAGCGCCCCGGCCGCCGCGTTCTTCACCTTCACCTGGGCGAAGTCCTCGACCGTGTCCCCGTACAGCGCCATCCTGCGCCGGGCGTAGAGCGCGAAGTACGCGGGATTGGTCGCGCCGAGCACCCGGAACCGCAGCCAGTCCGGGTCGTCCGGCCGCTCCCCGCCCGCCGGGGCGAAGAAACCCTTCGGCGTCGAGTCCGCGCCGACGACCAGGACCACGTCCGCGAGGCCCGCCAGGATCTGCGACCGGGCGGTCGCGATGGCCTGCGCGCCCGAGGCACAGGCCGCGTACACACTGGTGATCCGCGCGCCCTGCCAGCCGAGCGCCTTCGCGAAGGTGGCCCCCGCCACGTACCCCGGGTAGCCGCACCGCATGGTGTTCGCGCCGACGATCGAGCCGACGTCCTTCCAGTCGATCCCGGCGTCGGCGAGCGCGGCGCGGGCGGCGGCAGCCCCGTAACTGACGAAACTCCGGCCCCACTTGCCCCACGGGTGCATCCCTGCCCCGAGGACGGCGATGTCGTTCACGACCGCTCCTCCCGCTCCGTGCTCGGCGCGACGGCCGGCGCGACGGGCCGCCAGTTCCAGGTGGTCCAGGTGTGCGACTCGTCCTCGTTCAGCACGCCCGGCACGACCTCGACCTCCATGCCGACGGCGAGGTCCGCCGGGCGCACCCCGGGCGCCGCCTGCCCGAGCACCACCATCGCCTCGGCCGCGAGCTCCACCGCGACGAGGGTGTACGGCTCCCAGGGCGCGTCCGGGTCGGAGACGTACGGGGCCGGCGGGCGGTAGCGGCCGTCGGTGTACGACCAGATCCGGCCGCGCGGCGACAGCGGGACCTCGGCCAGCTCGCCGCCACCCGGGCACCCGGGGTTGCGGCACCCGTCGTCCTCGCGCGGGAAGAAGACCGAGGCGCACGCCGTGCACCGGGTCCCGAGCAGCCGGAACTCCGCCTCCGGCACCGAGTCGTCGGTGAACCACCGGGCCACCACCGGTCTGCGTGTCCGTGCCACGAAGCCTCCCGAGCCGATCAGGTCACGTCCCTATCTGACGAAGCGTCAGAAGTGTGGCACGGGCGGCCGCCGGTGAGAAGGCCCGGCAGGCGAGCCGTCAATGCCCGGCCACGGCCCTCCGCTCCACCGGGAAGTCGAAGAACGTGCCGGGGAACGGCTCCGGCTTGAACGTGAAGTGCCACCACTCCTCCGGCAGGTTCACGAAGCCCTGCTCGGCGAGCGCGCCCTTCAGGAGCTGCCGGTTCGCCCGCTGCACGCCCTGGATCCGCGGGTCGTCGGTGTGCGAGAGCGTGTCGAAGCAGTCGTACCCGGTCCCCATGTCCACGGAGTTGTCCGGAAAGCGCTCCTCCTGGGGGGCGTAGCACTCCACGAGCTCCTCGCCCGGCACGTACGCGCGCGTGGGCGCCGCCGGAAGTCGCACGATCGTCACGTCGAGGGTCGACCCCCGGCTGTGTCCCGACTTCTCCGCGATGTACCCGTCCGTGAACAGCCTCGACTTGTCGACGAGCGGATAGAACTCCTCCTTCATCCGCTCGTCCGCCAGGTCCTTCGCCCACCGCACGAAGTGGTCGACGGCCCGCTGCGGCCGGTAGCAGTCGTACACCTTGAGCGTGTAGCCCCGCGCCAGGAGACGCGTCTGCGCGCGGTGCAGGGCCTCGGCCGCCGGCCGGGTCAGGAGGCAGAGGGGCTGCCGGTAGCCGTCGACCGGCTCGCCCACGAAGGTGTGCGGGGTGGCGTACCGCATCTCCTGGAGGACGGTCCGGTCCACCGAGCTCAGCGCCACGAACTCGGGGGGAGCCTTCGGCTCCGGCACGGCGGAGACCGGGGGAGCGGCGCCCAGCAGGAGCGCGGCGACGGCGAACGCGCGGAAAGCGGAAGCAAGTCCTGTCATGGGCACCGTCTACCAGTTCCGGCAGCGCGGGGAAAGGCCGATGGCATACGGTCGGCCGCGTGAACTCGATCCCCGATTCCCACTGTTCGGCCTGCGGAGCGCCCCACGCCCCCGAGGCCGGCTGGCCCCGCACCTGCCCCGCCTGCGGCCACACCGCCTACCGCAACCCGCTCCCCGTCGCCATCGCCCTTCTCCCGGTCACCGACACCGAGGGAGCCACCGGCCTCCTCGTGATCACCCGGGGGATCGCTCCGCGACGAGGCGAGAACGCGCTCCCCGGCGGCTTCATCGACGACGCCGAGGACTGGCGCGCGGCCGTGGTCCGCGAACTGCGCGAGGAGACCGGGATCGAGGCGGACGCCGACACCATCCGCCTCGCCGACGCGATGAGCTCCCCGGCGGGCCACCTCCTCGTCTTCGGCCTCCTCCCGCCCCGGCCGGCCGCCGACCTCCCCCCGTCGCTCCCGACGGACGAGACCGAGGGCCACCACGTGATCCACGCGCCCCAGGACCTGGCCTTCCCGCTCCACACCGCAGCGGTACGCAAGTGGTTCGCGGGCCACTACGCCTGACGGGTCCCGGAAACACGCCGCAGCCCGGTCCTGCCCCTTACCCCTCCCGCCCCTCACACCTCACGCCACCTCCGCCCCTCACACCCCCCGCACCCGCACCGCCGTCTCCACCTCCCCGACCCCCTCGTCCGTCACCCGCCGCACCACCACCCGGCCGTCCACCAGCCGCGACTGGTACCGCTCGATCTCGGCCGGTTCCCAGCCGTCCCCGGTGTCCCGCACGACGAGCCCACCGCCCGTCCGTCCGGCCGGAGGCGCCCACACCTCCAGGACCAGCCCGCCGTCCTCGCCGCGCACCGGAAACACCGCGCCCGCGCGCGCGAGGACCGGCACCCGCGACAGCGGCGCGTCGAGCAGGACCTGACCGGGCCCCTCGTACGCCTCACCCGTCGCCGTGTCGTACCAGCGCCCCCGCGGCAGCCGTACCGCCCGCCGGTCCGCGCCCCGCGTGAGCACCGGCGCCACGAGCAGCGCGTCGCCCAGCAGGAACGCGTCCTCGCAGTCCCGCAGCGCCCGGTCCTCCGGCGTCCCCCACCACACCGGCCGGACGTACGGCGCGCCCGTCATCCGGGCGAGCCGCGCCAGCGTCTCGAAGTACGGCCGCAGCCGCTCCCGTTCGGCGAGCGCCACGCGCGCGTGCTCCAGGATCTCGGGCCCGAACTCCCACGGCTCGCGCCGCCCCGCGTCGATGGCCGCGTGCGTGCGGAAGAGCGGCAGCCACGCCCCCAGCTGGTACCAGCGGAGGTACAGCTCGGGCGAGGGGAAGCCGTCGAAGCCGCCCACGTCGGGCCCCGAGTACGGCACACCGCACAGCCCGAGCCCCAGGACCAGCGCGAGCGAGGCCCGCAGCCCCGGCCACCCGGTCGACACGTCGCCGGACCACGTGCCCCCGTACCGCTGCATCCCCGCCCAGCCCGAACGCGAGAAGAGGAACGGCCGCTCGTCCGGCCGCAGCCCGCGCAGCCCCTCGTACCCGGCGCGGGCCATGGTCAGCCCGTACACGTTGTGCGCCTCCCGGTGGTCGCCGCCCCGCCCGTCCAGCGCGTGACGCGCCGAGCGCGGCAGCGTCGTGTCGCCGAAGGGAGCGAAGGACACCGGCTCGTTCATGTCGTGCCACACCCCGGCGAAACCCTGCCGGAGCCGCTCCTCGTAGAGGCCGCCCCACCACTCCCGTACCGCCGGATCGGTGAAATCCGGATACACGCACGGCCCCGGCCACACCTCGCCGACGACCTCCCGCCCCCGCCCGTCCCTGACGAACGCCCCGGACGCGCCGACCTCCCGCCCCGCGTCGTACACCGCGTTGCCCGGCTCCGCCTTGACCGCCGGATCCACGATCGACACGAGCCGCACCCCCTGCTCCCGCAGCTCCTCCGCGAGCCCCGGCAGGTCCGGGAACCGCTCCCGGTCCACGGTGAACACGCGGTGCCCGTCGTAGTGGTCGATGTCCAGGTGCAGGGCGGACAGCGGCAGACCCCGCTCGCGGTACCCGGCGACGACCCGCCGCACCTCCCGCGCGCTGCCGAAGCCCCACCGGGCGTGCTGCGGACCGAGCGCCCAGGCGGGCGGCAGCGCGGGCGCGCCCGTGAGCGCGGCCCAGCCGTGCAGCACGCGCGCGGGGGTGCCGACCAGCACCCAGCAGCGCAGCGGCCCACCACCCATCCGGACCTCGCTGGTGCCCGGCCGGTCGTGCCCGGAGCCGTCGCCCTCCTCGCCCTCGGCGAGCGTGACCCGCCCGTCCCACGCGTTGTCGTGGAACGCGAGGTGCGTCCCCGCGTCCGAGACGACGAACTGCACCGGCATCGTCAGGTACAGCGGATCGTCCCCCGGGACGAAGCCGCCCTTGGGATCGGTGTTCCACAGCCGGTACGAGCCGTCCCGCAGCCGCGGCCCCGCGGCCCGCCCGCCGAGACCGAAGAACCGCGCGTCCGCCGGCACCTCGCTCCGCTGCACCCAACGAGCCTCACCGGCCCCGGCCCCACCTTCGGCCCCAGCCCCAGCCCCGGTCCCAGCCCCAGCCCCAGCCCCGGTCCCGGCCCCGGTCCCGCCCCCGGCCCCCTCGACCGGCTCCCACCACCGGGGCGGCAGATCCCGCCGCAGCATCAGCCCGCCCGGCGTCCGCACCTCCACCGCCCCGTGCCGGGAGACCGCCACCGTCACCCGCTCCGCGACGATCCGCCACCCGCCGTCCGTGTCCGGTTCGAGAGAGGCCCGCGGGTCCGGCTCCGGCGCCTCGCCGGCCAGCGCGTACGACGGCAGCGGCCCGGCCCCGTCCCACCCCCAGAACACCGCGCCGCCCACCGACACCGTGATCCGCAGCGAGGAGCGCGCGAACCGGACGATCCCCCCGCCCGGCAGCGCCTCCGCCCCCGTCGCGGGCCCCGGCACCCGCGCCCGCTCCGCCCCGCGCGGCGGCAGCCCCCGCGCGTCCGTCCGCCTCCGCCGCCACGCCGCCCGTACCGTCCGCAACCCCCGCACCGAACCGAAGACCTTGATCGAACGCACCAGTTCCCGACCGTCCATGACGATCACCCTGCCACCCACCAGGGGCGATACGAGCTCCGTTCAACGGTCGTTCACCCGTGGTGGGAGCACATGTTCATGTACCGGACCATGGGCGGGCAGACCTGGTGCGAAAGACGATCACATGGCATCGTCCTGTCAGCCGCGTCACGCGCACACCCCAGCACGTGCGCGCGACACACGCCGACCCCGCGTACAGCCAGGGAGCACGCCCATGACATCAGCGCAGACCGAGCCGCTCTGGCAGCCGGACGAGGAGCGCATCGCCACCGCCGCGGTCACCCGCTTCCAGGCATGGGCCGCCGAACACCACGGCGCGCCCGCCGAGGGCGGATACCCGGCGCTCCACCGCTGGTCGGTCGAGGAGCTCGAAGCCTTCTGGCAGGCCGTCGTCGAGTGGTTCGACGTGCGCTTCTCCACCCCGTACGAGCGTGTCCTCGGCGACCGCTCGATGCCCGGGGCCGAGTGGTTCCCCGGAGCCACCCTCAACTACGCCGAGCACGCCCTGCGCGCCGCCGACGAGCGCCCCGACGCCACGGCCCTGCTCCACGTGGACGAGACGCAGGAGCCCACGCCGACCACCTGGGGCGAGCTCCGCCGCCAGGTCGGCTCCCTCGCCGCCGAACTGCGCGCCCTCGGCGTACGCCCTGGCGACCGCGTCAGCGGCTACCTCCCGAACGTGCCGCAGTCCGTCGTGGCCCTCCTCGCCACCGCCGCCGTCGGCGGCGTCTGGACCTCCTGCGCCCCGGACTTCGGCGCCCGCTCCGTCCTCGACCGTTTCCAGCAGGTCGAGCCGGTCGTCCTCTTCACCGTCGACGGCTACCGCTACGGCGGCAAGGAGCACGACCGCCGCGACACCGTCGCCGAGCTCCGCGCCGAACTCCCCACGCTCCGCGCCGTCGTCCACGTGCCGCTCCTCGGCACCCCGGCCCCCGAGGGCGCCCTCGCCTGGGACGACCTGGTCGCCGCCGACGTCGAGCCGGTCTACGAACAGGTCCCCTTCTCGCACCCGCTGTGGGTCCTGTACTCCTCCGGCACCACGGGCCTGCCGAAGGCGATCGTCCAGTCCCAGGGCGGCATCCTCGTCGAGCACGTCAAGCAGCTGGGCCTGCACTGCGACCTCGGCCCCGACGACGTGTTCTTCTGGTTCACGTCCACCGGCTGGATGATGTGGAACTTCCTCGTCTCCGGCCTCCTCACCGGCACGACCGTCGTCCTGTACGACGGCAGCCCCGGCTACCCCGACACCGCCGCCCAGTGGCGCGTCGCCGAACGCACCGGCGCCACCCTGTACGGCACCTCCGCCGCGTACGTGATGGCCTGCGCGAAGGCCGACGTGCACCCCGGCAGGGACTTCGACCTCTCGGCCGTGAAGTGCGTGGCCACCACCGGCTCCCCGCTGCCCCCCGACGGCTTCCGCTGGCTCCACGACGAGGTCCGCGAGGACCTGTGGATCGCCTCCGTCAGCGGCGGCACCGACGTGTGCTCCTGCTTCGCGGGCGCCGTCCCCACGCTCCCCGTCCACATCGGCGAGCTCCAGGCGGCCGGCCTCGGCACCGACCTCCAGTCCTGGGACCCGTCCGGCAAGGCGCTCGTCGGCGAGGTCGGCGAGCTGGTCGTCACCAACCCCATGCCGTCCATGCCGATCCACTTCTGGAACGACCCCGACGGCAGCCGCTACCGCGACAGCTACTTCGAGATGTACCCGGGCGTCTGGCGCCACGGCGACTGGATCACGATCACCGAGCACGGCTCGGTCGTCATCCACGGCCGCTCCGACTCCACCCTGAACCGCCAGGGCGTCCGCATGGGCAGCGCCGACATCTACGAGGCCGTCGAGCGGCTCCCGGAGATCCGCGAGTCCCTGGTGATCGGCCTCGAAGAGCCCGACGGCGGGTACTGGATGCCGCTCTTCGTCCATCTCGTCGAGGGAGCCACCCTCGACGAGGAGCTGATCGGCCGCATCAAGCGGACCATCCGCACCGAGCTCTCCCCGCGGCACGTCCCGGACGACATCATCGAGGTCCCGGGCGTCCCGCACACCCTCACCGGCAAGCGCATCGAGGTCCCGGTCAAGCGCCTCCTCCAGGGCACGCCCCTGGCGAAGGCCGTCAACCTCGGCTCGGTCGACGACCTCGGCCTCCTGCGCTTCTACGAGACCCTCGCGGCCACCCGCAGGCCCTGACCCGCCCTGGTCACCGCACGGCACGAGGCCGGTCCCCCCACGGGACCGGCCTCGTGCCGTACGCGCGCGTGCTCAGGAACCGGGCAGCTCACCGGCCCGCCCGACGGCACCCTTCGCGAGAACGGCGGACACCCCCAACACGCTCCCCTTCACCCCGGCGGCCGTGGTCTCCGTGAGCACGGTCCGCTCGCCGAGGAACGCCGACGTCGTACGGTCGAAGACCCACTGAGTCTGCTCCCCGTCGGCGGTACGGGCGACGGCCACGCCCTCCCGCCCGGCCGCGTCCTTCGCGGACGGCAGCACGGTGACCCCGGGAATCCGCGCGGCGGCCTCGTACAGCGCCGCCGTGACCTCCGGCGGAGCCCAGGTCTCGGCGACCAGCGTCCCGATCGCCCGGAACGCCCGCTGGTCGGCATCGCCGCCTTCCTGCCGGGTCTGTTCCCTGACGAGCGTCAGCAGCGCCCCCGGATCCGTGGGAAGCGTCGCCACGTACGCGTGCGTCGGGTTCTTGACGGAGGGCTGCCCCTCCATCGTGGTGGCCCGGGGCGTCGCCCCCGGGTGGTCCAGCTCGTAGACGGGCAGGCGCGGCGCGAGCTCCGAATCGGCGGCACCGTCCTCCCGCAGCAGCCCCGCCCGGCTCCCGTCGGCGGACAGCCACACCTCCCGCTGGTGTACGGGGGCGAGCGCGGCGGCACCCCCGTCGGCGCTCCGCCCCGCGAAGGCCACCAGGCTCTTCACATACACGAACTGCTCGGGCCGCGCGTCCGGCGCGGGCGCCGAGGCGGCGGCGAGCGCGGCCCGCGAGAGGACCTGGTCGGCCCCGGAGGCCGTGACCTGCTTCGGCGGCGTGGCCGGAGGGTCGGACGGAGCGAGCGCGACGGCACCGGCCACCAGGGCACAGGCGGTCACGGGCGCGGCGACCCAGGCGAAGCGCGGCAGGGGACGCCGGGACCGGCCGCCACGCGCGCGCGTGGCGGGCGACGCGGCAAGGGCCTCGCGCAGCACCCGGTTCCGCAGGTCGTGCTCCTCGGCGGGGGCGAGAGCCGGCACGGGCGGCGGCGGCAGGAGGCCGACCAGGTCGCCGACCAGCGGATCGTCCGTGGCGGTGGGGGAGTGTCGGGGCGTGGAGGTGTTCATGCCTGGTTCTCCGGGTGGGTACGGGACACGAGATCCGGACGGACGGTCGAAGGAACGAGGGAGGGGGAAACGGACGGCGCGCCGGCAGAGGGGGAGACGGCGGGCACACCGGCATCGGAAGCCGTGACCGGAACGGGTCCGGAGCGCACGGGTCCGGACCCCGAAGGCCCGCCCCCGCCGCGGGTGACCACCCGGCCGCCACTCCGCTCACGGCGCCGCAGCGCCCGCAGCTCCGCGTCGGCGAGCTTCCGCAGCCGCTCACGGGCCCGGGACAGCCGGGACCGGACGGTTCCGACCGGGATCCCGAGCGCCTCGCCGGCCGCCGCGTAGTCGAGCCCGGCCCACACCACGAGCGTGAAGACCTCCCGCTCACGCCGCCGCAGCTTCCCCAGGGCGGCGCGGGCGGCCCGTACCTGTTCCCCGTCCGTCATCCGGGCGAGGACCTCGTCGGCGAAGTCCGGCAGGACGCCCCGCTCGGGAAGCCGCGCGAGCGCCGCGTCCCTGCGCCGCGCCTCACGCGCGGCCCCGCGCATGACATTGGTGGCGATGCCGAGCAGCCAGGGCCGCAGGCTGCCGCCGTCGGCGTGCACCTTGTCCCGACAGCGCCAGGCCTCCAGGAAGGTGGCGGACACGACGTCCTCCGCCGCCGCCCGGTCGCCGCAGACACGGAACGCGTAGTGGTACAGGACCCGCGCGTGTTCGTCGTACGCCTCGCCCAGCGCCGCCGGGTCCCCGGCGCGGAAACGATTTCTCATAGGTGATTCCACATCTGGCACTGGGCGCCGGTTCGCCGGAGTTCCCGTGACCTGGGCCACATCGTCCCGGATGTGTCCCAGGTCACGGGAACGCGGACCGGCCCCCGAGCAGTGCTGATCATGAACAACTCATCGACGGAACACCGTACGCGGACGACCCCGCCCACCCGCCGCACGGCCCTGCGCGCCCTCGCCCTCACCGGCGTCCTGGCCGCCGTGTCCCTCTCCGCGCCGCCCCCGGCCGCTCTGGCCTCGGCCGCCCTCGCCTCGGCCGGCCGTGCCCCCGACACGTACACCCTGACCATCCGGCACCTCGACCGCGCCGGCCTCGCCACCGACGACTACCTCACCCACGTCACCGGCATCTCGGGCCCCGGAGCGGCGGTGGAGGAATCGCCCCACGACCCCTCCGGCACGGTCACCCTCCGCCTGCCCCGCGGCCGCTACCTGCTCGACTCCACCCTCCACGGCGCCGACCCCGCGGCGGGAACCGACTGGATCGTCCAGCCCCGACTGGACCTGACCGGGGACACGACGGTGACGGTCGACGCGCGCAGGACCGCGCTCGTGGACGTACGACCGCCGGAGCCGGGCGCCCGCCACCGCAGCGGCCTCGGCTTCGTCGAGGTCACCCACGAGGGCAGGACCCGCTCCGCGAACATCCTGGCCGGAAGCCCGAACCTGCGCGTCGCCCACCTCGGCCCCGCCGCCGAACCCGGCTCGGTGAAGCAGTGGTTCGACACCTACTGGTCGGGCACGAACGCCGACTACGCCCTCGGCTACACCTTCACCTCCGCCCGCGCCCTCACCGGCCTCGTCCGCCACCCCGCGGCCTCCGCGCTGGCCACCGTCAAGATCCGCGGCGCGGCCCCCGACCGCACGGCAGGCACCGCGTTCGTCGCCATCCAGCCCAGCGCGGGCCCGACCATCGGACTCTCCCAGCCGCTGAAGCGACCCGGCACGGCGACGGTCCTCGTGACCCCGGAGCGCGGCCGCTGGGACGTCGACTACACGGCCCCCGCGGGACCCGGCACCCGGCCCAACCAGTACAGCGCGCACGGCTTCGCGGTCCGCGCCGGCGCCACCACCACCCACACCTTCGACAACGCGGTCTTCGGCCCCGCCCCCGACACGTCACCGGGCGCCCGCCCGGCAGGCGTCCGCGACGGCGCCCGGCTCGCCCTGGACATCCCCCTGCTCGCCGACGGCGACGGCCACGCGCCCGGCAGCCCCCGCTTCCACGGCGCCACCACCACGCTCCACCGGAACGGCGTCCTCGTCGGCACCCGCGAGGGCGCGCCGGGCCGCGCGGAGTTCACCACCACGCCCGGCCGCGCCGCGTACCGGCTCATCACCACGGCGACCCACGGCACCGGCCCGGCGGCGGGCGGCCGCGCCACCGCCGCCTGGACGTTCACCTCGGCGGCGACCTCCCGGCCCACCGCGCTCCCGCTCAGCACCGTCCGCTTCGCCCCGGCGCTCGCCCTCGACGGCACGGCCCCGGCCCGCACCCTCGTCCGCGTGCCCGTCACCGTCCAGGGTGCCGCGGCGCGCACCGGCGTCCGCTCCCTGACCGTGTCGGTCTCCGTCGACAACGGCGCCACCTGGACCCGCGTCCCCGTCGCCGACGGCCGCACGACCTTCCGCACCCCCGCCCCCGGCCGGACGGTCTCGCTCCGCGCCGCCCTCGTCGACACGGCGGGCAACACCCTCACCCAGACCCTGCGCAACGCCTACCGCACCCGCTGATCCACCACGACGGCGGCCTCGCGCGAAGGGAAACCTTCCCGCGAGGCCGCCGTCGTCGTCCCGGTCTCCCGGTCGTCAGCCCCCGTACGTGGCCTGCGAGTCCCCGAGCACGCCCGCGAAGTCCGCCGCGAGACGCACCGCGTCCGCCTGAACCAGCGTCGTCGTCGTGATCCGTACGGCCGGCGGAGCGGCGATCCGGAACCGCGCCCCGGCGGCGACCCACCAGCCCCGCGTCCGCAGTCCGTTCACCACCGCGGACTCGTCCCGCACCGGCACCCACACGTTCATCCCGCTCGCCCCGACCGCCCGGATCCCGTACGAGCCGAGCGCGTCGATCAGGGCCGTACGCCGCTTCGCGTACTCGACCTCGCCGTCGGCGACGAGCCGCACGACCTCCGGGTCGGCGAACAGCGACACGAGCGTCTCCTGCAGGACGTGACTGACCCAGCCGGAGGTCATGAGCATCCGGCCGTCGTGCCGGGCGAGCGTCACCGGGTCGCCGGACACCCCGGCCCACCGCAGGTCGACCCCGAGCCGCTTGGACACCGTCCGGACCTGCGCCCAGCGTTCGAGCCCGGCGGCGCCCAAGGTGGGCGCGGCCGGGGCGGCGAGCCCGAGGTTGTAGTCGTCCTCTATGACGAGGACCTCGGGGAACTCCCGCAGCAGCGCGGCCAGCTCGTCGCGCCGCGTCAGGGAGAAGGACGCGCCGGTGGGGCACTGGGCGCGCGGACTGCACACCACCGCCCGCACCCCCGCGCGCAGCGCGGCGCCCAGCGCGTCCGGCGTGATCCCCTCGGCGTCCACGGCCACCGGCACCATCCGGAGCCCCAGCGCCGGCACCAGGTCGAGCAGGTGGTGGAATCCGGGATCCTCCACGGCCACCGCGTCCCCGGGCCGCAGCTCCACCGAGAGCAGCCGGGCGATGCAGTCGAGCGAGCCGTACGCGAACGTGATCTGCTCCGTCGGTACGCCGTCCCGGGCGAACCAGGCCCGCGTCAGTTCCTCCAGGGCCGCGATCCGGGGCGCCGCGCGATGGGACCCGTACACGGGCCGCCATTCGGCCGGGGGCCTGAGCACCGGCAGGAAGGCGGGGTCGGGGAGCCCGCTGGCCAGATCCACGAGACCCGGCGGCACGGACGGGGGCCGGCGGGAGGCGACCGACGGCGCCTCGGCGACCACCGTGCCGCCCCGCCCGCGCGTGACCACCAGACCGCGCTGCCGCAGCTCCTTGTAGGCCGTCGCCACCGTGCCGGGACTGACGCCGAGCTCGTCCGCGAGCCGCCGTACGGGGGGCAGCGCGTCGCCCGGCGCGAGCTCGCCCTCCGCCACGCCGCGCTCGACGGACGCGGCGATTCCCTTGGACGTCGTTCCCTGAATCGCATATTGTGTTGCCACGTTAAACATTATGTACCAACACAATAATCGAGTCAAGGGGGAACCACACCGATGAGCCACGAGACCTCACGGCGGCCCGGCGCCGTCCTCGGCCGCATACCCGGAGGCCGCGACGGCCGCCGCATGCTCCTCGTGAGCATCATCGACAAGACCGGCACCGGCCTCTGGGCAAGCTGCGCCGTCCTGTACTTCACCTACGTCGCCGGCCTCGGCCTCGGACAGGTCGGCCTCCTCATGACCGTCTCCGGCGGCGTCGGCATCATCGGCGCCCCGCTCGCCGGCCGGCTCGCCGACCGCTTCCCCCTCGTCCGTGTGATCGTCGCCGCCCAGCTCATGCGCGGCATCGCCCTCCTCGCGCTCCTCACCACCGACAACCTGTTCCTGCTCACCCTGTACTCGGCCCTCGGCGCCGTCCCGGACCGCGCCGGCAGCGTCCTGATCAAGCTGTACGCGGCCCGCGTCGCCGGCCCCGAGCGCGTCCGCTACCAGGCCATCCAGCGCACCACCGTCA
Source organism: Streptomyces sp. NPDC056144 (assembly GCF_042264145.1). Classification (NCBI taxonomy): domain Bacteria; kingdom Bacillati; phylum Actinomycetota; class Actinomycetes; order Kitasatosporales; family Streptomycetaceae; genus Streptomyces; species Streptomyces sp. NPDC056144. Next base: position 4,550 of record NZ_JBHJVF010000009.1, on the reverse strand, counting down.
ACATCGGCTGGTCCATCGGCGGCCTCGGCGCCGCCGCCGCGCTCGCCACCGGCAGCACCAGGGCGTACGGACTGCTCCTCCTCGGCAACGTCCTCACCTACCTCGTGATCGCCGCCCTGACCTTCACCTGCGCCGAACCGCCCCGCCCCTCCCGCGTGGTCGCCACCTCCGCGGACACCCCGGAAGCCGCCGCACCCGCCAGCCGCAGCCCCTGGCGCGACCGGGGCTTCCTCGGCTACACCGCCACCGACGCCGCCCTCTTCCTCGACGACACGATCCTCCAGGTGGCCGTCCCCCTCTGGATCGTCCATGCCACGGACGCCCCCGTCGGCCTCGCTCCCCTCCTGATGGTCCTGAACACCGTCCTCGTGGTGTTCTTCCAGGTCCCGCTCTCCCGCTTCGCCGCCACCACCACGGCCGCCCGCCGTCTCCTCGCCCCGCTCGCCGGCCTCCTCGCCCTCGGCACCGCGGCCCTCGCCCTCTCCGCCGCGGGCGGCCGCGCCCTCGCCGTCACGGGCCTGATCGTCGCGGTCGTCGCCCTCACCTTCGCCGAGATCCTCCACGCGATGTCGTCCTGGGAGATCTCCGTCGCCCTCGCCCCCGCCGACGCTCAGGGCACCTACCTCGGCGTCCACGGCCTCGCCCACTCCACCCAGCGCTTCGTCGGCCCCCTCCTCATGACCGGCATCATGTCCGCCGGCCCCCTGGCCTGGCCCGTCCTCGGCATAGCCCTCGCCGCCACCTGTGCCACCCAGAACCGCCTGGTCCGCGGTCGTCTCACCCCTCCCGAACCGTCACTGTCAGTGGCGATGGTTACGGTGAGTGAGCACTGATCGGAGCGTCACTCAGGGGGAGACATGACCCGGACCGGCCCCACCACCGCCCACCTCCGCCGCGCCCTGCGCCGCGAGGTCCCCAGCACCGTCGGCCTCCTCGCCGACGAGCGGGACTTCGCGGCCATGCGCCGCTACCGCACCTTCGCCTTCGACGACCACACGACCTACCTCCACCAGGTCGAGGCCCTCCTCAAAACCCTCGCCACCCAGGGCGGACACACCACCGTCACCCTCTTCGACCCCGAGGAGTACGCCTCCTGGTGCGCCGAAGCCGCCCTCGACCCCGACCACCCCACCAGCCGCAGCCGCTTCACCGCCCACCTCGCCGCCACCGGCGCCCACGTCACCTACACGGGTCAACCCCTCAGCGACCTCCTCCCCGAACTCGTCGACACCGCCGTCCGCCACGCCACCTGGGAGTACGCCACCACCGTCCTCGCCACCGCAGGCGACTGCGCCACCTGCGGCAAGGACCTCGGCAAAGCCGCCTTCGCCCGGGCCGGCCGCCTCCTGACCCGCCTCCTCGCCGCCGCCGGCCCGGGCACCCACCACCTGGTCTGCAGCGTCCCCGCCGCCGCCGACCAACTCCTCGCCGTCCTCCACGCCGAAGGCCCCGGTCACCCCACCGGACCGGCCGCCGCCGAGTTCACCGCCGTCCTCGCCGCGGGCCTCGTCCTCGCCGCCCCCGGCGGCCTGGTCCTGCGCACCACCCACCCCGACGCCCGCGACCACCTCCACGGCTGGCGACTCACCGACGGCGGCCTCGCCCCGCTCACCGAGGCCGAGGTCTTCGCCGCCTACTGCACCGACGCCCGCACCGGAGAACCCCTCTCCCCGGAACCCGGCGTCGACTACCGCGCGGGATTCCCCCTCGCCCCCGACCCCGACGAGGACTGGCCCGCCCACCACTGACCGGACACGCCGAAGGGGCTCCCCGCCACCAAGGTGACGGGAAGCCCCTCCGGTTCCCCGCGTCAGAATCCGCCCGGGATCACTCCCCGGACAGCACCGCCTGCGCGGCCAGACGCGCGTCGTGCGCCGTGTCCGCCGCACGCGCCGCGGCCGCGGCCCGCTCGCACTGCGCCAGCGTGTACTTCGCCAGCGTCGCCCGCACGTACGGAATCGACGCCGCGCCCATGGACAGGGAGGTGACACCCAGACCCGTCAGGACACAGGCGAGCAGCGGGTCCGAAGCGGCCTCGCCACACACACCACAGCTCTTGCCCTCGGCCTTGGCCGCCTCGGCGGACAGCGCCACCAGGTCGAGCAGCGCCGGCTGCCACGGGTCCTGGAGCCGCGACACCGCACCGACCTGACGGTCGGCCGCGAAGGTGTACTGCGCCAGGTCGTTGGTGCCCAGCGACAGGAACTCGACCTCCTGGAGGATCGAGCGCGCCCGCAGCGCGGCCGAGGGAATCTCGACCATCGCACCGAACTTCGCCCGCAGCCCCGCCTCACGGCACGCGTCGGCGAAGGCCTTCGCGTCCGTACGGTCGGCCACCATCGGCGCCATGACCTCGAGGTACACCGGCAGACCCTCGACCGCCTTCGCCAGCGCGGTGAGCTGCGTCCGCAGCACCTCCGGGTGGTCCAGGAGCGTACGCAGACCGCGCACACCGAGCGCCGGGTTCGGCTCGTCGGCCGGCGTCAGGAAGTCGAGCGGCTTGTCCGCACCGGCGTCCAGCACACGCACGACCACACGACCCTCGGGGAAGGCCTCCAGCACCTTGCGGTACGCCTCGACCTGCTTCTCCTCGGACGGAGCGTGCTTGCTGTCGTCCAGGAAGAGGAACTCGGTACGGAACAGACCGACGCCCTCGGCACCGGCCTCCACCGCGGCGGGCACGTCCGCCGGACCGCCGACATTGGCGAGCAGCGGCACCTTGTGCCCGTCCGAGGTCGCACCCGGACCGCTGGAGGACGCCAGCGCGGCCTTCCGCGCGGCGGCGGCCGCGGTCAGCTCCGCCTGCTTCTCCTCGGTCGGGTCCACGAAGATCTCGCCCGTGGAACCGTCCACCGCGATGAGCGTGCCCTCGGCCAGCTCACCCGCACCCGGCAGTGCCACGATCGCCGGCACACCGAGGGCCCGCGCCAGAATGGCGCTGTGGCTGGTCGGCCCGCCCTCCTCGGTCACGAACCCGAGCACCAGCGCCGGGTCGAGCAGCGCCGTGTCGGCCGGCGCCAGGTCACGCGCGATGAGCACGTACGGCTCGTCGCTGTCCGGCACACCCGGCATCGGCACGCCCAGCAGGCGGGCGACGATCCGGTTCCGCACGTCGTCGAGGTCGGCGACGCGCCCGGCCATGTACTCACCGGCACCGGCGAGCAGTTCCCGATAGTGCGAGAACGCGTCGTAAATGCCGCGCTCCGCGGTGCTGCCGACCGCGATACGGCGGTCGACGTCGGCGATGAGCTCCGGGTCCTGGGCGATCATCGCCTGGGCCTCGAGCACCGCCTGGGCCTCACCGCCGGCCAGATTGCCTCGCGCAATCAGGTCCGCGGCCACAGCTTCCACCGCCTGACGAGCGCGCCCCTGTTCGCGCTCCGCCTCGTCGGCCGGAATCTGCTTGGCCGGCGGTTCCAGAACCGCCGTGCCCATGTGCCGGACCTCGCCGATCGCCACACCGTGGCTGACGCCGACGCCTCGCAGCGTTGTCTCCATCTCACCCGTCTCCGATAGTGCGGCGGCCCCGGCCGCCGCGTTGAATGTCGAACTCGCGGTCGTCACGAGGACGGACCGGTCAGCTCCAGTTGAAGAGCGCGTCGCCGGCCTTCACGTCGGCGTCCTCGACGACATCGGAGAGCGAGTCCGCGGTGGCCTCGAGAGCCACGATGGGACAGATGGGGGACTTGCCGGCGGCCTCGACCGCGGCGGGGTTCCACTTCACGACGGCCTGTCCGCGCGTCACGGTGTCACCCTTGTTCACGAGGAGCTCGAAGCCCTCGCCGTTGAGCTGAACGGTGTCGATACCCAGGTGCGTGAGCACACCGTGGCCCTCGGCGTCGACGACGACGAAGGCGTGCGGGTGCATGGAGACGACGACCCCGTCAACGGGCGACACCGCCTCCGAGGGCTCACGTACGGGGTCGATGGCGGTGCCGGGACCGACCATCGCACCGGAGAAGACCGGGTCGGGAACTGCGGCGAGACCGATGGCTCGACCAGCAAGCGGCGACGACACGGATGTCATGGGAAGCCTCCCAGGGGCGGAGATTGTGTGGCGCCGTCACTACCTGTCCTGGACGGCGTACTGTTCAGAAGCGTAAGTCATAAGAAGTCCTAGTTCCGCACGAGACGTACCAGTTGGACGGAGCTAGGACTACCCCGAAACGATTTGCCTCTACTGACGGTGGGATGTACTGTCGTACTCCTGCCTGACCCCAACGCGGCCTTGAGTCGCGGGTCGGCAGCACCATCAAGCCAGATCCTAACCTCAGTGGTCTACACCTCTGCGTGCGTCAGCACGGTGGGGGAGTGGTCGGAGGGGCCGAGAAAGCCTGGTAATGTTTGACCCCGCCGGGAAACGGAAACACGAAAGTGAATTCCTGCCCCGGAAACCCGCTCCAGCGGGTGGCGGAAACGAGAAATCGGGTCTGCTAAGCTGGAAACACGAAATACCGAAGGAAGCGCCCGGAGGGCCTGGAAACAGGAACGAAGGAAGCGTCCGCACCTTGAGAACTCAACAGCGTGCCAAAAATCAACGCCAGATTAGT
>NZ_JBHJVF010000008.1:0-285326 GCF_042264145.1 Streptomyces sp. NPDC056144 | reverse complement strand
AGGAACCTCGACCATCCGAAGATGGACGGGGTATCAACTAATCTGGCGTTGATTTTTGGCACGCTGTTGAGTTCTCAAGGTGCGGACGCTTCCTTCGTTCCTGTTTCCAGGCCCTCCGGGCGCTTCCTTCGTTTCCGACTCTATCAGATCTTTCCGATCCGATTTCCTCGGTGCTTTCCGATCCCTTTTGCTTTCGCTTGGGGGCCTTTCAGCGGTTCCGACTTTATCAGAATCATTTCGGCCGACCTAATCGGCGGCTTTCGTGATTCGAATGAGAATCGGAATGACTCCGTGGAATCGAATTCCCGACCGGAGTGAGTTGGACTCTACTTGATCGCTGCCGAACTGTCCAGTTCTAGGCAACCGTTTGAATCTACCTCCCCACTGCCGCCATGTCAATGGCTTTTGTGGGCACCGGAGGACACTAGCAGGTCTGCGGGGGCATCCGCACATCAGGCGGCGGTGGGGAGGGCGGTGTTGCGGTCGGGTTCGTCGAGGTCGCCTGTGGTGCCGGTGCGGGCGGCTCGGGCGCCGAGCACGTACACGTACGCGAGAAAGGCCAGCTCGGCGGCGATGCCGATGGTGATGCGGGCCCAGGTGGGGAGGCCTGAGGGGGTGACGAAGCCTTCGATCAGGCCCGAGACGAAGAGGACGCCGGCCAGGCCGATCGCCATGCCGATGGCGGCTCGGCCCTGCTCGGCCAGGGCGGCCCGGCGGGTGGTGGGGCCCGGGTCGATGAGCGTCCAGCCGAGGCGGAGGCCCGTACCGGCGGCGACGAAGACCGCCGTCAGTTCGAGCAGGCCGTGGGGGAGGACCAGGCCGAGGAAGACGTCGAGGCGGCCGGCGGAGGACATCAGGCCGATGCCGACGCCGAGGTTCAGCATGTTCAGGAAGAGGATGCCGAGGACCGGGATGCCGAGGAAGGCGCCCAGGACCAGGCACATGGCGGCGGCCTGGGCGTTGTTCGTCCAGACCTGGGCGGCGAAGGAGGCCGCCGGGTGGCTGGAGTAGTACGTCTCGTACTGGCCGCCGGGACGGGTCATCTCGCGGAGGTCGGCCGGGGCGCCGATCGAGGCCTGGACCTCCGGGTGCGTACCGATCCACCAGCCGATGAGGACGGCGAGGAGGGTGGAGAGGAGAGCGGTGGGGATCCACCAGTGGCGGGTGCGGTAGAGGGCGGCGGGGAAGCCGGCCGTCAGGAAGCGGGTCGCGTCGCGCCACGAGGCGCGGCGGGTGCCGGTGACGGTCGCGCGGGCTCGGGCCACAAGTTGCGTGAGGCGGGCGGTGAGCTGGGGGTCCGGGGCGGTGGACTGGACGATCGAGAGGTGGGTGGCCGTGCGCTGGTAGAGGGAGACGAGTTCGTCGGCCTCGGCGCCGGTCAGTCCGCGGCCGCGGCGGAGGAGGTGGTCCAGACGTTCCCACTCGGCGCGGTGGGCGGTGACGTAGACGTCGAGGTCCATGATCGGCTGCTGCTCCAGGCGGTGGCTGCGGACGGGTCCGTACTACTGCGGCGCGCTGCGGTTCAGCTTGGCAGACTGGCGTTCGGAGGGGTCTCGGAGGGCGGAGAAGGGGAAGGGTGGGTGCCGTGGGCGGGCTGGTGACCGGGGACGCCGTCGTGCTGGGGGTGGAGCCGGCTCGGCTGCCGAGCCGTGCGCTCGCCGTGCTCATCGATCTCGTCGTGGTGTGGGGGGTCTATCTGCTCCTGGCGCTCGGGCTCGCGGTCGCCACGGCTTCGCTGGACGAGGCCGCCGTCATGGCGCTGTCCATTGCCTTGTTTCTGCTGGTGCTCGTGGGGGTGCCCATCGCCGTGGAGACGCTGTCGCACGGGCGGTCGCTGGGGAAGCTGGCCTGTGGGCTGCGGGTGGTGCGGGACGACGGGGGGCCGATCCGGTTCCGGCACGCGCTGGTGCGGGGTGCGATGGGGGTCGTCGAGATCCTGCTGACGTTCGGGGCCGTCGCCTGTATCGCCTCGCTCGTGTCCGAGCGGGGGCGGCGGCTCGGCGACGTGTTCGCGGGGACCTTGGTCGTACGGGAGCGGGTGCCCGCGGCGCGGGCGGTCGCGGTGCCTCCGCCGCCGCCGTGGCTGGTGGGGCGGTTCGGCGGGCTCGATCTGTCGGCCGTGCCGGAGACGCTGTGGCTGGAGATACGTCAGTACCTGACGCGGGCTCGTGAGCTGGACCCGGTCGTGGGGCGGCGGCTCGCGGAGCGGTTGGCCGACGAGCTGGTGGCGCGGACCGGGACGCCTCCGCCACCGGGGGTGCCGGCCGACGCGTTTCTCGCGGGGGTGGTGGCCGAGCGGCAGGCCCGGGATGCCCGGAGGGTGGTCGTGCTGCCGGATGCGGCGGCGCCGGTGTCTCGTGCGCCGGGTGTCGGGGGCGCCTCGGCTGTCGCCCCTGAGGGCGGCACGCGTCCTACCGGGTTCGCTCCGCCCGGCTGAGGCTCAGGGGAAGACCGACGGCGGGGTCTCCAGGTGTTCGAGTTCGATGCCGGGGGCCGCGAGGACCACGTCGCCGGCGATGTGGATCGTGTGGCGTTCCCCCGTGTCCAGGGTGCTGACCTGGTACTCGTCCACCAGCAGAGGGCCGTTGTCAGTGGCGTGCGCTTCACTTTTCAGCAGGGCCCAGGACTGGTCGACCGTGAGGGGGGCGAGCACCGGATCCGTGAGGGCGACGAGCCTGACGCGGGTCTCGGGGGAATCGGGGGTGAGACGCAGGAGTCGCGTGAGCGCGACGAGGAACGCCGGGGACGTGCCGGTGAAGGCATGAGCGCGCACATTGCCTTCGGTGGCGTGGGTTCCGGTGGGGTCCGTGCGGACCCAGGTGACGCCGTCGAGGGCCGCTCCGCGGACCTGCCAGCTCGCGGCGTGGAGTTCGAGGCGGATGGGGCGGCCGAGTTCGTCGACGGCCAGGTCGACGGAGCCGCGGTGGTCGCCCGAGGGGGTGACGGTCTGGGAGACGTAGCGCCAGCCGGAGGGGCCGGGGGCGCAGTGGAAGTGTTCTTCGCCGAGGGGGGTGTGGTCGTGCGGGTCATGGAGCGAATATCGGCCGCGGGGCATGGGTCGGTCCTCGGGAGACGGTGCTTCCAGGTGCGGTAGCGGGGGGGGACGGGGCAGGCCCCCGGCACGCGGGGTGCGGGGGCCTGCCGGGAACCTCTACGGGTGTCCGGGGCGGTGGTGCGTCAATGCGCACGGGCCGCCGGTCGGGGCATCAGTAGCGGTAGTGGTCCGCCTTGTACGGGCCCTCGACCTGGACGCCGATGTAGGCGGCCTGCTCGGGGCGGAGGGTCGTCAGCTTGACGCCGAGGGCGGAGAGGTGGAGACGGGCGACCTTCTCGTCCAGGTGCTTCGGCAGCGTGTAGACGTCGGTCGGGTACTCCTCCGGCTTCGTGAAGAGCTCGATCTGGGCCAGCGTCTGGTCCGCGAAGGAGTTCGACATGACGAAGGAGGGGTGGCCGGTCGCGTTGCCGAGGTTGAGCAGGCGGCCCTCGGAGAGGACGATCAGGACCTTGCCGTCCTCGTAGGTCCAGGTGTGGACCTGCGGCTTGACCTCGTCCTTGACGATGCCCGGGGTCTTGGCGAGGCCGGCCATGTCGATCTCGTTGTCGAAGTGGCCGATGTTGCCGACGATGGCCTGGTGCTTCATCTTGGCCATGTCGGCGGCCATGATGATGTCCTTGTTGCCGGTCGTGGTGATGAAGATGTCGGCCGTCTCGACGACCTCGTCGAGGGTCGTGACCTGGTAGCCGTCCATGGCCGCCTGGAGCGCGCAGATCGGGTCGATCTCGGTGACGATGACGCGCGCGCCCTGGCCGCGGAGGGACTCGGCGCAGCCCTTGCCGACGTCGCCGTAGCCGCAGACGACGGCGGTCTTGCCGCCGATGAGGACGTCGGTGGCGCGGTTGATGCCGTCGATGAGGGAGTGGCGGCAGCCGTACTTGTTGTCGAACTTCGACTTCGTGACGGCGTCGTTCACGTTGATCGCCGGGAAGAGCAGGCTGCCGGCCTGGTGCATCTCGTACAGGCGGTGGACGCCGGTCGTGGTCTCCTCGGTCACGCCGCGGATCTCGGACGCCAGCTGCGTCCACTTCTGCGGGGACTCGGTGAGGGTGCGGTTGAGGAGCGTGAGGATGTGGCCGTACTCCTCGCTGTCCGCGGTGGACGGGTCCGGGGCGGAGCCGGCCTTCTCGAACTCGACGCCCTTGTGGACGAGGAGGGTGGCGTCACCACCGTCGTCGAGGATCATGTTCGGGCCGCCGGTGGGGGTGTTCGGCCAGGTCAGGGCCTGCTCCGTGCACCACCAGTACTCCTCCAGGGTCTCGCCCTTCCAGGCGAAGACCGGGACGCCCTGGGGGTTCTCCGGGGTGCCGTTCGGGCCGACGGCGATGGCCGCGGCGGCGTGGTCCTGGGTGGAGAAGATGTTGCAGGAGGCCCAGCGGACCTCGGCGCCGAGGGCGACCAGGGTCTCGATGAGGACGGCGGTCTGCACGGTCATGTGCAGGGAGCCGGTGACGCGGGCGCCGGCCAGCGGCTGCTGCTCGGCGTACTCGCGGCGGATCGACATCAGACCGGGCATCTCGTGCTCGGCGAGGGTGATCTCCTTGCGGCCGAAGGCGGCCAGGGAGAGGTCGGCGACCTTGAAGTCCTGGTGGGCGGCAGTCGTCATGACTGAGCTGCTCCTCGTGTATCGGGTGCGAGGGTCGGTTGAGGTGCCTGACACCACGGCAAGGCCGCCCTGGGCACAGGAATGCCCGGGCGGTTCCGCGGTGCCGTCGTCGGAGGCCCTCTCTCCCTCGGCCGGTCCTCACGGACCGCCCGACCGCCATCAGCAGCGACGTCTGGCTGATCCCGAATCTACACCGGGAGGTGCGGCGGCCCACAGTCCACATCCGTCGAGATCGGTCGACATCGGGGGGTTTGGCGGTGCGGTTCTGGCGAGATTCAAGCGGTGTGGCCGACGCACGTGACCCCCGGACCACGGGGGTCGCGGGGGTCGTGTGAGGGTGCGTGGTGCGCCGGCGGCGTCAGTGGGACGGGCCGCCGGGGGTCTTGGCCGGGTTCCCGCCGGACGCGGCGGCCTGCTCGCTGTAGACGTCCGGTTCCAGGTAGATCACCCGGGCGATCGGGACGGCGGCGCGGATGCGCTCCTCGGCCGCGTTGATGGCGTTCGCCACGTCGGCCGCGGTGTCGTCGTGCTTGACGGCGACCTTGGCGGCGACGAGGAGCTCCTCCGGGCCGAGGTGGAGCGTGCGCATGTGGATGAGGCGGGTGACGGTGTCGCCGTCGACGACGGCGGCCTCGATCTTCTTGACCTCGTCCACGCCCGCGGCCTCGCCGAGGAGGAGCGACTTGGTCTCGGCGGCCAGGACGATCGCGATGATGATCAGCAGGATGCCGATGCAGAGGGTGCCGATGCCGTCCCAGACGCCGTCGCCGGTCAGGAGGGCCAGGCCGACGCCGCCGAGGGCGAGCACGAGACCGACGAGCGCGCCGAGGTCCTCCAGGAGGACGACCGGCAGCTCGGGGGCCTTCGCCCGGCGGACGAACTCCTTCCAGGAGAGGCCGCCGCGGATCGCGTTGGACTCCTTGATGGCCGTACGGAAGGAGAAGGACTCGGCGATGATCGCGAAGACGAGGACGCCGACCGGCCAGTACCAGGCCTCGATGGGGTGCGGGTGCTTGATCTTCTCGTAGCCCTCGTAGATGGCGAACATGCCACCGACGGAGAAGAGCACGATCGAGACGAGGAAGGCGTAGATGTACCGCTCGCGGCCGTAGCCGAAGGGGTGCTGCGGCGTCGCCTCGCGCTGGGCCTTCTTGCCGCCGAGGAGCAGCAGGCCCTGGTTGCCGGAGTCGGCGAGCGAGTGGACGCTCTCGGCGAGCATCGAGGACGAGCCACTGAAGATGAACGCCACGAACTTGGCTACGGCGATGGCCAGGTTGGCGGCGAGTGCCGCCACGATCGCCTTGGTTCCGCCTGACGCGCTCATGGGTGTACGTGGTCCCTTCGTCGATGCTCCGGCACTGTCGCCGCTGTTCGGCCGGTCATTGTCGCATCAGGCCACCACGGTGGCGCGGAAGACCGTCCCCTCCCCCGAGAGTTGGGTCGGTTCGCCTGCTGGTACGAACACCGACTCCCCTCGGCCGAGGGTGATGTCCCCCGCCTTCGGGCGGCCCGCGACGGCGAGCAGGATCTGCGGGGTCGGCGCGGTGAGGTCGTTCGGCACGGCGCCCTCCGCCCGTACGAAGCGGGAGAGGCGGAACTCGTCGATGGGGGTCTCGTACACCTCCTCGCCCGACGGGGAGGCCTCGGGGCGCAGGACCCCGGCGTCGTTGGCCTCGAAGCGGACGACGTGCAGGAGTTCGGCGACGTCCACGTGCTTCGGGGTGAGGCCACAACGAAGAACATTGTCCGAGTTTGCCATGATTTCCACGCCCAGGCCGTCGAGATAGGCGTGCGGGACGCCCGCGCCCAGGTAGAGGGCCTCCCCCGGCTGGAGCACGATGTGGTTGAGGAGCATGGCGGCGATGACGCCCGGGTCGTTCGGGTAGTGGTGGGCGAGCGCGGCGTACGGGGCGTGGGCGCCGCCCAGGCGGGCGGCGGCGGCCGCGGCCTCGGTGACCGTGTGCGCCATCTCCGTACGGTCCGCCGTCAGGAGCGCCGTCAGGACCTCGCGGAGCGCGGCCTCTTCGGGCTGGGCGTGGAGGAGGTCCACGTACGGCTTCAGGGAGTCGACGTCCAGGGCGGCCAGGAGGTCGGCGGTCTCGGCGGGGGCGCGGAAACCGCACAGTCCCTCGAAGGGGGTGAGGGCGCAGATCAGCTCGGGCTTGTGGTTCGCGTCCTTGTACGTGCGGTGCGGGGCGTCGACCGGGATGCCCGCGGCCTCCTCCGCGGCGAAGCCCTCGCGGGCCTGCTCCAGGTCGGGGTGGACCTGGAGGGAGAGCGGGGCGCCGGCCGCGAGCACCTTGAAGAGGAAGGGCAGGCGCGGGCCGAACGCGGCGACGGCCCGCTCCCCCAGTTCACGTACGGGATCGGCGGCGATGAGCTCGTTGAGCGGGCCGCGCTCGGTACGGGACGGGGCGCCGTCATGGGCTCCCATCCACATCTCGGCCTGCGGCTCGCCGGTCGGGGCGGTGCCGAGGAGTTCCGGGATGGCCGTCGTGGATCCCCAGGCGTAGGGACGGACGGTGTTGACGAGGCGGTCCATGGTGGCTGCCAGCTCCTTGGTCGTGATGGGGGTGGTGCGGGTTGGTGTCGCGTGGCAGGAGACAGGGGGCGGATGACGGGTGGGTGACGTGGGGGTGGTGGGTGGGTTAGCGGTGAGTAGGTGGGTGGGTCGGGGGTTGGGGGGTGTAGTCGGTGGTGGTCGGTCAGTGGTGGTCCGGGTGGCCCGGTGTGGCCAGGGTCAGGTAGACCGCCGCGAAGTCGGTCACGGCCAGGAGTTCGGCCAGGGTTTCCAGGTCGCCGCCCTCCTCCGCCTCCAGTTCGCTGATCGCCGCCTCGTGGCCGAGGGCCAGTTCGCGGGCCGCGGGAGCCGCCGACAGGCCGTCCGCCGGGCGGTCCCTCAGGAGGACGACCCGCGCCCTGAGTGCCTGCTGCTCGTCCACCCGGTCGCGGAAGAAGTCGTCCGGGTCCGCGCCCGCCGCGAAGTCGCCCGCCAGCAGCACGCCGTGGGCCGGGAGCGCCTCCGGGAGTTCGGCCGCCAGCGCCGGGAGGCCGGCCAGCTCCGCCAGGACACCGGCGAAGCGGCGGCCCGCGGGGCCCGCCGCGTTGCCCTCGGTCCAGATCAGCGGGAGCGAGTCCGCGAGTTCGGCGGCGAGGGTCTTGGCCGGGTTGCTGTACGTGGCGATGGCCGGGCCGCAGCGTTCGGCCGTACGGTCCAGGCGGTCGGCCACCTTCTCCAGGGCCTCGGGCGGCGCCTCCAGGAGTCCGACGCGGTCGAGCAGGGCGAGCAGCGGGGTGAACAGGGCCCACAGCGCGCCGGGGCTCGCGGCGAGGCTCTCCGCGTACTCGTCGGGCGACTCGTGCGGGGCCGTCGCCATCGGGACGAACAGGCCGTGCGAGCCGCTCACCGTCTCCGAGAGCGGGGAGCCCTTCGGGGCGACGGCGACGACCGTGACGCCTCGGCGGTACGCCTGCTCGGCGAGGAGGGCGAGGCCGGGTTCCGAGCCGTCCGTGGTCGGCAGCAGGAGCAGGTCCACCGAACCGGCCCAGCCGGGCAGGGTCCAGCGCAGGGCGCCCGCGGCGGGGGCGACGCCGGTCGGCTGGAGCCGTACGACGGGGGCGGCGGCACCGGCCAGGGCACCGATCAGGTCCGCGACGCCCGCGGCGGCGGTGCCGGGGCCCGCGACGAGGACGGCGCGGGGGCGGCCCTCGGGGCGGAGGTTCGCGATGCCGGCCTCGCTGGCGTGGCGGGCGGCGGTCCGTACCCGGGCGCCTGCTTCGGCGGCGCCGCGGAGGAGGCCGCGGCGGTCGGCCAGGGCGAGGGCGTCCGGTGCGTCGAGGAGGGTCTCGTCGAGCATGGGGCGGTGCCTCCCGGTTGTGGGTGGGTGCGGGGTGTGACCTCAGGGGTTCCTGTGCCTTGTCGCACCATCAGTACCGCCGGCTGGGCGGTGGGGCGAGGGAAATCGCGGATGCGGTGAGTGGGGCGGCCGGGGGTGGGGGAGCCTCGGCCTCGGGCCCTGTCCCGGTGCGGGGGTGGGGGCGCTCGGTGCGGTGCGGGGCCCGAGCGGTGCCGTTCCGGGCCCTGCGGGTGGACGAGCGGGGGGCGGGCATCGCCCTGTGGGGCGTTGTGCCCACCCGTTCCGCCCCGGCGGAACGCATGCCCGCAACGAAGGCGGCGGGGCGCGGGCGCGGGGTGCGGGTGGCCGGGCGCTGGGGCGTCATCCGGGTTGCCGGGCGCGCAGGCGTCGTGCGGGTTGCCGGGCTCGGTGGTGGGACGTGGGGCCGCGGGGTGGGGTGGCGGGGGGCCGAGGGTGGGACGCGTCCCGGCGGGGCGCAGGCACGCGGGCCGGGCGGCGGAACGCACGCGCACGGCGCCGGCGGCGGGGCACATGGCCGTGATGCGGCCGCCGGCACGTGGGGCGTGGGGTGGTGCACCGGGGGTCAGGCCGGGCGGCGGGCCTCGTCGGTGAGGAGGACCGGGATGCCGTCGCGGACCGGGTACGCGAGGCCGCAGTCGGCGCCCGTGCAGATCAGCTCAGGGGTCTCGTCCGCCGTGCGGTCGTTGAGCGGAGCGTGGCACGCGGGGCAGGCCAGGATCTCCAGGAGGCCGGCTTCGAGCGGCATGAGGTGTCCCTTCGGGTGGGGAGGGGTGGAGCTGCCCTTTCGGGCCAGGTCAGCCTACCGCCGGGGGGCGGGGAACGCGGTCGGCCGACCTGCTCCCCGTACCCCCGGCGGGTGGTGTCAGTCCGTCGCCCGGACGAGGGCCAGGACCTCGTCGCGGATCTTGGCCATCGTGGCCTCGTCCCGGGCCTCGACGTTCAGGCGGAGGAGCGGCTCCGTGTTGGAGGCGCGGAGGTTGAACCACCAGTCCTCGGACGTGGCGGTGAAGCCGTCGAGGGTGTCGAAGGTGACGCCCTCGACGCCCTCGTAGGCCGCCTTCACCTTGGCCGCGCTGGCCTCCTGGTCGGCCACCGTCGAGTTGATCTCGCCGGAGGAGGCGTAGCGGTCGTAGACCGAGACCAGGTCCGAGAGCGCGCCGGTCTGGCCGCCCAGGGCCGCCAGGACGTGGAGGGCGGCGAGCATGCCCGTGTCCGCGTTCCAGAAGTCCTTGAAGTAGTAGTGCGCCGAGTGCTCGCCGCCGAAGATCGCGCCGCTCTTCGCCATCTCCTCCTTGATGAAGGAGTGGCCGACGCGGGTGCGGACGGGGGTGCCGCCGTTCTCGCGGACGACCTCCGGGACCGACCAGGAGGTGATCAGGTTGTGAATGATCGTTCCGCCGGGGTGCTTGGCCAGCTCGCGCGCGGCGACGAGCGCCGTGATCGCGGACGGGGAGACCGGCTCGCCGCGCTCGTCGACGACGAAGCAGCGGTCGGCGTCGCCGTCGAAGGCGAGGCCGAGGTCGGCGCCCTCGGCGCGGACGCGGGCCTGGAGGTCGACGATGTTCTTCGGGTCGAGGGGGTTGGCCTCGTGGTTCGGGAAGGTGCCGTCCAGCTCGAAGTACATGGGGATCGTGTCGAGCGGGAGGCCCGCGAAGACGGTGGGGACCGTGTGGCCGCCCATGCCGTTGCCCGCGTCCACGACGACCTTCAGCGGGCGGATCGCGCCGAGGTCGACGAGGGCCTTGAGGTGGGCCGCGTAGTCGTCGAGGGTCTCGCGCTCGGTGATCTTCCCGGGGGTGGCGGCCGCCTCGGGGGCGCCCGTCTCCGACCACTCCTCGACCAGCGCGCGGATGTCCGAGAGGCCGGTGTCCTGGCCCACGGGGGCGGCGCCGGCGCGGCACATCTTGATGCCGTTGTACTGGGCCGGGTTGTGGGACGCGGTGAACATCGCGCCGGGCAGGCCGAGGCTGCCGGAGGCGAAGTACAGCTGGTCCGTGGAACAGAGGCCGATGAGGGTGACGTCGGCGCCGAGGCGGGACGCGCCGCGCGCGAAGGCCGCCGAGAGGCCGGGGGACGAGGGGCGCATGTCGTGGCCGACGACGATCGCGTCCGCGTCCGTCACGCGTACGAAGGCCGCGCCGAAGAGCTCGGCGAGCTCCTCGTCCCACTGGTCCGGTACCACTCCGCGGACGTCGTACGCCTTCACGATCTGCGACAGATCGGCAGTCACGGATCCACCCTCCTGAGTTCTCGGCACGCGTGTGCGGGCGCGTGCGTAGGAACGCCCAAACTACCCGGAGTGGAGAGGAGGTACGCCGACGCCCTGTCAGTTGTCGGGAGAGCGGAGAACCCTGAGGTGTCCTCTGCGGCCGACTTCCATGGGGTCGCCGCCGCGACCGCCGCCGCCCTTGCCGCCGGCCTCGGCCGCGCGCTCCTGGGGGCGGGCCGCTTCCCGTACCGCGTTGGCCAGGGCTTCGAGGTCGTCACCGCTGGGGCGGGGCGGGGCGGAGCCGTCGGAGAGCCGCACGACCTCCCAGCCGCGCGGCGCGGTGAGGCGCTCGCTGTGCTCGGCGCACAGGTCGTAGCAGTGGGGCTCGGCGTAGGTGGCGAGCGGGCCGAGGACCGCAGTCGAGTCGGCATAGACGTACGTCAGTGTCGCGACGGCAGGGCGGCCGCACGCGGTGCGCGAACAGCGACGTACAGGGCTCACGACGTTGGACGGTACCGCACTCTTGACCGGGCCGCGACGACTCGGCCTCAGGTCACTCCCCCGTGTCGCGGTGTGAGCTCCGCCACGCCGGGCGCGCTAGCGCCGCGCTGACCTGCCGGGAAGGGGGTGTACGGGGGTGGGGGCGGGCGGCGATCCGGACAGACGGGGGCGGTGATCCGGTCAATCACCGCCAGATGGCCGATCGTCCGGTGTCCTCGAATCGGGCCCGGAGTTGGCCGGATCGCTCAGGTTGCGACAGCCGGGCCCGGCGGCGCGGGAAGGTGGCGAGGATCCGCCACGGTGCGAAAACACCGTGGAGGGTTACGCTGCGTCAGTGATGGACAGCATGGACAGTCCTGTGCCGCCGCCCCCCTCGGGGCCCTCCGCGGAGACTCCGGCCGAGCCCCGGGTCCGCCGCCGCGACCGGCACGGCCGCGGGATGCGCGGGCCGGTCGCGCCGCCCCAGGTGCCGCTCTCCGCGAGCCGGGCCGACACCTTCCGGGATCTCGTCCTGGACTCGGTGGAGCGCCTGGAGCGGCGCTGGCCTCAGCTGGCGGACGTCGAGTTCATGGTGATGGAGGTGCCGCCGGCCGTGTCGGGCGAGACGGTGCCGCTGGGGGGTTCCGTCTCCGCCGAGAAGGGCGAGCCCGCCCGGGTCGTCGTCTACCGGCGGCCCGTCGAGATCCGCTCGAAGAGCCGCGACGAGCGCGCGCTCCTCGTCCACGAGGTGGTCGTGGAGCAGGTCGCCGAGCTCCTCGGGCTCTCGCCCGAGTCGGTCGATCCCCGGTACGGGCAGGACTGATCCCTGTTCCGGGCCCTGGCCCGGTCCCACCCGTTAGGGGCGGCCGCTCCACCCGTAAGGGTGGAGCGCACCGTCCGCTCGGTCCGCTCAGTCCGCCAGGACCTTGAGGTCCTGGCGTGCCGACGGGACCTCGACCGTGCCCCGGTCGTCGACGAGGGTCTGGACGGTGAACATCGGGATCCCGTCCAGCGGCAGCGACAGCGTCCGCGCCGCGTACACCTTGCCGCCCGAGACCGGTTCCACCGTCAGCGCGTAGGCGCCCTTGAGGCCCTGGGGGGCCGGGTCGGCGACGGCCAGCGTGGTGCCGGCCTTGACCGTGACCGTCTTCGAGGACGGCTGTCCGCCGCCGGAGCCCGCCGAGGCGGTGACCTTGACCTGGGCGTCGGAGCCGGTGGCGGTGAGGGAGAGCGTCGAGGACTTCGCGCGGTTGTCGGCGACCGTCGCGCGGGCCGAGACCGGGGCCGTCGCCGGGATGAACGCCGTCTCCAGGTTCTCGCCCTTGCCCCGGACGATCTGGAGGGCGGCCACGACGGGGACCGGCTTCTTCGGGTCGCTCGGGGTGAGGATGAGCGAGCCGGCCTCGCCGCGGGTGAGGTCGGGCAGTATCACCGCGGCCGTCATCCCGGACTTCACGTGCAGGCTGCCCTCGCCGGCCGGGACGATCGTGCCCGACTTCGTGGCCAGCTGGATCTTCAGGTCGGCGTCGTCGTCGCCCGGGGCGAAGGCCACGAGCCGGACCACGGAGGTGTCCGCGGGGATGCCGGGGAGCACGGCGGTGCTCGCCGGGTCGGCGGCCGGGGAGATCCAGTCGCTGCCGAGCTTCTCGTCGGCCACGCCGATCGCCGCGCCGACACGGCCGCTGCGGGTGGTGACATGGACGGTGACGTCCCGCTGGGCCGCCTCCGAGGTGAGCGTGGAGAGGAGGACCGGGACCGTGGAGCGGGGCGGGACCGGGATGCCCTCGGTGAACTGGGACTTGAGGACGCCCTCGGGTCCGTACAGCTCGATGTCGGCGACGGCGGCGGTGTCGTCGGGGTTGGTCAGGTGGACGTAGTCCTGGCGCGCCTTGGCGGTGGAGGCCCCCGGGAACCAGAAGTCGGTGTCGGGGGCGCCGCAGGTGAGGCCGAGGAGGCCGCGGGCGCCGCCCGCCTCGACGACGGTGGACTGCTGGACGGTCCAGCCGGGGGCGAGGGTGCCGGTGGCCGTGCCGGCGAGAGCGGGGGCCGCGCCGCCGTTGGCCTCGGCGGTGACGGGCTTGCCGGGGGTCGTGACGGTGGCGGGGGCCTTGGGGGCCGTGGCCTTCTTCCCGCCGCCCGAGCCGCCGCGGGTGGCGCCGCTCGCGGCCGGGGCGAGCTTGGCCGTGGGGGCGTCGGCCTTGGTGCCGGGGGCCTTCGCGGGTCCGCCCGCCGTGCCCGCCGGGGTGTACGAGGTGTAGACGGTTTCGGCCACTTCGGAGGTGCTGGGGGCCGGGCAGACCAGGCCCGAACGCTCCACCGGCAGCCGGGTCGAGGCCTTGGCCGCGGGGGCGGCCGTGTCGCCCTCGGGGGCGCTGAGGGTGGCGAAGCCCGTGACGGCGGCGAGGGCCGTGGCGACCGCGAGCAGGGAGATCGTCGTGCGCTTCACTGGTTGCTGCTCCCGTCGGGACGCTGCTCGGTCTCGTGACCCTGGTGCCCCTGGGGGTACTCGTAGCCGTAGCCGTACGGGTCGTACTGCTGCTGCTCGTACTGCTGCTGGGGCTGCTGCTGGGGGTCGTAGTACTGCTGGTCGTACTGCTGCGGCGCATAGCCCTGGTCCGCGTACGGCTGCTGCTGGTCGTAGCCCTGCTGGGGGTACTCGTAGGGCTGCTGCTGGTACGGGTCGGCCCCGTACTCGCCCTCCTGGTAGTAGCCGCCGCCGGCCTGGTCGGCGTACGCGGGGGCGTAGGCCGGGTCCTGGACCTGGGACTGGTCCTGGGTCTGGGACTGGGGCTGGGCGTCGTCCCATTCCTGGGGCTGCTCGTACGACTGCTGCTCGGGGATCGGGAGCGGGGCCGGGGCCTGCCCGGGGTCCTGGCCGTGCTCGGTCCCGGCGGCTTCCGCCTCGGCCTCGGCCTCCGCCGCCGCGCGCAGGCGGCGGGCGCGGCGGCCGTCGCCGTCGGTCGCCTGGGCGGGGATGGCGAGCTCCTCCTCGGGCAGGTCGTCGTCGATCTCGCGGCGGCGGCCCGGGAGGGCGAGGACGAGCAGGACGACGGCGAGGCCGACCTGGGCCCAGGTCCACGCGGTGCGGGTGAGCGGCTGGTCGTACGTGAGGTCGAGGCGGCCGCCCTCAGTGGGGAGTTCGAAGCCCTGGGCCCAGCCGTCGACGGTGGTCGGCGTCAGTGCCTCGCCGTCGAGGGTGGCGGTCCAGCGCTCGTCGGCGCGGTCGGCGAGGCGCAGGACGCGGCCCGCCGGGCCGGCCGGGACGTCGGTGTGGGCCTCGACGGGCCCCGCGGCGACGGAGACCGGCTTCGCGGCCTTGTCCCCGGCGGCCGGGTCGGCGGTCTTCGCGGTCGCGCCGCTCCCGGCGGTCTTCGCGGCCGGCGGGACGATCATGACGCGGGCGATCTCGCGGTCCACGCGCCAGAGCGCGCTGCCGTCGAGCTGGCTGAGGCGGCTGAGGCCGGGGGTCGCGTCGAGGACGCGGCTGACCTGGCGCGGTGCCCCGTCCCGTACGAGGACGTAGCGGATGGCGTAGCCGCTGAGTTCCTGGGTCTGGTCGGCGCCGGATCCCGCGACGAGGTGGGCGACGACCTGGTCGAGGCGGGGGTCGGCGTCGGCCGCGGCGGCGAGCTCGCCGTCGCCGAGGCGCGCGCCGGAGCCGCGGACCAGGGTGTACGCGACCTCGCCGGGGGTGGTGCCGCCGAGGACGAGGGTGCGGGGCTGGTCGCGGGTGCCGCTCTCCTCGGCGACGAAGGCCGGGACCTGGACCGGGTCGCGCCGGGTCAGCGGGCCGTCGGCGCCGCCGATCATCCAGGCGACGGCGGCGACGGCGGGGCCGAGGGCGCAGGCGAGGGCGACGAGGGCGGCGACGGGCTGGCGCCAGCCGAAGCCGTGGGCGGCGACGCGGGTGCGGCCGCCCTCGGCGCCGATCATGCCGGCGGCGATGAGGGCGGAGCCGTAGACGAGGGTGGCGGGTCCGGCCCAGCCGGTGCCGTCGGCGCCGTTGGAGAGGACGGCGAAGACGAGGCCGGTGAGGGCGGCGGCCCAGGCGGCGAGGACGGCGAAGCGGCGCTCCTCGCGGAGCAGGGCGGCGAGCGCGGCGAGGACGAGGCCGATGAGGAGGAGGCCGCCGAGGGTGCCGGGGCCGCCGGGGCTGACGCCGAGCAGGTCGAGCGCGGTGGCCGTGCCCGTGCGGACGTCGAGGCCGGCCTCGCGGAGGAACGCGGCGGGGTCGGTGAGGAGGGTGAGCGACCAGGGCGCGAGGAGGAGGAGCGGGGTGCCCACGGCGGCGAGGAAGCGGAGCCCGTACGCGGTGATGTCGGAGCGGCGGACGACGAGGACGCCGAGGCCGAGGAGGACGGCGATCGGCCACACGATCGGGGTGAACGCCGTCGCGAAGGTGAGGAGGAAGGCGTACGCCCAGGTGGCGCGCCAGCTGCCGCGGTCGGGGCGGTTGAAGCCGTGGGCGGAGACGGCGGCGCGGGCGATCAGCGGGAGCAGGATCGCGAGGACGGCGGTGCCGAGGCGGCCGGTGGCGAGGGCGCCGGTGGCGGCGGGCAGGAAGGCGTACGCGATGGCGCCCCACGCGCGCAGGAGCCGGGACTCGACGATCGGGCGGGCCGCGAAGTACGCCGTGAAGCCGGCGAGCGGGACCGAGCAGACGAGCAGCACGGTCAGCGCGGTGGAGGTGGAGCCGAGGAAGAGCGCGGAGAGCGCGGCCAGGACGCCGAGGTACGGCGGGGCGGTCTGGGTGCCGCCGGTGCCGAGGGCGTGCCAGCTGTCGGCGTACCGCGACCAGAGGGCGGAGACGGTGTCGGGGGCGGGCAGCAGGGCGCCGCCGGCCAGCGAGCCGCCGGCGAAGAGGTTGCGGCAGGCGACGAGGGAGACGAGGAGAAGGAGGCCGAAGAGGACCGGGCCCGGCTTGCGGGCGATCTTCTTGAGGCGGGCGAACTGCTCGATCTCCAGGTAGTCGGCGTCGTCGCCGCCGGGTCCCGACTCGACGACGGCGTGGCGGGAGCCGCCGGCTTCGGCCTCGGAGCCGCCGACGTTGGCGGTGAGCTGTTCGACGGCGGCGCGGACGGTGGCGCCGGGTGGCGGGAAGAGGGGGCGGAGCTCGCTCGCGGGGACGGCCGGACTCTTGCGGGCCTTGCGGGCGGCGAGGATCCTCTCGGGGCGCAGGAGGGTGGCGAGGAGGCCGGTGACCTCGTCGACGGCCTGGCCGGGGACCTTGCCGACGAGCGCGGCGAGGGTCCGGACGAGGGTGCTGAGGATCAGCCGGAGGAGGACGTAGGGGAGGGTGCGGCCGGGGGTGTTGGCCAGGAGCGCGTAGACCGCTCCGGCCTTGTCCACCCGGTACGGGCTGGCCGCCGTGCGGCCGGCGCAGTCGACGGTGCGGCGCTCGCGGGCGGAGGCCTCGGCGTGCCGGAGGACGGCGTCGGGGGCGACGAGGACGCGGTGGCCGGCGGAGTGGGCGCGCCAGCACAGGTCGACGTCGTCGCGCATGAGGGGCAGGCGGCGGTCGAAGCCGCCGAGCTCCTCGAAGACGTCGCGCCGGACGAGCATGCCGGCGGTGGAGACGGAGAGGACGGGGCGGACCTGGTCGTGCTGGCCCTGGTCCTGCTCGCGGCGGTCGAGTCCGGTCCAGCGGCGGCCGCTGTGGGCGATGGAGACGCCGACTTCGAGGAGCTGCTTGCGGTCGTACCAGCCGCGGAGCTTGGGGCCGATGACGGCGGCGTACGCGTCGGAGTCGGCGACGCGGAGGAGTTCGGCGAGGGCGCCGGGCTCGGGGGCGCAGTCGTCGTGGAGGAGCCAGAGCCACTGGACGGGTTCGCCGTGCGGGAGCTCGGGGAGGTCGTACGCGTCGTCGTTCCAGGTACGGCTGACGGGGTCCCAGCCGCTGGGGCGCTTCAGGTACGGCAGGTCGTCGGGGCCGAGGACGGGGGCCGTGCGGGCGGCCTCCTCGACGGCGGCGCCGAAGCCGGTGCGGCGGGCGAGGTGCAGGACCCGGTCGGGGCCGATGGCCTCGCCGACCAGGCGCGCGGAGTCGTCGGCGCTGCCGGTGTCGGCGGCGACGACGCTCTGCACGGGACGCTCCTGCGCGAGGAGCCCGGCGAGGGCGTCGGGCAGCCAGCGGGCACCGTCGTGGGTGACGAGCACGGCGGTGACGACGTGCCGCGGGAACTCAGGTGTTGAGGACATCGAGCTACGGGCCCTCCGGCCGGGGTCGCCCGTGAAGGGCGTGGGGTGCGTCTCGGACGGAGGCCCACACTAATGGCTGCGCGAGGAGCGGTTCGCCCCTGTGGACGACGGGCTGTGGACGACGGAGCGGGGCGGGCGGCCTGTGGACGGCCGGGCCGGCGGGCTGTGGACAACGCAGAACGGTCCGCCGCCTGTGGGCAGAGCACAGGGGGCGGACCGTTCGTCATGTCCTGGTGGCGGGGGTTGCGGGGCCGCCGCGGGGTGGCCCGGGAACCGCCTCAGACCGCGGCCTTCTTGAGGCGGCGGCGCTCGCGCTCGGAGAGTCCTCCCCAGATGCCGAACCGCTCGTCGTTCTGGAGGGCGTATTCGAGGCACTCGGAGCGGACCTCGCAGGCGAGGCAGACCTTCTTGGCCTCGCGGGTCGAGCCGCCCTTCTCGGGAAAGAAGGACTCGGGGTCGGTCTGGGCGCACAGCGCGCGCTCCTGCCAGCCGAGTTCCTCGTCCGCGTCCTCGACCAGCAGCAGTTCCTGGAACAACTCGGTCATCTGCGCCCCTCGTCTGTTCTGTACGTCCCCGTGGTGTTGCCGTTGCGAACCCGGCCGAACGACACGAGTGAAATTACAAGTTTGTGCTCTGTGCGAGTCAAGCGGAGATCTGCTACTGGGCCCCGTATTCACTCTGCGGAACCAAGCCTATGCGGAAAGTGTTCAAATCACCAAAAAAGTGACATACACCACCGCCGTGACCCTCCCCGCGCGCGGCCCTCCAGGAGAGAGGACGCCCGAGACTTGGATCTTGTTGCAGTCCAGCCGCGGAAGCGATCCGGATCACACCCCGGTCACGGAGCGTGACATTCGAGCCAAGACCCGAACAGCCGGTGCCACCACGTTTACGGGCGCGGTTGATGGGCCATCTCTCCTGGTCCGCGCCTGAACAAACCTTTCTCCGGGCACTGTAACCGGATGAGGTGAAACATTACCCCCAAATCGGGCATTGAGTTGACAGTCGGGTACCCGTCCCGCCACCTTTGGTGGCATGCCAGCGACCGTTGCGACCGCCGCGCCCCACGCCCGTGGGTTCCGCCGCGCTGTCCAGACGCGCTGTTGCTGTTGTTGTTCCAGCTGTTGATGCCGTAGAGCTCCAGCTTCTTCCCTCCAGCGTCACCCTGCGTCACTCGCGTCACCTTTTCCGTGACCCCACCGCTTCTGTTTCTGCTGAGGAACCCCCCCACCCATGAACATGGACAGCGACCTTCAGATCGCCGGCGACATCCTCGAGGTCCCGCACCTCCTCCAGCCCGAGCGCGCCCACCCCGTCACCGTGGCGGAGTTCGTCGGGCTCGCCCGCTCGCTCGCCGACGACCGCTCCCAGTGGGCCCCCTACGTCGAGTACGACGCCACGAGCCGCTGGTACCACCGCCTGCGCACCGGCCCCGGCTACGAGGTGTGGCTGCTCTCCTGGGTGCCCGGCCAGGGCAGCGGGCTCCACGACCACGGGATCTCCTCCGGCGTCCTCACCGTCCTCCAGGGCGAGTTGACGGAGCGTACGGACCGGGGCGTACGGCGACTCTCCGGGGGCGCGCAGCGCGTGTTCGCGCCGGGGTACGTCCACGAGGTCGTCAACGACTCGCTCGAACCGGCCGTCAGCCTGCACGTCTACTTCCCGGGCCTCACGGACATGCCGATGCACGAGTCCCTTCAGGGGCGGTGCGCGCCCGCCCCGGCCGCCCCCTCCGCCCCGGCCTCCCCTGGTGTCGTCACCGCCTGACAGACTGCTGTGCATGCGCATTGTGGTTCTGGCCGGTGGCATCGGTGGTGCCCGCTTCCTTCGCGGCCTCAAGCAGGCCGCGCCCGACGCGGAGATCACGGTCGTCGGCAACACCGGTGACGACATCCATCTCTTCGGGCTGAAGGTCTGCCCCGACCTGGACACGGTGATGTACACCCTCGGCGGTGGCATCAACGAGGAGCAGGGCTGGGGCCGTCTCGACGAGTCCTTCACCGTCAAGGAGGAACTGGCCGCCTACGGCGTCGGACCCGAGTGGTTCGGCCTCGGCGACCGGGACTTCGCGACGCACATCGTCCGTACGCAGATGCTCGGCGCCGGCTACCCGCTGAGCGCCGTCACCGAGGCGCTCTGCGACCGGTGGAAGCCGGGCGTCCGGCTGCTGCCGATGTCCGACGACCGCGTCGAGACGCACGTGGCCATCGAGGTCGACGGCGAGCAGCGGGCCGTGCACTTCCAGGAGTACTGGGTGAAGCTGCGCGCCTCCGTCGACGCGAAGGCCGTCGTGCCCGTCGGCGCGGAGGCCGCGAAGCCCGCACCGGGCGTCCTGGAGGCCATCGCCGAGGCCGACGTCATCCTCTTCCCGCCGTCCAACCCCGTCGTCAGCGTCGGCACGATCCTCGCCGTGCCCGGCATCCGCGAGGCCGTCGTAGCGGCCGACGCCCCGGTCGTCGGCCTCTCCCCCATCGTCGGCGACGCACCCGTGCGGGGCATGGCCGACAAGGTCCTCGCCGCCGTGGGCGTCGAGTCGACCGCCACGGCGGTCGCGCTGCACTACGGCTCCGAGCTCGTCGGCGGCTGGCTCGTCGACACCGTGGACGCGGACGCCGTCGAGGCGGTCGAGGCGGCGGGGATCGCCTGCCGCGCGGTGCCGCTGATGATGACCGACGTGGACGCGACGGCCGCGATGGCCCGCGAGGCCCTCGCGCTCGCGGAGCAGGTCCGCGCTCAGGGGGTACGCGGGTGAGTGCCGCCGGCGTTCCCTCGTACCGGGTCTGGGCGCTCGGCGGGCTGCCCGAGGTGGCCGCCGGGGACGACCTGGCCAAGCTCATCGCCGCCGCCGTCTCCGCCGAGCCCGCGTCCGGGCTCGCGTCCGGGCTCGCGTCCGGGCTCGTCGACGGGGACGTCCTCCTCGTCACCTCCAAGATCGTGAGCAAGGCCGAGGGGCGGGTGATCGCCGCCGACGACCGTGAGGAGGCGATCGACGCCGAGACCGTGCGGGTCGTGGCCCGGCGCGGGACCCTGCGGATCGTCGAGAACCGGCAGGGACTCGTCATGGCCGCCGCCGGGGTCGACGCGTCCAACACGCCTTCCGGGACCGTGCTGTTGCTGCCCGAGGATCCCGACGCCTCGGCGCGGCGCATCCGTTCGGGGCTGCGCGAGGCGCTCGGCGTCGAGGTGGGCGTCGTCGTCACCGACACCTTCGGGCGGCCCTGGCGCGGCGGGCTCACCGACGTCGCCATCGGGGCGGCGGGCGTGCGGGTCCTCGACGACCTGCGCGGCGGGACCGACGCGCACGGCAACCCGCTGAGCGCGACCGTCGTCGCCACCGCCGACGAACTCGCCGCCGCCGGCGACCTCGTGAAGGGCAAGGCGGCGGGGCTTCCCGTCGCCGTCGTCCGCGGGCTGCCGCACGTGGTCGGCGGGGACGAGGAGCCGGGAGCGCGGGCGCTGGTGCGCGCCGCCGCCGACGACATGTTCCGGCTCGGGACCTCGGAGGCCGTACGGGAAGCGGTGACGCTGCGGCGGACCGTACGGGAGTTCACCGACGCGCCCGTCGACCACGGGGCCGTACGGCGCGCGGTCGCGGCGGCCGTGACGGCACCCGCCCCGCACCACACCACGCCCTGGCGGTTCGTCCTCCTGGAGTCGGAGGAGTCGCGGGTGCGGCTGCTCGACGCGATGCGGGACGCGTGGATCGCGGACCTGAGGCGGGACGGGAAGTCCGAGGAGTCGATCGCGAAGCGGGTGCGGCGCGGGGACGTCCTGCGCAACGCGCCCTACCTCGCCGTGCCCTGCCTCGTCATGGACGGCTCCCACCACTACGGCGACGCGCGCCGGGACGCCGCCGAACGCGAGATGTTCGTCGTCGCGACGGGCGCCGGGGTGCAGAACTTCCTCGTCGCCCTCGCCGGTGAGCGGCTGGGCTCCGCGTGGGTGTCCTCGACGATGTTCTGCCGGGACGTCGTACGGGAGGTCCTCGGGCTGCCCGAGGACTGGGACCCGATGGGCGCGGTGGCCATCGGGCATCCGGCGGCTCCGCCTCGGGAACGGGGCGAGCGGGGAGCCGCGGAGTTCATCGCGGTGCGCTGACCCTCGCTACTCGGCGCCCGCCTTGTTGGCGGCGACCCAGTCGGTGTGCGACTGCCAGCCGTACAGGGTGCCGCCGTCGACGAAGGCGTAGTAGAGACCGCAGCGGGCCGTGGCCTTGGGCGCGGCCTTCTCGGGGAACCAGTCGGCCTTGAGCTCGGGGCCGGGGAGGTCCGCGGCGGGCTTGTAGGGGGTGCAGCCGGCGGGCAGACCCGCGGCGGGCGTGTTCGAGGGCAGGGTGGCCTTGAGCAGGCGGTCGCCCCCGGTCGTCTTCATCCGGTACTCGACGCCCGCCGCGCCGTCGGGCAGCCAGCGCGGGAACGAGGCGCGGTCCGCCTTCGCCTCGGCCGCCGTCCTGTACGAGGACGCCTCGTCGTGGCGGCCCTGGTACCACTCGGTCACGGCGGGGACCGCGAGGGCGGCGAGGACGCCGGCGGCGGCCAGCGTGGCGACTCCGGTGACGACGGCGGTCGTCGTGCGCTTCTTGGGCATGGAGGGCTCCTGGAGGGTGGGGGGTGGAGGTGCGTGCGCCCTTCCACTCTCCTTGCCGGTCGCGCCCGATCCGTACGCCCCGAGCAGTGTCCGCGCGTACGCCTCCGGTCGGACACCGGCCCTGACCACCCCTAGAGGTGGCTGATCCTGCCCGGGGCCATGCGGGGTGCCCTGCGGGGCGGGACCCTGCCGCTCAGGAGGATCAGGCGGGCCGCGCGGTGGCGCTGGCCCTCGTACGGGGCCAGGAGCTCCAGCATCCGCGCGTCGTCCGCCGTCCTCTCCCCCGCCAGCGCCCAGGCCACGATGCCGGGCAGGTGGAGGTCGCCCGTCGTGACCTCGTCGGCGGCGCCGTTGCTGCGCTGGATCGTCTCCGCGCTCGTCCACGGGCCGATGCCGGGGATCAGCTCCAGGCGCTTGCGGGCCGCCTGCGGGTCCATGCGGGCGGCCTCCTCCAGGCGGGGGGCGACCCTGGCCGCGCGGACGATCGTCGACGCGCGGCTGTTGTCGACGTTCGCCTTGTGCCACTCCCAGGACGGGATGCGGGCCCACGTGCCCGGGTCCGGCATCACGAAGAGGCCCTCGGGGGCGGGGCCCGGGGCCGGTTCGCCGTACTTCCGTACGAGGACGCGCCAGGAGGCGTACGCCTCGTCCGACGTGACCTTCTGCTCCAGGACCGAGGGGATCAAGGACTCCATGACCAGGCCCGTACGGGTCAGGCGGAGGCCGGGGCGGCGGCGGTGGGTCGCGGCGAGGAGTTTGTGGCGGGGGGTGAAGGCGGTGGGGTCGTCCTCGGCGCCCAGGAGGGCGGGGAGGTTCTTCTCCAGCCAGGGTGCGCCCGGGCCCCAGATCTCGGTCTCCGCCAGGTTGTCGACACCTCGTACGCGGAGGGTGGCGGGGCCTGCGGGGGTGCG
Organism: Streptomyces sp. NPDC056144; assembly: GCF_042264145.1. Lineage (NCBI taxonomy): Bacteria > Bacillati > Actinomycetota > Actinomycetes > Kitasatosporales > Streptomycetaceae > Streptomyces > Streptomyces sp. NPDC056144. Next base: position 262,402 of record NZ_JBHJVF010000008.1, on the reverse strand, counting down.
GGTCGCCCGCCAGACGCTGCCGTCGGGGGTGATGCGGAAGGTGGGGTCGGCGGGGCCTCTTCTGAGGGGGCCGAGGGTGAGGCCCAGGTCCAGGGGCTGGTCCCCCGCCTGGTCCTGGGCCTGGGCCTGGGCCTGGGGTGCCCCCTCGGGACCCTCCTGCTGGGCCTGGGCTTCCGGTAGGGGGAGGTGGCCGCCTCGGGATGTGGTGCGGGTGGGTTTCGGGGGGAAGCGGCCGGCCATGGAACGAGCGTAGCCGGGTGTGTGGGGGATGCGGGGGGGGTGGGCGCCTGCGGCGGGCCTTCTCCCCCACCCCGCCCCTTCCCGAAACCGGGGCTCCGCCCCGGACCCCGCGCCTCAAACGCCGGCGGGGCTGAAGTTACTGGTCCGAGGAGAAGCGGACCGAGCCGGCCGGGAGGGTCGTGTCGCACCAGATGCGTACGCCGTCGCGGAGTTCGTTGTCCGCGCCTACCTGGGCTCCGTCGCCGATGACCGCGCCGGTGAGGACCGTGCGGGCGCCGATGCGGGCTCCCGCGCCTACCAGGGAGTCGGTGATCACCGCGCCCTGTTCCACCACCGCGCCCGCCAGGATCGTCGAGCCCGTCACCCGGGCGCCCTCGCCGATCACCGCGTCCGCGCCCACGACCGTACCGCCGGTGAGCTTGGCGTCCGGGGAGACGCGGGCCGTCGGGAGGACCAGGCGGTCGCCGCAGCGGCCCGGGACCGCCGGGGACGGGGCCCTGCCGAGGACCAGGTCCGCGGAGCCCCGTACGAAGGCCTGCGGGGTGCCCAGGTCCAGCCAGTAGGTGGAGTCGACCATGCCCTGGAGGTGGGCTCCGGAGGAGAGGAGGTCGGGGAAGGTCTCGCGTTCGACGGAGACCGGGCGGCCGGCCGGGATCCTGTCGATGACCGAGCGGCGGAAGACGTACGCGCCCGCGTTGATCTGGTCCGTGACGATCTCTTCCGGGGTCTGCGGCTTCTCCAGGAAGGCCGTCACCCGGCCCGTGGCGTCGGTGGGGACCAGGCCGAAGGCCCTCGGGTCGTCGACACGGGTGAGGTGGAGCGAGACGTCCGCGCCCGTGTCGGAGTGGGTCGCCACCAGCGCCTTGATGTCCAGGCCCGTCAGGATGTCGCCGTTGAAGATCAGGACCGGCTCGTCGGGGCCCGAGTGGAGGCGCGACGCGACGTTGCGTATCGCGCCGCCGGTGCCGAGGGGCTCCTCCTCGGTGACGTACTCGATGCTCAGGCCCAGGTCGGAGCCGTCGCCGAAGTGGGGTTCGAAGACCTCCGCCAGGTACGAGGTGGCGAGCACGATGTGCTCGACGCCCGCGGCGCGGGCACGGGCGAGCTGGTGCGTCAGGAAGGGGACGCCCGCCGCCGGGACCATGGGCTTCGGCGTGTTGACCGTGAGGGGTCGCAGCCGTGTGCCCTTGCCACCGACCAGGAGGATCGCTTCTGTCACCTTGTCGTCTCTGCTTCCTGTACGAGGCTTCGGGGCCGGTCCGCTCGCCCGCCCTCGGTCGTCCGTGCGATATGACCGGTCAGTTTATGCGGATGGTTGCCCGGACGACCCCATCAGCCCGTCAGCGCCTCCCCTGGTACTTCGCCGAGCTCGTCCTCGCCGTGCTCAGCTTGTTGTAGAGGCGTGCGCCGGGGCACTCCGTGGCGAATCCGTCGCGGTGCCCCGCGATCGTACGGAATTTGACCGACTTGCCCTTCTTGTAGAGGTTTCCGCCACCGGAGACGAGCGTCGTCGTGCCCTTCGGGTTCACCCCGTGCAGGCCCAGCTTCCACGCCGTCAGCTTGGCCACCGCCGTGACGGCCGCCGCGGGCGGGGCCGACTTGCTGTACGTGCCGAGGACGGCGATCCCCATGCTGTTGGTGTTGAAGCCGAGCGTGTGCGCGCCGAGGACCGGCTTGGCCACGCCTCCCGCACGGCCCTCGTAGATGTTTCCGCACTTGTCGACGGCGAAGTTGTAGCCGATGTCCCGCCACCCGCTGCTCTTCACGTGGTAGCGGTAGATCCCGCGCAGGACGGAGGGCGCCTGGCGGCAGGTGTAGTTGTTGCCGGTCGCGCTGTGGTGGACGAAGGCCGCCTTGATCGTCTTCGTGTAGACGAAGCCCTTCTCGCGGAGCTTCTCGTCCGCCCCCCATCCCTTGCGCGTGATGATCTTGGGGCGCGGGCCGATGTACGGCTTCGCCGGCGCGGCCACCTTGCCCGGGGTCTTCGCCGGGGTCTTCGCCGGAGGCTTGATGGGCAGGGGCTTGTCCAGGGTCTTCGCCGGGGGCTTCGCCTGGGGCTTGATCGGGGGCTTCATCGCGGGCTTGATCGGCGGCCTCGCCTGAGTTCCCTCTTCCGTCACCTGCTTCGACAGCGCCGGGGTCCACGCCGAGCCGTGCGTCGCCGGGCGCGCGTCCGCCGACTGTGCCTCGTCGCCCGGGTCCACCAGTTCGAGCCGCAGCCCCTCGGGGAGCGTCTCCTCACCCCGTACCCGGATCTCCACGCCGTCCGAGTCGCCCACCCACAGCGGTGCCGTCGAGCCCTTCACCGGCCCGTCGGCTCCGCCGGCCGCCTCGGCCGTCCGCGGGTCGGCGCCGTGCTCGTCGTTGTGGGTCTCCACGTCCTGCCAGTCCGACCAGGCCTCGCCGCCGGTCGCCCGCGTACGGACCTGGACCGTGCCGTGGAGGGCGGCCGCCGGGTCGTCCCAGACGACGCCGACGAGCGAGAACGGGCTGACGTCCCGTCGGGCCAGGCCCTGGTCGCCCGCGGCCGCCCCCTCGACGCCTTCGGCGGCGCCGCCGCCGAAGGCGCGTACGGAACCGCGCAGGGGTGCGAGCGGCAGCGACTGGGTGGAGCCGGGCAGCAGTTCGGGCCCCGGTGGCAGCGCGGCCGCCGGGGGCGCCGCGGCGAGCGCCGTCGGCACCGAGGCCGCCGCGGGCGCGGCGAGGGAGACCGGGAGGGCGAGCACCGCCGCGCAGGTGACGGCGATCGAGGAGACGAGTGAGGCACGCATGGGCCGATCGTGCGGATCGCGGGGCGGTTCCGCGCGCCGGGATCCGGCGGGGAAACTGACGGGCCGTCGGGCCGATCGGTGGACGGTCCACCGGTACGGCGGACCCCCGCCGGGCGTGCCGCGTACGCTGTCCGGCGTGAACGCCAGCGACCGCACCCCCGCCGACCTGCTGCGATCCGCGCTCGCCGCGGACCCCGCCCGCCCCTTGGTCACTTTCTACGACGACGCCACCGGTGAGCGCGTGGAATTGTCCGTCGCCACCTTCGCCAATTGGGTGGCCAAGACGGCGAACCTGCTCCAGGGCGAACTGTCCGCCGAGCCGGGCGACCGGCTCGCCCTGCTGCTGCCCGCGCACTGGCAGAGCGCCGTCTGGCTGCTCGCCTGCTCCTCCGTCGGGGTGACGGTGGAGATCGGCGGCGACCCGGCGGACGCCGATCTCGTCGTCGCCGGGCCCGACACCCTGGAGGCGGGCCTCGCCTGTTCCGGTGAGCGGATCGCGCTCTCCCTGGCTCCGCTGGGCCGCCGCTTCCCCGCCCCGCCCGCCGGGTACGCGGACTACGCGGTCGAGGTGCCGAGCCAGGGCGACCGGTTCGCGCCGTTCGTGCCGGTCGATCCGGAAGCGCCCGCCCTCGTCGTCGACGGTACGGAACGCAGCGGCGCGCAGCTCGTCGAGCAGGCCCGCGTGGAGGCGGCGACGCTCGGGCTCGCGCCCGGCTCCCGGCTGCTGTCCGGGCTCGGCTACGACGGCTGGGAGGGGCTCGCGGCCGGTCTGTACGCGCCCCTCGCGTCCGGCGGCTCCGTGGTGCTGTGCCGGAACCTGGGCGAGCTCTCGCCCGAGGGGCTGGAGAAGCGGGTGGAGAGCGAGCGGGTGACGCACACGGCTCTCTGAGCCGCCGGCCGTGACGTCTGGGCCCCGTTCGGCCTAGTACCGCGTCGAGTCCCCGGGTCCCCGCGCCGAGTCCGGTACATGATCGGCGCGGGGGGAGTCCCTCCTTCCGCACCAGCCCGCCTCGAAGGACGGACGCAGACGTGACGGCAGCGAAGGACGCGGTGCCCGAGGAGCCGACGGGACCGGTCGAGCCTCCGGAGCCGCCGGGGCCGGGCGAGCCGACGGAGCCGCCGGAGTCGACGGGGCCGACCGAGCCTCCGGAGCCGCCCCGGCGGCACTGGCTGCGGTGGACGTGTCTCGGGGTCTCGCTCGTCGTCCTCGTCGCGGCGGGGGTCGGCTGGTGGTTCTACCGCAAGCTCGACGGCAACATCACCACGGACACGACGGCCGCCGACGAGCTCCAGCGGTACGAGACGGAGCGCCCGACCGCCGGGGCCACGGCCGCGCAGAACATCCTGCTGATCGGTTCCGACACCCGCACCGGCGAGGGCAACCGCAAGTACGGCAAGGACAAGGGCACCCAGCGGTCCGACACGACGATCCTGCTCCACCTGTCGGCCGAGAGGTCGAGCGCGACGGCCGTCTCCCTCCCCCGCGACCTGATGGTGACGATCCCGTCCTGCCGCAAGCCCGACGGGTCCCGCACCCGGGAGCAGTTCGCACAGTTCAACTGGGCGTTCGAGTTCGGCGGTACGGCGTGCACGATCCGTACCGTCGAGAAGCTGACCGGGATCCGCGTCGACCACCACATGGTGATCGACTTCCGGGGCTTCAAGAAGATGGTCGACGCCGTGGACGGCGTCGAGGTCTGCCTCAAGGAGCCCGTCGACGACCCCGACGCCAAGCTGAAGCTGCCCGCGGGCCGCCAGACCCTCCACGGCGAGCAGGCGCTCGGCTTCGTACGGGCCCGCAAGTCGATCGGCGACGGCAGCGACACCGAACGCATGGACCGCCAGCAGCAGTTCCTCGGCGCCCTCGTCAACAAGGTGCAGAGCGACGGGGTGCTCCTCAACCCGACCAAGCTCTACCCGGTCCTGGACGCGGCGACCAAGGCGATCACCACCGACCCCGGACTCGACTCCCTGCGCGACCTGTACGACCTCGCGCGCACGATGCGGGCCATCCCGACGGAGAAGGTGCAGTTCCTGACCGTGCCGCGGCGCCCGTACACGTACGACCCGAACCGGGACGAACTGGTACAACCCGCAGCAAGTCAACTCTTCGCCCAGCTACGGCAGGACAAGCCGGTCGTGGTCACCCCCCACACGCGGGAGGACGGGGCGGGCGGCACCGACGGGAAGCCCGACGACGCCGACACCCCCGTGCCCTCCGCGACGCCCACCTTCACCGGACGCAACGCGGCCGAAGGCGTCTGCGCGCCGTAACTCCTCGGGCGCCGTGGGTAAAGGGCGCCCCAAGGGGAAGGCAGCGACCGATGAGGTTTGGGCAAATTGCCCGGTTGTAAGAGGCGTGGAATTTGTCACTCACGTCGCTCCACGCTGAACTGGGCGGATAGTGTGACGCGATCCGGTGCACCCCGACCGTCCGGTCGTCGCACTCACCCAGGATCGAACGACGAGAGAGCGGCGCCCTTCGGGGGAGGCGCCTCGCGTGGCACCGACGGAGGACTCGAGTAACCGTGGACGCGCACAGCCGTGGACGGGCGGACGAGATCGACCCCGCCGACCAGTGGGTTCTCAACCCGCAGACCGGCAACTACGAACTGCGACTGGACCACTCCGCTGGGCAGCCGTCGGGCGCGGCAGCACCGTCGGGCGCGGCGGCAGCACCCTCGGCCGGCACCGCCACCGAGGCGCCCGTGCCCGGCCAGCGCCGCCGCCGCGTCTCCGAGCCCGGCGACACCGCGCCGCAGCCGCCCGCGAGCCGCCGTCGGCCGAAGGCCGGCGCGTCCCGCAAGAAGAAGGTGCTGCTGTGGACCGGCGGCACGATGGCCTTCGTCCTGGTGGGCGGCGCCGTCGGCGCGTACGCCATATACAACAAGCTCGACGGCAACATCGGCAGCGTCGACGTCGGTGACGCCGCCGTCAAGACGGCCGGCATGGACGGGCCGCTGAACATCCTCGTCATCGGCAACGACGTCCGTACCGGCGAGGGCAACGAGAGCTACGGCAACAAGACCAACGTGACCGGCCACGCCGACACGACCCTGCTCATGCACGTCTCCGACGACCGCACCAACGCGACGGTCCTGAGCATCCCCCGAGACCTCAAGACCGAGATCCCGGACTGCCCGACGAAGACGGGCGACACGACGAAGGTCATTCCCGGCTCGGTCGGGAAGACCCGGTTCAACGAGTCGTTCGGCGTGGAGGGGCGCGACCCCGGCTGCACGATGCGCACGGTCACGCAGATGACCGGGCTCGGCATCAACCACTTCATGATGGTCGACTTCAACGCGGTCAAGACGCTGTCGGCCGCCGTCGGCGGCGTCGAGGTGTGCCTCAACAAGCCCATCCGGGACAAGAAGTACTCCAAGCTCAACCTGGACGCGGGCACGCACAAGCTCCAGGGCGAGGAGGCGCTCTCCTTCCTGCGCAACCGGCACGGCCTCGGCAACGAGAGCGACCTCGACCGCATCAAGATGCAGCAGCAGTTCGTCGCCTCGATGATGCGCAGCCTGAAGGAAGACACCCTCAACAGCCCGACGCAGCTGCTCTCCGTCGCGAACGCGGCGACCGAGGCGCTCACGGTGGACAGCGGGATCGGCAGCGCGCTGAAGCTGACCAGCCTGGCCCAGGAGATCGGCAAGGTCGACCTCAAGAACATCTCCTTCATGACCGTTCCCGTGGTCGACAACCCGGACGAGCCGCCGAACAAGCGGGCGACCGTCGTGCTCGACCCGGTGAAGGCCCCTCAGGTCTTCTCGATGATCCAGGACGACGTCTCCTTCACCGAGGTGAAGCGCAAGGAGAAGGACGCCAAGAAGGCCAAGTCGCAGGCCCAGGCGAAGCTGCTCGAAGGACCGCGGGCCGCCGCCGCCGACGTGCGCGTCGACGTCTACAACGGCAGCGGGATCCAGGGCGCCGCCCAGGCCACCATCAACTGGCTGCAGAACCAGCAGGGCGTACGCCTCTCGACCAACAAGAGCAACGCGCCCGAGAAGGCGGCGAAGACCACACTGACCTACGCACCGAACCAGGCCGACCAGGCCCGCGAGCTCGCGGACCTGATGGGTCTGGCCGCCACGGCCCTCAAGCCGGGCACGGCGGCCGCCGGGGAGCGCGAGCCCATGAAGCTCGTCCTCGGCGCCGACTTCAAGGGCGCGGGGGTGCCCGTCAAGACTCCGGCGAAGGCGCCGGACGTCGAGAAGGTACAAGCGGACAAGAAGGTGTGCGCCAGCTGACCCGATGGGGGCGACGCTCGGCGTACCACTGACTGACGAGGGGACCTGGGGTGGGACAGAACGGGGTACGTGGGGAGGGAACGCGCGGAAGCGTTCCGCAGCCGCATGATCTGGGCTGGGACGACGACCTGTACGGGGCGGGCGAGGCGACGGGAGCGGGCGGCGTCGCCGACGGTACGGCCCCGGCGGCCGCGCCCTCGACCGGCGCTACGCGCGCTGAACGCCGGCGCGGGGCCTCCCACGGCGGCGGCTCGCGCCGCCGCCCGAAGAGCGGCAAACAGAAGGCCCTGAAATGGGTCGCGATAGGCACGGCCTCGCTGATAGTCGGGACGGCCGGCGCCGGTTATCTGTACTACGAGCACCTCAACGGCAACATACGCAGCGGGGGGCGCGCGGGCGGCGAGAGCGGCGTCCAGAAGGCCGCGCCGAACGCGCTCGGCGACACCCCGCTGAACATCCTCCTCATAGGCTCGGACAGCCGGGAGGACGAGAAGAACATCGCCCTCGGCGGCGGCCGGAACGACAAGAACCGCAAGCCCCTCGCCGACGTGCAGATGCTGCTCCACGTCTCGGCGGACCGGCAGAACGCCTCGCTCGTCTCCATCCCGCGCGACACCGTCGTCCGCATACCCGAGTGCAAGGGCAAGGACGGCACGACGTACCCGGCCACGGACAACCGGCCCATCAACGAGTCGCTCCAGCGCGGTGGCCCCGGCTGCACCCTCACCACCTGGGAGAGCCTCACCGGGGTCTACGTCGACCACTGGCTGATGGTCGACTTCGCCGGTGTCGTGGCCATGGCCGACGAGGTCGGCGGTGTCCCCGTCTGCGTCAAGACGGGCGTGTACGACAGGTCGACCAAGTCGCAGAAGGGCGGCTCCGGACTCAAGCTGCCGAAGGGCACGACCGAGGTCAAGGGCGAGCAGGCGCTCCAGTGGCTGCGCACCCGGCACGCGTTCGGCAGCGACCAGAACCGGGCCAAGGCCCAGCACATGTACATGAACGGCATGATGAAGAAGCTCCAGTCGCAGAACGCCTGGACCGACACCGGCCGGCTGACGGGTCTGGCCGAGACCGCCACCAAAGCCCTTCAGGTCTCCGACGACCTGGACACCGTGGCGAAGCTCTTCGACCTGTCGATGCAGCTGAAGAACGTGAAGATCGACCGGCTGACGACGGCCACCGTCCCCACGGACGCCTACCCGCCGAACCCCAAGGCGTGGCTCCAGCTGCGCCCCTCCGCCGCGGACAAGATGTGGGCGATGATCCGCGACGACGTGGCGATGGACAAGAACGGCAAGGCCAAGCCGACGGCCAAGCCGAAGCCGACGGACTCCACCGCGCCGAAGCCGGCGCCGAAGGCGACGGCCGCCGATCCCGGGTCGTTCGTCGTGACCGTGATCAACGGCACCAGCGGCGACGGCCAGGCGGCCACCGGGGGCCGGGCGGGCGCCGTGGCCGCGGCCCTCAAGACGAAGGGCTTCACGCAGGCCGCCTCCTCCCGGGACGCCGGGAGCCGCAAGGACACGGTCGTCAGCTACCCGAAGGCGGACGGCGAGCAGGGCAAGGCGAACGCGCTCTCCGTGACGAAGGCGCTCGGGCTGCCCGACTCGGCCGCGCGGCCCGACGCCGAGGCGACGGGCATCACCCTGACCGTCGGTTCCGACTGGCGCGAGGGCACCGTGTACACGAAGCCGAAGCCGGCCACCGGTGACCTGCCGGAAGGCGCCGACGACAAGGCGTCCTGCATGGACATCTACTCCGTCTACCGCTGGGACGGCGTGAGCTGAGCCCCGTCCCTCCCCCGTACACGCCGACGGCCGGGCCCCGGAAGGGACCCGGCCGTCGCCGTACGCGGAGGGATCAGACCGTCTCGGTCTCGCCTCGGCGGACCGCCGGGCGGCGGCTCGCGATGACCTTCTTCGCCAGGGAGCGGGGGCTCGTGAGGAAGCCGTAGCCCCAGGACATGTGCATCGTCGCCAGGGCTACCGGGATCTGGAGGCGGGCCTTCAGGGAGAGGCCCTTGCCCGCCGGGAGGGAGCCGGCGGTGATCGCGGCCAGGTAGCCCGCCGGGATCACGAAGCCCAGGGGGGTGAGGGTCGCGCCGACCACGAGGCCCGCCGCGATCGCGCAGACCGCCGTCGGCGGGGCCAGGTAGCGGAGGTTGATGGAGCCCTGGTGGTAGCGGGCGACGACGTGCCGCCAGCGGCCGTAGTCCTTGTACTGCTTCGCGAGCGCCTTCACCGAGGGGCGCGGGCGGTACTGGACGCGGAGCTCCGGCGAGAACCAGATGAGGCCGCCGGCCTCGCGGATGCGGAAGTTCAGCTCCCAGTCCTGGGCGCGGATGAACTCCACGTTGTAGCCGCCCTGCTGCTCCAGGGCCTCGCGGCGGAAGACGCCGAGGTAGACGGTCTCCGCCGGGCCGGCCTCGCCGCCCGTGTGGAAGGCCGCGTTGCCGACGCCGATCTTCGAGGTCATCGCGGCGGCGACCGCGTCCTCCCAGGCGTTCTCGCCCTCGGCGTGCATGATGCCGCCGACGTTCATCGCGCCCGTCTCCTCCAGGAGGCGGACGGCCGTCGCGATGTAGTTCGGGGAGAGCATGCCGTGCCCGTCGACGCGGACCACGATCGGGTGACGCGAGGCCTGGATCGCCGCGTTGAGGGCGGCGGGGGTGCGGCCGGTGGGGTTCGGCACCGTGCGGACGCGCGGGTCCTCGCGTACGAGCTCGGCGGCGATCTCGTCCGTGCGGTCCGTGGACGGGCCGAGGGCGATCACCACCTCCATCTCGCCGTCGTACTCCTGCTCCAGGATGTGACGGACCGAGTTGCGCAGGTGCCGCTCCTCGTTGAGGACCGGCATGATCACGGAGACGGGGGGCATGGTTCCTCGGGGGTACGGAGGTACGGGGGGCGTCCCCCGGAGTAGAGGGGCATGGGGCGCCACGTTACCGCGAACGGGGGACAGGGGTGCGCGCCGCATGAGCGGTGGGCCCTTCCGCTGATCGTATGGGCCTACCGTGCTCACGGTTCCCGTAGTCCGCCCGCGGAGGTGTCCGTCCGTGCCCACGCCGCCCCGCACGCCCCGCCCTCTCCAGACCGCTCAGCGCCGCCGGCCGACCGCCCGGCCCGTGCCGGTGCGCCGGCGGCGGCCCCGGTGGGGCATGCGGATGGCGACCGCGCTCTCCGTCGTCGTCCTCGCGGCGGGCGGGATCGGGCACGCGGTGGTGACCGGGCTCGACACCGGGATCACCCGGGTCGACCCCTTCAAGGACATGAAGAACCGCCCCCAGGCCGGGCACGGCATGAACGTCCTCGTCGTCGGCACCGACGGCCGCGACCGGATCACCCAGGAGGAGAAGGAGAAGTACCGGCTCGGCGGCGCCCCCTGCCACTGCACCGACACCGTGATGCTCGTCCACATCTCGGAGGACCGGGAGCGGGCCAGCGTCGTCAGCCTGCCCCGGGACTCGTACGCCGAGATGCCCGAGCACGTCGACGTGAACAGCGGCAGGAAGCACCGGTCCCACCCGGTGAAGCTGAACGCCGCCTACGCCGAGGGCGGGCCCGGGCTGACCGTGCGGACCGTCGAGTCCATGACCGGCGTCAAGATCGACCACTACCTGGAGGTCGACTTCACCAGCTTCATGCGGACCGTCGACGCCGTGGGCGGGGTGCAGATCTGTACGACCCGGCCCCTGAAGGACTCGTACACCGGGCTCGACCTCGCGGCCGGTACGCACGACCTCGACGGCGGGGGCGCGCTCCAGTACGTGCGCTCCCGGCACATCGACGGGGCCGCCGACATCGGGCGCATGCAGCGGCAGCAGCGGTTCATGGCCGCGCTGATCGACCGGGCGACGAGCGGTGGGGTGCTCCTCAACCCCGTGCGGTTCCGGGAGATGGCCACGGCCATGCTCGGGTCCGTGCGGGCCGACGAGGGGTTCGGTACGGATCAGATGCTGGCGCTCGCCAAGGCGATGCGGGGCTTCACCCCGGCCTCGTCGGAGTTCGTCTCCGTGCCGATCGGCGACATGAGCTTCCCCGTGAAGGGGATCGGGTCGACGGTGAAGTGGGACGCGGCGAAGGCGCAGAAGCTCTTCCAGGCGCTGCGGGAGGACCGGCCGCTGGCGCCCGCCCCCGCCGCCGGCGCGCAGAAGGGCGGGGCGAAGAGCTCCGCGCCGAAGACGCTCGTCGTGGACGTGCCGCCCAAGACCATCCGCGTCCAGGTCCACAACGGGACCAGGACCGACGGGCTCGGCCGGAAGGTGGACGACGCGCTGCGCGCCACCGGCTTCGACACGACCCGGACGCCGATGACGGGGGCCGGGCAGGAGCACGCGCGGACGGTCGTCGAGTACGACCCGCGCTGGGACCGCTCGGCGAAGTCCCTGGCCGCCGCCTTGCCGGGCAGCGAGCTGCGGGCGGTGCCGGGGCGGGGCGGAACGCTGCGGGTGATCGTGGGCGGGGACTACCGGGGCGTGACGCCGGTCCGGGCGGAGGAGGCGCCCCGGGGCGGGCCGTTCGAGGCGGTCACGGGGGACCAGGTGGTCTGCCCGTGACGCCGACGGGTGGCCTCGCTCAGTCCTCGTAGCCCTCGGCCGCGCGGCGTTCGCGGAGGTCCTTGATGGCCTGGCGGCGGGCGAGGCGGTGGGTGCGGCGGATCTGGGCCTCCTGGTGGCGGCGCTTGTCCTGCTCCGTCTCCGGGACGACCTGGGGGACCCGGCGGGGCTTGCCGTCGGCGTCCACCGCGGCGAAGACCAGGTACGCCGAGCCGACCTGCGTCGCCGGGGTCGTGTCGTTCCAGCGCTCCGCCATGACCCGGACGCCGACCTCCATCGAGGAGCGGCCCGTCCAGTTCACCTGCGCCTTCACGTGCAGCAGGTCCCCGACGCGTACGGGCTCCAGGAAGGCCATCTCGTCCATCGAGGCGGTCACGGCCGGGCCTCCCGAGTGCCGGCCCGCCACCGCGCCCGCCGCGTCGTCGACCAGCTTCATGATCACGCCACCGTGCACCGTGCCCAGGAGGTTGGTGTCGTGGCTGGTCATGATGTGGCTGAGAGTGGTGCGGGAGGCCGAGGTGGGCTTGCCCGGGATATCGCCCTGTTCTGTCATGCCCTCCACCATATGCCCGGTCGCAGGCCTGTCCGGTTTGCATCAGCTTGGCAACAGCACCGATGTGATTTTCCACCCGGCCTGTCCTGGGGAAACTCCGGGCGGGCACACTGGTCCGCATGAATGACTGGCCCGAAGACGGCGGATACGGCCGCGGCAACGCGAACTCCCAGCCCGAGGGTGCCCGCCGGATGCCCCACGTGCAGCGCCCGCAGCAGCAGCGCCCGCAGCAGCCGCCCCAGTACGGAAACCAGGGGTACGGCCAGCAGCAGTACGGCCAGGGGCAGGGCCAGCAGCAGTACGGCCAGGGCCAGGGCCAGCAGCCGTACAACCCGAACTTCACCCAGGCCCAGGGCTCCGGTTACGACTCCGGCTACAACACCGGGCAGGTCTACGGCGGCCAGCAGGGCGGCGGCCAGGGCGGTCACGGCGGCGGCTCCGAGCCCGGCTACGCGCCGGGGGGTCCCCGTCGCCCCGCGCCGGACTGGCGCAAGCGCGCCAAGATCGGCTCCATCGTCCTCGTCGTCGGCATCCTCGCCTGGGGCATCGGCACCTACGCGTGGGCGAGCTCACAGATGCGGAACGAGGTCGACCTCTCCAAGGTCATCGAGCGGCCGTCCGAGGGCGACTGCACGACGTACCTGATCGTCGGCTCGGACAGCCGTGAGGGCATGTCCTCCGAGGAGAAGAAGAAGCTGCACACCGGCTCCGCCGCCGGCAAGCGGACCGACTCGATGATGATCCTCGCGGCCTGCTCCAGCGGGAACACGATGGTCTCGCTCCCCCGCGACTCGTGGGTGACGATCCCCTCCTTCGTCGGCTCCGAGTCGGGCAAGCAGTACCCGGCCCGCGGCGGCTCCAAGCTGAACGCGGCCTACGCGATGGACGGCCCCGAGCTGCTCGTGCGGACCGTCGAGTACAACACCGGCCTGCGCATCGACCACTACGCGGAGATCGGCTTCGCCGGCTTCGCGAACATCGTGGACTCGCTCGGCGGCGTCGAGCTCAACATCGAGAAGGGGTTCAAGGACAAGAACTCCGGCGCGAACTTCGAGGCCGGCACGCAGACCCTCAACGGCGAGCAGGCCCTGGCCTTCGTCCGTACCCGGTACGCCTTCGCCCAGTCCGACCTCCAGCGGACGAAGAACCAGCAGAAGTTCCTCTCCGCCCTGGCCAACCAGGCGGCGACCCCGGGCACGATCCTCAACCCGTTCAAGCTGTACCCGGTGCTCGGCGCCGGTCTGGACACGCTGATCGTGGACAAGGACATGTCGCTGTACGACCTGGGGCAGATGTTCTTCGCCATGAAGAGCGTCCAGGGCGGCGACGGCAAGTCCATGAACATGCCGATCGCGGGCAACGCGCCGCAGGGCTCGCTCGCCTGGGACAAGGCGAAGGTGAAGCAGCTCGTGGAGCAGATCCGGAACGACGAGAAGGTCACCGTCGAGTCCGACCGCTGACCGTCACACCGCCGACCCGCTCGCCGCTGACCCGCACGACTAATATCGGGCAGGCATTCCGCCCGACCTCACTGGAGTCCCGCATGGCCCTCAAGATCACCGTGATCGGCACCGGCTACCTCGGCGCCACGCACGCCGCGGCCATGGCGGAGCTGGGCTTCGAGGTGCTCGGGTTCGACATCGTGCCCGAGAAGATCGAGCTGCTGTCCTCCGGACGCGTCCCGATGTACGAGCCGGGTCTGGAGGAGCTGCTCGCCAAGCACGTCGCCGGCATCGAGGGTTCGACGGGCCGGCTGCGCTTCACCACCTCCTGGGAGGAGGTCGGCGCCTTCGGCGACGTGCACTTCGTCTGCGTCAACACCCCGCAGAAGCACGGCGAGTACGCCTGCGACATGAGCTACGTCGACGCCGCCTTCACCTCCCTCGCCGAGGTCGTCCGCGAGGGCGCCCTCGTCGTCGGCAAGTCGACCGTCCCGGTCGGCTCGGCCGAGCGGCTCGCGACCCTGCTGCCCGCCGGCGTCGACCTCGCCTGGAACCCGGAGTTCCTGCGGGAGGGCTTCGCCGTGCAGGACACGCTGCACCCGGACCGGCTCGTCGTCGGCGTGCGCGACGAGCGCTCCGAGCGGCTGCTGCGCGAGGTGTACGCGGTCCCCGTCGCCGAGGGCTCGCCGTTCGTCGTGACGGACTTCCCGACGGCCGAGCTCGTGAAGACCTCCGCCAACTCCTTCCTCGCCACCAAGATCTCCTTCATCAACGCGATGGCGGAGGTCTGCGAGGCCGCCGGCGGCGACGTCGTCAAGCTGGCCGAGGCGATCGGCCACGACGAGCGGATCGGCAACAAGTTCCTGCGGGCCGGCATCGGCTTCGGCGGCGGCTGCCTGCCCAAGGACATCCGCGCCTTCATGGCCCGCGCGGGCGAGCTCGGCGCCGACCAGGCGCTGACCTTCCTCCGCGAGATCGACTCGATCAACATGCGGCGGCGCGGCCAGATGGTCGAGATGGCCCGCGAGGTCCTCGGCGGGAACTCCTTCCTCGGCGCCCGGGTCGCCGTCCTCGGCGCCACCTTCAAGCCGGACTCGGACGACGTCCGCGACTCCCCCGCGCTGAACGTGGCCGGTCAGATACACCTCCAGGGCGGCCAGGTCACCGTCTACGACCCGAAGGGCATGGAGAACGCCCGCCGCATCTTCCCGACCCTCGGGTACGCGGACACCGCCCTCGACGCGGTGCGCGGCGCGGACGTCGTGCTGCACCTCACCGAGTGGCGCGAGTTCCGCGAGCTCGACCCGGCGGAGCTCGCCGCGGTCGTCTCCTCGCCGGTGATCCTCGACGGGCGCAACGCCCTGGACGGGGAGCTGTGGCGGAAGGCCGGGTGGACGTACCGGGCGATGGGCCGCCCCCGCGCGTAGGGCCTGTCCGGCGGATCAGGGACGTACGAGAGGGAGGGGGCCGCGGCGGATCAGCGCCGCGGCCCCCTCCCTCTGCCGTACCGTCAGGCCGCCGCCGGGCGGATGCGGTTCGCCCGCGACAGGAACTCCGTCTCGCGCAGCGCCCGGGTGGCGTTGGCGTGGGCGAGGCCGACCAGGTCACGGGCCGGCCAGCCCCTGCGGAGCAGCTCCGCGAAGAGCGGGGCGTAGCCGGCGGTCCGTGCGGTGGTGTGCGAGATGCCCGTACAGCCCGGTCCCGCCTCCGTCCGCACGCGGTCGAGGAGGTCGGCCGCCTCGGCCGGGTCCTCGGTGACCGTGACCATGAGGACGGCGCCGTTCTCGCCGAGGAGCCCGAGGACGTCGTCCGGCAGGTGCTCCGGGTCCGCCCTGGTCAGCAGGGCCGGGGCCCGGGTGACGGCGAGGGCGCGGCGGACCGTGTCCTGGTCGGCGCCCGAGAGGTCCACGGCCAGGCCGAGCCGGTTCATCTCCCGTATCGCCTCGCGGGCGAAGCGGTCGAAGCGCGGGAGGTTCACGGCGCGGACGCCGAGCGCGTGGTACGCCCGCAGGGTGGCCGCCGAGCCGCCGAGGGCGGGCCAGCCGACCGGGCCGAGCAGGGCGGCGACCCGGCCGCAGTTGCCCGCGTGGGCCATCTCCGAGGTCGTGTGGACCAGCCGCAGGTCCTCGGGGCAGGCGGCGACGAGGGCGCGGATCGTGTCGATCCGCCGCAGGGTGCCGATGACCCCCTCGTCGGTGTCCACGTGGAGGGACCAGAACTGCGCCCCGGCCTCCGGCGCCCGGGCGGGCGGCAGGTCCTCGGGGTCGAGGGACGGCGGCAGATCGGTGTGGCCCTCGACGACGGGCTGCGCGGCCAGCAGGGCGCGGGCGCGGCTCAGCTCGTCGAGCGGTGGCGGGGTGTCGAGCGGGGACGGGATGTCGGGGGTTTCCGGGGGGTCGGCCGGGGCGACGGCGGCGGGGCGATCGAGCGCGCCGACGGCGGCGGGGGCGGCAGAGAAGGGGGGATGATCGTCGAGATCTGCCATGGTCTTACTCCGAACTCGGTGATGCAGTACCGCCCCGCCGAGAGCGGCGGGGCAGTACCGTCCACCGTGCCAGCGGCCGGGGGCCGGGGCACGACGAAGTCGACCGTTCGGGTGACGACTCCGTTACGGAGAGTCCCTCGGAGCCTATGCGTCCAGGACGTCGATCGTCGCGTTCGACGGGGCCGTACGGCTCCGCAGGTCGCGGGAGACGGCCTCCGCGTCGCCGAGCACGCGGACCGCGTTGGACCAGGTCAGCTTGGCGAGGTCCGGGCGCGACCAGCCGCGGTGCAGGAGCTCCGCGATCAGGTTCGGGTACCCGGCGACGTCGTCGAGCCCGGCCGGGGAGAAGGCCGTGCCGTCGTAGTCGCCGCCGATGCCGATGTGGTCGACGCCGGCGACCTCGCGCATGTGGTCGAGGTGGTCGGCCACCGTGGCGACGGTGGCGATCGGGCGCGGGTTCTCCGCCTCGAAGGCGCGGTGCAGCTTCATCGCCTCGGCGGTGGTGTCGAGGTGGTCGAAGCCGTGCGCCCGGAGGTTGTCGTCCGCCCGCGCCGTCCACTCGACGGCGGCGGGCAGGATGAACTTCGGCACGAACGTGGCCATCGCGACGCCGCCGTTGGCGGGCAGCCGCTCCAGGACGTCGTCCGGGATGTTCCGGGGGTGGTCGCAGACCGCGCGGGACGAGGAGTGCGAGAAGACCACCGGGGCGGTCGTGGCGTCGAGCGCGTCCCGCATGGTGGTGGCGGCGACGTGCGAGAGGTCGACGAGCATGCCGCAGCGGTTCATCTCGCGGACGACCTCGCGGCCGAAGGCCGAGAGTCCGCCGACGCCGGGCTCGTCGGTGGCCGAGTCCGCCCAGTCGTTGTTGTCGTTGTGCGTGAGCGTCATGTAGCGGACGCCCAGGGCGTGGAACGCCCGCAGGGTGGCGAGGGAGTTGTTGATCGAGTGGCCGCCCTCGGCGCCCTTGAGCGAGGCGATACGGCCCTGGCCGCGGGCGGCCTCCATGTCGGCGGCCGTCAGCGCGGGGGCGAGGTCGGAGCCGTACCGCTCCAGCAGCTGGTCGACGATGTCGATCTGCTCCAGGGTCGCGCTGACCGCGTTGTCACCGGTGAGCGCGCAGGGCACGTACACCGACCAGAACTGGGCGCCGACCGCGCCGGCCCGCAGGCGGGCGAGGTCGGTGTGGAGCACGCCGGTCTGGTCCGCGCCGATGTCGAGGCGGTCCAGGTCGTAGCGGACGTGCTGGCGCAGGGCCCACGGGAGGTCGTTGTGGCCGTCGACGACGGGGTGGCCCGCGAGCAGCTCGCGGGCCTCCTCCAGGCGGTCCGCCGCGCCCGCGCCCAGGGCGCTCACTTGGCGAAGCCGAACGACTCGGCGCCCTCGACCTTCGCGCGCAGGCGCTTGCCCTTCTCCGTCGCCTGCGCGTTGAGGTCCTGGAGGAACTCCTCCATCCGGGCGAGGAGTTCGGGGTCGTGCGCGGCGAGCGTGCGGACGGCGAGCAGGCCCGCGTTCCGCGCGCCGGCGACGGAGACCGTCGCGACGGGGATGCCGGCCGGCATCTGCACGATGGAGAGCAGCGAGTCCATGCCGTCCAGGTACTTCAGCGGCACGGGCACGCCGATGACCGGGAGCGGGGTGACCGAGGCGAGCATGCCCGGCAGGTGGGCGGCGCCGCCCGCGCCCGCGATGATCACCTTGAGTCCGCGGCCGGCCGCCTGCTCGCCGTACGCGATCATCTCGCGCGGCATCCGGTGCGCGGAGACGACGTCGACCTCGTACGGGATCTCGAACTCGTCGAGGGCCTGGGCCGCGGCCTCCATGACGGGCCAGTCGGAGTCGGAGCCCATGACGATGCCGACGACGGGCTCGGTGGCGTTGCTCGTGCTGCTCACTCGGTGATCGTTCCTCGCAGGTATCCGGCGGCGTGGTTGGCGCGCTCCAGCACGTCGTCCAGGTCGTCGCCGTAGGTGTTGACGTGGCCCACCTTGCGGCCGGGCTTCACGTCCTTGCCATACATGTGGATCTTGAGCTGCGGGTCCCGTGCCATGCAGTGCAGGTACGCGGAGTACATGTCCGGGTAGTCGCCGCCCAGGACATTGCACATCACGGTCCACTTGGCGCGCGGGCGCGGATCGCCGAGCGGGAGGTCGAGAACCGCGCGGACGTGGTTGGCGAACTGCGAGGTGATCGCGCCGTCCTGGGTCCAGTGGCCGGAGTTGTGCGGGCGCATCGCCAGCTCGTTGACAAGAATGCGGCCGTCCGTGGTCTGGAACAGCTCCACGGCGAGGTGGCCGACGACGCCGAGCTCCTTGGCGATGCGGAGCGCCAGCTCCTGCGCCTGCCCGGCGAGCTCCCCGTCGAGGTCGGGGGCGGGGGCGATCACCGTGTCGCAGACGCCGTCGACCTGGCGGGACTCCACGACCGGGTAGGCGACGGCCTGGCCGTGCGGGGAGCGGACGATGTTCGCCGCGAGCTCGCGGACGAAGTCGACCTTCTCCTCGGCGAGGACCGGGACGCCCGCGAGGAACGGGTCGTGCGCGTCCTCGGGCTTGCGGACGAACCAGACGCCCTTGCCGTCGTAGCCGCCGCGCACGGTCTTGAGGATGATCGGGAAGCCGCCGACCTCGGCCGCGAAGGCCGCCGCGTCGGCCGCGTCCGCGACGATGCGGTGGCGGGGGCTGGGCGCGCCGATCTCGTCGAGCTTCGCGCGCATCACCCCCTTGTCCTGCGCGTGCACGAGCGCGTCCGGGCCCGGGCGGACGGGGATGCCGTCCGCTTCGAGGGCGCGCAGGTGCTCCGTGGGGACGTGCTCGTGATCGAAGGTGATCACGTCGCAGCCGCGCGCGAAGTCACGCAGCGTGTCGAGGTCGCGGTAGTCGCCGATGACGACCTCGCTCACCACCTGCGCCGCGGAGTCCTGCGGGGTGTCGCTGAGGAGCTTGAACTTGATGCCGAGGGGGATACCCGCCTCGTGGGTCATACGGGCGAGCTGCCCGCCTCCGACCATGCCTACTACGGGGAACGTCACCCTCTTAGGGTATCCGCACCATCGGGGAACACTCGTCCGGCTGTGTCTTGGCACAAGACAACGGAGGTGGTGGCGGGGTTTCCCCATGGTTTACGAGGTACCCGGGCGGGTGACAGGGGGGCTGGTTAGCATGGTTGGGTTGACGTCGCCCGGACGTCACCCATCCGGACGGGACGACCCACCACCATGAGCGAACCCGGCGCGCTGCGCACGCGACTGAACGGGCTTTTCCGTGAGGTCGCCAAGTTCGGGGCCGTCGGGGCTGTCGGTGTCCTGGTCGACCTCGGGGTGTTCAACCTCGTCCGGCACTTCACGGACCTGCCGGTGGTGCGCGCGAGCATCATCGCCACCCTGGTGGCGATCGTCTTCAACTACGTGGGGTTCCGTTACTTCACGTACCGCGACCGGGACAAGAGCGGCCGCGGCAAGGAGATGACGCTCTTCCTGCTGTTCAGCGCGATCGGCCTGGTGATCCAGAACGGTCTGCTGTACGCGGCGACGTACGGGCTCGGCCTGGACGGCCCGCTCGCGAGCAACGTCTTCAAGTTCGTCGGCATCGGCGTCGCGACGCTGTTCCGCTTCTGGTCGTACCGCACGTGGGTCTTCCGTACGACGCCCGCGCAGGAGGTCGTGCAGGAGGCCGTGCAGGCAGCCGAGTCGTTCCTCGAGCAGCCGCCCCGCCAGACGACGCGGGCCGCGGTCGACCGCCAGCCGGCGGCCTGACTCACCTCACGGGCCGCTCGCGCGGTTCCTCCTGCTCCTTCACTCCCCTGACCTCGCGGCTCAGGAAGAGCGCGAAGACCGGCGGCTGCTGCTGGAGCAGCTCCAGGCGCCCGCCGTCCGCCTCCGCGAGGTCGCGGGCGACCGCGAGGCCGATGCCCGTGGAGCTGCGGCCGCTCACCGCCCGTTCGAAGATCCGCGCGCCGAGGTCGGCCGGGACGCCCGGGCCCTCGTCGGTGACCTCGATCACCGACTGGTTGCCGGTGACCCGGGTCCGTACCGCGACGGTGCCGCCGCCGTGCATGAGCGAGTTCTCGATCAGGGCGGCCAGGACCTGGGCGACCGCGCCCGGAGTGCCGACGGCCCGCATGCCCTGCTTGCCCGAGTGGACGATGGCCCGGCCCGCGCTGCGGTAGGCCGACCGCCACTCCTCCAGCTGCTGCTTGACGACCTCGTCGAGGTCGAAGGCGACGGCGGAGCCGGTCCGGGGGTCCCGGGAGTTCGTGAGCAGCCGCTCGACGACGTCGGTGAGCCGCTCGACCTGCGTGAGCGCGATCGTCGCCTCCTCCTTGACCGTGTCGAGGTCGTCGGCGAGGGCGACCTCCTCCAGGCGCATGGAGAGGGCCGTGAGGGGCGTACGGAGCTGGTGGGAGGCGTCGGCGGCGAGGCGGCGCTCGGCGGTGAGCATCCGGCCGATGCGCTCGGCGGAGGCGTCGAGGACGTCCGCGACCCGGTCGAGCTCGGGGACCCCGTACCGCTTGTGCCGTGGCCTCGGGTCGCCGGAGCCGAGCCGTTCGGCGGTCTCCGCGAGGTCGGTCAGCGGCGAGGCCAGCTTGTCCGCCTGGCGTACGGCGAGGAGCACGGCGGCGACGACGGCGAGGAGCGCCACGGCGCCGATGATCAGGAGGGTGCGGCCGACCTCGGCGGTGACCGTGGACCGGGACTCCTCGACGATCACCGTCTCGCCGCGCTCGCCCTCGGCGAGGCCCCGGATGACGGAGCCGGTGGGACGGGTGCCGATCTCGATGGGTTCGCGGCCGGGGATGCGGATCTGCGCGTACCGCTTGGCGCCGCTCTGCTCGGCGAGGATGTCCGGGTTGACCGGTTCCCCGCCGATGAGGCGGCTGTCGACGATGGAGACGATCCGCAGCGCCTCCGAGTCCACGCTCTCCTGGGCGCTGCTGGAGATCGTGCGGGTCTCCACGATGACGAGGGAGACGCCGAAGACGGCGATGACGACGAGCACCACGGCGAGCGTGGAGTTGATCAGGCGGCGGCGCATGGCGTGAGAGGACTCAGCTCTTCTCGAAGCGGAAGCCGACTCCCCGCACGGTGGCGATGTAGCGGGGGTTGGCGGCGTCGTCCCCGAGCTTCTTGCGGAGCCAGGAGATGTGCATGTCGAGGGTCTTGGTCGAAGACCACCAGGTGGTGTCCCAGACCTCGCGCATCAGCTGGTCGCGGGTGACGACCCGGCCGGCGTCCCGGACGAGGACCCGGAGGAGGTCGAACTCCTTCGCCGTGAGCTGGAGCTCCTCGTCGCCCATCCACGCGCGGTGCGACTCGACGTCGATCCGCACGCCGTGGGTGGAGGGGGCGGCGACCGGCTCGGTGGAGCCGCGCCGGAGGAGGGCCCGGACGCGGGCGAGGAGTTCGGCGAGCCGGAAGGGCTTGGTGACGTAGTCGTCGGCGCCGGCGTCGAGCCCGACGACCGTGTCGACCTCGTCGGCGCGGGCGGTCAGCACCAGGATCGGGACCGTGTGACCTTCGGCGCGCAGCCGCCGGGCGACTTCGAGGCCGTCCATGCCGGGCAGGCCCAGGTCGAGGACGACCAGGTCCACGCCGCCCTGGAGGCCGGCGTCGAGGGCGGTGGGGCCGTCCTCGCGGACCTCGACCTCGTACCCCTCTCTCCGCAGGGCGCGGGCCAGCGGCTCCGAGATGGATGCGTCGTCCTCGGCGAGCAGTACACGGGTCATGGGGTGATGGTAGTCCGCACGGGTACCGGGGCGGGGCGGGTTCCCCGGCGCCCGCGTCCGGCCCGCGTCCGGCCCGCGTCCGGCCCGCGTCCGGCCCGGGCGAACCCTGGGGATCTTGTGGGCATCCTGTTCATGACCTTCGAATGCCCTTCCGTGGTTGCGTTGTTACCTGTGATCCATCTCTCAAGTCCTTCCATATCCGGCACTGTCGTGTCGTATGGTGTCGAGACGTCTGTAGCGGTAATCGGGGACCTTTGGCCTGCTTCGTGCGCC
Organism: Streptomyces sp. NPDC056144; assembly: GCF_042264145.1. Classification (NCBI taxonomy): domain Bacteria; kingdom Bacillati; phylum Actinomycetota; class Actinomycetes; order Kitasatosporales; family Streptomycetaceae; genus Streptomyces; species Streptomyces sp. NPDC056144. The sequence continues at coordinate 240,106 of NZ_JBHJVF010000008.1, read as the reverse complement.
AAGGTCCTCTTTCTGCGGGAGGCCGGCATAGCCGAACCTCGAAGACGGTGAACGACCTGTGGGCCGGGTCCCGGGACGCGAAGACGCGATTCCCGGGGCGTGGATCCCGGTGGAGTCCGACAGCTCCACCGGTGCCGGCCACCCCCCACCGGGCGCATCACGCTCACCAAGCGAGCGTCCCGACAGAACAAGGATCGACATGGCGTCCAGCCTGACGACGACTTCGAGCGGAACCCCTGGTTCCGAGAAGACGTTCTTCGGCCACCCCCGTGGTCTGGCCACCCTCTTCATGACCGAGATGTGGGAGCGTTTCTCCTACTACGGCATGCGGGCCCTTCTGGTGCTCTACCTGGTCTCCGGCGGCGCGGACGCGGCCACCGGCACCCAGGGCGGCGGCCTCGCGATGACCGCGGCCACGGCCACGGCGATCTACTCCGTGTACGTGTCGATGGTCTACCTGATGGCCATGCCCGGCGGCTGGTTCGGTGACCGCGTCTGGGGCGCCCGCAAGACCGTCGCCATCGCCGGTTTCGTGATCATGGCGGGTCACTTCTCGCTCGCGATACCCGGCCAGGCGATGTTCTTCGTCGGTCTCGCGCTCGTCGCGGCCGGCTCCGGTCTGCTCAAGGCCAACATCTCCACGATGGTCGGCCACCTCTACGACGGCCCGGACGACCCGCGCCGTGACGGTGGCTTCACGCTCTTCTACATCGGCATCAACCTCGGTGCCTTCGTCGCGCCCTTCGTCGTCGGCACCGTCGGCGAGAAGGTCAACTGGCACCTCGGCTTCGCGCTCGCCGCGGTCGGCATGGGCCTCGGTCTCGTCCAGTTCCTCCTCGGCACCAAGAACCTCAGCCCGAAGAGCAACGTCGTCCCGAACCCGCTCTCCCCGGCCGAGCGCAAGAGCGTCCTGGTCAAGGTCGCCCTGGTCGCCGTCCTCGCCGCCGCCTTCTACGGCGTCGTCGTGGCCCTGGGCATGTACACCCTGAACTGGGCTCTCGTCCCGATCACCCTCGCGGGTCTGATCATCCCGGTCGCCGTCCTCGTCCGCATCAAGCGCGACAAGGACCTCGACAAGACCGAGCAGTCGAAGATGACCGGCTACATCTGGTTCTTCGTCGCCGCCGCCGTCTTCTGGATGATCTACGACCAGGGCGGCTCGACCCTGTCGCTCTTCGCCGACGGCAAGACCGCGGACACCGTCTTCGGCTTCGGCTTCCCGGCCACCTGGTACCAGTCGCTGAACCCGCTCTTCGTGATGGCGCTCGCGCCGGTCTTCGCGTGGCTGTGGCTGTGGCTCGCCCGCAAGAACCAGGAGCCGAACACCATCGTGAAGTTCGCGATGGGTCTGGTCCTCGTCGGCGCGTCCTTCTTCGTCTTCATCGTCCCGATGAACATGGCCGGCGACGGCACCAAGGTCTCCCCGATGTGGCTCGTCTCGATCTACATGATCCAGACCATCGGTGAGCTGTGCCTCTCCCCGGTCGGCCTCTCGGTCACCACGAAGATGGCGCCGCAGAAGTACGCCTCCCAGATGATGGGCGTCTGGTTCCTCGCCGTCACCGCCGGTGACTGCACGACCGGTCTGCTCTCCCTCGCCGGTGTCGACCTCAACGGCACAGGGATCATCGCGATGGAAGCGAGTCTGGCGGTCCTCGCCGGCTTCGCGGTCTTCATGTACCGCAAGAAGGTCCAGTCGCTCATGGGCAGCGTTCACTGACGCACCCCTTTGTACGGCCGAAGGCCGCCGCACCTCTCCGGTGCGGCGGCCTTCGCCGTATCCCCTGATGCTTGACGAGCTACCGCCGCAGGCGCGCCCACGGGGTGAAGGTGAACACCGCGCCGCCGATCAGGATGATCGTGCCCGCGACGAGCGCGAGGGCGCGCAGGGCGCCGTCACTGCCGGAGCTTCCGGTCTCGGCGAGGTTCCCGCCGGAGTCGGAGGAACCGCCGGAGCCGGTGGTGCTGCCGCCGCCGGAGGTGGTGGTCGTGGAGCCGGCCGTGGTGGTCGAACCGCCGGTCGTGCCGCCCGCCTGCTTGCTCGTGTCGAGCGTCAGGGAGACCGGGGCCGTGCCCTTGACCGTGCAGGGGACCTTGAGCTGCTGCCCGCCGAGGCTGACCGTGATGGTCAGCGTGCCGGGGGTGAGCGTCGCCTTTCCGGTCGCGCCGGGACGGTACGTCCCCGTCATGTCCTCCAGGCTCACCATGTCGCCCAGCTTGAGGGCGGTGGGGTTGGGCTTCCCGGTGACCGTGACGGTGCCCTTCTCGGCCCCGCCGATCCTGATCTCCATCGAGGGCGTGAGGGCGCCCTTCTCCAGGGGGGCCGGGCTGGGCATGACGCCCTTGCCGGTCTTCACGGTGAGCTCGTAGGCGCCGCCGTTCTTCTTGGCGTTGATCGTCACCTTGGAGTCGATGTTCTTCGGGCCGCCGGTGGTGCAGCCGTAGTTCACGACCACCTGCTTGCCGGGGAAGTCGGTCTGCCCTCCGCCGCCACCGGTGGTGCCGCCGGAGGTCTCCCCGCCGGAGGCGCTGGTCGCCGAGCCGCCGGACGCGGTGCTCGCGGAGCCGCCCGTGCTGCCGGTGGCGGTCGCGGTACCGCCGGAGGTCGTGGTCGTGCTCGCCGAGCCGCCGGAGGTCGTGGTGGTGCTGCTGCCGGTGGTGCTGCCGCTGCTGCCGGACGAACCGCCGGACGTGGTGGTGGTGGTGCTGCTACCGCTGCTGCCGGACGATCCACCGGACGTCGTCGTCGTGCTCGTACCGCCCGAGGTCGTCGTACTCGTACCGCCGGACGTCGTCGTCGTGCCGCCCGAGGTCGAGCCCGTGCCGTCCGTGACCTTGATCGTCGCGGCGACCGGGACGGTCTCCTTCGGCGTGCACTTGGTGTCCGTCGAGATCGGCTTGGAGACGTTGATGTTGTACGCGCCGGGGGCCAGCGTGACGTCGCCCGCCTTGTCCAGCTTCAGCTTGGCCCGCATCTCCGACAGCGGCATCGGGCTGTTCTTCGGGACCGGCGGGTTCTTCCGCGGTCCCTCCACGGCGAGCGTGCCGGACGCCACGCCGCCCAGCGTCACGACGCCGGTCGGCTTCACCGTGTCCGCCTGGAGGTCGAGCACGTCGGGGTTCTTCGACGCGCCCTGGACCGTCTTCCAGACGATCTCGACCTCGTCGCCGACCTTCGCCTCCGCCGGTGCCGTGATCAGCACCTTCGTCGTGCCCTGGATGGGCGGAAGGCCGGAGATCGGCGGCGGGACGCACTCCGTCTTGTACGAGACCTCGGCGGCCTGCGCGGGGCCGGCGGCATACAGGATTCCCGCGCCGCCGAGCATCAGCGCGACGCCGGCCGCGCTCATCCTCCGTTGCGTACTCACGCCTGTCCTTTCGTCGTCGGGCTGCTGCTCTCTGGCGCTGACGGTGCGGAGTCAGGGCTGAACCACGGCAGGACCGTGGTCGGTTCGCCGTCCGGGTCCGCCGGGGTCCCGTGGGCCGCCGGGGCGGCGGCGGGAGCGGCGGTCGCGGAGGGACGCGTACGGGTACGGGTACGGGTACGGCTGCGGGGGCGGGACCGGCCGCGCGTACGGGCGCGGCCGCCGGTCGCGGGCCTGACCCGGTCCACGACCGCCATCCCGACGCGGAACAGGGCGGCCGGGACGACCACCGCGAGCAGCACCCAGAAGAAGGTCACGCCCCAGGGCCTGCCGACCCCCCACGGCTGCTCGACCAGGACCTTGCCCGCGTAGCGGACGGAGACCTGGTAGTCGCCGTGGGCGCCCGCGGAGAGTTCGGCGGGGAGCCGGACGAGCGCCTTCTTGCCGGGGGCGATCGTGCCGGTCCACTGGCGTTCCTCGTACTGCGGCGCGAAGACCCCGTGGCTCGTGCCGACCTCGAAGACGGGGTCCTTGACGGGCGCCGAGCCGAGGTTGCCGACGGTGAAGACGATCTCCCGGCGCGGGGGCGCGCCGAACCAGACGAGGAGGCCGCTGGAGCCGTCGAGCCGGACGGCGGCGAGGACGGCGAGGCGGCCGTTGCCCGAGACCTCGGGGAGGGGGGCGGTGGGGTGCCCGGCGACCGCGAACGCCTTGTCGACGGCGTCCTGCTGCCCGGTGAGCCCGGCGACGTGCACCACGCACGGGCAGGGCTTGGGCGGTTCGGAGACCGGGAGCTTGGCGCTGAAGCCGCCCCGGGAGTCGACCGTGGCGGCCCGTCCGTCGCCGTTGGCGCAGGAGTTGGTGCCGCCGATGACGCCGGCCTCGGGGGTCGCCTGGCCGCAGACCAGGAGCATCAGGAGCGCGCCGGGCTTCCAGCCGCTGCCGCTGACGGTGAGCGTGCCGCCCTTGCCGCCCTCGGTCGCGGACAGCTCGACCACGGGTCCGGGTGCCGCCGTCACGGGGGCGGCGGGCAGCAGGGCGAGGGCGAGGGCCGCGATCAGGGCCGCGGCCGTCCGTGTCCACCTCATGGTTTCGGCCACCTCATGGTCTCGTTCCCGCCGACGCTCGCCGGGTACGGGCCCTGCCGCGCCGCGCCCGTACCCCGTACACCCCGCTCCCGGCCGCCGCGAGGAGCACCCCGGCCGTGCCCGCGAGCGCCGGGCCCGAGGCGAAGACGGCCTCGGCGCGGGCGGTGGCGGGGGTGGCGCCGGGGGCGGCGGCGGTCAGGAGGACGGTGACGGAGTCGAGGGCGGGCGGGTCGGACCAGGGTTCGGTGCGGGTCGCGCGCTCGCCGGGGCGCAGGGTGACCGGCAGGGCGCGTTCCGGCCGGTCGAGGACCGTGCCGAGGAGGCCCTCGGCGCGGACCGTGAGGGTCGGCGACTCGAGGACGGTGCTGCCGCGGTTGACCAGGGTGTAGCGGAGGGTCCTCGCGAACCGGTCGACACTCACGTCCTCGACGGTGAGCGCGGCCAGGCGCGGGCCGCTGACCCGCAGGCGCAGCGCGACGCTCACCTCGCGGCCGCCGGCCACCGCGCGGACGGTGCCCTCGTGGTCGCCGGGCGGGGTGTCCGCGGTGACGGTCACGGCGAAGGGCACGTCCGCGCGGGTCCTGGCGGGCACGGTCACGGTCCGCGCGGCGAAGGCCACCGGGGTGCCGTGGCCGGTGAGCCGGACGGTGAGCGGGGACGCGCCCGGGTTGGTCAGGGACAGCGTGTCCTGGAGGACGCTCCCGGCGGGGCCCTCCAGGTAGGCGTACGGCCGTCCGGCGACGGGCTCGGCCGTCCACGCCGGGGCGGCGGGGGGCGCCGCCGCGACCGCGCCCAGGAGGGCGGCCGCGGCGGCGACGAGCCCCGAGCGGGTCGCAGCGCCGCGCATCAGCGTGCCGTGCGCCGCGTGAGCCAGAGGACTCCGGCGGCGCCGGTCAGCAGGACGGTGCCGCCGAGGGTCCCGAGGGCCATGGCGGAGTCCAGCGGGCCGGTCTTGGGCAGTTCGCTGCCGGAGCCGGAGCCCGAGCCGGAGCCCGAGCCGGAACCGCTGCCGGAGCCGGAGCCGCTGCCTGAGCCCGAGCCGCTCCCCGAGCCGCCGCCGGCGACCCCCGTCACGTCGAGTTCGAGCGAGGGCTTGGGGTTGTTCTTCGGGGTGCAGACGGCCGCGTCCATGCCGAGGGCGTTGACGGTGAGGACACCGGCCGTGAAGGTGACCTTGCCGTTCTTCTTCGGCGTGTAGGTGCCGGTCAGGGTCCCGATCTTGATCGGGGTGTCCTTCGGGACGACGGCGCTGTTCGGCACGCCCTTGACCTTGAGCCTGCCCGAGTCGTCCCCGCCGAGGACGAGTTCGGCGCGCGGGGTCATCATGCCCTTGCCCAGCTCGATCGGGCTGCCCGAGACGCCCTTCTCGAAGGACATCGTGATCGTGTAGCCGCTGCCGCTCTTGACGGCCTTGATGTCGACGGGCGAGACGGCGCTGTTGGGCCCGATCTTCGTCTCGCAGCCGTAGCTCACGTCGACCACGGTCGCCTGCGCCCCCGGCGCCCCGATCAGCACGGTCGCGCCCGCCACCGCGACCGCGGCCGCGAGGCCGGCGGTCGTTCTCCCCCGGTTCGTCACCTTGGACACCCCGAACACCCCTCACCGCAACATAACTGACGGTCTTTCAGATTGGCCGTCAAGGTACGCCGGGGGCCCCGAGGAGGGAAGCCGGTGGAGCAGGTGAAGTTGTGAAAGTCCTATACGGGAGCGGCCAGTTCGGCCCAGACCGTCTTGCCGGGGGCACCTGGGACCCGGTCGATTCCCCAGTCGAGACAGAGCCGCTGCACGATGAACATGCCGTGCCCGCCGGGCCGTCCGGCCCGGTGCGGGGCGCGGGGCGCGGGCTGGCCCGCCCCCCGGTCGGTGACTTCGAGACGGACGACCCGGCCTCCCCGTACGACTCTCAGACGCTCGGGCCCCTCGGCGTGCAGGCAGGCGTTGGTGACGAGTTCGGAGACGACGAGCAGGACGTCCTCGGCGGCGGCCCTGCGGTCGGCGGTGGCGGCCGGGAGCCAGCCCCACTCGTGGAGCGCCGAGCGCGTGAAGTCGCGGGCGAGCGGGACGGTGCCGCTGGTCTCGCAGAGAGCGAGCGTACGGACGTCGGAAGGGTGGTCCATCAGCGCTTCACCTCACCGATCGACGAGACAGAGGGAACGGACCCGCGGGTCCTATGGGGTGGGGCGTGCGGAGCGCGTCCCTGCGCGGGAGGGGGCGTCCGGCCGGACACGCCCCCGTCAGCCGGGGGGAAGCGCCGTGCCGAGCGTGTCGTGCAGCGTGAAGACGGCGTCCGCGCCGGTGATCCGGAAGACCCGGGCGACCGCGGGCCGCATCCCCACGAGATGGACCCCGCCGCCCGCCGCGTCGGCCCGCAGCCGGGCGCCGAGCAGCACGTTGAGTCCGGTCGAGTCGCAGAAGTCGAGCGCCGAGCAGTCGACGACGAGGCGCGAGCGGCCCGCGTCGAGCGCGGCCTCCAGGGGCGTCCGCAGGAGCTCCGCGGTGTGGTGGTCGAGTTCACCCGCCGGTACGAGGAGTTCGCTCGCCCCGTCCAGGGCCCTGGCCTCGACCCGCAGCCGCGCGGGCTGCCCGCTGCCGATGTGCTCGCGGTCCATGGACGTGCCTCTCCTCGCTCACGCGGATGCCGACTGACGCGTCCCGAACCCTACAAGCGGGGCCCGCCCCGGCGCACATGCCCTCCCCCACAAACCGCACCAAACCGGATTATTGGTACTTGCAACCATCGCCGTCGACCAGGTAGGGCTAGAAGGAAGCACCGCGCTGGACCCCCCACAGCGCGTCCGACACGACCGGCCACGGAGGCGCCGCACACCGCAGCGGAAGCACCACGAAGGAGACGATCCATGTCACCCCGGCTCGACGCCCCGCACACCCCCCACGCGCCGTCGACGACCCTGCCCCTCCCGGCGACGGCGGCACCCGACGCGACCGCCCACGGCCCCGCGGGCCGTCCCGGCCTCGACGACCTCGACGGCCCCGTCGACGCGCGGGCGCTCTCCAAGGAGCTCTTCGCCCGCCTCGCCGTACTGGAGGAAGGCACCCCCGAACACGCCTACGTCCGCAACACCCTCGTCGAACTCAACCTGGCCCTGGTGAAGTTCGCCGCCGCCCGGTTCCGCACCCGCAGCGAGCCGATGGAGGACATCGTCCAGGTCGGCACGATCGGGCTCATCAAGTCCATCGACCGCTTCGAGCTGTCCCGCGGGGTCGAGTTCCCCACCTTCGCGATGCCGACGATCATCGGCGAGATCAAGCGGTTCTTCCGGGACACCTCCTGGTCCGTGCACGTGCCCCGCAGGCTCCAGGAGCTGCGGATCGACCTGGCCAAGGCCGGTGACACGCTGACCCAGCGCCTCGACCGCGCCCCGACCGTCGCCGAACTCGCGGAGGAGCTCGGGATCTCCGCGGACGAGGTGGTCGAGGGCATGGCCGCGGGCAACGCGTACACCGCCTCCTCGCTCGACGCCACGACCGAGGAGGACGACTCCGGCAGCGGCGAGCGGGCCCTCGCCGACCGGATCGGCTACGAGGACCACGGCCTCTCGGGGATCGAGTACATCGCCTCCCTCAAGCCGATGATCGCCTCCCTGCCCGCCCGCGACCGGCTCATCCTCTCCCTCCGCTTCGTCTCCGGGATGACCCAGTCCGAGATCGGCACCGAGCTCGGCATCTCCCAGATGCACGTCTCCCGGCTGCTCTCCCGCACCCTGGCCCGGCTGCGCCGGGGACTCACCGTCGAGGAGTGACCGCCTCCCGGGACACCCCTCAGCCGCGCTTGACCTCCGTGATCCTCAGGTCCGGGTCGGCCACCGCCCCGAAGGGCTCGATCACCAGCCCGTCGCGGAGGCCGACGATCTCCAGGGCGGCCTGGGAGTCGATCCGCAGGTCCACCCGGACGACGGGGGCGCCGCCCCGGGCGGGCATGGCGTGGATACGGGTGGCCGGGTAGTCCAGCTTCAGGAGCGCGGCGCGCAGCGCCTCCGCGTCGGCGGCACCCTTGCCGCCGACGCCCGCCCGGATGCGGTCCGCGTGCTTGCCGGTGATGCACCGGATCTCGGCGTCGAGCGGGACCTCCGTGTAGTCGCGGGGTTCGAGCGGAGTGGTGTCGTACCGGGGCGGGCCCTCGGAGGACTGCGGATCGGGGCCGATGCCGTCCCGGGTGGGCGGCGGGTTGTCGGGGCCGTATCCGCCGTCCACGGGCTCCGCGTCGGACTCGGGGAACTCCGACGGGCGGCCGGACGGGGTCACCCGGCACTCGTTGTTGATCGCGCGGACGACCTTGGTGAAGCGCTTGACGGAGGCGTCCTGCCCGGCGGACGCGGCCGCGGAGGCCGTGGCGCTCGGGGTCGCCGTGGCGCCGACCGGGCGGACGGTGCCTCCCGCGGAGCCCGGCGTCGTGCCCGTACCGGCGGTCTGGCTGCCGCAGCCGACCAGGGCGAGAGAGGCGAGGCCGGCGGCGGCGAGGGCTGTGGTGATGCGGTGGATTCTCATGGTCACATCCTGTTCCGCGGCCTCCGGCGGCCACATGAGTACGGGTACTCAGCTCACCCCCCTACGGGGGTAACACCCTTGCGACTAGGGGCCCTTGAGTGGTCATCGAGGGCATTGCAGGGCTTGTCACGGCGTCCATAAAGTCCGGCCCATCGATCACAACGGATCGGTCCAGACGGGAGAGAAACCGTGCGAAGAAGTGTTGTCCCTGTAGTCGCCGCCGTGTCCCTGGCGCTCCTGCTTCCCCAGGCCCCCACGGCCTCGGCCACGGAGGAACCGCCGGCCCAGCCGCAGTCCACCGGGGTCATCAGCGAGGTCGGCCCGGGCACGTACCAGTCGGACGACGACCAGTACCAGCTCACCGAGAACGACGTCCCGATCAGCCTCATGGGCCGTACCCACATCGTCTCCGGCGCCGGCGCCGGGGTGGCGCAGGCCCTGGACGCGCCGGCCGCCCGCAGCGACCTCGGCGTCTTCGGCCCGAGCTGGCAGGCCCAGTTCCTGGGCGGTCAGCTCAACCGCCAGCTGTCGCAGGGGTCCGGCTTCATCACCACCAAGGACCTCGACCTCAACGACTCGGTCCGGTACAACCTGACCGACACCCTCGCCCGCCCCGACGGCGGCAGCACCACCACGTACACCGCCGCCGACGGTTCCACGATCGTCGTGAACAGCGTCTGGGACGACCTCCTCGGCCAGATGACCACGTCGGCCACCGAGACGCAGAACGTCGACCTCACCGTGGCCCCCACCGGCGACGACACCCCGGTCACCGCGGCCGGTGCCTCGTACGCCGCCGCCGACCTCAAGCCGAAGGTCACCTGGAAGCAGATCGGCACCGGCGCCGACAACTGGCGTGTGAGCGGCGTCGGTTCCACGGCGACCAAGATGAGCACGGTCTCCTACGACACCACGGGCCGCGTCAAGCAGATCAACGAGCCCGCCCGCGGCGAGGCCGCCGCCCAGACGGTGAAGGTCACCTACGCGACCGCCACCACCGCCGCCGGCAGCACCCTCGGCGACGTGGCCGGCCAGGTCAAGGACATCAGCGTCACCTCCGGCGCGACCGTCGAGACCCTCGCCCGGTACTCGTACGACAGCGCGGGCCTCCTGAAGAAGGTCACCAACCCGGCCGCCGGCGCGGACCTCAACACCTACACGTACGACGGCATCGACCGCGTCACCTCCCTCACCTCCGACGACGGCGCCCGCTGGGAGCTGTCCTACGCCGGCGAGGCGGTCGCGCCGAGCGCGACCGAGACCACCGGCACGGTCCCGGTGCCCGGCAGCCCGGCCACCGGATCGCCGAGCCAGAACCAGCCCGAGGGCGTCGCCCCGGCGGCCGAGGACTTCACCGGCTCCGAGATCAACGACCCGTACGCGTACCCGAGCTACTGCTCCACCGCCTACACCTGGATGCGCTACTCGTACTCCGGCTGCTCGACGAAGGTCGCCCACTACGGCTGGCGCAACCCCTTCTGGACGCAGACGCCCACCGGTACCTGGGTCCGCGGCATCTACTACGACCACTGCACCACCTCGCCCGACAAGCCGGCCGGCTACGACTTCCGCGCGGCCTGTGACTCGCACGACTACGGCTACGGCACGATCGGCAACGCCTGGAAGGGCTACCGCTACTACCTGGACAAGTACAAGGGCTGGCAGGCCGACGCCGAGTTCTGGAACCTGCTCTACAACAAGACCTGCCCGAAGTACTGGCTCACCGGTGCCTGCCGCAAGATCGCGAACGTCTACTTCGGCTTCGTGGCCGTCGTCGGCCGCGCGAAGAACGGCGCCAACGCGACCTGATCGCACCCACGGCACCACACCCCCGCTGTAAGGAATCCGGGGGCGGAAGGCGAACCGCATGACCGACATGCCGCCAACCGCCCCCATTCTTTTGCCCACCTTGGAGACATGTCATGAAAAGTCCCGCATGGAGAGCGGCCCTCGCTGCCGCGGCAGCCCTGCTCCTCGCCGCGACACCCGCCCACAGCGCCCTCGCCGACGACCTCACGCCGACCGCCGACGGACCGGTCTCCTCGGCCCTGTTCGACCAGGCCGCCGCCGACGGAACCGTACGCGTCAACGTGGTGACGCAGGCCCGCACCGACCTCGCCTCCGCCGACGACGCGGGCGCCACCGTCGTCTCGTACGACACGCTCCCGATGGTCACCCTCCGCGTGAACACCGCGGGACTCCAGGAACTCAACGCCAAGGCCGGCGTCGTCCAGGTCGTCGAGGACGTCCCCTCGCCGCCCAGCCTGAACGAGTCGACCGTCAAGATCGGCAGCGACAAGACCACCGCCGCCGGGAAGACCGGGGCCGGGACCGCCGTCGCCGTCCTCGACACCGGCGTCGCGACCCACCACCCCTTCCTCGGCAACCGCGTCACCACCGAGGCCTGCTTCTCCGTCAACGACGAGACCTACAGCGCCACCAGCCTCTGCCCCAACGGCGCCAACGTCCAGGAGGGCACCGGCAGCGCCGACGCCGACGCCGGACCCTGCGCCACCCTCGGCACCGCCTGCTCGCACGGCACCCACGTCGCCGGCATCGTCGCCGGAAACGGCACCGGGATCACCGGAGCGCCCGCCCGGGGCGTCGCCCCCGGCGCGAACATCGTCGCCCTCCAGGTCTTCTCGAAGGTCGACGACGAGGAGTACTGCGGCGCCGGGAACGCCCCCTGCGTCCTCAGCTTCACCAGCTCCCAGATCAAGGCCCTGGAGAAGGTCCAGGCCCTGAAGCGGGCCGGCACGAACATCGTCGCCGCCAACATGAGCCTCGGAGCCGGTCGTTACACCGCCGCCTGCGCCACCGACCCGCGCAAGCCGATCATCGACAGCCTGCTCACCGACGGCGTCGCCACCGTCGTCGCCGCCGGGAACAGCGGCTTCACCGACGCCGTCGCCGCCCCCGGCTGCGTGGCCTCCGCGATCACCGTCGGCTCCACCACCGACGACGACCAGCTGTCCTCCTTCTCCAACCGGGGCACGCTCCTCGACCTCCTCGCGCCCGGCACGAGCATCGTCTCCTCGCTGCCCGGAGGCGCGTACGGCAGCAAGAACGGCACCTCGATGGCCGCCCCGCACGTCGCCGGCGCCCTCGCCGTCCTCCGCCAGACCTACCCGGCCAAGACGATCGCGGAGCTGGAGACCCTGCTGAAGTCGACCGGGTCCCCGATCACGTACACCGGCGCCACGACCCCCCGCATCGACGTCAACGCGGCCGTGAACGGCGGGACCGTCGCCCCGCTGCCCGACCCGGCGCTCCCCAACTGGGACAACTGGACCACGGTCCCGATCCCGGACCCCGGCATCGCCGAGTCGTCGATCGAGGTCACCCGTGACCGTCTCGCCCCGGCCCGCCTCCTGGTGGAGATCGACGTCAGCCACGCGTGGACCGGTGACCTCGACATCGACCTCGTCTACCCGGACGGCGCCACCACGCCGCTGCGCCGCGCCTCCGCCGGCGACAACGTCGGCGAGATCTACAAGACGTACGAGGTCGACGCCAGCGCCCACCAGGCCAAGGGCATCTGGAAGCTCCGCGTCAACGACAAGTCGGCCGGCTCCAGCGGCCACATCGTCGGCTGGACCCTGCACTTCCCCTGGTTCGCCGACTGGACCGAGCGGCCGATCGCCGACCTCGGCTCCGCCGAGTCCCCGGTGGTCGTCGGCAGCAAGCTCGGCGGCAACGCCCCCGTGAACACCAAGGTCGTCGTCGACGTCCACCACGTGTGGCGCGGTGACCTGAAGCTGGAGCTCGTCGCCCCGGACGGCCGGGCCTACCTGCTGCGGGCCGCGGCACCGAAGGACAGCGGCACCGAGATCCACGAGACGTACACGGTCGACGCGAGCGCGTCGCCGACGCGGGGCACGTGGAAGCTGCGCGCCACCGACACGGCGGCGGACGGAGCGGGGTCGATCATCGGCTGGACCCTGACCTTCTGACGCCCGCTCATGAAGAAGGGCCGGTACGTCCCCGGGGACGTACCGGCCCTTCCCTCTTTCCCGTGCTTACGCGACCCGGGTGCCCGCGCGCCAGACCTCCGCCACGAGCGGGACGCCCGGGCGGTAGGCCAGGTGGACGTGGGAGGGGGCGTTCAGGACGGTGAGGTCGGCACGGGCGCCGGGGGCGACGCGGCCGACGTCGGTACGGCGCAGGGCGGCGGCGCCGCCCGCCGTGGCGGACCAGACGGCCTCGTCGGGGGTCATGCCCATGTCCCGTACCGCGAGGGCGATGCAGAAGGGGACGGAGGAGGTGAAGGACGAGCCCGGGTTGCAGTCCGTGGACAGGGCCACGGTCACGCCCGCGCCGAGGAGGCGGCGGGCGTTCGGCCACTGGGCGCGGGTGGAGAACTCGGCGCCGGGGAGGAGGGTGGCGACCGTGCTGCCGGAGGCGAGGGCGTCGACGTCCGCGTCCGTGAGGTGGGTGCAGTGGTCGGCGCTGGCCGCGTCGAGCTCGACGGCGAGCTGGACGCCGGGGCCGTACGTCAGCTGGTTGGCGTGGACGCGGGGGTGCAGGCCCTTCGCCTTGCCGGCGGTGAGGATCGCGCGGGCCTGGTCGCCGTCGAAGGCGCCCTTCTCGCAGAAGACGTCGACCCAACGGGCGTACGGGGCGCAGGCGTCGAGCATCTCGCCGGTGACCAGCTCCACGTACGCGGCCGGGTCGTCGGCGTAGTCCGGGGAGACGATGTGGGCGCCGAGGTAGGTGACCTCGTCGGTGTGCTCGGCGGCGATCCGCAGGGCGCGGGCCTCGTCCTCGACGGTGAGGCCGTAGCCGGACTTGGTCTCGAAGGTGGTGGTGCCCTGGGCGAGGGCCTCCGCCATGTAGCGGGCCACGTTGGCGGAGAGGGCCTCGTCGGTGGCGGCCCGGGTGGCGGCGACGGTGGTGCGGATGCCGCCGGCCTTGTAGGGCTGTCCCGACATGCGGGCGTTGAACTCGGCGGTGCGGTCGCCCGCGAAGACCAGGTGCGAGTGGGAGTCGACGAAGCCGGGGATCACGGCCCGTCCGGCGGCGTCGACCCGGTTGTCAGTGGCGGGTGCTTTGCTGGATTCACCGACCCAGACGACACGGTCGCCGTCGATGACGACGGCCGCGTCCTGGATCAGTCCGAGAGGCGAACCATCACCGAGGGAGGGGTCGTTGGTGACGAGGCCGGCGATGTTGACGATGGCCGTGGCCGTCGTGGCGGTGGTCGCCACGGCGCTGTTCGCGCTCGTGGGGCCGGAGGTCGCGGCGGTGCTGTTCGTCGTCGCGGGGCCGGTGTTCATGAGGGGTGTCTCCTTCAGCCGCTTCAGCCGCGCAGGGCGGCGATCGAGTCCTGCAGGGCCTGTCCGGCGTCCGGTACGGAGCGGTGGACCCCGTCCCGTACGACGTGCCGGCCACCCACGACCGTGTGCCGGACGTCCGCGGCCGACGCTGCGAATACCGCCGTCTCGGCTGCCAGACGCGGCACCGGTCCCGCTGTCCTGACCGTGTCGAGGGCGATCGTCGTGAAGTCGGCGAGCGCCCCGGCCTCCAGGGTGCCCGCGTCGGCCCAGCCGAGCGCCGCGTGACCGTCGGCCGTGGCCGCGCGGAGCAGCGCGGCGGCGGTCCAGTGGCCTCGGGTGCGGGTGCGCAGGCGCTCGTTCAGCTCCATGGCGCGCGCCTCTTCGAGGAGGTCGATGACGGCGTGGCTGTCGCTGCCGAGCGAGAGGGGGGAGCCGGCGCGCTGGAGGGCGACGGCGGGGCCGATGCCGTCGGCGAGGTCGCGTTCGGTCGTCGGGCACATGCAGGTGCCGGTGGCGGACGAGCCGACGAGGGCGATGTCCGCGTCCGTCATGTGGGTGTTGTGGACGCCGGTGGTGCGGGGGCCGAGGACGCCGTGCTCGGCGAGGAGCTGGGTCGGGGTCATGCCGTGGGCGGCGAGGCAGGCGTCGTTCTCGGCGGTCTGCTCGGAGAGGTGGACGTGGAGCGGGGCGCCCCGCTCGGCGGCCCACTGGGCGACGGTGGACAGCTGGTCGGCGGGGACCGCGCGGACGGAGTGGACGGCCGCGCCGATCCGGACGCCGTCGCGCTCCTTGAGGGCGGAGACCCGCTCGGCCCACTTCTCCGCCGTGCCGTCGGTGAAGCGGAGCTGGTGGCGGTCGGGGGCGGCGCCGAAGCCGGAGGAGAGGTAGGCGGTGTCGAGGAGGGTGATCCGGATGCCCGCCTCCTGCGCCGCCGCGATCAGGGCCTCGCCCATGGCGTTGGGGTCGGCGTAGAGGCTCCCGCCGGGGGCGTGGTGGAGGTAGTGGAACTCGCCGACGGAGGTGATGCCGGCGAGGGCCATCTCCGCGTACACCGCGCGGGCGAGGGCGAAGTAGGAGTCGGGGGTGAGGCGTTGAGCGACGGTGTACATCACCTCGCGCCAGGTCCAGAAGGTGCCGGAGCCGACCTGGACGGTGCCGCGCAGGGCCCGGTGGAAGGCGTGCGAGTGGGCGTTGGCGAGGCCGGGGATCGTGAGGCCGCGGAGGACGACGGCGCCCGGGGGCGGGGTCTCCGCCCCCGTGCGGACGGCGCCGATCCGGCCGCCCTCGGTCACGTCGAGGACCACGCCCGGCTCGACGTTCGTGTCGAGCCAGGCGTGCTCCAGCCAGTACGTCGTCAGCGGCACGCCAGGCCCTCCAGTACGTCGGCGAGTGCGATGACCCCGGCGACGCAGTCGTCCTCGGCCGCGGATTCGGCCGGGGAGTGCGAGACGCCCGTGGGGTTGCGTACGAACAGCATGGCGGTCGGGATCGACTCGGAGAGGATTCCGGCGTCGTGTCCCGCGCCCGTGCCGAGGACGGGGACCTTGCCGGCCGTGCCCCAGGGGCGGCCGGAGGCTCCGGAGTCGCCCAGGATGCGGGAGAGCTCGTCGCGCAGGGTGTGCGAGAAGTCCACGACGGGGGTGAAGGACTCGCGGGTCACGGCGAGGTCGATGCCGTGGCGGTCGGCGTAGTCGCGGGCCGCGGCCTCGACACCGGCGATGACCCGGTCGAGGGAGCCCTGGTCGGCGGCGCGGGCGTCGAGCCAGCCGCGGACCATCGACGGGATCGCGTTGACGCCGTTCGGCTCGACGGCGATCTTGCCGAAGGTGGCGACGGCGCCGGCGAGTTCGGCCTCGCGGCGGGCGGCGAGGACCGTCTCCGCGTAGGTGAGCATCGGGTCGCGGCGGTCGACGAGTCGGGTGGTGCCGGCGTGGTTGGCCTCGCCGGCGAAGTCGTACCGCCAGCGGCCGTGCGGCCAGATCGCCGAGGCGAGGCCGACGGCGTCGCCGGAGAGGTCGAGGGCGCGGCCCTGCTCGACGTGCAGCTCGACGAACGCGCCGACGCGGGCGAGCCGCTCGGGGTCCGGGCCGATCGCCGACGGGTCGTGGCCGGCCGCCTCCATGGCCTGGGGCAGGGTGATGCCGTCCGCGTCGCGGAGCTCGTACGCCTGCTCCTTCGTGAGGCGTCCGGCGGTGAGGCGGGAGCCGACGCAGGCGAGGCCGAAGCGGGCGCCTTCCTCGTCGCCGAAGTTGACGATGGCGAGGGGCCGCTTGAAGGAGGCGCCGCGCTTGCGGAGTTCGTCGAGGGCGGCGAAGGCGGAGACGACGCCGAGGGGGCCGTCGAAGGCGCCGCCGTCGGGGACGGAGTCCAGGTGGGAGCCGGTGACGACGGCGTCGCCCGCGGTGGGGTCGCCGAGCCAGGCCCACTGGTTGCCGTTGCGGTCGGTCTCGACGTCCATGCGGCGGGCCTCGGCCTGCATCCGGAACCAGAGCCGGCAGTCGGCGTCGGCGGCGGTCCAGGCGTAGCGGCGGTAGCCGCCGGAGTCGGCGTTGCGGCCGATGGGGGCGAGGCTGCGCCACATCGCGTGGAACGAGGGGGAGGCGAGCCCCCCGGCCGCCGCCGTCCCGGAGGAGGCGGCGGCCGGGGTGGTGTCCTCGGGGGACGAGGTCACGCCGGGTCACCCTCGCGCATCGGGACGCGGACGCCCTTCTCGTCGGCGACGCGCTCGGCGATGTCGTAGCCGGCGTCGACGTGGCGGATGACGCCCATGCCCGGGTCGTTGGTGAGCACGCGGCGGATCTTCTCGCCCGCGAGCTTGGTGCCGTCGGCGACGGAGACCTGGCCGGCGTGGATGGAGCGGCCCATGCCGACGCCGCCGCCGTGGTGGATGGAGACCCAGGAGGCGCCGGAGGCGACGTTGACCATGGCGTTGAGCAGCGGCCAGTCGGCGATGGCGTCGGAGCCGTCGAGCATGGCCTCGGTCTCGCGGTACGGGGAGGCCACCGAGCCGCAGTCGAGGTGGTCGCGGCCGATCGCGAGCGGGGCGGCGAGGGTGCCGTTGCCGACCATGTCGTTGAACATGTCGCCGGCCTTGTCGCGCTCGCCCTGGCCGAGCCAGCAGATGCGGGCGGGCAGGCCCTGGAAGTGGACGCGCTCGCCGGCCATCTTGATCCAGCGGTGCAGGGACTCGTTCTCCGGGAAGAGGTCGAGGATCGCCTTGTCCGTCTTGTGGATGTCGCTCGCCTCGCCGGAGAGGGCGGCCCAGCGGAACGGGCCCTTGCCCTCGCAGAACAGCGGGCGGATGTAGGCGGGGACGAAGCCGGGGAAGGCGAAGGCCCGGTCGTAACCGGCGAGCTGGGCCTCGCCGCGGATCGAGTTGCCGTAGTCGAAGACCTCGGCGCCCGCGTCCATGAAGCCGACCATGGCCTCGACGTGCTTCGCCATCGACTCGCGGGAGCGCGTGGTGAAGCCGGCCGGGTCCTTGGCCGCCGCGTCGGCCATGTCGTCGAAGGCGACGCCGATCGGGAGGTAGGAGAGCGGGTCGTGGGCGGAGGTCTGGTCCGTCACGATGTCGATCGGGGCGCCCTCGGCGAGCATCTGCGGGAGCAGCTCGGCGGCGTTGCCGAGGAGGCCGATGGAGAGCGGGCGGCGGGCGTCGCGGGCCTCGACGGCGAGCTGGAGGGCGTGGGCGAGGTTGTCGGCCCGCACGTCCAGGTAGCGGTGCTCGATGCGGCGCTCGATGGCGCGCGGGTCGACGTCGATGCAGATGGCGACGCCGTCGTTCATCGTCACGGCGAGCGGCTGGGCGCCGCCCATGCCGCCGAGGCCGGCGGTGAGGGTGATCGTGCCCGCGAGGGTGCCGTTGAACTTCTTCGCGGCGACGGCGGCGAAGGTCTCGTACGTGCCCTGGAGGATGCCCTGGGTGCCGATGTAGATCCAGGAGCCGGCCGTCATCTGGCCGTACATCGTGAGGCCGAGGTGCTCCAGGCGGCGGAACTCCTCCCAGTTCGCCCAGTCGCCGACCAGGTTGGAGTTGGCGAGGAGGACGCGCGGGGCCCACTCGTGCGTCTGCATGACGCCGACGGGACGGCCGGACTGGACGAGCATCGTCTCGTCCTGCTTGAGGGTGCGCAGGGTGCGGACCATGGCGTCGAAGGAGCGCCAGTCGCGGGCGGCCTTGCCGGTGCCGCCGTAGACGACGAGCTTGTCGGGGTGCTCGGCGACCTCGGGGTCGAGGTTGTTCTGGAGCATCCGGAGGGCGGCTTCCTGCTGCCATCCCAGGGCGCTCAGTTCCGTACCACGGGCGGCGCGTACGGGGCGGGGTCCTGACATGGGGGTGCCTCCTCGAATGTCGTTCAGATATTCACATCCTGACGCGCTGAATAGTTGTAGTCAACAGGGGCGGCTTCACCCGAATCGGTGACCCCGGGTGATGGGATGGCCCCCATGGCCTCCTACCGTCGTGATCTCGCCGTCCGAGCCTCCGTCGACCAAGGACTCCTCTCCCCCACCGAACCCGTCGTCGCGCTCCTGGACACCACCGGCATCCGCGCCTCCGCCGCCGCCCTGACCAGCGCTTTCGCCGCCGTCACCGACGCCACCGTCCTCCACGCCTTCGCCGTCAAGGCCGCCCCGCTCGTCCCCGTCCTGCGCCTCCTCCACGAGGCCGGGCTCGGCGTCGAGGTCGCCAGCCCCGGCGAGCTCGCCCTCGCCCGCGCCGCCGGGATCCCGCCCACCCACACCGTCCTCGACTCCCCCGCCAAGACCCCCGCCGAGCTCCGCGAGGCCCTCGCCCTCGGCATCGCCGTCAACGCCGACAACCTCCAGGAGCTCGACCGGCTCGACGCGCTCATGGCCTCCGCCCCCACCGCCTCGCACCTCGGCCTGAGAGTGAACCCGCAGGTCGGAGCCGGTTCCATCGGCGCGCTCTCGACCGCGACCGCCACCTCCAAGTTCGGCGTCGCCCTGCGCGACGAGGGCGCCCGCGACACCGTCGTCCGCGCCTTCCTCGACCGCCCCTGGCTCACCCGCCTCCACACCCACACCGGCTCCCAGGGCGTCCCGCTCGCCCTGATGGCCGAGGGCGTCGCGGAGACGTACACGCTCGCCGAGGAGATCAACCACAAGGCGGGCCGGCAGCAGATCGACACGATCGACATCGGCGGCGGCCTCCCGGTCAACTTCGCCTCCGACGAGGAGACCCCCACCTACGCCGAGTACGCCGGGCTGCTCGCCGACACCGTCCCCGGCCTCCTCGACGGCCGCTACCGCCTCGTCACCGAGTTCGGCCGCTCCCTGCTCGCCAAGCACGGCACGATCCTCGCCCGGGTGGAGTACACGAAGACCTCCGGCGGCCGCCCCATCGCCGTCACCCACGCGGGCGTCCAGGTCGCCACCCGCACGGTCTACGCCCCCGACTCCTGGCCGCTGCGGATCCTCGCGTACGACGCAGAGGGCCGCCCCCGCGCCGGCGAGACCACCGTCCAGGACGTGGCCGGACCCGCCTGCTTCGCCGGCGACCTCCTCGCCACCGGCCGCGAGCTGCCGCTCCTGCGCCCCGGCGACCTCGTCGCCGTCCCGGACACCGGCGCGTACTACTTCGCCCACCACTACGCGTACAACACGCTCCCCCGCCCCGCGGTCCACGGCTACACCCTCGGCGAGGACGGGGCCGTGACCTTCTCGACCGTCCGCAGGGCGCAGACGCTCGCCGAGATCGTCGCGGAGGCGGGCGGGGCCGAGGCCGACGCCCTCCTCGGGTAGCGGCGTCGCCGTTTCGGCAGCGGCGTCGCCGTTCGGGTAGCGGGAGGCGGGCGCCCCGGCTTCGATGAAGGCATGACCAGTACGGGTACGGGCTCCACCACCTCCGTCGTCGTCGAGCGCCGGGTCGCCGCCTCCCCCGGACGCGTCTGGGAGGCGATCACCGACCTCCGGGACATGCCCCGCGTCCTCTCCGGCGTCGAGCGCGTCGAAGTCCTCACCCCCGGCGGCTTCGACGTCGGCACCCGCTGGCGCGAGACCCGGCGGATGCTCGGCAAGGAGGCCACCGAGGAGATGACGGTGACCGAGTGCGAGCCGCCCGACCGGTACGTGACCGTCGCCGAGTCGCACGGCATGCGGTACGTCTCCGAGCTCACCCTCACCCCCGCGGCCGGGAGCCCCGACGGCAGGGCCGCCACGACCCTGCGGATGACCTTCTCCGCCCGGCCCGCGAACGGCCGCTCCCCCGGCTTCGCCGCCCGGCTGCTCGCCCGCTTCGGAACGAAAGCGGTCGCGAAAGCGCTCACGAAGGACCTGTCCGAGATCGCGAGCGCCGTGGAATCGCGCATGTGAGCGACTTCGAACGGTACGGCTCGATCAATTCCCGCCAGCCGTCGGCATGTTCCGATGGAAAATGCCAGAACACCCCCCGAACACCAATGCGTTGAGTAACGTCACGGACACCGCCGTTCGTCCGCGCGCCGCATCGGGAGGGGAGTCCGCATGCCCGGAATCGACGAGTGCCTGATGGAGGCCATGACCCTGCCGGGTGCCCGGGGAGCCTCCCTGGTCGACTGGACCAGCGGACTCGCCCTCGGCACGGCCGGCGAGTCCCCGGTCGGCGACCACGAGACGACGGCCGCCGAGACCGCCGAACTGGCCCGCTCCGCGGCCGAGTTCGACTCCTTCGCCAAGAGCGAGGGCGACCTCGGGCCACCCGTCGAGGACCTGATCGTCACCACTCGCGTCGGCTACCACGTCCTCCGCTTCGTCGAGACCTCCTTCGACAGCAGCGTCTTCCTCCATCTCTGGCTCGACCGCGACACCGGCAACCTCGCCCTCGCCCGGATACGCCTCCAGGACATCGCCGAAAGGCTGGTCCTCGGATGAGCCCGACCGCCGCCACAGCCGCCGCCCCCGCCACGCCGGTCTCCCCGATGCTGGTCCGCCTCGCCGCCGAGAGGGCCACCGGCGCCCTGCTCCGCGACCACGGCACGCTCTACCTCGTCGACGGCCGCGTCGTGCACGCCGAATCCCCCGCCGCCCCCGGCGTCGACGTCCTCCTCACCACCGGCGGACGCCTCCCCCGCGAGAACTGGGACGAGGCCGTCGACCGCGCCGGCGCCCACCGCGCCGTCGGCCGCTTCCTCGTCGACAGCGGCCGCCTCCACGACGGCGAGCTGGAGATCTGCCACCTCGGGGCGGTCTTCGACGCCGCCTTCTTCGCCCTCTCCCCCACCAGTGGACCCACCCGCTTCCGGTACGGGGTCGGGCACTGGTTCGGCACCGTGCGCCCCGTCTCCGCCGAGGCCGTCGAGCGCGAGACCGTCCGCCGCCGCGAGCTCCTCGACGCCGTCTGGCCGTACCCCGCCGTGGACACCGCCCCCGTCGTCCCGCGCCCCGCCGCCCCCGGCCAGACCGTCGGCGCCCGCCAGCGCGCCCTGCTCGCCGCCGCCGACGGTGAGCGGACCCCGGCCGAACTCGCCCGCCTGCTCGGCCGCCCCGCCTTCCACACCCTGCTCGACGTCCGGCGGCTCGCCGCGGCCGGACTCGTCGAGACCCCGTCCGCACCCGAGACCCCACCCGTACCCGAGACCGCACCCGCGCCCGTACCCACCCCCGTACTCCCGGAGTACGCGCGCGCGACCGACCCGGACATCGCGCTGCTGCGCCGGCTCCGTGACGCCCTGGAGGCACACCTGTGATGAGGCGTGCCCTGCGCCTGCGCGCCGAAAGGAAACAGCTCATGACGGCAGAGACCGAGGTACTCGGCGAACTCAGACGACTCCGCGCACGGCTGCCCCAGCTGACCGGGGCCCTCGCCGCCAGCGCCGACGGCCTCGTCCTCGCCCACGACACCGCCGACGGCGAGGCGGAGAGCGTGGCCGCCCTCACGGCGGCGGCGCTCGGCGTCGGCCAGCGGCTCACCGACACCACCGGCCAGGGCCGTTTCCGCGAACTCCTCGTCCGCGGCGAGAACGGCTACGTGGCGACGTACGCGGCCGGCGGCGCGGCCGTCCTGACCCTGCTCGCCGAACCCCGGATCAACGTCGGCCGGCTCCACCTGGAGGCGCGCAGATCGAGCGCCCGGATAGGGGAGCTGGTCGACGGCGCACTGGACCTCAACCGCCTCTGATCACCCGTCCCACCGAAACCGGCACATCGAGAAGGAAGACGACACCATGGCGAACACCGAGACGTCCCTCAAGGAAGCCTCCACCATCGACGGCGCGATCGGCGCGGCCCTCGTCGACTACACCAGCGGCATGGCGCTCGGCACCATCGGCGGCGGCAAGGAGCTCGACCTGAACGTGGCCGCGGCGGCCAACACCGACGTCGTACGCGCCAAGGTCAAGGCGATGGAACACCTCGGTCTGAACGACGAGATCGAGGACATCCTCATCACCCTCGGCAAGCACTACCACCTGATCCGCCTGCTCAAGGGCCGCAACATGAACGGCCTCTTCCTCTATCTGGCCCTCGACAAGGAACGGGCGAACCTGGCGATGGCCCGCCACCAGCTGAAGCGGATCGAGTCCGAACTGGAGCTCTGAGACTCTCTCGCTCCACCTGTTCGACCTATTCGACGAACAGCCCCCGGGCCACCGCCTTGGCGTCGAACTCCTCCAGGCGCGCCTGCGCGTCGGGGAGTTCGTCGGCCATCGCCTCCAGGAGGACGCGCCCGAGCATCATCGGCGCGCAGGCGGTGTCGAAGGCGAGCCCGGTGCCGACGGCGGCCGGGATCAGGACGTCGCTGTGGGCGGCGACGGGCGCGAAGGCCGAGTCGGCGACGGCGACGACCTGGAGGCCCGCCGCCCGCGCGTACTCCAGGGCCTCGACGACCTCCTTGGGGTGCCGGGGCAGCGCGAAGCAGAGCAGCGCCGTGGCCCCGGCCCGTACGGCCGCGTCGACGCGGTCCGTGAGCATCGAGCCGCCCTCGTCGAGGAGCCGGACGTCCGGGTGGACCTTCGCGGCGAAGTAGGCGAAGCCGCGCGCCTGCGAGGAGGCGGCCCGCAGCCCGAGCACGAGCAGCGGCCGCGAGCCGGCGAGCAGCCGCCCGGCCCGTTCGACGGGCGCGGGGTCGGCGAGCAGCCCGGCGAGGTGCCGGAGGTTCTCGATCTCGGCGAGCACGGCCTGCTGGTACTCGTTCTCCTGCGCCTCCTGGGGTTCGGCCTCGGGCGGCGCGACCTCCCGCAGGTGCTTCCGGAGCGCGGGATAGCCGTCGAAGCCGAGCGCGACGGCGAACCGCGTGACGGACGGCTGGCTGACCCCGGCGAGCTCGGCGAGCTCCACGCTCGACAGGAACGGCACGTCGGCGGCCCGCCGCACCATGCAGTGCGCGATCCGCCGCTGGGTCGGCGTCAGCCGATGCCCCTCGAACAGCGCCTGCAGCCGCCCGGCCGGGCTGTCGCTCATGCCGTCCCCTCACCTATTCAGCCACCAGAAACCCTGCATAAGGATATGCAGAGCGGTGGAGGCGAGGGAAGGGAAGGGAGTAGCGCGGGGACCGCCGCACCCCCTGCGAAGGGGGGCGGGACGACGGCGGTCCCCGCGAGGGACGCGGACCCCGGGTCAGGGCCGGTCTCCACGTCCGCGACGTCTGAGGAGACCCGGGAGCCGCTCCGGAAGTCCGTGACGTCGACATCCACCAATGTGCCGGACCCGTGTTAAGCGGGTGCTGCGCGCACGTGTCGCGTACGTACCGGTTGTGCGAAGCCCGCCCGGAGGCGGACCCCGCACCGGCAGACTGGACCTACTTGCCGCCGCCCGCGAGGAAGGCGAGGAGGTCCTGGCGGCTGACGACGCCGGTCGGCTTGCCCTCGACGAGGACGATCGCCGCGTCGGAGGAGCCGAGGACGGCCATGAGGGCCGCGACGGGCTCGCCGGAGCCGACCTGCGGCAGCGGCGTGCTCATGTGCTGCTCCAGCGGGTCCTCCAGGGAGGCCTGCTTGGTGAAGAGGTGGTCGAGGAGCTCGCGCTCGACGACCGAGCCGACGACCTCGGCGGCCATGACGTCGGGGTGGCCGGCGCCGGGCTTCACGATCGGCATCTGGGAGACGCCGTACTCGCGCAGGACCTCGATGGCCTGGCCGACGGTCTCGTCCGGGTGCATGTGGACGAGCGAGGGCATGACGCCCTCCTTGTGCCGCAGGACGTCGGCGACGGTGGCGGTGGAGGTGTCCTCCAGGAAGCCGTGGCCGGCCATCCACTCGTCGCTGAAGATCTTCGACATGTACCCGCGGCCGGAGTCCGGCAGCAGCACGACCACGACGTCCTCGGGACCGAGGTCGCGGGCGACCTCAAGGGCCGCGACGACGGCCATGCCGCAGGAGCCGCCGACGAGGAGGCCCTCCTCCTTCGCGAGGCGGCGGGTCATCTGGAACGAGTCCTTGTCGGAGACGGCCACGATGCGGTCCGTGACGTTCCGGTCGTAGGCGGTCGGCCAGAAGTCCTCGCCGACGCCCTCGACGAGGTACGGGCGGCCGGAGCCGCCGGAGTAGACGGAGCCCTCCGGGTCGGCGCCGATGACCTGGACCTTCCCGCCGCTGGCCTCCTTGAGGTAGTTGCCGGTGCCGGAGATGGTGCCGCCGGTGCCGACGCCCGCCACGAAGTGCGTGATGCGGCCGTCCGTCTGCTCCCAGAGCTCGGGACCGGTGGTCTCGTAGTGGGAGCGCGGGTTGTTCGGGTTGGAGTACTGGTCGGGCTTCCAGGCTCCGGGGGTCTCACGGACGAGGCGGTCCGAGACGTTGTAGTACGAGTCCGGGTGCTCGGGGTCGACCGCCGTCGGGCAGACCACGACCTCGGCGCCGTACGCGCGCAGCACGTTGATCTTGTCGAGCGACACCTTGTCGGGGCAGACGAAGATGCACTTGTAGCCCTTCTGCTGGGCCACGATCGCCAGGCCGACGCCGGTGTTGCCGGACGTGGGCTCGACGATGGTGCCGCCGGGCTTGAGCTCGCCGCTCGCCTCCGCGGCCTCGATCATGCGGATCGCGATGCGGTCCTTGACCGAGCCGCCGGGGTTGAAGTACTCGACCTTGGCCAGAACGGTCGCCTGAATGCCCGCTGTGACGTTGTTGAGCTTCACCAGCGGGGTGTTGCCGACGAGGCTGATCATCGAGTCGTGGAATTGCACCGTAATCTCCGGGGTCTCCGTAATGGTGTGGCCAGCGTATGCGTAGTCGGAGCTCCTTACGGGGCAGTTAGACCCTGAACGGCTTGAAGGACGCGAAGGAGGGGACGGCCCCATGTCGAGAGCACGGGTGGCGCGGAGGATCGCCGCGGGTGCGGCGTACGGCGGCGGGAGCATCGGTCTCCTCGGGGTGGCCGCGGTCGGCCTCCTGTTGACCGAGATGCAGCTGGCGAAGAGGTCGGTGGGGACCGGGACGGCGCCGCTGCCGCCCGTGGCGGACGGCCTGTACGGCCGCTCGTTCGGTACGGAGAACCCCCTGCGGCTGGCCCTTCTGGGTGATTCCACGGCCGCGGGCCAGGGGGTGCGGCGATCGGGTCAGACGCCCGGGGCGCTGCTCGCCTCGGGGCTCTCCGCCGTGGCGGAGCGGCCGGTGGTCCTGCGGAACGTGGCGCTGTCGGGGGCCCGCACGGACGACCTGGAGCGTCAGGTGTCGCTGCTGCTCGCGCTGCCCTCGGGTCCCCCGGACGTGTGCGTGATCATGATCGGGGCGAACGACGTGACGCACCGGATGTCGCCGACGGAGTCGGTACGGCTCCTGGCGGCGGCGGTCCGGCGGCTGCGGACGGCGGGCGCGGAGGTCGTGGTCGGCACCTGTCCCGACCTGGGGACGATCGAGCCGGTCTACCAGCCGCTGCGCTGGCTGGCCCGGCGGGCCTCCCGGCAGCTGGCCGCCGCGCAGACGATCGTGGTGGTGGAGCAGGGCGGGCGGACGGTGTCGCTGGGCGACCTGCTCGGTCCGGAGTTCGCGGAGAACCCGCGCGAGATGTTCGGTGTGGACAACTTCCACCCCTCGGCGGAGGGGTACGCGACGGCGGCGATGGCGATGCTGCCGACGCTCTGCGCGGCGCTCGGCGTCTGGCCGGAGACGGACCGGGTGGAGCCGGCGCGGCGGGAGGGCGTGCTGCCGGTGGCGAAGGCGGCCGCGGCGGCGGCGAAGCAGGCGGGCACGGAGGTCACGGCGGTCCGGGCGCCGTGGGCCCTGCTCAAGCACCGGCGCCGCCGGCACCTGACCGCGGCGGAACCGCCGGCCGCGGAAGCGGACCCCGCCGCGGCCCCGCAGGACGCGCAGGCGTGACGCCCCCTGCTGAGCGAGCGCTTAGAAAAGAGGCCGGTGTCACACCGTCGCGCCGGTGACCCCTGCGGTACGTACAGGTAACTTCCCTTTCTGTCCGCCCGTTCCACACCCTCATGGAGCCGTGATGCCCGAAGCCGTGATCGTCTCGACCGCCCGTTCCCCCATCGGCCGGGCCTTCAAGGGCTCCCTCAAGGACCTGCGGCCGGACGACCTCACCGCGACCATCGTCCAGGCGGCCCTGGCGAAGGTGCCCGAGCTGGACCCCCGGGACATCGACGACCTGATGCTGGGCTGCGGTCTGCCCGGCGGCGAGCAGGGCAACAACCTGGGCAGGATCGTTTCCGTGCGGATGGGCATGGACCACCTCCCGGGCTGCACGATCACCCGCTACTGCTCCTCCTCGCTCCAGACCTCCCGCATGGCGCTGCACGCCATCAAGGCCGGCGAGGGCGACGTCTTCATCTCGGCCGGTGTCGAGATGGTCTCCCGCTTCGTGAAGGGCAACTCGGACTCCCTGCCGGACACGCACAACCCGTTCTTCGCCGAGGCCGAGGCCCGCACCAAGGCCGTCGCCGAGTCCGAGGGCTCCACCTGGCACGACCCGCGCGAGGACGGCGTCGTCCCGGACGCCTACATCGCGATGGGCCAGACCGCGGAGAACCTGGCCCGCCTCAAGGGCATCAGCCGCCGGGAGATGGACGAGTTCGGCGTACGGTCGCAGAACCTCGCCGAGCAGGCCATCAAGAACGGCTTCTGGGAGCGCGAGATCACCCCGGTGACCCTGCCCGACGGCACGGTCGTCTCGACGGACGACGGCCCGCGCGCCGGCGTCACCCTGGAGGGCGTGGAGGGCCTCAAGCCGGTCTTCCGCCCCGACGGCCTGGTCACCGCCGGCAACTGCTGCCCGCTCAACGACGGCGCCGCCGCGCTCGTGATCATGTCGGACACGAAGGCCCGCGAGCTCGGCCTGACCCCGCTGGCCCGGATCGTCTCCACCGGCGTCTCCGGCCTCTCCCCCGAGATCATGGGCCTCGGCCCGGTCGAGGCCTCGAAGCAGGCCCTCAAGCGCGCCGGTCTCACCATCGGCGACATCGACCTGGCGGAGCTGAACGAGGCCTTCGCGGCCCAGGTCATCCCCTCGTACCAGGAGCTCGGCCTCGACCTGGACAAGGTGAACGTCAACGGTGGCGCCATCGCCGTCGGCCACCCCTTCGGCATGACGGGCGCCCGCATCACGACCACGCTGATCAACAGCCTCCAGTTCCACGACAAGCAGTTCGGCCTGGAGACGATGTGCGTGGGCGGCGGCCAGGGCATGGCCATGGTGATCGAGCGCCTGTCCTGACGGACGCCGTCTAACCGTCCCGTGTTAGAGCCGTGACCTAATCTCCCCCAGGATGTGACCTACGTCCCGGGGGAGGTGTATTTTCGCAGGTCAGAGCGGTTTCAGGACTAAACGCCAGGCATAAATACCTGTCCAATTCGTGACGTAATGCACTGACAGCTCGTACCGCCTCACGACAAGCTGATGTAGGAAGTCGGGGGATCGACTCGG
This sequence comes from Streptomyces sp. NPDC056144, assembly GCF_042264145.1. Lineage (NCBI taxonomy): Bacteria > Bacillati > Actinomycetota > Actinomycetes > Kitasatosporales > Streptomycetaceae > Streptomyces > Streptomyces sp. NPDC056144. The sequence continues at coordinate 212,068 of NZ_JBHJVF010000008.1, read as the reverse complement.
AATCGGGAGTACGTCAGTGAGCGCCATGTCTCTTGCCCTGCTGCTGACCACGGCCGCTGCCACGGCCGTGGGCGCTGCTGCCCTGCATGCCGTCCAGGGTCTCCGCAAGGAGGTCGCCGCCCTGCGCGGAGAGCTCGCGCCGGGCCACGGCGCCACCGTCCCGGCGGCCCGCGCCACCCCGGCCGCGGAGATACGGGCCGCGGTCACGGAGGCGCTGGCGGAGGAGCGCGAGCGCGAGCTCGCGGAGGCGCGGGCCTTCTGGGCCGCGCAGGAGGCCCGGGACGCGGCCGACGCCCCGTCGCTGCTCGGCGGGCTCGGCGGAGCGGTCGAGGACGGTCCGTTCTTCGTCCCGCGCCAGGCCGACTTCGCCGGCCTGGAGGCGATGGCCCTGGAGGCGATGGAGGCCGAGGCCGCCGCGCTCGACGGCGCCGACAGCCTGAACGACTTCGCGGACGCCCTGGACGAGTTCCCCGAGGACTCGGCCGAGCTGGCCGCCGCCCGCCGCCGTCACCCCTCGCACCCGGACTTCGTGCCGGTGCAGACCCCGGTCGTCACCGACCACGAGCGGACCGTCGCCCGCCTGGAGGAGCTCGCGGACACGCGGACGGCCCTGACGGACGTGCGCCCCGGCCCGCTCGGCACCCTGGACGTGTACGTCTTCGCCGACGGCACCACCCTCTGTATGACCCCCGGCCACCGCGAGACCGCCGAGCGCCTGGCCGAGGCCCTGCGCACCGGCCGGACCCCGGTCCTGCTCGGCGGCTCGGGTGTCTCGGGCGCCTTCGCACTGACCTTCTCGTACGGCGACACGGACGAGGAGAACGTCTACATCCTCGCGGACCGCGTGATCGCCTCGCTGTAGGACCGAAGACCGAACCGCAGTCCGGAGGGGCTCACAGCCCCGAGCGCTCCTGCGCCTCCCGTACGAGCCGAACGGCCTCGTCCAGCTCCCCCCCGTGGGAGCCGGCCGGGGCCGTTCGCAGGATCTCCGCCAGGTCGTTCCCGGCGACGACGAGCTGGTCGGCGACGGTGAAGACGCCCGCGTCCGGCATCGCCAGGGGCTCGCGGTCCGGGTTCTCGGCGCGCTGGGCGCGGGCCGCGAGCTCGCGGGCGAGCCCGAGCCCCTCGGCCGCCGCCCCGCGCTGGAGCCTGCTCTGCGGGGCGGCCCGCAGCCGGTCGGCGAAGCGCTCGACGGCGACGGTCAGTTCACTCGTATCACTCACGCCGTGACCCTACGGCACGGGGCACCGTCGTCACTTCGCGTGCCGGCCGAGGAAGTCCCTGACCAGCTCCGCGATCTCCTCGCCGTGGGTCTCCAGGGCGAAGTGGCCCGCGTCGAGGAGGTGGATCTCGGCGTCCGGGAGGTCCCGGGCGAAGGCCTCCGCGCCGGCCGGTCCGAAGATCTCGTCGCCGCGCCCCCAGGCCGCGAGGAGCGGCGGGCGGTGGGTGCGGAAGTACTCCTGGAAGGCCGGGTAGCCGTCCAGGTTGAACTGGTAGTCCCAGAACAGCTGGAGCTGGACTTCCTTGTTGCCGGGCCGGTCGAGGCCCGCCTGGTCGAGGGTCCAGGTCTCGGGCGCGATCCGGTCGAGCCGGTCGGCGGGGACGCCGTGGGTGTACTGCCAGTGGGTCGCCTCGGCCGTGAGCAGTTCCCGGACGCCGGCCTCGTGGGTCTCGCGGTCCTCGGCGTGGGCGAAGAGGACGTCCCAGAAGGGCGTGAAGCCCTCCAGGTAGGCGTTGCCGCTCTGGGTGACGATCGCGGTGACGCGCTCGGGGTTCCGGGAGGCGATCTTCAGGCCGATCGGGGCTCCGTAGTCCTGGATGTAGAGCGCGAAGCGGTCGACGCCGAGGTGGTCGAGGAGCTTCAGGGTGACCTCGGTCAGCTTCTCGAAGCTGTACGCGAAGTCCTCGACGGCCGGTGCGGCGGAGGCGCCGAAGCCGATGTGGTCGGGGGCGATCAGGTGGTACGAGTCCGCCAGCTCGGCGATGAGGTTCCGGTACATGTGCGAGCTGGACGGGAAGCCGTGCAGCAGGACGAGGGTGGGGTTGGCCGGGTCTCCGGCCTCCCGGTAGAAGACGTCGATCCCCCCGTCGACGTCGACGGTGACGGTGTGCGTGCGCTGGGCGAAGGCGGACATGGCTGACTCCCCAATGGCGGTTTCCGGTGCGGACCGACCGGGAGAACGGTCGTTCTCCCGATGCCCTGTAGACTACGAGAACGATGGTTCTCCACGCAAGGGGTGGTCGGAAATGGATGCGGAAACCGCCGAGCTGAAGCTGCTCGACACCGCCGCGCGGCTCTTCGACGAGCGGGGGGTGCAGTCCGTCGGCATGGACGCGATCCGCACGGCGTCCGGCGTCTCGCTCAAGCGGCTCTACCAGGTCTTCCCGTCCAAGGAGCTGCTCGTGGAAGCCGTCCTGAGGCGCCGTGACGAGGCCGTACGGGCCGCCGTGACCGCCCATGGCTCCCAGGCCGCCCACGGGCCGTACGAGCGCGTCCTGGCCGTCTTCGACTGGCTCGGCGACTGGTTCGCGGAGCCCGACTTCCGCGGGTGCGCGTTCATCAACACCTTCGGGGAGCTCGGCGGGGTCGCCCCGGCGGTCACCACGATCGCCCGCGACCACAAGGAGGCCCTGCGGTCCTACTTCGCGGCCCAGACGGACGCCCTCGGCGCCCCGCCCGTCCTCGCCGACCAGCTGGCGCTGCTCGCCAACGGCGCCATGGCCGTCGCGGGCATCAACGGCTCCCCCGAGCCGGCCGCCCAGGCGAAGGCCGCCGCCCGGGTCCTGCTGGACGCGGCCACGGCGTAGCGCGTACCGGCGCAGCGCGTACGCGAAAGGGCCCGCCCGGCACGAAGCCGGACGGGCCCTTCCCCCGAGTCAGGGGCCCCCTAGGGGGTCGGTGCGTCAGTCGTCGCCCTGGAGGATCGACAGGAGACGCAGCATCTCCAGGTAGATCCAGACCAGCGTCATGGTCAGACCGAAGGCGGCCAGCCAGGCCTCCTCGCGCGGCGCGCCGTAGTTCACGCCGTCCTCGACCTGCTTGAAGTCGAGGGCGAGGAAGCAGGCGCCCAGGATGACGCCGATGACACCGAAGAGGATGCCGAGGCCACCGCTGCGGAAGCCGAGGCCGTCACCGCCGGCGAAGATCCCGAAGAGCAGGTTCACCAGCATGAGCAGCATGAAGCCCATGGCGGCGGCCATCACGAAGCCGTAGAAGCGTCGGTTGACCCGGATCCAGCCCATCTTGTAGGCGATCAGGACGCCGGCGAAGACCGCCATCGTGCCCAGGACCGCCTGGACGACCACGCCGTCGGCGATGTACGTCGAGACGGTGGCCGAGATGACGCCGAGGAAGACGCCCTCGAAGGCCGCGTAGCCCAGGATCAGGGCCGGGGACGGCTTGCGCTTGAAGGACTGCACCATCGCCAGGACGAAGGCGACCAGGGCGGCGCCGATGGCGATGCCGTAGGACTTGCCCAGGTTGGCCTCGTCGACCGGCAGGAGGAACCAGGACAGGACGGCGGTGAGCACGACCGTACCGAGCGTCATGGCCGTACGGCTCACGACGTCGTCGATCGTCATCACGTTGCCGCGCGCCTGCTGCGGCGCACCGGTCGCGGTGTCCTGCGGGGCGTACGGGTTGGTCGCGTACGGGTTGGTGGTCGCGCCCTCGGCGTACGGGTTGCCCGTCGCGTACGGGTTGGCTCCGGCGGGGCCCCCGGCCTGCGGCTGCTGCGCGTTCACGCCCGCGTAGCCGTTGTCGCGGCTGAACCCCCGTCGCGAGAAGACCGGGTTGCTGCTCCTCATCTCACTCCTCCATGGCAGACCGCACGGCGCGGCCTTGCGTCAAGAGTAATGCGTAGGCAAAGGAAACTCCCTAGTGCTCGGGGAGGATCTTTTCCCCGGCGGGGAGCCCGTGAAGAAGGAGGGACGAGCCCGGGCCCCAGGCACTCGCCTGCGGCCCGGTGGTGCCCGGAACCGGATTCGAACCGGTACGACCCGAGGGTCAGCGAGGTTTAAGCTCGCGGTGTCTGCCAAATTCCACCATCCGGGCCCGCCGCGAGACCTCCGCGTTGGCACAGGAGCCTATCGGGGCCTTTCCCCCGTTCAGCGGAACATGGGCCCGATGTTGTCTTATTTTATTGACGTCTGAGGGTGCGTCAGCGCAGGTGAGGGCGTTTTCCCCGAACTGTGACGGGGCTCGCAGGCGCAAAGCGGCACCCCCTGGAATGACGAAAACTCGTCGCAGGTCTGTCACCTCTGCGAGAAGCCCCGCGAGCACGCCCGCGTCAGGGGCGACGTCATACCTCAGGAGGACGGGGAGGCCCCCCGGTCCGACTCCAGGCTGTCCCGGGAACGGGCACGTGGACGGACGTATCGCGGCGGAACGGCCGAGACGATGGAGGAGTTCCCCAGCAGCCGTGAACCGGCGGCCCCCGCAGCGACAGGAGTCCCCCTCGTGACCACCACCTCCACCGTGCCCCGCGCCACCGCGGTGGCCGCCCGCGCCACCGACCTCTCGAAGGTCTACGGACAGGGCGAGACGCAGGTGGTCGCGCTCGACCACGTCTCCGTCGACTTCCGGGCCGGCGAGTTCACCGCGATCATGGGCCCCTCCGGCTCCGGCAAGTCCACGCTCATGCACTGCGTGGCCGGCCTGGACTCCTTCTCCTCCGGCTCCGTGCGGATCGGCGAGACCGAGCTCTCCTCCCTCAAGGACAAGCAGCTCACCCAGCTCCGCCGGGACAAGATCGGCTTCATCTTCCAGGCGTTCAACCTGCTGCCGACCCTGACGGCCCTGGAGAACATCACGCTCCCCATGGACATCGCCGGCCGCAAGGCCGACAAGCAGTGGGTCCAGCAGGTCATCGACATGCTCGGCCTCTCCGGCCGCCTCTCCCACCGCCCCTCCGAGCTCTCCGGCGGCCAGCAGCAGCGCGTGGCCGTGGCCCGCGCCCTCGCCTCCCGCCCCGAGATCATCTTCGGCGACGAGCCCACCGGAAACCTGGACTCCCGCTCCGGCGCCGAGGTCCTCGGCTTCCTCCGCAACTCCGTCCGCGAGCTCGGCCAGACCGTCGTCATGGTCACCCACGACGCCGTCGCCGCCTCCTACGCGGACCGCGTGATCTTCCTCGCCGACGGCCGGATCGTCGACGAGATGCTGCGCCCGACCGCGGACGGCGTCCTCGACCGCATGAAGGCCTTCGACGCCAAGGGCCGTACGAGCTGACGCGGGCCGCGCCCCGCTCCCGTACCCGCCCTCCTTTCAGGACCTCAGGACCCAGGACCCCACCCATGTTCCGTACCGCCCTGCGCAACGTGCTCGCGCACAAGGCGAGGCTGCTGATGACCGTCCTCGCCGTCATGCTCGGCGTGGCCTTCGTCTCCGGCACCCTCGTCTTCACCGACACCCTCTCCCAGGCCTTCCGCAACCAGTCGGCCAAGAGCTACGACGACGTCGCCGTCGCCGTCTCCCTGCACCCGAGCGCCGATGAGGCCCGGAAGACCCCCGGTCTCTCCCAGGCCGACGTCGACAAGGTCGCGAAGCTCGACGGGGTCGCCTCCGTCTCCCCGCGCGTCGACGGCTTCGCCGGCGTCCCCGACAAGGACGGCAAGCTGATCGGCGTCGGCTGGTCCAACAAGGGCGCCAACTTCGCCCCCGGCCCGGACGGCAAGGACCGCGCGTACGCCTTCACCGCGGGCGAGGGTCCGGCCCGCGCCTCGCAGGTCGCGCTCGACAAGGAGACCGCCGACAAGGGCGGCTACAAGGTCGGCGACACCGTCCGCGTCGCCACCAACGGCCCGGTGAAGGAGTACACCCTCTCCGGCGTCTTCACGACCGAGGACGGGGCCGTCAACGCGGGCGGCAGCCTGGTCCTCTTCGACACCCCCGTCGCCCAGAAGCTCTTCCTGAAGCCGGGCTACTACCAGGACCTCACCGTCACCGCCGCCCCCGGCGCGAACGCGGACAAGATCCTCGACGAGGTCACCACGGTCGTCCCGAAGGCCGCCACCGCCCAGACGGGCAAGGCGCTCGCGGACGACCAGGCCAAGATGATCGAGAGCGGCCTCGGCGCGCTCAACCAGGTGCTCCTCGCCTTCGCCGGCATCGCGCTCTTCGTCGGCATCTTCCTGATCTCCAACACCTTCACGATGCTGGTCGCCCAGCGCACCAAGGAACTGGCCCTGATGCGCGCGGTCGGTGCCTCGCGCAAGCAGATCACCCGCTCCGTCCTCATCGAGGCCGGCATCGTCGGCCTGATCGCCGCCGCCGTCGGCTACGTCCTCGGCATCGGCATGGCCGTCGCCCTCCGCTCCGGCATGAGCGCCTTCGGCATGAAGGTCCCGGACGGCGACCTGGTCCTCGGCACCACCCCCGCCCTCGCCGCCTTCGGCGTCGGCGTCGTGATCACCATGCTCGCCGCCTGGCTGCCCGGCCGCCGCGCCGCGAAGATCCCGCCGGTCGCCGCGATGAGCAGCGTCCACGCCACCGCGAGCACCAAGTCGCTCGTCGTACGGAACTCCATCGGCGCCCTGTTCACCGCGATCGGCGCCGTGCTGATCGTGCTCGGCGCGGGCCAGGGCGGCGACGAGGGCCGCATGCTCGTCGCGGGCGGCGCCTTCGTCACCCTCATCGGCGTCATCGTCCTCATCCCGTTCCTGTCCCGGCCCGTGATCGCCCTGATCCGCCCCTTCTTCGTGAAGGCCTTCGGGGTCTCCGGCAAGCTCGCCGGCCTCAACGCGGTCCGCAACCCGCGCCGCACCGGCGCCACCGCCTCCGCGCTCGCCATCGGCCTGACCCTCGTCACCGGCCTCTCGGTGCTCGGCGCGACCGTCGGCAGCGCCCTGGACAAGGCGACGGTCGACCAGGTCAAGGCCGACTACATGGTCGCCATGGCCAGCGGCACCGGCCTCAGCGAGGAGGCGCTCACCGCCCTGGAGAAGGCCCCCGGCGTCAAGGCGGTCTCCCCGCAGCAGGCGGGCGACCTCCAGATCAAGGGCAGCTACGTCTCCGCCTCCGGCGTCACCCCCGGTGACATCGACCAGGTCCTCAAGCTGACCGTCAAGGAGGGCTCCCTCGGCTCGCTCGGCAAGGGACAGATCGCCGTCGACGACAAGACCGCCGAGAAGCGCGGCCTGAAGGTCGGCGCCACCGTCCCGGTCGAGTACAGCGACAGCCGGAAGGGCAAGCTGACCGTCGGCGCGATCTACGAGGGCAGCGAGTTCGTCTCGCCGGTCCTCGTCGACAAGAAGATCCTCGACGCCCACACGGAGAAGCCGTACATCGGCCAGATCTTCGTGAAGATGGACGGCGGCGCCACCGCCGCCGGCGAGCAGGCCCTGCAGAAGGCGATGGGCGACAACCCGGCCATCAACGTCATGGACCACAAGGAGATCCGGGACACCTTCGGCGGCCCGATCAACATGATGCTGAACATCATGTACGGCCTCCTCGGCATGGCCCTGATCATCGCCGTCCTCGGTGTCGTCAACACCCTCGCGATGTCCGTCTTCGAGCGTCAGCAGGAGATCGGCATGCTCCGCGCGATCGGTCTCGACCGGGCCCGCGTGAAGCGGATGGTCCGCCTGGAGGCCGTGGTCATCTCGGTGTTCGGCGCGGTCGTCGGCATCGGCCTCGGAGCCTTCCTCGGCTGGGCCATCGGCGAGACCCTCAAGAACAACATCCCGGGCTACGCGCTCGTCCTGCCCTGGGACCGGATCGGCCTCTTCCTGGTCCTGGCCGCCGTGGTCGGCGTCCTCGCCTCCCTGTGGCCGGCCCGCAGCGCCGCGAAGCTGAACATGCTCTCCGCGATCAAGGCCGAGTAGCCACGGCCGTACGGTGAACGGAAGAGGGCCGCCCCCGTGTGGGGGCGGCCCTCTTCCGTTCACTCCTGCCAGACGCGTGGCCGCAGCGCCGTCCCGCTCTTCCCCGACACCGGGGTCTTCACGGCGAGGAACTGGTTCACGCCGATCCGGTTCCGTTCGAAGGAGACGGCGGAAGCCGCCATGTAGAGCCGCCAGATGCGTGCCCGGCCCGGCGAGGTGAGGAGGACCGCGCGGGCCCAGTCGGCCTCCAGGTTGGCGACCCAGCGGCGCAGCGTGAGCGCGTAGTGCTCGCGGATCGCCTCGACGTCACGGACCTCGAAACCGGCCGCCTCCAGGGTGGAGAGGGTGCGGCCCATGGGGGCGAGCTCCCCGTCGGGGAAGACGTACGCGTCGATGAACGGATCGATCTCGTAGGCCGTCTCGTCGGGCTCGGGGCGGCGCGAGATCTGGTGGTTCAGAAGCCGGCCGCCGGGCTTGAGGAGCCCGTACAACGTGTCCGCGTACTCCCGGTACTTCACCTCGCCGACGTGCTCGGCCATGCCGATCGAGGAGATCGCGTCGTACGGGCCGTCGTCGACGTCCCGGTAGTCCTGGACGCGGATCTCGACGAGGTCGGCGAGGCCCTCCTCGGCGACGCGCTTGCGGGCGTAGGCGGCCTGTTCGCGGGAGAGGGTGATGCCGACGACCCGGGCCCCGTACTCGCGGGCCGCGTGCATCGCCATCGAGCCCCAGCCGCAGCCGACGTCGAGGAGCCGGTCGCCCTCGGAGAGGTGGAGCTTGCGGGCGACGAGGTCGAGCTTGTCACGCTGGGCGTCCTCCAGACTCCCGTCCTCAGTCCAGTACGCGCAGCTGTAGACCATGGAGGGGCCGAGGACGATCTCGTAGAAGTCGTTGCCCACGTCGTAGTGGTGGCTGATGGCCTGTTTGTCACGTCGGCGGGTGTGGCGGCTGCCGGTGCGGCCGCGCATCTCCTCGGCGGGCGGCGGCGGGGGCGGCAGGGGTCCGGCGAGCCGGAGCAGGCTGCGGACGGCGGTACGGACGCGGGGGTCGGCCACCCGGTCCCGGAGCGCGGCGAAGCGGCTTCCGGTCTCGCCGGGGCGCTCCCAGAGGAGGCCCGAGAGATGGTCGAGGACCTCGTACAGATCGCCCTCGACGTCGATCTCGCCGGCCACCCAGGCGCGGGCGAGGCCGAGTTCACCGGGCTTCCAGACCATCCGTCGCAGGGCGCGGCGGTCGCGGACGATCAGGACCGGGGCCCCGGCGGGTCCGGCCTCGCTGCCGTCCCAGGCCCGCAGTCGCACCGGGAGCGGTCCGCCGAGAAGCTCCTCGGCGAGGGTCGTCAGCCGCGACGCGGCGTCGGCCATGATGCACACCTCCGTGATCTCGTGCCCCAGAAATGCTCGTCACCAAGGGAACACCCTCCGTGGAGGATTCCCTTCCCGACGCAGCGCGACGCCTCGTGACTCATGGCCGAAAACACGCGAAGGGCCGTCCGCACCACGGATGGCGGACGGCCCTTTTACGGCCTTGCGTGTACTGCTCTGGGTACTGCTGGGTGGTGCTAAGTGGTGCTGACCGGTGTTCAGGAAGCCTTGGCCTTCTCCTGCGCCGGCGCGGCCGGGGCGGGAGCGGGCTTGGCGGCCTCGTAGAACTCCTCGCGCGGCGTCTCCATGGCGCCGAGCGAGACGACCTCGCGCTTGAGGAACATGCCGAGGGTCCAGTCGGCGAAGACGCGGATCTTGCGGTTGAAGGTCGGCATCGCCATGCCGTGGTAGCCACGGTGCATGTACCAGGCGAGACGGCCCTTGAGCTTGATCTTCACCTTGCCCATGACGATCATGGCGACGCCCTTGTGCAGACCGAGACCGGCCACCGCGCCCTTGTTGGCGTGGCTGTAGTCCTTCTGCGGGAAGCCGCGCATGCCGGCCACGACGTTGTCGCCGAGGACCTTGGCCTGACGCAGGGCGTGCTGGGCGTTCGGCGGGCACCAGGCGCGCTCGCGCGGGACGCCGGCCTTCATCGCGGCCAGGTCCGGGACCTGCGCGTTGTCGCCCGCGGCCCAGACGTGGTCCATGCCGTTGACCTGGAGCTTCTCGTTGCAGTCCACGTGGCCGCGGGGGCCGAGCGGCAGACCGAAGCGGGAGAGCGCCGGGTTCGGCTTCACACCGGCGGTCCAGACGATCGTGTTGGAGTCGACCTCGAGGCCGTTCTTCAGCACGACGTGGCCGTCGACGCACGAGTCCATGGAGGTCTCGAGGTAGATCTCGATGCCGCGGGACTCCAGGTGCTCCTTGCCGTACTGGCCGAGCTTGGGGCCCACCTCGGGGAGGATCTTGTCCGCGGCGTCGACGAGCACGAAGCGCATGTCCTCGCGGGACACGTTCGTGTAGTACTTCGCGGCGTCGCGGGCCATGTCCTCGACCTCGCCGATCGTCTCGGCGCCGGCGAAGCCACCGCCGACGAAGACGAAGGTCAGCGCCTTGCGGCGGACCTCCTCGTCGGTGGTCGAGTCGGCCTTGTCGAGCTGCTCGAGGACGTGGTTGCGCAGGCCGATGGCCTCCTCGATGCCCTTCATGCCGATGCCCTGCTCGGCGAGGCCGGGGATCGGGAAGGTGCGGGAGACCGCGCCCATCGAGATGACCAGGTAGTCGAACGGCAGCTCGTACGCCTCGCCGACGAGCGGCGCGATCGTGGCGACCTTGCGGTCCTGGTCGATGGTGGTGACCCGGCCGGTGAGCACCTCGGCTCCGCGGACGACGCGTCGCAGCGGGACGACGACGTGACGCGGCGAGATGCTGCCGGCGGCGGCTTCGGGCAGGAAGGGCTGGTAGGTCATGTACGACCGCGGGTCGACGACCGTGACGGTCGCTTCCGCGTAGCGCATCTTCTTGAGGATGCGCCGAGCTGCGTACAGGCCTACGTACCCGCCGCCTACTACGAGGATCCTGGGACGCTCCGTGGTGCTCATGGGATCGAGTATCCACCCCGTCCGAGGGGGGTGCTCGTGCGCCCCTTCACAAGCTCCGCGCACACCTCTGCTACACTCCGCCGCCCACGTGATCCAGGTCATGGTCCCGCAAAGGAACCGAGGTGCGGTCGCGAACGTTGTTCACCCCTCGTGGCCTGGCCTGGAGAGCCCTCCGTAACCCCCGGAGGCCAGGTGCGTTCACACGATGGAAACAGCGAGCGAAGTGGGCCCGGAGCCTGCGAAAGGGCCCCGAGGCGCCCCCCGGAGGGCCTAAAGACCCTCCTCGAGCGCCATCAGGGCCCTTTTCCTTGTGAAGAACTTCACGAACCTTTCCCGGCGGGGTGCCGCCGGAGGGCTCGATAGGTGCCCACTATGCGACGGATAGGGCGATCCCATCGAGGATGTCGTGCTCGCTGACGACGACCTCGGAGGCGCCGACCCGCTCGACGATCTCGCGCAGGACGAGCGCACCGGCGATGATCACGTCCACCCGCCCGGGGTGGATGACCGGGATCGCGGCCCGCTCGTCGTGGGTGGAGGCGAGGAGCCGGTCGGCGACCTCGGCGACCTGGGCGGCGGAGATCCGGGCGTGGTGGATCTTCGTGGAGTCGTACTCCGTGAGCCCGAGCGCGATCGCGGCGACCGTGGTGACCGAGCCGGCGAGGCCGACGAGGGTCTCGGCCGAGGTGATCGGCACGGTCTCGGCGGCCAGGTCGAGGGCGGCCCGCACGTCGGCGCGGATCGCCTCCGCCTCCTCGGCGGTCGGCGGGTCGTGGCGGACGTGCCGCTCGGTGAGCCGGACGCAGCCGATGTCGACGGAGCGGGCCGCCTCGACGTGCCGGTTGCCGACGACGAACTCGGTCGAGCCGCCGCCGATGTCCACGACCAGGCGCAGGTCGTCGCCGTGCAGCTCGCCGGTGGCGCCGGTGAAGGAGAACTCGGCCTCCTGGTCGCCGGTGATGACCTCGGGCTCGACGCCCAGGATCTCCACGACCCCGTTCACGAACTCCTCGCGGTTCTCCGCGTCGCGCGAGGCGGAGGTGGCGACGAAGCGGAGCCGGTCGGTGCCGACGCCGAACTCCTCGATGACCTCGGCGTACGCGCGGCAGGCCGCGAAGGTGCGCTCCAGGGCCTCGGGGGCGAGCCGCCCGGTCTTGTCGACGCCCTGGCCGAGCCGGACGATCGTCATCCGGCGGTCCAGCTCGACGAGGTCGCCCGTCTTCGGGTCGAGGTCCGCCACGAGGAGGCGGATGGAGTTCGTACCGCAGTCGATTCCGGCGACTCGGGTCACTGCTCCTCGCCCTCCTTCTTCTCGCCGCACGGGGTCACGCACGCGCCCTTGGCCCACCACTCCGGCAGCATCGCGAGCGCCTCGTCGCCGAACGGGTTCACGCCCGGGCCCGCGACCAGCGAGTGGCCGACGAGGACGTGCAGGCACTTGACCCGGTCCGGCATGCCGCCGGCGCTCGGGAAGCCCTCCAGGACCTCGATCGCGTCACGGCGCGCGATGTAGTCCTCGTGCGCGGCGCGGTAGGCGGCGGCGAGCTCCGGGTCGGTGGCGAGCCGGGCCTGCATCTCCTTCATGACCCCGTTGGCCTCCAGCGTGCCGATGGCCGAGGCCGCCTTGGGGCACGTCAGGTAGTACGTGGTCGGGAAGGGGGTGCCGTCGGGGAGCCGGGGCGCCGTCTCGACGACGTCCGGCTGGCCGCACGGGCAGCGGTGCGCGATGGCGCGCAGGCCGCGCGGCGGGCGGCCGAGCTGGAGCTCGAAGGCCTCGATGTCCGTCGCGGTGGGCTCGGTGCGGTCGGTCTGCGGAGGGGGCGTTTCCATGTCTGCTGCCTGTCTGCCTTGCAAGGGTCTGTCGCGGAGGGGGTGCCGGGGAGGGCGGGGGGTCTCAGGGCCTGTCGGCCTTGTCGACGCCGTCCCAGAGGTTGTCGTACCAGGGGCGGTCCGCCGCCTCCTGGCCGGCGCGGGGCCGCTGCTCCGCGTCGGGGTCGTTCACGGTGAAGCCGGTCTCGCCGGGGAGCACGTAGTGCAGGTGTTCCCGGGCGAGGCGCCGGACGTAGGCCGGGTCCTGGAGGCGGGCCTTCTCGTCCTTCAGCTCCTCGACGCGCTGCGCGGTCTCGGCGGCCCTGCGTTCCTGGTCGGCGATCTCGCCCTGCTGGGAGACGTAGCTCCGCATCGGGTAGGCGAGCGCCACGACGAGGGAGCAGACGACGAGGGCGAGGAAGGCCGCGCGCCCGGTGAGCCGGGAGCGGCGGGCCTGCCGCCGGGTCTGCGAACGGTAGACACGGGCCGCGGTCTGCTCGCCGAGCAGTTTGATCCGGGTAGCGGTCGAGAACCGGTCCCGGTCCTTCACGGCCATGTCAGGTCGCCTCCCCTGTTCATACGTACGTCCCCGCACACGGTACGGGACCGAGTACGGGGACGTACGGAACTGCCTAGGGCTGTGTTCAGCCCTTGAAGCGCGGGAAGGCGCTGCGGCCGGCGTAGACCGCGGCGTCATCGAGGATCTCCTCGATGCGCAGGAGCTGGTTGTACTTGGCGACGCGGTCCGAGCGGGCCGGGGCGCCGGTCTTGATCTGGCCACAGTTCACGGCGACGGCGAGGTCGGCGATGGTGACGTCCTCGGTCTCGCCGGAGCGGTGGGACATCATGCACTTGAAGCCGTTGCGCTGGGCGAGCTCGACGGCGTCGAGGGTCTCGGTCAGCGAACCGATCTGGTTGACCTTGACCAGGAGGGCGTTCGCGGTGCCCTCCTCGATGCCGCGGGCCAGACGCTCCGGGTTGGTGACGAAGAGGTCGTCGCCGACGATCTGGACCTTGGCGCCCAGCTTGTCGGTGAGGACCTTCCAGCCCGCCCAGTCGTCCTCGAACAGCGGGTCCTCGATGGAGACCATCGGGTACGCGGCGACGAGCTCCTCGTAGTACTCGGTCATCTCGGCGGCCGAGCGGGACTTGCCCTCGAACTCGTACTTGCCGTCCTTGTAGAACTCGGACGCGGCGACGTCGAGCGCGAGCGCGACATCTGTGCCGGGGGCGTAGCCGGCCTCCTTGATGGCCTCGACGATGAGGTCGAGGGCGGCGCGGTTCGACTCGAGGTTCGGGGCGAAGCCGCCCTCGTCGCCGAGGCCGGTGGAGAGGCCCTTGCGCTTCAGCACGCTCTTGAGCGTGTGGTAGATCTCCGCACCCCAGCGAAGGGCCTCGGAGAAGGACTCCGCGCCGATCGGGGCGATCATGAACTCCTGGATGTCGACGTTGGAGTCGGCGTGCGACCCACCGTTGAGGATGTTCATCATCGGAACGGGCAGCAGGTGCGCGTTCGGGCCGCCCAGGTAGCGGAAGAGCGGGAGGTCGGACGCCTCGGAGGCGGCGTGCGCGACGGCGAGCGAGACGCCGAGGATGGCGTTCGCGCCGAGCGAGCCCTTGTTCTCGGTGGCGTCCAGGTCGAACATGGCCTGGTCGATCAGGCGCTGCTCGGTGGCGTCGTAGCCGACGAGCTCCGGGCCGATCTGCTCGATGACGGCGAGGACGGCCTTCTCGACACCCTTGCCGAGGTAGCGGTTCGGGTCACCGTCGCGGAGCTCGATGGCCTCGAAGGCACCGGTGGAGGCGCCGGACGGAACAGCAGCACGGCCGGTGCTGCCGTCGTCGAGGCCGACCTCGACCTCGACCGTGGGGTTGCCTCGGGAGTCCAGGATTTCCCGGGCTACGACGACGTCGATGGACGGCACGAGCATCTCCTTCTGGGATGTGACGCTGGATGTGACGCAAGGTCCGGTGCAGGGTCGCTTGGCCTTGCGACAAGAGCCTAACCGTCTCCGGGGCTCCGGCCAGCCGTGCGCCCGCCCCCTGGGACGAAAAAGGGCCCAAGGGTGGGCATGTCGGGACGAAGGACCCGAGAATTACTGGACAGTAATCGGCGAATGCCCCGGAAAAAGGAGAACCCCGGTCCGGCGCGCACGGGGGAAGGGCGCGCCGGACCGGGGTGGTCACCGCGGAGTCGTCGTCAGACTTACTTCAGGTGGAGCTGCTGACCCACGTAGATGAGGTCGGCGTTGTCGACGATGTCCTTGTTCAGGTCGAAGAGCTTGGCCCAGCCGCCCGTGACGCCCTGCGCCTGAGCGATCTTGCTGAGCGTGTCGCCGGCCTTGACCGTGTACTCGCCGTCGCCCTTCTTGACCGTCTGGCCGGTCGGGGTGGTGACGGTCTTCTTGGCGGAGGCCTTCGGCGCGGCGTACTGCTGCGTCGACTGCTTCGGGGCCTGGCGCTGCTCGCTGCGGGTGGTCGGCTGCTCGGCCGTGCGCTTCTTGGTGTAGCCGTTCGAGCTGCTGGAGCTGCTCGAAGAAGAGGAGGAGCTCTTCTTGGAGTAGGAGGAGGAGCCCGAGTTCGAGGACGAGCTGGAGGAGCTGGAAGAGCTGGAGGAGCTCGACGAGCCGCCGGAGTACGAGGCGCCGGAGAGACCCACGCCACAGCTCGGCCACGCGCCCTTGCCCTGGCTCGCGAGAACCTTCTCGGCGACGGCGATCTGCGCGGACTTCGACGCCTGGTTGGCGGTCGGGGCGTAGGCGGTGCCGCCGTACGCGGCCCAGGTGGACGGCGAGAACTGGAGGCCGCCGTAGTAGCCGTTGCCCGTGTTGATGGACCAGTTGCCACCGGACTCGCACGCGGCGACGCGGTCCCACTCGGAGGCGGTGGCGGCCGAGGCGGTGCCCGCGGTCATCAGCGGGGCGGCGACGGCGACGCCGGTCACGCCGACGAGAGCGGCGACCTGGGTGGCCTTGGAGGGACGACGGTGCTTGCCCTTGGCGGAAAACAGCATGGGGATTCTCCTCACCGACGCCTGTGAGGTGAGCTGTCGGGTTCGGGCCGGAAAGTTGCCCGGCCGCGTGTCCTTGCACGCGGCTTCACCCCAAGCCGTTCTCGGCCGTCTCTCAACGGCCGGGACCGGCACTTACCTTGGGTCCCCCACTCCTGCCTTCGGCGCTTGCGCGACGACTGTTCCCTCGACCGACGGCAGGATTCGGCGTTTCGGTCGACGGGGCCCGCGGTGGCGAGCGGTTACGACCATAGGCACAAGCCCGCCGGAAGCTCAAAGGGCGACATTGCGGAAAAATCGCCCCTACTTGCCCTCCGGCGGGGGGTGTTTGCGCAGGTGGGAGGTGACGGAAGCAAAGTTCGCGGTAGTGACACGCCAGTTGGGGTGAAGAGACCCATGTCTCACTTACCCAAATCCGGACATACAGCCGCGAACTACTCCCCCTTCGACTCCGAACCGACCGTCAGGTCGAGGCTCTGACCAGGAAGGATGTGGTCCGGATCGGCCCCCACCGTCCCGCGGTTGGCGTCGTAGAGGGCGTTCCAGCCGCCGGGGAGTTCGTTCTCCTGTGCAATCTCCGACAGGTTGTCACCCGGTCGCACCGTGTACGCGTCCGAAGCGCCCTGACTGTCCGTTGTGCCCGAATCCTTCGACGCGTCAGTCGCGGACCGCGCCACGTCCGCCGTGCCGGTCTTGTCCGTTGTGCCGGATTCCTCCGGGGCGGGTTCCCCCCGGTGCTTGCCGGTGCCGGGCGCGACCGACGCGGCGTCACCCGGAGACACGCCGGGCGATTCGGGCGTACCGGGCGTTACGGGCGTGGTGGGCGCCCCGGGGGCGACGGGCGTCACGGAGGCGTCGGGCGCGACCGGGGCGGTGGGCGTGCCGGGCGCGTCGGGGTCCGAGGGCTTCCCCGTGCCAGGAGTGCCGGGCGTGCCGGGCGTGGCAGGCGGGGTGGACGTGCCCGGGGTGACGGACGTCGCCGGGGAGTCCGGCGTGGCCGAGGCGTCGGGGGTGGCGGGCGTCACGGGCGTGACGGGGATCGCGGGGGCGACCGAGCGCTCCGGGGTCACCGGCGTACGGGAGCCCGCGCCCGACGGCGTACCGGCGGACGTACCGGTGGAGGGGGTGTCAGAAGGCGTCGCCGTGGCCGCCGACGGCGCCCCCGAGGTCCGGTTGGACTCCGCCACGGGCCCCGTGGACCTCTCCGCGGGCGTGGCCGGGCCCGGGTCGACCCCGGTGGCCTTGCCGTCCTTCTTCAGGCCCGCGATCGGCGCGCAGGTCGCCCAGTCCGTGCCGCCGGCGACGAACGCCTTGTCGGCGACCGCGATCTGCTGCGCGCGGCTGGCGAGGTCGGGGCTGGGCGCGTAGGCGAGGCCGCCGTTCCGCTCCCAGCTCTCCTGGGTGAACTGGAGACCGCCGTACATCCCGTTGCCGAAGTTCGCGCTCCACTGGCTGCCGGACTCGCACTCGGCGACCCGGTCCCAGGTGGCGGCGTCGGCGGCGGACGCGGAGCCGGTGGCGAGCAGCGGCAGCGCCATGGCGGACCCGGTCACGCCCGCGGCGACGACGAGGGCGGGGGCCTGACGGGGGCGGCGGTGTCGTCCGTTCCCGGAGCGCATAGGGAGGCCTTTCGCGTGACGGCTGAGGTTGCCGGGAAACGTAGCGGCATTCGAACGCTCGTCACAAGTCGGTGGAGCCCCGATCACGCGAAGATCACAGTTCTGACGAACCGTCAACTAGCCCAGTGTTTCACCCAATACGCCCAGAAGGGGAGAATTCCACCGGAAGCGTGCGCAATCCCCGCATGATGAGCCCGCCGCGCCACCGCAGTTCGTTCGGATCGGCGGCAAGTCGCAGGTCCGGCAGGCGAGTCAGCAGCGTCGCGAGCGCGGTCTGCCCCTCCAGGCGGGCGAGCGGCGCCCCCAGGCAGTAGTGGATCCCGTGCCCGTACCCCAGGTGCTGGCTGTCCCGCCGCGAGAGGTCGAGGACGTCCGGGTCCGTGAAGCGCTCCGGGTCGCGGTTCGCGGCGGCGAGGACGACGAGCACCGGGTCGCCCGCCGGGATCTCCTGCCCGCCGATGGTCAGCGCCCGCGTCGCGTACCGCCAGGTCGCCATCTCGACCGGGCCGTCGAACCGCAGCAGCTCCTCGACGCCCGTCTCCAGGAGCCCGGTCTCCCCCGCCGCGATCGAGGCCTGGAGCCGCTCGCGCTCCTCGGGGCGGCGCAGCAGCTGGTAGACGCCGTTGCCGATGAGGTTCACGGTCGTCTCGAAACCGGCGAAGAGGATGATGAAGGCCATGGCGGCGGCCTCGTTCTCCGTGAGGTGCTCGCCGTGGTCGGAGGCCTTGATGAGCCCCGAGATCAGGTCGTCGCCGGGCTCCTCCCGCTTGCGGTGGATCAGCTCCGCGAGATAGCCCCGCATCTTCTTCACCGACCGGGCGACCCCGCCGCGCGGCCCGCCGCCGTGCCGGATCATCATCCCGGCCCAGTCCCGGAAGTCGTCCTGGTCCTCGGGCGGCACACCCAGCAGGTCGCAGATCGCGTAGATGGGGAGCGGGAAGGCGAACTCGTGGATGAGGTCGGCGCTCCCCTTCTCCACGAAGGAGTCGATGAGCCGGTCGGTCAGCTCCTGCACGCGCGGCGCGAACTCCGCGACCCGGCGCGGGGTGAACGCCTTCGACACGAGCCGCCGCAGCCGGGTGTGGTCCGGCGGGTCGATGTTCAGCAGGTGGGTCATCAGCTCGGCCTTGCGCTCGCCGGGGATGCCCGTCTTCCCCTTGGCGTGCGGGGACTCGTCGTGGTGCGCCGGGTTCTTCGAGAGACGCTGGTCCGCCAGGGCCTGCCGGGCGTCCGCGTACCGCGTCACGAGCCAGGCCTCGACCCCGCTCGGCAGCTTCGTCCGGTGCACGGGGGCGTGCTCCCGCAGCCAGGCGTAGGCGGGATACGGATCGCTCGCGAACTCCCAGGTGAAGAGCTCGGGGGCGGGCGGCGGGACAGGCACGGTGCTCACCCGACGACCGTACCCGCGATCGGCGTGATCCCGCCGTGCCCTAGATTCTTGTCAGTGGACCCCCAGCTGCTCAGAAGTACGTTCGCGATCGTCGAGAGACGGGCCGAACACGCCGTCACGTTCTTCTACTCGCACCTCTTCTGGCACAACCCGGGAGTACGCGAGCTCTTCCCCGAGGACATGACCCCGCAGCGGGACCGGCTCTTCGCCGCGCTCACCCATGTGGTGACCCACCTGGAGGACCCCGCCCTCGCCGCCTACGCGGCCCACCTCGGCCGCGACCACCGCAAGTTCCTGGCCACCCCCGGCCTGTACGCCGCCGTCGGCGAGAGCCTCGTCGCCGCCTTCGCGCACGCGGCCGGCTCCGCCTGGACCGTCGAGGCGGAGAAGGCCTGGACCGAGGCGTACACCCACCTCTCCGAGCTGATGCTCGCGGGCGCCGACGAGGCCGCCGGGTCCGGGGAGCCCGCCTGGTGGGACGCGGACGTCGTCCGCCACGAGCGGTACGGCGACAGCCTCGCCCTCCTGACCCTGCGCCCCCGGCAGCCCCTCCCGTACGTCCCCGGGCAGTACGTCAGTGTCAGCTCGCTCCGGGTCCCCCGCGTCTGGCGCACGTACTCCCTCGCGAACGCGCCCCGCGCCGACGGCACCGTCGACCTCCACGTGAGCCGGATCCCCGGCGGCGCGATGAGCACCGCGCTCGTCGAGGACACCGGGCCCGGCGAGGTCCTGCGGCTCAGCTCCGCCGGCGGCGCGGTCACCGCCCGCACTCCCCCGGGCGGGCTGCGCACGTATATATGCGCCGGTACGGGCTGGGCACCGGTGAAGGCCCTCCTGGAGGAGGCCGCCGAGACCGAGCCCGAGATCGAAGGCCGGCTGTTCGTCGTGGCCCGCGCCAAGGAGCACCTGTACGCCCGTCCGGACGCCGAGGCCCTGAAGGAACGTCTCCCCGGCCTCCGGGTCGTCTACATCGCGGCGGCCCCCGGGCGCCGCCGCGACCAGGCGACCGAGCGGCTGCTCGCGGCCCTCGAAGCCTGCGAGCAGTGGCCCGCGCACGACGTCTACCTCGCCGGACCGCCCGGCTTCCTCACCGAGGTCGCCGAGTGCCTCGAAGGACTGGGCGTCGGCCCCGGACGGATCCACCACGACTCAGTGCCCTCCGTCGGCCGCTTCACCGTCCGGCCGAGCAGCGCCGCCGAACGCCTCCTCGGCCCCCCGCAGCTCCACTGGCACAACCCCGAGGCCCGCGCTCCTCGCGAGCACCCGGCGGACTACTGAACCAAGCACCGCCTCGTACGCGAGCCGCACGCGAGCCGCACGCGAAACCCGCGCGGAGCCCGTCAGCGCTCGGCGCCCGCCCCGGCCTCGGCCTCCGGCTCAGCCTCCGGTTCCGCCTCCGGCTCGGCCTCCGGTTCCACCTTGGCCTCCGCCCGCGTGCGCGACCGCCAGATCGCGAACCGGGCGAGTTCCGCCGCGGCCGCCACCGCGAGCACCGCGGACACGATCCGCGCCCACCCCGGGACACTGCCGCTCAGCGCCGCCCAGCCGAGGGCGAGCACCAACAGCGCCGTCACCCCGGGCGCCTCGGCGAAGGCGGGCTTCCGCCGTTCCTGGCTCATACGCCCTCCGCCGCCCTGATCGCGTCCCGGTACGCCCGGGCCGCCGCCCGCAGCGACGCCTCCGGGTCGGCACCCGCCGCGTCGGCGCGCGCCGCGAGGGCGAGGAGCTCGTACCCGACGCCCTCCCCCTCCGGGAGCTTCACGTCGAGCCCGGCCGCGCGGACCCGGCCCGCGAGCTTCGCGGCGAGCGCGAGCCCCGGCTGCCCGAGCGGCACCCCGTCGGTGACGGACTCGCGTCGCTTCTCGATCGCCTTGGTCCGCTGCCAGTGCGCGTGGACGTCCTCGGGCGTCTCGGCGACGGCGTCCCCGTAGACGTGCGGGTGGCGGCGGATCAGCTTCTCGACGAGCGCTCCGGCGACGTCGTCCACGGAGAACGGCTCCTCCGCGTGCTCCTCGGCGATCCGGGCGTGGAAGACGACCTGGAGGAGGACGTCCCCGAGCTCCTCGCGCAGCTCCTCCCGGTCCCCGTCCTCGATCGCCTCGACGAGCTCGTACGCCTCCTCGATGAGGTACTTGGCGAGTCCCTCGTGGGTCTGCTCCGAGGTCCACGGGCACTCGCGGCGCACCCGATCCATGACCTGCACGAGGTCGAGGAGCCGGGCGCCGGGCAGGTCGTACGAGCCGGGCAGCAGCTCCAGGTCCGGCATGGAGACCCGGCCGGAGCCGGCGAGCCGGGCGAGGCCGTCGGTGAGGGCCGCGTCGCCCTCGCCAGAGGGCAGCAGGACGACGGTCCGGCCCCCGGCGCAGGCCGCGACGAGCTCCTCGGCGGTCGGCCGCAGGTGCTCGACGGCGACCCCGGCCTCCGTCAGGTACGGCAGCTGCGGGTGGTGCGCGTCGGGGCAGAGCACCCGGTCGGCTCCGTGCAGTGCCTGCCACGCGGGCCAGGACAGCAGTCCGGGCGCCACGCGGTGGCTGGCGGTGAGCAGGATGATGCGGCCGGGGCTCTCGGAAGTCACCCCTCGAACTTACCCGGCCTCGCCCCCCGGCCGAAGCCGGTATCAGGCCCCCGCCGGGGAGGCGCCCTGGTCCTGGCTGATCTGCCGCAGCCACGGGCTGGTCGCGGTGGCCAGCTGGACCTGGGTGTCGTCCCAGGCGCCGAAGCGCGGGTTCACGTCGATGTCGAGGGACTTCGAGGCGGCGACGAACACGTCCGTCAGCTTCTTCTGGCCCTCGGGGGACTCGGTGATCCCCAGCTTCTCGGCGATCTTGTTCATGAGGACGTTCCGGCGGACGACCGCGTCGATCTGGTCCGGCGCGACGCCCTGCTCCTGGAGCAGCCCGGCCGCGAGCCGGTCCTCGCCGCCGCTCTGGCGGACGAAGGCCTCGCGGGTCTGCTGGAGCTCGGCGCGGGTCACGCCGACGCCGTTCTGCTCGGCGACGGCGGCGACGACCCGGTCGAAGATCAGCCCGTTGAGCTTGCGGCGGCTGAGGTCGCCGCTGGTCTGGAGCAGCTGGGCGGCCTGCGGCGAGGCCTGCTGCGCCTCGCGGGCCTCCTTGACCTGGGCCTGGAGCGTGGAGACCTCGATGCGTTCACCGCCGACGACGGCCGCCGCTCCTGGATGGGCGTCGCTCCCGCAGGCGGTGAGCAACGGGGCCGCGGCGAGGAGCGCGGCGGAGACGGAGAGAGCGATGCGGCGTTCGCGGCGGTGCACAGGAGCCTCCCGGGCGGGTCGTGCGTCAGTTGGACGACCTTGCGGTGATCGATGGTAGGGAGTCGCCGGGGCCGTAGCCACTACTTCGGAGCGACTGCTTCCCACAACGAGTCACCCGTCGCACGGGTACCGCCCGACTCGTCCTCGCTCTCGGCCCCCGCCTCGGTCTCTCCCACGAGGTAATGGGGCCGCCGCTTCACCTCGTAATAGATGCGCCCGACGTACTCGCCGATGAGCCCGACCATTACCATCTGGACGCCGGCGAGGGCGGTGACGGCGACGAGCAGGGTGACGTAGCCGGGCGTCTCGACGCCGTTGACCAGCGCGTCCCCGACGATCCAGGCCGCGTAGCCGGCGGCGAGGGCGACGAGGAGCAGGCCGAGGTAGACGGCGGCCCGCAGCGGCTTGTTGTTGAAGGAGAGGAGGCCGTCGAGCCCGTAGTTGAGGAGCTTGCCGAAGCTCCACTTCGACCGCCCCTGTTCGCGGACGGCGTTCTCGTACGAGAAGGTCGTCGTCCGGAAACCGACCCAGGCGAAGAGGCCCTTGGAGAAGCGGTTGTACTCGCCGAGGCCGAGGAGGGCGTCGACCGTGCGCCGGGAGAGCAGCCGGAAGTCGCCGACGCCGTCCACGAGTTCGACGTCGACGAGCCGGTTGATGGCCCGGTAGTAGAGGCGGGCGGTGAGGGTGCGGGTGACCCGGTCCCCCTCGCGGGTGCGGCGGGCGACGACCTGGTCGTACCCCTCGGCGTGCAGGGCGACCATGCGGTGGACGAGTTCCGGCGGGTGCTGGAGGTCGGCGTCCATGATCACGACGGCGTCGCCGACGGCGTGCCGGAGCCCGGCGAGCATGGCGGCCTCCTTGCCGAAGTTCCGGCTGAAGGAGACGTACCGGACGCGGCCGGGGTCGGCGGCGGCGAGCTCCCTCAGGAGCGGAAGCGTCCGGTCCCGGCTGCCGTCGTCCACGTACACGAGCTCGAACTCCCCGTCGAGACGGGAGAGTTCGTCGCTCACACGGGAGTGGAAGCGGGCGAGGACGTCGTCCTCGTTGAAGCACGGGACCACGATCGAGAGCAGCACCCGGCCCACGACACCGGGGCGCGGTGACCCGGCAGGTCCACGGGGATGGCGGGCAGGCGACCATTGCGTGAACGGGCCTGCCGGACAGGCCCTTTGCGGGGCGGTCGCTGCGATATTCGACCCGTCATGCCGAACAGCAGAGCCACGCACCTCCTCGCCCCCCTCCTGACCGTCCTCGCCGTCTGCGGCGGGGACGCCGTCGCCCGGGTCTTCCCCTTCGGGCCGCGGCGGCGGTCCGTCAACGACCTCGCCAACCAGTTCGTGCCCTTCCACGCGCACCTCTGGGACCTGCTGCGGGGCCGCGCCGACGGCGGGCCGCTGCTCGACTGGCAGGCGGGCTGGGGCACGAGCTTCCTGCCGGACTACGGCATCTACCTGTCCAGCCCCTTCGCGCCGCTCGTCGCGCTCTTCCCGCGCGCGGACATCGAGTACGCGGTGTACGCGATCACCGTCCTGAAGACGGCGGTCGCGGCGGCGGCGATGACGTTCCTGCTGCGGCGGACGGGCCCGGCGGGGGTGTGGTGGTGGGCGTCGGTGCTCGGCGCGGCGTACGCGCTGTGCGGGTGGTCGCTCGCGGAGGGCACGTACAACCCCATGTGGCTGGACGGCCTCGTCGCCTTCCCGCTCCTCTGCCTGGTGGGCGAGTGGGTACGGGAGGGAAGGCGGCCGCTCCTGGGACCGGTGGTGGTCGCCGTCTGCTGGGTCGCGAACTTCTACACGGCGTACATGGCGACGCTCGGCGCGGCGCTCGTGCTCGCGGTGCGCCTGGCTCCGGACTTCTCGTGGCGCACGGCCCTCCGGGCGGTGCTCCGGGCGGCGGTGACGACCGGCCTCGGGATCGGCCTCGCCGCCCCCGTCCTCCTCCCCGTCTTCCTCGGCTCGCGCCACGCCCACCCGGGCGTGGTCCGGGACTTCGACCCGGCGGCCGGTACGGACGTCCTGGCCCGGCTGCTCCCGGCGACGTACGGCTTCGCGACCCCGGCGGCCTTCGTGACCACGACGGTGCCGCTGCTGGCGGCGACGCTGCTGTTCCGGAAGGACGTACCGGGGAGGGAGCGGTGGGGGTGGCCCGCCCTGTGCGCGGCGGTGGCGCTCTCGCTCCAGTGGACCCCCACCCACCTCATCTGGCACGTCTTCGCGACGCCGAACGGCAGCCCGTACCGGCAGACCTTCGTCCTCGCCGGCGTCCTCGTCCTCACGGCGTGGACCGGCCTCGCGCACGGCCTCCCGGACCGGCGGGCGCTGCTCGGCGGGGTGGCGGTCGTCCTGGCGCTGACCGCCGGGGCGCTGCCGAGCCCGCTCCTCACCTCCTGGTCGCTGCTGCTCGCGGGCGCGGGCCTGGCGGCGGTGGCGGGGGCGCTCCTCCTCCCCCGCCGGGGCCGGTACGGGCTGCTCGCCGCGCTCCTCGTCACCGGGACCCTCCTCGGGCAGGCGGCGGCGACGGAGGCGTACGCGGACCGGGAACGGCTCGCCCGGCTCGACGACTACCCGCCGCTCGGCCCGGCGGAGCAGCGGCGGGCCGCCGCGCTGGCGGCGGCGGACGGCTGGCCGGAGTACCGCACGGACTCCGGGCTCCCCCGTTTCGCGGGCAACGACCCGCTCCTCCTCGGCGGCCAGGGCGCGGCCTACTACAGCAGCCACACCCCGGCGGTACTGACGGAGACGCTGACCGCGCTCGGCGGCGGCTGGACCTCACGGGGCCGGAACCTGCTGAGCCTCGACAACCCGGTGACGGACGCGCTGTTCGGGGTGGGGGCGCGGTGGCGGGACGGCACGGTGGTCCGCACGGACACGTACCTCCCCCTGGCGACGATCCGCCCACCCGGCCCACCCCCGACCTACGGCCCGTCCCCCTTCCGGAACCAGGAACTGCTCCTCGGAACACGGGTGTACGAGGCTCCGCACGCGGGCGCGTGCCGGACGGGCACGGAGGCCTACGTGTGGGCCCCGGACGCACGGGACCTCCAAGGCGGCCGCCCGAAGCGGAGCGCGGCGATGACGGCCTGGGGCGCCGGGCGCCCCCCGTCCGGAGAACTGGCCTGCCTGGACCGCGACCGTCTTCGCCGGGTGGTGGCGGCTCTTCGTTCCCGCGCGGCGACGGACATCCGCCCCACGGCGTCCGGCATCGAGGCGACGGTCCCGCCCACGGCGACCGGCACGGTGGTCTTCGCGACGCCGGCGATCACGGGCTGGGACTGCGGGAACCACCCGACCCTCTCGTACGGCGGCCTCCTGGCCGTCCCGGCGAGCGCGGGCCGGGTGGAGTGCGCCTTCCGCCCACCGGGCCTGACGGCGGGCCTGGCGATCGCGGCGGGCGCGGCCCTCCTCCTGCTCGCCCTCCTGCTCACCCCCGGACGACGGCCTCGGTGAAGGCCGCGCCGGTGGCGGGGAGGACGACGGCCTCCTCCCGGAACTCCGGAGGGAGGTGGCGCCGCTGCTCCTCGCGGAAGAGGAAGACGGGGCAGCCGGCGGGCACGATCACCGCGTCGAGCGTCTCGGCGACCCGGACGAGCACGTCGGTCGCGCCGCCGACCTGGAGGTGCGTGAAGCACACGGACATCAGGCCCTCGGGGCCTTCGGTGTCCGCGTAGACGTCCGCCGTGCTCCCGTCCGCCGCGCGGACACCGACGCAGCCCAGGCCGGGCTCGTACCCCACGGCGTCCGGCTCGATCACCTGGCGGAAGCGGCCGGCGTCCAGGGCGGCGAGCTCGCCGTCCACGAACCTGAAGACATAGACGTCCCAGCTCACCGCCGGCCGTCGCCCGCCGGGCCGAAGGTGTCGATGCCGAAGAAGGGCTCGCAGCCCTTGAGGCCCGTCACGGTCACCGGGGGGTGGGCTTCGGGGGTCCAGTCCTCGTGGTGGAGGCGGAGGCGGAGGGATTCGACGACCTGGCCGTCCAGGGCGTCGCGGGTGATGCCGTCGGGGCGGTAGCCGAGTTTGCGGGAGACGGCCAGGGGGGCGTGGTTGTCGGCGAAGGAGGCCGTGGTCGCCGCGACCGTGCCGAGTTCGGCGAAGGCCAGGTGCAGCATCGCGACGCGCATCTCGGTGCCGAGGCCCTTGCCCTGGTGGTCGCGGCCGAGCCAGGAGCCGGAGACGATCTCGCGGCGGAGGCCGAAGTCCACGGCCCGGACGTCCTGGATGCCGACGGGGCGGCCCTCGTGGAAGGCGACGAGGTTCAGTTCCCAGTGCTGCGGGGTCCACCGGCCGAGGCGGCTCCAGTGCAGCTGGACGACGTGCCGGGCCCGTTCGGCGGGCGGCAGGTCCGTCCACGGCATCAGGAACCGGCGGGCGCCGGGCTCGTCGATGCCCCGCGCGGCGACGTCGGCCACCTCGGCGAGCTCGTCCTCGGTGGGGAGGCGGAGCTCCAGGCGGGGGGACCGGACGCGGAGGGCCGCGAGCGGCCAGTGGTCGGTGATCATGGGGTGAGTCTGGCCTCCTCGCCCGGTCGCCGCACTCCTATTTGGCGTGGACCCGCAGCTCCCAGCGGACTTCCCCGTCCTCCACGACGTCCGTCGGCGTCAGGCCCGCCGCCCGGGCGACGGCGGCGGAGGCCGCGTGGTCGGGGTGGACGTGGGCCAGGACGGTACGGACGCCCCGGGCGGCCAGCAGGTCGACCAGGGCCTCGGCCGCCTCGCGGGCCAGTCCTCGGCCCTGCCAGGCCGTGCCGATCACCCAGGCGACCTCGGCCGTGGAACCGCCCTCGGTGACGGTCGCCTGGACCGTACCGGCGAGGCGGTCCTCGGCGCGGACCCGTACGACCCAGTTGCCCCACTCCACGGCCGGGTCGGGCGAGCCGGCCGTCAGCCGCTCGTAGCGGGCGCGGAGTTCGGGCGGGGTGAGCGGGGCCCCGCCGATGAAGGCGTGGAGGGCCGGGTCGGCGAGGACCTCCGCCATCTCCTGCGCGTGCGCCACGGCGAGGGGGACGAGGTCGAGGCGCTCGGTGCGGAGGACGGGGATCTCTGGCATCCCGCCACGATACGGGTACGCGAAAGGGCCGGAACTCCGTGGGTTCCGGCCCTCGTTCAGGGGTCGCGCTACTTCGCGGGGACCTCTTCGAGGCAGAGGACGAACTTCATCGACTCCAGCTGCTGCGCGAGCGCCGAGACGTCCTCGCCGCACTTGTTCACGTCGAAGGTGTCCTCGATGACCTTGACGACCTTGAAGGTGTCGGCCTTGCCGGCGCCGCAGTCGACGGTGGCGACCTCGGGGTCGTTGTCCGGGCCCGTGACCGTCACGCACTCGCCGGCCTCGGCGTGCACGGGGGCGTCGCCGGTCAGGTAGGGGAGGCCGAACTTCACGGCGACGGCGACGACGATCGCGACGAGGACGCCGACGACCTTCTTCAGGATCGCCTTCCCCTTCGAGGGAGCCGCGGGAGCCTCGGGGGTCTGGGCGGGCTGCTGCTCGGAGCTGAAGGGCGCGGGCGGCGTCGTCATGTGAGGTCCTTGAGAGAAGGCGCGGAAACGATCAGACGCGAACGTTACATGCACCAAAAACGACAAAAAGGATCACGAAGATCCACTTCTCGATCAGATGCCGAGTCGTGATCCTGTCGTTCCGTCAGAACCGCTGCCCCAGCTGCCGCTGGTGCTCCAGCGCCCTGCGCAACTCCGCCGGAAGCGGGTGATACGGGCCGTACGCCCGCTCCGCGTCGAACAGCAGCCGCTGGAGCTCCGCCTGGCCGGTCGCGTGCTCGCCCGTCGCCAGGTGCAGCAGTCCGACCCGGTGCCGGATGTCGAAGGCGCGCGCGGGGTCGGCGCCCTGCTCGTAGTACGGCAGGACCGCGAGGAAGGCCGTGAGCGCGGCGGCCGTCTCGCCGAGCTGCTCCAGACAGACCGCCGCGTCGTACCGGAACTGGAGCGACTGCGCGTCCGCCGGGCCCGCCTCCGCCTCGCGGTCCGCCGCGAGTCGGCGCAGTTCCGGCAGCGCGCGCCGGTACTGGCCGTCGTCCATCAGCGTCGACGCGAACTGTTTGCGCAGGATGCGGACCACCGGTGACCCCTCGCCGTGCTCGGCCGCCGCCGCGGGCAGGATGCCGCCGAGGACGTCCACCGCCCGGGTGACCGAGCCCTCCGCGAGCAGCCGCTTGACCTCGTCGACCGCGCCCGCGACGTCCGCCCTGCGGACGGGAGTCGCGGGGACGGGAGTCGCGGGAGCGGGGACGGGGACGGGCGCGGGGACGGGGGCGTACGCGGGTGCGGGGGCGTACGCGCGCGGGTCCGCCGGTGCGGACGGCTGCTGCGGCACCGCCGTCGGGGCCCGCTCCGGCCACGGCGCGTGCGGCCGCAGGAACGGACGGGTCGGGTCCATCGGGCCCGCCGGCGCACCGCGCGCGGGCAGCAGCGGGAGCAGGTGCTCGTACACCTCCTGCGCCCCGGAGGGCCGCGCGCGCGGGTCCTTCGCGAGCAGCCGCAGGACGAGCGCCTCCAGGGCCTCCGGCACCTCGGGCCGCGTCTGACGGATCGGCACGACCGGCTCGTACAGGTGCCGGTGGAGCACGCCGAGCGCGGTCGAGCCGGAGAACGGCACGTCCCCGCTGAGCAGCTCGTGGAGCAGGATCCCGAGCGCGTACAGGTCGGTGTACGGGCCGACGGCGCCGCCCATGGCCTGCTCGGGCGCCATGTACGCGGGGCTGCCGATGGGCGAACCGGTCTGGGTGAGGCGCGTGGTGTCCGTGTCGAGGACGGAGGCGACGCCGAGGTCGAGGACGGTGACCGTGCCGTCGGGGCGGATCATCACGTTCCGCGGCTTGAGGTCGCGGTGCACGATCGGCACGGCGTGGACGGCGGCGAGGACCGCGCAGAGCTGCGCGGCGACGCAGACGGCCCACTCCCAGGGGTACGGGGCGTTCTCGGCGAGGTGGTCGGCGAGGTCGGCGCCCTGCACGTACTGCATGACGAGGTAGAGGTCCTCGCCGTCGCTGCCCGCGTCGTGGACGGTCACCAGGCCCGGATGGTCGACCTGTGCGGTGACCCGGCACTCGCGCACGAACCGGCGGCGCAGCTCGCCGGCGGCGGTCGCGGGCCCGGTCATGGCGGCGGGCCTGAGCAGCTTCACGGCGACCCGGCGGTCGAGCCGCCCGTCGTACGCCGTCCAGACCTGGCCCATGCCGCCCTGGCCGACGAGGGCGGAGAGCTCGTAACGCCCGCCGATGACCCGACCGTTCACCTGCCGCCGTCGCCTTCCCGGCCGTCCTTGCGGAGGAGGTCGCTGAGCTCGTCGAGCTCGGCGCGGACCTGGTCGATGCGGGGTGCCGCGGAGGACGGCTGGGGCGTGGGCTGGGGCGGCTGGGGCGGGGCGCCGAGGTACGGGTTCGGGGCGGCCGCCCCGGCCGACGGGACCGTCACGGCGGTGCCGCCGGCCCCGTACGCGTACCCCGTCGGCCGGTACGGCTGCGGCGGCACCGACAGCGCGCGGACGCGGTCGAAGTGCCGGATCTCGCCGACCAGGTAGTACGTGACGGAGCCCGCGCCGAGGGCGAGGATCGCGCCGACCCCGAGGAAGCCCTCCAGGTCGCTCACCTCCTCCTGGTCGCTGCCCGTGACCCCCATGTACACGAACAGGGCGAGCGAGGCGACGACGGCGAGGCCGAAGAGCCACCAGTCCCGCGCCCTGCGCGTGAGCACCGCGAGCCGGAGCAGGGGCGCCCCGGCGAGGAAGCCGCAGCTGAGCAGCGGGAGCGCGACGAACAGCACGCGCAGCGCGATCAGCCCACCGGAGGCGGAGGTGGGCTGCGGCGGCGGCTGCGGGGCCTGGCTGGGGCCGTACATCTCGGCTGCTCCTGCTCGAACGGGGCGATGTGCGTCGGCACGTCGGTGGCGATGTCGAGCGTATACACCGTCACCGACATCGGATCCCGGTTGAACTGAACCGTTATGGCTCCCCCAGGGCCCTAGGGCGCCACCGTGCCGTTGGCCAGGCCGTCGTGGAGGCCCTGCACGAGCTGCTCGCCGAGCCGGGAGGCCAGGCGCAGTGTCTCCTCGAACTCGGCGAGGGCCTTGAACCGCTCGCCGAAGCGGCGCTGTTCGCGCAGCGGGAGGCGGGGCAGCTGGAGCCGCCGTACGTCGAGTCGGGTGGCGGTGGAGGCGTAGCTGCTGGCCTGCCGGGTGTTGGCGGTGGCGCGCAGGAACCCGGCGAGGAACCAGGGGTCGAGCGCGGCCGGGTCGGGGCGCAGGAGCTGGAGGTTGCGGCCGAGGGCCGCGCCCGCGGCCGAGGCGTCGACGACCCGGACGGCCGCTCCGCCGCCGAGGACGGGGACGACGACGTCTCCGGCGGCGAGGAGGACGGGCGGCTCGGGCGGGCCGTCGGGGAGGGTGCCGGAGGGCGGCCGGTCGCCGAGGACGTCGTGGTCGGTGAGGACCCGGACGGGCGCGCCGGCGGGGGCCGTGCCCGCACCGCCCGCGTGGAGGGTGAGGGCGCCCGCGCGCGCGAGTTCGCCGACGGTGGTCGTGCCCGCGCTGGCGAGTCCGCCGGTGAACTCGCCGGTGGGGGCGGTGCCGGGGTCGTTCACGGGCGGCGGGGTCAGCGCGCGCGTGCGGTGCAGGGTCTCGGCGAGGCGCTCGCGGACCCCGGCGAGCTGGGTGACGCCCTCGGCGGTGGCGGAGGGCGGGAGGTGGCGGGCGGGGGCGAGGTCGACGTCGTCGTCGAGGAGCTCGATGACGGGGACGGAGCGGCTCCGGCCGGGGGTCGCGGCGAGGGTCCCGTCCCGGTCGAAGGCCGTCCAGGCGTCGAGTGCGGCGGTGTGCACGGCCGGCCAGTCGAGCCGGTCGCGGCCGCCCTGCTCGGGGTGGTCGGCGCGGTCGTACGCGGTGTCGACGAGGAGCAGTTCGGCGGCGGCGCGGTCGCCGGGGACGGGTCGGCGCAGCACCCAGAGGTGGAGCGGGATGCCGTACGGGGGCGCGGCGCCGGCCGGGAGGGCGACGACCGCGCGGAGGGCGCCCCTGCGGAGCAGGTCGGCGCGGATGCGGCGGCCGGAGCGGCGGGAGGCGGCGGCGGGGGGCATGAGGAGGACGGCGGTGCCGCCGGGGCGGAGGCGGGCCAGGGCGTGCTGCACCCAGGCGAGTTCGGACTCCGTGCGGGCCGGGAAGCCGTACTCCCAGCGCGGGTCGTAGGCCAGCTCGTCGTGGCCCCAGTTGCGTTCGTTGAACGGCGGGTGGCAGAGGACGGCGTCGGCGGCGAGCGTGGGGAAGGCGTCGGCGCGCAGGCTGTCGCCGAAGCGGACGCGGATGTCGGCGTCCGTCGCGAGGGCCAGGCGGAGGGCGGTGAGCGCGGCGAGGTCGTGGTCGGCGTCCTGGCCGCAGATCGCGCCGGGCCGCTCGACGGCGCTGAGCAGGCCGCCGGTGCCGGAGGCGGGGTCGAGGACGGTGAGGGGTCCGGCTCCGCCACCGGCCGTGGCGAGGGCGGCCATGAGGGCGGCGGGGCCGGGCGGGGTCAGCGTGTACTGCCGGGGGTTGGCGTCGAGGTGACGGCCGAGCAGGAACTCGAAGGCCGGGCGGACCCCGCCCTGCTCGGCGGCGAGCTCGGCGGCCCCGCGCATGAGGGGGACGGAGGGGACCAGTTCGGCGGCCGCGGGGGTGCGGACGGCCCGCACGGGGCCGAGGCGCTGGGTCAGGATCTCGTCGAGGGCGACCGGGAGGATCTCCTGGAGCCGCGCGTCGGGGAGCGCGGCGAGCGACGGCCAGGACGCCGACCTGTCCCGTACGAGGAGGAGCGCGCAGCCCGCGTGGACGAGGGCGGTGACGGCGCCGGCCGGGTGGCCCGCGATCTGCTGCCAGAGGCGCTCGCGGAGCGGGACCTCGGCCAGTTTGCCCTGGTCGCGAAGCCACCGCTCGACCTCGGCGAGGGAGAAGGAGGGGCTGGTCTCCGTACCGCCGACGGGCTTGGGGAAGTCGGGGTGGCGGCGGCGCCAGTTGCTGACGGCGGCACGGCCGACTCCCGCGAGCCGGGCGATCCCGGCGGCGGTCACCTCGGCGGCCGATCCTGCTGCGCTCTCGCTCTCCGGCACCCGACTCATCTCCCCTGGCTCTGACGCGCACGCCCGCGTGTGACATCGATCTTACCGATGAACACCGGCCGGGACACTTCACAGCGTGAGCGGACTCGTTTCTCGTGAACCGTGTTGACTCGGTTCACAAGCTCTGCTGTGATTGACCCATCGCTTCAGACGGCTTCTTCGTCCGGGAGGACACACTCATGTCGTTCGACACGCAGGTTCCGGCGGCCCCGCAGCGGGTCATGCGCAACGGCCTCGGCACCGCGGCCCTGATCCTCGGCATCATCGGCGCGCTCTCCGGACTCATCCCGCTGCTCTTCTGGCTGGCCGGCACGCTCGGCCTGATCGCCCTGGTCCTCGGCCTGGTCGGCAAGGGCCGCGTGAAGCGCGGCGAGGCCAACAACAAGGGCGTGACGCTCACCGGCGCGATCCTCGGCCTCGTCTCGCTGATCCTCGCGACGGTCGGCCTGGTCATCACGGTCACCGCCGTCAGCGACGCGGTGGAGGAGATCGACAAGGCCGTCCAGAGCGCGGCCCCGAAGGACCCGTCGGCGCAGGCCGAGGCCCCGACGGCGGACGCCACGACGGACGGCGCCGCCAAGGACGACAAGGACAAGGGCAAGGGCCTCGCGGACGGCGACAGCTCGGTCTACGACGACAAGCTGAAGGTCACCGTCTCGGACCCGAAGCCGTACACGGCCGGTGAGTACGCGGTCGGCCACACCAAGGGCAACCAGGCCTACAAGGTCACCGTCGTCATCGAGAACGGCGGCACGAAGAAGTTCGACCCCACCCTCACCACGATGAGCGCGCGCGCCGGTGCCGAGGGCGTCGAGGCCGAGCAGATCTTCGACGAGGGCGTCGGCTCCGCCTTCGAGGGCGCCATCCTTCCCGGCAAGAAGGCCACCCTCACGGTCGCCTTCGACGCCCCCAAGGGCGCCAAGGACCTGACGGTCGAGGTCACCCCGGGCCTGGACTACAACGCCTCGCAGTGGGAGCTGAAGGTCGGCTGACACCGACCCCGCCACAGACGAGAAGAGGGGCCCTCGGGGGCCCCTCTTCTCGTACGCACCCACTCAGACGCGGTGCCGCACCCACACGTTGGGCTCGACGTAGACCGCGTACCCGCGCGAGGCGACGCAGTGGACCGGGACGAGGGCGCTCTCGACCACGACCGGGCCGTCCGTGTCGAAGGGCAGCCCCGTCCACTTCCGCCACTGCTCGACGGAGCCGGAGACCGTCATCGACGCCGGGGCGACGGCCTCCACGACACCGCCCGCGCGGACGTGGACGCGCAGCCACGGGTCGACGGGCAGGCCGTCGGACTCGCGGGTGCGGAACGCGTACTCGTGGATGGAGGACTCGGCCTCCAGGTGCTTGCCGTTGGGCCGGACCGGGGCGACGAGCTCCGCGAAGCCCCGCGCCTTCACGTTCTCCCGCATCGCGGAGAGCATGAGGTACGAGACGCCCTTGCCGAGCATGCTCGTGTCGACGGTGATCTCGATCGCGCTGACCGTGTCGGTCTCGCGCCCGGCCCGCAGGTCGGAGAAGGCCCAGAGCAGCACCTCGTCCCAGCCGCGCGGGGGCAGCTCGCGCCGGCCGTCCATGTCGAGGCGGAAGGGGACGCTGAACCCGCGGGCCACCACCTTGCCCTCGGCGTCGGTGGCGACGACGACGTACTCCGGCAGCTCGCGCACGATCCGGCCGATGTTCGCCCAGCCGACGGGGTCGTACATCATGAACTCCGGCCAGAGGTCGAGCATGCCCCACATCGGGCCTTCGAGCTCGGGCCGCTCGGCGAGGGTGGTGATGCGCAGGTTCAGGTCTTTCGCGTCCATGCCGAGCAGAGTAAAGATGATCTTCCGGACGTCCTACTGAATTACGGGAGGACTTACGGGAGCTTCTGCTGCGGGCAGCTCTCCAGGACGCGCTTCATCGCGTCCCGCTCCCCCTTCGTCACCCACACCCCGTACTTCTTCTTCACGGCGATCTGCCGGGCCACGTACGTGCAGCGGTAGGACTTGTTCGGCGGCAGCCAGGTCGCCGCGTCGCCGTCGGACTTGCGGCGGTTGGTCGAGGCGTCGACGGCGAGCAGGTTGAGCGGGTCGTTCGCGAAGCGGCGCCGGGTGTCGGCGTCCCACTTGTGCGCGCCCTTCTGCCAGGCGTCGGAGAGCGCGACGACGTGGTCGATGTCGACCTTGCTGCGCCCCCGGACGTATTTCACGTCGGTCCCGGTGTACGGGTCGTCGGTGAGCGTGCCGGAGGCGACCTTGCAGCGGCGGTCGTCGGCGAACCGGACACCGGCGAGGTCGCGCTTGAGTATGTCGTCGCGGGTGCCGCAGCCGTTGCCGTCGACGTCCGCCCAGGCGCGGCCGAACTTCTCCCGGTCGTAACCGGTCTTCGGGCCGCGGCCCTTGACGGTGAGGGTGTCGACGGCGGCGAGCGCGGACCCGCCCGCGGCGGGCTTCCCGCCCGTGCCGCCCCCGGGGGCGGCGGCGTCCTCCCCGGGCAGGCAGCCGGTGGCGAGCACGAGGGAGGCGGCGGCGAGCGCGGTGGCGGTCAGGGTCTTTCGATTCGTCAGATACGTCAGCACCCGAGGAATCCTAGGCTGTACAGATAGGCGCGTTTCGCACCTTTGATCGCTTTTTCCTCAGACCTTGCCGATGCCGAGGGTGTTCTCGCCGGGCAGGAGTCCCGAGCCGATCGCGGCGAGCCAGGGTCCGCCGAGGAGTTCGGCGAGCCGGGCGGTGCCGTCGGAGCCGAGGGCGTCCCAGGGTCCGGCGGCGAGCGCGTCGGTCCGCCCCTCGACCTCGGCGCGCAGGGCGCGGCCCTCGTCGGTGGCGGCGACCGGCCCGCCCCCCGCCTCGACGAGCCCGCGCGCGGCGAGCCGCTCCCGCGCGGCGGCCCACTCCCCCGCCGTCCACCCCCGGCTCTCGAAGACGGCCTCGGGCGCGGCGCCGATCGCGGCGAAGGAGACGAGCGCCTCGACCGGGTCGAGCCCGGCGGCGAGCAGCGCGGCGAGGTGTCCGTCCCCCCGGTGCTCGCGCAGGACGGTGGCGGCCTGCCAGAGGACGAGGTGCGGGGCGTCGGGCCAGGGCAGGACGGCGTTGGCGACGGCGAGCGGCCGGCCCGCCACCTCTGCCGCCTCGGCGGCGGTACGGGTCAGGTGGGCGGCCTCGGCGAGCTCGGCCCCCTTGACCAGGTCCTCTCCCAGGACGGCCCGGTAGGTGCGGTCGACGGCGCGGAGCCGGGCGGCGAGGACGTCGGCGGGTTCACCGGCCCCGGGGACGTACGCCTCGGGGACGTACCGGCGGACCATCGACGGGCTGAAGCTGTAGAAGGCCGAGGCCACCCGCTCGGGCCCGACCGCGCCGAGCGGCGCGGAGCGCCAGGCGAAGTAGGAGGGCCAGCGCTCGGCGGTGTCGTACCCGAGGGCGGCGGCCTCGTCGAAGGCCTCGGGGGCGTAGTAGAGCAGGGCGTGCAGGGGTTCGAGCAGGTGCCACATCTGACGGACGCGTGCGGATTCCATGGGGAGCCCTCTCGATCACGGTGAACTTGTCACTGACTAGATAGTGCGCGCGGTCCGGTAACTTGTCAATGACAAGATGAGGGCTAGGCTCACCCCATGACCACGCGCCCGAAGAGCTACCACCACGGCGACCTGCGGCACGCCGTCCTCGCCGCCGCCCTCGACGTGATCGCCTCGGACGGCCCGGCGGCCCTCAGCCTCCGCGACCTGGCCCGCCGCGCGGGCGTCTCCCACGCGGCCCCCGCCCACCACTTCGGCGACCGCACCGGCCTCCTCACCGCGATCGCCGCGCAGGGCTACGACCTCCTGGCCCAGACCCTCGCCGGGACACCGGAACTGCGGGAACGCGGGGTGCGGTACGTACGGTTCGCAGCGGACCACCCGGCCCACTTCCAGGTCATGTTCCAGCCGGACCTGCTCCGCGCGGACGACCCGGACCTCGTGGCGGCGAAGGCCCGCGCGTCGGAGGAACTGCGCGCCGGGGTGGCGGACCTCGCCGGGACCTCCGCCGTCCCCGACGCCCGGGAGGCGGGCATCGCGGCCTGGTCCCTGGCCCACGGGTTCGCGACGCTGGTGTTGACGGGCAACGTCGACGCGGCCCTCGGAGGCCGCGCCCCGGAGGACTACTTCCGCTCCCTGACGGGCCTGCTGTTCACCAGCCCCTAAGGCGTGGGATTCCGCACCAGCCACTCCTGGAACTCCCGGTGCCGGAACTGGTAGGCGGCGCCTGAGGTGCGCAGGAGACCGGCGGAGACGGACCAGTCGAGGAAGCGGGCGAGGCGGAGGGGCAGGCGGCCGAGCCTCCCCAGGAGGAAGAGGTAGTAGCCGACCAGCCTCGTCGCCATCGCGGCCGCGAGCCCCAGCAGCAGCCCCACCGGAAAGACCGACACCACGGAGCCGCCCACCACCTCCATCGCCAGGAGTCCGGCGGCCCCGGTGAGCACGAGGGCCCAGAAGGCCTGCGCCCGGAACTGGCCTCCCGTACCGACGGCGGTGCTGTCGAGCTCCGTGGCCGAGAGGACCACGAGCACCGCCGTCCACACGAGGAGCGCGACCGCCGCCGCCGCCAGGTCGCCCCTCCCGCCGTCCGCCTCGGGCAGCCCGAGCCACACGGCGATCGCCAGCTGTCCCAGGAGCAGCGGCCCCCACGGGAAACCGAGCAGCTTCGGCCGCGCGCGCCGCAGACCGACCATCCAGAGATGGCTGCCGAGCCGTGGAAGGGCGAGGCGGGCCGAGGGCCCCAGCCCCCGGAAGCTGAGCAGGAGGAGGAGCAGCCCATAGGCCGCCGTCTGGCCGACCAGCCGGTCCCTCTCGATCGGTACGAGGGGGGAACCGTTCACCATCGCCCGCACGACCGGCACCACGGCCACGACAGCGGCCGGCATGAGGACGAGGTACGGGATCAGCGACAGCAGCCGCTGCGGCACCAGCAAACCGAGCGCCAACAGCGGCAGATCGGTCCCCGCCCGCGATCCCGCGCCCAGCAGCCTCGCCAGCTCGTGCAGCCGCCGGTGCACCTGCCGCACCGGATACCGCCCCCGCCCCACCGGCGTGTTCGCGACGGAGGCCGGGATGAACCGGGACAGGAGCAGGTCCGCCAGCTGCCGCTCCCCCGCCGCCGCGAGCAGCTCGCCCGGGTCGGCCGCCCTGTCGTACGCCACCGCCGCGAGCGTCAGCCGCCACGGTGTGGAGAGGGCGCGGGCCAGGACGCCGGCCGGCCGGTCGCGCAGCTCGTCGAGGACGGGCTGCCAGAGCGCGGGGCGGCGGGCCGCGCCCCGCACCGCCAGGAAGTCCCGCGCCTGCGCGGGAGTCACGGGGGCGATCTCGATGCGCGCCGCGTCGAGGATGTGCTCGCCGTCCGCCTCCATGAGGTCGTACTCCCGCGTCCGGCAGGTCAGGACGAGCGGCCCCGGCGCGATGCCGTCCTGGTGGCGGGCGAGGGCGGCGAGAGCGCGGCCCGCGCGCGAGTCCGCCCCGGCGGTGCCGTCCGGGTCCATCTCGTCGAGCCCGTCCAAAACGGGCAGCACCATGCGGGCGGCGACCACCCTGCGCGCGGACGCCGGCGGCATGCCGTAGTCCCGCTCCAGGTGCCCGGCGAGCCAGTCGAGGAGCGGCTCCCCCGGGTCCCAGTCTGCCAGCGCGACGAGCACCGGAACGGGTTCGCGGTCCTCGCGGACCCGGCACAGTTCCATCACGAACTTCCGTGCCAGGACGGTCTTTCCGGCGCCCGGCTCGCCGGTGATCACCATCCGGCGGGGCCGCAGCTCCCGGTAGTCCTCGACCACCTTCTCCAGCCGGCCCTGCGGGCTCGCCGGCAGCTCGGCGGCGCGCGCGTTCGCGTACGGGCGGAAGGCGAAGGTCACGTCGATCGCGGTCAGGTCACCGCCGAGCGAACTCGACCACTGGGGTTCACCGAGCACCTTCACCTCGCGCGCCAGCCGCGCGACCGCCTCCGCCTCCGCTTCCTCCGGCCGCCGCCACAACGTGGCCAGCACCGCCACCCCGCCCAGCACCCCGCAGACCATCGCGATCAGGTCGGTCCGCTCGGACAGTTCCATCGGACCGGCCGTGTCCTCGCCGTCCAGCGCCCAGAGGACGCCCGCCGCCGCGAGGCCGAGCACCCCCGCCCACAGCAGCCACCGACGCCACGCGCGTCCCCCGTCCGACATGGGGCCAATCCTGCCGGACGGGGGCCGTGCACAGACCTACGATCCGAGAATCACGATCCGAGAATCGTCGTCAGGAACTCCCCGGTCCACGCGAGCAGTTCGCGCCCGACCACCGGCTTCCCGCCGATCTTCCCGCTCGTCGGCCGCGGCACCAGGATCTGGTGGGCTCCCGGCTTGATGACCGTCCGCGGGTACAGCCGCTTGAGCCGCAGTTCCTGCGACTCCCGCAGCTCCACCGGCGCGAAGCGGATGTTGGAGCCCTGGAGGACGATCTCGCCCACCCCGCAGGCCCGCGCCAGCATCCGCAGGCCGGCGACGAGGAGCAGGTTCTCGACCGGTTCGGGCAGCTTGCCGTAGCGGTCGGTGAGTTCCTCGCGTACCGCCCGGATGTCCTCCTCGGAGTTCGCCGAGGCGATCGAGCGGTACGCCTGGAGGCGGAGCCGCTCGCCGGGCGCGTAGTCGTGGGGCATGTGGGCGTCGACGGGGAGTTCGATCTTGACCTCCAGCGGCGCTTCCTCCTCCTCGCCGCCTTCCAGCTGCGCCCGGTAGTCCGCGACCGCCTCGCCGACCATCCGTACGTACAGGTCGAAGCCGACGCCCGCGATGTGGCCGGACTGCTCGCCGCCGAGGAGGTTGCCCGCGCCGCGGATCTCCAGGTCCTTCATGGCCACGTACATGCCCGCGCCCATCTCGGTGTGCTGGGCGATCGTCGCGAGCCGCTCGTGCGCGGTCTCGGTGAGCGGCTTCTCCGGCGGGTACAGGAAGTACGCGTACCCGCGCTCGCGGCCTCGGCCGACGCGGCCGCGCAGCTGGTGGAGCTGCGAGAGGCCGAAGTTGTCGCCGCGCTCGACGATCAGCGTGTTCGCGTTGGAGATGTCGATGCCGGACTCGACGATCGTCGTCGAGACGAGGACGTCGAACTTCTTCTCCCAGAAGTCGACGACGACCTGTTCGAGCGCCGACTCCGACATCTGGCCGTGGGCGGTCGCGATCCGCGCCTCGGGCACGATCTCGCGGAGCCGGGCGGCGGCCCGGTCGATGGAGTCGACCCGGTTGTGGATGTAGAACACCTGGCCCTCGCGCAGGAGTTCACGCCGCACGGCCGCGCCGATCTGCTTCTCCTCGTACGGCCCCACGAAGGTGAGGACCGGGTGCCGCTCCTCCGGCGGGGTGGTGATCGTCGACATCTCGCGGATGCCGGTGACCGCCATTTCGAGCGTACGGGGGATGGGCGTGGCGGACATGGTCAGGACGTCCACGTTGGCGCGGAGCTTCTTCAGCTGTTCCTTGTGCTCGACGCCGAAGCGCTGCTCCTCGTCGACGATGACGAGACCGAGGTCCTTGAACTTCGTCTCGGAGGAGAAGAGGCGGTGGGTGCCGATGACGACGTCGACGGATCCTTCCTTCAGGCCTTCCAGGGTCGCCTTCGACTCGGTGTCGCTCTGGAAGCGGGAGAGCGCCCGGACCTTCACCGGGAACTGCGAGTACCGCTCGCTGAACGTGCCGAAGTGCTGCTGCACGAGGAGCGTCGTCGGGACGAGGACGGCGACCTGCTTGCCGTCCTGGACGGCCTTGAAGGCGGCCCGGACGGCGATCTCCGTCTTGCCGTAGCCGACGTCGCCGCAGATCAGGCGGTCCATGGGGACCGTCTTCTCCATGTCCTCCTTCACCTCGGCGATGGTGGACAGCTGGTCGGGCGTCTCCGCGTACGGGAAGGCGTCCTCCAGCTCGCGCTGCCAGGGGGTGTCCGGGCCGAAGGCGTGGCCGGGGGCGGCCATGCGGGCCGAGTACAGCTTGATCAGGTCGGCGGCGATCTCCTTGACCGCCTTCTTCGCCTTCTGCTTGGTCTTCGTCCAGTCGGCGCCGCCGAGCCGGTGCAGGGTCGGGGCCTCGCCGCCGACGTACTTGGTGACCTGCTCCAGCTGGTCGGTGGGGATGTAGAGGCGGTCGCCGGGCTGGCCGCGCTTGGCGGGGGCGTACTCGACGAGGAGGTACTCGCGGGTGGCGCCCTGCACGGTCCGCTGGACCATCTCGACGTACCGGCCGACGCCGTGCTGCTCGTGGACGATGTAGTCGCCGACCTCCAGGGTCAGCGGGTCGATCGTCTTGCGGCGCTTGGCCGGCATCCGCTGGCCGTCCTTGCCGGCCGCCTTCTGGCCGGACAGGTCGGTCTCGGTGAGGACGGCGAGCTTGAGCGCCTGGTCGACGAAGCCGTGGTCGATCGAGCCGGTGGAGACGTGGACGACGGCCGGGGAGATCTCGGCGAGGTCGGCGTCGAGGCGGGCGGGGATGCCCTCGCCGCCGAGGACCTCGACGGTACGGGAGGCGGGGCCGTGGGCCTCGGTCACGTAGACCGTGCGCCAGCCGTCGGCGAGCCAGCCCTTGGTGTCGGCGAGGGCGCGGGCGGTGTCGCCGCGGTAGGACTCGGGGGCGTGCATGCCGAGCGTGAGGGTGTCGCCGTCGCCGTCGGCCGCCTCGTCGGCCGCGAACGGCGACACCGACCACCAGGCGATGTCCAGCTCGCGCGCCCGGTCCCGGACGTCCGCGATCCCCCACAGGGAGGCCGCGCCGACGTCGATCGGGGCCTCGCCGCCGCCGGCGGTGGCGGCCCAGGAGGCCTGGAGGAACTCCTGCGAGGTGGCGACGAGGTCGGCGGCCCGGGTCCGCACCCGCTCGGGGTCGCAGACGACGGCCATGACGCCCTTGGGGAGGACGTCGAGGAGCAGCTCCATGTCGTCGACGAGGACGGGAGCGAGGGACTCCATGCCCTCGACGGCGATCCCCTCGGCGATCTTGTCGAGCATTTCGCCGAGCTCGGGGTGGGCGAGCGCGAGCGCGGCGGCCCGCTCCCGCACGTCCTCGGTCAGCAGCAGCTCGCGGCAGGGCGGGGCCCAGAGCCCGTGCTCGGCGACTTCGAGGGACCGCTGGTCGGCGACCTTGAAGTAACGGATCTCCTCGACGTCGTCGCCCCAGAACTCGATGCGGAGCGGATGCTCCTCGGTGGGCGGGAAGACGTCCAGGATGCCGCCGCGGACGGCGAACTCGCCGCGCTTCTCGACGAGCTCGACCCGGGAGTACGCGGCTGCCGCGAGCCCCTCGACGACCTCGTTGAGATCGGCCGTCTGGCCGGACCGCAGCGAGACCGGCTCCAGGTCCCCGAGCCCCTTGACCTGCGGCTGGAGTACGGAGCGGATGGGCGCGACGACGACGCTGACGGGCCCGGCGGCCGGGTCGTCGGCACGCGGGTGCGCGAGCCGGCGCAGAACGGCGAGGCGGCGGCCGACGGTGTCGGAACGGGGCGAGAGCCGCTCGTGGGGCAGGGTCTCCCAGGAGGGGTACTCGGCGACCGTGTCCGGGTCGAGGAGCGAGCGCAGCGCGGCCGCCAGGTCCTCGGCCTCCCGCCCGGTCGCGGTCACGGCGAGCACGGGCCGCCCGGAGTCGCGCGCGAGCGCGGCGAGCGCGAACGGCCGCGCGGCCGCGGGCCCGACCAGGTCCAGGTGCGGGCGGTTCCCGTCGGCGGCGGCCTTCACCGCCTCGGCGAGGGCCGCGTCCTTCACGACGACATCGAGGAGACCGTGCAGGCTCATGGACTTCCATCCCGGGGCGTACGGAGAACAGACGACGGACAACGCGAACGGCCCGACACGTCGAACGGGCCGGGGTGCCCAGCCTACGGCGTGTCACGGTCACTCGCCCGAAGGAAGGGGGCCACTCGGGAGGGTGACGGAGCTGGCCGACGGTCGGTCGATCCCACTAAACTTAGTCCGGTAGTTAGTCCACTCAATGGTTTCCTAGCTGTGAGAGGCCGCGATGGAAGCAGCCCGGCAGTACAACGTCCACGAGGCGAAGACCCACTTCTCCAAGATCCTGGAGGCGGTCGCGACCGGCGAGGAGGTGATCATCAGCAAGTCCGGGGAACCGGTGGCGAAGGTGATCCCCCTGCGGGGGAAGGTCCGGCGCACGGCCCGGGGCTCCCTCACCGACCCCGTCGTGTTCCACGAAGACTTCGACGACATCTCCGACGACCCCGGCTTCGCCGAGGCGTTCGGGCTCGGCGAGGAAGGCACCACGGAGTGAAGCTGCTCGTCGACACGCACGTCGTCGTCTGGTGGCTGCTCGACTCCACCCGGCTCTCCGACGAGATCAAGGACCTGCTCGACACGGAGGAGCACGCGTACGTCAGCGCCGTCACGCCGTGGGAGCTCTCCGTCAAGCAGGCACTCGGCAAGCTCGACGGCCCCGCCGACCTGCCCGAGCTGGCGCAGGCATGCCAGCTCAAGCCGCTCCCGATCACCGGACTGCACGGAATCCGCGCCGGCAAGCTCCCGCCCCACCACCGCGACCCCTTCGACCGGATACTGATCGCGCAGGCCCAGACCGAGGGCCTGACCCTGGTCACGCGGGACAAGAACATCCCGTTGTACGACGTGCAGGTCCTGACGGTCTGAGTGACGCGATACGGCCCCGGGGCGCGTGCCCCGGGGCCGTACGGCTGCTTCCTTCGCGGGCGGCTACTCGCTCGCGATCGCGTTCAGGACGTTCATCCGGCCCGCCCGGAACGCCGGGACCAGGGCCGCGAAGAGGCCGACGAAGGCGGAGCCGACGAAGACGGTGAGGATCGTCGGCCAGGGGATCTCCAGTACGCCGAGGCCCTCCAGGGCCAGGAGCTTCTGGGCGGCCGTGCCCCAGCCCATGCCCAGGCCGAGGCCGAGGAGGGCGCCGAAGAGGGCGATGACCACGGACTCCAGGCGGATCATGCGGCGCAGCTGGCGGCGCGAGAGGCCGATGGCGCGCATGAGGCCGATCTCGCGGGTCCGCTCGACGACCGACAGGGCCAGCGTGTTCACGACGCCGAGGATCGCGACGACGATCGCGAGGGCGAGGAGCCCGTACACGATGTTGAGCAGCTGGCCGACCTGGTCCTTGAGGGTCTCCTTGTAGTCGGCCTGGTTGCTGGCCTGGTACTGCGGGTAGGGCGCGAGCGCGTCCTTGACCGCCTGGTACGCCTCCGCCTCCTGGCCGTCCTTCGCGCCGGCGAGGATCAGCATGCTCTGCGGAATCCGGTCGGCGGGCAGGTAGCGGGTGAGAGTGGTGACGTTCGTGTACATCGCGCCCTTGTCGACCTGGCCGACGTCCGCCGTGATCGCGGCGACCTTCAGCTTCGCCGTCTCGCCGCCCTTGAACGCGACGGTCAGGACGTCGCCGACCTTCACGCGGTGCTCGGTGGCGTAGTCGCTGCCGACGGACATCGCGTTCTCGCCGTACGCGTCGGTGAGGGTGCCGGAGGTGACCTCGCGGCGCAGGTCCTTCACGTACGAGGGGTCGGTGGCGGCCAGGTCGGCCGTCGTCGTCTTCCCACTCGGGTCGGTGATCTTCGCGTCGACCCACTTGTACTCGGTGACGTGGTCGAGCGACGGGACCTTCTCCAGCGCGGCCTGCGCCTGCGGGACGATCGGCTGCCCCGTACCGGACTGGACGATGAAGTCGGCGCCGACGGAACGGTCCAGCTCGTCCGTGGCCGAGGCGACCATCGAGGAGCCGACGACCGACAGGCAGGCGACGAGCGCGAGGCCGATCATCAGGGCCGCGCCGGTCGCGCCGGTGCGGCGCGGGTTGCGGAGCGCGTTGCGTTCGGCGAGGCGGCCGACGGGGCCGAAGACCCGCAGGACGAGGGCGCCGAGGACGCGGACGACGACGCCGGCGAGGAGCGGGCCGATGACGATGAACCCGAGGAGGGTGAGGACGACGCCGAGGCCGAGC
This sequence comes from Streptomyces sp. NPDC056144, assembly GCF_042264145.1. Lineage (NCBI taxonomy): Bacteria > Bacillati > Actinomycetota > Actinomycetes > Kitasatosporales > Streptomycetaceae > Streptomyces > Streptomyces sp. NPDC056144. The sequence continues at coordinate 168,147 of NZ_JBHJVF010000008.1, read as the reverse complement.
CAGAGGGAGCCGGGTCCGGCCTCGGCGGCGCGGGTGGCGGCCCACAGGGCCCCGGCACCGGCGGCGGTGAGGGCGAGACCCAGGGCCGCACGGACCCGGCCCGCCTTGCCGTCTCCCGCGGCGGGGGTGCCCGCGTCGCGCAGCGCGGCCATCGGGGACACCTTCCCGGCCCGGCGGGCGGGAATGTACGCGGCGAGGACGGTGACGACGACGCCGAGGGTGATGCCGACGACGGGGGTCGTCCACGCGACGGTGAGGTCGCGGGTGGAGAGCTCCATGCCCATGGAGGACATGAGTTCCATGAGCCCGATGGCGAGCCCGACGCCCGCCGCGACACCGGCGACGGAGCCGACGACGCCGAGGAGGAGCGCCTCGACGAGGACGGAACGGTTCACCTGCTTGCGGCTGGAGCCGATGGCCCGGAGGAGGCCGATCTCGCGGGTGCGCTGGGCGACCAGCATGGAGAAGGTGTTGACGATGAGGAAGATGCCGACGAGGAAGGCGATGCCGGCGAAGCCGAGCATGGCGTACTTCATGACGTCGAGGAATCCGGCGACGTCCTCGCGGCCCGCGTCGGCGGCCTCGGCGGCGGTCTGGAGCTTGTAGGCGCCGGTGCCGCCGACGGCCGTGGCGATGCTCGCCTTCAGCTGCTCGTTGCTGACACCCGGCTGGGCGTCGGCGACGACGTTCGTGAACACCCCTTCCTTGCCGAGGAGTTCCTTCTGCGCGGTCGCCGTGTCGAAGTAGACGACGGTGGCGCCCGGGTTGGTGACCTTGAAGTCGACGATGCCGGAGATCTTCGCGGTGAAGTCGCCGTCGACGGCGACCGTCCGCAGCTCGTCGCCGAGCTTCAGGCCGTGCTTCTCGGCGGTGGCGCCGTCCACGACGACGTCGGTGGGCCCGCGCGGCTCGTGGCCGGAGACGAGCTCGACGGAGCGGAGCTCGTTGGGGTTCCAGTTCCCGGCGATGGTGGGGGCGCCGCTGGTGGGGCCGATGTTCTCGTTCTTCGCGTCGACGACGGTGACGCTCATCGAGACGACGACACCGAGCGCGTCCTCGACGCCGTCCGCCGACTTCACCTGCTCGACGAGGGAGGCGGGGAGGGCGGCGGGGCGGCCGTTCTGCGGGATCTCGTCGTTCTCGGCGGCGTCCTTGGGGCTGACGGTGACGTCCCCGGCGGTCGACGCGAAGAGCTTGTCGAACGTCGTGTTCATCGTGTCGGTGAAGACGAGGGTGCCCGAGACGAAGGCGACGGAGAGGAGGACGGCGATGGCGGAGAGCGCCATCCGCCCCTTGTGCGAGAGGAAGTTGCGGAGTGACGTCTTGAGGACGGTCGACCGGGAGCTCATGACGTCCGCCCGCGCGCGTCGAAGTCCTTCATGCGGTCGAGGACGGCGTCGGCGGTGGGCCGCTCCATCTCGTCGACGATCCGGCCGTCGGCGAGGTAGAGGACGCGGTCGGCGTAGGAGGCGGCGACGGGGTCGTGCGTGACCATGACGATGGTCTGGCCCAGCTCGTCGACGGACTGCCGCAGGAAGCCGAGGACTTCGGCTCCGGCCCGGGAGTCGAGGTTGCCGGTCGGCTCGTCGCCGAAGATGATCTCGGGCCGCGCGGCGAGGGCCCGCGCGACGGCCACACGCTGCTGCTGGCCGCCGGAGAGCTCGGTGGGCCGGTGCTTGAGCCGGTCGGAGAGCCCGACGGTGTCGACGACCCGGCGCAGCCACTCGGCGTCCGGCTTCCGCCCCGCGATGTCCATGGGGAGGGTGATGTTCTCGATCGCGTTCAGGGTGGGGAGCAGGTTGAAGGCCTGGAAGATGAACCCGATGCGGTCCCGGCGCAGCTGGGTGAGCTTCTTGTCCTTCAGCCCGGTGATCTCGGCCTCGCCGAGGTAGATCTGGCCGCTGCTCACCGAATCGAGCCCGGCGAGGCAGTGCATCAGGGTCGACTTGCCGGAACCGGACGGCCCCATGATCGCGGTGAAAGCGCCGCGCGCGATGTCGACGTCGACGGAGTCGAGGGCGACGACCCGGGTCTCCCCGCTGCCGTACGCCTTGACGACCTGCCGCGCCCGTGCGGCGACGGCCGTCGTCCCTCCCGTACTCCCGTTCTTGGGGATGGTCACAGCCGAGGTCACGGTCTTCTCCTAGAGGCAGGGTGCGGAGTGTGCGGGGCGCCGCGGAACGGTGCGGCACGTAAGTCCCAGTTAAGGACCGACCCCCCGCCTCCCTCGTCCTCCCCCGGGACGACCGACCCCTGGTCTGCCTGCGGGGGAATCCCCTAGGGGGCGGGGCGCACTCGCCCCGAAACCGAAGCGCCCGCCCCAACGCCTCAGGCGCCCTCTTCGTGAGTGAACCCTCCACCGGAATCCAGCGATCCCACCTTCGCGCCGTTACCTTCAGTGATGCACTGATCACCCTCAGATCGGGAGGGCCTTTGCTTCGTCGAATCGCTTCACTCTTCGCGAGCCTCGCCTTCGTCCTGGCACTCGGAACCGCGACCGCACCTGCGGCAATGGCGACTCCGGACGGCTGCGGCGACCTCGCCAACGGCCAGCTCTGCGTCAACAAACCATCCGGAGCCTCCGGAACGTTCGAGGTCAGCTACTACCGTCATTCCGGGAGCGGAACCGTGACCGTCCAGATGGGAATCCAGTTCAAGATTCCCGACGGAACCATTCATCCGACCGACTGGATCGCCGAGCGAACCATCAAGGTCGGCACGTACGGCAGGGCATCCCGCTACTACACCACCGACCCCGGCTGGTGCGTTCGCGGCCAGATGAAGTCAGGCAACACGACGTACGGCACCGAGTGGCTCTGCTACTAGCCACCGCAATACCAAGGAGCAGGCGCGAGCCGTGTGGCGCATCCTCTTCTCCATCGACACGTACTCCGTGACGTGCGCCCTCCTCGCGCTGCTCCTGCTCAGCGTCATCGCCTACGGATGTGAGCGCCTCGCCCCCCGCCTGGTCCCCCTCCCGGCCCGCGTGCTCTGCGCGGTCTTCACCTTGCCGGTACTCGTCGCGACGCTGGCGCCCGATCAGCCGATCGGTTCGGGGAGTCGCCACCTGTGGCTGATCCCCGGAGACGCACTCTTCTTCAGCAACATCCCCGTGGAATCGATGGAGCGCTCGATGTACGTGCTCCTGCAGGTCGCCAACCTCCTCATGTTCGTCCCGGCCGCCGTCGCCTTCCGCTTTGCCTGGCCCGCGTACGGCCCTTGGGGACCCGTCAGAATGGGCCTCGCGCTCAGCCTCTTCATCGAGGCCGCGCAGTGGGCGATGGCCGCCGGCCGGGTCGTCGACATCGACGACGTGATCGCCAACACCACCGGCGCCGCGCTCGGCGCGCTCCTCTGCCTCGCGGCCGGCCGGCTCACCCGCCCGCTCCGGCGTCCACGCCGACGACCCCACCGCCGCACTCCGTCGCACCGCCGAAGCCGAGCGGGAATCCCCTAGGGGACGCCCCCCGGCCGGTCCCCCTTCAGTCCCACCACAGCGACCACACCGTCGACCGGGCCATCCCGTTCCCGGCCTGGACCGCGTCCTGCACGGTGTCGCCGCAGTAGGCGTACAGCTCGGTGGCGGCCTGGGCGGCTCCCCGGGGGTCCAGGGGTGGGCGGTCCACCACCAGTTCCAGGTAGGGGCCCGTGGCGAAGAACAGGTGCGCGCCCCACTGTTCCTGCCAGCGGCGCAGGAGGGCCGCGTCGTCCAGGCGGGTCAGGGAACGGCCGTCGTGCCCGAACCAGTTCATGTTGTTGTAGAGGTACGGGAGGAGGACGGGCAGCTCGTAACCACCCCTGACCGTCACGAAGTTGACCCAGCGCGTGCTGACGCGGTACTCGCGGCCGGTCTGGGTGGTGCCCCACTTCGGCGGCACCCGCGCCGGCTCCGCGACCGACGGCGCGAGCAGCGGCGCCAGGCGGTCGGGTTCGTAGTCGTCCCGCCAGGCGAGGAAGTCCTCGTCGTCGGCGGGGAGGCCGCCGACCGACCACCGGAAGCTGGAGACGACGACCGACGCGGCGAGGGCGTCGTGGTCCTGGACGGCGAGTTCCGCGACCGTCCGTTGCCACGCGGCGGGGTCGAGGTCCGCCTCGTCCTGGTAGCGGGCCTCACCGCAGGGCGAGGCCGACGTGGCGTAGGGCCACCAGCCGGTCTCCCCGTGCGCGCGCCGCCCGAGCTCCCACGCGTCGAGGGCCCGTTCGGCGGGCACGCGCACCCCGACGATCTCGACGCCCGTCCCCGTCACGGCCCGCTCGATGTCGGCTCCGGGCCACCACTCGCGCAGGAGACGGGCGAGGTCGTCGGCGGGCAGGCCGGGAAGGGTGGGCGGAGCGAACGGGCGGAGGAACGTCGTCATGAACCCAGGACCCTAGGTCCCGCCCGCGCGAACACCCCCACCATTTTCCGAAACCGGGTTCCCCCCTCGCCCTCCCGATGAGACCCTGTCGCTCAACATTTAGGTGTACGAAGAAAGGACCATCCGGTGACCGAGCCGTCGACGACCCCTCCGACGGCCGACCCGTCATCCACACCCCCGGACCCGGCACCGCCCCACCCCGACCACGCCCCGGCCGAGCCGCACCCCCCGACCGCCCCGTCAGCGACCGCACCGGCCCCCGACCCCAGCCGCCGGGGCGCCGTCTCCGCCGCCCTCATGCTCGGCATGAGCCTCGCCGCCCTCGACGGCACGATCCTCTCCACCGCCGTCCCCCAGATCGTCGGCGACCTCGGCGGACTCGCCGTGTTCTCCTGGCTGTTCGCCGGCTATCTGCTCGCCGTGACCGTCACCCTCCCCGTCTACGGGAAGCTCAGCGACACCTTCGGCCGCAAGCCCGTCCTCATCACCGGCGTGATCCTCTTCCTCGTCGGCTCGCTGCTCTGCGCCTCCGCCTGGAACATGGCCAGCCTCATCGCCTTCCGCGTCGTCCAGGGCCTCGGCGGCGGCGCGCTCCAGGGCACGATCCAGACGATCGCCGCCGACCTGTACCCGCTGAAGGAACGCCCCAAGATCCAGGCGAAGCTGTCCTCCGTCTGGGCCGCGTCCTCCGTCGCCGGACCGGCCGTCGGCGGCCTCCTCGCCGGATACGCCGACTGGCGCTGGATCTTCCTCATCAACCTGCCCGTCGGCTTCGTCGCGCTCTGGCTCATCGGCCGCCACCTGGTCGAACCCGCACGCCCGGAGCCCCGCACCCGTCCCCGTATCGACTGGGCGGGCGCCTGCGCCGTCTTCGCGACGGGCGCACTCCTCATCACGGCCCTCGTCCAGGGCGGGGTGGCCTGGCCCTGGCTGTCGGCGCCGTCCCTCGCCCTCCTGGGCGGGGCGGCGGCCCTGGGTCTTCTGACCGTCGTCATCGAACGCCGGGCGGCCGAACCGATCATCCCCGGCTGGGTCTGGCGCCGCCGCACCATCGCCGCCGTGAACCTCTCCCTCGGCGCGCTCGGCCTGCTGATGGTCGCCCCGACGGTCTTCCTGCCGACCTACGCGCAGTCCGTCCTCGGCCTCGGCCCGATAGCCGCCGGCTTCGTCCTGTCGACGTGGACGGTGAGCTGGCCGGTGACGGCGGCTCTCTCCAACCGCCTCTACACCCGCATCGGCTTCCGCCTCACGGCCGTCCTCGGCATCTCGCTCGCGCTGGTGCTGCTGCTGGCCTTCCCGTTCCTGCCCTACCCCGGGGAGCCCTGGCAGCCGGCCCTGCTGATGTTCCTGCTGGGCGGAGCGCTCGGCATCTTCCAGCTCCCGCTCATCGTCGGCGTGCAGTCCACCGTCCCGTACGAGGAACGGGGCGTGACGACGGCATCCGTCCTCTTCTGCCGCCAGGTCGGCCAGAGCGTCGGCGCGGCACTCTTCGGCATGGTCGCGAACATGACCCTGGCGTCCCGCCTGGGCGAGAACACCGACCTGGACACCCTGTCCCGCGCCCTGGACGCCCCCGAGTCCCTCACCGCCGAGACCCTGGACCTCCTGCGACGCGCGGTCGACGCGGCGGTGGACTACGTCTACCTCGGCGCGGCGATCGCGGCGGCCCTGGCGCTCCTGGCCCTGGTGACGCTGGCGCCCCGCCGCTTCCCGGTCCTCAAGGAAGCGGCGGGGGAGGACGCCGACTGAGGGTGTACAGGCGGGGCTTGTACCTACCGCGCCGAGACGACGGCGAGACCGACGAACCCGGCCCAGGCGTCGGGGGTGACGCGGAGACCCGGGCGGGTCACGTCCTTGGAGTCACGAACATGCACGACCGCCGTGCCCGCCGCGACCTCGACGCACGCGCCGCCCTCAGCGCCGCTGTAGCTGCTCTTGAACCAGGCGAGAGATTCGGTGCTGTTCATAGCTCTCCTAGCAACTTCTCGATGAACTGGAGCGACTCTCGCGGGCTGAGAGCCTGCGACCGGATCATTCCATAGCGGGCACCGGCCACAACGGTCCGCTCGGGGTCGGTCACCAGCGAGCTGATGCCTTGCACCTCCACGTACATGAACTTTCTGCCGTCCTTGCGCGTGAGAACCATGAATGGGCCATCCATGCCCGGGTTTTCCTCGCACTCAGTCGGCATGATCTGGATCTCGGCGTTCCGTCGCTGGCCTACCAAGAGCAGATGCTCCAACTGCCCACGTAGGACGTCCTTCCCGCCGTACCGGTGCCGAAGCACCGCTTCGTTCATGACGAAGCTCAGAAAGGGAGTGGGGCGCCGGTCGAAGATGTCCTGCCGGGCCAGTCGTGCCGTCACCCGCTGCTCGACCGTCTCCTCGTCCAGCAGCGGACGCCGCATGGCCAGGAGCGCTCGCGTGTACTCCTCGGTCTGGAGCAGGCCGTTGACCACCAAGGTGTCGTACGCCAGGAGCTCCATCGCCTCCTTCTCCAGCTGCGCCATTCCGCGGAAGAACGCCGGGTACTGCGCCTTCTCCAGCGGCTCCTTCCACTCCTTCAGCAGCCCGCCCGCGTCCACCACGCCGTCCGCCTGATCGACCGCCTTCGGCGGCGGGATCCTGCGGCCCTGCTCGAACGAGGCGATCGTCGAGGCCGAGTAGCCGAGGCGCTTCCCCAGCGTCTCCCGGTCCATCCCGATCCGTGTACGCAGCGTCTTCAGACTTCGGCCGAAGGCGAGCGCCACGGCCTGATCCGACCTGTCCGCCGACCGCCCGGATTCCTCCTCGGGCTCGTGCCCCACCACCGCGTCGACCTGCTCATCTGCCATCGCGCCCCGCCTCTCGTACCGGCACCGACACCCCATGTACACCGCTATCGCGTCGGTGCGTCACCACTGGTCACGCTACGCCACCAAGAGGACCTTGGGAGGCATGATGAACAACAACGAGAACCCCACCCTCACCACCCAACACCCCATCCCCTCCCCTTACTTGATCAGCAAGCTTTTCAGCCTCCGGTTCACGTCCACACCCCGTGGCGCCCGCCTCGCCCGCCGTCTCGTCGCCGTCCGGCTGGACGAGTGGGGCATCCCGTACGGGACGAGGGCGCACGACACCGTCACCCTGATCGCCGCCGAGCTCGCGGCGAACGCGGTGCGGCACGGGCACGTGGCCGGGAGGGACTTCCAGTTGCTGCTGCGGGTGACGGACGGGCCGCCGGCGGTCGTGCGGGTGGAGGTCACCGACACCCGCGCCGAGCGCGTACCGCCACGACCAGGCCGCGTCCCCGGCCCCGGCCCCGATCCCGGGCGGGAACCGGCCGACGGGGGCCGGGGGTTGCTGCTCGTCGAGGCGCTCGCCGACCGCTGGGGCTGGTGCCCGAGGCTCGGGGCGCCGGGGAAGACGGTGTGGGCGGAGTTCACCCTCACGCACCGCACGTCCCGCCCCGAAGGGGGGCCCGAACGAGCGGAGCCTGCCCGGGACCGGTCCGGCCGCTGATCGGGGTGATCTCGGCCCACGGTAAAACTGACCTGTGGGTGTCCAGGAGCGCGAACGCAAGATGTATCGGCCGCTGCGGCGGGCCGGCCTTGAGGTGATGCCGGACTCCGCGCCGGACGGCACGATGCCGTTCGTCTACGGATACGGCCCCGAGGACATCGTCGGTGGCTTCTCGCACCGGTACGAGACCCCACGGCTTGTCGAGCGCCTCAACGAGGACTGGTACGACCTGGCCGTTTCCCTTGGCCTCTTCGACCAGCGACGCGAGTTCCTCGTCCTGCTTCCGGAGGGCACCCGTACCCACGGCGCCTTCTTGCAGGAGTTGCGCGAGGGTCGCCGTGCCGCACCGGCGGTCTGGACCAGGGTGCGGCTCCTGGAACGGTGGGACATCATGGGCCGGGGTGCGGCCTCGGCGTTCCTCGGCATCCACGCGGGCCACCCGGGCTTCGGCATGATGGCGCTCGACAGCAGCGTGTACCTCTGCTGCTCGACGGGTGAGAGCGGCATCGACGTCGTCGCGGTGGGGCACCCGCACCGCTCGGAGAACATCCTGCGACAGCTGGAATGGTTCGCTTCGTGGAAGGACAACTCCGACCGCGAGCTGCAGAAGCGGACCGCCGCCTGGCTCGCGGGCCGCGCACGAAGTGCTGTCAGAGAGTGAGGGCACGCAGCGCGATCAGGGCGACCGAGGCCACGGCGAGGGCCACCGCCGGCAACGCGCCCTTGCGGTCGCGGACGCGCAGGTGGAAGGCGACCGCCCCGGCGAAGTAGAGCGTCAGGCCGATCCCGGCGGCTATGCCGAGGGGTCCCCACCGGAGTCCGGCGACCGCACCGGCCGCGCCCGCGATCTGGGCGGCGATCAGGAAGGGCATCATGCCCTGCGGCACTCCGAGGGTGGTCATCTGCTGGGTGATGTGCCGCGTCCGCAGCGACTTGGCTCCGGCTGACACCAGGAGGAGCGCCGACATGAGCGCGGTGACGACGGCGAGAGAGAGGAACATGGCTGAGACCTCGATCGTGCGAGATGCGGGCAAAGGGGCGTGCGCACCTCGACGACGTTAGGCGGCCGTCAGGTACCTCCAGGTACCCTTCGGGGCCATGAGCCTGCGGCCCGGAGTTGCCTTCCTCGTCGACTGTCCCGCTCTCCTGGCCATGGAGATCATCGCCAGCAAGTGGTCCGTGGTCACGCTCTTCGCGCTGACCCACGGCCCTTTGCGCCACGGCGAGTTGGTCGAGCTGAGCGGTGGGATCTCGCGCAAGGTCCTGACCCAGACCTTGCGCCGCCTCCAGGCCAACGGGCTCGTCGAACGGCACGCGTACGCCGAGGCGCCGCCGCGCGTGGAGTACGCCCTGACCGATCTCGGGCGGACCCTGGAGGAGCCCATCAGGATGCTCACCGCCTGGGCGCGGGAGAACGGCGAGGCGGTCGTCACCTTCCGGGAAGAGGCCGAGGCGGCCGGACCTCGTTGATCTGCCAGGCGGCGGCTCCGGTCGATCCGGGGGTTCCCGCGACGGCGAGGGCCAGTTCCGGGGGTGCCGACGGGATGCGGTAGGTGACCGGGATCCCGTCGCAGTTCTGCGTCCGCTCGGGCGCGGATCCGAGGGTGACGCGGACGGCTCCCGCACCCGCGCACGCGACCACGGCCTCGTACGCCTTGCCCTGGGTGAGGGGCGAGAGGTTGCGCGTACCCTCCCGTACCGTCGTGACGCCGGATTCGACGAACGCCTCCTCGTCCACCGACACACCCGACACGGCACTCTTCGCGCGTTCCGCGAGGGGATCGGGGGTGGGCGACGGACCCCGGGAAACCCGGTCAGTGGTCCGGGGTCTGGTCAGCCCTGCCGGACGGCCTCTGCACGGCCAGCAGGGCCATGTCATCGGCGGGCAGGCCGCCGGTGTGGCGTCTGACGTCCTTGATCACGGATCCGATCAGGCGCTTCGGGGACGAGAACGCCCTTCCGGCGAGCCGTTCGACCGGGTCGTAGAACTCCCCGTCCTCGTCCCGCGCCTCCGAGAGGCCGTCGGTGTACAGCAGGAGCATGGCGCCCGGCGGGAAGGCCCAGCTGTCCGGTGTCAGGGAGGTCGCGGTGAGCCGGGAGAGCCCCAGGGGGACGGAGAACGCCTGGGGCGACAGCTCGGAGACCGTGCCGTCCGCCGTGAGCAGCAGGGGTGGCGGGTGGCCCAGGTTGAGCGTGTGGAAGCGGTCCGCCTCGTCCGGGATCTCCACCAGGACGCACGTGGCGAAATCCTCGGCGTCGCCGTAGCCCCACCGCCGTGCGGCCTCCCGCGCGAGTGCCCGCTCCAGGTCGTCCGCGACCTCCGTCAGGGTGTCCGCCCGGTCGGCCGTCTCCCAGAAGGCCCCCAGGATGATGGAGACGGTCTCGATCGCTTCGAGCCCCTTGCCCCGGACGTCGCCGATGAGCAGCCGGGTGCCGTACGGGGTGTCCCGTGCGCCGTACAGGTCGCCGCCCACGAGGGTGTCCTGCCGGGCGGCCTCGTAGTGCGTGCCGAGGCGCAGCGCGCCGATGCGTTCCGCCGCGGCGGGCAGGACGGCCCGCTGCGCGGCCTCGGCGACGCCCCGCGCGGCCGCGACCTGGGCCTGGCTGCGTACGGCGGCCCGGTTCAGCACGACCGCCATCGCGGTCGCGAAGCCGATGGAGGTCAGCTCGGTGGCGAGGTCGTGTGCGGCCGCCGTGCCGCCCATGGTCTCGGAAAGGGCATCCATCGCGAGCGCGGCGGCCAGTCCCGCCACGCCGAAACCGAGCGTTGCCCGCCAGCCGTAGAACGGAGCGGCCATGAGGGGGGCGACGACGAAGAACGGTGTTCCGGTGAGCTGTTCGGGCGTGACGATCTGGAAGACGATGCCGACGGCCACGAGCAGCCAGGGAATGACACGCGCGAACCGCCACGCCGGCGCACCGCCTCGCGCGACGCTCCGGGGGGCTTTCGCTCGCCGCTCTGCCACGTCGACTCCGGCCTTGTCGGAACCCCGAGACACCGCTCCCACCAGGCTACTCTCGGTCGGCCCGAGCGTCCCTCCGTCCTCGGCCAAGGGATCTTCATCGGGACGCGGTGGGGGTCCTGGGTCACCCCTCGCGGCGAGCCCGCCACGCCACGCACAACAGCGGTATCACCGCCAGGAGTTCGCCCAGGCCGCCCGCCCACAGGGCCGTGCGGACTCCCGCGTACTCGCCGAGCAGGCCGCCCGCCAGCGCGCCCAGGGGCATGCAGCCCCAGACCACGAAGCGGACCGTGGCGGTGACGCGGCCGAGGAGGGGGGCCGGGGTGACGCGCTGACGGAGGGCGACCGAGGCGATCTTGAAGGTCATGAAGGCGGTCCAGCCGAGGCCCTGGAGCGCGCAGGCGAGGGCGTAGCGCCAGTCGGCGTGGAAGAACGGGAGCGCCGCCAGCCACAGGGTGCCGCTCACGACCACCGAGGCGCACATCGCGCGGGTCTCGCCGAGGCGGGCGACGGCGCGGGTGGTGAGGAGGCTGCCGAGGAGGCCGCCGAGGGCCTCCGCCGTGAAGACGAGGCCGCAGAGGAACGGGGACATGCCCAACTCCCCCGCCAGGAGCACGAGAAGCATGGACGCGCCGATGGTGCCGCAGAGGTTCGAGATCGCCGCCGTGAGGGTGAGCGCGCGCAGGAGGCGGTCGCGGAAGACGAAGCGCAGGCCCTCGGCGATCTCCTCGCGCAGCCGGGCGCCGGGGGCGCGGACCGGCTTGGGGTCGGGGCGGCGGATCCGGGAGAGGAAGAGCGCCGAGACGAGGAAGCTCGCCGCGTCGACGACGAGCGCGACCGGCGCCGTCACCGCCGCGATCAGGGCGCCGCCGACGCCGGGGCCCGCGGCGGCCGTGACGGTACGGGAGGACTCCAGGGCCACATTGGCCGCGACCAGCCGGTCCGCGTCCACGAGCCGGGGCAGCTGGCTCTGGTACGCGATGTCGAAGAAGGCCGTCAGGACGGAGAGGCCGAACCCGACCGCGTACAGCTGCGGCAGCGTGAGGACGTCGAGCCAGGCGGCGACGGGCAGGGTCGCGAGGAGGGCCGCCCGGCCCAGGTCGCCGACGATCATGACCCGGCGGCCGCGCATCCGGTCCACCCAGGCCCCGGCGGGCAGGCCGAGGAGCAGGAAGCCGAGGTACTCGCACATCACCAGCAGGCCCGCCTCGAACGGCGAGGCCCCGAGCGGGCCGATCGCGACCAGCGGGAGGGCGAGGACGGTGACGGCGGTGCCGGCCTGGCTGACGGTGTCGCCGATCCAGAGGCGGCGGAAGTCGGGCAGGCGGAGGACGTGGGGCGGGCGGGTGCGGTCGGGCGCGAGCGTGGTCATGTCGGGGAACCTCACCAGTCGCCGTCCCCGCCCACCATTGTTTTAGGCTCGACTAAAACATCATGGGGAGGGGCTGTCATGGGATCGATACGGTTCGGGGTCGACGACCTGGCGCAGCTGAGGTTCGCGGTGTCCCCGCTCCTGGAGACGGTCGCGGCCCTGCGCGCGACGGCCGACCCCGGCGGTCATGCCCTCCATCTCCCCTGGATCAAGCGGGCGTTGACCGTCGGCGAGGAGCGCACGGTCCTGGTGCCGCACCTGGCCGAGCTCGAAGCCCGCCTCCCTCCCCCGCGCTGCCCGCTCGCCGAGATCGAGGAGGAGCTGCCGCTCCTCGGCGGGCCGGACGGATCGCCGGAGCTCGCGACGGCAGTGCTCGCCTGGTGGCGGGTCGGGGTACGGCCGCACTGGGCCCGCATCAGGGCCGTACTGGAGGCCGATCTCGCCTACCGGACCCGGCAGTTGGCCGAGGACGGCATCCAGGAGGTCTTCGCGCACCTGCACCCGGCCTTGCGGTGGGCGGACGACCGGCTCGGCTGGCCCGGGGACCCGGCGGACCGGGTCGCCCTCGACGGGCGGGGGCTCACCCTCGCGCCGAGCGCGTTCGGCGCGCGCCCCGCGCTGCTGCCGGGGCGGGGCGCCACCCCGCCCTGCCTCGTCTACCCGGCGCGCGGGACCGGCACCCTGTGGGAGCGGTCCGCCGAGCCCGGCGACGGGCTCGCCCGGCTGCTCGGGCGCAGCAGGGCCGGTCTCCTGGGCCGTACGAGCACCCCGGCCACGACCACGGCCCTCGCCGCACAGACCGGCCTGACGCCCGGCGCGGTCTCGCAGCACCTCGCGGTGCTCCGCGAGACGGGCCTCGTCACCGGCCACCGGTACCGGCGCGAGGTGTACTACCGGGCGAGCGAGCTCGGCCTCGCGCTGCTCGCGGAGGGGCCGGGCTCCCCTGGGGGGCCTACGGGATCTTCATCATGACGCAGTGAGGGTCCTGGTTGTCCTCGTCGCCGACGCGGGTCCAGAACTTGAGCACCTCGCCGTCCCGCAGGGCAGTGAGGTGACCCACCACGTCGTCGTTCCTGTAGCCCTTGGCGAAGAACTCCAGCCAGAGGGCGGTGCCGCGCTTGCCGTACTCGGCCCGCCACTTGCCCCTCCCCGACCGGGGTTCCGTCCACTCGCCGGGCCCGACGCCCCACCAGTCGCCGCAGATGCCGTCGGCGACGAAGGTCCGGTCCGGGCCGAGCGTGATGCGGCCGCCCTCGGTGTCCACCCAGGTGCCCGCGACATCGGCCGGCGTCATCGGGGCGCCCACGCCCTCCGGCGGCGGCCGGGGCACCATCCAGGCGGCGCAGGACGTGAGCGAGAGCGCCAGGGCGGCGGCGGCACAGAGGACCGGGACGGTCCGGCGGGTACGCGACACACTCCACCTCCGGTACGGGGACGCGCCCGGTTCGAGGACGCGTCCGCACCCTGGCACAGGAGGTGCGCTCAACCTTTGCCGGGGTCCCGGAGTCTGAGAGGAAAAGCCGTGCCGGGAGAGAGAAGGTCGCCGTGGAAGAGGTCGTCGTCGGTGCCGTGACGTGGGTGGCGCGCGGAGCGGTGATCGCCGCCCAATGCGTCGACGTGGTCGTCGACTTCCTCCTCATCCGGGACGACACCCGGAGAGAGGCACGCAGGAAGGCCCGCAAGCAGCGGCGTCGCCGTTAGTCGCCCTCCGGGGGTGCGGCCTGCGGGCGCGGGAGCGTCAGGCAGAAGGGGTGGCCCGCCGGGTCCAGGACCACCCGCCAGCGCTCCGGCTCCGGCTGGAAGGCGGGGACGGTCGCGCCCCACTCCACGAGCCGGGCCGCCGCCTCGCCGAGGTCGTCGACGTCGAAGTCGAGGTGCAGCTGCTGCGGCACGTCCTGGCCCGGCCAGGACGGCGGCCGGTAGCCGTCGACCCGCTGGAAGCCGAGGAAGAGGCCGGAGGACCCCGGGCCCCGGGTCAGACCCGCGAACTCGCCGTCCGACTTCTCGTGGAGCGGGAGCCCCGTGGCCCGGCGGTAGAACTCCGCCAGGGCCAGGGGATCCGCGCAGTCGAGGGTGACCGCCGTCAGTCGCATCAGCATGCCCCGGAGGCTAGCGGGCGGAGTCGGCGCCGTCCTCGGGGTTTTCGGGGCGCTCCGGGCTCTCCGGGCGCTCCGGGGCGTCCTCGGAGGCCTCGGCGGCGGGCGCGGCCTTCGGCTCCCGGGCCGGGGCCGGCTGCGGGCGGCCCGTCAGAGCCGCCAGGGAGTTGCGGATGTGCTCCATGTGCGCGTGGATCTCCTCGCGCGCCTCGTCGTGCTCCCGCAGGACGCGGTCCGTCTCGCGCTCGATCCGCTCGGCCTTCATACGGGCCTCGGCGAGGATCTCCTCCGCCTTCGCCTCCGCGTCCTCCTGGCCGTGCCGGGCCTGCTCCTCGGTCGCCGCGAGGGCCCGCTGCGCCTCCGCGCGCTTCTCCTCGGCGTACGCGTCGAGCTCCTCGTGGCGGGCGTCGAGCTCGGCGGCCTTCGCCTCGGCCGCGCGCTCGGCCTCCTCCCGTACGGAGGCCTGCTGGGCCTCCTGGTCGGCGACGAGCTTCTTCGCGCGGGCCTCGGTCTCCTCGAAGACCTCCGCCGCCTTGGCGCGCTGCCGCTGCGCCTCGCGGGCCGCCTCCTTCGCCAGGGCCTCGGAGCGCTCGCGGGCCGCCGTCAGGGTCGCGCGGGCCGCCGACTTGGAGGACGTACGGACGCCGTCGGCGTAGGCGCGGGCCGACTCCTTGGCCTCGCGGGCCGCCGCGTCGGCCGCCTCCGCGAGCGCCTGCGCCTCGGCCTCCGCCGCGCGGACGAGGGTCTCGTCCTCCTGCTCGGCCATCTCCAGGATCTTGCGGGCGCGGTCGCTGAGGTTCTCGTACCGCTGCGGCGGCAGCGCCTCGACGGCCTCCCGCAGCCGGACCGCCTCCGCCGCCATGTCCTTCGCGAGGACGGTCAGCCGGGCCGCCCGCTCCCACAGCCCGTCCCGTTCCTCGGAGAGCGCGGCGAGGTAGCGGTCGACCTGCTCGGGGCGGTACCCGCGTCCCCGTCCGACTGCGAAATTCGACATCCCTGACGCCCCTTCCCTTTGGCCTCAAACGTCAAGGATGCGCCATCAGAACGGACAAAAGGCGCCCAACATGGATGCATGTCGAGCGCCTTTGGTCACATTCTGTCGGCTTGCGCCTACGGAACGATCTTCACGACCCGCCGGTCGGGCGTCAGAGCAGGCCGTCCCACATCTGCTCCAGAAGCACCGACCACCAGTTCTCTGGCGAGGACAGCGCCGCCGGGTCCAGCATCGCCAACTGCGCCTGGAAGTCGACCGTCCAACGGCCCGCCTGCTCGGGGTTGAGCCCGAACCGCAGCCGCCACATCCGGCCGAGGAGCGCCATCGAGCGCGTGAACTCCGGCAGCCCGGAGTTCACGAACTGCGGCGGCACCGACTGCCCGCCGGGACCCGCCTCCACCGGCACCGCCACGATGTGCGCCGTGCCGTACTGGACGCAGATCGCCCGGCCGAAGTCCGAACCGAGCACCAGGTACGAGCTCGCGTCCGGCGCCGCCGCGACCTGCCGCTGCGCCGCCAGCTCCGCCAGCGTCGGCACCACCGGCATCGCCGGCTGCGCCCAGAAGAACGGCCCGAAGTCCGCCGGAAGCCCCGCCCAGACCAGCGTCATCGCGACCAGCTCCGGCACGCCCTGGCGGGACACCGCGTTCTGGTCGAAGCGCAGCACGCCGGGACCGAACGCCCCGGCCAGCTCCTGCGCCACCATCTCCGGCGGAACCGGCGGGGCCGGCTGCACCTGCGGCAGCGGAGCCCGTACCGGCGCCGGACGCGCCGGACCGTCCGCGACCTGGTGCAACTCGCCCTGGTGGGTCAGCAGTTGCCGCATGCCCTGCTGACGGCCCGCGTGATCACGGCCGTACGGGGCGATGCTCGTGATGCGCGCCTGCGGCCACGTCTCGCGGATCATCCGCGCGCAGTAACCACCGGGCAGCTCGCAGGACTCCAGCTCCGTGTGGAGTTCGAGGACCTGCTGCGGCGGCACGTTCAGCGCGCGCAGCTCGTGCAGGATCTGCCACTCCGGGTGCGGCGTACCCGGCGCCGAACGCCGGATGATCTGCGCCTCGGAACCGTCGGGCGCGCGGTAGCGCAGCACGGCCTGGTAGCCGGGCCCCACCATCGGCTGCCCGGCGGGCGCCTGCGGATACCCGTACGCCGGAGGCGCGGGCGCCGGAGGCGGCGGGCCGACAGGCCCGCCGGGGCCCGGATGCGCCAGCATCGTCGCCGCGTGCGCGACCCCGCCCGGAGGCGTGCCGCCACCGGGCACACCCGGCGGCGGGGGCGGCGGCGGAGGCGCGCCGGGACCGGCGGCCTGACCCGGGTGCGCCAGCATCGTCGCGGCCTGGTGCACGGGCTGCGGCGGGGTCGGCGGAGCCGGCGGCCCGGGAGGCTGCACACCCTCCGGCCCGAGCTGCGACACCAGCTGCGTCGGTACGTACGCGGGCGCACCCCCCGGCACACCCGGCGCACCGGGCGGCGGAGGCGGCGCCACGGGCCCGCGCGCCCCCTTCGGCGGCGTCGCGGCCTTGCTCGTCGCGGCATCCGCGATGTCCCCGGCCCCCGGCGCGGAGGGCGCGGGCGGCGGAGGCGGCGGGGCGGCCACGGGAGCCGCGGGAGGCACCGCCGGCGCCTGAGCTCCCGGCGGCGGGGGCGCGGCCGGGTCGAGACGCGGAGACACGGCGGTCGGCGGCAGCGCGCTGCCACCCTTCATCAACGCGGTAGGCGCGTCGGCACCGACCAGCGGCACCGGGGTGTCCTCGTCATCCGTCCCCGACAACGGCGGCGCGAACACCGTCGCGGGCAGCGGAACAGCCCCGTCGGCACCACCGGAACTCGCGTTGGCGTCGGCCCAGGGGCTGGCAGGGGTGGGGGTGGGGGTGGGGAGCACGGGGGCGGGCTCCGGCGCGGGCGCGGGCGGCGCGACCGGGGCGGCCGGGCCAGCCGGGGCGGCCGAGGCCCCCGGGGTGCCCGGGGTGCCCGGGGTGCCCGGGGTACCCGGCGAGCCCGGGGCGGGCGAGGTACCCGGGGCGGGCGGAGTGCCCTGCGCGCCCTGGATGCCCGGGGTACCCGGGGTACCCGGGGCCTGGCCCGGGACGGGCGGAGTGACCGAGGCGGGCTGGGCCTGGCCCGGGACGGGGGCGGCGGGCGTGCCCGGCGCGGCGGGCCCAGCGGGCACGCCCGGCGCAGCGGCACTCGGCGCCGCAGGCGCGTTCAGCCCGGCAGGCGCGGCCGGCGTGCCCGGCGCCGCAGGCGCGCTCGACCCGGCAGGCGCACCCGGTGTCGCCGACGCTCCCGGCTCCTTCGGGACCCCGTCCATCGCCGTCGGCACGTATCCGTCGGCCACGGCGGGAGCGGGGGTGTCCCCCGCCGACGCCGACACCGTGTCCGCCACCGCGTCCGACGCGTCGTCCACCAGCTCCGACGCCGAACCGCCGCCCTCCTGGGACGCGTTCGGGCCCTGCGGAATGCCGATGCGGTCCGCCGCGTCCTGGAGCCATTCCGGGGGGCTCAGCAGGAACGACGTCTGGTTCAGGTCGACCCGGGCCGGCTGCGGCGGCGCCGGGGCGGCCGGGGTATCGGCCGGGGAGCCGTACTCCTCCTCGTACCGGCGGATCACCTCGCCCACCGGCAGGCCGGGCCACAGCGTCGCCTCGCCGGAGTCGCGGGCGACGACGAGCCGCTGCCGGCCGCCGTCCGAGATCGGGCCGCCCTCGCGGTCCTCCGCCCAGACGACGAAGCCCAGCTCGAACTCCCGCACCCGCACCTCGCGGTGCTGGTACGCCGGCAGGTCGCCGTTGATCCATTCCTCGGCGCGCTCCTGCGCCTGCGCGAACGTCACCACAGCCAGTTCACTCCCCTACCGGGACCACGGGCACGGCGCGCGCGAAGCCGCCGTCCACCATCAGGTTCGCCACCGTCTCCAGCTCCGGCGGATTGCCGGCGAGACGCTGGAGGAACGCGTCGAAGTCCGCGCCGCACGGCAGCAGCAGCCGCTCCACGCGCTCGGCCGTCGTCCAGCCGGCCGCCGCCTCGCCCGCGTCCCGCGCGTCGTCGTACGCGCAGAACCACACCGAACCGACGGCGGCACCGCGCACCTTCACCGCGATCAGACCGCCCTGGACGAACGCGACGCCCAGATAGTCCTTCGTGAGGTGGTCGCGCAGACACTTGTTGACGTAGACGAGGTCGTTGACCCCGGCCTCCTCCCGCACCGTGAAGAAGGGCTGGTCGACGAGGATGCCCAGCTCGGCGTCGAGCGCCGCGCCGACCGGCGCGCAGCCGCCCGCCGCCTTCAGGAAGGAGCGGTACGCGCCCGGGAGGCGGTAGCCGAGGTCCTCCTCGACGCCCTGGAGCTGGAGCTCGGAGACCGACACGGCCCCCTTGGGGAGACCGAAGTGGGCGGGGCGGGTCTCCTGGAGGGGCCGCGTGCCGCGCTTCGTGTGGTCGACGGCGGCCGTCGCCACACCGCCGTGGTGGCGGAGCAGCGCCTTCACCTCGACGGGGACCAGCTCCATGCGGCGGGTGCGCGCCACGTGGTGCCAGGTCCAGCCGTGCGGGGTCGCCACGGACGGGATCGTGTCCCACAGCTCGTGGCCGGTGGACGCCATCGCCGCGTTGGCGGAGACGTAGTCCGTGAGGCGCAGCTCGTCGACGCCGAAGCCCTCCGGCGGGTCGGCGATCTCGGCCGCCGCGCGCGCGTACGGCGAGAAGTCCGGGTGGCCGTGCTCGTCGATCCGCACCCCTCGGGGGTGGCGGGCGGCGCGGACCGGGTCCGGGAAGTGCACGACCTGCCCGGCGTAGGCCGCGTTCGGTGGCGCGGTGTCCTGACCGAGCCGACCTGTCGTCATGGCGGTTGCCCCCTGAACTGGCGTCGCTGCCTCTGCTCCTGCGAATCTCACGGATCCGCTTCTCGCGGATCCGCCCCAGCCTAAGCGCTGCCACAAGGGGCCCGGCGGCCCCGGTCCACGCCCCCGCCCGACGGTGACCAAGTGTCACGACGCCATGACAGTTGCACCATGGTTCCGACACACCGGGGGCGTCCGACACGGCCCCAGCTTCCCCATATGGCTCCCTATTTGGCAGGCTGTCCACGCAACTCGGGGGATTGCAGGAGGGGAAGACCAGCACCATGCACGCAGCACCGACACCCACGCAGGGTGATCCACGCCTCAACTGGAGCAGCACCGAGGCCACCCGCGCGCCCTCACTGCACCACCGCCGCGACGGCATCCTTCCCACCGTCGGGGCCGCGCTCTCCGTCCGCGGCGAGACCCTCACGTGCACGGCGGGCCGCGGCGACCGGCCGCCGCTCCTGCACGCCCTCGTCCAGGACTTCCTGGACACCCTCACCAGCGGGCAGCGGGAACGCTTCACCGGGCGATGTCCCGAGGCGATCCTGCTCTCCCGGCACCTCACGGCCACGGAGAACGGCCGCTCCAAGCGCGCCCAGCGCAAGCCGCTCACCTCCGGCGAGGCCCGCCGCTCCCTCAAGCACGCCAAGCTGACCGCCCGGCGCATCCGGGAGGACGGCGACCCGCTGCACGGCAGCTACGCGGCGCCCTGCCGCTCCTGCGCGGCGATGCTCGCCCACTTCGGCGTCCGTACCGTCGACCCCACCACCGCTGTCGAGAACGGCTGACCACCCGAGAACGGCTGACCATCCCCATGCCCGACCACCTGAGCACCACCCGCTTCCCGGTCAACGTCGACGCCGCCCTCCGCGAGGCCGGCTGGCAGCCCGGACGCTGGGACATCAAGCTCGCCGAGGAGTGGGCGGACGCGCTGCGCGCCCACGTCTCCCCCGCCGGGCACCGGCACAGTGTCTTCCCCGCCGCCGTCGAGGCGTGGGCGGAGTTCGGCGGCCTGCGGATCACCGCGCCGGGGAACGGCCGGCAGATAGCGCCCGCCACCCTCCGCTTCGACCCGCTCGCCGGGCTGCACCTGTCGCGGACGCTCGCGGACCTGGGGCGCGCCCTGGAGACGGAGCTCGCGCCGCTGGGCGAGGAGGGCGAACACCAGGCGGTGCTGGCGATGGACGTGGAGGGGCGGGTGTACAGCCTGGACCACGCGGGCGACTGGTACCTGGGGAAGGACATCGACACGGCGCTGTCGACCCTGGTCAACGGGGTCCAGCCGACCCGCCTGACGGCGGGCTAGGACGCCGCGCTCTCCCCGACGGGCAGCACGGCGGAGACCCGGAAGCCTCCGGCGTCCGTGGGCCCGGACACGAACACGCCGCCCAGTCGGGAGACCCGCTCCCGCATCCCGACGAGCCCGTTCCCGCCACTCGGCAGCCGTGCGTCCGAGGCGGCGGTGTCGGCGGGACAGGGCCCGTTCTCCACCTGCATGGCCACCTCGGCCTCGCGGTGCGCGAGCCGCACGACGACGGACGCGCCGACGGCGTGCTTGTGGACGTTGGTCAGCGCCTCCTGGACGACCCGGTAGGCGGTCTGCTCCACCTCGGGCGGATACGGGCGTACGACTCCGATGACGACGAGCTCGACGACGGCGCCGGCCAGCCGGGACTGCTCGCACAGGGCCTCGACGGCGTCGAGCCGGGGCCCGTCCTCGGCGGCGGCCCCCGCGGCGACCTCGGCGGCGGCGGCAGCGGCGCGGCCCACGGCGGCGAGCGGGACGGCGGCGGGAGCGGCCGGGGCGGTCTCCTCGCGCAGCACGCCCAGCATCTCCCGCAGCTCGGTGAGCGCCTGCCGCCCCATGTCGCCGACGAGGGCGGCGTTCCGCACGGCCTTCTGCGGGTCCTTCAGCGCGACGGCCTGGAGGGCGGCGGCATGGACCACCATCAGCGACACCCGATGGGCGACGACGTCGTGCATCTCGCGGGCGATCCGCGTCCGCTCCTCCTGCCGGGCCCACTGGGCGCGCTGCTCGGCACGGTCGGCGAGGAGCGACAGCTCCTGCTCCAGGCTGTCGGCCCGCTCCCGCAGGCTCTCCATGAGCCGGCGCCGGGCCCCTATGTACAGCCCGAAGAGCACGGGAGGAGCGTTGAGCCCCAGCGTCATGAACAAGCTGACGACCGGCACGTACCAACCACTCGGGTCGATGTCCGGCTGCCCGAGGTCGGCGGCGGCGATGTCCTGCCGGAGCCCGACGAAGGTCACGATGTAGACGGCGACGGTCGACATGGCGGCGAGCACGGCGGTGATCCGCCGGGGCACCTCGGACGCGGCGAGCGTGTAGAGCCCGACGACCCCCATGAGGTAGCCCATCTCGGCGGGCGCGACGGCCATCGAGACGAGCACGACGGCGATCGGCCACCGGCGCCGCAGCACGAGCACGGACCCGACGAGGATCCCGAACAGCACCCCGGCCCAGCCGGGCACGGAGGCCTTCTCGGCGAAGGTGACCCCCTCGACCGCGCACTCGACGGCGGACACGAACGCGAGCCCGACATCGAGCACGACGCTCCGCAGCCGCCCCCACCACCACCACCAACGCCCGGCACCCTTGGCGCCCTGCTCTGCCCCCGTCGTGGTCATACCCTCCACCCTACGGGCGCGCCACCGGTAGCAGCGCGGGCTATACCGTCGCACGGAGGGTGCCTGGTACGGCATAGTGGAGGCCGCCGGGGCACGGGAGTGATCAACTGTCCGTTTTGACCCTCTATACCATCCCCTGTGGTGTAATCGGCAGCACTGGGACCTTTGGAGTCCTATGTCCGGGTTCGAGTCCTGGCAGGGGAGCTGCGCGACACGGGTCCTGACCATGCCGGTCAGGACCCGCGCTCATGTCCGGAGCCCGGCCCCCCGGTATCCTTCGTGCGTCCACCACCCAAAGCCGAAGGGCATTCCGTGAGCGCCATCAGCCCGGCAGCCGTCGTCGTCCTCGCAGCGGGTGAGGGCACCCGCATGAAGTCGAAGACCCCCAAGGTCCTGCACGAGATCGCCGGGCGTTCGCTCGTCGGGCATGTCGTGTCCGCCTCCCGGGAGCTGGAGCCCGAGCACCTCGTCGTGGTCGTCGGGCACGCCCGCGAGCAGGTCAAGGGACACCTGGACGCCCACTACGCCGGTACCCGTACCGCCGTCCAGGAGGAGCAGAACGGCACCGGGCACGCCGTGCGCATGGCCCTGGAGGAGCTGGGCGCCGCGCCCGAGGGGACCGTCGTCGTGGTGTGCGGTGACACGCCGCTGCTGTCCGGGGAGACCCTCAAGGCGCTCGCCGGTACGCACGCCGCCGACGGCAACGCCGTCACCGTGCTGACCGCCGAGGTCCCGGACTCCACCGGGTACGGCCGGATCGTCCGTGACGCGGACGGGGCCGTCACCGCGATCGTCGAGCACAAGGACGCCTCCACCGAGCAGCTCGCGATCCGCGAGATCAACTCGGGCGTGTTCGCGTTCGACGGGAAGCTCCTCGCCGAGGCGATCAAGCAGCTCCGGACGGACAACAGCCAGGGCGAGGAGTACCTCACCGACGTGCTGTCGATCCTGCGCGAGGCCGGTCACCGCGTCGGCGCCTCCGTCGCCGGCGACCACCGCGAGATCCTCGGCATCAACAACCGCGTCCAGCTCGCCGAGGCCCGCGCCCTGCTGAACCAGCGTCTCCTGGAGCGCGCCATGACGGCCGGTGTGACGGTCGTGGACCCGGGGTCCGTGTTCGTCGACGTGACCGTGACCTTCGAGGCCGACGCGACGATCCTGCCGGGCACGCAGCTGCTCGGCACCACGCACGTGGCCGAGGACGCCGTCGTCGGCCCGAACACGCGCCTGACGAACACCACCGTCGCCAAGGGCGCCCGCGTGGACAACACGGTCGCGGTCGACGCCGTCGTCGGCGAGGGCGCCTCCGTGGGCCCGTTCGCGTACCTCCGTCCGGGCACGAACCTCGACACGAAGGCCAAGGCCGGCACGTTCGTCGAGATGAAGAACGCGACGATCGGCGAGGGCACCAAGGTCCCCCACCTGTCGTACGTCGGCGACGCGACCATCGGCGAGTACACGAACATCGGCGCCGCGAGCGTCTTCGTGAACTACGACGGCGAGGCCAAGCACCACACCACGATCGGCTCCCACTGCAAGACGGGCTCGGACAACATGTTTGTGGCTCCCGTCACCATCGGGGACGGCGCCTACACCGCCGCCGGGTCCGTCATCACGAAGGACGTCCCGGCCGGCGCACTGGCCGTGGCCCGGGGCCAGCAGCGGAATATCGAGGGTTGGGTGGCCCGCAAGCGGCCCGGCAGCGCCGCCGCGCAGGCCGCTCAGGCGGCCCCGGAGAACGGCTCCGGCGAGAGCTGACGAGAACCGAGCGGAAACGGTTGCGTCGAACTCGGCGTACCGTGATACGTGCACACAAATTCGGCTGGTTCGCACATGCGCTCGCATCCGCGAGGCGTGGGACAGCGGCCAGAGAACACGTCTGAGGAGACAGTGCTGTGACCGGGATCAAGACGACCGGCGAGAAGAAGCTCATGCTCTTCTCCGGCCGCGCCCACCCCGAGCTGGCCGAGGAGGTCGCGCACCAGCTGGGCGTCGGTCTCGTTCCCACCAAGGCGTTCGACTTCGCCAACGGTGAGATCTACGTCCGCTTCCAGGAATCGGCCCGTGGCGCCGACTGCTTCCTGATCCAGAGCCACACGGCTCCGATCAACAAGTGGATCATGGAGCAGCTGATCATGATCGACGCTCTGAAGCGGGCCTCCGCCCGGAGCATCACCGTGATCATCCCCTCGTACGGCTACGCCCGTCAGGACAAGAAGCACCGCGGTCGCGAGCCGATCTCGGCCCGCCTCGTCGCGGACATGCTGAAGACGGCGGGTGCGGACCGCATCCTCACCGTCGACCTGCACACGGACCAGATCCAGGGCTTCTTCGACGGCCCGGTCGACCACCTCTCCGCCCTCCCGGTCCTCGCGGACTACGTGGGCGCGAAGGTCGACCGCGCGAAGCTGACGATCGTCTCCCCGGACGCCGGCCGCGTGCGCGTCGCCGACCGCTGGTGCGACCGTCTCGACGCCCCGCTGGCGATCGTGCACAAGCGCCGTGACAAGGACGTCGCCAACCAGGTCACCGTCCACGAGGTCGTCGGTGACGTGAAGGGCCGCGTCTGCGTCCTCGTCGACGACATGGTCGACACCGGTGGCACGATCTGCGCCGCCGCCGACGCCCTGTTCGCGCACGGTGCCGAGGACGTCATCGTGACGGCCACGCACGGCATCCTGTCGGGCCCGGCCGCCGACCGCCTGAAGAACTCCAAGGTCAGCGAGTTCGTCTTCACGGACACCCTGCCGGTTCCGGGCGCGCTCGAGCTCGACAAGATCACGGTCCTGTCGATCGCCCCGACGATCGCCCGCGCGGTGCGCGAGGTCTTCGAGGACGGTTCGGTGACGAGCCTCTTCGAGGAGCACTGAGCCGTCACAGCGTGACCGAAGGGCCGCTTCCCTCCGATGGGGGAAGCGGCCCTTCGCCGTTTCCGGAGCGTGTGCCGGAGATCGAATTGGGTGGTAGGGCGGTCGACCGGTAGACTGCCGTAGTTGCTCGGCGAGGGAGGCCGTACCCGTACGCATGACGTACAGGTCCACGGCGGTCCGTTATCGACGCGCTCTTCGTAGCAGGCCATCGCCAGTCGTGGCCGGGTGACCCCGATTCCTTTCGTCACCCTTTTCTACGAGGAGCACCGCATGTCCGAGGTCAAGCTCGCCGGTTCCGTCCGCACCGAGTTCGGCAAGGGCGCCGCCCGCGCCATCCGCCGCGACGCCCTGGTCCCCGCCGTCCTCTACGGCCACGGCACGGACCCGGTCCACCTGACCCTCCCGGCCCACGAGCTCGGCCTCGCGCTCCGTACGCCGAACGTCCTGCTCTCCCTGGACATCGACGGCACCAACGAGCTCGCGATCCCGAAGGCGGTCCAGCGTGACGCCATCAAGGGCTTCCTGATCCACGTCGACCTGCTCCTCGTCAAGAAGGGCGAGAAGGTCACGGTCGAGGTTCCGGTCCAGGCCGAGGGCGAGCTCGCCGCCGGTGGCAACCTGCTGGAGCACGTGCTCAACACCCTCTCCGTCGAGGCCGAGGCCACCCACCTCCCCGAGGCCGTCACGGTCTCCGTCGAGGGCCTCGAGGCCGGCGCCTCCGTCCTCGCGGGCGCCATCTCCCTCCCGGCCGGCGTGACCCTGGTCACCGACGCCGAGGCCGTCGTCCTCCAGGTCCTGGCCGCCCAGGCCGAGGAGGCCCCGGCCGAGGCCGAGGCCGAGGGCGCGGAGGCCTGAGCCGTAGGCTCGGTCTGACGTGACGGGGTGATGGGCCGTTCCGGCCCGTCACCCCGTTTCTCTGTTTCCACGACACGGCTCACGAGGAGTTCTGACGCATGACGACGGACGACGCCAACGCCCCCTGGCTGATCGTCGGCCTCGGCAACCCCGGGCCCGAGTACGCGGCCAACCGCCACAACATCGGTTTCATGGTCGTGGACCTGCTCGCCGAGCGGATCCGCGGTTCGTTCAAGCGGGCGCAGAAGGCGCAGGCGCAGGTCGTCGAGGGCCGGATGGGTCCTCCCGGGCCCGAGAACCGCCGGGTGATCCTCGCGAAGCCGATGTCGTACATGAACCTGTCGGGCGGCCCCGTGACGGCGCTGCGCGACTTCTACAAGGTGCCGACGGCGCGCATCGTGGCGATCCACGACGAGCTGGACATCGACTACGGGGTGCTGCGGCTGAAGCTCGGCGGGGGCGACAACGGGCACAACGGCCTGAAGTCGATGACGAAGGCGATGGGCGCGGAGTACCACCGGGTGCGGTGCGGCATCGGGCGTCCGCCGGGCCGGATGCAGGTCGCGGACTTCGTCCTGAAGGACTTCTCGTCGACGGAGCGCAAGGACCTGGACTGGTTCGTGGACCGGTCGGCGGACGCGGTGGAGTGCCTGGTGGCGGAGGGCCTGGAGCGGGCCCAGTCGGCGTACAACTCGTAGGTCTCGCCGGGCGGGTGCCGGGGCGGTACGACTGTACGATCGCGGGTCATGACGCACGTCCGTAACGCCGCCATGGCCCTGGTCGCCCTGCTCCTCGTCGTCGGGGGCGCCTGGGCTTCGTGGTCGTCCGCCCAGCACGTCCTGCTCTCCCAGGGGCGTGAGCACGGGACGTTGACGGTGACGGGGTGTACGGACGAGACGTGCAGCGGTACGTTCGCCTCCGAGGATCCCGCGTCGAAGCGGCGGTCCCTGACGATTCCGCGTTCGGTCGCGGTGGAGCAGGGCGCGACGATCCCCGTGGTGGTGAAACCGGACACCGACGAGGGTGTGCGGACGGGGTGGGCCGGCGGTCTCCACGCGTGGCTTCCGCTGGGCGGGGCACTGCTGTTGGCGGCTCCGGTGGTCGGCGGCGGACTGCGGCTCTCGCGGACGGCGTGGTCGCTGGCGGGTGCGGGTGGCGCGATTCTTGTGGCGGCCTTTTACGCGCTCTGAGGCAAACCGGGCGATACCGATGGGTTCGGCCGGATCGTTATGGACCTCTGGGTTAAGGATCACTTAAAGCGACGGATAGGCTGCCTCAGCCATCTCTCACGGCACTCTCCTCTCCCAGATGGACGACTGCTACATGCGACGTACTCTCATATCGGCCGGCGCTCTGGTCGCCGCCCTCGCCGGCTCTCTGGCCCTCGCCCCGGTCGGCTCCGCCTCGGAGGCGCCGAAGCCGCTGCGTCTCCACCAGATCGAGGATCTCCCGCTGACCGCTGCCGAGTTCGGCAAGGACAAGCAGGAGAAGGTCTGCGGCAACATCCCGACGAACCAGGACGGCTGGCACTTCGTCCTCACGGGCCGGGACGCCGTCTTCACGAAGCTGACCGTCGAGTTCGAGCCCGGCGGCACCCAGACCATCACGGTCTTCGGTCCCCCGGACGCCAAGCACGCCTACGCGGGCTCCCTCCCCGGCGCGAAGCTGGTCTCCGCCAGCGCCGAGATCAGCGGCTCGGTCAAGCAGGACTGGTTCAACCTGTCCCACACCTGCCCGACCAGCACGAAGCCCGTCGAGGAGGAGCCGCACACGACCCCTCCGACCACCCCGGGCACCGAGACCACGCCTCCGACCACGGAGACCACGCCTCCCGGCACGGAGACCACGCCTCCGACCACGGAGACCACGCCTCCCGGCACCGAGTCCCCCTCTCCGAGCGAGACCACCCCGGGCTCCACCGAGTCTCCCTCCCCGAGCGAGACCCCCGGCGCCTCCGAGACCCCGGGCGGCACCGAGTCCCCCTCGGCCACCACCCCGGGCGAGGAGACCACCGGTGACACCGGCTCCTCCACCGGCTCCACCACCGGTGGCACGGACGAGAAGGGCGGCGAGAACGGCTCGACCGAGGGCGACCTCGCCGAGACCGGCTCCAGCGCTCCCGTCGGCATCATCGCCGCCGTCGCCGTGGCCCTCGCGGGCGCCGGCGCGTTCCTGGTGACCCGCCGCCGCAAGGCCGCGCAGCAGGGCTGACCCTCCCCGTAACGACGACTGTGCCCCCTGCC
Organism: Streptomyces sp. NPDC056144; assembly: GCF_042264145.1. Taxonomy (NCBI): domain Bacteria; kingdom Bacillati; phylum Actinomycetota; class Actinomycetes; order Kitasatosporales; family Streptomycetaceae; genus Streptomyces; species Streptomyces sp. NPDC056144. The sequence goes on along the minus strand of NZ_JBHJVF010000008.1, from coordinate 140,399 downwards.
GATCCGATCGGCAGGGGGCACAGTCGTGAAGTGGCTCCGGATCAGCCGGTGTTGCGCAGACCCGCCGCGACACCGTTCACCGTGAGGAGCAGGGCCCGCGCGAGCAGCGGGTCCGGGTCCTCGCCGCGCTCGGCCGCCGCGCGCTGGCGGTCGAGGAGGGCGACCTGGAGGTACGAGATCGGGTCCAGGTAGGCGTCGCGGATCGCGAACGTCTGCTGGAGCACCGGGTTGGAGTCGAGCAGCTTCTCGCCGCCGGTGACCTTGAGGACCTCGGCGACGGTCAGCTCGTGCTCGGCCTCGATGGCCGCGAAGACGTGCTGGAGCTCCTCGGGGACGAGGGTCTCGACGTAGTGGCGGGCGATCCGCAGGTCCGTCTTCGCGAGCGTCATCTCGACGTTGGAGAGGAAGTTGCGGAAGAAGTGCCAGTGCCCGTACATCTCGCCGAGGACCTCGTCGAGACCGGCCTCGCGCAGCGCCTTGAGGCCGGAGCCGACGCCGTACCAGCCGGGGACGATCTGGCGGGACTGGGTCCAGCCGAAGACCCACGGGATGGCCCGCAGTCCGTCGAGGGAGACGCCGGAGCCGGGGCGGCGGGACGGCCGCGAGCCCAGGTGCAGGTCGGCGAGCTGGTCGACGGGGGTCGAGGCGAGGAAGTACGTCGGGAGGTCCGGGTCCTCGACGAGCTTGCGGTACGCGGTGTGGGCGGCGTCCGAGACGGTGTCCATGGCCGCGTCCCAGCGGGCCAGCGCCTCGCCGGACTGGCGCGGGGCGGTGTGCAGCGCGGAGGCCTGGAGGGTGGCCGCGACGGTCAGCTCCAGGTTCTCCCGCGCGAGCGACGGGATGAGGTACTTGTCGGAGATGACCTCGCCCTGCTCGGTCACCTTGATCTCGCCCTCCAGGGTGCCCCAGGGCTGGGCGAGGATCGCGTCGTGCGAGGGGCCGCCGCCGCGGCCGACGGTGCCGCCGCGGCCGTGGAAGAGCCGGAGCCTGACCCCGTACCGGTGGGCGACGTCGCGGAGGCGACGCTGGGCGCGGTGGATCTCCCACTGGGAGGTGGTGATGCCGCCGAACTTGGAGGAGTCCGAGTAGCCGAGCATGACCTCCTGGACGTCGCCGCGGAGCGAGACGAGGCGGCGGTAGGAGGGGTCGGCCAGCATGTCGTTGAGGATGACGTCGGCGGCCTTGAGCTCGTCGGTGGTCTCCAGGAGCGGCACGATGCCGATCTCGGCCCAGCCGGCGTGCAGGTCGAGGAGGCCGGCCTCGCGGGCGAGGACGGTGGCGGCGAAGACGTCGTCGGCGCCCTGGCACATCGAGATGATGTACGACTCGATGACCTCGGGGCCGAAGCGCTGGAAGGCTTCCTTGATGGTGTGGAAGACGCCGAGGGTCTTCTCGCCGGCCGCGTCGAGCGGCGCCGGGGTGGGCGCGAGCGGGCGGCGGGAGCGGAGCTCCTTGGCGAGCAGCTTCTGCCGGTAGTCGCGGGGCATGTCCGCGTACCGCCAGGACTCCTCGCCGAGGCGGTCGAAGAGCTGGCCGAGGGCGTGGTGGTGGGCGTCGGCGTGCTCGCGGACGTCCATGGTGGCGAGCTGGAGGCCGAAGGCCGAGAGGGTGCGGATGGTGCGGTCCATCCGGCCGTCGGCGAAGAGGCCGCCGCGGTGCTCGCGCAGCGAGGTCTGGATCAGGGTGAGGTCGTGGATCAGCTCGGCGGTGCCGAGGTAGTCGCGGCCGTCCTGGTGCGGGGTGCCGGAGGCGAGGCGCTCGCGGGTGTTGACGAGCTTCTGCCGGATGCAGGTGGCCTTGAGGCGGTACGGCTCCTCGGCGTTGAGGCGCTTGTACCGGGGGCTGATCTCCGGGAGGAGCTCCAGGTCGCGCTGGAGGGAGTCCAGGAGCTCCTGGGTGGCACCGGCGTAGCGGATGGAGTTGGAGAGCAGTCCGCGCAGGTAGTCGACCAGGTCGAGGGCGTCGGTGATGCCGTGCTCGTGCTGGAGGATGAGGATGTCCCAGGTCACCTGCGGGGTGACGTTGGGGTTGCCGTCGCGGTCGCCGCCGATCCAGGTGCCGAAGGTCAACGGGCGGGTGCCGGCGGGGAGTTCGACGCCGACGCGCTCCAGCTCGGCGGCGAGGTCCTCCAGGACGTCGCCGACGGCTCCGGCGTGCAGCTCGTCGAGGTAGTAGATCGCGTTGCGCGCCTCGTCGGCGGGCTCGGGGCGGACGACCCGGAGCTCGTCGGTCTGCCAGATGAGGTCGATGTTCTCGGCGAGCCGCAGGTCGTGGCGGCGCCGGTCGGCCTCGATGACCGGGGTCTCCAGGAGGGCGGCGATCCGGCGGAGCTTGTTGAGGACGGAGCGGCGGGCCGCCTCGGTGGGGTGTGCGGTGAAGACGGGACGGACGTTGAGGTTCTTGACCGTCTCGGCGACGTGCGCGGGGTCGCCGTCCTTGAGCATGTCGGCCGTGCGGGCGAGGAGGCCGCCCTCGGCGGCGCGCTTCTCGCGCATCTCGCGGCCGCGGTGCACCTGCTCGGTGACGTTGGCCAGGTGGAAGTAGGTGGAGAAGGCGCGCACCAGCTTGGCGGCGGTCTCCAGCTCGACTCCGCGGAGCAGCTCGGCGGCGGCGTCGCCGTCCTCGCGCGTGAGGCGGCGGACCTTCTCGACGAGGTCGAGGAGGTCGTGGCCTTCCTGGCGCACGAGGGTCTCGCCGAGGAGATCGCCCAGTCGGCGGATGTCGGCGCGCAGCTCGGTGCTGGCGGTGGGGGTCTGGTCGGCACTGCTCACAGGTGCGGCTCCTTGCAGTGTTTGAGCACGTCTGGAGGGGTACTGGAGGCTTGCGGACCGCGCTGTCCGACGCACCCAGGATAGGTGTCCTCCGGGGCGGCGTGGGCAACGCCCCTCTCGTGCCCCCTTGCCGCGCGTCACGGCGCTGCCATACTTACGACGCCGTAGGTTACGGAGCCGTAGCCTCGGCGTGCTTCCGCGCACCCTCTCACCCTCCGCCCTCACCCCCAGGGGACACCCATGACCATCAGCCCCGAGGTGACCTCGGCGCCCGAGGAACCCGCGTCGTCCGCGCCGGCCCCGCCGTCCGACGAGGCCGCGGCCCTCCCCTTCGCCACGCTCGGCGGTGACACCAAGGGGTCGGTCGAGCAGGTCACGCTGGCGCTGTTCATCACCGTGCCGTTCGTGGCGCTGCTCGCGGCGGTGCCGCTGGCCTGGGGCTGGGGGGTGAGCTGGCTGGATCTGGGGCTGATGGTGGCGATGTACTACATCGGCTGCCACGGCATCACGATCGGTTTCCACCGGTACTTCACGCACGGTTCCTTCAAGGCGAAGCGGCCGCTGCGGATCGCGCTGGCGATCATGGGCTCGCTCGCGGTGGAGGGCCCGCTGGTGCGCTGGGTGGCGGACCACCGCAAGCACCACAAGTTCTCGGACGCGGAGGGCGACCCGCACTCGCCGTGGCGCTTCGGCGAGACCGTACCGGCGCTGATGAAGGGCCTGTGGTGGGCGCACATCGGCTGGATGTTCGACGAGGAGCGGACTCCGCAGCACAAGTACGCCCCCGATCTGATCAAGGACCCGGCGATCCGCGCGATCTCCCGCCACTTCCTCTCGTGGACGATCGTCTCCCTGGCGATCCCGCCGCTGGTGGGCGGCCTGGTGACGTGGTCGTGGTGGGGCGCGTTCACCGCGTTCTTCTGGGGCTCCCTGGTCCGGGTGGCGCTGCTGCACCACGTGACGTGGTCGATCAACTCGATCTGCCACGCGGTCGGCAAGCGCCCCTTCAAGTCGCGCGACCGCTCGGGCAACGTGTGGTGGCTCGCGGTGCTGTCCTGCGGCGAGTCCTGGCACAACCTGCACCACGCGGACCCGACCTCGGCCCGGCACGGGGTGCTGCGCGGCCAGATCGACTCCAGCGCGCGGCTGATCCGCTGGTTCGAGCTGGCGGGCTGGGCGAGCGACGTCCGCTGGCCCGCGGCCTCCCGCATCGAAGCCCGCCGCCAGAGCGCACCCGTCGACGCGGCATGATGGAAGACGTGGCGATCGACGGCGGGACAAACGGTACAAGCGGTACCGGCGGCAGTGGCGGTGGCGGGCAGAAGCCTGCCCGGCGGGGCCGCCGGGTGCGGATGACGGGCGCCGAGCGCCGCGAGCAGCTGCTCGACATCGGCCGGACGCTCTTCGCCGAGAAGGGCTTCGAGGGCACGTCGGTGGAGGAGATCGCGGCGAAGGCCGGGGTCTCCAAGCCGGTGGTGTACGAGCACTTCGGCGGCAAGGAGGGCCTGTACGCGGTCGTCGTCGACCGGGAGATGCGGCAGCTCCTGGACGGGGTGACGGGCGCGCTGACGGCCGGGCACCCGCGGGAGCTCCTGGAGCAGGCGGCGTTCGCGCTGCTCGACTACATCGAGAAGTACACGGACGGCTTCCGGATCCTCGTACGGGATTCACCGGTGGCCCAGTCGACGGGCACGTTCGCCTCGCTGATCAGCGACATCGCCACCCAGGTGGAGGACATCCTCGGCCTGGAGTTCAAGGCCCGCGGTTTCGACCCGAAGCTGGCCCCGCTGTACGCGCAGGCGCTGGTGGGCAGTGTGGCGCTGACCGGCCAGTGGTGGCTGGACGTGCGGAAGCCGGAGAAGGCTGAGGTCGCCGCGCACCTGGTGAACCTGGCGTGGCACGGGCTCGACGGTCTGGAGCAGAAACCCCGACTGATGGGTCACCGAAAGGCTTAATCGACATTTCGAATGCGTTCAGAAATCTCTGGCGCACGATGTCGTTGTGAGTAGAATCTTTTTCACCATCCAGGGGGGTGTTCCGGCCGCCGGGAGATTCCGTCTCCGCGCGTCCACCTTTCAGGCCTCCGGCCTGCACTGATCCTGTTCGACGCCGTGTCGATCCCCTCCCTCGGTCTGGTTCCTCACACCTCTGAATCCCTGGGGGGGGATTTTTCTTGCTGTTCCAGAATTCCCGGCGCGCGAGCCGCGTCGCCGCCTGCACCGCTCTCGCCGTCTCCGCCGGCATGCTCCTGGCGGGCACCGCCTCGGCCGGCGCTCCGGCGCCCGTCGCGGCCGGGCAGAAGCCGTCCGCCGCCCCGTCCGTCCCCGCGCACCGCGCCGTCCCGTCGGCCGGAGACGCCCGGTCCGCCGGAATCGCCGGCGCCACGGCGTCCGTCATCGCCCCGCGCGCGGACCTCGACCGCGACGGCCACAGCGACGTTCTCTACCGCACCAACAACGGCGCCACGTACTCCGTGAACACGACGGCCGACTCGTCCAAGTTCACCGGGACCCCGGAGTTCTCGGTCGACATCGTCCCGATCGGCGACCAGGACAAGAACGGCAGCGGACCCGAGGTCCTGATGCTGTCGAAGTTCGGCTCGCTGTCCCTCTACGGGAACGCGAAGACCTCCGGCGGCACGTACCGCTGGTCCGGCGCCGGCTGGCAGAAGTACAACAAGGTCTTCTCGCCCGGCGACATCAGCGGCGACGGCCGCGCCGACGTGCTGGCCCGCACGCGCACCGGCGAGCTGTGGGCGTACCTGTCCACCGGCACGCCCAACGGTCCCTTCCACGCGCCCCGGCTGATCAGCGGCGGCTGGCAGGGCTACGACCAGCTCATCGGCCTCGGCGACAGCGACCGCGACGGCCGGGGCGACTTCCTCGCCCGCACGCCCGCCGGCGACCTGTACTACTTCGGGAGCACCGGCAACCCGTACACGCTGAAGCCGCGCGTGAAGGTCGGCTCCGGCTGGCAGAAGTACAACCAGATCGTGGGCATCGACGACGACAACGGCAACGGCGTCCCCGATGTCCTCGCCCGCACCGTCGACGGCCGGATGTACGAGTACTTCGGCACCGGTTCCGGCAAGTTCCTCACCGCCAAGCAGATCAGCGGCGCGGGCAGCTGGTCCGGCGCGGCCCAGCTGGCCGGCGCCGGCAACGTCCCGGCACACGGCAAGGAGGGCCTGCTCGCCCGCGACAAGGCCGGCACCCTCTACTGGTACGCCGCGCTGAACACGGGCAGGCTCTCCGCCCGCTACAAGATCAGCGACACCGGCGGCTGGGCCGCCGCCACGCCCTTCGAGGTCAACTCGCTGGGCCGGGACGGGATCTCGGACACCCTGACGATCTTCCAGGGCCGCCTCTACAACGGCGAGCGCGACCTCGGCGGCGGCTGGGCCGGCATGAGCGAGCTCGCCGGACCGGGCGACCTGAACGGCGACGGCACCGGCGACTTCGTGGCCCGCGACCGCGACGGCGTGCTCTGGCTGTACCGGACCAACTACGACGGCACCACGCTCCACGCGCGCCTGCGGGTCGGCAGCGGCTGGGGCGCGTACAACCGCATCTTCGGTTCCGGCGACCTGACCGGCGACGGACGGGCCGACCTGCTGGCGCGCCACAAGGACGGCAGCCTGTACCTGTTCGCGGGCACCGGCGTCGAGACCTCCCCGTTCAAGCCCCGGCTCCGGATCGGCACCGGCTGGAACACGTACAAGCAGCTGGCGGCCCCCGGCGACCTGAACGGCGACGGCAAGGGCGACATCCTCGGGGTGAACTCGGCCGGTGACCTCTACCCGCACCTGAACACGGCCCCGAACACGTTCGTGAAGGCCGCCAAGATCGGCTACGGCTACGGCGTGTACAACCGCCTGTCCTGACGGCTGACGGCTCGCCGAGCGCCCCGCGCCGTACACCGGCGCGGGGCGCTCCCCTCCCCCTCCTTCTTCCTCTCACCGGATCCCCGTACTTCCTAGGGAGACCTTTTGCGTTCCTCTTTCTTCGGCCGTGCCCGTGGCGTGACCGCCTGCACCGCCCTCGCCCTCTCCGCCGGCATGGTCCTCGCCTCGCCGGCCCTCGCCGAGACCAAGCCCCGGCCCGTCCTGACGGAGCCCCGGCTCACCGACAAGAGCACGCCCACGCTGGACATGGGGCAGCCCTCGGCCGAGCCGGGCACGGCCCGGATCGCCGGCGCGGCCGCCGTCGCCCGGTCCCGCTTCGACGTCAGCGGTGACGGCCGGACCGACCTGATCTTCCGCAACCGGAGCGGGTTCACCCTCGTCGCGCCGTCGAGCGGCAGCGCCACCGTGTTCAACGAGAGCGAGCGGGTGATCGCGTACGACCTCGTCCCGCTCGGCGACCAGAACGGCAACGGCAAGCCCGAGCTGCTCACGCTCACCCAGTACGGCCAGCTGCGGCTGTACACGGACGTCTCCTCGACGGCCGGTTCGGTCTCGTGGACGGGCAACGGCTGGACCGCCTACAACAAGGTGTTCTCGCCCGGCGACATCAACGGCGACGGCAAGGCCGACCTGCTGGCCCGCAAGTACAACGGCGACCTGATGTACTACCGCTGGACCGGCGGCAGCGCGCCCTTCGCCGCCCCCGTGCGGATCGGCACCGGCTGGGGCGGCTACGACCAGCTCGTGGGCGTCGGCGACAACAACGGTGACGGTCTCGGCGACATCATCGGCCGGCGCACCAACGGCCAGCTGTACTTCCACGGGTCCAACCCCGACGCGGCCATCGGCTTCCGGCCCGGCAAGCTCGTCGGCAGCGGCTGGGGCGTGTACAACCAGCTCATCGCGGTCGACGACCGGAACGGCGACGGCCGGGGCGACCTGCTCGGCCGCGACAAGGACGGCGCCCTCTGGGCGTACAGCGGCGCCGGCAACGGCACGTACACGGCCAAGGTGAAGCTCGGCAGCGACTGGCGTCACGTCGACCAGTTCGCCCAGTCGGGCGGCATCCCCTGGACCGGCAAGGCCGGCCTGTACGGCCGCGACACGTCCGGTCGCCTGTGGTGGCACCGGGGCCGGAACGACGGCCGTCTCGACTCGCGCCTGTCGGGCGGCGACGACAACTGGACCGGTGCGAACTTCACGCACGTCGCGGCGATGGACACGGGCCCGGTCGGTGACGTCCTGGAGGTCTTCGACGGCCACCTGTACAACGGCAGCACCGGCGGCGACCTCGGCGGCGGCGGCGGTTGGGGCGTCTACAACTCCCTCACCGGCCCCGGCGACCTCACCGGTGACGGCAAGGCCGACCTGATCGCCCGCGACCGGGACGGCTACCTCTACCTGTACAAGGGCAACGGCCTCGGCACGGGCCTGAGCGCCCGCACCCGCGTCGGCACCGGCTGGGGCGGCTACAACAAGATCCTCGGCGCCGGTGACTTCACGGGCGACGGCCGCGCGGACGTGGTGGGCCGTGACCGGTCCGGCAACCTGTGGCTGCACAAGGGCACCGGCAACGCGTCGGCTCCGTTCGCGGGCCGCGTGAAGATCGGCTACGGCTACGGCGCCTACAGCAAGCTGGCGACGCCGGGCGACCTGACCGGTGACGGCAAGGCCGACCTGGTCGCGGTGAACTCCTCGGGCACGCTGTACCGGTACTCCGGTACGGGTACCTCGGCCGCCATCGGCGGGCGGGTGCAGATCGGCACCGGCTACCAGGGCTACAACTTCCTGAACTGACGGTCGCACGCGCCGCACACGGAACGCGCCACACACGGAACGCCCCGCACCGGATCTCCCGGTGCGGGGCGTTCCGCCGTTGTACGGAGGGGTGCGTCAGCTGATGGCCTTGATGGTGCTCCAGCCGCCGCTGCCGACCACGACGGAGCTGCCGTCGATCGGGCCGTGGATGGAGCTGCCGCCCTTGTAGAACAGCAGGGTGCCGGTGTTGGTGGTGGCCCACATGTCGACGACTCCGTTGCCGTCGGCGTCGCCGCCTCCCGTGACCAGGGGCCGGTTGGTGAAGGTGTAGCCCGTCCCGTACTCGTTGTATCCACCGGGGTGGAAGACCGCCGTGCTGGTGTTCCAGTAGTGGTAGCGCAGCAGGCCGGTGGAGTCGCGGGACAGGAGGTCGACCTTGCCGTCCTTGTCTCCGTCGCCCATGGCGCTGAGGGTCACGCCGACGGGCCAGCCGGTGGTCTGGAGCTTGCGGGCGAGGACGGCCGGGGTGGTGCCGGTGACGCCGGCGTAGAGGAAGAGCCCCCCGTTGTAGGAGTCGACGCCGTCGTAGATGGCGAGGACGTCGGGCTGCCCGTCGCCGGTGACGTCACCGGGGACGGTGATGCGCGTGGCGGTGTTCAGCGTGGTGAGCTTGATGCGGGCGCCGAGGATGCCGTTGCCCGTGTTCGGGTAGACGTAGAGGTCACCGCCGACGACGGCGACGAGGTCCTCCTTCTTGTCCCCGGTCCAGTCCCCGCGGTGCGCGATCGAGGCGCCGCTCCAGCCGCCCGTACCGATCAGGATGCGCACGCCGAGGCCGCCGGTGCCCGTGCCGGGGTACAGCCACAGCTTGCCGGTGTCCTCGATCGCGACGAGGTCGGGCTTGCCGTCGCCGGTCATGTCGCCGGGGACGGCGGGGGCGGAGGGCGCGCTCTTGTCGAGCTGGACGCGGGGAGTGGTGCCCTCGGTGTACGTGATGGGCTTGCCGTTGGTCTTGAGCAGCTCTTCGAGCTGGTCGATGCTCAGGTTGGGGTAGGTCTGGCGGAGGACGGCGAAGGAGCCCGCGACGTGCGGGGCGGCCATGGAGGTGCCGTTCTTCGAGGTGTAGCCGCCGCCGGGGACCGAGGAGAGGATGGTCGTCCCCGGGGCGAGCAGGTCGAGCAGCGGTCCGCGGTTGGTGAACTGGGAGAGCTGGTCGTCGTCGGTGGTCGAGCCGACGGTGACGGCGGAGGAGATGCAGCCGGGCGCGCTGACGGCGTTGGTGGCCCCCTGGTTGCCGGCGGCGACGACGGTGGCGACACCGGCGGCGCGCAGGGCGTCGACGATCCCCTTGCGGGGGTCCTGGTCGCAGGCGGCGGCCCACAGGTCGACGCCCAGGCTCAGGTTGGCCGCGACGATGTTGGTCCCGGCGTTCTTCAGGTCGAGGACCTTCTGCAGGGCCTTGGTGACGGAGCTCTCGAAGGCGCCCATGCACGGGGCCGGGAGCGGATCGCAGGACGACTCCGCCTCGAACTTGGAGAACACCTGGATGGCGACGATGTCCGCGCCGGGGGCGACACCGTGCCGGGGCGCCCCGGTGAGGCCCGCTCCGTTGCCCGCGGCGATGCCGGCGACGTGCGTTCCGTGGGAGCAGTTGACGCCTGAGGTGGCGCAGGGGCCGCTCTCGGAGTCGGCGCTGCCGGGGCCTTCCTGCGTCTCGGCGCCGTTGGGGCAGAGGCTGCTGGCGCCCTTGACGGCGTCGTTGGAGGAGAAGCAGGCCTCGGTCTTCACCCGGCCCGAGAGGAAGGGGTGGTGGACGGCGACGCCGGTGTCGAGGATCGCGATCGCGGTGCCCGCGCCCGTCTTTCCGGCGGCGACGGTCTTGTCGGCGCCGATCTTGACGGTGGACTCGTCCAGGGTGGTCCTGGCGATCTTGTCCTCGGTGACGCTGACGACACCGGGGGTGGAGTTCAGCGCCTGGAGACCCGCCGTGTCCACCCGGAGGGTGGTCATGGGCAGCGTGCCGTACGAGACGAGGGTCTGGCCGGCCTCGGCGACGGAGGCGATCTGGGACTGCTGGGCGGTGACGACGTTGACGCGGACGGTGCCGCCGCTCTGCGCCTCGTCGAACAGTGCGGAGGCGACCGGGCCGTCCGCGTTGACCGTCACGGTTCCGGTCACCGGGCTCGCGCCCACCGGTGCCGTGCCGATCATCATGGCCGCTGCCGCCATCGCGGCGACGACCACGCCGCCTATGGGTCTCTTCACTGGTGCTCTCCATCGCGCGTCGAGTGGGAATGGCGGCAGCGTAGGAGGGGTCAATCCCCTGAGGGATCTTCCGCGTTCGGTCTCAGGGGGAGGGCAGGGGGGAGGTCAGGGGGAAGGCCAGGAGGATGACGCTGTCTCGATGTCAAGATATTTCTTTTCGAGAAGCTTCACACCAAGAGACTTTATGTCAACAGACCCTCTACACTGATCGTCATGGAGGACGAGGTCGACCGACTGGTCGCTGCATGGCGCCGTGAGCGCCCGGACCTCGACGTGGAGCCGTTGGAGGTCCTCAGCCGCGTCTCCCGGCTGGCCCGGCACCTCGACCGTGCCCGTCGGCTCGCCTTCTCCGAGCACCAGCTGGAGCCCTGGGAGTTCGACGTCCTCACCTCGCTGCGCCGCGCCGGAGCCCCGTACCAGCTCTCCCCCGGCCAGCTCCTCACCCAGACCCTGGTCACCTCGGGCACCATGACCAACCGCATCGACCGGCTCACCAAGAAGGGCCTCGTCGAGCGGCTCCCCGACCCCAGCGACCGGCGCGGGGTCCTCGTACGGCTCACGCCCGAGGGCCGGGACCGGGCCGACGAGGCACTCGCCGGGCTGCTCGCCCAGGAGCGCGCGATCCTCGCGCAGCTCTCCCGCGCCCAGCGCGGCGAACTGGCCGCGCTGCTACGCCGGCTGACCGCCCCGTTCGACAACGTCCCCGGGTAGGACGTCGAGCGCCGCCGGGCCGACGCCCGCACGGCGGGCCAGGGCGACCGCGGCCAGGGTCGAGTGGACGCCGAGCTTTCCCAGCACGTTCTGCATGTGCGTACGGACGGTGTGCGGGGACAGGAAGAGGCGCTCGGCGACGGCCTTGCGGCCCAGGCCCGCGACCATGCAGCGGAGGACCTCCCGCTCGCGCGGGGTGAGGGACTCGACGAGCCGCTCGCTGTCCGTGCGGTGCTTGCGGGCCGCCGTCAGCTCGCGCAGGACGCCCGTGAGCAGCGCGGGCGGCAGATGGGTCTCGTCGCGCAGGACGCCGCGGACGACCGCCAGGAGCCGTTGCAGCGAGGAGTCCTTCGCCACCCAGCCGGAGGCCCCGGCCTGGAGGGCGTGCGCGGCCCTGCGCGGGTCGTCCTTCTCGGCGAGGACGACGGTGCGGACGGCGGGCTGGAGGCGGCGGACCGCGGCGACGAGGGCGATCCCGTCGACCGAGGGGGCCCCCTCCGTGTCGGAGGTCGCCTCGGGCGCCGCCGCGCGCGCCGCGGCGGCCGGGCCCGCGCCCAGTTCGGCGTCGACGAGCAGCACGTCGAACCTGCGGCCCTCCGCCGTACCGCGCTCCAGGCAGCGCAGGGCGGCCGGGCCGCTGCCGGCCGCGGAGACGTCGACGTCGGGCTCGGCCGTCAGCGCGGCGGCCAGCGACTCGGCGAAGATGCGGTGGTCGTCGACCACCAGGACCCGGATACGTGCCACGGACACTCCCACGTGTCGAGGAACGGACCGGCGCGGATACGGCGCCGGAGGCGGGCCCGTCGGTCGCGCGGCCGCCGCCGTGCGTTGACTTCTACCCCGCTGCCGACGCCGTATCCGACCGGACTCGACCCCTGAAACGGCACCGGCCCCCACCGGTGCTGCGCCCAGAGTAGGGGCGGGGCGGGCCGACGGGGGCCGTTTGACGGAACTGCCCGTACGGACAGGGGGCATGACCGTACGGACACGGTTCCGGCTCAGAGCCGGCGGGCGCCCTCCGAGGGCACGGCCGGGAAGATGCCGGGGGCCGCGTGACCGGCCTCGGCGAAGGCCTTCTCGACGGCGGCGGCGACCGCCTCCGCCGTGCCGGTCTCGACGAGGACGACGGCGGAGCCGCCGAAGCCGCCGCCGGTCATGCGGGCGCCGAGCGCGCCCGCCTCGTTCGCCGCCTCGACGACGAGGTCCAGCTCGGCGCAGGAGACCCGCAGGTCGTCGCGGAGCGAGGCGTGCCCCTCGGTGAGGACGGGGCCGACGGCGCGGGTCTCGCCCGCGTCGAGGAGCGCGATCACGCGCTCCACGCGCGCGTTGTCAGTGACGACGTGCCGGACGTACCGCGCCACGGTCTCGTCCTCCAGGCGGGCGAGGGCCTCGGGCAGGGTCGCGGCGTCCACGTCGCGCAGGGCGCGCACTCCGAGCGCCCGCGCACCCGCTTCACAACCGGCGCGCCGCTCGGCGTACGCGCCGTCCCCGAGCGCGTGCTTCACGCGGGTGTCGACGACGAGCAGCCGGAGCCCCTCGCGGGCCAGGTCGAAGGGGACCTGCCGGTACGAGAGGTCGCGGGTGTCCAGGTGGAGGGCGTGGCCGTCCGCCGCGCAGGCGGAGGCCATCTGGTCCATGACCCCGCAGGGGACGCCGACGAAGGCGTTCTCGGCGCGCTGGGCGGTCCGCGCGAGCTCGGGCCGGGTGAGGCCGAGGCCGAAGAGGTCGTTCAGGGCGAGGGCGGTGACGACTTCGAGGGCGGCGGACGAGGAGAGCCCGGCGCCCGTCGGCACGGTCGAGGCGAGGTGGATGTCGGCGCCGGTCACCGGGTGACCGGCCTCCCGCAGCGCCCAGACGACACCGGCCGGGTAGGCGGCCCAGCCGCCCCCGGAGAGCGGGGCGAGGGCGTCGACGTCGAGCTGGACGATCCCTCCCTCGACGTCGGCGGAGTGCAGCCGCAGGACGCCGTCCTCGCGGCGGGAGACGGCGGCGACGGCGGTGTGCGGCAGCGCGAGCGGCAGCACGAAACCGTCGTTGAAGTCGGTGTACTCACCGATGAGGTTGACCCGGCCGGGCGCGGCCCACACCCCGTCGGGGGCGGAGCCGTACAGGGCCTCGAAGTCGGCGGCGACGCTCACGCGCGTGCTCCTTCCCGCTGCTGTGCGAAGGTCCAGGCGTCGGCGACGACGTCCGCCAGGTCCGGGCGGGACGGCGTCCAGCCGAGCCGCTCGCGGGCGGCGTCGGCGGAGGCGACGAGGACGGCCGGGTCGCCGGGGCGGCGCTCGGCGGCGATCTCGGGGATCGGGTGGCCGGTGACCTTCCGGACGGTCTCGATCACCTCGCGGACGGAGAAGCCGTTGCCGTTGCCGAGGTTGCAGATCAGGTGTTCGCCCGGAGGGACGGACTCGCCCGTCATCGCGTCGAGCGCGAGCAGGTGGGCCTCGGCGAGGTCCGCGACGTGGATGTAGTCCCGTACGCAGGTGCCGTCCGGGGTCGGGTAGTCCTCGCCGTACACCGAGATCGCCTCGCGGCGGCCCTGCGCGACCTGGAGGACGAGCGGGACGAGGTGCGACTCGGGGTCGTGGCGCTCGCCCTGCTCCCCGTACGCCCCGGCGACGTTGAAGTACCGCAGCGAGACGGCCGCGAGGCCGTGGGCCGCGCACTCGCCGCCGATCATGTGGTCGACGGCCAGCTTGCTCGCCCCGTACGGGCTGGTCGGCGCGGTGGGCGCGGACTCGGTGATCGGGACGGTCTCCGGCTCGCCGTAGGTGGCGGCGGTGGAGGAGAAGACGAGCCTGCCGACCCCGGCCGCGCGCATCGCGGCGAGCAGGGCCATGGTGCCGCCGACGTTGTTCTCCCAGTACTTCTCCGGCTTGGCGACGGACTCGCCGACCTGGGAGAAGGCGGCGAAGTGCAGGACGCCGTCGAAGGAGGGGTCCAGCCAGTTCGCCGCGTCCTGGATACGGCCCTCGACGAACTCGGCGCCCGCCGGGACGCCTTCGCGGAAGCCGGTGGAGAGGTCGTCGAGGACGACGACCCGGTCGCCGCGCTCCAGGAGATGGGCGGCGACCACGCCGCCCACGTATCCGGCCCCGCCGGTCACCAGGTACTTCCTGCCCGTCGCGGGCACTGCCGTGGTCACTTGCTCGCCACCTCTCGGATGCGTCGGGCCGCGTCCTCCGGCCGTACGTCGTTCATGAACGCGCCCATGCCGGACTCGGTGCCCGCGAGGAACTTCAGCTTGCCGGAGGCCCGTCGGACGGTGAAGAGCTCCAGGTGGAGCCCGAACTCCTCGCGCCGCTCGTCCGTGAACGGCGCCTGGTGCCAGGCGGCGATGTAGGGCGTCGGCGGCTCGTCCGGGCCGAAGATCCGGTCGAAGCGCCTCAAGAGTTCCAGGTAGACCTGTGCGAACTCTGTGCGGGCGGCCTCGTCGAGGGCGAGCAGGTCGGGCACCCGGCGCTTGGGGTGCAGGTGGATCTCGTACGGCCAGTGGGCGGCGTACGGCACGAAGGCGATCCAGTGCTCCGTCTCCAGGACCACCCGCTCGGCGTCGGCTGCCTCGCGGGCGAGGACGTCGTCGAAGAGGTTGCGGCCGGTGGCCTCGCGGTGCTCGTCGATCCGGCGCCGCATGAGGGCGGTGCGCGGGGTGACGTACGGGAAGGCGTAGATCTGGCCGTGCGAGTGGGGCAGGGTGACGCCGATCTCCTGGCCGCGGTTCTCGAAGCAGTAGACCTGCTCGACGCCGGGCAGGGCGGAGAGCACGGCGGTCCGGTCGGTCCAGGCGTCGAGGACGAGCCGGGCCTGCTCCTCGGTGAGGTCGGCGAAGGAGGCGGTGTGGTCCTCGGTGAAGCAGACGACCTCGCAGCGGCCGAGGCCGCCGGAGAGCGAGGGGAAGCGGTTCTCGAAGACCACCACCTCGTAGCTCTCCTCCGGGATCTCGCTCTCGCGGCCGCCCTTGGCGGGGCAGAGCGGGCAGGCGTCGGCCGGCGGCTGGTACGTACGGGCCTGCCGGTGCGAGGCGACGGTCACCGTGTCGCCGGTCAGCTCGTCGTGGCGGAGCTCGGAGCGGGAGGTGACGGCGGTGAGGGGGCGGGGGTCGACGGCGTCACGGACGAGGTCGTCGCGGCTGTCGTAGTAGATGAGCTCGCGGCCGTCGGCGAGGGTGGTGACGGTCTTCTTCACTGGGGCGTGGCCCTCCGGGCGGGATCAAACAGAACCACGCACAAAGAACCACATTCAAACATCGCCGTCAATGCCGGTGGACCCCACGAACGAGTGACGCCCTAAAGGGTGAAGCCGTCGCGCTGGCGCGGAACCGCCCGGTCGAGCAGCCCCGTCCGCGCCGCGAGCGCCGCCGCCTCCAGACGCGAACCGACACCGAGCTTCATCAGGACCCGCTGGACGTGCGTCCGCGCCGTGCTCGGCGCGATCCGCATCCCCGCCGCGATCAGCCGCGTGTCCTCCCCCTCCGCGACCCGCACCAGGACCTCCACCTCCCGCTGGGTGAGCAGCCGCAGCAGCCGCATCCCCTCGTCGTCCTTCCGCTCCGCCGGGTTGAGCAGCTCCGCGAAGGCCGACTGGAGCAGCCCCGGGGCCACCGCCGACTCCCCCGCGCGGGCCTTCACGATCGCCCGCTCGACGCCCTCGATCCGCTCGTCGTGCCGGACGTACCCGGCGGCCCCGGCCGCGAACGCGGCGGCGATCCCGCGCGGCGACGGCACGGGCCCGAGCACCACCACGGCCACCTGGGGCCGCTCCCGCCTGATCCGGGCGACCACGTCGAAGGCGCCGGGGGCGGCCGGGGCGGCCGTGCCGAGCAGGCACACCTCGGGCGCCCGGCCCACGACGAGCTCCGCCGCGCCCGCCACCGGCGCCGCCGCCGCGAGCACGCGGTGCCCGCGCAGCTTCAGCGCCGACGCCAGCGCCTCGGCGTGCAGTCGGTGGTCGTCCACCACCACGAGGCGTACGCCCATCCCGGTCAACCCCCATCCTCCGGGCCGGCCGTCCCCGGCCCGCCCGTTCCGATCCCGAATTCCTCGCCCACGGGCGAGTCATGCAAACGGCCCGGCGCATCGGGGTGAACCGATGCGCCGGGCCGCGCGAGTGTCCCACGGACGCCGTTACGGCGTCAGCGAGTTCACCGGGTGGTGAAGGAAATCGCCAGGGGTTCCTTGGCGGAGGAGGACGAGGACGAGCTCGGGGAGGAGAGCATCTGGGCGGACATGAAGACCCGTCCGTCGCGGTACAGGATCTCCGAGTAGTCCGAGGAGAAGGTCTTCTCGCCGATGCTGCCCGACGGAGTCGCCGGGTTCTCCAGGAGCAGCGTCTCCTTCATCGTCACACCGTCGATCGAGACGATCCGGCCGCCCTTGTCGTACGGCGGGGACTTGTAGGCGATGATGCTGCCGCCGTCCATGCGGAGCGGGACCAGGCGGTACTTGTCGCCCGCGTCCGCCTTCTCCGGCACCATCTTCCCGGTGTTCAGGTCGAAGGCGATGATCTCGTTCGTCTCGGCGCCGTACTCGCCGGTGCTGCCCTCGTGCTCCTCGGTCGGCACGTACAGCCGGTTGTTGCCGACGGCGAGCTTGGTGCAGGACTCGACCTCGGTCGAGCGGCAGCGGCCCGCGTACTGGTCCGCGTCCGCCGTGATCTTCGCCTTGAGCTTGCCGGTCTTCTCGTCGATCGAGAAGAAGTCCGAGATGCCGCTGCCGTCACCGGCGCTGTCGCCGACGTCGGCCGCGACGACCAGCGGCTTCGTGGAGACGACCGAGGCGTACTCGACACCGGTCGGCATCTTGTACTGGGACAGGGGCGCGCCCGAGACCGGGTTGAGGTTCTGGATGAGGACGTACTGCGCCTCGTACGGACCGCACTTGCGGACCGCGACGAGACCCTCGCCGCCGCCGTAGCCGAGGTCGTAGCAGTTCTGGTCGTTCGGCTGCGGCTTCCAGCGCGGGTTGCCGTTGGCGATGTCGAAGGCCGCGCCGCCGTCGGTGCCGCCGGCCGCGACCGTCTTGCCGCTGATCGTGATCTCGCTGAAGCGGGCCTTCTCGTCGCCGGCGGAACCGCCGGTGACCGAGGTCGACCAGACCAGCTTGCCGGTGGCGAGGTCGACGACGCCGACCTCGGTGCACTGCTGGTAGTAGCGCGGGGCGACCCGCTTGCTCGCCTCGAAGAGGATGGCGACCTTGTTGTCGGCCGTCAGCTGGCGGGAGGCGCCGCAGACCTGGCCGGTCAGCGGCAGGGTCCACACGGTGGAGCCCTTGGCGAGGTCGTAGGCGGTGATGCCGTTGACGCCGGTCTTCACGTACGCCTTGTCGGTCACCCAGGAGCCGGAGACGTCGGTGACGTCCGGGACCTTGGGCTTCGGCACCGTGAAGGCCTGCTTCGCCTGGACGTTCCCGGGGGCCTTCTCCTGGCCCCCGCCGCCGGTGCCGCCGGTGCCCTTGGCCTCGCCGCTGCCGCCGCCACTGGCGGGACCGGCGGTGCTGACCTCGTTCTTGCCCTCGTCGCCCTCGTCACCGCCGGAGTTGGCGTACCAGATGCCGAAGCCGACGATCAGGGCGATGGCGACGGCCGCCGCGATGACGATCTGGAGCTGCGCGGACAGCTTCTTCCCCGCCACCGGCGCGGGGGCCGGGGGCTGGGCGTAGCCGTACGGCTGCTGCGGCTGGGTCGGGTAGCCGTACGGGGGCTGGACCGGCTGCTGCGGCTGGTAGCCGCCGTACTGCGGGGGCTGCTGGGGCTGCTGAGGCTGCGGGGGACCCTGGGGTGCCTGCGGGGCCTGCGGGGCCTGGTACGGCCCCGGCTGGGGCTGCTGGGGCTGCTGGGGTGCCTGCGGGTAGCCGTAACCGGGCTGGGGCGGCTGCTGCGGGTAGCCGTAACCGGGCGCCGGCGGCTGCTGCGGCGGAGTGGGGGCGCCGAAGCCGCCGGGGGGCTCGCTCGGCGGGGGCGGCGGGGGCTGCGTCATCGGTTCGAATACCTCACTTGCTGAACGCCATCATCGTCTTGACCAGCTTTTCTTCCTTGTCGTTCGACGCGGAGACACGTCCGCTCGTCACGACGAAGGTGCCGCCGCCGTAGGCGAAGCCGGGGTCGTAGAAGCTGTTCTCGATATCGGCGGTCGAGGCAGGGTGCTGGAGCAGGATCGTCGGCGCGCCGCCGCTCGGGGCGATGGTCGCGACGGCGCCGCCCTTGTCGTACGACGGGTCGACGTAGACGAGGACCTTGCCGCCGTCCATGCGCAGCGGAATCATCGTCTGCTCGCCGGGCGCCTTGGAGCGCCACTTGGCCTTGCCGGTCTTCAGGTCGAAGGCGATGACCTCGTTGGGCTTGCCGTAGTCGACCTCGGTCGCCATGTAGAAGGTGTTGGCGTCGGCGGCGACCCCGGTGCAGCCCTGGAGGTTCTTGCCGAAGACGACGAACGTGCCGCCGCAGGACGGGGCGAACTTGTCCTTGCCGCCCTGGATCTGCGAGCGGAGCTTGCCCTTGTTGTCGAGGGCGAAGACGGTCCACTTCTTCTGCGCGCGCTGGGTGGCGGAGACGACCAGCGGGTCGACGGAGTAGACCTTGTCCACCTCCCAGTCGGTGGCGAGCTTGTACGTGAACCTGGGCTTGCCGGTGCGCGGGTCGACCTCGCCGATGGCCTGGCTCTTCTTCTCGGTGCTGCCCGAGGGGCAGCTCATCGCGGCGATGAGCTTGCTGCCGCCGGCGTAGCCGTACGGCTTGCAGCCGGTGGTGGCGCCCTTGAAGATCTGCTTGCCGGTCTTGAGGTCGAAGCCGTAGGCGCTGCTGGTACCGGCGGCGGTGACGGTGTTGCCGCTGATGGCGAGGGTGTTGTCGTCGAAGGCGAAGAGGGCCGTGGACTTCGGCACGGACGTCTTCCAGCCCGCCTTGCCGGTCTTGAGGTCGATCTTCTGGAGCTCGGTGCACTTGGCGCCGTCCTTGGCGCTGTCGTTGTACCCGAAGACCATCGTGCCGTCGGCGGCCGGCGCGGCCGGGGCCGCGCACAGCTCGAACTTCACGTCGACGTGCCACTTCTTCTTGCCGTCGGCGAGGCCGTAGCCGTCGATTCCCTTGTACATCGCCTTGACGACGGTGTCGCCGACGATCCACGGGCCGAGGACGTCGGCGCCGTTGCGGGGCAGGTCGACGTCGTTCTTGAGCAGCCAGTTCACCTTCGCCTCGCCCGCCTGGCGGCCGGCGTTGAAGTCGTCCTCGCCGCCGCGGCCGTCGCCGGAGCCGTCGCCCTGGTCCACCGACTCGGTGGGCTTGGGGGCGGCGGAGGTCGGCGCCGAGGAGGTGGTGGCGGTCGGCAGGGTGACCGGGTTCTTCTCGTCGTCGTCCCCGCCGACGACCGCCCAGGTCGTGACGGCGGCGACCAGGACGGCCGCGGCGGCGACGCCGGCGACGATGGCGGTGCGCTTCTTGTCGGCGCCGTTGCCGCCGGGGGCGGGCGGCGGGGTGGGCGCGCCGGGGTAACCGCCGTAGGGGCCGGGCTGCTGACCGTACTGCGGCTGCTGACCGTACGGGCCGGGCTGCGGCTGCTGCGGGTAGCCGTACGGGCCCGGCTGCTGCGGCTGCTGCGGGTAGCCGTACGGGCCGGGCTGCTGCGGCTGCTGACCGGGCGTCTGCGGGTACCCGTAACCGGGCTGCTGACCGTACGGGTTCGGCGCGGCGGCCGGCGGGACGGGCGGCGCCTGCGGCGGTACGGGCGGTACGGGCGGCGTGCCCTGACCCGGGGTCTGACCAGGGGTCTGGTTCGGGTCCTGGGGGGCTCCGAAGCCCCCCGGCGGCTGGTTGCTGGGCGGCTGGGTCATCAGCGGTTTCCCCCTTGACGTGAACGGGTTTTCTTTCTACCACTCACACCCGCGCATGAAAGCGGCCGGTCCGCCCCCGTACCCAAGGGAGAACCGGCCTGTGATGCCCTCGTTATGCGCTTCTCACGCGTCCTCGGCCAGCTCGAGCCAGCGCATCTCCAACTCCTCGCGCTCCCCGGCCAGTTCCCGGAGCTCCGCGTCGAGCTTCGCCACCTTCTCGAAATCGGTGGCGTTGTCGGCGATCTGCGCGTGCAGCTTCGCCTCCTTGTCGGCGAGCTTGTCGAGCTGCCGCTCGACCTTCTGGAGCTCCTTCTTCGCCGCGCGGGCGTCGGCGGCGGAGACGCCGGACTTCTGCGGGGCGGCGGGCGCGGCCGACGCGGGGACGGCCGCCTCGGTCATCCTCTGACGGCGCTCCAGGTACTCGTCGATCCCGCGCGGCAGCATCCGCAGGGTCTTGTCGCCGAGCAGCGCGAGCGTCTTGTCGGTGGTGCGCTCGATGAAGAACCGGTCGTGGGAGATGACGACCATGGAGCCCGGCCAGCCGTCGAGGAGGTCCTCCAGCTGCGTGAGGGTCTCGATGTCGAGGTCGTTGGTGGGCTCGTCGAGGAAGAGGACGTTCGGCTCGTCCATCAGCAGGCGGAGCAGCTGGAGGCGGCGGCGCTCGCCACCGGAGAGGTCACCGACCGGCGTCCACTGCTTCTCCTTGGAGAAGCCGAACTGCTCGCAGAGCTGACCCGCGGTCATCTCGCGGCCCTTGCCGAGGTCGACGCGGTCGCGGATCTGCTGCACGGCTTCGAGGACGCGGAGCGTGCCGGGCAGCTCGGTGACGTCCTGGGAGAGGTAGGCGAGCCGGACGGTCTTGCCGACGACGATCTTCCCGGCGGCGGGCTGCTTGTCGCCCTGGCTGACGGCGGCGTCGGCGAGCGCGCGGAGCAGGGAGGTCTTGCCGGCGCCGTTGACGCCGACGAGGCCGATGCGGTCGCCGGGGCCGAGCTGCCAGGTGAGGTGCTTGAGGAGCTCCTTCGGCCCGGCGGTGACGGACACGTCCTCCAGGTCGAAGACGGTCTTGCCGAGGCGCGCGTTGGCGAACTTCATCAGCTCGCTGGTGTCGCGCGGCGGCGGCACGTCGGCGATGAGCTCGTTGGCGGCCTCGATGCGGTAGCGCGGCTTGGAGGTACGGGCGGGGGCGCCGCGGCGCAGCCAGGCCAGCTCCTTGCGCATGAGGTTCTGCCGCTTGGTCTCCTCGGTGGCGGCGATGCGCTCGCGCTCGGCGCGCGCGAAGACGTAGTCCGAGTACCCACCCTCGTACTCGTGGACCGTGCCGCGCTGCACGTCCCACATGCGGGTGCAGACCTGGTCGAGGAACCAGCGGTCGTGGGTGACGCAGACGAGCGCGGAACGGCGCTCCTGGAGGTGCTTGGCCAGCCAGGAGATGCCCTCGACGTCGAGGTGGTTGGTGGGCTCGTCGAGGACGATGAGGTCCTGGTCCTCGATGAGGAGCTTGGCGAGCGCGATGCGGCGGCGCTCGCCGCCGGAGAGTGGGCCGATGACGGTGTCCAGGCCGTTCTCGAAGCCGGGCAGGTCGAGCCCGCCGAACAGGCCGGTGAGGACGTCGCGGATCTTGGCGCTGCCGGCCCACTCGTGGTCGGCCATGACGCCGATGACCTCGTGGCGGATGGTCGCCTTCGGGTCGAGCGAGTCGTGCTGCGTGAGGACGCCGAGACGGAGGCCGCCGCTGTGGGTGACGCGGCCGGTGTCGGCCTCCTCCAGGCGGGCGAGCATCCGGATGAGGGTGGTCTTGCCGTCGCCGTTGCGGCCGACGACCCCGATCCGGTCCCCTTCGGAGACGCCGAGCGAGACCCCGTCGAGCAGGGCACGGGTGCCGTACACCTTGGTGACGGCCTCGACATTGACCAGGTTGACGGCCATTTCACTCCTGTACGGGGGATCGATCGACGTCCCAGGGTACGTTGCCGCCACCGGTGCACCGCCGGTACACCATCGGTACACCGCCGGTGTACCGTGGGCCCATGGCTGACTCCACCATCAAGGTGCCGGACACCACCCGCGACCACCTCGCCTCACTGGCCCGCGAGCGGGGCACCACGATAGGAGCGCTCGTCACCGAGCTGGCCGCCTCGCAGCTCACGGCGGCGCAGGCGCGGGAGAAGGTCGCCGAGAGCCGCCGGATCATGCGCGAGCGCATGCGCTCCACGCTCACCGACGAGGAGTTCGACGCGACGCCGAACGCCCTCGACAAGGTCTACGAGATCGCCGCCGAGAACGCCCGCCGCGCCTTCGGGGACCCGGCGGCGTGATCATCCTCGACACCTCCGCCGTTCTCGCCCTCGCCCGCGGCCACCGCAAGCTCCAGCGCGTCGCCGACAACGCGGCGGCGTCGCCGTTCCGGCATCTCCAGGTGCCCGCCCTGTGCCTGCTCCAGGCCGAGACGGAGGAGGAAGGGGCCGGGGACGCGGCCCTGGCACTCCCCGGCGTGGACGTCGTCCCGCTCGACACGGTGGCGTCGGTGACCGTCGCCCGGATGGTCCGCGGCGGATTCGGCGGCCCGGACGTCTGCCACGCCCTCTACGCGGCGCTTCCCGCGCCGCACCGCCCCACGATGGACCTGATCCTGACCGAGCGGGAGGACCTCTACCCGCCGGGCACCGTGACCGTGAACATCGACGACGAACGTCTGGACGACTGACAGCCGATGGACCGGCAGACGGAGCGGGACAACCTCGACCAGCTCATCGCCGCCGCCGAGGCCGACCACGGGCCGGTCTCGGAGGAGACGATCGAGGCCCTGCGCGAGCAGCTGCGGCGCGCGCGGGAGGAACAGGGCACGCCCGGCGAACCAGGCGTCACCGCGACCCGCCCCGCCCCGCCCGCTCCACCGCCAGCCAGCCCGCCAGGGCGAGTCCCACCGCCGCCGGGGCCGTGACCGGGACGGCGATCAGCGTCGCCGAGTGGCCGGTGAGCAGGCCGGCGAAGCCGGTGAGGGACAGGCCGAGGACCCCGAAGAGCGCGAGGGTGATGCCGAGGGCGGCGAGCGGGCCGCCGGTGTCCGTGGCCGGGGCGGACGCCACCGGCGCCTCGAAGCGGCGGAAGACCGCGACCAGCAGCGCCGTGAGCAGCGCCGCCGCCAGGAACCGCGGCGGGACCTGCGCCCACCAGGCCGCCGACGCCGGGGCCGGCAGCTCCACGCCGAGCCCGAGCATCACCCCGTACACCCCGAGCATCGCCGTCAGGTGCCACAGGAACGCGGTCATCGCGATCCCGTTGGCCGCGACCACCGCCCGCCACACACCGGCCCGCGCGACGAGCCGCGCGCCCGGCCCCTTCAGGAGCTCGACCGCGCCGACCAGCCACAGGCCGTGGCAGAGCAGGGCGAGGGTCGGCGGGGCCATGTTCGAGACCTTCTCGCCGGGCATCCCCACCATCGACAGCGGGTACGGGCCGAGGGCCACGAGCGCCGTCGCGCCGAGCAGCCCGGCGCCCGCGAGGAGCGCGGGGCGGCGGATCCGGCCGTCGGCCCGCAGGAAGCCGAGCTGGTGGACCGCCAGCCACACGAACGCGAAGTTCAGGAACCCGACGAACGGCACCCCGGCCGCGAACCGCAGCACGTCGACGAGGACCGCCCCTCCGACGAGCGCCGCGAACGCGCCCCAGCCCCACCGCTCGTGCGCCCGCAGCAGCGGCGGCGTGAACGCGACCATCGCGAGATAGATCCCGATGAACCACAGCGGCTGCGTGACGAGCCGCAGCGCGACCCCCGCGAGCCCGCCGTCCGCCCCGGCCAGCTGGAGGGCGAGCGCGAGCGCGCCCCACACCGCGACGAAGACCATCGTCGGCCGCAGCAGCCGCTGGAGCCGGGCCCGCAGGAAGGCGGCGTACTGGGGGCGGGAGCGGTGGGCGAGGGCGTGCGAGAAGCCGCCGACGAAGAAGAACACCGGCATGACCTGGAACACCCAGGTCACCGGCTGGAGTTCGGGGACGACGGCCAGGATGTTCCCGACCTGCCCGTCCCCCTTCCCGTCCCCGGCGACCGCCGCCATCAGCCAGTGGCCGAGGACGACGACGGCGAGCGAGCCGACCCGGAGCAGGTCGACGTACCGGTCCCGCGAGGCGGGGGTCGCGGCGGCGAGTTCGCGAGCGCTGAATCCCATGCCCGTACGGTCCCGCGCGGCCGGGGGCGGCCGTCAGAGCGTACGTACTCATCTCCGCGCGTGAGTACGCCCCCCGTACGGAGGGCGGGCGTCGGCCGCGCGGGCGACCCGGCGGCCCGGGCTCCCGGCCCCGGGGACGGCCGACCGGTCATGGTCGTGCCCCGTCC
Source organism: Streptomyces sp. NPDC056144 (assembly GCF_042264145.1). Lineage (NCBI taxonomy): Bacteria > Bacillati > Actinomycetota > Actinomycetes > Kitasatosporales > Streptomycetaceae > Streptomyces > Streptomyces sp. NPDC056144. Next base: position 115,835 of record NZ_JBHJVF010000008.1, on the reverse strand, counting down.
CCACGCTCCCAGGGAGTCCCGCCCATGCCCCGCACCCGTGCCGTCGCCTTGGCCGCATCGGCCACCGCCCTCGCGGTCCTCTCCGCCGGACCCGCATCGGCCACCGCCGACCCGAAGATCGTCAACCCGAAGATCGTCGCCCACTTCGCCTTCGCCGCCGGGCAGACGCCGGAGAACATCGTCCTCGAACCCGACGGCTCCGCCGACATCACCTTCGCCCTCGCCCGGCAGGTCGCCCGCGTCACGAAGAAGGGCGCGACGACCGTCCTCGCCACCTTCCCCGCCGTCGCCGACCCGCAGACGCCGGTGATCGGCGCCGCCGCCACGATGGGCATCGCGCGGGGCGCGGACGGCACGCTGTACGTCAACTACGCGACCGGCACCGCCGCCGAGAACGGCATCTGGCGCCTCCCCGCCGGCGGCGGCACGCCCGTACGCATCGCCCCGCTCCCGCCGGAAGGTTTCCCCAACGGCCTGGCGCTCGACGAGTCCTGCGACACGCTGTACGCCGCCGACTCGGTGAAGGGCACGGTCTGGCGCGTACCGACGACCGGCGGCACCCCCGTCGCCTGGGCCACGGGCCCGGCGCTCCAGGGGATCGCTCCCCCGGCGGGCGTCGGGGTCGGCGCCAACGGGATCAAGGTCCACGACGGCGCGGTGTGGGTGTCGAACACGGACAAGCAGACGCTGGTACGCATCCCGGTGCGCGCCGACGCCGGGCGTACGGCGGGCCCGGCCGAGACGAAGGCGACGGGCCTGGCCTGGATCGACGACTTCGCCTTCACCGGCCACGGCGACACGGTGCTCGCCGCGCTGATCATCCGCGACGAACTGGCCCTCGTCCGCCCCGACGGCACCCACAAGGCGGTCCTGACGGCGAAGGACGGCCTCACGAACCCGACGTCGGTCGCGGTCCAGTCCCGGACGGTCTACGTGAACAACTCGGCCTTCTTCGTCCAGCAGAACCAGGCGCCGAACCTGCTGCTGGCCCGGATCTCACGGCACAAGCGCTGATCAGGTGATCTGCTGGGCCCGCTCCGCCCGGTCTTGGCGCCAGGCGCGCCACGCCCCCGGGATGGCGCGGAGGGCGCCGAGGAGGAAGACGGCGAAGCCCAGGCGGAAGAGCCACATCCAGGGGGCCGGGACCAACTGGGCCACGAAGGAGCTCGCGAGTACCAGGCCGCAGCCGACGGCCTGGCCGATCTCGTCCAGCAGCTTCAGCAGCGGCCGGTTCCGCACCCACGCCGCTTTCCCCGCCTGAATCACTCGCATAAAGCCCCCCCCGGGCCCGTCCGACAAGACGGGCCCAGCGTGGCACACGCGGGGGAACTGAGCGGTCAGTCCGGCAGAACGACCGCGCCCCGCGCCGGCGACGTCGCCACCCGTGCCGTCCTGCACGTGCCCGACGCGATCAGCGCCGCCGCGACCGTCTCGGCCGCCTCCGCGTCCTTCACCAGGAACGCCGTCGTCGGGCCCGAGCCCGAGACGAGGGCGGCCAGCGCGCCCGCCTCCGTGCCGGCCGTCAGGGTCGCGGCGAGCGACGGGCGCAGGGAGAGCGCCGGGGCCTGGAGGTCGTTGGCGAGGGTGGCCGCGAGGGCGGTGGTGTCGCCGGTGCGGAGGGCGTCCAGGAGGGCCGGGGACGCGGTCGGCTCGGGGACCCGGGTGCCTTCCGTGAGGCGGTCGAACTCGCGGAACACCGTCGGCGTCGACAGCCCCCCGTCGGCGAGGGCGAAGACCCAGTGGAAGGTCCCGCCGACCGGCAGCTCGGCGAGCTTCTCGCCGCGGCCCGTGCCGAGCGCCGCGCCGCCGACGAGGCTGAACGGGACGTCGGAGCCGAGTTCGGCGCAGATCTCCAGGAGCACGTCCCGCGGGGTGTCCAGGCCCCAGAGCGCGTCGCAGGCGAGGAGCGCGCCCGCGCCGTCCGCGCTGCCGCCGGCCATGCCGCCGGCGACGGGGATGTCCTTGGCGATGTGCAGGTGCACGTCCGGGGAGATGCCGTGCCGGGCGGCGAGGAGCTCGGCGGCGCGCGCGGCGAGGTTGGTGCGGTCGAGCGGCACCTTGTCGGCGTCGGGGCCCTCGCAGGTGACCGTGAGCGCGTCGGCGGGCGTGGCGGTGACCTCGTCGTACAGGGAGACGGCGAGGAAGACGTTGGCGAGGTCGTGGAAGCCGTCGGGGCGGGCGGCGCCGACGGCCAGCTGGACGTTGACCTTGGCGGGTACGCGGACGGTGACCGCGCCGCCGGTCACGCCTTGGCCTCCGCGATGCGGGCGAACTCCTCGACGGTCAGCGCCTCGCCGCGCGCCTGCGGCGAGATCCCGGCCTTGACCAGGGCCTCCTCGGCGGCGGCGGGCGAGCCCGCCCAGCCGGCGAGGGCGGCGCGGAGGGTCTTGCGGCGCTGGGCGAAGGCCGCGTCGACGACCGCGAACACCTCCTGGCGGGTCGCGGTGGTGGCGAGCGGCTCGGCGCGGCGGACGAGGGAGACGAGGCCGGAGTCGACGTTCGGCGCGGGCCAGAAGACGTTGCGGCCGATGGATCCGGCGCGCTTGACCTCGGCGTACCAGTTGGCCTTCACCGAGGGGACGCCGTAGACCTTGTTGCCGGGCTTGGCGGCGAGCCGGTCGGCGACCTCGGCCTGGACCATGACGAGGGTCCGCTCGATGGTCGGGAACCGCTCCAGCATGTGGAGCAGGACCGGGACGGCGACGTTGTACGGGAGGTTCGCGACGAGCGCGGTGGGCGCCGGGCCCGGCAGCTCCTGGACGAGCATGGCGTCGGAGTGGACCAGCGCGAAGTGGTCCTTCTTGCGCGGCATGCGGGCCTCGATCGTCGCGGGCAGCGCGGCGGCGAGGATGTCGTCGATCTCGACGGCGGTGACGCGGTCGGCGGCTTCCAGGAGGGCGAGGGTGAGGGAGCCGAGTCCGGGTCCCACCTCCACGACGACGTCGTCGGGCCTCACCTCGGCCGTGCGGACGATCCGCCGGACGGTGTTGGCGTCGATGACGAAGTTCTGGCCCTTCTGCTTCGTGGGGCGCACGCCGAGGGCGGCGGCCAGCTCACGGATGTCTGCGGGGCCGAGGAGGGCGTCGGGGCTTTCGGTGCTCACCGGTACAGCCTAGGCCAGGTGCAGGGGGGTCACCGGAACAGCCGCCGCCCGCAGTGCGGCCAGGGGCTCGCGCCCCGGGACACGTACAGCTTCTTCGCGCGGAAGGTCTGCTCGGCGGCGGGCGCGTTCTGGGCGACTCCGCTGCCGCCGAGGGAGCGCCAGGTGCCGGGGTCGAACTGGTAGAGGCCGCCGTACGTCCCCGAGGGGTCGACGGCGTTCGGGCGGCCGCCGGACTCGCAGGCGGCGAGGGCGCCCCAGTCGAGGCCGTCGGCCCCGGCGACGGAGGTCGGCAGGGGGCGGGTGCCGATCCGGACCTTGCGGCTGACGGGCTCGCGGACGATCTCCTCGCCGGTCCTGCGCGGCTTCTGCCGGACGCCGTTGACCGTGCGGACGCTGTACGTGACGCGGCGGACGCCCGCGGCGCCCTGGCGTTCGACGGACTCGGTGCCCGCGAAGAGCTGCGGGTCGCGGACCGTCTCGACGGCGTACGGGATGGCCTCCTCCCGCACCTGCCTGCTGCCGGTGATGCGGAGCACGGTGACGGTCTGGCCGTCGCGCGGGAAGGCGGCGCCGGGGACGGAGGTGGTGTCCTGCCCGGCCAGGGTGATCCCGGCCTCGGCGAGGGCTTCGCGGACGGTGGCGGCGTTGGTGCGGACGGTCCGTTCGCGGCCGTCGGCGAGGAAGGTGACCGTCCGCTCGGTGCGGACGTCGAGGGCGAGGCCCTGGCGGGAGATCGGCGCGGAGCGGGAGGCGGAGAGGTACGCGCCCTCCGCGCGGACCCCGAGCTGGCGCAGGGCGCCCTCGACGGTCCTGGCGGTGGTCCACACCTGGCGGCGCTGCCCGTCGAGGGTGAGGGCGACCGGCCGCCCGTACCGGACGACGATCTCGTCGCCGCTGGCGAGGGCCTCGCCGGGGGCGGGCGCGACGATGTCGTGGGCGCCGACGGTGAGGCCCTCGTGGGCGAGGAGCTCCTCGACGTCGTCGGCGAAGGTGTGGAGCGTGCGCGGGGTGCCGTCGACGGAGAGCCGGACGGCCTTGTCGTTGGCGACGAAGGCGCTGGTGCCGCCGGCCAGGAAGGCGACGACGAGGGCCTGCGGGACGAGCTTGCGCAGGCCGCCGCCGGCGGGCCCGGAGGCCTTGCGGCGCCTGGCCGCGCGGCGGGCTCCGGCGCGGGAGCCCGTACCGCCCGCCTGTGCGGGCAGGGGAACTACGGCCGGCGGCTCGTACGCGGGGAGGGTCGCCGTCCGCCGTCCGGCCCGGTGGCTGCCCTGGGAAGTGCTCACGAGGCCGGGACACTAGCCTCGCGCACGGTCACGCGTACGTGACTGGCCGACTACGACACGTAACCGTTATGGATCAGTGACCAGTCGGTTCCGCTCAGTAGTCGAAGGCGCGGGCCGTGTTCGCGGCGATCGCCTCGGCGAGCTCGTTCTCCCCGATCCCCCGCACGGCGGCCATCGCCCGGACGGTGACCGGGATCAGGTACGGGGCGTTGGGACGGCCCCGGAACGGCGCGGGGGTGAGGAAGGGCGCGTCGGTCTCGACGAGGACGAGGTCGAGGGGGGCGACGGCGAGCGCGTCGCGCAGCGGCTGGGCGTTCTTGAACGTGACGTTGCCGGCGAAGGACATGTAGTAGCCCTTGGCGGCGCAGATCTCCGCCATCTCGGCGTCGCCGGAGTAGCAGTGGAAGACGGTCCTGTCGGGGGCGCCCTCCTCGTCGAGGACGCGCAGGACGTCGGCGTGGGCCTCGCGGTCGTGGATGACGAGCGTCTTGCCGTGCCGCTTGGCGATCTCGATGTGGGCGCGGAAGGAACGCTCCTGCGCGGCCATGCCCTCGGGGCCCGTACGGAAGAAGTCGAGGCCGGTCTCGCCGACGCCGAGGACGTGCGGGAGGGCCGCGAGGCGGTCGATCTCGTCGAGCGCGTCGTCGAGGGCCGCGTCGCCGCCGCCGGGCCGTGCGCCCTGCCGGGACCAGCCGTCGGGGTCGCCGAGGACGATCCGGGGGGCCTCGTTGGGGTGGAGGGCGACGGCCGCGTGGACGTTCGCGTGGGCGGCGGCGGTCTCGGCGGCCCACTGGGAGCCCTTCACGTCGCAGCCGACCTGGACGACCGTGGTCACGCCGACGGCGGCGGCCTTGACGAGGGCCTCCTCGACCGTCCCGGACTGCATGTCCAGATGGGTGTGCGAGTCCGCGACCTCGACGAGGAGCGGCTCGGGCAGCGGCGGCGGGGCGTCCTTGGCAGCACTCATGCCCTCGATCGTACGAGGGACACGAGTGCCGCCGCCCGGCCGGTTACTTCTGCCGCTTCCTGCTTCGGCTGCTTCTTACTTCTGCTGCTTCCTGAACGGGTGCAGGAGGTCGGAAAGGTGCCAGTGGTGCGGCACGGGGGGCCTCTCGCCCTCCGCCCCGTCCTCGGTGAGCTCCTGCCCGATCGGGCCGGCCATGGAGATCGGTGGGGTCTCCTTCGCCCCCCGGTGGTGCTTCTCGGTGGCCGCGATCAGGTCGAGCACCGTGGACACCTGCCCCGCCCGCATGATCCGGACCACGTGCCCGTCGCAGTTCCTGCAGGTGGGACGGGACAGCGGGGACGGAACCCGCTCCCCGTCGGCCTTGTAGACGACGTACGTGTGTCCGGCGGCGTCGACGTGGTGCTCGATGTCGTACGCCTGCTCCCAGCCGTATCCACAGCGCATGCAGGCGAAGGCGTACGCCTCGTGGGCGACGGATATGCCGGTGCCGGTGATCTCGCTCATGCCAGCTCCTCTCCACTGCCCAGTGGACGCCCTTTCGGGGCGGAATGCATCAGGAGAAGGAAAACCGAAGGAGAACCATTGCCTTTCAGGTTATCCCTTTACGGTTTGCAGGGAGCGGCCCCTCATTCCTTTACCGACTTCTCCGCGTTCTTTGCCGCGACGACGGCATCGAAGACCTCGCGCTTGGGAAGTCCGGCCTCGGCGGCGACCGCCGCGATCGCCTCCTTGCGCCGCTCCCCCGCCTCCTCGCGGACCCGGACCCTGCGCACCAGCTCCTCCGCGTCGAGCTCGGCCGGGCCGGTCTCCGGGGCGCCCTCGACGACGACGGTGATCTCGCCCCGTACGCCCTCCTTCGCCCAGGCCGCGAGCTCGCCGAGCGGGCCGCGCTTGACCTCCTCGTACGTCTTGGTCAGCTCGCGGCAGACGGCGGCGCGGCGCTCGGCGCCGAAGACCTCGGCCATCGCGTCGAGGGTGTCGTCGAGGCGGTGCGGGGCCTCGAAGTAGACGAGGGTGCGGCGCTCGTCCGCGACCTCGCGGAGCTTTCCGAGCCGCTCGCCCGCCTTCCTCGGCAGGAAGCCCTCGAAGCAGAAGCGGTCGACGGGCAGGCCGGAGAGGGCGAGCGCGGTGAGCACGGCGGACGGGCCCGGGACGGCCGTGACCTTGATGTCCTGCTCGACGGCGGCGGCGACGAGCCGGTAGCCGGGGTCCGAGACGGACGGCATGCCCGCGTCGGTCACGAGCAGCACCCGGGCGCCGCCGACGAGCGCCTCGACGAGTTCGGGCGTACGGGCGGACTCGTTTCCCTCGAAGTAGGAGACGACCCGGCCGGAGGTGTGGATGCCGAGGGCCCGGGTCAGGCCGCGCAGCCTCCGGGTGTCCTCGGCGGCCACGATGTCCGCGTTCTCCAGTTCGGTGGCGAGTCGGGGCGGAGCGTCCGCGATGTCACCGATGGGGGTCCCTGCGAGTACCAGCGTTCCTGTCACACAGGACATCCTCCCAGCCCGGACAGGCGACGCGCACAGGAGCGTTCCCTACGATGGCGCGGTGACCAGTACCGCACCCGAGGCCCAGGAGGGCCAGCACCCCGCGACGGAGCCCGTGACCGGGCCCGCGACCGGGCCCGTGGCAGAGCCCTCTCCGTGGCAGCGGAGGCTGCGGCGCTTCGGCTACGCGCCCCGCGCCGACGCCCCCGCCCCCATCGGCCTCCGGGAACGGCTCGACCCGCCGTACGCCCGCCCGTCCGAGCGGATCTGGTCGCTGCTCGGCATCGGCCCCGTCCTCGCCGAGCGGCTGTGGCGGCTGTCGGCGTGGGGCGGTCCGCTCCTGGTCGCGGCCGTCGCGGGCGTCCTGAGGTTCTGGAACCTCGGCAAGCCGCACGCGGTGATATTCGACGAGACGTACTACGCGAAGGACTCGTGGGCCCTGATCAACCAGGGGTACGAGGGGGCGTGGCCGAAGGACATCGACAAGACGATCCTGCGGGACCCCGGCTCGGTCCTGATCCCCACCGACCCCGGCTACGTCGTCCATCCCCCCATGGGCAAGTGGGTCATCGGCGTCGGCGAGAAGATCTTCGGCTTCGAGCCGTTCGGCTGGCGCTTCATGGTGGCGCTGCTCGGCACGCTGTCGATCCTGATGCTGTGCCGGATCGGCCGCCGCCTCTTCCGCTCGACGTTCCTCGGCTGCCTCGCCGGTCTGCTTCTCGCGGTCGACGGCCTGCACTTCGTGATGAGCCGTACGGCCCTGCTCGACCAGGTCCTGATGTTCTTCGTCCTGGCCGCCTTCGGCTGCCTGGTCGTCGACCGCGACAAGGCGAGGAAACGGTTCGCGGGGGCGCTCCCCGTGGACGAGGAGGGCGTCCTGCGCCCCGACGCCGACATCGCCGAGACCCTCCGCATGGGCTGGCGCCCGTGGCGGATCGCGGCCGGTGTGATGCTCGGCCTCGCGGCGGCGACGAAGTGGAACGGCCTGTACGTGATGGCCGCGTTCGGCCTGATGACGGTCCTGTGGGACGTGGCGGGCCGCCGCACGGCGGGCGCCGTACGGCCGCGCGTCGCGGTCCTGCGGCGCGACCTGATCCCGGCGTTCGTCTCGGTGGTGCCGGTCGCGATCGGCACGTACCTGGCGACCTGGACGGGCTGGATCGTCAGCGACAAGGGCTACTTCCGCGACTGGGCCGCGAAGCAGGACGCGCTGCCGGGCGGCGGCGGCACCTGGAGCTGGCTGCCGGAATGGCTGCGGAGCCTGTGGCACTACGAGTCCGAGGTGTACTCGTTCCACGTGGGCCTCACGTCCCCGCACACGTACGAGTCGAACCCCTGGTCCTGGATCGTGCTCGGCCGCCCGGTCTCGTACTTCTACGAGTCCCCCGCCCCCGGCACCGCCGGCTGCCCCTCCACGGCGAAGGAGAAGTGCGCCCAGGAGGTCCTGGCCCTCGGCACCCCGCTCCTGTGGTGGGCCGCCTGCTTCGCCATCCTCTACATCCTGTGGCGCTGGGCCTTCCGCCGCGACTGGCGCGCGGGCGCGATCGCCTGCGGCATCGCCGCCGGCTGGCTCCCCTGGTTCATGTACCAGGAACGCACCATCTTCCTTTTCTACGCGGTCGTCTTCGTGCCGTTCCTGTGCCTGGCGGTGGCGATGATGCTGGGCGCGATCATCGGCCCCCGGGGGACATCGGAAAGGCGCCGGACTTTCGGCGCGGTGGCGGCGGGATGTCTCGTCCTGCTGATCGTCTGGAATTTCATCTACTTCTGGCCGATCTACACGGGAACTCCCATCCCGATAGACCAGTGGCGAAACAGGATGTGGCTGGACACCTGGATCTGACAGATCCGATACGGATCTGACGGAGCTGACAGATCTGAAGAAAGTTGCTCGACACACGGAAGTGACGCTGATTGACTGGACGGCCGTTCGGGGAGGGGACGTCAGTCATGCGCAGTGGAGCGAAGACCGCGATCGTCGGAGGAGTGTTCCTCGTCGTCGCGAGCGGAGTCGGGTACGGCGGATACAACCTGTGGAACGGGATCATGGGCGGCTCCACGTCGCCCACGGACGCACCGAGACGGAGCGGACCCGTCACCTCCGACGAGGTGACGGCGACCGCCCGGGACTTCCTCGCCGCGTGGGCCGCCGGGGAGGCCGAACGGGCCGGCCAGCTGACGAACGACCCGGTCACGGCGTCGCCGGCCCTGGCGGCGTACAAGGAGGGCGCGAGCATCTCGGCGCTGGCCATCACGCCCGAGGCGCCGGTCGACGTGACGGTGCCGTTCACGGTCAAGGCGACCATCACGTACAAGGGCGTGTCGAAGCCCTGGACGTACCGCTCCCAGCTCACCGTCCTCCGGGGCGAGACGACCGGCCGGGCGCTCGTGAAGTGGCTCCCGTCCGTGCTCCACCCGAAGCTGACGACCCCCGACGCCACGATCCGCACGGGCGTCGCGAAGACCGCTTCCGTGAAGGCCGTCGACCACGACGGCGTCGAACTGACGGCGGAGAAGTACCCGTCGCTGGCGCCGGTCCTCGCGGAGCTGCGGAAGCGGTACGGGGCGAAGGCGGGCGGCGAGGCGGGCATCGAGACCTGGATCGAACAGGGCACGGGTACGTACGGCGCTTCCACCCTCCCCCTCCTCGTCCTGACGAAGGGCAAGCCGGGCGAGCTGAAGACGACCATCGACGCGGGCGTCCAGGCGGCGGCAGAGAAGGCCGTCAAGGGCTTCTCGCAGGCGTCGGTGGCGGCGATCGAGCCGTCGACGGGCGCGATACGGGCGGTGGCCAACAACCCGGCCACGGAGTACAACACGGCCTTCATGGGGCAGCAGGCGCCCGGCTCGACGATGAAGATCGTCACGGCGGCGATGCTGATGCAGAACGGGGTGGTGGCAGGACCGGGCAGCTCGGTCGAGTGCCCGCCCACCGTCCTGGCACGGGGCCAGACCTTCCAGAACCTCGAGAAGTTCAGCATCCCCAACGCCACCCTCGCCCAGGCGTTCCGCCGGTCCTGCAACACCGCCTTCATCAAGGGGGTGCTCCCCAAGATGGCCGACAAGAACCTCGCGGACACCGCCCTCGGCACGACGGCCCGCGACTCCTTCGGCATCGGCCAGACCTGGGCGGTCGGCATCGGCGCCTTCGACGGCAGCGTCCCCGAGTCCGCCGGGAGCAACACCCCCGCCTCGTACATCGGCCAGGGCCAGATCCAGATGAGCGCCCTGAACGTCGCCTCGCTCTCCGCGACGGTGAAGAACGGCGGCTTCCTCCAGCCGTACCTGGTGGCGAAGGACCTCGACGACCGCGAGTTCGCCGAGGCGGACCGGCTCTCCCCCGGAGTCGCGTCGGCCCTGAAGCAGATGATGCGGGAGACGGCGACAGCGGGCGACGGCACCGCGACGAACGCGATGAGCGGCGTCCCCTCCCCCAAGGGCGCGAAGACCGGCTCGGCGGAGGTCGACGGGCAGGGGACGTCGAACAGCTGGTTCACCGGCTACTCCGGCGACCTCGCGGCGGCGGCGGTCGTGGAGGCCGGCGGTCACGGCGGTGACGCGGCGGGCCCGGTGGTGGCCCAGGTCCTGAAGGCAGGCTGACACGGCGCCGGGGGGGGCGTCCCACCCTCCGGAACCCGGTCGCATGGCCCGTACACCGGCCGCTAGCGTGTCGGGCCATGACGACCACGGAGCACGCACACCCCCAGTTCGCCGCCGCCCTCGCCGAGTTGGGTCTCGACGTCGAGATCCGCCGCTTCCCCGACGAGACGAGGACGGCCCAGCAGGCCGCCGACGCGATCGGCTGTGAGGTGTCCGAGATCGTGAAGTCGCTGATCTTCGCGGCGGACGGGGTCCCGGTGCTCGTCCTCATGGACGGCGCGTCGCGGGTCGACGTGGAGCGCGTACGGGCGGAACTCGGCGCGGAGAAGGTGACCCGGGCCGACGCGAAGGTGGTCAGGGAGGCGACGGGGTACGCGATCGGAGGCGTACCGCCCTTCGGCCACCGGACGAGCACGCGGGTCCTGGCGGACCGGGGCGTCCTCGACCACGCGGTGGTGTGGGCGGCGGCCGGCACCCCGCACACGGTCTTCGCCCTGCCCCCGAAGGACCTGGTCGCCCACGCGGGCGCGACGCTCGCCGACGTACGGGAACAGACGGCGTGACGCCGCTCGTCACCCTGGCCGTCCTCGTCGCCGCGGTGACGCACGCGAGCTGGAACGCGATAGCCCACGCCATCAAGGACCAGCTGATCTCCTTCACGCTGATATCCGGCGGAGGGGTCCTGATCGGCGCGGCGACGGCACTCTTCGTCCCCCTCCCCGCCCCGGAGGCCTGGCCCTACCTCCTCACCTCCGCCGCCCTCCACATCGGCTACTACGCCCTGCTCATGCGGTCGTTCACGCTCGGCGACTTCGGCCAGATGTACCCGATCGCGCGCGGTACGGCCCCGCTGGTCGTGACCGTCCTGGCGGCGGCCTTCCTCCACGAGGTGCCGAGCGGCTGGCAGTTGCTCGGCGTGGCCGTCGCCTGCGCGGGCCTGACGGGCCTCGCCCTGTGGGGCATCAGAGGCGCGGACGCCCGCCCCCAGTGGCCCGCCCTGCTCGCGGCGGGCGCGACGGGCCTGTCGATCGCCCTCTACACGGTCGTCGACGGCATAGGCGTCCGCGCCTCCGGCACCTCGCTCGGCTACATCGCCTGGCTGATGGTCGTCCAGGGCCTCGCGATCCCCGCATACGCCCTCTGCACGCGCCGCGCGACCCTGCTCCCGGCCCTCCGCCGGTACGCGACCCGAGGCCTCACCGGCGCCACCCTCTCGGTCACGGCCTACGCCCTGGTCCTCTGGGCCCAGACCCAGGCCCCCCTGGCCCCCATCGCAGCCCTCCGCGAGTCCTCCGTCATCGTCGGCGCCGCCATCGGCACCGTCTTCTTCAAGGAACGCTTCGGCGGCCCACGCATCGCGGCGGCGGGACTAATGGTGCTGGGGATCGGGCTGATGCTGCGGGCGGGGTGAGGCGGCGCGGGGGTCAGTCCTCGGCGTCGACGGTGGGAGCGAGGTAGTGGCGTGCGCGGAGGATCAGCACCGTGTCGTCGCGGTAGTCCTCCTGATACCAGAGCATCACCGGTCCCTCGGCGTACGTCTTCACGCCGGAGGCGGACTCCTGGATGTCGAAGGGGTGGCCGATGCGGCGGACGCCGACCGCGTCGGCGATGCGGCGGGCCAAGTCCTCCACATCCTGCCGCTGCTCGGCGGGCAGCCCGCCGACCACGTTCGCGGCATCCGGGTTGTACTCCCAGGTCCAGTCGCTCACGCGGCGGCCGCCTCCGCGTCGGCGAGAATCCGGGCGAGCTCGGCCGACGCGGCGCGCCGGGTGGTCTTGTCCTCGGAGCTTGCCACGATCTGCTCGCACTCGCGGAACCGGGCGGCGAGGTCGGGGATCCTCTGGACGGCGACCCACGACCACCAGTGGTCGACGAAGTGCCTGCCGGGCAGGAGGCTGAACTCGTCACGCGCCTGAGCCATCGCCTCGGTCCAGTGCGCGTCGAACCGGGGCAGGGCGGCGGAGTCGAGGCGGGCCACGGCGACACGGAGCGCGGCCGGGGTCTTCTCCGGCATGGGCACGAGGGGCACGAGGCCTTCTGGCTGGGTCGTCACGCGGCTGCGCTCCCTTCGGTCCGGTCGGCGTACTCGGCCTCGGCCTCGGCCTCGGCCTTGCGGGCGGTCACCCGTGTGGCGACGCGGGCCGGGGTCCGGTCGACGTGGCGGGCGCCGGCGGACGCGCTTCCGTGGCCGATCTCCACGCCGGTGAGGACGGCTCGTCCGCCCCTGGTCCTCGTGGTGGTCATGGTCACGAGAGTGCACCCCGCGCCCCCTACTTTCAACTGCTCTGGAAACGTCCCGCCCTCCGCCTCAGATACCGGTGGTGGTCGCCGCCGCCTCCGTACCCATTCCGTCGCAGGAGGCGCGGAAGAAGTCCGTGCGGATGCGGCGGAAGCCGGTGTGGCCGGTTTCCTGGGCGTGGGACAGGCACCAGGTGGCGGGGCCCCGGGCGTCGTCGGCGGCGCCGGAGCCGTCGTGGCAGGTGGTGCACTCCGCCTCGGTGATCAGACCGCTTCCCGTGCGGTCGGGCCGTAACGCCCAGAGCTTGGGGCGGCGGCCGAGACGGTGGTGGGGCCGGGCCACAGCGGCCCTCCCTGTTCCCTCAATTCCCTTGCTGCGCATGAGACTCCCTCTTCACGACAAGCTCCGCCCACACCAGCTTTCCCGGCCCGGAGCGGTCGCAGACACCCCACTTCTCGGCCAGTACGTCGACCAGCGGCAGCCCCCAGCCGCCGTCGGCTCCGCCGGTCTCCGGGAGCGCTATCAGCGGGCGCCGTTCCGATGCGTCGTGGACCTCGATGCGCAGACCGGCGCCGTCCGGGATCCGCACGAAGCGGGTCTCGATCTCCCGGCCGGGGACCCTGCCGTGGCGCACGGCGTTCGTCAGCAGCTCGGAGAGGACGAGCGAGGCGGCGTCCTCCAAGGCCTGCCACTCCCATCGGGCGAGCGTCCGCCGCAGCTCGCGGCGGGCGAGGGGGACACTTCGGGTGGCCTGCGGCCAGCGGAGGACGACGGTGTCGGGGCCGTGCGCGGTGGCCGGTTCGTTTCCCATCAGGCCACCTCCACGCCGTGGATGAGGCGGGGTCCGACGTCCACCCCGTGCGTCGCCAGCCAGAGGGCGCGGCGGCGGGCCCGGAGTGTGGCGGGGGTGTCCAGGTAGGGGCGGACGAGGGGGCTGCCCTCGCCCCGGAGGAGGGGAACTCGGGTGCAGACGTGGGCGGGTGGGGCCTGTGGGGGCGGGGCCGCCTCCCGTCGGCGCCGCCCGGACGGTGGGAGGAGCAGGGACAGAATCAGTCCGACAAGCCGGACGATAGGGTGGTGCACGTTGACGCTCCTTCGAAGCGTTGGCCACGCCCCCGGACCGGTCGCACGGTCGCGGGGGTTTCGACATTTCCGGATGGCGCCGGATCCCGGCACCCCAAGATCACGCAGTGCACGATCACGCGTGCTCTGCGTCACATTCCTCACGCTAGGGCTGTTCGATTCACCGACGCAAGTGGGCCTTCCGCAAATTTGCGGACCCTCCGAGGGGGGTCGCAACTGGCTCAACTCCGTTGGCAAGCGGCAAACTGACGCCACGTCGAGAGGAGACGACATGCCCGCAGGTGGGAAGCCGACGGTTCGCAGTCGGCGGCTCGGCTCTGCCCTCAAGCGCCTCCGCGAGGCGGCCGGAGTCGACCAGTCGGCGGCCGCCCAGGCCATCCTGAGATCCGTGACCAAGGTCAGCCGCCTGGAGAGCGGGCAGGTCTCCGCCTCCGCCCTGGAAGTCCGCACCCTCCTCGACTGCTACGGCGTCCGGGACCAGGGCGAGCGCGACCGGCTGGAGGAGCTGGCGCGGGCCAGCAATCAGCGGGGCTGGTGGCTGGACTACCAGGAGACGCTACGCCCGGACTACGCGGACCACATCACGCTCGAAAGCGACTCGACGTACATCCGCTCCTGGGAACCCGCCCTGATTCCCGGCCTGTTGCAGACTCCGGAGTACGCGGAGTCGGTGATCTCCTCGGGGCCTGTCTTCATCGCCGCCGACCGCATCGCCGAGCTCGTCAAGGTCCGCCAGGAACGCCAGCGCCGGATCGAAGCGGGCGGGGTGCGCTTCACCGCCATCATCTGGGAGCCCGCCATCACCTCACTCCGCGACGCCCCCGCCGTCCGAGACGGGCAGCTCCGGCATCTGCTCGACGCCGGGCAGCGCCAGAACGTCACCGTGCAGATCCTGCCGACGGCGGCGAACAAGTCCGCCGGCATGTCGGGACCGTTCGTCGCCTTCTCGTTCGGCGTGGAGCCCCACGTCGAGGCGGTGGCCGTACGGACCGTCGTCAACACGACTGTCGTGGAAACCCCCGAGGATCTCGCCGCCTATGCCGACGTTTTCGATCAACTACGCTCGGCGGCGATGTCGCCCGAGGAGAGCGCGGAACTCATCCGCCAGATCCTGGGCGACGCAGCGGATCGGATGGAAGAGGCAACGTGACACCTGAGATCGTCAGCGCATTCCGCAAGTCGTCCTTCTCGGATCAGCAGGGCGACTGCGTCGAGGTGGCGCGCACGTCCGTGGGCGGGAGTGCGGTCCGCGACAGCAAGACCGCCCCCATCGGCCCCCACCTCGCCTTCCCGGCGGACGCCTGGGCTTCGTTCGTCGATGCAGTGACGACCACCCGGCTGTAGGACCCCGTCCACGTACCCGCACCCGAGAAGGCGCGATGCTCCCCGCCACCACCTGGGCCGACGCCCAAACCCTCTGGGACTTCCAGCAGATGGGGCACACACCTCGGCCCTGCTCCGTCCTCGTCGGGCTCGGTAGTCACGACCTCGGGGTCGCCGACGTGGCCGTCGGGCTGTACCGGCGGGGACTGGCGCCGGTCATCGTGTTCACCGGGGCCACGAGTCGGACCACCGAGGGGCGGATGCCCCGGGGTGAGGCCGAGCATTACCGGGAGCGGGCGTTGGAGTCGGGGGTGCCCGAGGACGTCGTGCTCGTCGAGCCCCGGGCCCGTAACACCGGAGAGAACCTGCGGTTCTCCCGGGAGTTGCTCGCCGAGCGCGGGATCGAGGTCTCGTCCGTCCTCCTCGTCAGCAAGCCGTACGAGGAGCGGCGGGCCTACGCGACCGCGCGGAAGGTGTGGCCGGGGGTGGACTTCGTCTGCGCGTCGTCGCCGATGTCGCTGCCCTCGTACGTCGACTCCCTCCAGGATCCCCGGCTCGTCCTCGACATGCTCGTGGGGGCCGTGCAGCGGCTGATGGTCTACCCGGAGCAGGGGTTCATGGTCGAGACGGACGTACCCGAGGCCGTCGTCGGCGCGTTCGAACGGCTCCGTGACCAGGGGTTCACCAGCCGGCTCGTCGCCGGCTGACGCCGCTTCCGCCCTACCGTGAGAGTGCACCATGAGCTGGGACATTCTTCTGCTGCCGCTGCCCGCGGACGTCACGTCCATCGACGATCTTCCCGCCGATCACGAGCCGCCTCCCATCGGCAGCCGGTCCGGCGTTCACCAGGCACTCAGGTCAACAGTGGGCGAGGTCGACCTGACCGACCCAGCGTGGGGCGAGTTGCTCGGTCCGACCTGGGTGATCGAACTCGGCATCGGCGAGCACGACCCCGTCGAGTCGGTCATGCTCCATGTCCGGGGCGGGGAGGACGACGTGCTGCCCGTGATCTTCCGCATCTCCCAGGCCCTTGGCTGCCGCCCCTTCGACTGCTCGACAGGCGAGCTGCTCACGAACGCGGACGATGCCCGGGCGAGCTGGAGCGCTTTCCAGTGCTTCCGGGACAGAGCGATCGCGTCCGACTCGTGGCGTGAACCCTGAGGCACCCCCATGGGCCTCAGCGCAGGTCGAGGCGCATGATGATGCGGGGGTGGCCTGCCAGGACCGAGGTGGTGGGGGAGGCGTAGGTGAAGCCCGCGCGTTCGAAGTTCTTGCGGAGGCCCGCGTACGCCATCGTCGTGTCGACCCGGGCGTCCCCGTTGTCCAGCGGGTACGCCTCGATCGCCGGGGCACCGTGGGCGCGGGCGTATTCGACCGCACCGGCGATCACCGTGTGCGAGACGCCCTTCTTGCGGTGGCCGGGGCGGACGCGGACGCACCACAGGGACCACACCGGCAGGTCGTCGACGTGCGGGATCGTGCGGCTGCGGGCGAAGGACGTCACCGAGCGCGGTGCCACCGCCGCCCAGCCGACGGGCTCGTCGCCGTCGTAGGCGATCACGCCCAGCTGTTCCTTGCCGCAGAGCTCCCGGACGTACTCGCCGCGGGCCGGGCCCCTGAGTTCGTTGTTCAGCTTGGACGGGATGCGGTAGCTGAGACACCAGCAGACGGTGGCTTCGGGGGACTTGGGGCCCACCAGGGCCTTGATGTCCTCGAACTCCGTTGCCGGGCGGACGGTGAGGGTCATGGTCGCCACGATGCCACGGCGGACACCGGTCCGCGCCCCGGCCGTCAGCGGGTCGGGGTCGGGGCCGCCGGTCCGGGGGTTTGCACCTTCGGGGCGGGGAGCGCGGGGTCGTTGGGGGACGGGGTGGGGTCCGTGACCGGTGGCGGGCCCGCCGGGCTGACCGGGGTCGGGGCGAGCGGGGCTCCGGGGAGCAGCGTCAGGAGGCAGACCGCCGCCACGGTCGCCGCCACCGCCAGCACGGCCAGGCCCCGGCCGTAGGCGGACCGGATGCCCCGGGCCCTGCCCGTCGGGGGCGGCTGGCGGCGCAGGTCGTGGTGGGTGACCTGGGCGGCTCGGGCCGCCAGGGCCGCTCTCAGGCGGGCCTCGGTGTCGTGCGGGGGCGTCGGGGTCATCGGTCGGCCTTCTCCAGTTTCTTCGCCAGGGCGCTCAGGGCGCGGCTGGCCGTGGACTTCACCGTGCCCCGCGAGAGGCCGAGCGTTCCCGCGATCTGTTCCTCGGTCAGTTCCGACCAGTAGCGGAGGACCAGGACCTCGCGCTGGCGGTGGGTGAGTTCGGCCAGGGCGTCGAGGACCGTGCGGTGTTCCTCCGCCAGGAGGAGCCCCTCGTCGAGCGGTGGGGTCGGCGGCTCGTGGGGCGGGGTGTAGCCGCGGGCCGTGCGGCGGCGGCGCAGGACCGAGCGGGCCGCGTTGACCACGGCCGTGTGCAGGTACGCCCCCGGGTCCCGCAGGCCGTCGAGTGACGTGCCGTACGCGCGGCACACCGCCGCGAACGCGTCCTGGACGACGTCCTCGGCCGTGTGCAGGTCGTCCACGAGGAAGAGCGCCAGGCGCACCATGTCGAGGCGCCTCGCGTCGTAGAGCGCCGCCAGGCTTGGTGGGTGCTCGCTCTCGTACGGGCGGGCGCCCCCGCCCCGTACCACCGTGAGGTAGCGGGCCGCTCCGGTGATCCTGGCCAGCAGGAGGGACCACCAGGGGGCTGCGGCGGGTGTCGCGTACGCGTACTGCATGTGCCTCGTTCGGATTCGATGAGGAGGGTGGGGGTGGGCCGGGCTCCCCCACGGAGTCCGGCCCACCCCCGCTTTCGTGGTGGCTACTTGGCCGGGGCCGGGCGGGGCTCACCCGGCTCGTAGACGCCGGGGTGCGCCGCCTTGCCCGGGTCGACGACCCTGGCGGGCCCGGACCCGGCCGGCTTCGGGCCGGCCGGTGCGGGAGCCGCGGCCGGCGTCAGGTCGGCGACCTTCGGCGCGGCCGGCTGCGGGGTGTCCGTCGCGGGGCCGGCCGGGGCGGCGGGACGCGGGACGACCACCGCCGGTGCCGGGGCCGCGGGCACGGCCGGTGTGGTCCGGGTCGCGGGCGACGGCTTCGGGCCCGCGTCGGCCACGGCCTGCGCCGTGAAGGCTCCGCCGAGGAGCAGCGCGGCGCCTGCGGCGGCGCCCAGGATCCGGCGGCGGCGACGGGTCGGGTGGGTCATGAGGTCTCCCCAGGGGGTGCGTGCGGGACATGGGTCTGAAGGGCGCCTTCAACCCACCAGACGTGCGTCCCCCTCCGAGGTTGCGTCTCAGGAGGGAATTGTTTTCACGCCTCCCCCAGTACCTCCGCGAAGTGCTGGTTCACCGCCAGCAGTCCGCCGTCCACCCGCAGGGTCGTCCCCGTGATCCAGGAGGCGTCCCGGGAGGCGAGGAAGGCGACGGCCGCCGCTACGTCCTCCGGAGTGCCCACCCGGCCCAGGGGGTACGCCCGGGCGCCCAGGGCCGCCAGGTCGTCCTCCCGGCCCGCCCACGCCGGGGTCGCGATCGTGCCGGGGTTGATCTGGTTGACCCGTACCCCGCGGGGGGCCGCGTCGCCCGCCAGGGTGCGCGTCAGCGAGGCCAGGCCCGCTTTCGCCGCGCTGTACGCGTGGTTCCCGAAGTCCGCCTCGGCGTTGACCGAGCCGATCGTGACGATCGCCCCGCGCCCGCCCGCCGCCGCCAGGTGCGGCAGCGCCGCCCGGGAGCAGCGGACGGCGCCCATCAGGGTCACGTCGAGTTGCTCCGCCCAGCCGCCGTCCGGGTCGTCCTCGAAGCGGGCGCGGTCGGGTGCCACCGGTGCCAGGGCGTTGTTGACGAGGACGTCGAGTCCGCCGAAGGCCTTCACCGCGTGGGCGACGGCCGCGTCCACCGACTCCTGGTCGGCGATGTCGCAGCGCAGCCCTTCCGCGCCGGGGAGCCCGGCGGCCACTCTGCGCGCCCCCGCCTCGTCGATGTCGGTCACCAGGACCCGCGCGCCCTCCTCCGTCAGGCGCCGCGCCGTCGCCGCGCCGATGCCGCGTGCCGCGCCCGTGACGAGGACCCCGTACCCCTCGAACCGCCGTGTGAGTTCCATGGGGAGATTGTCATCTCTCCTTACGGCGGCCGCTGTTGATCGACTAGTTTTTCGTTCATGGGCCAACTGATCGCCGTAGCCGTCATCACCGTCCTGGCCGTCATCAGTCCCGGCGCCGACTTCGCCATGACCGTCCGGAACAGCTATCTGTACGGGCGGGCCGCGGGCGTCCTCGCCGCCGTCGGGATCGCGTTGGGCGTGCTCGTGCACGTCGCGTACACGATGCTCGGGGTCGGGCTGCTCGTGTCCCGTACGCCGGTGCTGTTCACCGTGATGAAGCTCGTCGGCGCCGCCTACCTCGTGTACGTGGGGTACAAGACCTTCGTCGCCCGCGCGACCTCCGTGGACCTGGAGAAGGGCGAGGGGCCCCGCATGACGTCCCTCGGCGCCCTGCGCGTCGGGTTCCTCACCAACGCGCTCAACCCCAAGACGATGCTCTTCGTCGTGAGCACCTACAGCCAGGTCGTCAGCGCGGACACCCCGCTCGTCCAGCAGGTGGGCTACGGGGTGTTCATGTCCGTCGCCCACCTCGTCTGGTTCGGGATCGCCGCCGTGCTCTTCTCCCAGCAGGCCCTGCGCGCACGACTGTTGCGGCGGCAGGCCGTGCTCAACAAGGTCATCGGGAGTGTGCTGGTCGGGCTCGGGGTGGTGCTGGCGTTCGCGCCCGCTACGGCATGACGGACGTCAGGGACTTCTTCACGGCCCTGATCAGTTCCTGCGCCCTCGGGTCCGCCGTCACCGTCTTCCGCATGCCGTTCGTGACGTACCCGAGCGCGATCCCCGACTCCGCGTCCGCGAAGCCCAGCGAGCCGCCCCGGCCCGGGTGGCCGAAGGACGTCGGGCCGAGGAGCGGGGACGCCGGGCCGTGCAGCATGTGGCCGAGGCCGAAGCGGGTGCCGACCAGGAGGACGCGGTCCGGGCCCGCCGACTCCTCCGTACGGGCCAGGGTCAGCGTCGCCGGAGCGAAGAGGCGATCCCCGGAGGAACCGTCGTGGCCGTCGACCGGGCCCAGCGTCGCCGCGTAGAAGCGGGACAGCGCGCGAGCCGTGGCGACGCCCGCGGAGCCGGGGAGTTCGGCCGCCCGGTAGGCCGGGTCGTTCTCGTCGGGCTGCGGCTCGATGACACCGAAGGCGCGGCGGGTGAGGGACTCCGGGTCCTTGTACGCCTCCGTCACCGAGCGCTTCGGGCGGAGCTTGACCGCCCCGGTGCCGGGCGGGTCGAGTTCCTCGACCGGGCCGAGCCGGCCGACGCGGTGGACCTCCGCCTCCGGCAGGCCGATCCACAGGTCGAGGCCGAGCGGGCCGCTGATCTCCTCGGCGACCCAGCGGCCTATGGTGCGGCCGGTGACCCGGTGGACGAGGCCGGAGAGCAGCCAGCTGAAGGTGTGGGCGTGGTAGCCGTGGGCCGTGCCCGGCTCCCAGACCGGGGCCTGCGCGGCGATGGCGCGGGTCGCCGTGTCGAGGTCGGTCGCCTCGGCGAGGGTGAGCGGCCGGTCCAGGACGGGGACGCCCGCCTGGTGCGCGAGCGTCTGCCGTACGGTCACCCGGTCCTTGCCCTCCGACCCGAACTCGGGCCAGTACGTGGCCACGGGGGCGTCCAGGTCGAGCAGACCGCGCTGGTGGAGCAAGAGGGGTACGGCGGCGGAGACGCCCTTCGTCGCGGAGCGGACGACCTGGGCCGTGCCCTCGGTCCAGGGGGTGCCGCCGTCGACGTCCCGGGTGCCCGCCCACAGGTCGACGACCTTGGTGCCCTCGTGGTGGACGGCGACGGCCGCTCCGCGCTCGTCGCGGTGCTCGAAGTTGCGCAGGAACGCGTCCCTGACCGGCTCCCAGCCCGGTGCCACCGTGCCCTGGACGTCGACGTTCACCCGTACCGCTCCTCGTGTCAGCTCCTGCTCGCGGCCCCCATGGTCTCAGGCCGTTGCCCTGGCCACCGAACTCAGGCCACCGAACTCGGGACGAAGCCGAACGGGAGCTCCAGGCGGTGCCGGGCCATCAGCTCCTCGTCGGCGAGGATGCCGCCGGTCGGGCCGTCGGCGGCGATGACGCCCTCGCTGAGGATGACCGAGCGCGGGCAGAGCTCCAGGGCGTACGGGAGGTCGTGCGTGACCATCAGGACGGTGACGTCGAGCGCGCGGAGGATGTCGGCGAGCTCGCGGCGCGAGGCCGGGTCCAGGTTGGAGGAGGGCTCGTCGAGGACGAGGATCTCCGGCTCCATCGCGAGGACGGTCGCGACGGCGACCCGGCGGCGCTGCCCGAAGGAGAGGTGGTGCGGCGGCCGGTCGGCGAACTCGGCCATGCCGACCCGGTCGAGGGCCTTCGCGACGACCGCTTCGAGCTCGGCGCCCCGGAGGCCGGCCGCCGCCGGGCCGAAGGCCACGTCCTCGCGGACGGTCGGCATGAACAGCTGGTCGTCGGGGTCCTGGAAGACGATGCCGACCTTGCGCCGGATCTCGGCGAGGTGCTTCTTGCCGACCGGGAGCCCGGCGACGGTGACCGTGCCCGCGCCGCCGGTGAGGATGCCGTTGAGGTGGAGGACGAGGGTGGTCTTCCCGGCGCCGTTGGGGCCGAGGAGCGCGACCCGCTCGCCGCGGCCGACGGTCAGGTCGACGCCGAAGAGGGCCTGGTGGCCGTCGGGGTACGCGTACGCGAGGCCCTCGACGTTCAGGGACGGTGGTGGTGCGGTGGTCATGTCGTCGTCCATCCGGTGAGGCAGATCAGGAGGGCGGTCAGCGGGAGCGCCGCGGCGTACGTCCACTGGGCGCGGGTCGCCGTCACCTCGTCGATGACCGGCATGGTGCCCGTGTAGCCGCGGCTGACCATGGCGAGGTGGACGCGTTCGCCGCGCTCGTACGAGCGGATGAAGAGCGCCCCGGCGGACTTGGCGAGGACGCCCCAGTGGCGTACGCCCCTGGCCTCGAAGCCGCGCGAGCGGCGGGCGACGGACATGCGGCGCATCTCGTCGGTGATGACGTCGCCGTACCGGATCATGAAGGAGGCGATCTGGACGAGGAGCGGCGGGAGCCTGAGCCGCTGGAGGCCGAGGATCAGGGCGCGGAGCTCGGTCGTCGAGGCGAGGAGGACGGAGGCGGCGACGCCGAGGGTGCCCTTGGCGAGGACGTTCCAGGCGCCCCACAGGCCGGGGACGGAGAGGGAGACGCCGAGGAAGGTCGTCTGCTCGCCGGGGACGACGAAGGGCATGAGGAGCGCGAAGGCGACGAACGGGATCTCGATCAGCAGCCGCTTGAGGAGGAAGCCCGCCGGGACGCGCGCCTTCGCCGCGACGATCCCGATGAGCAGCGCGTAGAGCGCGAACGCCCAGACGGCCTCGCGGGGCGTCGAGACGACGACCACCACGAAGCCGAGGACGGCGGCGATCTTGGTGTGCGGGGGCAGCGCGTGCACCGGGGAGTGCGCGTGCCGGTAGAGCTTGTGGGCGTGCCCTGCGCCCATGTCAGGCGACCTCCGCCGGTACGGGGGTGTCCTGGGGCGACGCGGAGTCGCGGCGACGGCCTCGTACGGCCCAGAAGGCGCCCGTGCCGACGGCGAGGGTGACGCCGACGCCGATGGCCCCGGCGAGGCCGCCGGAGAGGCGGGCGTCGTCGACGTCCTTCACTCCGTAGTCGGCGAGCGGCGAGCCGGCGGCCGCGTGCTCCTCGACCTTGGCGTCGATGCCCTGGTCGGCGGCGACCTTCTCCAGGCCGTCGGGGCTGGCGGAGGCGTAGAAGGAGACGAAACCGGCGAGGACGAGGGCGGTGACGACACCGCCGATCCACAGCTTCTTCGGGGAGCCGGCGGGCTGAGGAGCCGCCGCGGGGGCCGCCGCGGGGGCCGCGTCGACGAGCTCGCCGCCGACGCGGAGCTTCAGCGGGGCGGTCAGGCCGCGCGCGCCGTACACGAGGTCGGGGCGGACGGCGACGACCGCGCCGACCGTCAGCATGGTGATGACGGCCTCGCCGACGCCGATGAGGGTGTGCACGCCGACCATGGCGGTCAGGACCTTGCCGAGCGGGACGTCGGTGGTGCCGCCGACCGCGTAGACGAGGGTGAAGGCGACGGCCGCCGCCGGTACGGAGACGAGCGCGGCGACGAAGGAGGCGAGGGTCACCGAGCGGCGGGTGCGGGGCAGCAGGAGGACGAGGCCGCGGAAGATCGCGTACGCGACGACGACGGTGACGACGCCCATGACGGTGATGTTCACGCCGAGGGCGGTCAGGCCGCCGTCGGCGAAGAGGATGCCCTGCATGAGCAGGACGACGGCGATGCACAGGACGCCGGTCCAGGGCCCGACGAGGATCGCGGCGAGCGCGCCGCCGAGCAGGTGTCCGCTGGTCCCGGCGGCGACCGGGAAGTTCAGCATCTGCACGGCGAAGATGAAGGCCGCGACGAGGCCGGCGAGGGGCGCCGTCCGCTCTCCCCCGTAGCCTCCGGCACGGGAGGTGCCCCCTAGCTCGCGGCGGGCCCCGCGCAGGCTCAGGGCGACGGCCCCGGCGGCGACGACGCCGGCGGCGGCCGACACGGGGGCGTTGATGAATCCGTCAGGTACATGCACGTCCCGAATGATGCGGCTTCCTGCGAACGACTTGCAAGAGCGCACAGGAGACAGGACGGGCGCGAGGCAGATCACACCGGGGGGCGGGCATGGCCGCGCGGGGAGGGGGAAGGAGTGAAACATTGACTTATACCAGGACGAGTCGGGAGGAATCTCCATGGCCACCGCAGTGGACGACCACGCCAAGGGGCGGATCATCAGTGACGCCCCCCTCTCCCGGCCCGTCCCCGTCGCCCTCCGGTACGACCCCGGTTTCACCCCCGCGACCGTGCGCTTCGGCTTCCCCGGCGGCGTCGAGTGGTCCTTCCCGCGTGCCCTCCTGGAGACCGGTCTGAACACCCCGACCCGGCGCGGCGACATCGGCGTCTGGCCGTGCGGGCGGGTGCAGACGGTCGTCGAACTGCACCGGGAGGACGGGGTGACGGTGGTGCAGTTCGACACGACGGCCCTGTCGCGCTTCCTCCGGCACACGTACGCCGCCAACGCCTCGGTGACGAGGCGCTGACGGCGTACGGCGTACTCCGGCAGGTCAGACCTTGACGAGGTCGGGCTTGCCGCTGGGGTCGCCGTCCGTGGCGGCGGCGAGGGCCTCGCCCTCCACGTCCACGTTCGGCAGCACCCGGTCCAGCCACTTCGGCAGCCACCAGGCCTTGTGGCCGAGGAGCG
Source organism: Streptomyces sp. NPDC056144 (assembly GCF_042264145.1). Taxonomy (NCBI): domain Bacteria; kingdom Bacillati; phylum Actinomycetota; class Actinomycetes; order Kitasatosporales; family Streptomycetaceae; genus Streptomyces; species Streptomyces sp. NPDC056144. Next base: position 91,426 of record NZ_JBHJVF010000008.1, on the reverse strand, counting down.
CCAGGACGGCCGGGACGATCGCCATGCGGACCACGAAGGCGTCGAAGAGGACCGCGATCGCGAGGCCGAAGCCGATCATCTTGATCATCTGGTCGTCCATGCCGATGAAGCCGGAGAAGACCGCGATCATGATGACGGCCGCCGCGACGACCACCCGGGCGCTGTGCCGGAAGCCGGTCACGATCGCCTCGCCGGGCCGCTGCCCGTGGACGTACGCCTCGCGCATCCGGGTCACGAGGAAGACCTCGTAGTCCATCGCGAGACCGAAGACGACACCCACCATGAAGATCGGCATCATCGACATGACCGGGCCGGTCTGCTCGACGCCGAACAGGCCGCCGAGCCAGCCCCACTGGAAGACCGCGACGACCGCGCCGAGGGCCGCGACCACCGAGAGCAGGAAGCCGAGGGCCGCCTTCAGGGGGACGAGGACCGAGCGGAAGACCAGGGTCAGGAGGATGAAGGCGAGGCCGACGACGAGGGCCAGGTACGGCACCAGGGCGTCGTTCATCTTCTGCGAGAAGTCGATGTTCATCGCGGTCGCGCCGGAGACCAGGACGTCGTCGCCGGTGGCCTCGCGGATGTCGTGGACGAGGGTCTCGGTCTCGCCGGAGGACGGGCGGTCCTTCGGGACGACCGTGATCATCGCCGCGTCGCCGGCCTTGTTCAGGGTCGGCGGGGCGACCGCGGCCCAGCCCTCCAGGCCCTTGATCGTGGAGACCGTCTTGTCGGCGGCGGCCTTGTCGCCGTCCACGACGACGAGCAGCGGGCCGTTGAAGCCGGGGCCGAAGCCGTCGGACAGCAGGTCGTAGGCGCGGCGCTCGCTGGTGGAGACCGGCTTGGCGCCGTCGTCCGGGAGGCCCATCTCCAGGGAGGCGGCGGGGACGGCGATCGCGCCGAGGCCGAGGACGCCGACGAGCAGGACGAACACGGGGCGGCGGATGACGAAGCGGGCCCAGCGGGTGCCGCCGTTGGGCTTGTCCTGGCTCTTCTCGACGCCCTTCTCGACGCTCTTCTCGACGCCTCGGCGCGCCTTGCGGCCGATGACCTTGTCGCCGGCGAAGCCGAGCAGCGCCGGGATGAGGGTGAGCGCGATGAGGACGGCGATGACGACCGTCGCGGCGGCGGCGAAGCCCATCTTCGTCAGCATCGGGATGTTGACGACGGCCAGGCCGACCAGGGCGATGACGACGGTGAGTCCGGCGAAGACGACGGCGGAGCCGGCCGTGCCGACCGCGCGGCCCGCGGCCTCCTCCTTCTCGCGCCCGTCGGCGAGCTCCGCGCGGTAGCGGGAGACGATGAAGAGCGCGTAGTCGATGCCGACGGCGAGGCCGATCATCATCGCGAGGGTGGAGGTGGTGCTGCCGAGGTCCAGGACGTTCGCGAGCGCGGTGATCGAGGAGACGCCGATGCCGACGCCGATGATCGCGGTGAGCAGCGGGAGTCCGGCGGCGACGAGCGAACCGAAGGTGATGACGAGGACGATGCCCGCGATGACCACGCCGACGATCTCGCCGGCGCCGGTCTCCGGCATGGTGGTGAGGGCGTCGCCGCCGACCTCGACGGTCAGGCCCTTGCCCTGGGCGCTCTCGCCCGCCTGCTTGAGCGCCTCGCGCGTCTCGTCGGTCAGCTCCATGGCGTTGACCTTGTACGCGACGGAGACGTAGGCGGTGGAGCCGTCCTGCGAGACGGCGTGCGCGGTGTACGGGTCGGCGACCGAGACGATCTGGTCCGAGCCGGACTTCAGCGCGGCGACGGTGTCCTCGACGACGGCCTTGTGGGCCGGGTCGGTGACCTTCTGGCCGTCCGGTGCCTTGAAGACGACGCGGGCGGTGGCCCCGTCGGCGCCGGCGCCGGGGAAGCGCTCTTCGAGCAGGTCGAAGGCGCGCTGGGCCTCGGTGCCGGGGACGGAGAAGGAGCTGGAGGTCGCGGCGGGCGCGGTGGCGGCGCCGATCCCGGCGACGGCCAGGAGGGCCACCCAGAGGAGGGCGACGAGCCGTCGGCGCCGGAAGGCGGCACGGCCGAGCTTGTAGAGGAACGTGGCCACGGGGGCGTACTCCCAAGGTGGGGCGGGACAGGACATGGGGAGCCGGCCCGACGGCGTGAGCGGTGCGCAGTCAGGTAAAGAGAGAAAAGAGGGTCAGACGCCGAGTGAGGGGAGCACGACGGCGTCGAAGTACGCGCTGAGGAAGGCGCGGTCGACCGGTTGGTCCTCGATCAGAGGGCGGGCGATGAACGCACCGATCAGCATGTGCGGGACGAGCTTGAGCGCCGGGTTGGCGGCGTCGATCTCCCCCCTGCGTACCGCTCGCTGGAGCACCTCGTCGAGGCCGTTCATCTCGGGTTCGATGAGCAGCTCGCGCAGGGCCCGGTGCAGTTCGGGGTTGGTGTGGACGGCATGGGCGAGGCCCCGCATGAGTGCGGCGTCCTTGTCCATCTGGCAGTCGTCGGTGTGGGAGAGCAACTCCTCGATGTCACCGCGCAGCGAGCCGGTGTCGATCTCGGCGATGTCGACCGGCTTGTTGTGCCGCATCGCCCGGGCGACCAGCTCCGGCTTGCTCCCCCACTGGCGGTAGAGGGTGGCCTTGCTGGAGTGGGTGCGGGCGGCGACGGCGTCCATGGTGAGGGCGTCGTAGCCGACCTCGCGGAGGAGGTCGAGCACGGCCGCGTACAACTCGGACTCCCGCTCGGGAGTGAGTCTGCTGCGTGCCATGGCCGGTACCTCCGATGCGAACGAAGTGCGGAACGAAACGGTTTCGTACAGCTCTTCCGGTACGAAGATACTCCCCGCCTCCTGCGAAACGAAACCGTTTCGTACGTGTCGCGGGCCACACCCCCGGAAACCCGAAGGTACGTACGAGTTGCCGCACCCCCTCCGCGCGGAAAGCATGTGGAGGTGAGCGACAAGGCGAGCGACGACGACATCGCGTACCTCCGGTTCCCGCACCTCCACGACGACCTGCTGTGCTTCGCGGCCGAGGACGATCTCTGGATCGCCCCCCTCGTCCCCGAGGGCCACCGGCCCGGCCGCGCGTGGCGGCTCACCGTCGACCGGACCCGGGTCGGCCACCCACGCTTCTCACCGGACGGCTCCCACATCGCGTACACGAACTGGCGGAGCCTCGACCCGGAGATCCACCTCGTCCCCGTCGAGGGCGGCGCCGCCCGCCGCCTCACCTACTGGGGCTCCACCGACACCCGCGTCTGCGGCTGGACGCCCCCGGACCCCGACCGGGGCGGGCGCTCCGACATCCTCGCCGTCTCCTCGCACGGGCAGCCGTTCTCGTACTTCTCCTGGGCCTACACGGTCCCGACCGACGGCTCCCCGGGCGGCCGGCTGCCCTGGGGCCCGGTCGCGGACATCTCGATGACCGACGCCCCCGCACGCCAGACGCTCCTCCTCACCGGGAAGCCGCCCCACGAACCCGCCGCCTGGAAGCGGTACCGGGGCGGCGCCACCGGCCGCCTCTGGCTGCACGGCGAGCGCCTGCTGCCCGACATCGGGGGCCACCTCGACTCCCCGATGGTCGTCGGCGACCGGATCGCCTTCCTCTCCGACCACGAGGGCGTCGGCAACCTCTACTCCTGCCTGCCCGACGGCACCGGCCTGCGCCGCCACACCGACCACGACGAGTTCTACGCCCGGCACGCCTCCACCGACGGCCGCCGGGTCGTCTACCAGTGCGCGGGCTCGCTGTGGATCGTCGACGCGCTCACCCCCGACTCCCGCCCCCGCAAGCTCGACGTCCGGCTCGGCGGGCAGCGCGTCGGCCGCCGCCCGTACCAGGTGCCCGCCTCCCTCCACGTCGACGCGGTCTCCGTCGACGAGACCGGCCGGGCCAGCGCCGTCTCCGTGCGCGGCAGCCTGTACTGGCTCACGCACCGCGACGGCCCGGCCCGCACGATCGTCGACACCCCCGGCATCCGCGTACGCCTCCCGGAGATGCTCGGCAGCGGCGGCCAGGTCGCGTACGTCACCGACGCCGACGGCGAGGACGCCGTCGAGGTCGCCTACCTCCCGCGCGCCAGCGGCGACCGCCCGCCCCGCCGGCTCGCCTCCGGCGGCCTCGGCCGGGTCGAGGAACTCATCGCCGACCCCGACGGCGAACGGCTCGCCATCGCCTCGCACGACGGCCGGCTCCTCCTCCTCGACGCGACGGAGGAGTCCAACGGCGAGGTCACCGAGCTGATCAGGTCGGTCAACGGCCCCGTCCGCGACCTCGCCTTCTCCCCCGACGGCTCCTGGCTCACCTGGTCCCACCCCGGCATCGGCCGCTCCCTGCGCTCCATCAAGATGGCCCGCATCTCGGGCCCCGGCGCCCGGACGATCGTCGACGTCACCAACGGCCGCTTCGAGGACGAGAACCCCGTCTTCACCCGCGACGGCCGCTACCTCGCCTTCCTCTCCTGGCGCGGCTTCGACCCGGTGTACGACGTCCACACCGGCGACCTCTCCTTCCCGCTCGGCTGCCGCCCCTACCTCGTCCCGCTCTCCTCGGCCACGCCCTCCCCGTTCGCGCTGCTCCCCGACGGGCGGCCGGCGGCCGGCGGTCTCGACCCGGCCGACGACGACTCGGACAGCGGCGACGGCACGGTCACCGTCGAGATCGAGGGCCTCCCCGACCGGGTCACGCCCTTCCCGGTCGCCGCCTCCAAGTACTCGGCGCTCGCCCCGGTCAGCGGCGGCGGGCTCGTCTGGCTGCGCTGGCCCATCTCGGGCGCGCTCGGCGAGACCTTCGCCAACCCGGCCGACACCTCGGGCCGCCCCACGCTCGAACACTTCACCATCACCAAGGCCCGCAAGACCGAACTCGCCAAGGACCTCGACTGGTTCGCGGTCAGCGGCGACGGCACCCGGCTCGTCGTCGCCGACGAGGGCGAGCTGCGGGCCGTGCCCGCCACCGAGTCCGGCGACGGCGACTCCACCGTCTACCTCGACCTGCGGCGCATCCTCCACGAGGTCGACCCCGGCGCCGAGTGGCGGGGCGCCTTCGACGAGGCCGGGCGGATCGTCCGCGCGTACTTCTGGGAGCCGGGGATGGGCGGCGTCGACTGGACGGCGGTCCTCGACCAGTACCGTCCGCTCGTCGAACGGGTCGCGTCCCCCGACGAGTTCGCCGACCTGCTGCGCGAGGTCATGGGCGAGCTCGGCACCTCGCACGCGTACGTCACCCCCGCCCGCCGCAACGAGGGCCCGCCGCACTACCAGCGGGCCATGGGCCTCCTCGGCGCCAACCTCGTGCCCCGCGAGGCCGGCTGGACGGTGAAGCGGATCCTGCCCGGCGAGTCCTCCGACTCCAAGGCCCGCTCCCCCCTCGCCGGTACGGGCATCCGCGAGGGCGCCGTCCTCACCCACGTCGACGGCCGGCCCGTCGACCCGGTCGCGGGCCCCTACCCGCTCTTCTCCGGCACCGGCGGCACCACCGTCGAGCTCACCTTCACCCCCGCCGAGGGCGAGGGCCGCTCCCGCCGCGTCGCCGTCGTCCCGCTCGTCGACGAACGGCCGCTGCGCTACCAGGACTGGGTCGCCAAGCGCCGGGCCGTCGTCCGCGAACTCAGCGGCGGGCGCTGCGGCTACCTCCACATCCCCGACATGGGCGGCTCCGGCTGGGCCCAGTTCAACCGCGACCTGCGCATGGAGGTCTCCCGGCCCGCGCTCATCGTGGACGTCCGGGGCAACGCGGGCGGCAACATCAGCGAGCTGGTCATAGAGAAACTGACCCGCAGGATCCTCGGCTGGGACCTCACGCGGGACGCCCAGCCGGTCTCGTACGCCTCCAACGCCCCGCGCGGCCCGGTCGTCGCCCTCGCCGACGAGGCCACCTCGTCCGACGGCGACATGATCACCGCCGCGTTCAAGCTGCTCGGCCTCGGGCCGGTCGTCGGCCAGCGGACCTGGGGCGGGGTCGTCGGCATGACCGGCCGCCACCGGCTCGGCGACGGCACGCAGATCACGGTGCCGATGAACGCGGCCTGGTTCCCCGAGTACGGCTGGTCCCTGGAGAACCACGGCGTCGAACCGGACGTCGCGGTGCTCCGCACGCCCCTCGACTGGGCGGAGGGGCGGCACGCGCAGCTCGACGACGCGGTGAACGTCGCGCTGTCGCTCCTCTCGGAGACCCCGGCGGCGAGCCCGCCGGGCTACGAGTCGGTCCCGGACCGCTCCCGCCCGAAACTCCCGCCGAGGACCGAAGGGGCGTGAGGGGGCAGCCGACGGGGGCCCGGGCTCGGTCCTCCGTCGGCTGCCCGTCGACTGCCCCCGTCGTCTCAGGCCCCCGCCGGCTGCCCCGTCGGCTCAGACCCCCGTCGCGCCCAGGTCCAGCTCGTACGACGTCCCCGCCCGTCCCTCCAGCGTCACGCTGCCCACCGCGCCGAAGCCGACCCGGCCGAGCACGGTCCTCGACCCCTCGTTGTCGAGCGTCGTGACGGCGGTCAGGCGGCTCAGCCCGTACTCCTCCCGCGCGATCCGGCACACCTCGCGCACCCCCGCCGTCGCCACGCCCCGCCCGGCCGCCTTCCGCGCCACGCGGTAGCCGAGCTCGGCGGAGCCCTCCGCCACGTCCACGAGGTTGAACCGGCCGAGGATCTCCCCGTCCTCCCCCACGAGCACGTGGAAGTGGATCGTCCCCGTCTCCTGCTCGGCGAGCCGCTCCCGGTGCACGGCGTCGAACTCCTCGAAGTACGCATCACCGCGATCGGGCACAGAAGCGGCGAAATACTCCCGGTTCTCCCGCTCGAAGGCGAGCAGGGCGGGGCCGTGATCGTCACGAAGACGCTGAAGTCCGGGCTCTTGTTCAGACATGAGGGCAAGCTAAGCCTTAGCTCTGGAACGCGCGCACGAATATCCTTCGGTTCCGGGCCGGTGACGGCGGAAAACCGCCAGGCGGGAAGTGGACGGAGAGCGCGCTTGCACCCCTGGGTGCGGCGTCACACTCTGACCACGTACCGCCGTGCCGGATCGGGGAACGCAACGGGTCGCGAGGACGGGACAGGGAGCGTGCCGCCCCACGATCCAGAACAGGAACACCGCATGCCCGACGAACGTCCGCCGACCGGACAGACCCTCATCCAGTCCGTCCAACGTGCCATCCACCTGCTGCGGGCCCTGCACCACCGAGGCGGCACCGCGAGCGCGAAGCAGCTCGCCCGGGACGCGGACCTGCCGCTGCCCACCGCCTACCACCTGCTGCGCACGCTCTGCCACGAGGGACTGGTGCGCAAGGAGCGTCACGGGTACACGCTCGCCGACCCGGACGGCCTCGCGGTCCCGCCCACCTCCGCGCCGGAGATCCTGCCGACCCAGGAGTGGGCGGACCACCTGAGTCTGGAACTCGACGCCGCCGTGTACTTCGTCAACTACCGCGAGGGTGACATCGCTGTCACGGCGGTCTCCCGGAACCCCGACTGCCCGCCGGTCTCGGAGTGGGCCGACTTCCGGCTCACCGGCCACGCGCACGCGGCGGGGCAGGCGCTCCTCGCCCAGCTCTCCGACGCGGAGCGCGCCGACCACCTGAGCCGGCACCCGGCCGTGCCGCTGACCCGCCACACCATCACGGGGCGGACCGCCGTCGAGCGGCGGATCGGCTCGCGGCCGCGCGGGGGCGCGAGCCTGGAGTACGAGGAGTACCAGCTCGGCACGGTCTGCGCGGCCGTCCCGATCACGGTCGGCTCCTCGGCCGCCGCCCTCGCGATCTCGCTGCCGACCGCCCGCTCGTCCGAGCTCCAGCCGCTCGCCCGCAAGCTCCAGGAACGTGCGGAAAGCATTCTGCTCGACCGGACCTTCTCGGTGGAGCCGCGTACGCCCCGAGTGCCCCGCCCGTCCCGCCAGGACCCGGGAACGCGCGAGGACGCACCCGGAGCGGTCCCGGGTGCGTCCTGAGAAGGGCCTTCAGATCTCGTAATCCTGGTCGACCTTGTCCTGCGCCTCCTGCTGGGCCCGCCGCGTCTCCTCTTCGGAGAGGTCACGGCCCTTCGACGCGCGCTCGGAGGCCTCGTCCCTGGCCTGCCTGGCCTTGTCCGACTTCTCGGCCAGTCGCTTCGCCTTGTCCTTGAACTGGTCCTGGATGCCCATGGGGGTTCACTCCTAGAAGGGGCGCGAGGGAGACTTGCCCCCCGACCAGCGTGGCACGCGCGAACGCCCGTCGCATGTCGATCGGTTACGCGCTGTGATTCCCGGCGCCCCGCTGACTCCCGGCACCCCGGTGACTCCCGGCACCCCCGTGACTCCTGGCGTCCTCGTCGGCCGCGCCGCCCGCGCCCACGAGCCCCTTGGACACCGTGCCGAGGCGCGGCTCGAACCGCCGCATCTCCCGCTGCCCGACCGTGGCGATCAGGGAGGGCAGGTAGCCCCGCACCGACTGCATCCCCCGCAGCCACCACTGCGCGTACACGTGCGCGGAGCGCCGCTCGACGCCCTCGACGATCCGGTCGACGGCCGGGCCGAGCGGGTACGTGCGGTTCGCCGGCCACGGCAGCCGGGAGCGCAGCTCGCGCATGACGTCGTCCTGGTCGGCGCCCCTGACCATGTCCGTGTCGGTCCAGGACAGGTAGCCGACGCCGACCTTCACGCCCTTGTGGGCGACCTCGGCGCGCAGACTGTGCGCGAAGGCCTCGACGCCCGCCTTGGAGGCGCAGTACGCCGTCATCATCGGCGCCGGGGTGAGGGCGGCGAGGGAGGCGATCTGGAGGAAGTACCCCCGGGACTCCATGAGGACCGGCAGGAACGCCCGGCCGGTCACGGCGCCGCCGACGAGGTTGACCTCGATCACCCGCCGCCAGGCGTCCGGGTCGGAGTCGGCGAACGGGCCGCCCGCCGCGACACCGGCGTTGGCGACGACGATGTCGACCTTCCCGAACCGCTCCTTGACCTCGGCGGCGACCGCCGCCATGGCCACGTGGTCGGTGACGTCGGCGTGCCACCAGTGGGCGTCGGTGTGCAGCCGCCCGGCGACCTCCTTGAGCTGCTGCGGCTCCAGGCCCACGAGCGCGATCTTCGCGCCGCGCGCGGAGAGCTTGCGGGCGAGGAGCTCGCCGACCCCGCGCGCGCCGCCGGTGACGACCGCGACCTGACCTTCCAGACTCACCCTGCTCATGCGTCCGCCTCCTCGTTCGTCGACACGGTCTCCTTCACGCCCAGGTACGTGAGGGTCAGTTCGCGCAGCTGCGCGGTGACGGCCTCGGGGGCCTCCACCGGTGTCATGTGTCCCATGCCGGGCAGTTCGACAAGCCCCGCGCAGTGCGGGAGGGCCTCCGCCATCGCCCGGGAGTGGGCGGCCGGGGTGAGCCGGTCGGCGGTGCCGACGAGCACGGCGGCGGGCACCCGCAGGTCGCGTACGCCCGCTTCGAGGTCGAGCCCGGCGAGGACCTGCGACCAGCCGTACCGCGAGGGACGCGGGCAGGCGTGGACGATCCGGGCGCAGGCGTCGACCCGCTCGGGCGCCGAGGCCGGGCCCATCGTCGCGTACTTGAGGATCCGCTTCGAGACGGCCGTGACGGGCCCCAGCGGCGCCTTCGAGCCCAGTACGGCCCTGGTGAGGCGGGTCCGCAGGCCGCCGGGCCGCAGCGGGACGACGGTGGCCTCCTCGGTGAGCCGCGCGAAGCCGGTGGAGCAGAGCAGGACGGCGGCGGCGTGCTGCCGGAAGCCGGGACGGCCCGCGGCGGCCATGATCGTCATGCCGCCCATGGAGTGCCCGGCGACGACGGCCCGCTCGCCGGGACCGAGGGTGGCCGCGAGCACGGCCTCCAGGTCGTCGGCGAGCGCGGTGGTCGAGTAGCCCCCGGGTCCGGGGACCGGGGAGCGGCCGTGGCCGCGCTGGTCGTAGGCGATGACCCGGTGGTCGGCGGCGAGCGCCCGGATCTGCTCGGCCCAGAAGCCGATGGAGCAGGTCCAGCCGTGGGCGAGGACGACGGCGGGCGCGGCGTCGGGGCCGTACACCTCGACGTGGATCCGCGCGCCGTCGGCGGAGACGGCGGTGAGCTCGCGGGGCGCGGGCAGGGACCTCACTGCGCGGCCTCCTTCTTGCGGGCGGGGGTACGGGTCTTGGCGGCGGTCGCGGCGGTCTCGGTGGACGTGGCGGCCTCGGCGGCCCCGGCGGCCTCGGCGGCCCCGGCGGCCCCGGCGGCCTCGGCGGGCGCCGGGACCGGCTTGGGCGCCCGGATCACCTCGTACTCCGTGAGGTCGACCTGCCGGGTCTCGCGCCGGAACTCGCCGGTCGTCCCCGGCCAGAGCGTGGTGTTGCGCCCGTTGGCGTCGAGGTACCAGCTGTCGCAGCCGCCGGACTTCCAGACCGTCCGCTCCATGCGGGCCTGCACCTTGCGGTTCCAGGCGCCGACGGCGGAGGGCCGGACGGCGAGCGCGGTGCGGCCGCCGAGCAGGGTGAGCTGGCGGAGGTAGTCGGCCATGTAGTTCAGCTGGGACTCGATCATGAGGATCATCGAGGAGTTCCCGAGACCCGTGTTGGGGCCGATGACCGTCATGAAGTTGGGGAACCCGGCCGCGGTGGCCCCGCGCAGCGCCTCCGTGCCGTCCTTCCAGGTCTCCGCGAGGGTCCGCCCGTCGGCACCGACGACCCGCTCGGCGATCGGCATGTCGGTGACGTGGAAGCCGGTGCCGAAGACGATCGCGTCGACCTCGGTCTCGGTGCCGTCGGTGGCGACGAGGGTCGAGCCGCGCACCTCGCGGAGACCGGAGGCGACGACGTCGACGTTGGGCTGCGCGAGCGCCGGGTAGTAGGTGCTGGAGAGCAGGATCCGCTTGCAGCCGATGCGGTACGAGGGCGTCAGCTTGGCCCGCAGGACGGGGTCCTTGATGGCCTTCGCCATGTTGGCCTTGGCGAGCCGCTCGACGAGCCCGAGCTGGTCCGGGTGCTTGGTGAAGGCGCTGACCTGGAGTTCGCGGATGCCCCAGAGGAGACCGCGGCGCGCGGTGCCGGTCGCGGGCACGGCGCGGTGGAGCCAGCGCTCGGGGGCGCTGATCTCGCGGTCCATGCGGCGCATGACCCACGGGGGCGTGCGCTGGAAGAGGGTCAGCTTCCCGACCTCCGGCTGGATGGCCGGGACGATCTGGATGGCGGAGGCTCCGGTGCCGACGACGGCGACGCGCTTGCCGGCGAGGGCGTAGTCGTGGTCCCAGCGGGCCGAGTGGAAGACCTTGCCGGGGAAGTCGGCGAGGCCCGGGATGTCGGGGATCTTCGGGTCGGAGAGCGGCCCGGTCGCGGAGACGACGACCTCGGCGGTGAAGGAGCCCTGGCTCGTCTCGATCTCCCAGCGGAGCTGCTCGGCGTCCCAGGCCATCCGCAGCACCTCGTGGTTCAGGCGCAGGTGCGGGCGGATCCCGAAGGTGTCCGTGACATGCTCCAGGTACGCGCGGATGTGCCGCTGCCCGGAGAAGGTCCGGGGCCAGTCGGGGTTGGGCGCGAAGGAGAAGGAGTAGAGGTGGGACGGGACGTCGCAGGCGCAGCCGGGGTAGCTGTTGTCGCGCCATGTGCCGCCCACGGAGTCGGCCCGTTCCAGGACGACGAAGTCGGTGATCCCCTCGCGGCGGAGCCGGACGGCGGCTCCGAGGCCTCCGAATCCCGATCCGATCACCGCCACCCGTACGTGCTGGTGCTTCGCCATGCCGCCTCCCGCGCGCCCGCAAGATTCCGCCAGCAATCACTGGCACAGTCGGGACTGTAGAGCAGCGACATACCGAGCGGTAGGGGTCGGGCGAGGGAAAGTTACCGGCGGTACGACATAGGCTGGCGGGCGTGGCAGAAGGATCGGGAACCGACGAGGACGCACGCGGGGTCGGCACAAAAGGCGGCGCGACCGCGCACGGCGCCCTGACCGGCGCCCTGACCGCCCCCCGGACCGGCACCGGTACCGGCGCTCGTGCCGGCGCCGGCGCTGCCGCCGGCGTACGCGAGTACCGCATGGAGGAGCTGGCCACGGCCGCCGGCATCACCGTGCGCACCCTGCGCTTCTACCGCGAGCGCGGACTGATCCCGCCGCCCCGCCGCGAGGGCCGCATCGCCTGGTACGACGACCACCACCTCGCCCGGCTCCGCACGATCGCCGCCCTCCTGGAGCGCGGCCACACCCTCAACGGCATCGCCGACCTCACCACCGCCTTCGAGAGCGGCCGCAACGTCCGCGAGGTCCTCGCCCTCGGCGCCCCCACCGAGGAGGAGCCCGTCCGGCTCACCCCCGAGGAGCTCGCCGACCACTTCGCGGACCAGGCGACCCCCGAGAACCTCGCCGCCGCGCTCGACCTCGGCTATCTCGCCACCGACGGCGAGGAGATCATCCACACCAGCCGCCGCCTGCTCGACGTCTCCGCCGCGCTCGTCCGCGAGGGCATCCCGCTCGCCGCCGTCCTGAAGGCGGGCGCGGACGTCCGCGTCCACGCCGAGGCCCTCGCGGACATCTTCGCCACGCTCATCGCCGTCCACACCCCGGACCGCGACCCGGCCCCCCTGCGGCCGCTCGCGAAGAGCGTGGTCGAGGCCGAACTCTCGCTCGCCCTCGACCGCCGCCTGAACGGAACCGTCTAGAGCCGGACAGGGCCTAGAGCTCGTAGACCGCCGTGACGGGCGCGTGGTCGCTCCACCGCTCGTCGTGGGTCGCGGCGCGCTCGACGAAGGCCTTGACGGCCTTGGCCGCGAGGCCCGGCGTGGCGACCTGGTAGTCGATGCGCCAGCCGCTGTCGTTGTCGAAGGCGCGGCCCCGGTAGGACCACCAGGAGTAGGGGCCCTCGACGTCGGGGTGGAGGGCGCGCACGACGTCCACGTACCCGCCGTCCCCGTCCTCGAAGACCCGCCCGAGCCACTCCCGCTCCTCGGGAAGGAAGCCGGCGTTCTTCCGGTTCGCCTTCCAGTTCTTGAGGTCGGCCTCCCGGTGGCAGATGTTCCAGTCACCGCAGACGACGACCTCGCGGCCCTCGGCGGCGGCGCGGACCCTGAGCTCCTTCAGGTACGGCAGGAACTCGCCCATGAAGCGGTACTTCTCGTCCTGGCGCTCGGTGCCGACCTCACCGGAGGGCAGGTAGAGGCTGGCGACGGTGACGCCCGGGAGGTCGGCCTCGATGTACCGGCCGCTGCCGTCGAACTCGCTCGACCCGAAGCCGACGCGGACGGCGTCCGGCTCGCGGCGCGTGTAGAGGGAGACACCGGCTCGGCCCTTGGCGGCGGCGGGCGCGTGGGCGGTGAACCAGCCCTCGGGCGCCCGCACCTCCGCCGGCAGCTGCGCCTCCTCGGCGCGCACCTCCTGGAGGCAGACGGCGTCGGCGGAGGTCTCCGCCAGCCACTCGACGAAGCCCTTCTTGGCGGCGGCGCGGAGGCCATTCACATTCACGCTTGTCACGGTGAGCATCCCGGGAGAATACCGACACCCGCGCCCGTCGATGTCGCATACACGTACGATTCGCCGCATGCGCATCCGTCCCACGCCTTACGACCACCCGGACGCCGTCGCCCTGGAGCAGGCGGTGCAGCGGGAGTACATGATCCGTTACGAGAGCGACGGCGACGCGACCCCGCTGGATCCGCGGATGTTCGTCCCGCCGCACGGCCTCTACCTCCTCGTGTACGACGCCGAGGGCCGCCCGGTCGCCAGCGGCGGCTGGCGGACGCAGGACGAGAACGAGGACGGGTACGCGGACGGGGACGCCGAGCTCAAGCGCATGTACGTGGTCCCCGAGGCGCGCGGCCTGGGCCTGGCCCGCCAGGTTCTGGCTGCCCTGGAGGAGGACGCGCGGGCGGCGGGCCGGACGCGGATGGTCCTGGAGACGGGCACGGCCCAGCCGGAGGCGATCGCGCTGTACGCGTCGAGCGGGTACGAGCGGACCGACAAGAAGTTCGGCCACTACCGCGCGTACGACAGCAGCCGCTGCTTCGTGAAGCCGCTGGTCTAGGAGACGGTCTCCTCACGGCGCGCACGCGCCGGGAGGGTCACCGGAATCCGCGTGGAGGCGAGCGCGCCCAGCCCGAGGAACGCGGCGGCGGCGAACATGGTCCACCGGGTGGCCTGGGCGAACCCGTCGTCGAGCGCGTCGACGACGGCGGGCCCGCCGGCCCCCAGCGGCCCGCTCTCCCCCTGCTCGCGGAGGGTGTCGATGTCGGAACCGGCGGACTGCCGGGTGGCGTCGACGACCTGGTTCGCGACGGTCTCCGGAACGCCCGGAACGCTCTCGACCTTCTGCGGCAGCGTGTGGGCGAGGAGCACGGACAGCAGCCCGCCGATGAGGGCGGCGCCGAGCGCGGAGCCCAGCTGCCGCGCGGTGCTCTGCACGGCGGAGCCCTGCCCGGACTGCTCGACCCTGACGTGGGCGAGGACGGCCCCGGCGAGCTGCGCGGAGGCGAAGCCGAGCCCGAGCCCGTACCCGGCGAGGAGCAGGGCGAGCAGCCAGGGCGCGGTGTCGGCGGTCACGGTGAGGGCCGTGAGGGCGACGAAGACGGCTTCCATGGTGACGCCGAGGGTGACGATCCGGGCGGGCGCCATGGTCCGGGCGAGCCCCTCGGTGAGCCCGCCGGCGAGGAAGGCCCCGACGGCCATCAGGGCCAGCACGACACCGGCGCCCAGGGTGCTCAGCCCGAGCACGTTCACGAGGTACAGGGGCAGCACGAACAGCAGGCCGAACTCGCCGAGGGCGACGACGAGGGCGGTGAGGTTCCCCCACCGGAAGCCGCGGGACCCGAAGAGGGACACGTCGAGGAGCGCGGCCCCTCCGGTCCGGGCCTGCCGGGCCTCGTACCACCAGAACACGCCGAGCAGCACGAGCCCGAGCGCGAGCAGCACGGGGATGGGCGAGATCGGCAGGCTGGTGTCCCGGAGCGGCGTCCACCACCCGTAGCTCTGCCCCTCGATGAGGGCGAAGACGACGAGCGCGAAGCCCAGGGCGCTCAGCCCGACCCCGGCCAGGTCGAAGCCGTCGCTCCCGGCGACGCGGGGCGCCCGGGTCTCCGGCACCCACACCACGGCCCCCACCAGCACCAGGGCGGCCACGGGCAGGTTGACGATGAAGATCCACGGCCAGGTGAACGAGGTGGTGAGCCACCCGCCGAGGAGCGGCCCGACGGCCGCCATCCCGGCGATGACGGACCCCCAGACGGCGAAGGCGACGGTCCGTTCCCGCCCGCGGAAGAGCGCGTTGACGGCGGAGAGGGTGGCGGGCAGGATCAGCGCCCCGCCGACGCCCTGGACGACCCGGCCCCAGATGAGCGCCCCGGAGGAGGAGGCGACGGCCGCGACCAGGCTGCCCAGGGCGAAGACGACGATGCCGGCCGCGAAGGTCCGCCGGCGTCCGATCCGGTCGCCGAGCTTGCCGGACGGCAGCAGGAGCGCGGCGAAGACCACCGAGTACACGGAGTTGACCCACTGGGCGCTGGTGAAGTCGAGCCCGAGGTCGTCGATGATCACCGGCAGCGAGACGCTGACGATGGTCCCGTCGAGCACGATCATCGACAGCCCGAGCGCGAGCACGCCGAGCGCCTTCCACCGCCGGGGATCGAGCCCCTCGTCCGCAGCAGCAGCCGACTCGCTCATGCGCTCTCCCACCCACGTACGGACCCGACGAGCAAGATCACTCGCACCCGCACGCTAGGAGCGGCCCGCCGTCCCCGCACCCGGGACGCGTCCACCCGGGTGACGCGGAGTCATCCGGAGCCCCGAAGCCCCGGGGGCCCGAAGTCCCGTACGCACAAAGGGAAACGGAAGAGCTAATTCCACACAATTCCCCTTTCCCGAACGAACTCTCGAATGACACGATCATGGCGAGTTACACGCCATACACCTGTCCTCTCCTCGAAAGAGTGAACGCCACCTGATGCGCAGATCCCTCGGCACGGCACGTCGCCGCACCGCCGGTGCCGCCGTGCTCTCCCTGGCCACCGTCCTCACCGGGCTCGCCTTCCCCGCCACCGCGCAGGCCGCCACGACCTGCGCCGCCGGCGTCTGGAAGGCCGAGTACTACGCCAACACCACCCTCACCGGTACCCCGAAGGGGACCGTCTGCGACACCGCCATCGCCGAGAACTACGGCCTCGGCGACCCCGCGGGCGTCACCCTGCCGAAGGACAACTTCGGCGTCCGGTGGAGCACCACCCGCAACTTCGGCTCCGGCGGCCCCTTCGACCTCAAGGTCGCCGTCCAGGACGGCGCCCGGGTGTACCTCGACGGCGTCCGCAAGATCGACCTGTGGCGCAACGTCTCCACGAACCAGAACAAGACGGTCCGCCTGACCGTCCCGCGCGGAACCCACACCCTGCGCGTCGACTTCGCCGCCTTCACCGGCACCGCGAACGTCTCCTTCACCTACGCCCCGGTCATCGGCGCCACCCTCGACCGGGTCGCGCCCCTGGCCCCCACCGGCCTGAAGACCGTCTACTCGGCAGCCACGCAGAAGACCACGGTGACCTGGTCGAAGAACGCCGAGATGGACCTGGCCGGCTACCGCGTCTGGCGCCGCACGGGCCCCACGGGCACCTGGGTCCGGCTCAACGCCGCCACCCTCACCGGCACCACCTACACCGACGCTCCCCCGGCCACCGGCGCCAAGTACGAGTACGTGCTCCGCGCCCTCGACCGCTCCGGCAACTCCTCGCCGCTGTCGGCCGTGTCGGGCGTCACCAGCGCCGACAAGACGCCTCCCGGCGTCCCCACCGGCCTCAGGGCCCTCGTGGACCCGTACGGCGCCGGAGCCCGCATCTACTGGTCCGCGGTGAGCGGAGCGAGCGCCTACGAGGTGCAGCGGTCCCTGAGGCCCACGGACGGGTACGCCACCGTCGGTCCACTCGTGACCGGCTACGAGATGACGGACCCGAGCGTCCTGCCGGCCACGACCTACTACTACCGCGTGCGCGCCCGCGACGCGGCGGCGAACACCTCCGCGTACTCGGCGGCGATCCAGCTCGCCGTGCCCGAGACCAGGCCCCTGGCCCCGACCGGCGTCTCCGCCAGCGGCACGCTCGAAGGCAACACCGTCGGCTGGACGTACACGGCCGACGACACCCACCGGTTCCACGTGTACGCCGCCGCCTCGGCCTCCGGCCCCTGGACCCGGCTGACCGAGACCCCGGCACCCAACGCCTTCTACGAGGACGCCACGGCGGTCCCCGGCGAGCTGCGCTACTACCACGTCCGCACGGTCACCCCGCTCGGCACGGAGTCGCACCCGTCGACGACGGTCTCGGCCATCCGCGTCCGCGACACCACCCCGCCTCCCGCCCCGTACGGCCTGCACGCGTACAGCAGCACGGACGGCGTGCGCCTCGACTGGACGCCCAACACCGGCGACGACACGAACCACTACGTCGTCATGCGCAAGCAGTCGTACGAAGGCTGGGAGCAGATCGCCAACGTCTGGGGCGCGACGAGCACCTTCTACCTCGACACCAGCGGCCAGGAGGGCGTGTCGTACGGCTACACCGTCCTCGCCGTCGACGAGGTCGGCAACACCTCCCGCCTGCCCGAGCCCGGCTACAACACCGTCTACGGCAAGCGCACCCCGGTCTACGCTCCCCCGGCCGCGCCCGCCTCGCTGACCGCCACGCTCACCGAGAACGGCAAGGTCAGCCTGGAGTGGGCCGCGAGCACGGCGACCGACGTGGACCACTACTACGTCTACCGCGTGCAGGCCGAGGACCCGAACCCCGACAACGCCACCGCGGTCTCCACGGCCCTCTCGCCGTCGACGACGACGTTCACCGACGAGTCCGTGACCGCCGGCCGGTCCTGGGCCTACTACGTCCGTGCCATCAGCACGCACAACGTCCGGTCCGAGGCCTCGCCGCGCGCCGAGGTCACCGTGCCCTGCCCGACCACGACCGCCCCGGCCAAGCCCCGCCTGACGGGAGGCGACTACTACGAGGGCAACGTCCGGCTCGTCTGGGAGACCGGAACGTGCGACCAGGGCAACACCGTCTCGTACAACGTGTACCGCTCGCGTGACGGCCGCCCCTTCGCCCCCGCGAACCTCGTCGCCACCGGCCTCACGGAGCCGAACTTCAGCGACCCGGACCTGGCGCCGGCGTACTACTACTACGTCGTCACGGCCGTCTCCGCCGACGGCACCGAATCGGCCCCGACCGGAGTCTTCACGGTCTCGGTCCCGTACCCGTCCTCCTGACGCGACACCCGAAGGCCCCCGCCGCCCGGACACCACGTTCCGGGCGGCGGGGGCCTTCGCCGTGCCATCGCGCCCCTGAACGACGAAAATCCCGCCCGATCTTGCGATCGGACGGGATTCCCGGTGTCTGTGGACCTGTGGGGATTTGAACCCCAGACCCCCTCGATGCGAACGAGGTGCGCTACCAGACTGCGCCACAGGCCCTTGCGACGTGTGAAACATTAGCACCTCGATCGGGAAGAACAAAAATCGGTTCCGCCGCAGGTCAGTCGGGGGGTCGTCGCGGGCCCCCCGGCCGGGGTCGTCCAGGTCATTCGTTGGCCGCGCGGGGGCGGTCGTCGTCGGCGTACTGGTCGAAGAGCGGGGTGCGGCCGCCGTCGCGGCCGCGGCGGGGCGGGGCGGCCGGGCGGCGGCGCGGGGTGGCCGGGGGCGGGGCCGGGTCGGCGGCCGTGGAGGAGCGGGCCGCGCTCCAGGTCTCCGGGTCCGTGATGTCGACGCCGCCGGGCGCGCGCGGGGCCACGGGGGCCGTCACGTACGTGGGGAGCGGGACCGGGACCGGTTCCCAGCTGTCGCCGCGGGCGGGGCCGCGCTCGCGCTGCTGGTCGACCCACTCCGCGTGGTCCGTCTGTTCGACCAGGGCCCGGCGGTCCGCCTCCTGCGGGGACGGGGCCGGGTCGACGGCCGGCTCGGGCGTCGGGGCCGGGCGGCGGGACTCGCGCAGCCGGGCCGCCGCCGCTTCCGCGCGGCGCCGGTCCATGACGTACACGAAGCGCCGCCGCTCCTGGATCCGCAGGTGCACGATGTACGCGCTCAGCAGGACCGCGGGGGCTGCGGGCGCCCACAGGAGGTGGACGCCGCCGACGGCCGCGACCGCCGCGCCGACGCTGAAGGCGGCGAAGAGCAGCATGGTGGTGCGCCGGCGGCGGGCCAGGACCTTGCCTCTGCGGGCACGTTCGGCCGCGCCGGGGGCGGGCCGCGCGGGGGCGGGTTCCGGGGCCGGGGCTGGGGCCGGTGCGGGCTCGGGGGCCTGCTCCGGGAATTCCGGGAGTTCCAGGCGCGCCTCGGTTCTGGCCGCGGGCGCGGAAAAGCCCCGGACGTCGACCGAGCTCAGTCGCTCGGTCTCCTCGTCCGGTTCTCCGTCGGGCGTCGGTTCCTCCGCCGTACGGTCCCGTTCCTTGAGCTCCTTGGCGTACCGGCGCTCCATTCCCGCCCGTCCGGACAGCAGCCGGATGGCGGTGCTGAAGCGTTCCGTCGGACGGGCTTCGTTCAGCTCGTCCTGCCTGCGGAGCCACATCGGCACCAAGTAGGCGGCCCAGGCCCCGACGATGACTGCGTAGATGAGGCCGCTGCTGCTCACGCCTCACACGGTAGAGGGGTTCGCGGGGGGCCATCGGCCAATTGGCCCGGTGTGTCGCACGATCTGGCTGATATCACTGAACTTTTTTGTGATTGTTCAGATCGTTCGCGGCCAATTGGCGATTAAATTCGAACACTTATTTCATTCTTTGCGAGAGACGCCATCTCCGCAACAACCCCTCCGGCACCTCTTCCGCCGTCAGCGCGAACACCAGATGATCCCGCCAGGCACCGTCGATGTGGAGGTAACGCGGCCGCAACCCCTCCTCGCGGAAGCCGAGTTTCTCGACGACCCGGCGCGAAGGCCCGTTCTCGGGGCGGATGCAGACCTCCATCCGGTGCAGTCCGACCATCCGGAAACAGTGGTCCGTGGCGAGCGCGACCGCCGTCGGCATCACCCCGCGCCCGGCGACCTCGCTGTCCACCCAATAGCCCACGTGACCCGAGCACATCGAGCCCCAGGTGATCCCGGCCACCGTCAACTGCCCGACCAGCCGCCCCTGGTACTCGATGACGAACGGCAGCATCCGCCCGGCCTTCGCCTCCGACCGCAGATGGCGGACCATCTGACGGTACGTCGGCCGCTGCGCGACCGGCCCGCCCGGCGCCGGCGGCGGCACCGTCGCCTCCCAGGGCCGCAGCCACTCGCGGTTGCGCCGGTTCACCTCGCGCCAGGCCCGGTGGTCGCTCATCTTTATGGGGCGCAGGACGACGTCCCCCTCGACGAGCACCACCGGCCAGGACGGGATCATGACGACATCGGGTGATCGCCGCCGCGGATCTGGTCGACGGCGTGACGGAGGAGCGGCTCCAGGACGGCCAGACCGTCCCGTACGCCGCCCGGGGAGCCCGGCAGGTTCACGATCAGCGTCCGGCCCGCGACGCCCGCGAGGCCGCGCGAGAGGGCCGCCGTGGGCACCTTCTCCCGGCCGTACGCGCGGATGGCCTCCGGGATGCCCGGGATCTCGCGGTCGAGGACCTTCCGGGTGACCTCGGGGGTCTCGTCGGTGGGCGAGATGCCCGTACCGCCGGTGGTCACGATCACGTCGTACCCGGCGGCGATCCCGGCGCGCAGGGCCGCCTCGACGGGCGCCCCGTCCGGGACGATCTGCGGGCCCTCCACGGCGAAGCCCAGGGCCGAGAGGCCCGCGGTGATCAGCGGGCCGCCCTTGTCCTCGTAGACGCCCGCGGAGGCCCGGTTGGAGGCCGTGACGACGAGCGCGCGGTAGCCGCCGCCCGCGAGGCCCGTCACGCCTCGCTCCGCGTCCAGTGACCCGACTTGCCGCCCGTCTTCTCCTCCACCCGTACGTCGGAGATGACCGCGCCCTTGTCGACCGCCTTGATCATGTCGACGACCGTCAGGGCCGCCACCGAGACCGCCGTCAGGGCCTCCATCTCGACGCCCGTGCGGTCCGTGGTCTTCACGGTCGCGAGGATCTCGACCGCCTCGTCCGTGACCGCGAGGTCGAGCGTCACGCCCGACACGGCCAGCGGGTGGCAGAGCGGGATGAGGTCGGGCGTCTTCTTCGCGCCCATGATCCCGGCGATCCGGGCGGTCGCGAGGGCGTCGCCCTTCGGGACGCCCTCGCCGCGCAGCAGCTCGATCACGCGCGGCGAGACGAGGACCCGCCCGCTGGCCCGCGCGGTGCGGGCCGTGACGTCCTTGGCGGAGACGTCGACCATGCGGGCCGCCCCCGCCTCGTCGATGTGGGTGAGACCTTGCTGCGTGCTCATCGCCGTGACACTCCCGGTCCGTGTATGGGGACGACACCGTACCCCCACCCTCGCCCCCTCAGCCGAGGAGGACCACTTCGAGCTCGGTGCCGGGCTCGACGCTCTCCGTCTCCTCCGGGACCACGAGCAGGCAGTCCGCGTGCGCGAGCGCCGCGATCAGGTGCGAGCCCTCGCCGCCCACCGGAGTGACGGTGCCCGCCTCGGGGTCGTACGTGCCGCGCAGGAACTGGCGGCGGCCGGACGGCGAGGACAGCGTCCTGGGAGCGGCGAGGACCGCGCGGACGCGGGGGCGGTGGAGGTCCTTCACGCCCATGAGCGCCCTGATCGCGGGGCGGACGAACAGCTCGAAGGAGACGTACGAGGAGACCGGGTTGCCCGGCAGCGCGAGCAGCGGGATCTGCTCCTCGCCGATCGCGCCGAAGCCCTGCGGCTTGCCCGGCTGCATCGCCAGCTTGCGGAAGTCGACCTGGCCCTCGGAGGTCAGCGCCTCCTTCACCACGTCGTACGCCCCGACGCTCACCCCGCCCGTCGTCACGATCAGGTCCGCCCGGATGAGCTGGTCCTCGATCGTGGCCCGCAGCTCCTCGGCGTCGTCGGTGACGGCGCCCACCCGGTAGGCGAGGGCGCCCGCGTCCCGCGCGGCGGCGGCGAGCGCGAAGCTGTTGGAGTCGAAGATCTGGCCCTCGCCGAGCGGCTCGCCGGGCTGGACCAGCTCGCTGCCGGTGGACAGGACGACCACCCGGGGGCGCGGACGCACCCGGACCGTGCCCCGGCCGATCGCCGCGAGCAGGGCGATCTGCGGCGGCCCGAGGACCGTGCCGGCCGCGAGGGCCCGCTCCCCGGCCCGTACGTCGCTGCCCACCGTGCGGACATGGGCGCCGGCCCCGGCGGAGCGGTGGACGCGGACCTCGCCGCCCGAGCCCTCGGGCGCCGCGGAAGCGGCGCGCATGCCGGTGGCCGCGCCCCCGCCCGTACCGCCGTCGGTCCACTCGACCGGGACGACGGCCTCGGCGCCGGGCGGCAGCGGGGCGCCGGTCATGATGCGGGCGGCCTGGCCGGGTCCGACCGTCGGCAGCGAGCCGTCGCCCGCGGCGACGTCGCCGATGACCGTCAGGACGGCCGGGAACTCCTCGGTGGCACCGGTGACATCGGCGACCCGCACCGCGTACCCGTCCATGGAGCTGTTGTCGAAGGGCGGCAGCGCGACCGGCACCGTCACGTCCTCGACGAGGACACAGCCCTGCGCGTCGAGGAGCTGGAGCTCGATGGGTTCGAGCGGGCCGACCGTCGCGAGGATGTCGGCGAGGTGCTCGTCGACCGACCACAGGCCGCGGGCCGGGCCCGCGCAGGGGTCGGCGGCGGAGTCGTGCCCGTGGCCGTCGGACGGTGCCGTGTTGCTGCTCAAGGTCCTACATCTCCTCGCTGACGTACCTCCGGAGCCAGTCCCGGAAGTCCGGTCCCAGATCTTCACGTTCGCACGCGAGTCTGACAATGGCACGCAGGTAGTCGCCGCGGTCGCCGGTGTCATAGCGGCGGCCCTTGAAGACGACGCCGTGGACCGGTCCGCCGATCTTCTCCTCGGCCGCCAGCGTCTGGAGGGCGTCGGTCAGCTGGATCTCGCCGCCCCGGCCGGGCTCGGTCTCGCGGAGCACGCCGAAGACGGCGGGGTCGAGGACGTACCGGCCGATGATGGCGTAGTTGCTCGGCGCCTCCGAGGGCTCCGGCTTCTCGACGAGGTCCGTCACGCGCACGACGTCCGCGTCGCCGGTCGCCTCGACGGCCGCGCAGCCGTACAGGTGGATCTGGGAGGGCTCGACCTCCATGAGGGCGACGACGCTGCCGCCCTCGCGCTCCTGGATCTCCACCATCCGCGCGAGCAGGGGGTCGCGCGGGTCGATGAGGTCGTCACCGAGGAGGACGGCGAAGGGCTGGTCGCCGACGTGCGGCTCGGCGCACAGGACGGCGTGGCCGAGGCCGCGCGGGTCGCCCTGGCGTACGTAGTGCATGGTGGCGAGGTCGCTGGGCTCCTGCACCTTCGAGAGGCGCTCTTCGTCGCCCTTGCGGATCAGCGCTTCCTCGAGCTCGTAATTCCGGTCGAAATGGTCCTCCAGGGGACGCTTGTTCCGGCCGGTGATCATCAGGACGTCGGAGAGACCGGCCGAGACGGCCTCCTCGACGACGTACTGGATGGCCGGCTTGTCGACGACCGGAAGCATTTCCTTGGGCGTCGCCTTCGTCGCCGGCAGGAAGCGGGTGCCGAGGCCGGCGGCGGGGATGACAGCCTTGCTGATCCGGCCGAGCCTGGGGAGCGAGTCATTCATACGGTGAACTTTAACGGCTGGGAATGAGAGGAAGATGTGGCTTCCGTTACTTTCCTCCCTATAAAGCCAGTTACGAGACTTTCGCGAAAAGGCATGAGCCCGACATGACACCCACAACGCCCGAGAACATCTCCCTGGAAATGTCCGAGAAGACCCTTCTGCGCCGCCGGCTCCTGGATGCCAGGTCGGCCCTGAGCGCCGAATTCCTCGCGCGCACGGCCGAATCCCTCGCCCGCCGGGGAGTGGAACTCGCCGAACTCGCCGAGGCCTCCACCGTCGCCGCCTACGTGTCGGTGGGCCGCGAACCGGGCACCCGCGCGCTGCTCGACGCGCTCCACGCGCGCGGGGTACGGGTTCTGCTCCCCGTCCTGCTGCCCGACAACGACCTGGACTGGGCCGCGTACGAGGGCCCGGAGCGGCTCGCGAAGGCCGGCCGCGGCCTGCTCGAACCCGTCGGGCCCCGGCTCGGCCCCGAGGCCGTCGGCACCGCCGACGCCGTCCTGCTGCCGGGGCTCGCCGTCGACGCGCGCGGCATGCGGCTCGGACGGGGCGGCGGCTCGTACGACCGGGTGCTCGCCCGCCTCGCACGCGCGGGCGTGGACCCGGCCCTCGTGGTCCTCCTCTACGCGGACGAGGTGGTCGCGCGGGTCCCGGAGGAACCGCACGACCACCCCGTGCACGCGGTGGTGACCCCGGAAGGGGTCACCCGCTTCCGGCCTGAGGCCTGAGGCCTGAGGCCTGATCAGGGCTTCAGCGTGAGCGTGTCCTTCGTCGAGGCGTCGACCGCCGCCTTGCCGTAGGACCAGTCGTACAGCTCGCCCTTCGCCCACGCGTCCGTCTGGTCGGTGTAGTTCCCGTGGAAGGCGTGGCCCGAGGCGCCGGTCAGGTTGACCCACCGGGACTTGTCCCAGTCGCCGACGTTCACGACCATCCGCATCGACGGGACCCAGATGACCTCGTAGCCGCCGGCCGCGTTCCAGCCGGTGGCGTCGACCGCCGCCTCGCCGCCGCCCAGGTTCCACGGGCCGCGGTTGAGGAGCTGCTGCACGAGACCGGGACCGGCCGTGCCGAGCGTCTGGTTCTTGAGGGTCAGCTGGTGCAGCCGGCCCCAGCTCCAGGTCGAGACGTCCTTGCCGAGCTTCGCGGTCAGCTCCCAGCGGGCGTCCTTCATGGCCCGGGCGAGGAGTTGGTCACGGGTCTCGGTGGGCTGGTCGACGCGGTTGCCCGGGGTGACCCACCACTCGCTCTTCTCCTGCTTGAGGAGCGGGCGGACCACCTCGTACCAGCGGTCGCCGCCGTCCGGCTGCGCCGAGTCCGCGTCGCGCTCGCCGCACTCGCGGACGAGCTTGTTCTGCTCGTCGACCGGGCCGGTCGTCTCCGCCGGGCGAACGGCGATGCAGTCGCCCTCGGCGCGCAGCTCCTTGGGCAGCTTGTTGCCGAAGGCGAGCTTGAGGACGTTGCGCCAGACCGCGTTGAAGTACGCGGCGGCGGCCGAGTCCGGCTCCTGCGTGTAGTCCCAGCCCTCCAGGAGCTTCTGCGCCTCGCGGACGGACGGGTCGGAGATGTCGACCTTCAGCAGGAGCGGGTTGAGCATGGTCGCGATCTCGCTGCGGTTGTCCGTCTGCATGGTCCGCATGTCGTCCGGCGAGATCTTCCCGCCGTCCTTGATCTTCGACTCGATGAGGTCGTTGATCCGCTGGCTGCGCGAGCCGTAGCCCCAGTCCTTGGTGAGCAGGTCGGGGTAGGTGCGCTGGTCGAGCACGGCCTGGTTGGCGGTGACGATGTAGCCGCGGTCCGGGTTGTACTCGTACGGCAGCTGCTGGAAGGGGATGTACCCCTTCCACCGGTACGAGGAGTCCCAGCCCGGCGCCGGGAGGGTGCCGTCGCCCTTGGTCCGCTGCGGGATCTTGCCCGGGGACTGGTAGCCGATGTTGCCCTCGGTGTCGGCGTAGATCAGGTTCTGGGACGGGACCTCGAAGTTCTTCGCGGCGGCCCGGAAGGTCGGGAAGTCCTTGGCGCGGTCGAGGGCGAAGATCGCGTCCATCGACTTGCCCGGCTGGAGGGCGGTCCACTGGAGGGAGACGCCGTAGCCGGTGCCGCGGTCGGGGGCCGCGTTGCCGACGGGGGCCTTCTGGCCGACCTTCTCCAGCTCGGCGGAGCGGTCGGAGACCAGCGGGCCGCGCTCGGTGGAGCGGACCGTGATCGTCCGGCTGTCGCCGCCGGCGACCTTGATGGTCTCCTCGCGGACCGTGAAGGGCTTGACCTTGCCGTCGACGAGGTAGCCGTCGGGGCCGATCTTCTCCAGGTAGAGGTCGGTGACGTCGGCGCCGAGGTTGGTGAGACCCCAGGCGATCTTGTCGTTGTGACCGATGATCACGCCGGGCATGCCGGAGAAGGTGTAGCCGGCGACGTCGTAGCGGCAGGTGGCCGAGACCGAGCGGCAGTGCAGGCCCATCTGGTACCAGAGGGACGGCAGCTGGGGCGCGAGGTGCGGGTCGTTGGCGAGGAGCGGCTTGCCGGAGGTCGTGTACCTCCCGGCGACGACCCAGGAGTTCGAGCCGATGCCGTTGCCGTTCGGGCCGAGGAGGGCCGGGATGGAGTCCAGGACCTCGGACATGGAGGAGAGCGCGCCGAGCTGGGCGCTCACGCCCGAAGAGCCCGAAGAGCCGGAGGAGCCCGAGGAGCCGGAGCCGCCCGGGCCCGTGCCCGGGGTGTCGCCGGTGGTCGCGCCGTCGGCCTCGCCGGGCTTGGCCGCCGGGTCGAACTGCCCGGTCGACTCGTCGACGGCGCCCTGGTCGAGGATCGGCTGGTGGAGCGCGTACGGGTACTCGGGGTAGAGCTGCTTGATCTGGCTCGCGCTCAGCCGGCTCGTCATCAGCGAGCGGTCGATCTCGTCCTGCATGTTGCCGCGCAGGTCCCAGGCCATCGCCTTGAGCCAGGCCACCGAGTCGACCGGGGTCCACGGCTCGATCGCGTAGTCGTTGGTGAGCGCGAGGGCCGCGTACTCGACGGAGACGTCCTCGGGCGCGCGGTCCTTCAGGTAGGCGTTGACGCCTTCCGCGTACGCCTGGAGGTACTTCTTCGTCTCCGGCGCGAGGACCTTGTCGTACTCCTGCTGCGCGACCCGGCGCCAGCCGAGCGTGCGGAGGAAGGCGTCGGTGTCGACCTGGCTCTCGCCGAACATCTCGGAGAGGCGGCCGGCGGTCACGTGGCGCCGGACGTCCATCTCGTAGAAGCGGTCCTGCGCCTGGACGTAGCCCTGCGCGCGGAAGAGGTCGGTCTCGTTGTCCGCGTAGATCTGCGGGACGCCGTTGGCGTCGCGCTTGACCTCGACGTCGGAGGAGAGGCTGTCGAGCCTGATCTGGCCCGTGGTCTGCGGGAACGAGGCCCGGACGGTGCTGACTCCCCAGTACCCGCCGAAGCCGATGCCCGCGACCAGGGCGAGGACCAGGACGACGAGGATCAGGCGGGCGCGCCGCCCTTTCTTCTTGGCGGTCTTCTTGCCGGGGGGCGCGGTCGTGTTGGAGGGCATCGCTGTCCTTCGAGGGGCAGGGTGGTCCTGGAGTACGGGAGCAACCTTAGGCGCAGCGTCCGGAGGGCCCGGACGCGGTGTCAGGGAAGCGAGCTCCCGATCAACGGCAGAGAACCGCACTGGTGAGCGGGGAAGGGCAGCCCGGAGGCAAAGAGAGCGTCAAGAAAGCGTTAAAGATTAGGTAAGGTAACGAAGTGTCTGCCGCTGGAGGAACGATCCAGCAGCGCGTGAGGGGAAGGATCGGCCACTGACTGTCCACCAGCTCAACGAACTCCTGCTCATCTGCTCCCTGGTGCTGCTCATCGCGGTCGCGGCCGTGCGGATCTCCTCCCGGAGCGGGCTCCCCAGCCTCCTGCTCTACCTCGGCATCGGCATCGCGATCGGGCAGGACGGCATCGGCAACGTCGCCTTCGACAACGCCGAGCTCACGCAGGTCATCGGCTACGCGGCCCTCGTCGTGATCCTCGCCGAGGGCGGTCTCGGCACGAAGTGGAAGGAGATCAAGCCGGCCCTCCCGGCCGCCGTCGTCCTCTCCACGGTCGGCGTCGCCGTCAGCGTCGGCATCACCGCCACCGCCGCCCACTACCTCGTCGGCCTGGAGTGGCAGCAGGCGCTGATCATCGGCGCCGTCGTCTCCTCCACCGACGCCGCCGCGGTCTTCTCCGTACTGCGCAAGGTGCCGCTGCCCTCCCGGGTCACCGGTGTCCTGGAAGCCGAGTCCGGCTTCAACGACGCCCCCGTCGTCATCCTCGTCGTGGCCTTCTCCACGGCCGGACCGGTCGACGACTGGTACGTCCTGGTCGCGAAGATCGCCATGGAGCTCGCCATCGGCGTCGCCGTCGGCCTCACCGTCGGCTTCCTCGGCGCGTACGGGCTCCGCCACGTCGCCCTGCCCGCCTCCGGCCTCTACCCGATCGCCGTCATGGCCATCGCCGTCGTCGCGTACGCGGCGGGCGCCCTGGCCCACGGCTCCGGCTTCCTCGCCGTCTACCTGGCCGCGATGGTCCTCGGCAACGCCAAGCTGCCGCACGCCCCGGCCAACCGCGGCTTCGCCGAGGGACTCGGCTGGATCGCCCAGATCGGCATGTTCGTCCTGCTCGGCCTGCTCGTCACCCCGCACGAGCTGGGCCACGACTTCTGGCCCGCCGTCGTCATCGGCCTCGTCCTGACGATGGTCGCGCGGCCCATGGAGGTCATGGTCAGCCTGCTGCCCTTCAAGATCCCCTGGCAGGAGCAGGCCCTCATGTCCTGGGCCGGCCTGCGCGGAGCCGTGCCCATCATCCTCGCCACCATTCCGATGGTGTCGCAGATCGAGGGCAGCGAGCGGATCTTCAACATCGTCTTCGTCCTCGTCGTGGTCTACACCCTGGTCCAGGGCCCGACCCTGCCCTGGCTCGCGAAGGCGCTGAAGCTCGGCGAGGACTCGGCGGCGGCCGACCTCGGCGTGGAGTCCGCGCCCCTGGAGCGGCTGCGCGGCCACCTGCTCTCCGTCGCCATCCCCGAGCAGTCCCGGATGCACGGCGTCGAGGTCGCGGAGCTGCGGCTCCCGGCCGGAGCGGCGGTCACCCTGGTCGTACGGGAGGAGAAGAGCTTCGTGCCGGGTCCGGCGACCGTGCTGCGGCAGGGCGACGAGCTCCTCGTCGTGGCCACCGATCCGGTACGGGACGCCACGGAGCGTCGCCTCCGGGCGGTCGGACAGGGCGGCAAGCTCGCCGGCTGGCTCGGGACGGGCGGGGCGACGGCGGCCTCGGAGCCGAGCGGGACGCAGTTGCGGTTCGGCAAGGGGCACCGTCGCACCGGTCGCACCGGCGCGACGGGGCAGGGAGCCGCTAATCGCAGGCATTAATTCGGGCGTGGGGGTGTTTCCCAGGCAGAAGGCAGGCGTTCCCTGTAGCATGAAGGAACACCTGATCGAACCAACTCTGCCTGACGCAGAGCTGGCGCGACCGTATGGCGGCCGAGGCGCCCCTCCGCAGGGGGGCCGGACCGGTATCTACCGCAGTAACGCGCATGAGGACAGCTCTCGGCGACACCCGCACCACCATGCCGGGGCGCGCTACCAGGCGGCAGAAAGGCCAGGACCGTGGCGTCCACGGTCAACACCACGGGCAAGCGCCCCGGATACGGGCAGCTCCTGCGTACTCCCGGTGCGCTCTCCTTCGTGATCCCGGGCTTCGCCGCCCGCCAGCCCTTCGCGATGCTGACCATCGGCATCGTCCTGCTCGTCCAGAGCACCACCGGATCCTTCGGCAGCGCCGGCGCCGTCGCCGCCGTCACCGGCGTCTCGATGGCGCTGTTCGCCCCGCAGACCGGCAGGCTCGCCGACCGCTTCGGCCAGCGCGCCGTGCTCGTCCCGGGCGTCCTCGTCCACACCGCCTCGGTCGCGCTGCTCGTGGCGCTCGCCCTCGGCGACGCCCCGATGTGGGCGCTGTTCCTGGCCGCGGTCCCCACCGGCGCCTCCGTGCCGCAGGTCGGACCGATGGTCAGGGCCCGCTGGGCCGCGAAGCTCGACGGCACCCCGCTGATGTCGACGGCCGCGGCCTTCGAGTCCGTCACGGACGAGTTCACCTTCGTCGTCGGTCCCGTCCTCGCGACCGCCCTGTGCACCGGCATCCACCCGGCCGCGGGCCTGATCACCGAGGCGGTCCTCACCCTCGTCGGCGGCCTGTTCTTCGCCGCGCAGCGCGCCACCCAGCCCCCGTTCGGCATCTCCGCCGCCCACACCAGCGAGCCGCACCGCTCGGCGCTCTCCGTCCCCGGCGTCCGCGTCCTGATCGTCGCCTTCCTCGGCATCGGCGCCGTCTTCGGCGGCATGCAGGTCTCCCTGACCGCCTTCTCCACGGAGATCGGCAACCCCGGCATCAACGGCGTCCTGTACGGCATCTTCGCCGCCGGCAACATGCTCGCGGGCATCGCGGTCGGCGCCATCGCCTGGAAGATCGGCCCCCGCCGCCGGATGCTCCTCGGCTACGCCGGCCTCACGGTCGCTGCCTCCCTGCTGTGGACCACGCACTCCGTGGTCCTGCTCGGCGCGCTCGGCCTCGTCGTGGGTCTGTGCATCGCCCCGGCCCTGATCACCGGCTACACGATCGTCGAGACCCTGATCCCGGCGTCCGCCCGTACCGAGGCCTTCACCTGGCTCACCGGCGCGGTCGCGCTCGGCCAGGCCGCGGGTGTGACGGTCGCGGGCCGTCTCGCGGACGCCCAGGGCGCCAGCGCCGGATTCCTCGTGCCGATGGCGGCCACCGTGCTCGCCTTCGCCACCCTCGTCAGCCTGCGGTCGCGGCTCAAGCCGCGCGAGACCGGCCGGGTCGCGGCACGTGGCGTCGGTCACCGCGTGCCGGTGACGGTGGACTGATTCCGAGGAATACGTCAAGATGGAACGTCGTTAGCACTCGATGAGTGTGAGTGCCAGGAGGAAGTCACAGTGCCGACCTACCAGTACCAGTGCACCGAGTGCGGCGAAGGCCTCGAGGCGGTGCAGAAGTTCACCGATGACGCGCTGACCGAGTGCCCCAGCTGCAAGGGCCGCCTGAAGAAGGTGTTCTCGGCCGTCGGCATCGTCTTCAAGGGCTCCGGTTTCTACCGGAACGACAGCCGCGGCTCGTCGTCCAGCAGCTCGCCGGCCTCTTCGTCGAAGTCCTCGACCTCGTCGTCCTCGTCCTCGACGTCCTCGACGTCGTCGGATGCGAAGCCGGCCGCGTCGTCCTCGACGTCCACCGCTTCGTCGTCGAGCACCGGAAGCTCGACCTCGGCCGCCTGACCGGCCCGTTCCTTCACCGAGGGCCCCGTCGCACACGCGACGGGGCCCTCGGTGTTTTCGTGTGGCCCCTCACCCCTGGGAGTGAGCGGGTTATCCCCAGGCGGTGGGTCGTCCACAGGCCGGAGCGGGGAGGTGGACGGGCCGGGAGAGTGGGGGCGGAGATCTTCCCGGATCTCCTTTCTCTCCTTCTGGATCGGTGGTGTCGTGATGACGACGGCGATGACGGCGACGGTGGTGCCCGTGTTCGAGCCCGTACGGGGTGTGGGCGGCCGGCGGTCCCCGCTGCGGGGGCTGCGGCGGGCCCGGCCCGTGCTCGTGCTGCTCCTGGCGCTGACGAGCGCGCTGCTGGCCCTCGCCGCGGGGAGTGCGAGGTCGGGGGCCGCGCCACCCTCGCGGGAGGCCTCACCGCCTCGGGCCCGGCCGCCCGTCGCGGTGCGGCTCGTGACCGCGCCGGTGCGGATCGCGGACGCCGAGACCGTACGGCTTCTGCGGCCCGGGGACCGGGTCGACGTGATCGCCGCCTCCAACTCCCCGACGGGCGCGGCGGGTGAGGCGCGCGTGGTCGCTACTGGCGCCCGAGTGGCCGAAGTTCCGCGCTCGGGTGAGACTCATTCGGATGGAGGGGCGCTCGTCGTCCTCTCCGTTCCGCGGTCGACAGCGGCAACGCTGGCAGGTGCCGGTGTCACGTCACGACTGGCGGTGACGGTGTGCTGATTCGCACTGACTCACTGTCAAGTCACCGTCCCGTGTGTACGGATTGGACGCCTTCACGCCCTTCACGGCGTAATGGCTCCGCACACAGCGCAACGGACGAGAACGAAAGGCACCTTGGTGGCCGAGAAGAAGGAAAGCGTGCTGGAGGGCTTCAAGGCCTTCCTGATGCGCGGAAACGTGATCGACCTCGCGGTGGCGGTCGTCATCGGTGCCGCGTTCACGAACATCGTGAACTCGGTGGTCAAGGGGATCATCAACCCGATCGTCGGCGCCTTCGGCACGAAGGATCTGGAGGGTTACGCGTCCTGCGTCAAGGGCACCTGCAAGGTGGTCAACGGCGAGATGGAGGGCATCCAGCTCCAGTGGGGTCTGGTCCTCAGCGCGATCCTGAGCTTCATCATCACCGCGGCCGTCGTCTACTTCCTGATGGTCCTGCCGATGGCCAAGGTCCTCGCCAAGCGTGCCGCGCACGACAAGGCGAAGGAGGGCGTCGCGGAGACCATGGAGATCAGCGAGCTGGAGGTGCTCAAGGAGATCCGCGACCACCTCGTGGCGCAGCGCGGCGGCTCCGGCTCCGGCTCGGGTACGAGCACGGGGACCGGCACGGGCACGGGTTCGGGGACGCACCCCACCTCCTGACCGGCCCAGGCCGGGATCAGAGGTGGTGCGGCGGCTTCTCGTCGAGGAAGCGCGCGAGGTCGGCGGCGCTGTCGCCGCCGGCCGGAGGCCGCTCGCCCCATCCACGGTCCGTGTCGTCCGCGGACTGCTGGTCCAGCGGATCGTCGAAGACGAGCTTCGGCTTGGACGTGGGCTTCGCGTCTCGCGGGCCGTGGGCGGGGGCGGTGCTCATACCCTTCAGGGTACGCCCGCTCCCCCGCCCGGCCCCGCCCGGCCGGGGGCCCTCAGCGGTCCTTCGGATCGAGGGCCCACAGGCCCAGGACGACCAGGAACGACAGGACGAGGAAACCCGCCCCCCACCAGGCGGTGCCGGTGTCTCCGGCCATCCACTCGTCCACCACGATCGTCAGTCCCCAGAGCTGGCCGACGACGACCGTGAGCGCCAGCGCGAGACGCGCGGACAGCTTCGAGGAGCGCTCGGGCTCCTGCTCCGTACCGGCGCCGGGGCCCGGGCCGGTGTGCCGGACGCGGGGGTCTCCGTAGCCGCTGGTGGGCCTGATCTGCGGGTAGCGCTCGTGGACCGGCCGGTTCAGGCGGGCCTGGGCGCTGCCGGGGGTGTAGGCGGGGGCGGCCGGCGCGGTCTTCTCCGGCGAGACCGCCGGGACCTTCTCCGACGAGACTGCCGGGGCTGCCGGGGCTGCCGGGACCGGCGGCTCCGGGGCGTCGGGGTCTCTCGGGAACGGGGTGTCGGTCATGTGCGCCGGCTCCTCTCGGCCTCGGCCTTGGCGGAGGCCCCGGGGCAGCCGAGGCGTTCGGCGAGCTCGGGGCGGGTTCCGTCGAGCTGGCGGCACAGGCCCTCGCGGGCGCTCTCGCCCGAGCGGGCGGTGCCGATGGCCCAGACGCTGCCGTCGACCTCCTCCACCAGCAGCACCTTCGGGAGTCCGCGCGGCGGCGGTCCTGCGGTGACCTCTCCCGTACGGGCGTCGAAGATCCCCTCGTGGCAGGGGCAGTACAGCTCGCCCTCGCTGCCGCGTTCCTTGCGCCAGAGAACGGCGCAGGCGAGGTGGGTGCAGACGGCGGAGTAGCCGGCGAGGGTGCCGTCCTCCATGCGGACGGCGATGGCCCGGTCCTCCTCACCCGGATAGCGGAACGCGAGGGACTGGCCCGGTTCGATCGCGTCGGCGATCCTCTTCGGTTCGGGTGCGCCGTCGCTGTCACCGTGGCGGTGGAGGATGCCGGAGGCGACGGCGACGCCGCCGACGGCGAGGCCGCCGGAGACGGTGGCGACGATCCGCAGGTAGTCGCGGCGGCTGGTGAGGGAGTCGGCGGCGATCCGGTCCCGGAGTGCCGACTGCGCCGCGTCGGTGCCGGGGTCCGGTGCCGGCGGCTGGGGATCGGTGACGCTCAACGGACATCCCTTCCATTGATCTCGACGACGGGGAGGCCGCCGGGGACCGGCCACTGGACCTTGTCGGCGGGGACGACCATGGCCACGCCGGTGGTGACCGTGGTCGAGCCGAAGGTGAAGGAGTCGGCCACCTGGACGCCGGGGCGCTCGGCCTGGAGCTCTTCGAGCGTTCCGTAGAAGAGGGCACCGGTGGGGCAGACCGTGGCGCACATGGGGGCGAGGCCGTAGGCGGTGCGGTCGTAGCAGAGGTTGCACTTCATCTGGAGCTTCGCCTGGAGGTCGATCTTGGGGACGCCGAAGGGGCAGGCGTTGACGCAGTTGGCGCAGCCGATGCAGCGGGTGGTGTCGGCCTGCTGCACGACGCCGTCGGCGGTCACGAGGATCGCGTCGGCGGGGCAGACCTCGGCGCAGGGGGCGACCGGGTCCTCGCAGTGCATGCAGACGGTGGGGAGGGAGGCGACGGAGTGGCCCTCGTCGGGGTAGTCGAGGTGGATCATCGACTTGCCGCGGTGGGAGTCGCATTCGCGGCAGGCGGAGACGCAGGCCTGGCAGCCGATGCAGCGGCCCGGGTCGATGAAGATCGTGCGGCCCATCATGTGCGGGTCAGCTCCTCTCCGCGGTGCCGCGGCCCTGGGGGGAGGTCGGGGGCAGCGGGTCGAGTCGGGAGACCTGGGTCTCGGGGTAGGCCTGCTGTCCGGGGGCGGTGGGCGGGGCGGGGACCTCGTCGACGCGTTCGGCGGCCTCGATGCGGGCGGCGCAGACCTTGTACTCCGGGATCTTGGAGCGGGGGTCGAGGGCGTCGATGGTGAGGGCGTTGGCCGAGGTGGGGACGGGCCAGTGGTAGGGGATGAAGACGGTGTCGGGGCGGATGGCCTCGGTGACGAGGGCGGGGAAGACCTCGCTGCCGCGGCGGGTGACGACCCGGACGGGGTCGCCGTTGCGGAAGCCGTGGGAGGGGTGGACCTCGACCCAGGGACGGGGGGTCTGTTCGACGAGGGCGCCCAGGCGGCGGGTCTGATTGCCGGAGAGGAAGTGGGCGACGGTGCGGCCGGTGGTGAGCGAGAGGGGGTACTCCTCGCTGTACGGGTCCATCGGCGGGTGCCATTCGACGACCTGCATGTGGATCTTGCCGTCGGGGTGGTAGGTCCTGCCGTCCTCGAAGAGGCGGGGGGTGCCGGGGTGTTCGGTGGAGGGGCAGGGCCAGGAGATGCCGCCGGTCTCCTCCAGCCGCTCGTAGGTGATGCCGTAGTAGTCGTTGACCGTGCCGGCGGAGGCGACGCGGAGTTCCTCGAAGACGGCGCGGGAGTCCGCGAAGGCGAACTTGTCGGCGACGCCGAGCCGTTTGGCGAGTTCGCACATGACCCAGGTGTCGGTGCGGACGCCGGCCGGGGGTTCCTGCGCCTTGTTGTGCTTGACGACGCGGGCCTCGGCGTTGGCCATGACGCCCTCGTCCTCGGCCCAGACGGTGACGGGGAAGACGACGTGGGCGTTGGCGGCGGTCTCGGAGAGGAAGAAGTCGAACTGGGCGTGGAATTCGAGGGTGTCGTAGCCGTCCTTGACGGTGGCGTAGTTCGGGAGGGAGACGAAGGGGTTGTTGCAGATGCCGATGAGGCCGCGGATCTCCTGGCGTTGCATCTGCCAGACCATCTCCATCATGGAGGTGCCGGCGAGGGGGAGTTCGGCCTCGTCGATGCCCCAGATCTCGCAGATCTGGCGGCGGTGCTCCGGGTTGGAGATGGCCCGGCCGCCGGGGAGCATGTCGGACTTCTGGCCGTGTTCGCGGCCGCCCTGACCGTTGCCCTGGCCGGTGATGGTGCCGTAGCCGGCGCCGGGCTTGCCGATGTTCCCGGTGGCGACGCAGAGGTTGATGATCGTGAGGCAGTTCTCGACGCCCTGGGAGTGGTGCTCGACTCCTCGGGCGTGCCAGGCCATGGCCTTGCCGGCGCCGGCGAACATGCGGGCGACCTGCACGATCTGTTCCTCGGGGACGCCGCAGATGGCGGCGGAGCGGGACGGCGGGTAGTCGGCGACGGTCCTCTTGACCTCCTCCCAGCCGGTGGTGTGGGCGGCGAGGTAGGCCTCGTCGGTGAGGCCCTCGGCGACGACGACGTGCAGGACGGCGTTGAAGAAGGCGGAGTCGGTGCCGGGCTTGAGGGCGACGTGGACGTCGGCGGTGCGCGCGATGGCGGTCTCGCGGGGGTCGACGACGATGAGGGTGGCGCCCCGGTCGCGGGCTCCCCAGAGGTACTGGGTCATGACGGGGAAGCACTCGCCGACGTTGGATCCGGCGATGAGGAGGCAGTCGGTGAGGAGGATGTCGGAGAAGGGGTTGCCGGCGCGGTCGATGCCGAAGGAGAGCTTGTTGGCTCCGGCGGCGGAGACCATGCAGAGACGGCCGTTGTAGTCGACGTGCTTCGACTTGAGGGCGACGCGGGCGAACTTGCCGACGAGGTAGGTCTTCTCGGAGAAGAGGCTGGCCCCGCCGAGGAGCCCGAAGGCGTCGTTGCCGTTCTCGGCCTGGATGCGGCGGATCTCGGCGACGGTGTGGTCGAGGGCCTCCTCCCAGCTGACCTCGCGGAACTCCTCGTCGCGGTTCCGGCGCATGAGGGGGGCGGTGAGCCGGTCGGGGTGGTTGACCTGCTGGTAGGCGTTGATGCCCTTGGGGCAGAGCCGCATGCGGTTGATGTCGTGGTTGCGGGGCTCGACGCCGAAGACCTTGCCGCCGCGGTCGACGCGGAGGTACATGCCGCACTGGACGCCGCAGAAGCAGCAGTGGGTGGGGACGAGCGTCTCGCCGTTCTGGTCGGCGTGCCAGCGGTCGGCGGGGATGCCGCCGGCGTCGCGGAACTGGCGGGTGCCGGGCGGGGCGAGCGAGGGGTCGAGCGGCAGCGGCCGGCCGGAGGTGGTCGCGGGGTCGGTCGCGGTCACTTGAAGCCCTTCTTCACGTGGTCGAGGTAGGCGTTGCCACGCAGGACGCGCTTGCAGCGGGGGCAGTACTCGGCCCACTCGTCGAAGCCGAGGTCGAGGTCGCGCATGGTGCCCTGGAGGTTCTCGACGTAGGCGGGGGTGTCGATGGGCTCGTGGCAGCGGCGGCAGGCGAGCACCTCGTCCTCCTCGCCCTTGCGGCGGGAGGTGTACTTGAAGAGCTGCATGCCGACGGCGGCGGGCCGCTGGACGATGTGGAAGAACTTCCCGAAGGGGATGTAGATGAGGGTGAAGACCACGGAGACCATGTGCAGGACGGCGAGGAACTCGTATCCGCCGCCGTGCAGGAAGATCGACGAGAAGGTCAGCAGCAGACCCGTCACGGAGATGACGATCAGGCAGATCAGCGGCATCAGGTCGTAGGCGAAGCGCTGGCCGGTGATGGCGCCGCGGTCCTTCATGCGGCGCCACAGGAAGTAGCAGGCGCCGGCGATGACGAGGACGGCGGCGATGTCCAGGCCGTGGAACATGATCCAGCCGAAGACGCTGAGCGAGTCGAAGCCGAGGACCTTGAAGCCCCAGATCCGCATCTCGTAGCCGGGGCCCGAGCCGGTGGAGGAGGTGAAGGTGAACCAGCCCCAGGTGAGGGGGAAGGTGATCGCGGCGGCGAGCAGACAGCCCCAGAAGACGAGCTGGTGGGCGGCCCAGCGGGCGTGCGAGCGGGCGCCGAGGAACTTCTGGAAGCCGAGGTAGGTGGCGATCATCTTCGGCAGGGCGGTGGGGGCCTTGCGGAAGTTCGCGGCGGAGAAGAAGGAGCGCCAGCCCTGCTTGAAGAGGCGCCGGGCGCCGGGGGCGGAGATCCAGACGGTGTAGCGGTAGGCGACGCCGAAGGCGAGGAAGACCGTGGCCACGGCGTACGGGAGGAGGGCCGAGTCGAAGTCGCGGAGCAGGCGGCTTCCGAAGACGATCGCGAGGATCAGGAGGAGGGAGACGAGGGCGCCGACCGCCGTGGCGCGTCGGCGCACGGCGGCGGGGCTCTGCGGCGCGCGGCCGGTGGGTTCTGCTGGTGCCGCGTCTCCCGGGGTGGGGCTCGGCTCGGCTGTCTTCGGTGGCTCGGTCACGCGGCCACGGTAAGGCGGTACACCCTACTTCGTCCCGTTTTGCAGGGCGTCGGGGTGAGCGCGTCGCCGGCGGGGCCGTCAGATCGCGTTCAGGCCGTGGGAGCGGAAGAGCTCACGGGCCTCGGCGACCTGCTCGGGCGTCGGGGAGGGGGTGTCGTGCAGCGTGAACGGCTTGTCGAGGGCCTGCCACTTCGCCTCGCCGAGCTTGTGGAAGGGGAGGATGTCCACGCGGGAGACGTTGCCGAGCCCGGCGGCGAAGGCGGCGACGCCCTCGACGTTGGCGGGGTCGTCGGTGAGGCCGGGGACGAGCACGAAGCGGACGTGGACCTCCTGGCCGAGGTCGGCCAGACGCCGGGCGAAGTCCAGGGTCGGTTGGAGCGGGCGGCCGGTCACCTTCTTGTACGTCTCCGGGTCCCAGGACTTGATGTCGAGGAGGACCAGGTCGGTGTCGCGCAGCAGGGCGTCGGTGGCGCGGGCGCCCAGGAAGCCCGAGGTGTCGAGGGCCGTGTGGAGGCCGAGCTCGTGCTTCATGCGGTGCAGCAGCTCGCCGGTGAAGACGGGCTGGAGGAGGGGCTCGCCGCCGGAGACGGTGGCGCCGCCGCCCGAGGCGGAGATGAACCGGACGTACTTGCGGGCCTCGGCGATGACGTCGTCGGCGGAGGTGCGCTTGCCGTTCCGCATCTTCATCGTGTCGGGGTTGTGGCAGTACAGGCAGGTCAGCGGGCAGCCGGAGAGGAAGGTGACGAAGCGGGTGCCGGGGCCGTCGACGCCGGTCGACAGGTCCCAGGAGTGGACCGAGCCCTCGGAGGGGCGCTGGGTCGCCGCTGCGGCCGGGGTGACGGGCCGGACCGGGATGTCGGGGCCGAGGAGTGTCGTCATGGCGGTGCCTCGTTGGAGGAGGGGGGTGGGGGCTGAAGGGGGTGGGGCTGAAGGGGGTCGCGCGGCCCCGGGGCCCGGTGAGGGTGAAGAGGCAGAGCCCCGGGGTCGCGCGGGTCAGTGGCTCAGAGCGAGCCGTGGAAGGTGCGGTTCAGGACGTCGAGCTGCTGCTCGCGGGTCAGCCGGACGAAGTTCACCGCGTATCCGGAGACCCGGATGGTCAGCTGCGGGTAGTTCTCCGGGTGCTCCATGGCGTCCATCAGCACGTCGCGGTTGAGGACGTTGACGTTCATGTGGAAGCCGTCGCTGGCCATGTAGCCGTCGAGGACGCCCGCCAGGTTCTTGATCCGCTCCTCGGGGGTGCGGCCCAGGCCGTCGGGGGTGACGGTGTTGGTCAGCGAGATGCCGTCCTCCGCGTCCTCGTACGGGAGCTTGGCGACCGACATCGCCGAGGCGACGTAGCCGTGGCTGTCGCGGCCGTTCATCGGGTTGGCGCCCGGGGAGAAGGGCTCGCCGGCGCGGCGGCCGTCGGGGGTGTTGCCGGTCTTCTTGCCGTAGACGACGTTGGAGGTGATCGTCAGGACGGACTGGGTGTGCTCGGCGTTGCGGTACGTGGGGTGCTTGCGGACCTTCCGCATGAACTCCTCGACCAGCCAGACCGCGATCTCGTCGACGCGCTCGTCGTTGTTGCCGTACGCGGGGTACTCGCCGTCGATGAGGTAGTCGGTCGCGAGACCGGTCTCGTCACGGACGGGGCTGACCTTGGCGTACTTGATGGCGGCGAGGGAGTCGGCGGCGACCGAGAGGCCGGCGATGCCGCAGGCCATGGTGCGGCGCACGTCGCGGTCGTGGAGCGCCATCTCGATGCGCTCGTACGCGTACCGGTCGTGCATGTAGTGGATGACGTTCAGCGCGTGGACGTAGACGTCGGCGAGCCACTCCATCTGCTCGTCGAACTTCGCCATGACCTCGTCGTAGTCGAGGACCTCGGCGGTGAGGGCGCCGGTGGACGGGCCGACCTGGGCGCCGGACTTCTCGTCGCGGCCGCCGTTGATCGCGTACAGGAGCGTCTTGGCGAGGTTCACGCGGGCGCCGAAGAACTGCATCTGCTTGCCGACCGGCATCGCGGAGACGCAGCAGGCGATGGCGGTGTCGTCGCCGAAGCGCGGGCGCATCAGCTCGTCCGACTCGTACTGCACGGAGGAGGTGTCGATGGAGACCTTGGCGCAGAACTCCTTGAAGCCCTGGGGCAGCTGCGGCGACCAGAAGACCGTCATGTTCGGCTCGGGGGCCGGGCCGAGGTTGTAGAGGGTCTGGAGGTAGCGGAAGGAGGTCTTGGTGACCAGCGGACGGCCGTCCTCGCCCATGCCGGCGATGGACTCGGTGACCCAGGTCGGGTCGCCGGAGAACAGCTCGTCGTACTCGGGGGTGCGCAGGAAGCGGACGATGCGGAGCTTGATGATGAAGTCGTCGACGAGCTCCTGGGCCTGGGTCTCGTCGAGCAGACCGGCCTCGATGTCGCGCTGGAGGAAGACGTCGATGAAGGTGGACGTCCGGCCGAGGGACATCGCGGCGCCGTTCTGCTCCTTCACGGCGGCCAGGTAGGCGAAGTACAGCCACTGGATGGCCTCGCGGCCGGTGGTGGCCGGGCCGGAGATGTCGTAGCCGTAGGACTGCGCCATCGCCTTGAGCTCGCCGAGCGCGCGGATCTGCTCCGAGAGCTCCTCGCGGAGGCGGATCGTCTCTTCGAGGGAGCGGTTGCCGGCGGGGAGGGAGTTGAGCTCCTCCTTCTCCTCCTTCTTCACCTCGATGAGGCGGTCGACGCCGTAGAGCGCGACGCGGCGGTAGTCGCCGATGATGCGGCCTCGGCCGTAGGCGTCCGGGAGACCGGTGACGATGCCGGCCTTGCGGGCGGCGCGGATCTCGGGGGTGTACGCGTCGAAGACACCGGCGTTGTGGGTCTTGCGGTACTCGGTGAAGACCTTCTCCAGCTCCTCGGAGACCGGGTAGCCGTAGGTCTCCAGGGCGCCGGCGACCATGCGCCAGCCGCCGTACGGCATGATCGCGCGCTTCAGCGGGGCGTCGGTCTGGAGGCCGACGACGAGGTCCTTGTCGCGGTCGATGTAGCCGGGGGCGTGGGCGGTGATCGTCGAGGGGATGTCGTACGAGACGTCGTAGACGCCCTTCGCGCGCTCCTCGGGGAACTTGTCCGTGATGGCCTTCCACACGGCGGTGGTCCGCTCGGTGGGGCCGGCGAGGAACGTGTCGTCGCCCTCGTACGGGGTGTAGTTCTGCTGGATGAAGTCGCGGACGTCGATGGCGTCGCGCCACAGGCCGCCCTTGAAGTTCTTCCAGGCCCGCTCGTTCACGGTGGCCTCAGCCGGGGTAGCAGTCACGTCCCGCACCGCCTTCTTCGAATCATTCGATCGCGTCGTTGCTTATCTCCATTTCACCCCCTTTGATCGATCATCTGGGTCGGCATTGGTCACCGGTCGACGGCCTTTGGTCCCTTTACGGGAACGCCGGAAGACCCCGCCGTGGCGGGGCCTTCCGGGAGCGCGGTGGTACAGGGATCAGCGGGGGATCAGCTGGGCGCCTCGGCGCTCTTGCGGGCGTAGAACCACCAGGTCACGACCATGCAGCTGACGTAGAAGGCGACGAATCCCCACATCGCGCTGGTCACGGCCACCGAGCCGAAGAGGGCCGGGATGAAGAAGAAGCCGTAGGCCGCGATGGCCGAGGTGAAGCCGGTGACGGCACCGGACTCCATTTCCGCCTGCTTCAGCGCCTTGGCGTATTCCGGGGTGCCTTCCTCCAGGCCCTTGAGGTGGGTCCCGCGGAAGATGACCGGGATCTGCCGGAAGGTCGAGCCGTTGCCGATTCCGGAGAAGAAGAACGCGGCGAGGAAGCAGAAGAAGAAGCCGTAGAACGAGCCGCCGTCACCGCCCGAGGGCAGGAAGTTGATCACGCCGATGATGGAGACGGCCATGCCCACGAAGGACAGGATCGTGACCCGGGCGCCGCCCCACTTGTCCGCGATCCAGCCGCCGCCCCAGCGGGCGAGGGCGCCGACGGCCGGGCCCATCCAGGCGTAGGTGGCGACGGAGTAGTCCGGGAACGTGGTCTTGATGAGCATCGGCAGCGCGGCGGCGAAGCCGATGAAGGAGCCGAAGGTGCCGACGTAGAGCCAGGTCATCAGCCAGTTGTGCTTGCGCTTGAAGATGATCTTCTGCTGGCTGAAGGGGGTCGAGGCGACCTTCAGGTCGTTCTGGCCGAACCAGGCGAGGGCCGCGAGGACGAGCAGGACCGGCACCCAGAGGAAGGCCGCGTTCTGCAGGTAGACCGGGGTGCCGTCGGCCTTGTGCTGGGCCGAGCCGATCGCGATGGTCGACCAGGTGATGACGATCGGGGTCAGCAGCTGGACGACCGAGACGCCGAGGTTGCCGAGACCGCCGTTGATGCCGGTCGCGCTGCCCTTCTTCGCCTTCGGGAAGAAGAAGCCGATGTTGGCGAGGGAGGAGGCGAAGTTCGCGCCGCCGATGCCGCAGAGGGCCGCGATGGCGACCATCACGCCGTACGGGGTGGTCGGGTCCTGGATCGCGATGCCGAGCCAGATCAGCGGCACGATCAGGACGACCGTCGACAGCGCGGTGAAGCGGCGCTGGCCGACCATCGGGCCGAGGAAGGTGTAGAAGATCCGGGCCGTGCCGCCGGTCAGACCGGGAATGGCCGTCAGCCAGAACAGCTGCGAGGTGGAGAAGCCGAAGCCGACGTCCTTCAGGTTGGTCGCGGTGACCGACCAGACCTGCCAGACGACGAACGCCACGAGCAGCGCGGGGACCGCGATCCACAGGTTGCGGGTGGCGACCTTCTTGCCGATCGACTTCCAGAAGAGCTCGTTCTCGGGCTCCCAGTCGGTGATCGCCTTTCCGGGGCGGTACTGCTCCGTGTCGTACGACGGAGCCGGCCCGCCCGTCTTTCTGCCGTCCTGGGTAGTGGGGACTACGGAACTCATGGCGCTTCCCTGCCTTTTTCGCAGACTGTTCTTCGCAGACTTTTTCCTGCTCTTCCAGGCTGCGGTGCGGCATAAGGGGTGCGTGAGTGCCGATGGTCGCCGAACGGGCGGGCCAAGGTCGGCCCGCCCGTCGTGACAAAGGTCCTGTCAGCCCCGCGCGGAGGGCACCTCGGGAACCGGCAGCACCGGAAGCGACACCTCCGGGTCGTCCAGGCACGCCCCGGTCCGCAGGTCGAACTCCTGCTTGTGCATCGGCGAGGCCACCACCGGCACCCCGTCCCGGCTGCCCATGATCCCGTTCGCCATCACGTCGGTGCCCGAGAACGGGTCCCGGTTGCCCACCGCGTACACCGTCCCGTCCCCGTCCCGGAACAGCGCCGCCTCGGTCCCGTCCGCGAGGACGGCGGCCCGGCCGCGCCCCGGCTCCAGGAACTCGACCCCGGCCACGTGCGGCTCGAAGCGGGCCAGCGCCTCCGGGTCGTCGAGGACGGCCTGCCACTCGTCGCGGTACGCGGCCACGTGCCGCTCCATCTGCGCCTCCAGCTCGGCGCAGATCCCGAGGGAGTCCTCGACCAGGACCTCCTTCAGGTGGTCGAGGCCGCCGTCGAGCCGCTCCGTCCAGGCCGAGGTGCGCTCCAGGCGCTCGCCCGTCCGGATGTAGTACATGAGGTACCGGTCGATCAGCGCGAACAGCTCGGCGGCCGACAGGTC
This sequence comes from Streptomyces sp. NPDC056144, assembly GCF_042264145.1. Lineage (NCBI taxonomy): Bacteria > Bacillati > Actinomycetota > Actinomycetes > Kitasatosporales > Streptomycetaceae > Streptomyces > Streptomyces sp. NPDC056144. The sequence continues at coordinate 48,229 of NZ_JBHJVF010000008.1, read as the reverse complement.
GGAGGCGAGGAGTTCGGCGTGGCGGGGGTTGGTGCCGCCGTTGCCGCCGACGTACAGGTTCCAGCCGCCGGCGGTCGCGATGACGCCGATGTCCTTCCCGCGGGCCTCCGCGCACTCGCGCAGGCAGCCGGAGACGCCGCCCTTGATCTTGTGCGGGGCGCGCAGGCCCCGGTAGCGGAGCTCCAGGTCGATCGCGAGCTGCACCGAGTCGCCCTGCCCGAAGCGGCAGAACTTCGACCCGACGCAGGACTTCACCGTCCGCAGCGACTTGCCGTACGCCTGCCCGGACTCGAACCCGGCGGCGATCAGCCGCCGCCAGATGACCGGCAGCTCCTCCTTCCGCGCGCCGAAGAGGTCGATCCGCTGACCGCCGGTGATCTTGCTGTAGAGGCCGTGGTCGCGGGCCACCTCGCCGATCACGATGAGCTGCTCGGCGGTGATCTCACCGCCGGGGACGCGCGGGACGACCGAGTAGGTGCCGTCCTTCTGGAGGTTGGCGAGGAAGAGGTCGTTGGAGTCCTGGAGCGCGGCCTGCTCGCCCTCCAGGACGTGCGTCAGGCCGAGTTCGGGGGCGAGGGTGCCGAGGACGTTGGCGACGACGGGCTTGCAGACGGTGCAGCCGGAGCCGCCCGAGCCATGGGCCTCCATCAGCTCGGTGAAGGAACGGATCCGCTCGGTGCGGATCAGCTCGTAGACCTCGGGCCGGGACAGCGTCGGGAAGTGCTCGCACAGGCCCCGCGCCTTCTCCACGCCGGCCGCGTCCAGGACCGCCTGGAGCGTGTTCACGCAGCCGCCGCAGCCCGTGCCCGCCTTGGTGCAGCGCTTGACGCCGCCGATGTCGACCAGGCCGAGCTCGGTGATCGCCGCCGCGACCGCGCCCTTGGTCACGTTGTGGCAGGAGCAGACGACGGCGTCGTCGGGGAGGGTGTCCGCGCCGGGCAGCTCGGCCCCGCCGGCGGGGAGGAGGAAGGCCTCGGGCGGGGCGGGCAGCTTGCTGCCCGTGCCCGCGTGCGGCTTGAGGGAGCCGTACGCGTCGGCGTCGCCGACCAGGATGCCGCCGAGGAGCTGCCCGTCGGGGCCGAGGAGCAGCTTCTTGTAGACGCCCTCGCGGCCGTCCGAGAAGACGATCTCGGTGGCGCGCGGGCCGCCGTCGCGGCCGTCCGCGAACGGGTCGCCGAAGGAGGCCACGTCCGCGCCCATCAGCTTCAGCTTGGTCGAGGTGTCGGCGCCGGTGAAAACGGTCGTCCCCTCGCCCGCGAGCTGGTCCGCGACGGCCTCCGCCATCTGGTAGCCGGGGGCGACGAGCCCGTACACCCGGCCGTCGGCCGTCTGCGCGCACTCGCCGATGGCGTACACGTACGGGTCGGTCGTCCGGCAGCGCTCGTCGACCGCCACTCCCCCGCGGTCGCCGACCCCGAGCCCCGCCTCGCGGGCGAGCCGGTCGCGCGGCCGCACCCCGGCGGAGAAGACGACGACGTCGGCGGGGAGCCGCTCGCCGCTCGACAGCTTGAGCCGGGTCGCCTTCCCCTCGGCGTCCGTCTCGACCTCGGCGGCGCCGACGCCGGTGTGCACGGCCACGCCCATCGACTCGATGGTGGAGCGCAGGGCGGCCGCGCCGCCGTCGTCGACCTGGAGGGGCATGAGGCGGGGCGCGAACTCGACGACGTGCGTGGCGAGTCCGAGGGTACGGAGCGCGCCGGCGGCCTCCAGGCCGAGGAGCCCGCCGCCGATGACGACGCCGGTACGGGCACCCTCGGCGGCGTACGAGGTGAGGGCGTCGACGTCGTACAGCGTGCGGTACGTGAAGCAGCCCGCCGCGTCGGCGCCGGGGATCGGCGGCACGAAGGGGTACGAGCCGGTGGCGAGGACGAGGGCGTCGTAGGCGACGACCGCGCCGGAGGTCGTCGTGACCGTCCTGGCCGTCGTGTCGACGTGCTCGGCAGGGTCGCCGAGCCGCAGGTCGATGCCGTGCCCGGCGAGGAACTCGGGGGTCGACAGGCCCAGTTGGTTGGGCTCGGTGCCGCTGAAGACGGAGGAGAGGTGGACCCGGTCGTACGCCGGGACGTCCTCCTCCGCGAGAACGGTGACCTGCCAGCCGGGACCGTCGGGAACGGCCGGATCGGCGAGCGCGCCGCGCTCGGCCAGTGCCTCCAGGAGCCGGTGGCCGACCATGCCGTGGCCGATGAGGACGAGGGACTGGGTCCGCTGGGCGGCCATGACGGGCTCCGTGGGGGTCGCGGGGGCTGGTGGTGCTGCTGGCGGGGATTCCTTTCCGACCGTAGGCGCCCGGTAGGGGCGTGTCGGGGCGAGAAGGACCCGAGAACCGGGGACTTGTGGCCCTGCCGCCGGGGCCCAACGGCGGTGGTACGGGGGCGGGGGCGGGCCTAGCGTGGGGAGAGCGAGGCCACCGGCGGCGCACGACACCGCCGCCGATGGCCCGCCGTACTTCTGGGGGCAGACGGAGGTAGAGACAGATGGCAGGGATGCTTCAGGCACGAGACCTGGTCCTGGCCGTGCACGGCAGCGCCGTCCCCGAGGCGGGCGCGACCGTCGAGCGGCTCGCCGAGCGGGTCCGCGGGCTGACCGGGGCGCCCGTCGCCGTCGGCCACCTCGACCACCAGACACCCTCCCTCCCGTACGTCCTCGCGGACCGGCCCGGCGCGGTCGTCGTCCCGCTGCTGCTCGGCGACGGCTACCACCGCACGGTCGACATCCCGTCCGTCGCCCGCCACTTCGACTGCGCCGTCACCCGCGGGCTCAGCGGCGAACACGCGGTGGCGCTCGCCCTGTACGACCGGCTGCGGGCCGCCGAACGGGCGGCGGGCGGCCCGGCCGACGCGGTCGTCGTCGCGGGCGCGGGCTCCTCGCGGCCCGGCGGCAACGACGGCACCCTGACGGCGGTCCGGCAGCTCGGCACGCTCCTTCCGGTCCCGGTGACCGCCGCGTACTGCTCGGCGAGCGAGCCGACCCCGGGCGAGGCGGTCGCCCGGCTCCACGCCTGCGGCTTCCGCCGCGTCGCCGTCGCCGCCCACCTCCTGGCCCCGGGCCGCTTCACGCACGCGCTCGCGGAGGTACCGGACGTGTGGGCGGTCGGGGAACCGCTCGCGGACCACCCGAGGATGGCGGGGCTCGTGGCGGGCCGGTACACGCGGGCGGCGGCGGCACCGGTGGTGTGGGACCGAGCGGCGGCCTGAGGCCCCGCGCCCGACCTCGCCCCACCCCCTACCCACCCCTTTCCCGTACAGGCATCCGAACGGGTGGCCCTGGAGGCACTCCGTCCGCCGTTTGCGGAACACCCCACCCCCTCTGATCTCCTGGGGTGATGACGACCCCTCGGATGACGCCACCCCTCCTCCCCCTCACCGCACGCTCCCGCCAGGAGGCGCACCGGACCGCGACCTCCCTGGAGCTCTTCTTCGACCTCTGTTTCGTCGTCGCCGTCGCCCAGGCCGGCGCCGAACTCGTCCACGCGGTCGCGGAGGGCCACGCGGGCGAGGGGGTCGTCAACTACGCGATGGTCTTCTTCGCCATCTGGTGGGCGTGGATGAACTTCACGTGGTTCGCCTCGGCGTACGACAACGACGACGTGCTCTACCGGGTCGTCACCCTCGTGCAGATCGCGGGCGTCCTCGTCCTCGCCGCCGGTGTCTCGCGCGCCTTCGAGGAGCACGACTTCCTGGTCGTCTACATCGGCTACGTCGTCATGCGGATCGCCCTCGCCTCCCAGTGGCTCCGCGCCGCCCACCACGCGACCGACCCGGCCGAACGGACCATGTGCCGGCGGTACGCGTTCGGTGTCCTGACCGTGCAGCTCGGCTGGCTCGCCCTCGTCCTCGCCCCCGAGCCGGCCCGCCCCTGGATCTTCCTCGTGATGGCGCTGGCCGAGATGGCCGTCCCCCTGTACGCGGAGAAGGACGCGCCCAGCACCTGGCACCCGCACCACATCGCCGAGCGGTACGGCCTGTTCACGATCATCGTGCTCGGCGAGACCGTCGCCGCCGCGACCGTCGCCGTGAAGTCCGGGATCATCGAGCACGACGCGCTCGACGAGCTCCTGCCGATCGCCGCCGGCGGCCTCCTGATCGTCTTCGCCGCCTGGTGGATCTACTTCGTCGTCCCCGCCCACGACCGGCTGACGTCGAGCCGCCAGGGCTTCCTGTGGGGCTACGGCCACTACGTCATCTTCACCTCGGCCGCCGCCGTCGGCGCGGGCCTGGAGATCGCCGTCGAACAGGCGGTGGGCGAGGCCCACATCTCCCGCCTCGCCGCCTCGGCCGCCGTGACGATCCCGTCGGCCGTCTTCCTCCTCTCCGTCTGGCTGCTCCACGCCCGCTACTTCAAGGTCGGCATCGCCCAGCAACTCGTCCTCCCCGGCGCCTCCCTCGCGATCCTCCTGTGCACCTTCGCGGGCCGCTGGGCAGTCCTCGCCGCCGGCCTCGCGGCCGCGGCGGCGGTCGCCGTCGGCGTGACCCTGACGACCCGCACGGGCAACCGGGACACCGACGAGTCCCTCGCGTGACCGACCGGGTCTTCGTGGTCGTCTCCGGGCTGCCCGCCAGCGGGAAGACCACGCTGGCGCGCGGGCTCGCGGCGGAGCTCGGGTTTCCGCTGGTCGACAAGGACGTCGTTCTGGAGTCCCTGTACGACTCGCTCGGCGTCGGCGACCAGGCGTGGCGGCATCGGCTGAGCCGGGCGGCGGACGGTGTGCTGTACGCGCTGGCCGCCGACGCGGGGCGGGCGGTGCTCGTGAACTGGTGGCACCGGGACAGTTCGCCCGCGCGGCTCCGGTCGCTCGGCGGGCGGCTCGTCGAGGTGCACTGCGCCTGTGACGTCGAGGTCGTCGCCGAGCGGTTCCGGGCGCGCGAGCGGCACCCCGGGCATCTCGACCGGGAGCTGACGCCCGAGGCGCTGCGGGAGCGGATCGCCGGGTGGGCGGCGCGGCCCGGGCCGTTGGGGGCCGGGGGGCCGGTGGTGGTCGTCGACACCGGCGCGCCCGTGGACGGCCGGGCGGTCGCCGCGGAGGTGGGTGCGCTGCTCCGGCGGGCGTGACGCGGGCACGGGCGGGGTGGGGCGGGGCGTGGTAGGCAGGGGGGATGAGACAGGGTGGACGGGTGAGTGGGGCGGGGGTGGGTGACGGGGTCACCGACGTCGCCGGGATACGGGTGGGGCACGCGCGCGTGGAGCGGGTGGGGGCGCTGACGGGGACCACCGTCGTGCTCGCGCCCGAGGGCGGGATGGTCGCCGCCGTGGACGTGCGGGGCGGCGGGCCGGGGACGCGGGAGACGGACGCGCTCGATCCCCGGAACGTGGTGCAGCGGATCGACGCCGTCGTCCTCACCGGCGGCAGCGCGTACGGGCTCGACTCCGCCGCCGGGGTCATGGCCTGGCTGGAGGAGCGGCGGCGGGGCGTGCGGGTCGGGCCCGATCCGGCGCATGTGGTGCCGGTGGTGCCGGCGGCCTGCGTGTTCGACCTGGGGCGCGGTGGCGACTTCGCCGCCCGGCCGGACGCGGCGACGGGCCGGGCCGCCGTCGAGGCGGCGTACGCGAGCGGGGACCACGCGCGCGTGGCGACGGGCGCGGTCGGCGCGGGCACCGGGGCCGTGGCCGGCGGGCTGCGGGGCGGGGTGGGGACGGCGAGCGCCGTCCTGGGCTCGGGGATCACGGTCGGCGCGCTCGTCGTCCTGAACGCGGCCGGTTCGGCGGTCGACCCGGCGACCGGCGTCCCGTACGGCGCCTGGTACGAGGACGGCCGGTCGGGCGCCCCGGCGGAGGCCGTGCACGCGGCGGCGGTACGGCGGCTCGCGGAGGCCCGCGCGGCGAGCACCCGGCCCCCGCTGAACACGACGCTCGCCGTCGTCGCGACGGACGCCGTGCTGACGCGCGCGCAGGCGCAGAAGGTCGCGGGTACGGCGCACGACGGCATCGCGCGCGCCGTGCGGCCGGTGCACCTGATGAACGACGGCGACACGGTCTTCGCGGTCGCCACCGGCCGCCGCGACCTCCCGGAGGCTCCGGGCCCGCTCGCCCTGAACGAGATCCTCGCCGCCGGGGCGGACCTCGTGACCCGGGCGATCGTCCGGGCCCTGCTCGCGGCACCGGGCGGGCAGCGCGGGCCGGGCGGCGACTTTCCCTCGTACCGGGAGCTCTACGGGGCCGAAGCGGAGCCGTACTCCCGGTAAGGAAAAGGAAGTTGAGGCTTGGTCAGCTTTACCCGGCGGAAACCTTCCGCCCGAAGCCCCCGTTTTCCGGAACGCTGGACGCGATGTCAGACCCAGGCACTACGTTGTGCAAGCACCAAGTGACAAGCGGCGACGGCCTGGCCTGGAGACCCTCTTGAATGATCCGCGGGATTCCCACGATCCGACCGAGACGAGCGAGACGACCGAGACCACGGAGACGACCGAGGCACACCTCGCACTGCTCCTCGGCAGGGCGCTCAACTCCTTCGACCTGCCCGATTCCCTCGTCGAGCGCCTCGGCACGGCGCTCGCCCACTCCACCGCTCTGCACTCCTCCCACCACAGCGCGTCGCTCCGGCGCAGCACCCACCGGCACACGTACCTCCTCGCCGACGGCAGCGCCGTCAGCCTCTGGGAGCTCACGCACAACGCCGGGCGGGACGGCACCGACCAGCACGAGCTGTACCGGGAGGAGTCGGAGGCCCGGCTCGCCGCCTCCCGGCTGCCCGTCGAACCGCTGACCGGCTGGACGATCGAGCGCACCGACGGCCGCCCGCTCGACGAGGACGACGAGGACGACATCGCCCTCCTCAGCACCCTCCTCGCCCGCCCCATACCGGCCCAGCCGCGGATGTACGTGCCGGACAACTCGGCCGACCACGCCCGCCGCGTCCTGCGCCGCGCGGAGAACGCGGACCGGCCGGGCGAGGAGACCGCCCGACGGCTCCGCCTCTCCTTCGCCCACCACATCACCCAGTCCTTCGGGCGCGCCTGCGCGGTCGAGGGCGGCCGGGACGCCGGCTTCACCCTCTACGAGCACCAGTTCCTGCTGCTCGACGGCAGCGAGGTCAGCCTCTGGGAGGTCGAGCACACGGCGACCCCGGACGGCCGCCACATGTGCGAGGTGTACGAGGACGAGGAGACGGCCCGCAGGGCGATGGAGTTCCGCTCCCGGGTCCTCTGACACACCACCCCGGTGGCCCCTCCCGGGCCCGGGCCCGGCCCTCAGGCGAGGGCGCGGGTCCGGGCCGGGGGCCGGAACTCCGCGGGCGGCCGGCCCTCGGAGTGCGCCGCCGAGGAGGACTCCACCAGCCGCCGGATCGCGAACTCCCGGTTGGCCCGGGTCTGCTCCCGGTACGACGCGGGCAGGTCGGGCAGCGCGAGCAGCCGGTCGCAGGCGGCGAGCGAGGCGGCGTGGTCGCCGGTCCAGTACGCGCTGATCGAATACTCGAAGAGCAGCCCCCACCGGTAGACCCACGGCTGGACGAAGAGCAGGTCCGCCTCGGGCCGCGCCCGGTCCAGGACGGCGGAGACGACCGCGTGCGCGGCGCGATAGCGGCCCATCTTCCGGAGCCGGGCCGCCAGTTCGTAGCAGGCCTCCAGGCGCTCCGGCCGGGACTCCCAGGCCCGCGAGAGGGCGTCCATGGCGGCCGGCCAGTCGCCCGACTCGGCCCGCAGGACGCCGGACTGGAGCAGGGCGCAGTAGACCTCCTCGCCCCAGCCGCCCATGGCCGCGCGCCGCTCGTAGAGGGGCACGGCCTCGTCGGGGCGGCCCATGTCGCGCAGGGTCTGCGCGAGGTAGAAGACCGTACGGGGGTTGTCGGGGTCCCGCGCGAGCTCGGCGCCCAGGAGGCGGGCGTCCCGCTCGAACTTGTCGTGGCGCGAGCCGCCGTCGGCGTGGTCCTCGATGACGAGGGCGTCCAGGTTCTCCTGGCGGTGGTCCCGGTCGGCCGTCAGGTACTCGTGGGTGACGCCCTCGTACCGCCACGGCAGATCGCCCCTGACCAGCCGTTTGATGCGGTACTCCACGTGCCCCTCGTGACGCAGCATGTACGCGTCGGCGGCCGGCTCGGCGGGGAGCCGGCCGTCCTGCCGGAGGACGTGGTCGGCGTCGAGCAGGAGGAGGTAGTCGGCCCGGCCGCGGGCGTGGGCGATGTTCAGGCTGCGGTTGTGCCCGAAGTCCACCCACGGCTCCTCCCGCAGCTCGCCCGGGACACCGGCGAGCGCGGTACGGATCAGCTCCTGGGTCCCGTCGGTGGAACCGGTGTCGGAGATGACCCAGGTGTCCACGAGGCCGCGGACGGAGGCGAGGCAGCGCTCGATGACCTTGGCCTCGTTCTTGACGATCATGCACAGGCAGATGGACGGCCGCACGGCAACACCACTTCCGGTGGGGACGGGGAGCTCTCTCGGGGGTGCGGACCCTACGGACGGCCGCGAGAGGCCCGGTGTCGGCGCGCCGACGGGCCGCTCGAAATTCGCCATCGTGTACGCATCCGTTCGGATATCAGTGCTACTCCATGGCGTGGGGAGTGCTCTGGAACCGTCAAGCCTTCGCAGACGCGATCCGATGATCCGACAAAGGACATCACTCGGACCGGTCGTCGCCGGGCGGCGACCGGCGGAGGAAGGAGCTTGTTGCATGCGTCCTGATGCCAGGATCAAGCGGTCACCGCTGGGCCCGCTGCCGCGACGGCGGGGGTGGCGCGGGTTCGGAGCGATCACCTCGGTCGCCCTCGTCCTCACGGGCTTCGCGGCGCCGACGGCCGCGGCGTGGGAGAAGCCGGAGCCGACGACGGCCGGCGCGGCCCGGACGGGCGACGACTGCCCGCCCCCGCCGCACGAGGACGGCCCGCCGCCGCCCCACGAGGACGGCCCCCCGCCGCCCCACGAGGAGGGGCCCCCGCCCTGGGAACAGGACGGCCCGCCGCCGCACCACGAGGACGGCCCGCCGCCGCCGCACGAGGAGGGCCCGCCGCCTCCCCCTCACGAGGAGGGCCCCCCGCCGTGGGAGCAGCAGGGACCGCCGCCGCACGGTGACCGGGCGGGTGACTTCCAGGGCTACGTGGACCAGCAGATCCGCGCCGTGCTCCGGGCCGAGGACGAGGCCCCCCGCGCCCTGAGATCCGCCCTGGGCGGCCACGACGACTGCCCGACGGGCCCACCCGGCCCCACCGGGCCCCCTGGCCCGACCGGCCCGCCCGGCCCCCAGGGCCCGAAGGGCAACACGGGAGCGACGGGGGCGACGGGCGCCACCGGAGCCACGGGCGCGACCGGAGCGACGGGCGCCACCGGCACGACTGGCGCTACGGGTACGACCGGTGCCACGGGGGCTACGGGTGCAACGGGCGCCACCGGAGCCACGGGCGCCACTGGCACGACCGGCGCTACGGGTACGACCGGCGCGACCGGCGCGACCGGCGAAACGGGAGCCACGGGCGCCACTGGGGCCACTGGAGAAACGGGAGCCACCGGCGAGACAGGTGCGACCGGCGCCACCGGAGCCACAGGAGAGACCGGAGCTACCGGTGCCACCGGCGCAACGGGCGCCACCGGCGAGACGGGTGCCACCGGCGCCACAGGAGAGACCGGAGCCACCGGTGCCACCGGCGCAACGGGCGCCACCGGCGAGACGGGTGCCACCGGCGCCACAGGTGCGACCGGAGCCACCGGCGAGACGGGAGCGACCGGGGCCACAGGCGCCACCGGAGCCACCGGCGAAACCGGAGCTACGGGAGCCACCGGTGAGACGGGTGCCACCGGCGCTACAGGTGAAACCGGAGCTACGGGTGCCACCGGCGCAACGGGCGCCACCGGCGAGACGGGTGCCACCGGCGCCACGGGTGCGACCGGAGCCACCGGCGAGACGGGAGCGACCGGGGCCACAGGCGCCACCGGAGCCACCGGCGAGACAGGTGCGACTGGAGCCACGGGCGCGACAGGAGAGACGGGCGCCACCGGAGCCACCGGCGCGACCGGAGCCACCGGCGAAACCGGGCCGACGGGCCCCACCGGAGCAACCGGAGCGACAGGCGCCACCGGTGAAACCGGGCCGACCGGCCCGACGGGCGCCACCGGCGCGACCGGAGCAACCGGAGCAACCGGAGCCACCGGAGCCACCGGAGCCACCGGCGCGACTGGAGCCACAGGAGCAACCGGAGCAACTGGCGCCACCGGCGCCACCGGCCCCTGTTCCGACATCGATCTCTTCGCCCCCAGCAACACCGAGGACCAGCAAGCGGTCCTCACCGGTGGGCGGGTCTACGTCGGGCGGGCGCCCAACGCCGGTGGGACGATCGTGTGGCAGGACCTCAGCAACACGGTCTCGACCGCGACCGACCCCGCCAACCCCAACTTCCCCTCCGACGCCTGCGGCGTCTCCTACGACGACCAGGGCAACACCGCCCTCGTCAAGATCGTGACGAAGGGCGGGCAGGTGTGGCAGACCGTGGGTGACACCAACGGCACCAACTTCATCTGGGACGACCCCTGGGTCCAGCAGACGACCCCCACCCCCGTCCTCCCCCTCCGGGCCTTCGGCTCCAAGGCCGCCCTGCCCCCGGGGACGATCCGCAACCGGCACTGACACGACGCGCCGAAGGGCCCCGCTCCGGGAATCGGAGCGGGGCCCTTCGGTGGCCGCAGACGAGCGGGGTCAGTGCGTGAGCACCGGCTCCTTCTCGACGGGCTCGGAGGCGTTCGGCGCGTCCGGCGCGTCCTCGCCGCCCTCCAGGTGCTGCTTCGGCTTCGCCGGGAGCGCGAACATCACCAGGAAGATGCCGGCGAGCACGACGGCCGCCCAGCCGAGCGAGTTCCGGAACGCGTCGGTGAACGCCTCGCCGACCGCCGACGGGGACTGCGCCCGCTCCAGGTGCCGGTCGTCGATGACGCCGAAGAAGACGACCGAGACGAGGCCGAGGCCGAGCGCGTTGCCCATCTGGCCCGTCGTGTTGATGAGGCCCGAGGCCGAGCCGGCGTGCTCGCGCGGGACCTCGGAGAGCACCGCGTCCGTCAGCGGGGCGACGATGAGGCCCATGCCGAGGCCCATGACCACCAGCGGCGCGATCATCTGCCAGGACTCGATGCCGTTCCCGTACCGCCCGGCCACGAAGAAGTAGAGGAGGATGCCCGCGATCATCGTGAGCGCTCCCGTCTGGAGGACCTTGCGGCCGAAGCGCGGGACGAGCTTCTGGACGGAGAGGCCGGCGGCCACCGAGACCGCGATCGAGAAGGGGACGCCGGTGAGGCCCGCCTTGAGGGCGCTCCAGCCGAGGCCGATCTGCATGTAGAGCGTCCAGACCAGGAAGAAGATGCCGAGCACGATGCCGAAGGTCAGCTGGACCGCGATGCCGGCCGCGAAGCTCTTCACCTTGAACAGCGACAGCTCGACGAGCGGCGAGCCGTCCTTCTTCGTCTTGTACTTCTCGTACGCGATGAGCGCGCCGAAGACGACGAGGCTGCCGGCCATCATCAGGTGGCCCCAGAGCGGCCAGTCGAGCTCACGGCCGCGCGTCAGCGGGTAGATCAGCATGAGCAGCGCCGTCGTCACGAGCAGCATGCCGACGATGTCGAGGCGGAGCGCCTGCGGCGCCTTCGACTCGGTGATGAACTTGCGGCCGAGGATCAGGCCCGCGATGCCGACCGGCAGGTTGATGAGGAAGATCGGGCGCCATTCCAGGCCGGCGATGTTCCACTCGGTGAGGAGCGCGCCGAGCAGCGGGCCGGAGACCGCGCCGAGGCCGATGATCGCGCCGAACATGCCGAACACCTTGCCGCGCTCGTGCGCGGGGAAGGTGACGTGGATGATCGAGAGGACCTGCGGCACCATCATCGCCGCCGCCGCGCCCTGGAGCAGGCGGGAGGCGACCAGCATCTCGGGGTTGGCGGCGAAGCCGCAGAGCGCCGAGGCGAGCGTGAAGCCGGCGGTGCCGAGGAGGAAGAGCCGCTTGCGGCCGTAGATGTCGCCGAGCCGTCCGCCGGTGATGAGACCGGCCGCGAACGCGAGCGCGTATCCGGCGGTGATCCACTGGATGGCGCCGAAGGAGGCGTGGAGGTCGCGCTCGATGCTGGGGATCGCGATGTTGACGATCGTGGCGTCGACCAGGTCCATGAAGGCGGCGGTCATGACGATCGCGAGGGCTATCCACCGCCGCTTGTCGCCGGAGGTCTGCGTGGGGGCCGCGTCCGTGACGGCTTCGTTTGTTGCGCTCATATGGAGAAGATAAAACCTATCTAGGTCAGTCGATGTCCTAGATGGGCCGCATCCTGGAAAACATGACGGACACCCCGGCACGACTCCTGAATCTGCTCTCGCTCCTCCAGACACCGCGCGAGTGGCCCGGAAGCGAGCTCGCCGAACGGCTCTCGGTCTCCCCGCGCACCATCCGCCGCGACATCGACCGGCTCCGTGACCTCGGCTATCCGGTCGAGGCGACGCTCGGCGCCGTCGGCGGCTACCGGCTCGTCGCCGGTACGGCGATGCCGCCGCTGCTCCTCGACGACGAGGAGGCCGTCGCCATCGCGGTCGGCCTGCGTGCCGGGGCGGGCCACGCCATCGAGGGCGTCGAGGAGGCCTCCGTACGGGCCCTGGCCAAGCTGGAACAGGTCCTTCCGGCGCGCCTGCGGCACCGGGTCTCCGTCCTCCAGAACGCGACGATCCCGCTGACCAGGGGCGACGGCGCCACGGTCACGCCCGCGACGCTGACGGCCCTCGCGGGGGCGGTGACCGGGCGGGAGAAGCTGCGCTTCGGCTACCGGGCGGGGGACGGCGCCGAGACGAAGCGGCTGGTCGAGCCGTACCGGCTGGTGTCGACGGGGCACCGCTGGTACCTCGTCGCGTACGACCTCGGGCGCGAGGACTGGCGGACCTTCCGGGTCGACCGGGTGACCGATCCGCTGGCCACGGGGGCGCGCTTCACGCCCCGGGAGCTGCCCTCGGGGGACGCGGCCACGTTCATGGCGCAGCGGATGGCGCGGACGCAGAGCGAGTTCGACCTGGACGTGGAGTTCGCCGCCCCGGTGGAGTCCGTCGCGGGCCGGCTTCCGGGCCATCTCGTGCCGACGGCGGACCCGGCGGACCCGGACCGCTGCCGGCTGCGGGCGCGCGTCACGGACAACGTGGAGTGGCTGGCGCTCCGCCTGACCCTGATGGACGTCGACTTCACGGTCCACGGGCCCGAGCCCCTGGTGACGTACATGCGGGGGCTGTCGGAGCGGCTGGCGCGGGCGGTGCCGGAAGGGAGGGCGGTGCCGGAAGGGAACGGCTGATCCCGTGGGCCCGGCCGGTGGCCGGGCCCCTCTCGGATCGTGCGCGGGAGGCTTACGCCACCGCGTCGAAGCCCGTGTCGTGGGCCATCTTCTTCAGTTCGAGCAGCGCGTGCTTCTCGATCTGGCGGATCCGCTCGCGGGTCAGCCCGTGCTCCTTGCCGACCTCGGTCAGGGTCCGCTCCCGGCCGTCCTCGATGCCGTACCGCATCCGGATGATGGAGGCGGTGCGGTGGTCGAGCTTGGCGATGAGGTCGTCGAGCTCCTCGCTGCGCAGCAGCGTGAGCACCGACTGCTCGGGCGAGATCGCCGAGGTGTCCTCCAGGAGGTCGCCGAACTGGGTCTCGCCCTCGTCGTCCACCGACATGTTGAGCGAGACCGGGTCGCGCGCCCAGTCGAGCACGTCGGTGACGCGCTCGGGCGTCGAGCCGAGCTCGGCCGCGACCTCGGCGGGCTCGGGCTCCCGGCCGTTCTCCCGGTTGAACTCGCGCTGCACGCGCCGGATGCGGCCCAGCTCCTCCACGAGGTGGACGGGGAGCCGGATCGTCCGGGACTGGTCGGCGATCGACCGGGTGATGGCCTGGCGGATCCACCAGGTCGCGTACGTGGAGAACTTGAAGCCCTTCGCGTAGTCGAACTTCTCGACCGCGCGGACCAGGCCCGCGTTCCCCTCCTGGATCAGGTCGAGCAGCGGCAGCCCGCTGCGCGGGTAGCGCCGGGCGACGGCGACGACGAGCCGGAGGTTGGACTTGATGAAGAGGTCCTTCGCCCGCTCGCCCTCGGCGGCCAGCGCCTCCAGTTCCTCGCGGGTCGCTCCGCCCGCCTCGGTCTCTATGTCTCCGTCGAGGATCTGCTGGGCGTAGACGCCCGCCTCGATCGTCTGGGAGAGCTCGACCTCCTTGGCGGCGTCGAGCAGGGGTGTGCGCGCGATCTCGTCGAGGTACATGCCGACCAGGTCGCGGTCGGCGATGTCCCCGCCCACGGCGCGAACGCTGCTTGCCCGGCTCGCCCCGCTCTTGGCGGAGGTCTGACGACGGGCGACGGCACGGGTTGCCATGCGTGCTCCCTTGCTGAGTAGGTCGCGACACCCTTCCGGGTGCCCTGCATCCGACGGAAACAACGACCGGAATCGGGACAGAATTCCCAAGAGACGCAGGATTTTCGCGATCATGCAGTATCCTGCGCCGCCATCGCCCCCGGGTCTTCCCTCCCGTAACCCACGGAGGTGCAGGTCAGACCGGGAACGAGGGGTCGTGGAGCGCCGCTCGCGGGGTCTCCGACCACCCTGTCGGTGAGACCGCGATCACACGCGCCGCTACCTCCTCAGACGTCACACCGGCCCCTCGGGTTGCCCGGCCCGGCGAGGTTCCGGCGAGATTCCGGCGACCTTCTCGGGCCCGAGGCCTAGGTCCCGGGCCCGTTACGGCCGGCCCCTCCCCCGCCCTACCGTCACGGGATGTACGACAGCGACGCCTCCGGCACCCTCGACGAAGCCCTCGAACGCCTCCACGCCACCGGCCCCGAGCGCAACGGCTGGCTCACCAACCACGCCCCCATGGCCGTCGAGGCGCTGGTCCGCCACGGCCAGGCCCCGGCCGTCCACCGCTGGCTCGACGCCTACGCGCCGAAGCTGGAGGAGGTCCCCGCCCCGCACACCCCGGTCACCGGGGCGACCTGGCGCGAGGCGCTCGGCGACCCGGCCCGGATCACCGACTGGACCCGTTTCTTCTCCCGCGCGCTGGACGAGCAGCCCTGGCGGGAGGTGCTGGCCGCCTGGTGGCCCCGGCTGCTGCCCGGCATCGCGGGCAGTGCCACACATCCGGTGATCCGCACCGGGCACGCCGTACGGACCCTGCTGACGACCGAGGAGACGGCGCCCCGGCGCGCGGAGCTGGCCCACGCCCTCGGTTACTGGGCTGCCCGTCACCAGCCGCTGCCCCCGCTCACGCCCCTCCCGCTCACCTCCCTCGCGGGGCCTCCGGGCGCGGCGGCCGCGCTGGAGGCCGTACCGCCGGTTCCGGAACAGGAGGGCGGGATCCGGGCGCGGCTCGCGCAGCTGACCGAGATCCCGGAGTGGGGCGCGGCGCCCGGTCCGGACGCGGCGAAGGCGCTGCTCACGGAGCTGGTGGCGGCGGCGACGCACCGGTACGCGACCCACGGCCACGGCGAACCGATCATGCTCGTGCACGCGGCGACGGCGCCGAACGCGGTCCTGCGGACCCTGCCCGCGCTCCCCCGTGACCTGTGGGTGCCGAGCCTGGGCGCGGCCTGGGCGGCGTCGGCCGCGGTGACCGCGGCCTACACCCCGCGGGACCCGGCCCCGGCGCCGTACGAGCACGTGTCCACGACCCCCGAGGAGGTCTTCGCACGGGCGGCGGCGCACGGGGACGACCACACGATCAAGTTCACGGACACAGCCCTCGACGTCGGCGGCCCGCTCGCGCTGGCCGCCGCCGTCCGTTCGATCACGCTGAATCCACCGGCGCTCTAGGGTCTGTCCGGCGGATCAGGGTCGGATAGGGCGCGGGGTCTGGTGCGGTGCATCGCAAGGCGCCGGGACGTCTCGATAGCGGAGCTATCGGGGCGTTTCGGCAACGCGGCGAGGTGCCGTGCCAGACCCCGCGACCCCGGCCATGATCCGCCGGACAGGCCCTAGCGCGGCGGCGTACCCATGGTGCTCGGCCGATCAGCCGAACTGGACGGACCGCTTCGCGAGGCCCATCCAGAAGCCGTCGATCACCGACCGCTCGGAGTCGAGGTCGCCGGCCGCGTCCGCGGCGCCGAGGGTGACGAAGAGCGGTGCGAAGTGTTCCGTACGGGGGTGGGCGAGGCGGCCGGCCGGGGACTTGTGCTCGAAGTCGAGGAGCGCGTCCACGTCCTGGGCCTCCAGGGCGCGGTGTCCCCAGTCGTCGAACTCGGCCGACCAGCCGGGGACGCCGGGGCCGGTGTGCCGGAGCGCGGCCAGGTTGTGGGTGAAGAACCCGCTGCCGACGATCAGCACGCCCTCGTCGCGCAGCGGGGCGAGCTTGCGGCCGATGTCCATGAGGCGGCGCGGGTCGAGGGTGGGGAGGGAGATCTGGAGTACGGGGACGTCGGCGTCCGGGAACATCTCGACGAGCGGCACGTAGGCGCCGTGGTCGAGGCCACGGTCGGGGATGTCCTGGACGGGGATGCCGGGCGCGCGGAGCAGCTTCCGCACGGATTCGGCGAGCTGCGGGGCGCCGGGGGCCGCGTACTGGACGCGGTAGTAGTGCTCGGGGAAGCCCCAGAAGTCGTAGACCAGCGGCAGGGTCTCGGTGGCGCCGAGGGCGAGCGGGGCCTCCTCCCAGTGGGCGGAGACCATCAGGATCGCCTTGGGGCGGGGCAGCTCGGCGGACCAGGCGGCGAGCTGGCCGGGCCAGACCGGGTCGTCGGCGAGCGGCGGGGCGCCGTGGGAGAGGTAGAGGGCGGGCATCCGCTCAAGCGTGGCGTCCATGATCCGACCGGCCTTCCTGCTGCTTCTCGAACTGTGTCTCGAACTACGTCTCGAACTACGTCTCGGACACTTGAAACTTCAAGCTCTCACTCGCACTGTAGAACGATGTAGTTCAACTTTCAAGGATGAGTCGTACGATGAACGTCATGGGAGAACAGACCGAGCCGCACTGGCTCACCGACGACGAGCAGCGCGTCTGGCGTGCGTACCTGCACGCCACCACGCTCCTGGAGGACCACCTCGACCGCCAGTTGCAGCGCGACGCCGCGATGCCGCACGTCTACTACGGCCTGCTCGTCCAGCTCTCCCAGGCCCCTGACCTGCGCCTGCGCATGACGGAGCTCGCGAGGAACGCCAAGATCACCCGCTCCCGGCTCTCCCACGCCGTCGCCCGCCTGGAGAAGAACGGCTGGGTGCGCCGCGAGGACTGCCCCACCGACCGGCGCGGCCAGTACGCCCAGCTGACGGACGAGGGCGTGGAGGTCATGCGGCGGACCGCCCCGGGCCATGTCTCCGCCGTCCGCCAGGCGCTCTTCGACCGGCTCTCGCCCGAGCAGGTGACGCAGCTCGGCGCGATCATGCGCACGGTGGCCGAGGGCCTGGAGCCGACGGGCCCGGACGCGGACCTGCCCTGGCTCCGCTGAGCGGAACCAGGGCAGGCCGTGTGTCGTGCGGTGATCAGTTGTCGTGCGGTGATCAGTGCGCGATGACCGGCACCACCACGTCGTCGTCCGCCTTCGCGCCGGACCCGGCGACGACCCCGCCGCCCGGCTTCCCGGTGGTGATGAGGACGAAGGCGATCGCGGCCGAGAGGGCCAGGATGCCGACGGCCCACCAGATGGCCGCCGTGTAGCCCTCGACCATGCCCTGGAGCTGGACCAGCTTCTGGGCGGCCGGGGTGGTCGCGCCGGCGGCGTGGTCGACGAGGTACGCCGTCGTCGCCGAGGCGGCGATCGTGTTCAGCAGGGCCGTGCCGATGGCGCCGCCGACCTGCTGCGAGGTGTTGACCATGGCGGAGGCCACACCGGCGTCGCGCGGGTCCACGCCGAGCGTCGCGAGCGACATCGCCGGCATGAACGCCGTACCCATGCCGAGGCCGAGCAGCAGCTGCGCGGGCATGATCAGGCCGGCGTACGAGCTGCCGATCTCCAGCTGGGTCAGGAGCAGCATGCCGAGGCCGGCGGTGAGGAAGCCCGGCGCCATGAGCAGGCGCGGCGGGACGCGGGTCATCAGGCGCGTACCGATCTGGGTCGAGCCGACGATCATGCCCACGATCATGGGCATGAAGGCGAAGCCCGTCTGGACCGGCGAGTACCCCTTCACGACCTGGAGGTAGTACGTGAGGAAGAGGAAGAGGCCGAACATCGCGATGACGGCGAGGCCGAGCGAGAGGTAGACGCCGCCGCGGTTGCGGTCGGTCACCACGCGCAGCGGCAGCAGCGGGTGCTTGACCTTCGCCTCGACGAGCACGAACGCGAGGAGCAGGACGGCGGAGGAGACGAACATGGCGATCGTGCCGGCGTCGCTCCAGCCCTCGGACTCGGCGCGGGTGAAGCCGTAGACCAGCGCGACGAGACCGGTGGTCGACAGGATCACGCCGGGGATGTCGAGCGGGGAGCGGTTGCGGCCGCCGGCGGGCTCGCGGATGACGAGGTACGCGCCGATGGCGGCGACGATCGCGAACGGGATGTTGACGAAGAAGGTCCAGCGCCAGTTCAGGTACTCGGTGAGGAAGCCGCCGAGGATCAGACCGACGGCACCGCCACCACCGGCGATGGCGCCGTAGATGCCGAAGGCCTTGGCGCGCTCCTTGGCGTCGGTGAAGGTGACGGCGAGCAGCGAGAGCGCGGCGGGCGCGAGGAGCGCGCCGAAGGCGCCCTGGAGCGCGCGGGCGCCGAGCATCATCGCCTCGCCGTTGGCGGCACCGCCGAGGGCGGAGGCGGCGGCGAAGCCGATGAGGCCGACGACGAAGGTGCGCTTACGGCCCCACAGGTCGGCGATGCGGCCGCCGAAGAGGAGGAGTCCGCCGAAGGCGAGGGCGTAGGCGGTGATGACCCACTGCCGGTTGCCGTCCGAGATGCCGAGGTCCTGCTGGGCGGAGGGCAGGGCGATGTTCACGATCGTCGCGTCGAGCACGACCATCAGCTGGGCGAGCGCGATGAAGACGAGGGCTTTCCAGCGGCCCGGGTCGGGCTCGGTCGCGGAGCCGGCGCCGGCGCCCGCTCCGTTCTGGACGGCAGGAGTTTTCGACATGGGGGTAGCCACCTCTTGGTGCGTACAGGAGAAAAAGGGACGTAAGTAAGGGGAGTTGCGGAGCTATGGGGCCGCCGTCTGCGTCACGGCCGCTCGCACACGGAATCGCGTCTCAGGTCCTCCAGGGTCGCGGCGGTCCCTGGCAGTTCGGAGCGGGCGGGCGCCTCCAGGCCGTCGAGGAACAGCTGGAGGTGACGGTGGACGAACTGGTCGAAGTCGAGACAGGCGGTGCCCGGGAGCGGGCGGGTCAGCTGGGAGACGGCGATCATCAGGTCGCCGACGCCGACGTCCGCGCGGAGCCGGCCGGCCGCCTGCGCGCGCCCGACGAGACCCTGGACGGTCTCTTCGAGGCGGTCGCGCTCGGCGACCAGGTCGGGGTGGTCCTTGTCGAAGGCGCCGTCGAGCATCGGGCACAGGGCGCCGATGCGCGCGTCGGCGGCGGCGTGGGTGAAGCGACGGAGGGCGGCGAAGGTGTCGGCCTCCTCCTCGGCGGCGCGCTCGGCGAGCTCGGTGATGCCGGCCATGAGGGAGAGGACGACCTCGCGGACGAGGTCGGGGCGCTCGGGGAAGTTCCGGTACAGGGTGGCGTTCCCGACGCCGGCGCGGCGCGCGACCTCGTCGTACGGCACCTGGGGGCCGAACTCGACGAACATCTCGCGGGCGGCCGTGACGATCCGCTCGCGGTTGCGCAGGGCGTCGGCGCGCGGCCGGGGTACGCGACGGACGGGCGCGGTGTCCGAGCTGCTGCTCACGCCACTACCTCCACTGACTGGGTCGAACCATCCGGGGAACAACTCCCCACTTCGGCGAACACAGGTTCAAACGGGGAGTACGGCCCCACTTATTTCCCGTTCGTCATGTGACGTAGGTCACATGCGACACGCCGCGCGGAATACCGGCCCGCCCACACGATCGGTCCCTCCCGGCGCGCGCCCCCGCCCCGCGCGCTCCAGGCTGATCGCACGGCGCCGATCTTCGTACCGGTCCTGCCGCCCCGCCCTGCCCCCCACCGGAGAGGCGCCCGGATGCAGCACCCCCGCCGACGGATACGCAGACCCGTCGCCCTGGCGACGACCGCGGCCTTCTCCCTCGCGCTGCTCGCCTCCGCGAGCACGACACTGCCCGACCCCGTCCCCGCCTCGGCCGGCCCCGTGGCCGCCGCGCCGAGCGGCGCGCAGCTCGGGCCGTGCCGGATCGCCACCACGATGGGTGTGCAGATGTCGGAGGGGCTGCCGACGGCCCCCGGGTACGTCCGCTCCACGGGCCGGATCAGGGCCCTGAACCTGATGGTCGACTTCCCGGACGCCGCCGGGCAGGGCACGGCGACGAGCCGCTTCCGCGAGTTCTTCCCGCAGACCGCCGACTGGTTCCGCATCAGCTCGTACGGCCGCCTGAAGTACCAGGCCGAGGTCCCGGTGACGGACTGGCTGCGGATGCCGCGGCCGTTCTCCTCGTACGGGATCGAGCGCGGCTCACCGTACGAGCCGGGCTACCGCGCCTTCGTCGAGGACATCGTGAAGGCGGCCGACGCCCGCGTGGACTTCAGCGCGTACGACCTCCTGAACGTCCTCGTGACCCCGAACGCGGGCCCCTCCGCCCTCGACACGGTCCTGTCGGTGACCTTCTCCGGCAACGACGACGCCCCGTACGCCGACGGCGTGCCGCTCGCCAACACGTCCTTCGTCTACAGCCGCCAGGACGACGGCTCGGGCAGCTTCGCGGAGACCGGCTACCGCGTCCTGCCGCACGAGAACGGCCACGTCTTCGGCCTGCCCGACCTCTACACCGCGGACGGCGGCGGCACCGTCGGGCACTGGGACATCATGTCCGAGGACTGGGGGGCCAACAACGACCTGCTCGGCTGGCACAAGTGGAAGCTGGGCTGGCTCGACAACGACCAGATCGGCTGCGCGTCCCGGACCGGCACGACCGACTACACCCTGACCCCGCTGGCCGTCCCCGGCGGTCCCAAGCTGGCGTTCATCCCGCTGTCGGGCACCTCCGGGTACGCGGTGGAGGTGCGCAGCAAGGAGGGCAACGACGAGGCGGTCTGCGAGCAGGGCGTACTCGTCTACCGGGTCGAGTCGGACGTCGACACCGGCCACGGACCGGTGACCGTCTCGGACAGCGACCACGCGAGCGGCGGCTGCACGCGACGGCCGAACGTCCACGCGGAGCTGTCGGACGCGCCCTACCGCCCGGGCGAGACGTTCACGGACCGGGCGAACGGCATCCGGATCAGCGTCCTGTCGGAGGAGCCGACGGGGGCGTACCGGATCCGCGTCACGCGCCGCTGACGGTCACGCGCGGCTGAGGGTCAGGCGCGGCTGAGGGTCAGGCGCCGCTGAGGGTCAGGCGCCGCTGAAGGTCAGGCGCCGCTGAAGGTCAGGCGCCGCTGAAGGTCAGGCGCCGCTGAAGACGGCCCGCAGCTCCCGCTTCAGCACCTTCCCGGTGGCGTTGCGCGGCAGCTCGTCCTCCCTCACGACCACCCGGGACGGCACCTTGAAGGCGGCGAGCCGCGCGCCGACGTGCGCGCGCAGCGCCTCGACGTCCGCGCCCGCCGCGTCACGGACCCGTACGACGGCGACGACCTCCTCGCCGAGCAGCTCGTGCGGCACACCGAGCACGGCGGCGTCGAGCACGTCCGGGTGGTCGTGCAGCGCGGCCTCGACCTCGACGCAGTACACGTTCTCGCCACCTCGGATCACCATGTCGGTGAGCCGGTCGACGACGGTGACGCGCCCGCTGCCGTCGACGCGGGCGAGGTCCCCGGTGCGGAACCACCCGCCCTCGGCGAAGGCCGCCCGGGTCGCGTCCTCGTTCCCCCAGTACCCGCGGATCAGCGACTGTCCGCGCAGCCACAGCTCCCCCACGCCGTCGGCGTCGGGCCGGTCGATCCGCACCTCGGTCACGGGCGAGGCCCGCCCGACGCTGCCGGGGTGGGCGCGGTACTCGGCGCCGACGTTGGACAGCACGCCCCCGCAGGTCTCGGTGAGCCCGTAGCCGTTGCGGGGCTCGACGCGCTCGCCGTACGCGGCGGTCAGCCCGGCGACGATGCCGGGCGGGGCGGCGGCGCCGCCGGTGGAGAGCAGCACGAGACTCTCCAGCGGGTCACCGGCCTCCCGGGCGGCGGCGAGCAGCTGGAGGGCGGTGGTGGGAACGCCCGCGTAGTGCGTGACGGCGTGCTTCCGGATCATCTCCAGCGCGACCCCGGCGTCCCACTTCCGCATCATGACGAGCGTCCCGCCGGCGGCCATCACGGCGTAGAAGGAGGTGAAGGCGGCGACGTGGAAGAAGGGGAAGGTGGTGAGGGAGACGGGCGTGGGCCCGGTCCCGGGGACGGCGCCGCGCGCGAGGGCCGCGGCGGCGGCGAAGTACACGGGGTTCATGGCGGCCCCGACCTGCGCCCGGTGGGTGGCGACGGCGCCCTTGGGGCGGCCGGTGGTGCCGGAGGTGTAGATGATCGTGGAGTCGTGCTCGGGGAGGACGTCGACGGGCGGGGGCCCGAGGTAGGGGTCGCGATCGGGGACGTACGCCCGGAACCCCTCCTCCTCGCGACCCTGGAAGACGATCCCCGGCACACGGTGGGCGACGGCCCACTCCCGCACCCGCCCGACCCGCTCCCCGTCGACCAGCAGCACGCCGGGGGAACAGTCGTCGAGGGCGTACGTGAACTCGGCCTCGGTCCACCAGGCGTTGAGGGGTACGGCGACGAGGCCGGCGAGCTGGGCGGCCCAGAAGGCGACGTGCCACTCGGGCAGGTTCCGCATGGCGACGACGGCACGGTCGCCGGGGCGGAGCCCGTACTCCTGGACGAGCTGCCGGGCGAGCCCGCAGGCGGCGTCGAAGAACTCCCGGTAGGTGAGGCTGGTCTCTTCGGAGACGAGGAAGACCCGGTCGCCGTACCCCCACACGACCTCGACGAACTCGCGCAGGGTCCCCGGACCGGAGACGTACGCCCCGTCGGCGACGGCGAAGGGCGCCCCGTCGGCGGTCAGCCGCTCCACTCCGGCTCGGACTCCAGATCCGGCTCCGACTCCGACTCCCACTCCCACGAGACCCCCAAGCGCTCACCGGCCCTGCCCACGGCGGCAGGCACGGCGACGCTATGCGCCGCCCGGACACGGGTCAACCGGCGCTGATGTCGTCCCGGAACCCGATCGCCGCGTGCGAACCGTCGCACAGCGGCTTGTTCCGCGAGGCCCCGCAACGGCACAGCGCGACACGGTTGCGCACCTCGTACGGGTGCCCGTCGGCACCGGTGATCCGCACGGAGCCCCACACCCGGTACCCCCCGGAAACCCCCTGGGCGGGATCCTCGACGACGGCGATGGACGGCGCGGCCTCCGGCTCCAGCGGCCTCGCCGCCTCGCCCTCCGCCTTCCAGGCGACGAGCCGCCCGCCGACGCACTTCCCCGCCTCCGCCTCGACCCGCTCCGCGTTGCCCGGCTTCTGGACCTGGGCCCAGATCGACCCGTCGACGTCGCAGAACCGGGCGAAGGCACACAGCTTCTCGGCGTCGGTGAGCATCACCTCGGGCCCGTCCAGCTCCCCCGCCTGCCGGAGGTACGGCACCCGGGCGGCCTCGCTCTCCCGCCCGTCGAACCCGACGCGCTCATGACTGTCGTCGCAGAACGGCTTGGCCGCCGACTGCCCGCACCGGCAGAGCCGGTACTCGCTCCCGGTCCCGTACTCCTCCTCCTGCCGCCAGTCCCTGGACCCTCCCTCGGCATCGGCGACGATGGAGTGCCGGGTCAGGGGCACGCCCCCGGTGACGACGTAGGGGCCGTTCTCGGTGACCTGGACGTGGGGGGTTTCGGACATGGGGACTCCGTACGGGACGAGGGCGCCTGGGGACAGCAGGGAAACCTTCGGCCCCCGCCCACCCCGCCCTCCCCGGGACACGCACACCCCGCCCGAGAACCGTCCGTACGGCCTCGGAAGCGGACGTCAGGCGGACGTCAGGCGGACGTCAGGCGGACGTCGAGCGGCATCAACACGCTTCCGCGACCGGTGAGTCGCCGTTCGGCTCGTCCAGGAAACCGCTGCGCGCGATCCGGTAGGCGAGCTGGGCACGGCTGCGGCTGCCGAACAGGTCGGAGGCCCAGCGCATGTGATTGGTGACGCTCCGCAGGCTCATGCCGAGGCGGGAGGCGATGACCGCGTCCGTGTGGCCCTCGATCATGAGCTGGAGCACCGCGCGACGGATGTCGTTGGTCACCGACGGGGTCACGTGGCTCATCACCTCGGAGCGGATCGGCGAGGCGCGCTGCCAGGTGTGGTGGAAGACGCCCACCAGGTACCGGACGACCCCTGGATGCTCGATGGCGAGGGCGAGGTCGCTGCGGACCGCTTCGGGATCCGGGACGAACGCGATCTCGCGGTCGCAGATGATCAGGCGGTCGAAGACCTCGTCCACCGTGCGGATCTCGCCGCCCGCCTCGCAGATCCGTTCCGCGTAGGCCAGCGTCGGCGAGTGGGACCGGATGGTGTGCTGGTAGAGGGTCTTCTGCCGGATTCCGCGGCCCAGGGCGCTGAGGTCGTCGGCGAGGGCCGTCTCCAGGAGCTCCTGCGGGCGTCCGCCACCGGGCTGGGCGGTGAGCAGCTCCCGCCGGCAGGAACGGACGGCCGCCGAGAGCGTCGTACTGATGGCCTCGGCGCCGCGGATCTCACGGATGAGTCGTGCCTTCCCCCAGACCTGACTGTCCAAATACACACGCTCCGCTTCGAACACCGAGGCCCTCATGGCCTCCAGAGCGCGCTGCTTCTCCTGGATCGCCTCCTCCAGGCGGCCCATCCGGGCCGAGGCCGCCATCCGGGGGGCCAAGGGCGTGTACTCGTCGTTCGACAGCCTTCTGACCAGGTCGAACTCCAGCAAACAGCGCGGCGGTTCCCCCTTCGGAGGCGTGTCACCGAGCAGATCGGAGTAGTACCGCAGACCCGTCTCGCAGAGGTCTCCGGATGGATCTCCATGGTCTGTGCACATATGTCCCCCCTACGTGTTTGCGCATTGCCTGTTCATGCTGCCAAATGCAGCTCACTGGCTTGAAACCGCACCTCATGATGGTTGAAGTCCCGCCGGGGGATCCGCTGACAACACGCGGACCGGGGACGACGAAAGCAGAGGTTGACATGTCCAAGCTGTGGCTTCGCCTTGCCCTGAGCGCCCAGGCCGCGCTCGTCATCGCCGGTCTCGTCGGTGCGGGCACCGGCTCCCTGTCGGTGGCCCTCCCGAGCGACTCCCAGTGGGGCAGCCCCGCTCCGGAGGACTCCCAGTGGGGAAGCGCCGTCCTGCGGGACTCGCAGTGGGGAAGCGCCGTTCCGGAGGACTCCCAGTGGGGTGCGTGATCGAGCACGGCGGTTCGACGGAGCTCTGAAGTCCGTCATGTCGCATGCCATGGCCGACGTCATGGCCACGGAAAAGGATGGGGGAACAGGCAGTGTGGCGGAGACTCTACGCAGAGGCCGTAGAGCCCGAGGCGCTCTTCGAGGTGTCGCAGGTGCGGGCGCTCATGGAGCAGGTCGCCGGGCCGGAGCGCGAACAGCGGGACACCGGCACCTCTGACCGGATCCTGGGCGAGGTCGAGCGCCAGCGCGAGGACGTGCGGCACGCCGACCAGCTGCGGAGGGCGGCCCACGAGAGCCCCGAGGCCCTCGACCTGGTGATCCGCAGTCTCCTGGTGGAGGCGCTCCCGATGGCGTCCGTCCTCGGCGTCTGCCTTCAGGGGCTGAGCGCGCCGGGCGTCTTCGAGGACGACCTCCAGCTCCAGGCCCTGACGCTGCTCGCCGACGACATCGGTGTCGGCAGGCCGCGGGCCTGCCGGTACGACGAGTACCGGCTGCTCCTGGAGCGCGAGCTGCTCCACGAGCACTCGCTGCCCGCCGAGGAACTGGCGAGCGTGGCGGACATCGACGACGCGCTCTTCGCCCTCCCCGCCGTCCTGCTCGCGATGAGCCGGCGCAGTGACGCGTTCTTCTTCGAACTCGTCGGCGCGGACCTCGCCTGGCGCTCGCTGGGCCTGCTTCCGGCCTTCGCCGCCCTGCGCCCGTACCGCGAGTCGGCCATCGACTGGTCCCGGCTCGACCCCGGCACCGCCTCCGGGCAGACCGGCCTCGAAGACCCGAGGGCGCTGTCCGCGCGCCTCGCCGACCTGTGTGCCGACGAGGTGCCGGGGGCCGGGGAGCGCGTCGCCCGGGGCGCGGCGTGGATGGCGGGCGCGCTGGACCGCTGGAGCTCCGCGCTGCTCGACCGCTGCGCCGCCGCCCTGGAGCCCGAGCGCGCCGTGGCCGAGCTGATCCGGCGGCGCGCCCGCGAGGCGGCCGTGTACCACCATGACTTCACGCTCGGCGACCGGCCGCTGGCCCAGTGGTTCCGCGAGGCCCAGACGGAACCGCTGCCGCTGGTCAGGGCTCTGGCCGGCAGCAAGCTGGTGAGGCCGGGCGACCACACGCGCAGCCCCCTGGTCCGCGGGCTGATCGGACCGCGCGGCCGGATGTTCCGCATCTTCACCCCCGAGGACGTCCACGTCATCAACCGGTGGATCGACAGCCTGCCCGCCGTGCCGGACGACGGCTCGGACGACGGCACGGCCGACGCCCCGGTCCCCGGCTACCCCGCGCCGGCCCCCCGTCCGGCCTCCGCGCCGTCCCCCGGGGCGGCCGAGGCGGCGATGGAACTGCGCGAGGCGTACTACCAGCTCCAGGGCCGGGCGCTGTCCCCGTGGAGCCGGGCCTACGCCGTGGACTACGTACAGGGCTGGCTGCGTGCCAGCCGCGAGAACGTCGACCGCGACGGCCGGGCGCTGCCGGCCGCGTGGCCCCGGGAGGGCCTGCGGGCCTGGCTGCTGGACCAGCACGACCAGCACGACCTGGCCTTCACGGAGTCGGACCCGGGGGCGCTGCCCTCGCGCGAGGACATCGTGGACTCCACCGTGCAGCTCGCTCCGCTCACGCTGATCGACGGTGCCTGGCTGCAGGGGTTCACCGACGTCCACCTGGCGTCCTCACGGGTCGGCTTCCCCCTCTTCGAGATCTACTGGGACGAGCTCGGCAACGGAGAGATGCCGCTCAACCACCCGAAGATCTACCGGGACGGGCTGCGGCAGATGGGCGTCGATCTGCCGCCCACCGGCAGCCGGGAGTTCGCCTACGACGAGCGCATCCGCGAGGAGTCGCTGCGTCTGCCGGTGTACTGGCTGTCCATCGGCAAACTGCCCCGGACGTTCCTCCCGGAGATCCTCGGCCTGAACCTGGCCATGGAGCTCTCCGGGGTGGGGGGCAGCTACCGCAGCGCCCGCCGCTTCCTGAAGCACTACGGCTTCAGCACGCACTTCGTCGACCTCCACAACACCATCGACAACGTGTCGACCGGGCACTCCGCATGGGCCGCCGAGGCCATCGACACCCATCTGCGCCGGATCACGACCGCCGAGCCCGAACGGCTCCGGGCCGAGTGGGAGCGGGTACGCGTCGGCTACGCCTCCCTCGCCACCGTGCCCCCCGAGGACGACGGCCCGATGGCCGTGCTGCGGAGCTCCCTCCGACGGCTCCTCCCCACCGGTGCCGCCTCCCGGACCGGACAGGGCGTCCCCGCGTCCCGGCCCTCGATGCACCACCCCGCAGTGAAAGTGATCGGATAGATGACCTCGTACATCCTCGGAATCTCGGCTTACTACCACGACAGTGCCGCCGCGCTCGTCAAGGACGGGGTCGTCGTCGCCGCCGCGCAGGAGGAACGTTTCACCCGGGTGCGGCACGACTCCGCCTTCCCCCGGGAGGCGATCCGGTACTGCCTCGACCACGCCGGAATCGACCTGAGCGACCTCGCCCAGGTCGCGTACTACGAAGACCCCGAGCTCAAGTACGAGCGGGTGCGCTCCTCCTTCCGCAGCTCCGGCCCGGGCGGCTTCCGCGCCTTCAACGCCGTGTACCCGCAGTGGCTGCGCTGGAAGCGGAACGCGCTCGACGAGGTCGAGCGGGAGCTGCTGGCCCTGGGCCGCGGCACCCCGCCCACGCCGCGGGCGTCCCGGCACCACCGCTCCCACGCCGCCTCCGCGTACTTCCCCTCGCCCTTCGAGAGCGCCGCGGTCCTGACCGTCGACGGCGTCGGCGAGTGGCAGACCACCACCCTCTGGCACGGCCGGGGCGACTCCCTCGAACTGGTCAACTCGATCTCGTACCCGCACTCCCTCGGCATGCTGTACTCCGCGTTCACCTACTACTGCGGCTTCAAGGTGGACTCCGGCGAGTACAAGTTGATGGGTCTGGCCCCGTACGGCGAACCCCGCTACGCCGACCTGATCCGACGCGAACTGATCAACCTGCGCCCGGACGGCTCCTTCACGCTGAACCTGAAGTACTTCGAGTACCTCAAGGGCCGGCGCATGGTCGGCGCCGCCTTCGAGGAGCTCTTCGGCGGACCGATCCGCGAGCCCGAGGGCCCGCTGACCCAGCGCGAGTGCGACCTGGCCGCCTCCGTGCAGGTCGTCACCGAGGAGGCCGTCCTCGGCCTCGCCCGGCGGGCGGCGGAGCTCACCGGCGAACGGCGGCTGTGCCTGGCCGGCGGCGTCGCGCTCAACTGCGTGTCCAACGGCAAGCTCAGCGAGTCCGGCCTGTTCGACGAGATCTGGGTGCAGCCCGCCGCCGGTGACGCCGGCTGCGCGCTCGGCGCGGCGCTCAGCGCGGCCGTTCCCGTCTCGGGCCGTCCGCACCTGGGCGTCCTCCGCGACGGGATGAGCGGATCGCTGCTCGGGCCGGGTTACGAGGACGAGGAGATCCGCGACTTCCTCACCCGGAACGGCTACCCGTTCACCGAGCTCACCGACGACCCCGACTCGGCCGCGAGCGTGTACGCCGCCACCGCCGGACACCTCTCCGAGGGCGCCGTGGTCGGCTGGTTCCAGGACCGCATGGAGTACGGGCCCCGGGCCCTCGGCGCCCGGTCCATCATCGGCGACCCGCGGAACGCCGAGATGCAGAAGACCATGAACCTCAAGATCAAGTTCCGTGAGTCCTTCCGGCCCTTCGCGCCGGCGGTGCTCAGCGAGGACGTGGAGAAGTACTTCGACCTCCGGATGGAGAGTCCGTACATGCTCATGGTCTCCCGGGTCTCGGACCACATCGCCGTGCACCGGGGCGACGACGCGGCCCGCCCCGGCCTCGGCAGCATCAACGAGGTCCGCTCCGACCTGCCGGCCATCACCCACGTCGACCTCTCGGCCCGGGTGCAGAGCGTGGACGAGGACCGCAACCCCGAGTTCACCAGGCTCCTGCGCGCCTTCAAGAAGGAGACCGGGTGCTCCGTCCTGGTCAACACCTCGTTCAACGTGCGCGGTGAACCGATCGTCCGGACGCCGCAGGAGGCGTACCAGTGCTTCATGCGCACGGGCATCGACGTCCTCGTCCTCGGCCGCTTCCTGCTCGTGAAGGCGGACCAGCCGGAGTTCGTCGAGGCCGTCGACTGGCGCGAACTGGTCCCGCTCGACTGATCCGGTCCCGCGCCACCGCCGGCTCCCGTCCTCGGCCGGCCCCCACCGTTCGCGATCCAGGAAGAGATCCGAGATGTTCCTGCGCCTCTACGCAGCCCTCGTGTTCGTCACCGTCTGCCTGCCCGCCGCGCTCCTGCGCAAGGTGACCGGCACCTCCCGATTCAGCCCCCGCGCGCACCGCGCCCCGACCGCTTGGGAAATGTAGTGTCCAGCGTCCTGTACAAGAACATCGGCAAGCAGCCCGTCTGGGCCGACAGCGGTCACGGCGTCTGGCTGGAGGACCGCGAGGGCCGACGCTACCTCGACACCTGCGGCGGCGTGGCCGTCTCCAGCCTCGGCCACCGCCACCCCCGCATCGCCGAGGCCCTGGAGCGGCACTCCCGGGACCTGTCCTGGGTCCACGCCGGCAGCTTCACCACCTCACCGGCGGAGGAGCTCGCCGAGCTGCTCGTCGGCCAGTCCGGGGGGCTGTCCCACGCGCAGTTCCTCTCCGGCGGCTCCGAGGCGATGGAACTCGCCATGAAGATCGCCTACCAGTACCACTGCGAGCGCGGCGAGAGCGACCGGCAGGTCTTCATCGCCCGCCGCCAGAGCTTCCACGGCAGCTCGCTGAGCACCCTCGCGATCTCCGGCAACAGCCAGCGCCGCTCGGTCTTCGAACCCCTCCTCGGCCCGGCCGAGTTCGTCTCGCCCTGCTACGCCTACCGCGACCAGGCGGAGGGGGAGACCGAGGCGGACTACGCCCAGCGGCTCGCCGACGAACTCGACGCGCGGATCCGGCAGACCGGCCCGGGCCGGGTGGCCGCCTTCGTCATGGAGACGGTGGTCGGCTCCACCAACGGCGCCGTGCCGCCCGTCACGGGCTACCTCGCCAGGATCGCCGAGGTGTGCCGCCGCCACGGCGTGCTGCTGATCCTCGACGAGGTCATGGCGGGCATGGGCCGGACCGGACACCACTACGCCTACCTGGAGGACGGCGTGGT
Source organism: Streptomyces sp. NPDC056144 (assembly GCF_042264145.1). Taxonomy (NCBI): domain Bacteria; kingdom Bacillati; phylum Actinomycetota; class Actinomycetes; order Kitasatosporales; family Streptomycetaceae; genus Streptomyces; species Streptomyces sp. NPDC056144. The sequence goes on along the minus strand of NZ_JBHJVF010000008.1, from coordinate 17,808 downwards.
GCCCGACATCGTCGCCGTCGGCAAGGGACTGGCCGCCGGGTACCAGCCGATCTCCGCGGTCCTCCTCTCCGCCTCCGTGCACGACACGCTGGGCAACGGCTCGGGCGTGCTCCAGAACGGCCAGACGCACGTCAACCACCCGCTGGCCTGCGCCATCGCCCTCGAAGTGCAGCGCACCATCGTCGACGAGGACCTGCTGCCCCAGGTACGGGCCCGCGGCGAGCAGCTCCGCAAGGGGCTCCGGGAGCGGTTCGCCGACCACCCGCACGTCGGTGACGTCCGCGGCCGCGGCCTCTTCACCGGGGTGGAGTTCGTCCAGGACCGGGAGAGCCGCGCACCGCTGCTCGGCGGGGCGGGACTCGTCGGACGGATGAAGAAGGAGGGCCTCGACCGCGGCCTCCTCCTGTACCCGGGACACGGCACGGTGGACGGCTCGGCCGGCAACCACGTGCTGTTCGCCCCGCCGTTCGTGGTGACCGAGTCCGACATCGACGCGATGGTCGAGCGCTTCGGCGAGGTCGTCGAGGCGTGCCTGTGAACGCCGTCGCGCACACCCCCGCCGCCCTGTTCACGGGACTCAGCGCCTTCCCGCTGACCCCCCTCGGGGACGGAGGCCTGGACGAGAAGGCGTACGCCGGTCTGGTGTCCCGGCTGGCCGCCGCGGGCGTGGACTCCGTGGGCGCGCTCGGTTCCACCGGAAGCTACGCCTACCTCGACCGCGCCGAACGCGCCCGCGCCGCGAGGATCGCCGTGGACGCCGCGGCCGGCACACCGGTCATGGTCGGCATCGGGGCCCTGCGCACCTCCGACGTCCTGGCCCTCGCCGAGGACGCGCAGAACGCCGGTGCGAGCGCGGTGCTGCTGGCCCCGATGACGTACCAGGCCCTCTCCGACGACGAGGTCTTCGGCCTGTACGAGGACGTCACGCGGGAGCTGTCGGTACCGCTGTGCGTGTACGACAACCCCGGCACCACCCACGTGGACTTCTCCCTGGAGCTGTACGGCCGGATCTCCCGCCTGCCGAACGTCGGCTCCCTCAAGATCCCCGGCGTGCCCCATGGCCCGGACCGGGCCAGGGAGCACGTCGCCGCCATCCGCGAGGCGATCCCCGACACCGTCACCATCGGCGTGAGCGGCGACTGGGAGGCCGCCGCCGGCCTGAACGCCGGCTGCGACGGCTGGTACTCGGTCGTCGGCGGGCTCCTGCCCGAGGCGGCCCTGGCCGTCACCCGTGCCGCGGCCGCCGGCGACGCCGAACGCGCCACCCGGCTCTCCGACGGACTGGAGCCTCTCTGGGCCCTGTTCCGCGAGCACGGCAGCCTGCGCGTGATGTCGGCCGCCGCCGAGCAGTTCGGGCTGGTTTCCGAGGGGAACCTGCCCCGCCCGGTCCAGGGGCTCGCCCCCGCGGTACGGCGGGAGGTGGCCGCCGCGCTCGACGCCCTCGGCCTCGCCCGCCCCGCCGCGGGCACCCCCTGAACCCCACCGAGACACCCTGAACAACCCAAGGATGATGACCGCCATGTCCGCGCGAGCCCGACTCACGCCACAGATGCAGGACTACGAGGCCAAGTTCACCGACGGCGGGGACGTCCGCTGGCTTCCGTACCTCATGTACTTCCACCCCGCCGGCCACCGCTCCACGACCGTGAACACCGACTCCGTCGGCTTCCGCTACGCGACCACCGCCGACGGCCGGCCCGTCTCCGTGGCCGACCACGAGGGCATCGACTCCGTCCGCCTCCTCGCGGGCAGCTCCACCGTCTTCGGCATCGGAGCCGCCGGCGACGACTGGACCCTGCCGTCCCGTCTGACCGCCCACGACCCCCGCCCCGAGCCCTGGCTGAACTTCGGCGGCCGCAGCTTCAACTCCACCCAGGAGCTGCTGCTGCTCACCCTCTACCGGCACCTGCTGCCCAAGGTCGAGGAGATCGTCCTCTTCTCGGGGTTCAACAACCTCGGTCTGGCGCGCCAGCCGCAGTCGCGGCGCGGCGACCACGGGGCCTTCTTCAACGCCGGCCAGTTCTTCGACGCGCTGCCCGCCGAGGCCGCCGACTCCCCCTCGGTGTTCCAGCGGCTGCGCGGCATCGGCGCCTCCCGCCCGGAGCGGGACGAGGCCGTCCCGTCGATGGAGGAACAGCTCGACTACGCCACCGACCTGACCCTGCGCCACCTCCGGCAGTGGCAGACGGTCGCGAAGGACCTGGGCGCCAAGCTCACCTACGTCCTCCAGCCGCTCGCGGGCTGGGTCCGCCCGACGGGCTCCCCCGAGGAGGAGGAGATCTTCGCCGAGCTCGACGCCATCGGCGGCTTCACCGCGACCTACGGCGACATCCTGCGGACCGAGGTCAACCTCGACTACGCCGCCCGCATCGAGACCGGTGCGAAGGAGATGGGCGTCGGCTTCGTCAACCTCAGCCCCGTGCTCGCCGACGCGATCACCGACGACCAGTGGCTGTTCGTCGACCGGATCCACTTCAACGACGAGGGTCACGACTTCGTCGCCAGGAAGCTGCTCCAGCTCCTCTAGGCGGCCGGGCCCCCGCGCCCTCTCTCCGCCCGCACGGCCCGCAGGGCCAACACGGCCCGCACGGCACCCACGGAACTCACGGAACCCACGGAGTCACACCCCATGACATCCCTCCTGTCCTTCTTCCGGCGGATCTTCGGCTCGTCCAAGAAGACCAAGCCGGATTCCTCGATCTACCCCATGTTCTAGGAGGCACCCCGACATGGCCCACGTAGTTTTCGTCGACAGCACCGGCCCCACCCTCCCCGCCCTCGAATCAGCCAAGGACATGGGCCACTTCGTGACCTTCGTCCAGCCCGGGGACGCCTCCGCCCTCAAGCTCGGCAAGACGCCGGAGGAGCGTCTGCGGGCGGCACTCGCCCACGCCGACCAGGTCGTCACCATCGACCACCTGGAGGCGGACCTCCTCGACGCCCTGAAGAAGATCCACGCCGACCGGCGGATCGACGCCGTCCTCACCACCTCCGAGCCGGCCGTCGTCCCCACCGTCAAGGCCGCCGAGGCCCTCGGCATCCGGACGACGTCCGTACGGTCCATGGAGACGGCCGTCACCAAGGACCGCTGCCGGGACGCCCTGAAGGCCGCCGGCATCCGCTCGGCCCGCCACTTCCGCGTGGAGACCCGCGAGGAGGCCCTCGCCGCCGCCCGCGACCTGGGCCTGCCGGTCGTCATCAAGCCGAGCCGCAGCGCCGGCAAGGAGGGCGTGGCCATCGCCCGTACCGAGGACGAGGTCACCGCGTACTTCGAGGAGCTGCCGGCCTCGCGGGAGGCGCTGAGCCGCACGCTCTCGACCCTGGTCAGCACCGAGCTGCTCATGGAGGAGTACGTCCAGGGCGTCCTGCACTCGGCGGAGATCGTCGCCAACGGCGGCGAGATCGAGATCTTCATGATCGCCCGCCGCGAGCAGGCCACGCACAACGCCCTGTACGAGGTCGCGGCGGTCCTGCCGGCCGGTCTGGACAGCGCGGAACAGGCCGACGTCAAGGACTACATGCAGGCGGTGTTCACCGAACTCGGCCTGACCGTCGGCCTCTACCACGTCGAGTTCATCATGACCGCGGACGGCCCGGTCCTCGTCGAGGTCAACGGCCGGATCATGGGCGGCATGGCGCCGTTCGTCTACCGGCACATCACGGGGGACGACCCGTTCCGCCTGCTGGTCCAGGAGCACCTGGGCGAGGAATTCGCCGTCCAGCAGCCGCCGTTCGGCTCCGCCGGCATCTCCATCGCCCTCGGCAGCGTGACCGGCGGCGTGCTCCCCGAGGGCGTGGAGGAGCGGATCGAGCGGATCAAGGAGAAGCACGGGCCGATCGCGTACTCCCTGAACCTCAGCAGCGGGCAGCACATCCCCAAGCAGATGGGCAACTTCACGGTCTTCGGCTTCTGCTGCCTCCCGGCGGAGACCACCGAGCAGGCCAGAGCCCGCGGTCTGGAACTGATCGCGGATCTGGAGGAAGCCCTCGGGTTCGAGATCGCGAAGTACGCGCTGTAGCGCCATCGGCGAGGACACAGGAGAGATTGTGGAAGCAACAGGCATGCCCGGAGGAAGCACCTCGGGTGATCAGTGGGAGCGCTTTCCCGCGGCGGTACGCGAGGCGCTGACCCAGCACGCGGCGGCCCGGGTCGCGGACGTGCACGACGGGATCTCGGGATCCAAGGGCCCGTGGCGGCCCCTTCGGCCGGTCTTCCTCGACCGGGACCACTACGCCGAGCTCGGCGTGGTGTCGCAGCGCCTGATGCGGCTGGTCCTGGAGGCGTGCCGGCGCCGGGCGGGCACCGTCCGGGAGCTGCTGGAGGTCCTCCGGGTGCCGGCGGAGGACACTCCTCTGCTGCGCCAGGACGACCTCCTCGGCGACGACCTGCTCGTCTCCGCCCGGCCGGACATCGTCTACTCCGCCGGCGTGCCGCTGTTCGTCGAGTTCAACATCGACGGCGCCATCGGCGGCACGCTCCACGCCGATCTCCTGGCCCGCCGTTTCCACCAGGTCTGCCAGGACCTGGACGGCGAGGGGACGCCCGTCTTCAGCGCCCCCGACTCCGCGGTCGACGCCCGGTCCGCGGTCATCCGCTCGTCCCTCGGTCTCCCCGAGGGAGCCCGTGTCGTCATCCCCGCCTTCAGCAAGGGGACGCCGCCCGGTCTGGAGAACGCCGAGGCGTTCATCGCGTGGATGGCCCCGATGTGCGAGAGCGGCCGTCGTCACGGCCTGGACACGGTCGCCTGCGCCATGGACGACCTGACCACCGACGAGACCGGCCGGCTGACGTTCGACGGCAGGCCCGTGGACGCCGTGTTCCGGCTCTTCCAGGGGGACCAGCCGCCCAGCCCCGGCCTGGACGCCCTGATCCGCGCCGTACGCGACGACCGGGTCGGGATGCACACCGACGAGGCGGCCTGGCTGCTGAGCGACAAGACCACGCTGGCCTGGCTCTGGGCCGACGCGGAGCTCCTCGACGCCGCCGACCGGCGGCTCGTCGAGACCTACGTGCCGTGGACGGCGCTGCTGTCCACGCCGGGCGTCATGGACGAGGAGCTGCTCGCGTACGCCCGTGAACACCGGGCCGAGCTGGTGCTCAAGCCCACGAGCGGGTACGGGGGTTCCGGCGTCCTGCTCGGTCCGACGGTCTCGGACGCCGAGTGGGAGGCGGGTCTCGCCGCGGCGGCGCGGGCGAGCCACCCGTACATCATCCAGCGCTTCGCCGAACCCGACCTCATCACCATGGACTTCTCGCACGCCGAGACGGGCGCCGTCGAACGCGCCGAAGTCCCCTTCGTGCTCGGCCCGTTCCTCTTCGGCGGGCGCGCCACCGGCGTCCTCGTCCGGCACGGCGTCCCGGCCGGCGGGCAGGTCCTCAACGCCAACCACGGAGCCCGGATGAGCTCGGTCGTCCTCGTGGACCGGCCGTGCTGACCCTCCTCCGGCCCAGCGCCGCGCACACCGACAGGAAGCCGCTGGGCAAGCCGTTCCGCATCTACCAGTCCGCCGTGGTCAGCTCCGACCTCGCCGACGGCATCTACCGCATCGCGACGCCCCTGCTCGCGCTCGGCATCACCCGCTCGGCGTTCGCCGTCGCGATGGTCGGCCTCGCGGTCCGGCTGCCGTGGCTGGTCGCGACCCTGCCCGCGGGCGTCGTCGCCGACCGCTACGAACCCCGCACGGTCATGCGCTGGGCCTCGGGGCTCCGGCTGGTCCTGATGACGGTGATGTGCCTGCTGGCCGTGTTCGACCGGCTGCCGCTGTGGCTGCTCGCCGTCACCGCCTTCGCGATCGGCTGCGCGGGCACCTTCGTCGACGTCGCCGCGCAGTCGGCGCTGCCCCGGCTGGTCGACAAGGACCAGCTGCCCCGCGCCAACTCCTCGGTGCAGTCGACCCAGATGTTCCTCGCCCAGCTCCTCGGCCCGGCCCTCGGCGGCTTCGTCGTCGCGCTCGGCTCCGGGCAGGGCCTGGCCACCGTGGCCGCGCTGTACGCCGTGACCGTCTGGGCCCTGGGACGCCTCCCCGGCGGAACCGTGCCGGACCCGGTGACGGCCCCGGCGCAGCCCCCCGCCGGCGCCACGAGCCCCGCCACGGCCCCCGCCAAGGGCAAGGTGTCCTTCAAGGCGCTCGTCTCCGAACTGGGCGAAGGGCTCCGCTACTTCCGCGGCCGTCCCGACCTCGGCAGGCTGGCCGTCGCCGCCGCCGCGAACAACCTCTCGTACTCCATGTGCCTGACTCTCCTGCCCCTGTGGGCGGTGGCCCCCGGCCGGCTCGGGCTCTCGGAGACGACGTACGGCCTGCTGCTCTCCTGCCTCGCCGTCGGCAGCGTCCTCGCGGGTCCGCTGACGGGCCGGCTGGTGCGGCGCTTCGGGCAGCAGCCGCTGATGCGGTACGGCGGCCCGGTCCTCGGCCTGTGCTTCCTGGCCCTCGCGGTGCCGAGCGTGCCGGTCGTCGCGGCGGGACTGTTCTGCTACGGCCTGGTGGTCATCGTGTGGAACGTGTCGATCGTCTCGTACCGCCAGACGACCATCCCGGCGGCCCTGTTCGGCCGCGTCAACGCCGCCTACCGGTGGATCACCTGGGGCGTCTTCCCGCTCGGTTCGCTGATCGCGGGAACCCTCGCCGCGACCGTCGGCCTCTCCTGGGTCTTCCTCGCGGCCGGAGCGGTGCCGCTCCTCGCGGCGGCGGCATTCCCCGCCAACGCCACGTACGTCGAGAAGGAGACATCGTGAAGATCCTGGTCATCAACCGGTGGAAGCTGGCCACCACCACGTATCTGAAGTGGCTGGGGCCCGGCCACGAGGTGGTGCTGCTCTCCTCGGCCGACGGGGTGAGCGCGGACCCCGACAAGGCCCGGGCCGAACTCGCCGGCTACACCGACGCGGTCGTGCTGCCCGACTTCCACGGCAACCCGCTCGTCGAGCAGACGGCGCTGGAGCTGCACGCCGCGCACGGGTTCGAGGCGGTCGTCGCGACCTCCGAGTTCGACCTCCTGCGGGCCGCGCGGCTGCGGGCCGCCATGGGGGTGGCCGGGCAGACCGTCGAGAGCGCCGAGGCCTTCCGCGACAAGCTGCGGATGAAGCAGACGCTCGCCGCGGCCGGGGTGCCCGTGGCGCCGTTCGCCGCCGTCCCGGACGCCACCGCGCTCCACTCGTTCGCCGCCGAACAGGGCTACCCGATCGTGGTCAAGCCCCGGCGCGGCGGCGGGTCCATGGGCGTGGAGGTCCTGCGCGACCCCGCGGAGCTCGCCGACTACGCGGCCCGCCACCCCGAACTGGGAGGGGACGACGGGGCTCCGCTGCTCGCCGAGCGGTACATCGAGCACGAGCTGTTCCACGTCGACGGGCTCGTCGCGCACGGGAAGCTGGTCTTCACCTCGGTGTCCGCGTGCGGATCCTGCCTGTCCTACCGGGACGGCGTGGGCGTCACCAGCGCGATGCTGGACGCCGACGACCCGCTGACGGAGCCCCTGCGCGAGCTGACCCTGCGGACCGTCGAGGCGCTGCCCACCCCGGAGTCCTTCGTCTTCCACGCCGAGGCGTTCCTGACCCCGCAGGGCGACCTGCTGCTGAACGAGATCGCCTCCCGCGTCGGCGGAGGAAAGATCTACGAGGCGTGCAAGCTCGCCTACGGCGTGGACACGGTCGCCGCGTGCGTGTACGCCGAGGGAGGCGGGTTCCCGCCGCCCGAGGCCGTCGAGTCGCCGGACCGCCTGGCCGGGTTCGTCATCTTCCCCGGCCGGGCCGGCACGCTCGACGAGGCACCCACCTCGTGCCCCGTCGACGGAGTCGACCAGTACCGCCTGACCGCGGAGATCGGCAGCGACCTGGGCGACGCGGCGCACAGCAGCGCGCACATCGCCTCCGCCGTCGTCCACGGTGCCTCGCACAAGGACGTACGGCGGGCCCTGGACGACGTCGTGCGGTGGTTCGACGAGTCCACGGTGATCACCCCCCACCCGGAGCAGCTGTGAGCGGGCGCATCCTCGTCGTCGGCTGGAAGCCCGTCGTCGAGGACGCCCTGGAGCGCGCCGGCATCCCCCACGTCACGCTCGTCGAGACGGCGAAGTACCCCGGCGTCCGCTTCCGGGCCAATGCCGACCGCGTCCTCCTTCCCTGCGGCGACATCACCTGCGTCGAGGCGCTGCTCGGGGCCCTGGACCGGTCGGACACCCCGGTCTCCGACCTCGTGGCCGTCTGGACCGCGGACGAGTTCGCCCTCGTCGCGGGAGCCGCCCTGGCGCAGCTCCTCGGCCTGAGGTCCTGCACCGACGTCACCACCGCCCTGCGGTTCCGCGACAAGTACGTGCAGAAGCGGACCGTCGCGCGGGCCGGAATCCCCGTCGCCGACACCGCCCTCCTGGCGTCCCTCGACGACCTCGGCGATCCGCGCGTCGCCCTCGTCGGGCTGCCCGCGGTGATCAAACCCGTCGCGGGGGCCGGTACGTCGCACACCTATCGCGTGGACACGCCCGAAGACCTCAGGGAGCGGCTCGGCACGCTCCTGGAATCCGACCCCGGCGCCGGACCGTTCCTGCTGGAATCGTTCGTCGCCGGCCGGGAAATGCACCTCGACGGCTGCCTGTTCGAGGGGCGTCTCACCGCTTTCGCCGCCTCCCGCTATCTCACCAACAACCTCGACATCCAGGCGGGCGGCATCAACGGCTCGTACATGCTCGACCCGCGAAGGGACGAGGACGTGTACGCGACCGCGGAGAAGTTCGCGCTGTCGTGCCTGGAGGCCCTCGGTCTCACCGACGGCGTCTTCCACATGGAGGTCTTCGCCGGTGACGACGGACTCTGGTTCTCGGAGTGCGCGGCACGGGCGGGCGGCGGCGGAATCATCGAGGTGTTCCAGGCCAAGTTCGGCCTGAACCTGGTCGAGGAACACGCCAAGGCCGCGGCGGGCCTTCCCCCCGGGATCCCCGTCGTCTCCTCCGACGCGTTCGGCTGCACCCTCCTGCGCGCCCCCCAGGGGACCGCGGTCAGCGTGCCGACCGTCGACGAGCTCCTGGCCAGACCCGGCGTCCTCCAGGGGACGGTCGACCAGGTCGTGGGAGCACCCACCCCCGACATGACCAAGAACACGGTCCGCAGAGCCGGGTCCGCGATCGTCCGCGCGGCCACCGAGGGGGATGCGGTCGACCGCATCCGCTCCCTCCGCTCGTGGTTCGCCGAAGCGGTCGTGACCGAAACGGCATGATGTAAACGAATACGGAGAACGACCATCATGATGTCCAAGAAGACCGTAGGGTCCCTTTCCTTCGAACCGGGATTCCCCTCGGTCGTCCAGTTGGTCGACGAGGAACCGACGCCGGCCGCGATCCTCGCGAAGATCGACTCCGAGCAGCGCGAGACGGTGGAACGTCTCATGGCGGAGACCGGCGCGGTGCTCTTCCGCGGATTCGACGTCCTCTCGATCGACGAGTTCGAGGACGTCGCCCGGAGCCTCCTCGGCGACCTCGCCGCGTACAAGGGCGGAGACGCCCCGCGCCACGCGGAAAGGGGGCTCGTCTACAACGCCTCCGGGCCGGACAGGACCCGTGCGGTCCGGGCCCACAACGAGCTCTCCTACGCGCCCTGGCACCCCGAGCGGCTCGTCTTCGGCTGCAGCGTCGTGGCGGCGGAGGGCGGGGCCACCACCATCGTGGACGGCCACCGCGTGTACGCGGCCCTTCCCGCCGAGGTCCGCGAGGCCTTCCGGGACCGCGGCGTCACCTACATCCAGCACCTGCCGAACGCCGCCGGGGACCCCAGCGGCATCAAGTCCTGGCCGGAGACGTTCGAGACCGACGCGCGGGACGACGTCATCGCGCACTGCCGGTCGAGCTACACGACCGCCGAGTGGACCCCCCTCGGCCTGCTCACCACCAACCGGACGCCCGGCACCGTCGAGGTCGGCGCGGACCGGCGCCAGTCCTGGTTCAACCAGACCCACATCTGGCGGAAGGACCCCAGCACCGTTCCGGACGTGACGGACATGGAGCGCTGGAAGACCTGGATCGGCTACGGGGCGACCTTCGGCGACGGCACGGAGATCCCCACCGCGTACATGGAGCTGGTCCGCACCACCCTCGAAGAGTGCGAGGTGGCGGTGGAGTGGGAGGCCGGTGACGTCCTCCTGGTCGACAACCGGGCGGCCATGCACGGCCGCCGGCCCTACAGCGGCGACCGCCAGGTCTTCGTCGCCTTCGCCTGATCCCTTCGCCTGATCCCTTCCCCCCACCCTCACACCCCCCACTCCCCCCACCCCCGCTTGGCCCCTGCCCGGTGCCGGGATCCCCGTCGGTTCGCCGTCGGCCACCCGGCACCGGTGCCGGCCATGCCCGGAAGACCTCACCGGAAGACCTCAAAGGAGTACCCCCATGCGCACCCTGCCCGTCGTCGAGCTCACGCCCGACGATCAGCGGCGTCTCGCCGAACTCGTCGAGACGGTGCTGGAGAACTGCCCGGGACAGACCGAGTTCCGCTATCTGTCCTACGTACGGCAGCAGTTGGACATCCGTACCGAGCTTCCCTACATCATCGAGGCCTTCGCCCACTCCGACGGGGACGCCGTCCACGTGCGGAACCTCCCGCAGTTCGACGACGTCGAGCGGAGCAAGATCCTCTGCCTGCTGCTGGGCGAGGCGATCGGCGCCTGCGTCGCGTACGCCGAGTACAACCACTCGTACATCACCGACATCCGGCCCACCACGCTCTCCTCGGAGAAGAGCTCCGGCGTCGAGCTGCTGAGCATGCACAACGACCTGGCCTGGGCGAGCGACAACTGCCGCCCCCGGACGCTGGTGCTCGTCCCGCACATCGCGTCCGGCGAGGTGCCGAAGACCCTCCTGGCCCCGGCCCGCGACGTGCTGGCCCTGCTCGACGAGGAGACCAAGGACGTCCTGCGGACCCGGCAGTTCGAGGCCCGCTCGGGCTCGGCGCTGTCCTGGGGACACGAGCGGGTACGCCGCATGGAGCTGCTCGTCGAGGAAGAGGGCAAGCCGCCGGTCGTCCGGCTCAACTTCGGCACCTACACCCCGGCCGCCGGTCTCTCCCCGGCCGAGGCGGAGCGGGCGTCGCAGGCCCTGACCGACCTGAGCCGGGCCGCCCTGGAGGTCGGCCGTCGCCTCGGCATCTCGATCCGCAAGGGCGAGTCGGTGCTCATCCCGAACGACCACTGCGTGCACGGCCGGGACACCATCCAGCCCGACAAGTGCGAGCGACTGCTCCTCCGCTCCTACGTCCTGCCGGACGCGGTGGCGGCGCGCCACGGCAACACCATGGTCCACCTCAGCAGCTAGACAAGGCGGTTCACGCGATGTCCGACATCGTCATCATCGGAGCGGGACACGTCGGCCTCACCCTGCTGGCGGACCTGGAGCTCACGAAGTCCCACCACGGACTCACGGCGCACCTCCTCTCCCTCGGAGACCCCGCCTCGATGCGGGAGCGCAGCAAGGACTGGACCCGGCTGGTCATGGAGAACCTCATGACCGGTGCGGAGGAGACCTGCGCACTGTCCGAGAACCAGTTCGCCTCGCTCTGGAGCGAGGAGGGCCGCCGCGTCCTGGAGAACGCCGGCACCGTCGTCGTGACGGTTCCCGACATACCCAAGCTCAGACTGGAGCTGCTGGAGCACTTCGAGCGCACGGTCGACCTCGCCGGCAAGGTGATCGTCTTCGTGCGCGGCGGCCAGGGCGGACAGCCCGTCCTCGCGCAGTGGATCAGGGACTCGCCCGGTCTGCGGGACACGTCGATCATCCTCGTCGAGGACTCGTTCTACGGAACGCGCGTCATCGGTTCGAGGATCCAGTACAAGCGCAAGATCTCCGTGAACGTGTCGGTGTACTCGCTCGACCCGGACACGGCGCTCGACCGGCTGCGCCGGATGTTCCCGCTCGGCGAGCGGATCGGCCGGCCGTCCTGGCCGGACATGCGCGTCTGCGACGGCATCGACCTGCTGTTCAACCCGCTCGGCTACATCATCCACGTGGGCGTGGCGCTCGATCCCCCGAACCTGGAGAAGACGCGCGCGGGGATCCGCTACACGCACTACATCGACGGCATCTCGCCCGAGCTCGCCGCCCGGCTCGACCTGCTGGACAGGGAGCGCGTGCTGCTGGCACGGACGCTCGGCGCCGAGGCCCAGACGTTCCCGGAGATCATCCAGCGGCAGTACGGGCTCCCCGCCCAGGACACGTTCTACGACATGATGCAGTCCTGCCGCGGCATGTACCGGTCGCTGTCGAGCGGCAGCATCCCCGAGCTGCGGGCCTCGCGCGTCGTCCTGGAGGACGTACCCGCCTTCCACACGATCCGCTGGCTCGCCGGGACGGCCGGGCTGGAGATGCCCCACACCGAGTCGTACTTCGACGACGTCCAGGCGGGGCTGCGGGAGATCGGGGCGGACCCGGGCTCCTGCACGACGTACCTCCCGTACCTCGACCGGATCGACGGCGGGGTCGAGGACGTCCGGCAGCTGCTGAACCAACCGCATCGCGCCCCCGCGCTGAGCATGTCCTGAGGCTCCGCGGCCCACGCGTGTCAATCGAAAGTTGAATTCCGTCATGTCTCAGCGCGTCCGCGACGTCCTGGTTGTGAACCGTCGCCGGCAAGAGCTAGTCACCCGCATCCTGCAGGATCCGAGCCTGCGCCTTTCCCTCGTCACGGAGCCCGGCTGTCTGCCGGACTATCCGGACACGGCCGGCATGGAGTCGGTCACCCTCGTCGAGAACGTCCAGAACCTGGACGAGGTCAGGCACGCCACCCTCGGCCTGATGAACCGCTACACGTTCGACGCCGTCGTCGCGCCGGCCGAGAGCTCGATCCCCACGGCGGGCTACCTCCGTAGCTACCTCGGAATGCCCGGCATTCCCTTCGACGTGGCCCACGCCTTCTGCAACAAGAACGCGATGAAGGCACGGCTCCGCCGGGCGGGACTGCCCGTCGCGCGCTGCACGCTGGCCCCGTCGGCCGAGAGCGTGGGGCCGTTCCTGCGCGGGCACGGGCTGCCGGCGGTGATCAAGCCCGCCTGGGGGGACGGGGCGGCCAACGTGCACGTGGTGCGCGACGAGTCCGACATCGCCGCCATCAGCCGGCCCGACGGCCCGCTCCTCAGCAACGACGAAGCGCCCTTCCTGATCGAGGACTTCGTCGAGTTCGAGGACGAGTACCACTGCGACGGGCTCGTCCACGACGGCGAGGTGCGGTTCGTCTCCGTGTCGAAGTACACCCGCCCGCCCCTTCGCGGGAAGGGCTCCGTGTTCGGGTCCCACACCCTGCCGGCGGACGGCGACGAGGCGAGGGAACTCGCCGAGCTGCACGGCGAGGTCGTCCGGGCCATGGGGCTCTCCGACTCGGTCACCCACCTGGAGGTCTTCCGGACCCGGGACGGCCTCGTCGTCGGGGAGATCGCCTGCCGTCCGGGAGGCGGGGGAATCCCGCAGACCCTCCGGCGCGCCTACGGCTTCGACGTCTGGGAGCACTTCCTGGCCACGGAGCTCAACAGGCCGCTGGAGTGGACTCCGGAGCCGGCGGAGGGCATCTTCGCCTTCCTGATGTTCCCGGTCCGCCCGGGCGTCGTGAGCCGCGTACCGGGCCCGGACGTGTTCGCGGACTTCCCCGAGGTCGAGAAGGTCGACATCAAGATCGCGCCGGGCGCCCGCATCTCCGGGATGCTCTACTCCACGAGCATGGCGGGCATGGCGCACTGCCGGGTCGACTCGGTCGACCGGATCCCCGGCCTGGTCAGCGCGCTGGAGAAGCGGTTCGTCGTCGAGTACGAGGACGAGGGCGACGAGCCGGGACCGCGGGCGGAGCCGAGGCCGTGACCAGCGAGGTGGCCTCCGCCGACGTCGCGCGGGAGGACGGCGCCGAGGAGAACCGCCCGCGCGGTTCGATGCGGCACTTCTGGATCTTCACCGGCGCCTCGGCCGTCTCGAAGCTCGGCAACACGTTCCTGAACTTCGCCATGCCGTGGATCCTGCTCTCGGTCACCGGCTCCGGAGTCATCGCGGCGCTGGCCTTCGGCGTCCAGCTGGCGCCGTACGCGCTCTCGCCCGTTCTCGGTGTCGTCGTCGACCGGTTCAACCGGCGGCGGGTGTTCATCTGGTGCGAGGTGGCGCAGTGCGTCATGGTGGGCCTGCTGCCGCTCATGATCTCGGACGACACCGTCCTGCCGGTGCTCGCGCTGCTCTTCCTGATCGGATGCGGCGGCCTGACCTCCGAGTTGACGAGCGACTTCGGGCTGATTCCCGCCCTCGCCCCGGCCGACGGCCTGGCGAAGGCGTACAGCAGGTACACGACCACCATCTCGCTGGTCCGCTTCGTGGGGCCGGCCGTGGTCGGTGTCGTCATCGGTTCACTGGGCCCCTCGGGCGCGCTCTGGATCGACGCCACCACGTTCCTGGTCACGGCCGCCGCCGCGATGTCGCTGCCCGCGCACACCGCCGCGAAGGGCGAGACGGGCGACTTCCGCGAGATGCTGGCGCAGGGCCTCAGCTCCTTCTGGCACCTCAGGAAGGTGCGGCGGCTCACCGCGGCCATGGCGGTCTACAACCTCGGCGCCGGAGCCGTACCGACGGTGCTCGTCGTCATCGCGCAGACGCGCTGGCACTGGAGTCCCGAGACCACGGGCGTCGTGCTCGGTCTCGGTGCGCTGGGCGCCGCCGCCGGCGCGTGGGTCGCTCCGCGCATCGCGAGCGAGCGCGGACTTCAGCAGCGCATCGGCATCTGGTTCGGGGTCTGCGCCCTGGGGGGCGTGCTGCTGCTCTTCGGACAGCCGATCGCGCTGGTGACGGGGTTCTTCCTGTCGTCGATGGGCGCGGGCGGCATGAACGTCACCACGAACGAGTACCGGTTCAACGCGATCCCCAACGAGCTGCTCGGCCGGGTCAACGCGGTGATCCGTGCCGCCGTCATCAGCGGCGCGGCGCTGTCCTCCGTGATCCTCGGCTACACCGTGTCCCTGGACGACCCCTTCGTCTGGATGGCCCCGGTCGCCGTCGGCGCGCTGATCGCCACGGCCATGTGGTCCGCGCAGAGGGCCCAGGACCCTCCGCGCCCAGAACTCCGAACTTCGAACTCCGAAATCTGAACTCTTCACTACCCCAAGGGAGTTTTCCTTGATCACCACCGCGCTGGACAACGCGTACCGCCGGTACGCCGCGAAGCGTCCGATCAGCGAGCAGCGGCACGCCCGGGCCAGGACGTACCTGCCGTCGGGAACCACGCGATCCGTGCTGGACTTCGACCCGTACCCGTTCACCGTCGCCTCCGCGGCCGGCTGCCGGCTCACGGACGTCGACGGCCTCGAGTACCTCGACTACCTGGGCGACTACAGCGTCGGCCTCGCGGGCCACAACCCCGCGGCCGTACGGGAGGCCCTCGCGGCCGTCCTGGAGAAGGGGTGGTCGTTCGGGGCGGTCGCCGCGGAGGAGGCCGAGGTCGCGCGGATGCTGTGCGAGCGGTTCGAGTCGATGGATCTCGTACGCTTCACCAGCTCCGGCACCGAGGCCAACCTGGTGGCGATCTCCCTCGCCCTGAAGGCGGCCGACCGGAACAAGGTCCTGGTGTTCGACGGCGGGTACCACGGCGGCTTCCTCAGCTTCAGCCGCGGCCGCCCGTCGCTGAACGTCCCCTTCGACGCCGTCATCTGCGACTACAACGACCTGGACTCCGTGCGGGAGGCGTTCGCGCAGTGGCCCGAGCAGATCGGGTGCGTGCTGCTGGAGCCGATGCTCGGGTCCGGGGGCCGGATCCAGGCGGACGCGGACTTCCTGGAGGGGATCAGGACGCTCTGCGACGAGAACGGCTCCGTGCTCGTCTTCGACGAGGTCCAGACCTCCCGCATGTCGTACGGCGGCGGCCAGGCCCTGCTCGGCGTCCGTCCGGACCTGACGACGCTGGGCAAGTACATCGGCGGCGGTCTCGGATTCGGCGTCGTCGGCGGCGCCGAGAAGCTGATGCTCCAGATCGCGCGCGGCGGGGAGCGGTCCTACGACCACTCGGGCACCTTCAACAACAACCGGTTCTCCATGGCGGCCAGCTCGGCCATGCTGGGCACCGTCCTGACGCGGTCGAGCCTCGACGCGCTGTTCGAGCGCGGCGAGGACCTGCGCAAGCGCGCCGACCACATCCTGCGGGAGCACGGCTTCCAGGCCACCGGCTGGGGGTCCCTCATGGGCTTCCACCCCACGGACATCCCCATCCGCCGCGCGTCCGACCTGGCCGGCCTGGACAAGCGACCGGTGGAGCTCCTGTTCCACGAGATGCTGGAGCGGGGCGTCTACACCGGCAAGAGCGGCTTCGCCACGCTGTCGCTGCCGCAGACCCCGGAGACCGACGACCACTTCCTGACGGCTCTGGAGGAGTCCGTCCGCGTGGTCGCGAAGGTCGGATTCTGAGATTCCCCGGGTCCGCCGTCCCGGTCCTCCCGCCCGGCTCACGGACCGGACGGGAGGACCGGCGGGCGAACGTGCCCCCTACCGTGAGGACATGAGGATGAACAGGAACGCTGACGTCAGCGTGGAAGCGATGCTTGAGGACCTGCGGACGCTCGTCGAGGTCGAGTCCCCGTCGCGTGATCTCGACGCCCTGAGCAAGTCGGCCATGACGGTCGCGGCGGTCATCGAGAGCAGGCTGGGCGGGCAGGCGGTCCTGGTGGAGAGCGGGGCGGGACCGCACGTCCACTGGTCCGGCGGTGGCGAACCCCGGGTGCTGATCCTCGGTCACCACGACACCGTGTTCCCGCTGGGCACGCTGGCGCGGCGCCCCTTCCAGGTGGTGGACGGGCACGCGACGGGCCCCGGGGTCTTCGACATGCTCGGCGGTCTGGTCCAGGCCGTGCACGGGCTGGCGGCGCTGGACGACCTGTCGGGCGTGGAGATCCTGGTGACCGCCGACGAGGAGGTCGGTTCCGGTTCCTCGCGGGCCCTGATCGAGGAGCGGGCCCTCGCGTGCGGCGCCGTGCTGGTCTTCGAGGGTGCCGCCGACGGCGGCGGCCTGAAGACGGGCCGCAAGGGGTGCGGCACGTTCGACGTGACCGTCAAGGGGCGGGCGTCGCACGCGGGTCTCGAACCGGCGGCCGGGGTGAACGCCCTGGTCGAGGCGGCCCACCAGGTCCTGGACATCACGGCGCTGAGCCGGCCGGAGATCGGGACGACGGTGACGCCGACCGTGGCGTCCGCGGGGACCCTGGACAACGTGGTCCCCGCGGAGGCGACGGTGGTCGTCGACGTCCGCGTCGAGTCGGCCGAGGAGAAGGAGCGGATCGAGTCGGCGTTCGCGGCGCTCGCTCCCCACCTGGCCGAGGCGGAGATCACCGTACGGGGGGCCGTGGGACGGCCTCCGATGCCGGAATCGGCGTCGGCGGAGCTGTTCGCGGTGGCGCGGCGCCTGCTGCCGGGCATCGAGGGCAAGGCGGTCGGCGGCGGCAGCGACGGCAACTTCACGGCCGCCCTCGGGGTGCCCACGCTCGACGGCCTGGGCGCGGTCGGCGGCGGCGCCCACGCCGACCACGAGTACCTGGTGGTCGACGCGATGGCGGAGCGGGCGCACCTCGTCACCGGACTGGTGAACGCGATCCGGGACTCCCGCGGGGCGTGAGCCCCCAGGCCTCGTCGGGGGCCGACTTCCACCAACAGACGACGTGTTCGCGGCACCGGCCGCTCAAGGAGTTACGCAATGGGTGTCATGACCGTCCTTCCGCATCGCGGCAGGGACGAACCGCGAGGAGCGCACGTGGGCCTTGTCGTGCAGAAGTACGGCGGCTCCTCCGTTGCCGATGCCGAGGGCATCAAGCGCGTCGCCAAGCGGATCGTCG
>NZ_JBHJVF010000007.1:0-444459 GCF_042264145.1 Streptomyces sp. NPDC056144 | reverse complement strand
GGCTGAAGCGTTCGGGGCTCCGCCCCGGACCCCGCGCCTCAAACGCCGGCGGGGCTGGATTTTCCAGCCCGCCCGGCGTTTGAGGGCACGGCCGCCAGGCCGTACGGGGGTCCGGGGGCCTGCCCCCGGTTTCGGGAAGGGGCGGGGTGGGGGGAAGGCCCCGCGCAGCGGCCCCGCCTACCCCCGGCCCGCCCTCTCACGATGCGCCCCCGCCCCTCCCCGGGGAGCATGGAGACAGGCGCGTGGGCGCGGCGGGAGGAGGGCAGTGTGACGGCCGGTTCCTTCCCGGAGACGGCGGGGCCCGCGGGCGTGCCGTTCGACGGGACGGGCCTCCTCGACATGCTCGGCGTCGCCGCCGTCGTCATCGACGCCCGCGGCCGCGTCGTCCTGTGGAGCCCCCAGGCGGAGTCCCTCTTCGGCTACCGCGCCGACGAGGCTCTCGGCCGCTACGTCGCCCGCCTGATCGTCGGCCCCGAGCACCGCGAGGAGGCCATGCGTCTCTTCGGCGAGGTGCTGCACGGCGGCACGACGTGGGCGGGCACCTTCCCCGTACGGCACAAGGACGGCACGACCCGTGACGTGGAGTTCCGCAACATGCGGCTCACCGACGACCTCGGCGGTCTGTACGCGCTCGGCATCGCCGCCGACCGTTCCGTCGTCGAGCGCGTCGAGACCGGTCTCGCCCTCTCCGACCGGCTCGTCTCGCAGTCCCCGATCGGTCTCGCCGTCCTGGACACGGAGCTCCGGTACGTCCTCGTGAACCCGGCGCTGGAGCGCATCAACGGCGTCCCCGCCGCGCTGC
This sequence comes from Streptomyces sp. NPDC056144, assembly GCF_042264145.1. NCBI lineage: Bacteria > Bacillati > Actinomycetota > Actinomycetes > Kitasatosporales > Streptomycetaceae > Streptomyces > Streptomyces sp. NPDC056144. The sequence goes on along the minus strand of NZ_JBHJVF010000007.1, from coordinate 443,657 downwards.
ACATCGGCCGCCGCATCGGCGACATGCTGCCGCTCGTCGACGCCGAGGCCCTGGAGACGGCGCTGCGGGCCGTCCTCGCCACGGGCACGCCGCTGCTGGATCACCAGACCACCGGCCGGACCCCGTCCGACCCGGGCCACGACCGGGCCTGGTCGGTCTCCTTCTACCGGCTCGACGGCCCCGAGGGCCGGGTCCTCGGTGTCGCGGCCTCGGTGATCGACGTGACCGAGCGGCACGACGCGGACGCGGCGGCGGGCCGCTCGCGGCGGCGCCTCGCCCTCGTCGCGGACGCCTCCGCGCGGGTCGGCACGACCCTGGAGGTCGAGCGGACGGCCGACGAGCTGGCCGGGGTCGTGGTGCCGGAGCTCGCGGACGTCGCCGCCGTCGACGTCCTCGACTCCGTCCTCGCCCTGCGCAGGCCCGGCGACAGCGAGGAGGGCCCGGAGCTCTTCCGCGCGCTCGCGGTGAAGGCCTCGGGCCCGACGGAGGCGTTCCCGGCGGCCGACCCGCCGGGCGAGGTGGCGATGTACGGGGCGGACCGGCTCGTGACCCGCTGTGTCCACACGGGGATGCCGGTCCTGGTGCGGCACGTCGGCCCCGGCGACCTGCTCCGGATCGCGCGCAGCCCCGAGGCGGCAGAGCTCCTCGGGCGGGCCGGGGTCCACTCGTACCTGGCGGTGCCGCTGATCGCCCGCGGCGAGGTACTCGGCGCGCTCGACCTCAAGCGGGACCGCAATCCGCTGCCGTTCGACGGGGACGACGTGCTGCTCGCGACGGAGCTGGCGGCGCGGGCGGCCGTCAGCATCGACAACGCCCGCTGGTACCAGAGCGTGCGGAACTCGGCCGTGACCCTTCAGCGGAGCCTGCTCCCGGGTACGCCGCCGGAGCGCGCCGGTCTGGAGGTCGCCGCCCGCTACCAGCCGGCGCAGGCGTCGAGCGAGGTCGGCGGGGACTGGTACGACGTGATCCCGCTGCCCGACGACAAGACGGCGCTGGTGGTCGGGGACGTGATGGGCAGCGGGATCGACGCGGCGGCGACGATGGGCCGGCTGCGGACGGCGACCTGCGCCTTCGCGGACCTGGACCTGTCCCCGGCGCGGGTCCTGCGCCATCTGGACCGGATCACGGCGGGTCTGGAGCACTACATCGCGACCTGCCTCTTCGCCGTGCACGATCCGCGCCTGGGCCGCTGCCGGATCGCGAACGCGGGGCACCTGCCGCCCGTGCGGGTCCCGGTGGACGGCCCCGCCGAGCTGGTGGGGGTCGAGCCGGGGGTCCCGCTCGGGGTGGGTGGCGGCACGTTCCGTACGGCCCGGGTCCCGTTCCGGCCCGGTGACGTCCTCGTCCTGTACACGGACGGGCTCGTCGAGACCCGCGACGAGGCGATCGACGACCGGCTCGCGGTGCTCGTCGGGCTCCTCGACGGGGCGCGGGGGCCCCTGGAGGAGACCTGTGACCTGCTGCTCCGGTCCCTGCGGCGGCCGGGTGCGCAGGACGACGTGGCGCTGCTCGTCGCCAGGAGCAGGAGGCCGGGATGACTCCCCGTCCGGCTCCCCGCGGCCGTCGTACGAACGGCGGGCGCGGCAACGCCAAGCGCGGCAGCGGCAGCGGCCCCCGCACCGGCACCGGCCCCCGCCCCGGCGAGCACGCCACCGGTCTCCGCAGCGTCGCCGGCCAGGTCTTCGCCCTGGAGGCCCTCATCGCCCTCCTCGTCATCGCCGCCGCCCTCTTCGTCGTCTTCCACCAGGCCCAGCGCGACACCGAGCGCGACGCCCGCATCCGTTCCCTCGCCGTCGCGGAGGCCTTCGCGCACGCTCCCGGCGTCGACGACGCCCTGACCTCGGCCGACCCCACGGCCGAGCTCCAGGACCGGGCGGAGGCGACCCGCCGGGCCACGGGCGTCGACTTCGTCGCGGTCCTCGGCCCGTCCGGGATCCGGTACACCGACTCGCAGCCGGAGCTGATCGGCCGGACGACGACCGGGGACCTCACCCGCGCGACGGTGGACGGCGAGTCCTTCACGGAGGTCTTCCGGGGCGAGCCGAACGACGCGGTACGGGCCGTTGTCCCGGTCGTCGACGACCGGGGCAGGATCGTCGGCATGGTCAGCAGCGGCATCGAGGTGCAGAGCATCTCGGACGCGCTGCGGGACCGGGTGCCGCTCCTCGTGGGCGCGGCGGCCGGCGCCCTCGCGCTCGCCGTGGGCGGCGCGGGCCTGGTGAGCCGCCGGCTGCGGCGGCAGACGCACGGCCTCGGCCCGGCCGAGATGACCCGGATGAAGGAGCACCACGAGGCGGTGCTGCACGCCGTGCGGGAGGGCGTCCTGATCCTGGGCCCCGACCGCCGTCTGCTGCTCGCCAACGACGAGGCCCGCCGTCTGCTCGGTCTGTCGGCGGAGGCGGAGGCGGAGCGGCGGCACGTGTCGGAGCTCGGTCTCGATCCCCGTACGGTCGAGCTCCTCGTCTCGGGCCGGGTGGCCACCGACGAGGTCCACCGGGCGGGCGACCGGCTGATCGCGGTCAGTGTGCGGCCCACGATCCCGGACGGGGTCGGCACGGGCAGCGTCATGACGATGCGGGACACGACCGAGCTGGCCGCCGTGACCGGCCGGGCGGCGGTCGCCCGGGGCAGGCTCCAGCTCCTGTACGAGGCCGGGGTGCGGATCGGCACGACCCTGGAGGTCGTCCGGACGGCGGAGGAGCTCGCGGAGGTGGCGGTGCCGCGCTTCGCCGACTTCACGACGGTGGAGCTCCTCGAACCGGTGCTGCGCGGCGAGGAGCCCCCGGCGTCGGCGCTCGCGACCGCCGAGATGCGGCGGACGGCGATGAGCGGGCTGCGGCCCGACCAGCCGCTCCAGCCGGTCGGCGACACGGTCCGGTACGACGTGGCGGGCGCGCCGATGGCGACGGCGCTCGCGGCGGGGCACGCGGTGGAGACGGAGCTGGCCACGGCGGAGGCGTGGCGGGCCCAGGATCCGGATGGGGCGGCGGGGGCCCTCGCGTACGGGATGCACTCGCTGCTCACGGTGCCGCTGATGGCGCGCGGGGTGGTCCTCGGGATGGCCAACTTCTGGCGGGCGGACACCCCGGAGCCCTTCGGCGAGGAGGACATGTCGTTCGCGGAGGAGCTGTCGGCGCGGGCGGCGGTGGCGATCGACAACGCCCGCCGGTTCACCCGCGAGCACGCGATGGCGGTGACCCTCCAGCGGAGTCTGCTGCCCCGGGTGCTGCCGGACCGGAGCGCGGTGGACGTGGCCTACCGCTACCTCCCGGCGAAGGAGGGTGTGGGCGGCGACTGGTTCGACGTGATCCCGCTGCCGGGGGCCCGGGTGGCGCTGGTGGTCGGGGACGTGGTGGGGCACGGGCTGCACGCGGCGGCGACGATGGGGCGGCTGCGGACGGCGGTGCACAACTTCTCGACGCTCGACGTGCCGCCGGACGAGATCCTCGGCCACCTCGACGAGCTGACGGGCCGGATCGACGACGCGGAGACGGGCGGCGTCGAGGACGCGGAGGGCTGGGAGGGCGGGGAGGGCCCGGCGGGCGAGGAGCGGCGGCGGGACATCGGCATCACGGGGGCGACCTGTCTGTACGCGATCTACGACCCGGCGTCCGGGCGGTGCGAGGTGGCGAGCGCGGGGCATCCGGGCCCGGCGTTCGTGGACCCGGAGGGGCGGGTGGAGTTCCCGGAGCTCGCGCCGGGGCTGCCGCTCGGGCTCGGCCTCGGGGACATGCCGTTCGAGACGACGGAGCTGTGGCTGCCGGAGGGCAGCAAGCTGGTGCTCTTCACGGACGGGCTCCTGGAGGACCGGGGCCGGGACCTGGACACGGGGCTCGCGCTGCTGCGGTCGACGCTGGCGCGCCGGGACCGTACGCCCGAGCAGACCTGTGCGGACGTCCTCGCGACGCTGCTTTCGGCCTCGCCTCGGGACGACATCGCGCTCCTCGTGGCGCGGACCCGGATGCTCGACCGGGAGCGGATCGCGGAGTGGGACGTGGAGCGGGACCCGTCGGCGGTCTCGCCGGTGCGGAACGCGGCGGCGGCGAAGCTGTCGGAGTGGGGGCTCGACGGGCTGGCGTTCACGGCGGAGCTGGTCCTGAGCGAGCTGATCACGAACGCGGTGCGGTACGGGGCGGACCCGGTGCGGGTACGGCTCCTCCACGACCGGGCGACGCTGATCTGCGAGGTCTCGGACGGCAGCAGCACCTCCCCGCACCTGCGGCACGCGGCGGCGACGGACGAGGGCGGGCGCGGTCTGTACCTGGTGGCGCGGTACGCGGAGCGCTGGGGCACGCGGTACGGCCGGCGCGGCAAGACGATCTGGGCGGAGCTGCGGGTGGACGCGGGCGGCGCGGAGGAGGCGGAGCCGGAGGCCCCGGGGATGCCGGACCTGGACGCGCTGGAGGACCTGGCCTGGTGAGGGCGGGAAGCCCCGGAGCCGGTCGCGCACCCGCCGCTTCTGGTATACCAGGGTGGTATACCAGAACCCCTGCATCCGAGGAGCCCCCGTGACCACGCCCCCGCCCCGTACCGCGACCGTGTTCCACGACGTACGGCCCTTCGGGGGCCCGGCCGGCGACCTCGTCGCCGTGGACGGGGTCCTCGTCGCCGGCCTCGCCGAGGTCCCGGCGGACGCCGTCGTCGAGCGGGTCGACGGGGGCGGGCGGCTCGCGCTGCCGACCCTGGTCGACGCCCACATCCACCCCGACAAGACGTCCTGGGGCGAGCCCTGGCACAGCAGGCGGCCCGCGCGGGGCATCGCGGAGTACGTGGCCGGCGACGTCGAGCTCGCCCGCGCGCTGCCCACCCCGGTGGGCGAGCGGGCGCTGCGCCTGATGGCGCACGCGGCGGCCCGGGGCACGCGCGCGATGCGCGCCCACGCGGACGTGGCCCCCGCGTTCGGCCTCTCGGGGCTCGAAGGGGTCGCCGAGGCGGCCCGGAAGCTCGCCGGGGTCGTCGACGTCGAGCTCGTCGCCTTCCCGCAGCACGGGGTGGTCCGCGAGCCGGGCGTCGCCGAGCTCCTCGCGGAGGCCGCCGCGAGCGGACTCGTCTCCCACATCGGCGGCATCGACCCGGCCGGCTTCGACGCGGAGGGCGGCGGGGCGGGCGGCCGGGACGGCGACCAGCTGGGCACGGTCTTCGCCCTCGCCGAGAAGCACGGCCTCGGCCTCGACATCCACCTGCACGACCGGGACGAGTCCGGCCTCGGGCCGCTGCGGGACATCGCCGCCCGGACCCGCGCGCTCGGCCTCCAGGGCAAGGTGAACGTCGGGCACGCCTTCGCGGTCGCCCAGCTCTCCGGGCGGGAGCTCGACGAGACGGCCGACCTGCTCGCGGACGCCGGGGTCTCCCTCACCACGGTCGCCCTGTCGGAGACGACGGTCCTGCCGTTCCGGCGCCTGGCCGAGCGCGGGGTGACGGTCGGGCTCGGCTCGGACGGCGTCAGGGACAGCTGGAGCCCGTTCGGCAACGGGGACATGCTGCACCGCGCCTGGCTCGCCGCCTGGGCGCTGGACGCCCGCCTCGACGAGGAACTGGAGGCCTGCTTCCGGCTCGCGGCGGACGGCGGCGCGGACCTCCTCGGCCTGCCGAGGGCGGAGCTCCGCCCCGGTTCCCCCGCCGACTTCATGCTCCTCGACGGCGAGTGCGTGCCGCAGGCGGTCGTCGACCAGCCGGGCCGGGACCTCGTGGTGCGGGCGGGCCGGGTGGTGGCCCGGGACGGCCGCCTGGTCTGACCGCCGGCGACCGCCCGGCCGACGCGTTCTGCGAAGATCGGTCGACCGGCCACCGACCGCCGCCCGCCACCGCCCGCCGACCACCGCGCAGCACCGGAGCCCCCATGCCCCTGCCCCTCCCCGCCGAACCCACCGCAGGAGAGGCCCGGCCGTCCCTGCGGGAGCGGGTGTACGCGGAACTGCGCGAGCGGATCATCGAGGCGGAGTACCCGCCGGGGACCCGGCTCGTCGAGCGCGAGATCGCCGAGGAGCTCCGGGTCTCCCGGGTGCCCGTGCGGGAGGCCGTGCAGCGCCTCGAATCGGAGGGCTTCCTCTCGGTGCGGCCCCGGCACGGTTCGGTCGTGACGGAGTTCGGGCCCGAGGAGGCCGAGGACCTCTTCGACGTACGGGAGAACCTGGAGGGCCTCGCCGCCCGCCTGGCCGCCCGGCACGCCGGCCCCGAGGCCCTGCGCGCCCTGGAGGAGCTCCTCGCGCGGGCGCGACGGGCGGTGGAGGCGGGCCGGCTGCGCGAGGCGGTCTCGCTCAACGCCGACTTCCACCGGTCGGTCGTCGAACTCTCCGGCAACCCGCTCCTGGTGGAGCTGATGACCCCGCTCGACGCCCGGCTGCGGCGGCTCTTCCGGCTGACGTCGGCGGAGTCGGACGGCGAGCCGATGTGCGGCGCGCACGAGCGGCTCTTCGAGGCGGTACGGGACGGGGACGAGGCGGCCGCCGAGTCCCTGGCCCGCGCCCACGTGGCGGCGACCCGCGCCTCGGCCCTACGGCTCCTCGCCGAGCGCGGCTAGCCGCTCTCGGCTAGCTGCTCGCGGCCAGCTGCTCTCGGACCCTGTCGAGGTCCGCGTCCGAGGCCAGTCCCGCGTGGTAGAGCCGGAGTTCGGTGGCGCCGGCCGCGCGGGCCCGCTCGGCGTCGCGGGCGAGGCGGGACGGGGCGCCGCCCATGCCGGTGACGACGGACAGGTTGGCGGCGACGGTCGTGCCGGGCCGGGCGTGGCCCGCGAAGGCGGCGATTGCCGGGGGCCGGGCGACGACGCCGTCCGCGAGGGCCAGGACGTGCGCGGGGTCCGTACCGGTGTCTGCGCCGCAGCGGTACGGGTCGGGGTCCGCGTGCAGCAGGACGCGGAAGCCCGGCGGGGCGGCGGCGCGGACGGCCGCCACGGCCTCGTCCTGGAAGGAGCGCGCCGCCCCGGCGCGCCAGGCGGCGGCCGGGGCCTCCAGGGCGCCGAGCCCGCCGGCCGGTCCGGCGCCGGCCCACACGGGCGCGAGGGCCTCGCGGACGGCGGCGGCCAGCACGTCGGGATCGGCGCCCCCGTTCCCGTACCCCTCGCGGCAGGAGGGGCAGAAGCAGAGGGACATGAGGTACTGCTCGCGCTCGCCCAGCGGGACCCCGGAGGTCTTGTCGTGGGCGTGCAGGTGGGCGAAGCCGTACCAGCCGCAGGACTCCAGCTCGGTGCCGGCGGCGCCGGGCCGCACGGCGGCCTCGGCGGCGAGCTCGACGAGGAAGGCGCGGACGTCGGGGCGGGCGACGCAGGGGGCCCAGGGGTAGCGGTCGCCGTACGCGTTGACGACGGAGGTCTCGGGGTGTTCGGCGCCGAGGCGGGAGTTGTGGGCGAGGACGACCCAGCTGTGCACGTCGAGCCCGGTGCCTTCGAGGGCCTCGGCGGCGCGGCCGTACGCGTCGCCGGGGGCCCACTCCCCCGCCGGGTACGGGCGCAAGGCCCGATCGGCCCAGCGGGCGGGGTCCGGCGGGTAGAGGACGGCGGCGTGCTCGGCGGTGACGATCCGGTGGGCCGGGTGGCGGGGGCTGAGCGCCCGGGTGGAGTGGTAGGCGGCGGCGAGGGTGACTTGCACGACGCCGAGTGCGGCGAGGCGGCCGGGGGCGGCGGGATCGCCGTCGACGTCCCAGGGGTAGAGGAAGACGCCCGCTCTCACGCTCCGGCCTCCCAGCCGTCGACTTGCCCGGACGGTCGTCTACATCCTTGAACGACCACGACCCGGCGCACGCTAGAGCAGCTCCGAAGTGCGGGTCAATATCCGGGGGTACGACAGAAAGGACCTAGCCCGACCAACTCTTGACGCTCCGTCTCCCCAGTCCCTAGCGTGTCCACGGTTGTGAACACGACTCGGCCGAGGAGATCCGCTCCATGCCCGCACCCCGCACCGTCCTCCTCACCGGCGCCGCCGGCGGCGTCGGCACGCTGATGCGGGAGCTGCTGCCCGCGTACGGCTACGAGCTCCGCCTCCTGGACGCCGTCCCCGTCGCGGGCGCCCCGGACGCCCTCGTCGCCGACCTCGCGGACCGCGCGGCGCTGCGCGAGGCCGTCCGGGGCGTCGACGCGGTCGTGCACCTCGCCGGGATCTCCCTGGAGGCCGATTTCGACGCGATCGTGGCCGCGAACATCACCGGCACCCACCACCTCTACGAGGCGGCCCGCGAGGAGGGCGTCCGGCGCGTCGTCTTCGCCTCCAGCAACCACGCCGTCGGCTTCACCCGCCGCCCGCGCGAGGGCGAGCCGCCGGTCCCCGTCACCACCCCGCACCGCCCGGACACCTTCTACGGACTCTCCAAGTGCTTCGGCGAGGACCTGGCCCAGCTCTACTGGGACCGGCACGGCGTCGAGACGGTCTCCGTGCGCATCGGCTCCTGCTTCCCCGAGCCCACCTCGGTCCGGATGCTGTCGCTCTGGCTCAGCCCCGGGGACTGCGCCCGCCTCCTGCACGCCGCCCTCACCGCCGGGTCCGTGGGCCACACCGTGGTGAACGGTTCCTCGGCCAACACCCGTACGTGGTGGGACCTCTCCACGGCCCGGGCGCTCGGCTACGAGCCGCGGGACGACTCCGAGGCGTACGCGGAGAAGCTGATCGCGGAGCAGGGGCTGCCGGAGGAGGGGAGCGCCGACGACGTGTACCTCGGCGGCCGGTTCACTGTGGACCCGCCGCGCTGGCCGCACTGAGCGCGGGGGAGAGCGCAGTGTGGCCGGCGCGGCGGTCGGCGGTGACACCCGGCCGGCCCTTACGGGGGGATGGAGCCGGCCAGGGCCCGCGTCACGGCGTGCGCTGGCAAAACCGGACATGTCCACGTTAAGTGCAGATCTGGATCACCGCGAGCCGCGGAACGCGGCCGTTGTCCGCAATGCGCGACGACGTTCCCGAAGACCTGACGGACTCCCCCGGCGGCATGGCAGCCGCTCGCTCTCGCGCTCCGGCCACCCAGTCATCCGGTCATCCGGTCATCCGGCGTTCCTGAGCGTCCAGGACGGCGTCTCGCCGAACTTCTCCCGGTACCGGGCCGCGAACCGTCCCTGGTGGGCGAAGCCCCAGCGCCAGGACACCTCGCTCACGCTCACCTCGTCCGGCTCGGCGGCCCGCAGCTCCTCGCGGACCCGGTCGAGGCGGACCTCGCGCACGTACGCCATCGGGGACATGCCCACGTACTCCCGGAAGGACTCCTGGAGGCGCCGCACGCTGACCCGGCCGACGGCGGCGAGTTCGGCGGTGGTGAAGGGGTGCTCGGGGCGCTCCCGCACGGCGTCCATCGCCCGCTTGACGGGCGCGGGGCGGCGGGCCTCGCCCGGGTGGTCGAGGGCCTCGCGCCAGGGGTGGTCGGCGGCCAGGAGCAGCCCGTTGAGCAGGGCCTCCTGGAGGGGCTTGGCGACGAGCTCGTGCCGGGCGATGCCCTCCCCCGCGAAGGCCTCGGCGGCGACCTGCCGGGCGAGGCGGACCCAGCTCGCGCCGGGACCGCGCGTGATGTCCAGGTAGGGGCGGAAGGTGAGCGGGCCGTTCAGCGGGCGGCCGAGCAACCGCTCCAGGCACTCCCGCAGTTCCGCCGCCCCGACCTTCACGGCGAGGTTCCGGCAGTCGCCGGTCCAGCGGTCGAGGACGGTGTCACCGGCGGGGTCGAGCAGGACGGCCTCGGTGGCGGTCGCGACGACCGCGGGCCCGGCGCCCTGGCGGACGGCCATGCTCCCGCCGAGCGGGGCGTTCACGTGGTACGCGCCGAGCTCGCCGAAGGTCATCCGGACGTCCGCCCCGCAGCTCAGGTCGCCGAGGACGAGGGGCCCGAGCGCGACGGTGTCGAAGCGCGCCGCGAAGGGGCCGCTCCGGCCCTGGCCCTGGCCGCCGAGGACGTCCATGCGGTTCGCGTAGTACCGGGCGCCGAGCTCCTCGCGCGCCTCGTCGACGTCCCGCGTGCGGAACGAGATCCCACCCATGACACCCATTGTCTTCGAACGAATCTTCTTGTGGTCGAACCGGATGAGGGTAAGGGAACGGCAAAGGTGTGCGGTTCGTTACCCCTGGCATGACCGCTATGACCCCCGGCTCGAACATTCCTCTCTCCGCCGCGCGCGTGGCGGTGGACGTCGCCGCCCCCGTGCGGCTCGACGTTTCGGGCCTGCTGCTCGGCGCCAACGGCAAGGTGCGCTCGGACGACGACTTCATCTTCTACAACCAGCCCGCCGGGCCCGGTGTCACCTACCGCTCCGGCGGCGGCACCGCGCCCGACGCGATCGTGGTCGACACGACGGCGCTCCCGCCCGGCATCGAGCGGATCGTCGTCACGGCGAGCCCCGACGCGGCGGGCCAGACCTTCCAGGGCATCGAGCCCACGGCGACCGTCCGCGACGCGGACTCCGGCGGTGTCCTCGCCACCTTCACCCCGCCGCGGCTCGCCACCGAGACGGCGCTGGTGGTCGTGGAGATCTACCTGCGCAACGGGGCGTGGAAGGCCCGCGCGGTGGGCCAGGGGTACGCGAACGGGCTGGCCGGCATCGCGACGGACTTCGGCGTCTCCGTGGAGGAGGAGCCGGCGGCCCCGGCCGCCGCCGCGCCCGTGGCTCCCCCGGTCCCCCCGGCCCCGCCGGCTCCCCCGGTGGACCCGCGGATCGCCGCCGCGTCGGCCCCGGCCGCCCCTGTCGCCCCTCCGGCTCCCCCGGCTCCCCCCGCGCCGGTCTCCACCGGGAAGATCAACCTCGACAAGGGCCGGGTCAGCCTCCAGAAGAACCAGACGGTCTCGCTGGTCAAGGGCGGCCGCCCGCTGCTCTCCCAGGTCAAGATGGGCCTCGGCTGGGAGCCCGCGTACCGGGGCAAGGACATCGACCTGGACGCCTCGGTCATCGCGTACGGGCCGCAGCGCAACCACCTGGACAGCTGCTACTTCGGCAAGCTGTCGATCCTCGGCGGCTCGATCAAGCACTCCGGTGACAACCTCACCGGCGAGGGCGCGGGCGACGACGAGGTGATCGTCGTCGACCTCGGCCGGCTGCCGGCCGACGCCACGGGCCTGGTGTTCACGGTGAACTCCTTCTCCGGCCAGAAGTTCACCGAGGTCGCCAAGGCGTACTGCCGGCTGATGGACGCGACGACCGGCGAGGAGCTGGTCCGCTTCGACCTGACGACGGCCGAGCCGCAGACGGGCGTGATGATGGCCAAGCTGATCAAGCAGTTCAGCGGCGAGTGGGAGATGACGGCGATGGGCGAGTTCGTGAAGTCGCGGACGGTCCGGGGCATGGTGAAGCCGGCGGCGCAGGCGCTGTAGGCGCCGCGGGCACGGCAGGAGGGGCGCGTCGGGAGACGCGCCCCTCACGCGTTCTCGGGCGCGCCGGTCGTACCGGTCGTACCGGTCGTACCGGTCGTGCCCGTCGTGCCCGTCGTGCCCGTCGTGCCGGGAAGGCCCAGGACGGGACACATCGCGGCCGGCAGGGCCGGGGCGGGTATGCCGGTGACCTCGGCGACCTCCACGGCGTCGTCCGCGAGCTGTTCGAGGGCGGTCCAGATCTCCGTGGTGACGCGGACGGCCTCCTCCGCGTCCCCCGCCTCGCAGGCGTCGATGAGCCGGGCGTGCAGGTCGGCGGAGCCGCAGCTCTCGGCGTCGCCGAAGAGCCGCCGCTCGACGCGGCGGATCAGCGGGGTGTAGCGGGCGATGGTCGCGGCGAGCGCGTGGTTCCCGCTGGCGCCGACGAGGACGTGGTGGAGGGCGTCGTCGGCGCAGAGCGCGGCGTCGACGTCGTTCGCGGCGACGGCCGCGGCGAAGCGCTCGTTGGCCTCGCGCATGGCGCGGACGCCGTCGGGCCCGAGGAGCGGGACGCCGGTGCGGGCGGCGAGCTCGTGCATGACGCGGACGACGGTGGCGGCGTCGCGGACGACGCGGCTGACGGGGCGGGTGACGCGGGTGTAGCTCTGCGGCCGGGTCTCGACGAGCCCCTCGTCGCAGAGCCGGGCCAGGGCCTCGCGCACGGAAGCGCGCGAGAGCCCCAGCCGGTCGGCCAGATCGGCGTCGTTCACCGGGGCTCCCGGGGCGAGATCGCCGCGCACGATGGCCTCACGCAGCGCCTCGTACGCCCGGTCACGCAGGGGGGTCCGGCTCACGGGCCGCAAAACGTCCATGATCTGACATCGTAGTTGTCCGATCATGGACGTGACCAGGGATCACGTCCCGTTCCGCGGCGGGTCTCAGCGGCGGGGCTGACGCCGCCAGGGTCCGGTGACGGCGACCATGATCCCCGGGTCCTGGATGTTGGCGAAGAGGGTGTCCCCGTCGGGCGAGAAGCAGACGCCGGTGAACTCGCTGTCGTTCAGGTCGTTGCGGGCGATGGGGTAGGTGCGGCCGGAGTCGGTCGCGCCGAAGAGGTGCTGGACGCCCTCGCCGTCCTCGGCGATGACGATGCCGCCGTACGGGGAGACGGTGATGTTGTCGGGGCCGTCGAAGGCGCCGTCCTCGTCGGGCGCGGCGTTGACGCCGAGGAGCACCTTGAGGGTGAGGGTGCGGCGCTTGGGGTCGTAGAACCAGACCTGGCCGTCGTGGGCGGCGCCGGGGCTCTCCGCGCGGGCGTAGGAGGAGACGACGTAGGTGCCGCCGTCCGCCCACCACATGCCCTCCAGCTTGCGGGCGCGGGTGACCTGGCCGTCGGCGAACTGCTTGCGGACGGGGGTGGTGCGGCCGTCGCGGTCGGGGACGTCGGTCCAGTCGACGCCGTAGACGGTGCCGATGCGGGTCGCGCGGGAGAGGTCGTCGACGAAGCGGCCCGAGGAGTCGATGCACTTGGCGGCCTGGAGGAGGCCGGCGTCGTCGGCGAGGGTACGGAGCCGCCCTCGGCCGTGCTCGAAGCCCCGCGGGGGCGTCCAGCGGAAGAGCAGGCCGTTGGGGTTGGAGGCGTCCTCGGTGAGGTAGGCGTGGCCGCGCTTCGGGTCGATGACGACGGCCTCGTGGTCGTACCGGCCGAAGGCCTTCACCGGGCGCGGGTCGCGGTTGGCGCGGGCGTCGCGGGGGTCGACCTCGAAGATGTAACCGTGGTCCTTCGTCATGCCGTTGACGCCGGCGAGGTCGGAGTTCTCCTCGCCGGTGAGCCAGGTGCCCCAGGCGGTGGCGCCGCCGGCGCAGTTGGTGGAGGTGCCGGCGATGCCGACCCACTCGGTGACGGTGCCGTCGCGGTGGACCTCGACGACGGTGCAGCCGCCGGCGGCGGCCGGGTCGTAGACGAGGCCCTCGGCGAGCGGGACGGGGTGGTCCCACTTCGTACGGGCGCCCTTGAGCTCGTGGTTGTTGACGAGGTACGTGGTCCCGCGCGGCCCGGCGAAGGCGGCGGTGCCGTCGTGCTTCTGCGGGGTGAACTCGCCGCTCTCCAGGCGGGTGACGCCGGCGCGGGTGAGGACGCGGTAGGAGAACCCGGCGGGCAGCGCGAGCACTCCCGCCGGGTCGGCGACGAGCTCCCCGTACCCGAGCGGCCGCCCGTGCCCCTCCCCGTGCGCGTCCCCGTGCCCGAACGGCTCGTCGGACGCGAGCGCCTCGGGCGCGGTGGCGAGGGCCCCCACGACCCCGGTGAGGGCGAGCCCCGCACCGGCGACGGCGGACTGCTTGGCGAACTCTCTGCGGTTGAGAGGCATGGTGTACGGGTCTCCCTGCGACGGCCGATTCTCGCCCCCACCCTGCCGCGCGCCCGCGAACACCACCTGAACGCCACGGGAACACCCGCGGGGCAGGGGCTTTCCCCCACCCCGCCCCTTCCCGAAACCCTGCCGGGGGCCGGGGGCCGCGCGCCCCGGGACGAACGACGGCTTCGCGCCGGGCCAAGACCGGCCACGCCGGAAGGAACCGCACGAAGCCCGGCCCTTGCCGGAGACCGGGGCCGAAGGCCGGGCCCGGAGACCGGGGCCGAAGGCCGGGGCCGGAGGCCGGGCCCGGGGCCGGAGGCCGGGGCCGGGGCCGGAGGCCGGAGGGATCTCGGACCCGGGTCGCCCCGCCTGGGTCAGTTGCCTGCTCGGGAGCGGGCCTTGAAGGCCGACTTGCGGGCTTCCTTGGCGGAGGTCTTGTCGCGGTGGAGGCGGCCCATCGCCTCCAGGACCTCCGCCGTGGCCGGGTGGTCGACGCGCCAGGCCTCGTCGAAGAAGCCGCTGTGGCGGCCGGTGAGGCCCTCGATGAGGTCCTGGAGCTCCTCCAGGTCACCGGCCGCGTCGAGCTGGGCCGCGATCGTGTCGATCGCGAGCCAGAAGATCATCGTCTCGGAGGGGGCCGGCACGTCCGCAGCGCCGCGCTCGGCGAGCCACACCCGTGCCAGACCGCCGAGTTCGGGGTCGTCGAGGACCTCGCGGACGGCGGGCTCGGCCTCCGCGCCGACGAGCGAGAGCGCCTGCTGGCAGTGGAGGCGCCGCAGCGGCGAGCCCGCGTCCGTGCCGCGCGCCGCGGCGAGCAGCTCGCGCGCCGCGTCCTGCGGGCCCCGCCCGGCGAGCCAGCCCACCGTCTCGGCGCGCGCGGCGGCCTCCGGGTAGGCGGCGATGCCGGCGAGCAGCACCTCGGCCCCCCGGTCCGCGAGGTCGCCGACGGCCGGAGCGTCGACGCCGGCGTCCAGCATCCGGGCCCTGACCCCGTACAGGCCGAGCGGCGTGAGCCGGACCATGCCGTACCGCGTGACGTCCTCGTCGTCGACCGGCGGGGCCGGCTCCTCGCCCTCCTCGGCCATGAGGGCCTCGTCGACGGGCTGGTACTCGACGAGCCCGATCGGTTCGAGCAGCCGGAACTGCTCGTCGAGCCGCATCATCGCGTCGGAGACCTGCTCCAGGATGTCGTCGGTCGGTTCGCCCATGTCGTCGGGGACGACCATCGACGCGGCGAGCGCGGGCAGCGGCACGGGTCCGTCGCCGGGCCCGCCCTCGCTGACGGTCAGCAGGTAGAGGTTGCCGAGGACGCCCTCCAGGAACTCCGCCTCCGCCTCCGGGTCCCAGTCGAGCGACTCGAGGTCGATCTCGCCGTCCTCGCCGACGATCGCGTCCAGCTCGCCGAGGACGGGCGCGACGGCGTCGCCGAAGACCGCGTCGAAGCCGTCGAGCCAGAGCGCGAGGACGTCCTGCGGCGAACCGCCGGTGACGAGCGGCAGGTTCTCGCCGGGCCCGGCCCCGCCGGGGGTGTCGTCGTCGGCGCCGTCCTCGACCTCGACGAGCCCGGTGTCGACGGCGAGCCGCCACGCGTCGCCCGCGAGGATCTCGGCCTCCTCGACCGCGTCCTCGTAGGCCTCCTCGTCGGCTCCGTCGTCCGTGGGGACCGTGAGGCCCAGGACCTCCACCGCCTCGGGCAGCTGCTCGTCGACGAGTTCGCCGCCCGCGCCGACCCGCGTCTCCGGCCCGGCCCAGCGGGCGAGCCGCACGGCCCGGGCGACCAGGGGCGCGGCCAGGGCCTCCCGCGCCAGCTCCGCGTCCGCGGGGAGCCGGACGGGGGGAAGGGTGGGCTGCTCGGCTGACATGTGGGGGGTCTCCTCGACGCGTACGGAAAGAGCGGTGTTCAGCGTAGACGTTTCCGGCGGTCCGTCCGCCGGTTCACATATCAGTCAGCCTTCGTACACCCGTCGACTCTTGACAAGTTCCCCCTTCTCACCAGAGATTGACGCGCGTAGAACCATCTGCCGTTCCTCCAAGCACCCTCCGGAGCCCTTGATGTCTTCCTCCATACCGAGAACCGTCCCCTCGCTCCGCTGGGGAGGCCCCACTGCCGTCTCCGCCGTCGTCGCCGCCGCTCTCGCCGCCGGTCTGCTCGCCGGCTCGGCGAACGCGGCCACCGAGGACGCCACCGCGAACGTCCGCATCCACGACATCCAGGGCACGACCCGCGTCTCCCCCCTCGTGGGCAAGCAGGTCACCGGCGTCACGGGCGTCGTCACCGGCGTCCGCACCTACGGTTCGCGCGGTTTCTGGATCCAGGACACCGAGGGCGACGGCAACCCGGCGACCAGCGAGGGCCTGTTCGTCTTCACCAGCTCGGTCCCGACCGTGGCCGTCGGCGACGCGGTCCGGCTGAACGGCACGGTCACGGAGTACGTCCCCGGCGGCCTGACCTCCGGCAACCAGTCGCTGACCCAGATCTCCAAGCCGGTGGTCACGGTCCTGTCGAAGGGCAACGCGGTCCCGGCCCCGGTCACCATCGACGCCGACTCCGTCCCGGAGGAGTACGCCCCCGCCGGCGACCCGGCGGACGGCGGCTCGATCAACAACCTGGAGCTGGACCCGGAGACGTACGCCCTGGACTACTACGAGTCCCTGGAGGGCACGAACGTCCGGATCGGCGAGTCCCGTGTGGTCGGCGCCACCGACCCGTACTCCGAGCTGTGGGTCACGGTGAAGCCGGAGGAGAACGCGAACGTGCGCGGCGGCACGGTCTACGGCTCGTACGAGTCCCAGAACACCGGCCGTCTCCAGATCCAGTCCCTGGTCCCGCTCGCCCAGCAGCCGTTCCCCAAGGCGAACGTCGGCGACGTGCTGACCGGCGAGACCGAGGGCCCGCTCGACTTCAACCAGTTCGGCGGCTACACGCTGACGGCCCGCACCCTCGGCACGGTCCAGGACAACGGCCTGGAGCGCGAGGTCACGGACAAGCAGCACAAGAACGAGCTGGCCGTGGCCACGTACAACGTCGAGAACCTCGACCCGACCGACCCGCAGGAGAAGTTCGACGCCCTCGCGAAGGCCGTCGTCGAGAACCTCGCCTCGCCGGACATCCTGGCCCTGGAGGAGATCCAGGACAACAACGGCGCCAAGAACGACGGCACGGTCGCCGCCGACCAGACGGTCAAGAAGTTCACGGACGCGATCGTCGCGGCCGGCGGCCCGGCGTACGACTGGCGCTCGGTCGACCCGCAGAACGGCAAGGACGGCGGCGAGCCCGGCGGCAACATCCGCCAGGTCTTCCTCTTCAACCCGGAGCGCGTCTCCTTCACGGACCGCGCCGCCGTCGACCCGAGCCACGCCACCGGCGTCACGGGCCGCAAGAACAACGCCGCCCTGACGGTCTCCCCCGGCCGCATCGACCCGGCGAACACCGCCTGGGAGAACAGCCGCAAGCCGCTCGCGGGCGAGTTCGTCTTCCGCGGCCGCACGGTCTTCGTCATCGCCAACCACTTCGGTTCGAAGGGCGGCGACGAGTCGATCGTCTCGCACCACCAGCCGCCGAACCGTTCCTCCGAGGCGAAGCGTCTCCTCCAGGCGCAGGCCGTCAACGCCTTCGTGAAGGAGATCACCGCGATCGACAAGCAGGCCGACGTGCTCGTGGTCGGTGACATCAACGACTTCGAGTTCTCCGGCACCACCCAGGCGCTGACGGACGGCGGCGCGCTGCTCCCGGCCGTGACCTCGCTGCCCGAGTCCGAGCGCTACTCGTACGTCTACCAGGGCAACAGCCAGGTCCTCGACCAGATCCTGACGAGCTTCGGCGTGCACCACTTCGAGTACGACAGCGTGCACATCAACGCGGAGTTCGCCGACCAGGACAGCGACCACGACCCGCAGGTGCTGCGCTTCCGCCCGTAGTTCCCCCGTGTTCCCCGTCGGCACGGGCGTGCGAGACTGCGGGCCGTGAACCTGCGCCCCGCCACCCGTGCCGACCTGCCCGCCGTCCTCGCGCTGCTCGCCGACGAGGAGCGGGTGACCGACCCGGCCTCGATGACCGTCACCCCCGCCTACGAGCGGGCGTTCGCGGACATCGAGGCCGATCCGCGCAACGAGGTGCTGGTGCTGGTGGACGGCGACCTGGTCGTCGGCTGCCTCCAGGCCACGTACATCCCCGGCCTCGGCAAGGGCGGCGCCGAACGGGCCCTGATCGAGGCGGTCCGGATCAGGGCCGACCGGCGGGGCGGCGGCCTCGGCCGGGTCCTGATGAAGGGCGCCCTGGCCCGCGCCGAGGAGCGCGGCTGCGCCCTGGTCCAGCTGACGAGCAACAAGCAGCGCACCGAGGCCCACCGCTTCTACGCCTCACTGGGCTTCGCCCGCAGCCACGACGGCTTCAAGCTGACGCTCTGACGGGGCGGTTCAGCCGAGCAGGTGCCCGCCGCCGTCGACGAGGAGCACCTCGCCGGTGATGTACGAGGAGTGGGCGAGGTCGAAGACGGCCCCCGCGATGTCCTCGGGTCGCCCGGTCCTGCGCAGCGGCACCACGGCGGCGACGTGCTCCTTGGCGGCGTCGGCGCCCTCGACCCCGTCGAACCAGGGGGTGTCGATCAGTCCGGGCGCGACCGCGTTGACCCGGATCTCCGGGCCGAGGGTCTTGGCGAGGAGCTTCGTCATGTGGTTGACGGCCGCCTTGGAGACCGCGTACGGGATGGAGCTCCCGCCCGGCCTGACCCCGGCCTGCGAGGAGACCGTGACGACGGCGCCGCCGGTCTTCCGCAGGTGCGGGACGGCGGCGGTGATCGTCTGCCAGACGCCGATGACGTTGACGTCGTAGAGGTGCCGCCAGACCTCGGGCGTGGCGGCGTCGAGGTCCTCGTGCGGGATGAAGCGCGTGGTCCGGGCGCAGTTGACGAGGATGTCGAGCCGGCCGTACGCCTCCACGGCGGCGGCGACGAGCCCGGCGGCCTCGGCCTCGACGGAGACGTCGGCCTGGACGTAGACGGCGTCGGGCAGTTCGGCGGCGAGGGCCCGGCCCGCCTCGGCCGACCGCGCGGAGTTGACGACGACCCGCAGACCGGCGTCGGCGAGCCGCCGGGCGACGGCGGCTCCGATGCCCGAGGACGAGCCGGTGACGAGTGCGACGCGCTGTTCACTCGTGTGCTGTTCACTCGCGTGCTGTTCGCTCATGTGCTGTTCTCTCCATGTCCCCCTGTCGCGCCGGGCCGATCATGCCAGACCCGACTGTTCACGGGAACTGAATCCTCGAACCAAGAAGATCTAAGTAGACCTTCACGGTCCCGCGCGCCCAGACTCGTTCCATGAGCACGAGCACGATGAACAGCCCCGGCACGGAACGCCCCTTCGGCCGCGCGCTCTGCGCGATGGTCACCCCCTTCGCCCCCGACGGCGGGCTCGACCTCGACGAGGCGGCGAAGCTCGCGGTCCACCTCGTCGGCGAGGGCTGCGACGGACTGGTCCTCAACGGCACCACCGGGGAGTCCCCGACCACCTCCGACGCCGAGAAGTCCGCGCTCGTCCGCGCGGTCAGGGACGCCGTCGGCCCGGGCACGCCGGTCCTCACCGGCATCGGCACCGCCGACACCCGGCACACCGCCGAGCTGGCCCGCCAGGCGGAGGAGGCGGGCGCCGACGGGCTGCTCGTCGTCACCCCGTACTACAGCCGCCCGCCGCAGGCCGCGGTCGAGGCGCACTTCCTCAAGGTCGCGGACGCGACCGGGCTGCCGGTGATGGTCTACGACATCCCGGGGCGTACGGGCACGCGCGTCGAACCGGCGACCATGCGGCGGCTCGCGGAGCACCCGCGGATCGTGGCGGTGAAGGACTGCTCGTACGACCTGTTCGCCGCCGCCCGGCTGATCGCGGAGACCGGCCTCGCGTACTACTCCGGGTGCGAGGAGCTGAACCTGCCGCTGTACGCGGTCGGCGGCGCGGGCTACGTGAGCACGGTCGCCAACGTGGTCCCCCGGGAGCTGCGGGCGATCCTGGACGCGTTCGACGCGGGCGACACGGCGGAGGCGACCCGGCTGAACGCGCGGGTGCTGCCGCTGGCCGAGCTGATGATGAACTCCGGCCTGCCGGGGACGGTGACCGCGAAGGCGCTGCTCGGCGGGACACTGCTCGGCGGGGCGCTGCGGGAACCGCTGCAGCCCGCCGGCCGGGAGGCGGTCGACGGGCTGCGGGCGGCGTACGAGGCACTCGGCCGGGAGGACTCGGTTCAGGCGGAGTCGGTCGTCGTGGTGTGACCGAGGATCGCGGCGTGCTCCAGGACGTCCTCCAGCGGGTCGTCGATCTGCCCGGTGGAGATCAGGGAGACGTTCGGCCCGTTGTGCGAGTGACTGTGCGTCTCGTCCGCCAGGGCTTCGCCGGCCGGCAGCAGAACCGCCGCCATCGTGAGCACCCCGACGACCGTGGGCTTCGTCCTCATGTCGACTCCTCGCCGTGATTGCGTACAAGTGACTCTGCGTCCTGCCTAACGGCATGCGCTGACGCAGAGTCACCGCGCCACGGGGTGGTGTCAGTTGTGGCTGTGCAGGATGTCGTTGAGGCCGCCCCAGACCGCGTTGTTCGGGCGGGCCTCGACGGTGCCGGTGACGGAGTTGCGGCGGAAGAGGATGTTCGAGGCGCCGGAGAGCTCGCGGGCCTTCACGACCTGGCCGTCGGGCATGGTCACCCGGGTGCCGGCGGTGACGTACAGACCGGCCTCGACGACGCACTCGTCGCCGAGCGCGATGCCGACGCCGGCCTCGGCGCCGATGAGGCAGCGCTCGCCGATGGAGATGACGACGTTGCCGCCGCCGGAGAGGGTGCCCATGGTGGAGGCGCCGCCGCCGATGTCGGAGCCGTTGCCGACGACGACGCCGGCGGAGATGCGGCCTTCGACCATGGAGGTGCCGAGGGTGCCGGCGTTGAAGTTGACGAAGCCCTCGTGCATGACGGTGGTGCCGGCGGCGAGGTGGGCGCCGAGGCGGACGCGGTCGGCGTCGGCGATGCGGACGCCGGCGGGGGCGACGTAGTCGGTCATGCGGGGGAACTTGTCGATCGAGGTGACCTGGAGGTGGAGGCCTTCGGCGCGGGCGTTGAGCCGTACCTTCTCGACGTCCTCGACGGCGACGGGGCCGAGGGAGGTCCAGGCGACGTTGGTGAGGAGGCCGAAGACGCCGTCGAGGTTCTGGCCGTGCGGCCGGACGAGCCGGTGGCTGAGCAGGTGCAGGCGCAGGTAGGCGTCGTGGGCGTCGAGGGGCTTGTCGTCGAGGGAGGCGACGGCGGTGCGGACGGCGACCACCTCGACGCCGCGGCGGGCGTCGACGCCGAGGGCCTTGACGGCGCCTTCGCCGAGGGCGTTGAGGGCCTCGTCGGCGGTGAGCCGGGTGGTGCCGGCGGGGCCGGGCTCGTCGGTCAGCTCGGGGGCGGGGAACCAGGTGTCGAGAACGGAGCCGTCACCGGCGATGGTGGCGAGGCCGGCGGCGACGGCGCCGGTGGTACGAGGAGCAGTGGTCGTCATGACGGAAAACCTAACCGCCGGGCCCCCGCCCGGGCCAACCGGTCTCAGGTTCCGGTCGAGCGCGTCGGCGCTTCCGACGAGGTCCCACCTGCGGGTTCCGTCTCTTCCTTCAGGACCCGGGCGAGCGTCTCGCGCGCGAACTCCTCGTCGTACACCCCGTCCGTGAGCAGGACCTGGAGGCAGACGCCGTCCATGAGGGCGACGACGGCCCGGGCGGTGACGGGGTCGGTGCGGGGGGCGAGGACGGCGGTGACGGTGTCGGCCCATTCGGCGGCGACGGGCCGCAGGGCGGGCCTGCGGAGGGCGGCGAGGTAGAGCTCGTACTCCAGCTCCACGCGCGCGCGTTCGCCGCCGAGCCACTCGCCGAGCAGCCGCGCGAGGGTGGCGGCGAGGCCCTCACCGGGTCCGGTGGCGCCGGGTCCGGTGGCGCCGAGGCCGTCCGCCAGGACCCGCCCGAAGCTCTCGTTGGCCTTGCGGAGGGCGGCGACGAGGAGTTCGTCGAGGGAGCCGAAGTGGTACGTGGTCGAGCCGAGCGGCACGTCCGCCTCGGCGGCCACCGTGCGGTGGGTGATCCCGGCGATCCCGCCCTCGCGGGCGACCCGGAGGGCCGCCTCGAGGATCCGGTCGCGGCGCTCGGGGTCGTACCGCCGCGTCCGGGGCATCAGTGGGCTCCACCGAGGTTGAGGACGGCCACCCCGGCGATGATGAGGACGATTCCCGCGATCTTCGCGGCGTTGAGGCTCTCGCCGAGGAAGAGGAAGCCGATGACGGCGACGGCGGCGGTGCCGACGCCGGACCAGATGGCGTACGCGGTGCCGACCTGGAGGGTCTTGAGCGCCTGGGCGAGGAGGGCGAAGGCGACGACATAGCCGACGCCGGTGATCAGCGAGGGCCAGAGCTTGGTGAATCCGTCGCTGTACTTCATCGAGGTGGTCGCGAGGATCTCGGCCGCGATGGCGCCCGCGAGGAGTCCGTATCCCATGTGTACGAGCGTACACAACATATGTACGACAGTACGCACGGGCGACCGCTACCTTGTCCCCCATGACGATTCCCCCAGGACCGCCGCCGTACGGCCCCGGAAACGGACCCGGCGGGTACGGGTACGGATACGGATACGGCCCCGGCTATCCGCCACCGCCCCCGAAGCCGGGGGTCATACCCCTGGCGCCGCTCGGCGTCGGCGCCATCCTCTCGGGAACGTTCGCCGCGTTCGGCCGCCACTGGAAGCAGCTGCTCGGCGTCACCGGCGCCGTCTACGGCGCGGCGATCGTCGTGGTCCTCGGGGCCATCGGCATCGCTTACGCCTCCGTGGCCGACCTCCTCCCGGCCGTCTTCGACCTGCCGACGTACCAGGAACCGCAGTGGGCCGACGTCCGTCCGCTGCTCGTGGCCTTCGGCCTCGTCTGCCTCGTCGCCACGGTCGCGATGGCCGTCGCCGGCGCGGTCCTCGCGGCGGCCTGCCCCGCCGTGGTCCAGGAGGCCGTCCTCGGCCGCCCGCTCCGCTTCGGCGAGCTGTGGCGCCGGGCCTGGTCCCGGACAGCAACGGTCCTCGGCACGACGATCCTCACCGTCCTCGCCACGATGCTCCCGATGCTCCTCGCGATGGCCGGGTTCGTCGGCATGTTCTTCGCGGCCTTCGCCGCCTCGGTCGACTCGGACGACCCCCCGGTCGGCGACTACATCGCCCTGCCGCTCATCGGCGTCGCCCTCGCGCTGCTCCTCGCGCCGCTGTCCGCCTGGCTCTGGGTGAAGTTCAGCCTGGCCCCCTCGGTCGCGGTCATGGAGGGCCAGGGCGTGACGGCCTCGATGCGCCGCTCCTCGGCCCTGATCCGCGACAACTGGTGGCGCTCCTTCGGCGTCATCCTGCTCGTCGGCCTGATCGCGAGCGCCGTCGCGATGGTGATCCAGCAGATCCTGTCCATGGTGGCGTGGATCCCGCTCCTGGGCATGCACGGCGGCGACAGCGCCGGTGCGGCGGTCGTCGTCGTGGTGGTGGTCCTCTCGTTCCTGATCCTCGGCCAGCTGGTCAGCCAGCTCGCCGTCTCGGTCTTCCCCGCGATGGCGACGGCCCTGCTCTACGTCGACCTCCGCATCCGCAAGGAGAACCTGGCCCCGGACCTGACCCGCGCCGCCGGCCTCTGACGGGCCCCGCACACGCGAGAACGGCCGCACCCCGAAGGGTGCGGCCGTTCCGTCGTACAGGCTCGATCAGACGTTGAAGCCGAGCGCGCGGAGCTGCTCGCGGCCGTCGTCGGTGATCTTGTCCGGGCCCCACGGGGGCATCCAGACCCAGTTGATCTTCAGCTCGTTGACGATGCCGTCCGTCGCGGAGCGGGCCTGGTCCTCGATCACGTCGGTCAGCGGGCAGGCCGCGGACGTCAGCGTCATGTCCAGGGTCGCGACGTTCGAGTCGTCGATGTGGATGCCGTAGATCAGGCCCAGGTTGACGACGTCGATGCCCAGCTCGGGGTCGACGACGTCGTACAGCGCCTCACGGACTTCTTCCTCGGAGGCCGGCTTCATCGTGGCCTCGGCGTTCTCGGTCATGCCGACTTCCTCTCAGCGACACCGTCACCCAGGGCCTGGGCGGTCGCGTCCTTCCACGCCATCCAGCTGAGCAGCGCGCACTTCACACGGGCCGGGTACTTGGAGACGCCCGCGAACGCGACCGCGTCCTCCAGGACCTCCTCCATCGCGTCGTCGGGCTCGATCTGGCCCTTCGACTGCATCAGCTCCAGGAACGTGCCCTGGATCTTCTGCGCCTCGGCGAGCTCCTTGCCGACGAGCAGCTCGTTGAGGACCGAGGCCGAGGCCTGGCTGATGGAGCAGCCCTGGCCCTCGTACGAGACGTCGGCGATCCGCGAGCCGTCGTACTTCACGCGGAGCGTGATCTCGTCGCCGCACGTCGGGTTGACGTGGTGCACCTCGGCGTCGCCGTCCCGGAGACCGCGCCCGTGCGGGTGCTTGTAGTGGTCCAGGATGACGTCCTGGTACATCGAATCCAGCTTCACGACCGTACCCCTACCCGAAGAAGTTCCGTACGTGCTCCAGCCCCGCGACGAGGGCGTCGACCTCGGCCGGAGTGGAGTACAGATAGAACGACGCTCGCGTGGTCGCCGGAATTCCGTAGCGCAGGCAGACGGGGCGCGCGCAGTGGTGGCCGACGCGGACCGCGATGCCCTCCTCGTCGAGCACCTGACCCACGTCGTGGGGGTGGATGTCGCCGAGCGTGAAGGAGATCGCCGCGCCGCGGTCCTCGGCCGTGGTGGGGCCGATGATCCGCAGGTCCGGAACCTCCTGGAGGCGGCGGACGGCGTACTCGGTGATCGCGTGCTCGTGGCGCGCGATGTTCTCCATGCCGATCGCCGACAGGTAGTCCACGGCCGCGCCGAGGCCGACGGCCTGGGCGATCGGGGGCGTACCCGCCTCGAACTTGTGCGGGGCCGGGGCGTAGGTCGAGGAGTGCATCGAGACGGTCTCGATCATCTCGCCGCCGCCGAGGAAGGGCGGGAGGTCCTCCAGGAGCTCCTGCCGTCCCCACAGCACGCCGATGCCGGTCGGGCCGCACATCTTGTGGCCGGTGAAGGCCACGAAGTCGGCCTGGAGCGCCTGCACGTCCAGGACCATGTGCGGGGCCGCCTGCGAGGCGTCGATGCAGACGAGCGCACCGACCTCCTGGGCGCGACGGATGATCGTCTCGACCGGGTTGACCGTGCCCAGCAGGTTCGAGACCAGCGTGAACGAGACGATCTTGGTCTTCTCGGTGATGACCTCTTCGATGTTGGAGAGGTCGAGACGGCCGTCGTCGGTGAGGCCGAACCACTTCAGCTTCGCGCCCGTGCGCTGCGAGAGCAGCTGCCACGGCACGATGTTGGAGTGGTGCTCCATCTCCGTGATGGCGATCTCGGTCTCGTGGTCCACGCGGTAGGGCTCCTCGGCCCAGCCCAGCATGTTGGCCACGAGGTTGAGCGACTCCGAGGCGTTCTTGGTGAAGATCACCTCGTCGCGGCTCGGCGCGTTGATGAAGGCCGCGACCTTGTCACGCGCGCCCTCGTACAGCGCCGTCGCCTCCTCGGCGACCGTGTACACGCCGCGGTGCACGTTGGCGTTGTGCCGCTCGTAGTACTGGTTCAGCGCGTCGAGCACCTGGCGCGGCTTCTGCGAGGTCGCCGCGGAGTCCAGGTACACGATCTTCTTGCCGTCGTGGACCACGCGATCCAGGAGCGGGAAGTCCTTGCGGATCGCCTCGGTGTCGAGGAGGCCGGAGAGCCCCTGATGGGCAGAAGTCACGCGGATGCGCCACCCTTCACGTACTTGTCGTAGCCCTCGTTCTCCAGGACGTCGGCGAGCTCGGCGCCGCCGGACTCGGCGATGCGGCCGTTCGCGAAGACGTGCACGAAGTCGGGCTTGATGTAGCGCAGGATGCGCGTGTAGTGGGTGATCAGCAGCGTGCCGACCTCGCCGGTCTCGCGGACGCGGTTGACGCCCTCGGAGACGATGCGGAGCGCGTCGACGTCGAGGCCGGAGTCGGTCTCGTCGAGGATCGCGATCTTCGGCTTGAGGAGCTCCAGCTGGAGGATCTCGTGGCGCTTCTTCTCACCGCCGGAGAAGCCCTCGTTGACGTTGCGCTCGGCGAAGGCCGGGTCCATCTGGAGCTGCTCCATCGCGGACTTGACCTCCTTCACCCAGGTGCGCAGCTTGGGGGCCTCGCCGCGGACGGCGGTGGCGGAGGTGCGCAGGAAGTTGGAGACCGAGACGCCGGGGACCTCGACCGGGTACTGCATGGCCAGGAAGACGCCGGCGCGGGCGCGCTCGTCGACCGACATCTCCAGGACGTCCTCGCCGTCGAGGGTGACGGTGCCGCCGGTGACCGTGTACTTCGGGTGGCCGGCGAGCGAGTACGCGAGGGTCGACTTGCCGGAGCCGTTGGGGCCCATGACGGCGTGGGTCTCGCCCTGCTTGATGGTCAGGTCGACACCCTTGAGGATCTCCCGGGGGCCGTTCTCGGCCTCGACGGAGACGTGCAGGTCGTGGATTTCAAGCGTTGCCATGGGTGACTCAGGACTCCTGGGTGACGGAGACGAGCACATCGTCCCCTTCGATCTTTACGGGGTATACGGGGACGGGCCGCGTCGCGGGAAGGCCGGAGGGCTTGCCGGTGCGCAGGTCGAAGCTCGACCCGTGCAGCCAGCACTCGATGGCGCAGTCCTCGACCTCGCCCTCCGAGAGGGAGACGTTCGCGTGCGAGCAGATGTCGTTGATCGCGAACACCTCGCCCTCGGTGCTGACGACCGACACCGGCGTGCCGTCGACCTCGACCCGCTTCGGGGTGTCGGCCTCCAGCTCGCTCAGCGCGCAGACTCGGACGAAGGCCATCAGACGGAGGCCTCCAGCTCGGCCTCGATCTTGGCGAGGAGGCGCTCCTGGACGTCGGGCAGACCGATCTGCTGGACGAGCTCCGCGAAGAAGCCGCGGACGACGAGGCGGCGGGCCTCGGCCTCCGGGATGCCGCGGGCCATCAGGTAGAAGAGCTGCTCGTCGTCGAAACGGCCGGTGGCCGAGGCGTGGCCGGCGCCGGCGATCTCGCCGGTCTCGATCTCCAGGTTCGGCACGGAGTCGACCCGGGCACCGTCCGTGAGGACCAGGTTCCGGTTGAGCTCGTACGTGTCGGTGCCCTCGGCGGCGGCCTGGATGAGCACGTCGCCGATCCAGACGGCGTGCGCGTCCTGGCCCTGCAGCGCGCCCTTGTAGGCCACGTTGGACTTGCAGTGCGGGGTGTTGTGGTCGACGAGGAGGCGGTGCTCCTGGTGCTGGCCCGCGTCGGTGAAGTACAGACCGAAGAGCTCGGCCTCGCCGCCCGGCGCCGCGTACTGGACACGCGGGTGGAGGCGGACGACGTCGCCGCCGAAGGTGACGACGACCGACTTGAAGGAGGCGTCGCGGCCGACCAGCGCGTTGTGCTGGGCGACGTGGACGGCGGTCTCGTCCCAGTCCTGGACGGAGACGACGGTGAGCTTGGCGCCGTCGCCGAGGACGTAGTCCACGTTGGCGGCGAGCACGGCGTCACCGGTGTGGTCGATGACCACGACGGCCTCGGCGAAGGCGCCGAGCTCGATCACCTGGTGGCCGAAGGCGACCCCGCCCTGGCCGTGGACCGCGATGCGGATCGGCTCGGTGAGGACGGCCTCCTTGGCGACGGTGACGACCGAGGCCTTCTCGAAGGAGGAGTAGGCCTGGGCGGCGACGCGGTCGACCGGCTTGCCGGCCTTGCCGAGCCGCTCGTCCTCGCGGCCGACGGTCTCCACCGTGACGCCCTCGGGAGCCTGGACCTCGACCTTGACGCCCTCGCCGGAGGCGACGGCGGTGCCGTCGTGAAGGCCGCGCAGACGCGCCAGCGGGGTGAACCGCCACTCCTCCTCGCGGCCGTGCGGGACGGGGAAGTCCGCGACGTCGAAGGACGGGGGCGCGCTCATGCGCGTGGCGACGGTGGACTCGGCGGCCACCGCGATCGAGCCCGCGGTGGTGGAGCCCGCGGGGATGTTCTGAGCCTCAGCCATGGCTGTCGTGTTGCTCTCTTCCTGCGTACGTAAAAGAAATCGGGCGCTGCTGACGGGGCGGGGCGGCGGCCTTAGCCGACCGAACCCTCCATCTGCAGCTCGATCAGCCGGTTGAGCTCCAGGGCGTACTCCATCGGGAGCTCCTTGGCGATGGGCTCGACGAAGCCGCGGACGATCATCGCCATGGCCTCGAACTCGGTGAGGCCGCGGCTCATCAGGTAGAAGAGCTGGTCCTCGGAGACCTTGGAGACGGTGGCCTCGTGGCCCATGGAGACGTCGTCCTCGCGGACGTCCACGTAGGGGTACGTGTCCGAGCGGGAGATCGTGTCGACGAGCAGGGCGTCGCAGAGGACGTTGGACTTGGAGCCCGGGGCGCCCTCGCCGATCTCGATGAGACCGCGGTAGGAGGTCCGGCCGCCGCCTCGCGCCACCGACTTGGAGACGATGTTGGAGGAGGTGTTCGGGGCCAGGTGGACCATCTTGGCGCCGGCGTCCTGGTGCTGGCCCTCGCCCGCGAAGGCGATGGACAGGGTCTCGCC
The DNA here is from genome assembly GCF_042264145.1 of Streptomyces sp. NPDC056144. Taxonomy (NCBI): domain Bacteria; kingdom Bacillati; phylum Actinomycetota; class Actinomycetes; order Kitasatosporales; family Streptomycetaceae; genus Streptomyces; species Streptomyces sp. NPDC056144. The sequence goes on along the minus strand of NZ_JBHJVF010000007.1, from coordinate 415,438 downwards.
CTTGGCGTGCTCGCCCATGAGGTAGACGGCCGGGTACTTCATGGTGACCTTGGAGCCGATGTTGCCGTCGACCCACTCCATGGTGGCGCCCTCGTAGGCGACGGCGCGCTTGGTCACCAGGTTGTAGACGTTGTTCGACCAGTTCTGGATGGTCGTGTAGCGGCAGCGGCCGCCCTTCTTCACGATGATCTCGACGACCGCGGAGTGCAGCGAGTCCGAGGAGTAGATCGGGGCGGTGCAGCCCTCGACGTAGTGGACGTAGGCGTCCTCGTCGACGATGATCAGCGTCCGCTCGAACTGGCCCATGTTCTCCGTGTTGATACGGAAGTAGGCCTGGAGCGGGATCTCGACGTGCACGCCCTTCGGCACGTAGATGAAGGAGCCGCCGGACCACACGGCCGTGTTCAGGGAGGCGAACTTGTTGTCGCCGACCGGGATGACGGTGCCGAAGTACTCCTTGAAGAGCTCCTCGTGCTCCTTCAGCGCGGTGTCGGTGTCGACGAAGATGACGCCCTGCTCCTCCAGGTCCTCGCGGATCTGGTGGTAGACGACCTCGGACTCGTACTGGGCGGCGACACCGGCGACGAGGCGCTGCTTCTCCGCCTCCGGGATGCCGAGCTTGTCGTACGTGTTCTTGATGTCCTCCGGCAGGTCCTCCCAGGACTCGGCCTGCTTCTCGGTGGACCGCACGAAGTACTTGATGTTGTCGAAGTCGATGCCGGAGAGGTCGGAGCCCCAGGTCGGCATGGGCTTCTTGCCGAAGAGCCGCAGACCCTTGAGACGCAGGTTCAGCATCCACTCGGGCTCGTTCTTCTTCGAGGAGATGTCGCGGACGACGTCCTCGTTGAGACCGCGCTTCGCGGTGGCGCCGGCCGCGTCGGAGTCGGCCCAGCCGTACTCGTACCGACCCAGGCCCTCGAGCTCGGGGTGGCTGATCTCGGTGGTCATGCGGGGTTCCTCCCGGCCGTGCTGACAGATGCTTCTGACGTGGTCTGTGGGGTGCTGTGCGGGATGAACGTCGTGCAGACGCCGTCACCATGCGCGATGGTGGCCAGACGCTGGACGTGCGTTCCCAGGAGGCGGGAGAAGAACTCCGTCTCCGCCTCGCACAGCTGCGGGTACTGCTCGGCGACGTGGGCGACCGGGCAGTGGTGCTGGCAGAGCTGCTCGCCGACCGGCGCGTTCCGCGCAGTGGCAGCGTACCCGTCCGCCGTGAGCGCCTTGGCGAGCGCCTCCGCGCGGTCCTCGGGATCGGCCGACTCGACGGCTTCGCGGTAGCGGTCGCCCTGGGTCTCGATCCGGTCGCGGGCGAAGGCGGCGACGGCCGCCTCCCCGCCGGCGTTGCGCTCGATCCAGCGGAGTGCCTCGACGGCCAGCGAGTCGTACGACTGGTCGAAGGCGTCCCGGCCGAAGTCGGTGAGCGCGAAGACCTTGGCGGGGCGGCCGCGGGACCGGGTCCCGTAGACGCGCTGCTCGCGGGCCTCGACGACGTTGTCGGCGACGAGCGAGTCGAGGTGGCGGCGGACGGCGGCCTGGGTGAGGCTGAGCCGTCCGGCGAGGTCGGCGACGGTCGAGGGACCGTGGTCCAGGATCGACCGCGCGACCCGGTTGCGCGTCGAACGCTCTCGGGTCGCGAGTTCCTCCACCGGAGCCGCGCCAACGTTTTTCACAACGCCATTGTTGCGTAATTAATCGGGGACTGACAAGCCACGCCCGGATCACCGGCGGTGCCGTGCATCACTCAGGTAAGGCTTACCTGACCTGCGAAAACGATCATTCGTGGGATGAATCGACAGCCGTCTCCCCGGCCTGCGCGGAGTCCGCGCCGGGCCGCCCGGTGAACCAGTACACGCAGGCCACGAGCGCTCCGCCGCCCACGATGTTGCCCGGCACGGTGTAGAGCAGGTTGCGTCCCAGGTCCCCGAATCCGGCCGTCCCGTCGAGGATCGCGAGCGAGAAGAGCGACATGTTCGCCACGCAGTGCTCGAAGCCCACCGCGACGAAGACGAGCACCGGCAGCCACAGCACGAGGACCTTCGCCCCGTCCCCCTTGACCCGGTAGAACATCCACACGCCCAGGCAGACCAGCATGTTGCAGAGCACGGCCCGCCAGAAGAGCTGCCCGCCCGCCAGCGCCTCCTTGCCGGCCACCAGCTCCGCCAGCATCGCCTTCGCCGACGGCGCCGAGAGCACCCCGGAGGCATGGACCATCGCCCCGAAGGCGAAGGCGCCCGCGAAGTTCCCCGCGAGGGAGAGCGTCCAGCTCCCCACCAGGTCCTTGACGCCCGTGCGCCCGGACAGCGCGCCGACCAGCATCACCATGACGTTGCTGGTGAAGAGCTGCGCCCCCGCGAACATCACGATCGTCAGCGCGATCGGGAAGACGGCCCCCTCCAGGAGCTTCGTCACCGCCGCGTGCTCCGCGACGAACGGCGAGACCGCGACGAGCAGCAGCACCTCGCCGATCCCGATGTACGCCCCCGCGAGCATCGCCGAGACCGCGTACCGGCCCGGACGGGCCAGGTCGTGGGCCTTGTGCTCGGCCTGCCCGACCGTCTCCTGGAGGTTCTGCTCGACACTGATCACCCTGCCGACGCTATGCCCGCCCGCGCGGGTGAACCGCACGTAAAGGTCCCGATTCCAGGGACCCGGGCCCCGGACCGGGAGGACCTTCGCCCCTCTCTAGACTTCCCTCCATGCGAAACGAGTCCGTCGACAGCGCCGCCGCCGTCGTCCAGGTACGCGGCCTGGTGAAGCGGTACGGGAACAAGACCGCCGTCGACGGCCTCGACCTCGACGTGCGGGCCGGCACGGTCACCGCCGTCCTCGGCCCCAACGGCGCCGGGAAGACCACCACCATCGAGACCTGCGAGGGCTACCGCAGGCCCGACGGCGGCACCGTCCGCGTCCTCGGCCTCGACCCGGTCGCCGACGCCGCCGCCCTGCGGCCCCGCATCGGCGTCATGCTCCAGTCCGGCGGCGTCTACTCCGGCGCCCGCGCCGACGAGATGCTCCGCCACATGGCCAGGCTCCACGCCCACCCCCTCGACGTGGACGCCCTGATCGAGCGCCTCGGCCTCGGCTCCTGCGGCCGTACGACCTACCGGCGGCTCTCCGGCGGCCAGCAGCAGCGCCTCGCGCTCGCCATGGCCGTCGTCGGCCGCCCCGAACTCGTCTTCCTCGACGAGCCCACCGCCGGACTCGACCCGCAGGCCCGCCGCGCCACCTGGGACCTCGTCCGCGAGCTGCGCGCCGACGGCGTGACGGTCGTCCTCACCACCCACTTCATGCAGGAGGCCGAGGAGCTCGCCGACGACGTCGCCATCGTCGACGCCGGCCGGGTCGCCGCCCAGGGCAGCCCCGAGGAGCTGTGCCGCGGCGGCGCCGAGAACACCCTGCGCTTCACCGGCCGCCCCGGCCTCGACCTCGGCTCGCTCCTCAAGGCCCTGCCCGACGGCACGGCCGCGACGGAGCCGCTCCCCGGGACGTACCGGATCACCGGCACCGTCGACCCGCAGCTGCTCGCCACCGTCACCACCTGGTGCGCCCAGCACGGCGTCATGCCCGACGGCATCTCCGTCGAGCGCCACACCCTGGAAGACGTCTTCCTCGAACTCACGGGCAAGGAACTGCGGTCATGAGCACGGGCACCTACTCCCCCAGGCCGGGCGCCGCGCCCGTCGGCCGGATGATCGCCGCGCAGACCGCGCTGGAGACCCGGATGCTGCTCCGCAACGGCGAGCAGCTCCTCCTCACCGTGATCATCCCCTCGCTGCTCCTCGTGCTCTTCTCCACGGTCGACATCATCGACACGGGGGCGGACAAGGCCGTCGACTTCCTCACCCCCGGCGTCCTCGCGCTCGCCGTGATGTCCACCGCCTTCACCGGCCAGGCCATCGCCACCGGTTTCGAGCGGCGGTACGGGGTCCTCAAGCGACTGGGCGCCTCACCGCTCCCCCGCTGGGCGCTCATGACCGCCAAGACGCTCTCCGTGCTCGTCACCGAGGTGCTCCAGGTCGCCCTGCTCACGGCCATCGCGCTCGCCCTCGGCTGGTCGCCGCACGGCGACCCCTTCTCGGTGGCGCTGCTCCTGGTCCTCGGCACGGCCGCCTTCTCGGGCCTCGGCCTGCTCATGGCGGGCACGCTGAAGGCGGAGGCCACCCTCGCCGCCGCCAACCTGGTCTTCCTGCTGCTCCTGGTCGGCGGCGGGGTCATCGTGCCGCTGGAGAAGTTCCCCGAGCCCGCCAGGAGCGTCCTGGAGCTGCTCCCGATCTCGGCGCTCTCCGACGGCCTCCGGGACGTCCTGCAGAACGGCGCGTCGATGCCCTGGGGCAACGCGCTGATCCTGGCCGTCTGGGCGGTCCTGGGCCTCGGAGCGGCGGCACGGTTCTTCCGCTGGGAGTAACCGTAAGATTCCGTTCCGCCACATACGCCCCCCTCGTGAAAGCGCGCACAAGCGCCGCCCTACGATAGGGCCCGTGCTGACCCCCCTCGCCTCCCTCGCCAAACGCTGGACCCCGTCCCCCCGGACGCTCCGGCGCGCCGCGCTGTCCGCCGTCGTGATGAGCGTGCTCATCATCGTGACCGGCGGCGCGGTCCGGCTGACCGGTTCCGGTCTCGGCTGCGACACCTGGCCGAAGTGCACGGACGACAGCCTCATCGTGACGCCCGAACAGGGCTACCGCGGCCTGATCGAGTTCGGCAACCGGATGCTGACGTACGTCCTGTCGGCGGCCGTCGGCTGGGCGATCGTCGCCGCCCGGTGCACCAAGCCGTGGCGCCGCAACCTCACCCGCTGGGCCTGGGCGCAGTTCTGGATCGTGATGAGCAACGCCGTCATCGGCGGCATCACGGTGTGGATGGGCCTCAACCCGTGGACCGTCGCCGGCCACTTCATCGCCGCGAACGCGCTCCTCACGGTCGCGGTCATCACCTGGCACCGCGCAGGCGAGGGCGACACCGCCCCCCGGCCGCGCGTTCCCGGCCCGGTCCGCAAGCTGTCGTGGGCGATCACGCTCGCCTCCGCGCTCCTCATCGTGCTCGGCACGACGGTGACCGGCGCCGGCAAGCACGCCGGTGACAGCAGCGCCGTCCCGCGCATGCCGTGGGACTGGACGAACGCGGCCCACGTCCACGCGATCGCCGCCTGGCTCGTCTGCGCCCTCGCGGTCGCGATGTGGCTGGTCCTGCGCGTGGTGGACGCCCCGGACGACACCCGCGCCCGCGCCCGCGACCTGCTGATCGTGCTGCTCGCGCAGGGTGGCGTGGGCTACCTGCAGTACTTCACGGGCGTCCCGGAGATCCTGGTCGCCGCCCACATGCTCGGCTCCTCGCTGATGTGGATCGCGGTGCTGCGCTTGGCTCTCAGCCTGCGCGAGCGCCCGCAGGGCACGGTCTCTGTCCCCTCGCAGACTGGCGAGGCGACTCTCTCCGCCGCATGAGAGTGCCGCACGCGGCGAGGAGCAACTCGCGCAAGGCGAGATCGGATACGTCCAGTACGGATCAGCCCCGCGTGCGTGCGGCCCTTGGGTAACGCTCCGTGGCCTGAAAGGTCACGCGAGCCGGTAGACCCGTCGCGCGTTGCCGCCCGCGATCATCGTGGCGACGCGCTGCGCGTCCGTACGGGACCAGGCGCCGTCCATCACCCATTCGCCGAGCACCCGGGTGAGCGCCGCACGGAACGTGTTCGCGGCGACCACGTGGAGCTCCGGCAGGGCGTGGGCTCCGCTGGAGAAGAGAAGCTTGCCGAAGGGCGCCGAATCCAGGATTTCGCACAGGGCGACCGCCGCCCTGGGGCTTCCCTGACCGAAAATCCGGCCGAGATCCGCGTAAATATGCGGATGGACAGCCGTCAGATGAGCGGTGTCCCGGCGGCTCGAATCGCCGCATACCAGAACAATGTCGACACCGAGACTCGCCGTGGCGGCGGCGAAGTCCGCGAGGACGGCCGGATTCCGCCCACCGGCGTGGAGCTGGAGCGGACGCCCCGCCGTGACCGCGATCCAGACGAGATGCCGCAGCAGGACGGGGTCGGTCAGCGGTGCGCCCGCGGGACGGCCGGTCAGCCAGCGGCCCGCCGCCCCGCGCACCTCCCCGGGTCCCGGAGGCTCCGGTGTCGTCGCGAGCCCCCGGCCCACGCCCTCCGCGGAGGCGAAGGCGACGGCGCCCGCCGCGGCCCCGTGGACGGCCTCCGCGAGGTTGGCGAGGAAGGCGTCGACGGTCCCCGAGGTGTCGGCGACCTGTTCGGCGAGGGGTTCGAGGCGGACGATCTCGTGGGCCTCGGCGCCGCCCGCGGCGGCGATCTCGGCGGGCCGGGTCAGATCGCCCGGGAGGCCGGTGTCGACGAGGTACGCGGCGATCCCGGTGGCCCTGAGCAGCCGGCGGGCCGCCTCGGCGGCGCCGAGCTCACGGCGACGGGCCAGGTAGCGGGCGGGCGGGCAGTGCGGTTCGAGGCCGAGGAGCGGCGGGCACCAGCGGCGTACGGCGAAACCGGTCTGCGTGTCGAAGAACGTGGTGCCCGCGGCGGCGGGCCGCGCCGGCCCTCGGCGCCCCGGTCCTTCGCCGAGGTGCGCGCCGAGGTGGGTCTCGAAGGTGCCGAGGCCGAGCTCCGTACGGAGCACTCCGTGGCAGTACTGGTCCACCAGGCTCGGCGGGTCGATCATCTCGGGGGGCTCCCTGCGTGGACGTCTCTCCACACGTCCTAACGGGTGAGCCCCGCGCGAGGTTGTTGTCTCGGCTGTTGTCAGCCGTTGGAGGGGCCGCCGATCTGAATGCCGGCCATCCGGGTCCACTCGTACGGCCCCGTGACGACCTTGGCGGCGAACTCGCCGTCGAACTCCTCGTGGAGGGTCAGTCCGGCCTTCTCGGCGGCCTGCTGGGCGATCGGGTACGTGGGGGCCACCACGTCGCCCCAGCCGCCGTCCGTGCCGACGAGGACGATCCGGGTACCGGCCTGGCCGATGTGGGCGAGGTGCCCCTCCGCGCCGCCGTGCTCCGAGGAGAACGCCTGGATCCGCTTCGCGAGCTTGGCCGCCTTGCGCTCTTCCTGCTTCGTGTCTGCCATGGCAGGGATGCTACCGATGGGTAGAGAAAGTGGCGACGGCCGGGTCGCGTGGTCTATCCCACGTGACCCGGCCGCCGGAGCCGTAGCGCCGTCCTCCCCGTGTCCTACCGGAGGAAGGGGTCCACCGCGACCGCCACGAAGAGCAGCGAGACGTAGGTGATGGACCAGTGGAAGAGGCGCATCTCCTTGAGCTTGGCGCCGGTCGCGCCCGACTTGGCGCGGTTCAGGAGCGCGTGCGCCTCCCACAGCCACCAGCCGCCGGTGAGCAGCGCCACGGCCGTGTAGAACCAGCCGGTGTAGCCGAGCGGCGTCAGGAGCAGCGAGACGGCGACCATCACCCAGCTGTACGCGACGATCTGCTTGGCCACGACCTTGTTGGAGGCCAGGACCGGGAGCATCGGCACGCCGGCGCGCGCGTAGTCGTCCTTCACCTTCATCGACAGCGGCCAGTAGTGCGGCGGCGTCCAGAAGAAGATGACGAGGAAGAGGATGACCGCGGCCCAGGACATCGAGTTGGTCACCGAGGACCAGCCGATGAGGACCGGCAGGCAGCCGGCGATGCCGCCCCACACGATGTTCTGCGTGGTCCTGCGCTTCAGGAGCATCGTGTAGATCACGACGTAGAAGAGCAGCGCGCCGAGCGAGAGCGCGGCGGAGAGCCAGTTGACGAGCAGCCCGAACCAGAGGGTCGAGACGACGGCGAGGGTGAGGCCGAAGACCAGGCCCTCGCGCGGCGACAGGAAGCCGGTGACCAGCGGGCGCTGGGAGGTCCGGTCCATCAGGGCGTCGATGTCGCGGTCGATGTACATGTTCAGCGCGTTGGCGCCGCCCGCCGACAGGTAGCCGCCGAAGCAGGTGGCGAGCACCAGCCACAGGTTCGGCACGCCCTGCTCGGCGAGGAACATCACCGGAACGGTCGTGATGAGCAGCAGCTCGATGATCCGCGGCTTGGTCAGCGCCACGTATGCCTTGACGAGGGCCCCGAACGGCCGATGGCCCCCCGGGCTGGGAGTCAAGACGACCCCTGCGGGTCGGGACTCGACGGCCGTCACGCACACCCCTGACAGAGAAATTCCCAGCGAGTTCCCCGGATGAAGACGGGGTAAAGCTCGCACGTACCACGCCACTGTAGACGTTGCCCAGACGCCGATCTTCGCGGGGGTGGGGTCGTGTTGAGGGGGTGTGTTGAGGGGGTGTGTCCGCCGTGCGCCCCCGGCGGGTCCCCGGCCCGTCGCCCGGTACGTCCCAAGGGGTGGACGTCGTTCGGGAGGCGAAGTGGCACAAGGCCCGGCACTCTGGGTCCGTGCGCTCATTTGAGGGGGCAGCACAGGGGTCGTGGGGCTCTGGCGGGGCCTTCGTCGGAGGTAGGCTCGACACCGCCGGTACACCCTCAGTCACCGGCTTCCGAACATGTGGAGAGGAGCCCTGACTCAGGGTGAGCACTCAGCCGACCACCACAGACTTCCAGTGGACCGACTTGGACCAGCGCGCGGTCGACACCGCCCGCCTCCTGGCCGCGGACGCCGTACAGAAGGTCGGCAACGGCCATCCCGGTACGGCGATGAGCCTCGCACCGGCCGCGTACACCCTCTTCCAGAAGGTGATGCGGCACGACCCGGCCGACCCCGAGTGGGTCGGGCGCGACCGGTTCGTCCTCTCCGCGGGCCACTCCTCGCTGACCCTCTACACCCAGCTGTACCTGGGTGGCTTCGGTCTCGAGCTGGACGACCTGAAGGCCTTCCGCACGTGGGGATCGAAGACCCCGGGCCACCCGGAGTACGGCCACACCGCCGCCGTCGAGACGACCACGGGCCCGCTGGGCCAGGGTGTCGCCAACGCCGTGGGCATGGCGATGGCCGCCCGCTACGAGCGCGGCCTGTTCGACCCGGAGGCCGCCGAGGGCACCTCGCCGTTCGACCACCGGATCTACGTGATCGCCGGTGACGGCTGCCTCCAGGAGGGCATCTCCGCCGAGGCGTCCTCCCTCGCGGGCCACCAGAAGCTCGGCAACCTGATCCTGCTGTGGGACGACAACCACATCTCGATCGAGGGCGACACCGAGACCGCCGTGTCCGAGGACACGATGAAGCGGTACGAGTCGTACGGCTGGCACGTCCAGCGCGTCGAGCCGCAGGCCAACGGCGACCTCGACCCGGCCGCGCTCTACGCGGCGGTCAAGGCGGCCGAGGCCGAGACCGAGCGCCCGTCGTTCATCGCGATGCGCTCGATCATCGCCTGGCCCGCCCCGAACGCGCAGAACACCGAGGCCTCGCACGGCTCGGCGCTCGGCGACGCGGAGATCGCGGCCACCAAGCGCGTCCTCGGCTTCGACCCGGAGCAGACCTTCGAGGTCACCGACGAGGTCATCACGCACACCCGCGCGCTCGGCGCCCGCGGTGGCGAGGCCCGCGCCGCGTGGGAGAAGTCCCTCGCCGAGTGGCGTACGGCCAACCCGGAGCAGGCGGCCCTGTTCGACCGGATCCAGGCGAACGAGCTGCCGGCCGGCTGGGAGGAGAAGCTCCCCGTCTTCGAGCCCGGCAAGGGCGTCGCCACCCGCGCGGCCTCCGGCCAGGTCCTCCAGGCGCTCGGCGCGGTCATCCCGGAGCTGTGGGGCGGCTCGGCCGACCTCGCCGGCTCGAACAACACGACGATCGACAAGAACTCGTCGTTCCTGCCCGAGGGCAACCCGCTGCCCGAGGCGGACAAGTACGGCCGCACGATCCACTTCGGCATCCGCGAGCACTCGATGGCCGCCGAGATGAACGGCATCGCGCTCCACGGCAACACGCGCATCTACGGCGGCACCTTCCTGGTGTTCTCCGACTACATGCGCAACGCCGTGCGTCTGTCGGCCCTGATGCACCTGCCGGTGACGTACGTCTGGACGCACGACTCGATCGGCCTCGGCGAGGACGGCCCGACCCACCAGCCGGTGGAGCACCTGGCCTCGCTGCGCGCGATCCCGGGTCTGAACGTGGTCCGTCCGGCCGACGCCAACGAGACGGCGATCGCCTGGCGCGAGATCATGAAGCGGCACACCAAGGTCTTCGGCAAGGGCGCCCCGCACGGTCTCGCCCTCACCCGCCAGGGCGTGCCGACGTACGCGCCGAACGAGGACGCGGCCAAGGGCGGCTACGTGCTGTTCGAGGCGGACGGCGACGCGCAGGCGGTGCTGATCGCGACCGGCTCCGAGGTGCACCTGGCCGTCGAGGCCCGCGAGCAGCTGCAGGCCGCCGGCGTCCCGACCCGTGTGGTCTCGATGCCGTCCGTCGAGTGGTTCGAGGAGCAGGACCAGGCGTACAAGGACTCCGTCCTGCCGCCGTCGGTGAAGGCCCGTGTGGCGGTCGAGGCCGGCATCGGTCTCACCTGGCACAAGTACGTCGGGGACGCCGGCCGGATCGTCTCGCTGGAGCACTTCGGTGCCTCGGCCGACGCGAAGGTCCTCTTCCGTGAGTTCGGCTTCACGCCGGAGGCCGTCGCCGCCGCCGCCCGGGAATCGCTGGCCGCCGCCGCGCGCTGACGCTCATACGTACGACTTAATGGAGATGCAACTCTCATGACAGACGCTCTCAAGCGCCTCTCCGACGAAGGCGTCGCGATCTGGCTGGACGACCTCTCGCGCAAGCGGATCACGTCCGGCAACCTGGCCGAGCTCATCGACCAGAGCCATGTGGTCGGTGTGACCACGAACCCCTCGATCTTCCAGAAGGCCATCTCCTCGGGCGACGGGTACGAGCAGCAGCTCGCCGACCTGGCCGCCCGCAAGGTGACGGTCGACGAGGCCATCCGCATGATCACGACGGCGGACGTCCGCGACGCCGCCGACATCCTGCGCCCGGTCTTCGACGCGACCGAGGGCCAGGACGGCCGGGTCTCCATCGAGGTCGACCCGCGTCTCGCCCACGAGACGGTCGCCACGGTCGCCGAGGCCAAGCAGCTCGCCTGGCTGGTGGACCGCCCGAACACGCTCATCAAGATCCCGGCCACCAAGGCGGGTCTGCCGGCGATCACCGAGGTCATCGGCCTCGGCATCAGCGTGAACGTGACGCTGATCTTCTCGCTGGAGCGCTACCGCGCGGTCATGGACGCCTACCTGGCGGGTCTGGAGAAGGCCCGCGAGCGCGGCCTCGACCTCTCGAAGATCCACTCGGTGGCCTCCTTCTTCGTGTCCCGCGTGGACTCGGAGATCGACAAGCGCCTGGACGGCATCGGCACCGACGCCGCCAAGGCCCTCAAGGGCAAGGCCGCCCTGGCCAACGCCCGTCTGGCCTACGAGGCGTACGAAGAGATCTTCTCCTCCGAGCGCTGGGCCGCCCTCGACAAGGCGCAGGCCAACAAGCAGCGTCCGCTGTGGGCCTCGACCGGCGTCAAGGACCCGGCGTACAAGGACACCCTGTACGTCGTGGACCTGGTCGCCCCCGGCACGGTCAACACCATGCCGGAGGCCACCCTGGAGGCCACCGCCGACCACGGCGAGGTCTCCGGCGACACCGTCCGCGGCACCTACGACCAGTCCCGCGCGGAGCTCGCGGCCATCGCGGAGCTGGGCATCAGCTACGACGAGGTCGTCCTGCTCCTCGAGGACGAGGGCGTCGAGAAGTTCGAGCAGTCCTGGAACGACCTGCTCAAGTCCACCGAGGCGGAGCTCCAGCGCCTCGCACCTTCGGAGGCGTAAGCACTTTGAGCGCAGTCGACGGAGCCAACCCGCTCCGTGACGCCGCCGACCGACGGCTCCCGCGCATCGCGGGGCCGTCGGGCCTGGTGATCTTCGGCGTCACGGGCGATTTGTCCCGTAAGAAGTTGATGCCCGCCGTCTACGACCTGGCCAACCGCGGCCTGCTGCCGCCGGGCTTCTCGCTCATCGGCTTCGCCCGCCGTGAGTGGCAGGACGAGGACTTCGCGCAGGAGGTCCACGAGGCCGTCAAGCAGCACGCGCGCACCCCGTTCCGTGAGGAGGTGTGGCAGCAGCTGATCCAGGGCATGCGGTTCGTCCAGGGCGACTTCGACGACGACGAGGCCTTCGAGCAGCTGAAGGACACCGTCGAGGAGCTGGACAAGGCGCAGGGCACCGGCGGCAACTTCGCCTTCTACCTCTCGGTACCCCCGAAGTTCTTCCCCAAGGTCGTCCAGCAGCTCAAGAAGCACGGCCTGGCGGACCAGAAGGACGGCTCGTGGCGCCGCGCGGTCATCGAGAAGCCCTTCGGGCACGACCTGGCCTCCGCCAAGGAGCTCAACGAGGTCGTCCACGAGGTCTTCCCGCCGAACGAGGTCTTCCGGATCGACCACTACCTCGGCAAGGAGACCGTCCAGAACATCCTGGCGCTCCGCTTCGCCAACACGCTCTTCGAGCCGATCTGGAACCGGTCGTACGTCGACCACATCCAGATCACCATGGCCGAGGACATCGGCATCGGCGGCCGCGCGGGGTACTACGACGGCATCGGCGCCGCCCGTGACGTCATCCAGAACCACCTGCTCCAGCTGCTCGCGCTGACCGCGATGGAGGAGCCGGCGACCTTCGACGCCGACGCCCTCGCCGCGGAGAAGACCAAGGTCCTCGGCGCGGTGAAGCTCCCGAAGGACCTGGGCAAGTCCACGGTCCGCGGCCAGTACGCGGCCGGGTGGCAGGGCGGCGAGAAGGCCGTCGGCTACCTCCAGGAAGACGGCATCGACCCCGAGTCGAAGACCGACACCTACGCGGCAGTGAAGCTGGAGATCGACAACCGCCGCTGGGCGGGCGTCCCCTTCTATCTCCGCACGGGCAAGCGCCTGGGGCGCCGCGTCACCGAGATCGCGGTCGTCTTCCAGCGCGCCCCGCACTCCATCTTCGACCACACCGCGACCGAGGAACTCGGCCGCAACGCCATCGTCATCCGGGTCCAGCCGGACGAGGGCGTGACGGTGCGGTTCGGCTCCAAGGTGCCCGGCACCCAGATGGAGATCCGGGACGTGTCCATGGACTTCGCCTACGGCGAGTCCTTCACGGAGTCCAGCCCCGAGGCGTACGAGCGGCTCATCCTCGACGTCCTGCTCGGCGACTCGAACCTCTTCCCGCGCGTCGAGGAGGTCGAGCTGTCCTGGAAGATCCTCGACCCGATCGAGCGGTTCTGGGACACGCACGGCAAGCCCGCGCAGTACCAGTCCGGGACCTGGGGTCCGGTCGAGGCGGACGAGATGCTCGCACGAGACGGCAGGAGCTGGCGCCGGCCATGAAGACCGACCTGACGGACACCACGTCCTCGAAGATCAACAAGGCGCTGGTGCTCGGGCGGCGGGCGATCGGCACGCCGGCCGTCGGCATGGTGCTCACCCTCGTCATCGTCACCGACGAGGAGAACGCCTACGACGCGCTGAAGGCGGCCAACGAGGCGTCCCGCGAGCACCCCTCGCGGACCCTCGTCGTCATCAAGCGGGTCTCGCGGTCGCCGCGGGACCGCGCGAAGGCACGGCTCGACGCCGAGGTCCGCCTCGGCGCCGACGCCAGCACCGGTGAAACGGTTGTCCTCCGGCTGTACGGCGAGGTCGTCGACCACGCCCAGTCGGTGGTCCTTCCGCTGCTCCTCCCGGACGCCCCCGTCGTCGTCTGGTGGCCGGTGAACGCGCCGACCGACCCGGCGAACGACCCGCTGGGCGCGCTCGCCCAGCGCCGGGTGACCGACACCTACTCCGCCGAGCAGCCCATCCAGGAGCTGACGGCGCGGGCGGACACGTACACTCCCGGCGACACGGACCTCTCGTGGACCCGGATCACCCCGTGGCGTTCGATGCTGGCCGCCGCGCTCGACCAGGTCGCGTGCGAGGTCACCTCGGCCGAGGTCGAGGGCGAGGAGTTCAACCCGAGCGTCGAGCTGCTCGCGATGTGGCTGGCCGAGCGGCTGAAGGTGCCGGTGCGGCGCACGACGTCGGCGGGCCCGGGCCTCACCTCCGTACGCCTGGAGTCCAGCGCGGGTCCGATCGTGCTCGACCGGCCCGACGGCTCGCTCGCGACGCTCTCCATCCAGGGGCAGCCGGACCGGGGCGTGGCGCTCAAGCGCCGCGACACGGCCGAGCTGATCGCGGAGGAGCTGCGCCGGCTCGACCCGGACGACACGTACGCGACGGCGCTGAAGTTCGGCCTCGAACGGCTGGACGAGGAGGCGGCGACGGTCGCCCCCGAGCCCGAGCCGGTCGTCGACGTGACGGCCGAGGTCTCCGTCTCCGAGGTCTCCGTGTCCGAGGCGGAGGTCTCCGCTCCGGCGAAGCCCGCCGCCAAGCCCGCCGCGAAGAAGGCCCCGGCCAAGAAGGCGGCGGCCAAGTGAGCACCCCTCAGCTGGTCGTCCACCGCGACAAGGAGCTGATGGCCCAGGCCGCCGCGGCCCGGCTCATCACCCGGATCGTCGACGCCCAGGCCACCCGGGGCTCCGCCTCGATCGTCCTGACCGGCGGCCGCAACGGCAACGGCCTGCTCGCGGCGCTCGGTTCGGCGCCCGCGCGGGACGCGGTCGACTGGTCGCGGCTCGACCTGTGGTGGGGCGACGAGCGCTTCCTGCCCGAGGGCGACCCGGAGCGGAACGTGACGCAGGCCCGCGAGGCGCTGCTCGACCGGGTGCCGCTCGACCCGGCGCGGGTGCACGCGATGCCCGCGTCGGACGGGCCGTACGGCGACGTCGACTCGGCCGCCGCCGCGTACGCGGAGGAGCTGGCCGCCGCGGCGGAGCACGGCGCGGTGCCGGAGTTCGACGTGCTGATGCTGGGCGTCGGCCCGGACACCCACGTGGCCTCGCTCTTCCCGGAGCTCCCGGCTGTCCGGGAGACCGAGCGGACGGTGGTCGGGGTGCACGGCGCTCCGAAGCCGCCGCCGCTGCGGGTCTCGCTGACCCTTCCGGCGATCCGGTCGGCGCACGAGGTGTGGCTGCTCGCGGCCGGCGAGGACAAGGCGAAGGCCGCGGCCGTCGCCCTGTCGGGCGCGGGCGAGGTGCAGGCCCCGGCGGCCGGTGCCTACGGGCGCTCGCGCACGCTGTGGCTGCTCGACGCGGCCGCCGCGTCCGAGCTGCCGCGGGAGCTGTACCCGCCGGCCTCGGCCTGACGCGGTCTCCCGGAGGCCCGGTTCACCTGTCGGTGGGCCGGGCCTCCGTCGTGTGTACGGGGAGGGGTACGGGTTCCAGGAAGGGACCCAGGAGGTCGGGCACCGCCTCGGCGGCGAAGGCCAGGCCCTCGCTCTCCCCCGTGTCGAGGACGGAGTAGGCGCCCTCGCCCGCGGCCGTCGTGGCGGTGAGGGTCAGGATCCCTGCGCGCCGCTGGAAGTACGACTGCTTCACCGTCCAGCCGATGACCCCGGAACGCTGGAGGGCGACCGTGGCGCGCCGGACCGCGCCCGAACGGGTCACCAGATAGCCGCCGTTGACGGCGTGTCCGAGGTTCCGGTAGGCGTCGAGGGCCAGGAGCAGGGCGAGCGGGGTGAGGACGAGGGCGCAGCCGGCCGCCACGTACAGCAGGACGGGGGTGAGGAGGAGGCCGAGGCCCGCGAGGAGGACGACGGGGCCGGACACGGACCACAGGGCCCAGCGGATCCGGCGGGCGCGGGCGGCCCGGGGGTGGGGGGCGAGCGGCGTCCCGGTGGGCGGTTCCGGCTCGCGCAGGACCTGGGCGGCGACCTGGTCGGCGCGGGCCCGTTCGGCGGCCGGGAGGAGGGTCTTGAGGTCGGCGTGCCTCTGGTCGGTGTCCTGGACGAGGCCGGTGGCGACGGCGTCGACGCGGGCGGCCCCGCACATGCGGACGCCGAGCGGCTCGACGATCTCGACCCCGCGCAGCCGCCGCTCCTCCATGGAGACGGAGCGGGCGGTGAAGAGGCCCCGGGAGACGCGCAGGGTGCCGCCGGGCTCGCGCTCCAGGCGGTAGTTCCACCACATCTCGACCCAGAGCCCGAGGGCGCCCACGGCTCCCACGAGGGTGACGAGGAGGACCAGGTCGATGACGATCCAGGTGACGGAGACCTCCTGGAAGCGGTCCCCTATCCAGTCGATGACCTTGCCCTGGGCGCCGAACCACTCGCTGACCTGCATGACGGCTCCGGCCGCCGCGCCGCCGAGGGCGGGGGCGACGAAGGAGACCGGGGCGTAGCGGATCCAGCGCGGGTCGAGCGTGGCGAGGGCCCCGTCGTGGCGGGGGTCCTCGGGGGCGGTCGCGGTGCGGGCGAGGAGCTCCTGACGCAGGCGCTCGCCCTCCGCCCGGTTCACCAGATCGAGTTCGAGGGTGGACTCCCCCGCTCCGCTGTGCTCGCCGCTGCCGATGCGGACCTTGACGAGGCCCAGGACGCGCTGGAGGAGGTTGGCACTGAGGTCGACGCTGCGGATGCGCTCGCGGGCCAGGGAGCGGCGCTTGAGCAGGAGGAGGCCGGTGTGGAGTTCGACCCGCTCGGGGCCGACGCGGTAGCGGGTGCGGCGCCAGCGGACGTAGTCCGCGGCGGTGCCGCCGACGAGGAGGAGCAGCGCTCCGGCGAGGACCCAGGACAGGGCCTGCCAGAGCGGCCTGCTTCCGGCGAGCGCGAGCGTCGCGGAGAGTCCCGCGCCGCTCGCGACCCCGCAGAGGACCGCGAGGGTGGCGAGGAGCGTGCGGCGGTCGAGCCGCCGCCATTCCTCGTCGTCGTCGGGGGCGCCGGGGTTCACGTGGCGTCCCCGGGGGTGGCCTGGGTGAGGGCGGTGAGCCGCTCGGCGAGGCTCGCGGCCAGCTCGTGGTCGAGGCCCTCGATCCGGATGGCACCCTTGGAGGAGGCGGTGGTGACGGTGACCGTGGCCAGCTTGAAGTACTGCTCCAGCGGGCCGCGCACGGTGTCGACGGTCTGGATACGGGACATCGGGGCGATCCGCCACTCCTGCCAGAGGGCCCCGGTGCGGACGTAGACGGCCTCGTCGGTGGTCTCCCAGCGGTGCACCCGGAACCACCAGGCGGGGAAGAACGCGGTACAAGCGAGGCCCAGGGCCGCGACGGACCCGGCCGCGAGGAGCAGCCAGAACCGGGCGGGCCCGATGAGCGCCCCGAGGACGGCGAGGACCACCACCGGCACGGCGGTGGTCGCCAGGAGCTGGCTCCGCCACCAGGCGACGGCCCGCTCGTCCACGGCGTTCCTCGGCGGCCGGAGCCGTATCGCGTTCTCCCCCGTCATGCGATCAGCTCCGGTCGCGCAGCGCGCGGTAGGCGGAGACGAGTCCGGCGGTGGAGCTGTCGAGCCGCTCGCCGCCCTCGCCGTCGGTCAGGACCGGCTCGATCTTCTTGGCGAGGACCTTGCCGAGCTCGACGCCCCACTGGTCGAAGGAGTCGATGTTCCAGACCGCGCCCTGGACGAAGACCTTGTGCTCGTAGAGCGCGATCAGCTGGCCGAGGACGGACGGGGTGAGCGCGTCGGCCAGGATCGTGGTGGTGGGGTGGTTGCCCTGGAAGGTCTTGTGCGGGACGAGCTCCTCGGCGACACCCTCGGCCCTGACCTCCTCGGGCGTCTTGCCGAAGGCGAGCGCCTGGGTCTGGGCGAAGAAGTTCGCCATGAGCAGGTCGTGCTGGGCGACGAGACCGGGGAGCAGGTCGTCGACGGGCCGCGCGAAGGCGAGGAAGTCGGCGGGGATGACCTTCGTGCCCTGGTGGATCAACTGGTAGTAGGCGTGCTGCCCGTTGGTGCCGGGGGTGCCCCAGACGACGGGTCCGGTCTGCCAGTCGACGGGGTTGCCGTCGCGGTCCACCGACTTGCCGTTGGACTCCATGTCGAGCTGCTGGAGGTAGGCGGTGAACTTGGAGAGGTAGTGGGAGTACGGCAGGACGGCGTGCGACTGGGCGTCGAAGAACGCGCCGTACCAGACGCCGAGGAGGCCGAGGAGCAGCGGCGCGTTCTCCTCGGGCGGGGCGGTGCGGAAGTGCTCGTCGACGAGGTGGAAGCCGTCGAGCATCTCGCGGAAGCGCTCCGGGCCGATGGCGATCATGAGGGAGAGGCCGATGGCGGAGTCGTACGAGTAGCGGCCGCCGACCCAGTCCCAGAACTCGAACATGTTCGCCGTGTCGATGCCGAACTCCTCGACCTTCTCGGCGTTGGTCGAGAGGGCGACGAAGTGCTTGGCGACGGCGTCCTGGCCGGCCCGCAGCTCGGTGAGGAGCCAGTTCCGGGCGGAGGTGGCGTTGGTGATCGTCTCGATGGTGGTGAAGGTCTTCGAGGCGACGATGAAGAGCGTCTCGGCGGCGTCGAGGTCGCGGACGGCCTCGTGGAGGTCGGCGCCGTCCACGTTGGAGACGAAACGGAACGTCAGGTCCCGCTGGGTGAAGGAGCGCAGGACCTCGTAGGCCATGGCGGGGCCGAGGTCGGAGCCGCCGATGCCGATGTTCACGATGTTCTTGATCGGCTTGCCGGTGTGACCGGTCCACTCGCCCGCGCGGACGGTGTCGGCGAAGACGGCCATCTTGTCGAGGACGGCGTGGACGCCGGGGACGACGTTCTCTCCGTCGACCTCGACGACGGCCCCGCGGGGGGCGCGCAGCGCGGTGTGGAGGACGGCACGGTCCTCGGTGGTGTTGATCTTCTCGCCGCGGAACATGGCGTCGCGCAGCTCGGCCACGCCGGTGGCGGCGGCGAGTTCGCGCAGCAGGTTCAGCGTCTCGCCGGTGACGAGCTGCTTGGAGTAGTCCAGGTAGAGGTCGCCGACCCGCAGGGTGAGGTCGGTGCCGCGCGTCGGCTCGGCGGCGAAGAGCTCGCGCAGGTGGGTGTCGCCCAGCTGCTCACGGTGCTTGCCGAGAGCCGCCCACTCGGGCAGTCGGTTGAGCCTCGTGCGGCCTTCGTTATTCATATCGGACATCGCCCATTTCTTCTCGTTTGTCTGCCCCGCTGCCCCTCCAACCTAATTGATGCGGAAGGGTGGTGACGCGACGCCGAGCGGAACGCGACGAAGGGCCTTGGCCGCGAACGGAAGTTCGCGCCCAAGGCCCTTCGTCGGGTCTTCAAAGAATCACTGCATCACGCCATGCTCAGATCTCGCCCCGCAGCTTGGCGAGCGCCTCGGCGAGGATCGCCTCGCCGTCCGCGTCGCTGCGCCGCTCCCGCACATAGGCGAGGTGGGTCTTGTACGGCTCCGTGCGCGGCGGGTCCGGCGGGTTGTCACGGTCCTGACCTGCCGGGAATCCGCAACGGGGGCAGTCCCAGGTCTCCGGGACCGCCGCGTCACTGGCGAAGCTCGGCTGCGTCTCGTGCCCGTTCGAGCACCAGAAGGAGATGCGGAGGCGCGGTGCCGACTCGCCCCGCTCGGCCTCCCCCATCGGCCCCGCTCCGACCCGGCTTCCCCGGATCGCGTTGCCACTTGCCACGGTCGTAACTCCCTGCGTGATGGTGCTCGAAGATGCCCCAGTCTACGTAAGGCCCAACGCGCGTCCAGTGATTGGAGTTACCCGTCCAACTTCATCAGCAGACCGAGTACCACAATGCAGGCGAACCAGAGCAGACCGACCACGACGGTGATCCGGTCCAGGTTGCGCTCGGCGACCGAGGAGCCACCGACGGACGACTGCATGCCGCCACCGAACATGTCGGAGAGGCCGCCGCCCTTCCCCTTGTGCATCAGCACGAGCAGCATCAGCAGCGCGCTGAAGACGATCAGGGCGATCGAGAACCCCATAACCACGGCTGGACCAACTTCCTCGGACTTATACGGACGGGGGCCGGGCACCTGCCCGACCCCCGCAAGGGTACGACGTAACTCCGCTACCGCATACTCACCGGTGAGGTCACTGGTCGCGGAAGCGCACGATCTTGACGAACTCGTCGGCGTCCAGCGCCGCGCCGCCCACCAGGGCGCCGTCGACGTCCGGCTGCGCCATGATCGCGGCGACGTTGCCGGCCTTGACCGAGCCGCCGTACTGGATGCGGACCTTGTCGGCCAGCTCCTGCGAGTACAGCTCCGCGAGACGGCCGCGGATCGCCCCGCAGACCTCCTGCGCGTCCTCGGGGGTGGCGACCTCGCCGGTGCCGATCGCCCAGACGGGCTCGTACGCGATCACGATGGTCTCGGCCTGCTCGGCCGGGATGTCCTTCAGGCCGCCGTCGACCTGCGCGAGGGTGTACTCGACCTGGTTGCCCGCCTTGCGGATGTCCAGGCCCTCGCCGACGCAGAGGATCGGGGTGACGCCGTGCTTGAAGGCGGCCTTCACCTTGGCGTTGCAGACCTCGTCGTTCTCGGCGTGGTACTGGCGGCGCTCGGAGTGGCCCACGGCCACGTAGGCGGCCTTCAGCTTGGACAGCATGAGGCCGGAGATCTCGCCGGTGTAGGCCCCGGAGTCGTGTGCCGAGATGTCCTGGGCGCCGTACTTGATCTTCAGCTTGTCGCCGTCGACCAGGGTCTGGACGGACCGGAGGTCGGTGAAGGGGACGAGGACGGCGACCTCACAGGCGTCGTAGTCCTTGTCCGTCAGGGCGAAGGCGAGCTTCTGGACGTGCGCGATGGCCTCAAGGTGGTTGAGGTTCATCTTCCAGTTGCCGGCCATGAACGGGGTGCGGGTGGTCATAAGGGTTCAGCCCTCCAGTGCGGCGAGGCCGGGAAGCGTCTTGCCCTCGAGGTACTCGAGGGAGGCGCCGCCGCCGGTCGAAATGTGTCCGAAGGCATTCTCGTCGAAGCCCAGGTTGCGGACGGCGGCGGCCGAGTCGCCACCGCCGACCACGGTGAATCCGTCGCAGTTGAGCAGCGCCCGCGCGACGGAGGCGGTGCCGCCCGCGTAGTCGGGGTGCTCGGCGACGCCGACCGGACCGTTCCAGAAGACGGTCTCGGCGTCGGCGATCTTCGAGGCGAAGAGCTCCCGGGACTTGGGGCCGATGTCCAGGCCCTCCATGTCCGCGGGGATCTTGTCCGCGTCGACGGTCTCGAAGTCGGCCGGAGCCTTCGTCTTCAGGTCGGGGAAGTCCCGGGAGACGAGGACGTCGACCGGGAGGACCAGCTCGACGCCGGTCGCGGCGGCGCGCTCCATGTACTCCGTCACCTTCGGGATCTGGTCCTCCTGGAGGAGGGAGATGCCGACCTCGTGGCCCTGGGCCTTGAGGAAGGTGTACGCCATGCCGCCGCCGATCAGCAGACGGTCGGCCTTGCCGAGCAGCTCGTCGATGACGGCGAGCTTGTCGGAGACCTTGGCGCCGCCGAGGATCACGGTGTAGGGCCGCTTGACGTCCTCGGTGAGCTTCTTGAGGACGCCGACCTCGGTGGCGATGAGGTAGCCGGCGGCGTGCGGGAGCTTGCCCGGCAGGTCGTACACCGAGGCGTGCTTGCGGTGCACGGCGCCGAAGCCGTCGCCGACGTACACGTCGGCGAGGGTGGCCAGCTGGTCCGCGAAGGCGCCGCGCTCGGCGTCGTCCTTCGAGGTCTCGCCGGCGTTGAAGCGGAGGTTCTCGATCACGGCGACCTGGCCGTCGGCGAGGCCGGCGACGGTCGCGGTGGCGGACTCGCCGACCGTGTCGGTCGCGAAGGCCACGTCGGCGCCGAGCAGCTCGCCGAGGCGGGCGGCGGCGGGAGCGAGGGAGAACGCCGGGTCCGGGGCGCCCTTCGGGCGGCCCAGGTGCGAGGCGACCACGACGCGGGCGCCGGCGTCGGCGAGCGCCTTCACGGTGGGGACGACGGCGCGGATGCGGCCGTCGTCGGTGATGGCCGTGCCGTCGAGGGGCACGTTGAGGTCGGCGCGGACGAACACCCGCTTGCCGGAGACGCCTTCGGCGAGAAGCTCGTCGATCGTCTTCATCTGTCACTGACTCCTTGGTACGCGGTGGAGCACACAAACAGGGCCCGCACAGCGCGGCGTTGCGCTGCCCGAGCCCTGCTCACATCGAAAGCCTGCCCTGAAGTCTATTTAGAGCTGGCCACCGACGAAGACCGTGAGGTCGACGAGACGGTTGGAGTAGCCCCACTCATTGTCGTACCAGCCCAGGATCTTGACGGTCTTGCCGTCCTGGACCATCGTCATGAGGGAGTCGAAAGTACACGACGCCGGGTCGCTGACGATGTCCGAGGAGACGATCGGGTCCTCGGTGTAGTACAGGATGCCCTTGAGGGCGCCGTCGTCCGCGGCCTTCTTGAAGGCGGCGTTGACCTCGTCCTTGGTGACCTCGCGGTCGAGGGTGACGACCAGGTCGGTGGCGGAGCCGGTCGGGACCGGGACGCGCATCGCGATGCCGTCGAGCTTGCCCTTGAGCTGCGGGAGGACCAGGGCGGTGGCCTTGGCGGCACCGGTCGTGGTCGGGATGATGTTCTCCGCGGCGGCGCGGGCGCGGCGCAGGTCCTTGTGCGGGAAGTCCAGGATGCGCTGGTCGTTGGTGTACGCGTGGACCGTGGTCATGAGGCCCTTGACGATGCCGAAGTTCTCGTCGAGAACCTTCGCCATCGGGGCGACACAGTTGGTGGTGCAGGACGCGTTGGAGATGACGTGGTGGTTGGCCGCGTCGTACTTGTCCTGGTTGACACCCATGACGATGGTGATGTCCTCGTCGGTGGCCGGAGCCGAGATGAGGACCTTCTTCGCGCCACCGGCGATGTGCTTCTCGGCGTCGGCCTTCTTGGTGAAGATGCCGGTCGACTCGATGACGATGTCGACGCCCAGCTCACCCCAGGGGATGTCGGACGGGTTGCGCTCGGAGAGCACCTTGATGGTGTGGCCGTCGACCGTGATGGTGTCGGCGGTGTGCGTGACCTCTGCCTTGAGGCGGCCCAGGATGGTGTCGTACTTCAGCAGGTGGGCCGTGGTGGCGGTGTCACCCAGGTCGTTAACGGCAACGATCTCGATGTCAGCACCCTGATCAAGGAGCGCTCGGAAGTAGTTCCGGCCGATGCGGCCAAAGCCGTTGATGCCTACGCGGATCGTCACGAACCGATCTCCTCGTTAGCTACGCCGGTGTGTTCGACGCCGGCGAGAAATCTGATTTTTGGGATGTCCCCGACCGCTTACGACCCTACCGCTCCAGGCGCCCGGGGGAGACATCCAGCGCGACCGCGCGCGTCCGGAAAGTGAACGGAAAAGGCCGACGGCCCATACCCCCCAAGGGGTACGGGCCGCCGTGGGACCTTCGCCCCCATTACTCTCCGTCAGCGACGGAGCACCCCGAGGGCGCGTCCGACGAGCCTCGCCCGGTCGGCCGCGGCGGGCACGTGCTCCAGGCCGTAGCCGAGGAGGACGGTGTCGTCGGTGGTGACGGCGGCCTGCGAGTGGAAGAGCGCCGGGGAGCGCGCCCAGTCCGCGGCGTTGCCGGGACTGCCGGCCGGTGCGCCGGGTGTGGTCCAGGGGCCGAGGCCGGTCTCGAAGCCCTCCGCCTGGGTGGTGGAGGCGGTGACGAGCCGGGTGTCGTCGACGAACGCGCCCATCTCGCCCGTACCGGGGTCGGAGACGTACGAGATCGACAGCTCGACCTGCTTGCCGGCCCAGGCGCTCAGGTCGACGGAGGCCTGCCGCCAGCCGTTGGAGGGGCCGGTGAAGGCGTTCCAGGAGCCGGTGGTGCCGGTGGGCGCGCAGCCGTCGGCGCCGAGGGTGAGGTACCGGGTGAGGAAGGGGTGGCCGCGCAGGTAGTAGCCCTCGCCGCAGTCGGCCGGGGGCTCGGTGGAGGTGGAGCCGTTCCGGTCGGGCAGGGTGGTCCAGTCGTCGTCCTGGCCGACGGTGTGGGCCTCGACGACGAGGTTGTCGTAGCCGGGCTCGGTGTCGTAGCTGACCTGGAAGTCGAGCCGGGGCTGGTCGGCGGCGGTGACGCCGGTGAGGTCGACGGTCCTGGCGAGCCGGGCCCAGGTGTTGTCGGCGTGCCGGACGGCGGCGAAGGTCGTGCCCTCGGCGGGCTCGAAGGGGGTGCGGACGCCGGGATAGTCGCCGGCGGAGGCGCTGCTCGCGAACTGCGGGAAGGCGTCCGGCGTGAGGGTGTCGGAGGTGACGGTGTACGCGCCGGCGTTGTCGAGCGGGTTGCCTTCGGCGGCGCCGAGGCTCGCGCGGACGCCCGCGAGGGCGCCGCCGCCGGCGAAGGCGGGCGGCTGTCCGAGGGCGGCGCGGTGGTAGGCGCCGAGGTAGTACTGGGCGAAGTCGTTGGTCTCGGCCCGGCCGACCCGGGTGAGTCCGCCGGACTTCTCGCCCGCGTTGATCAGCTTGCCGCCCTCGTTGAGGTAGGCGCGGACGGCGAGCTGGGTGGGCCCGGAGGGCTGCTCGGCGCCGGTGTACCAGACGACGGTGCGGAAGTGGGAGAGGACGCCGAGGGCGTCGGGCGTGCCCTGGGTGGCGACGTCCCAGACCACGGCCTTCCTGCCGTTGTCGGCGAGCGCCTTCACGTACGCGGCGGTGTGCCGCGCGGCCGTGGTGCCGCCCTCGTCGGCGAGGACGAGGACGTCGCCGCGGGGCCGCTCGGCGACGGTGTAGGTGAAGGGGGCGGAGGCGGTCGCCGCGCCCTCGCGGGTGCGGGCGGTGAAGCGGACCTCGACGGAGTCGCCCGGCCTGGCTCCCTCGACCTCGGCGCGGTACTCGTCGTAGTACAGGTTGTCCTCGCCGCCGTAGGTCTCGCCGCCCTTCCAGGCGTCGAGGCGCTCGCGGTGGAGGCGGCCGCCGTTGATCCGGTACGTGAGGGTCTTGTCGCGCAGGGACTTGCGCGCCGTGACCGCGACCTCCTGGTCTCCGCCGCGGGCGTAGGAGGTGGTGAAGGTCTTCGGGGTGAGGGCGGCGGCCTCGGCGCCGACGGGCGAGACGGGCCGGTCGGGGCGGGCGGCGCTCTCGGCGACGGCGAGAGCGAAGGGGATGTTCTTGGCGAACTCGGCCTGGATCAGCTTCTCGTCGTCCGGGAAGGTGAAGACGGAGGCGCAGTCGGCCGGGTTCCAGGCGTCGTTCGGGTCGACCCGGGAGGCGGTGGCGCAGGTCGACATCTCCGGGGTGAACATCTGCATGCCGTTGACGTTGGCGGCGTGTCCGTCGGCCTCGCCGTTGGTGATGTACAGCTCCGAGGAGACCTGCGGCCGGTAGCCGGGCACGGCGGAGTTCTGCGGAGTGCCGGCGAGCGCCTTGAGGGCGATGTCGTCGGGCGTGTCGGTGGCGACCTGCCAGCCGACCCCGTACAGCAGGAGCTGGGCGGCCGAGTGGTAGTTGACGCCGTACGAGAAGCCGATGCGCTTCTGGAGGGCGTCGAGGGCCTTGGTCTCGGGCTCCGACATGGGGCCGGTGCCGCGGAAGGTCTCGTCGGCCGGGTCGGGCGACGAACCCTCGTTGTCGTAGCCCCACTTGTAGGAGAAGTTGCGGTTGAGGTCGACGCCGTCGCCGGCGGTGATCCGGCCGTCCCCGTCGTTGTCGTGGAGGTTCTTGCGCCACTGCCGGTTGGCGGGGTCGGCGTGGGTGAAGTCGTAGCCGTCGGGGTTGGCGGAGAGCACGAACCACAGCTCGGTGGAGTCGACGATGCGGGTGATCCGCTCGTCCTTGCCGTAGCTGTCGAGGTAGTGGTGGAGCAGCCGCCGGGTCATCTCGGGGGTGATCCACTCGCGCGCGTGCTGGTTCGACAGGTACAGCGTGGCGGGCTTGGAGCCGTCCTTGGTCCGCTGGGCGCCCTTGCTGACCTTGAGGGCGAGGATGTCCTGCCCCTTGAGGGTCTTGCCGATCGACACGACCTTGGTGAGGCCGGGGTTGGCCCGCGCGGTGTCGAGGACCTCCTGCTTGAGGCCGTTCGGGCCGCCGTACGGGCGGAAGACGCCGTCCCCCGCGGCGGCGACCCGCCGCTCGGCCCCGTCGGTGAGCTGGTGCTCGGCGAGCTGGACGCCCCGGCCGCGCAGCTGCCCCGCCTGCCGCCCGGTGAGGAAGAGCTCGACGGTGGCGGAGCCCTTCGCGGGCACCTGTTCGGTCATCTCGTGGGCGTCGGCGCCCGCTTCGAGGAGCAGCGGGACCTGCTCCTTGGTGACCGTCGCCCGCCACACGGAAAGGTGCTCGTAGTCGCCCCCGGTGGGGTCGGGCTGCGCCCCGACGCCGGGTGCCGCCGCCAGACCCGCGATCACCAGTGAAGCCGCGGCGAGGATCGAACTCGCTCTGCGTCTCATGTGCCCCCCTTGCTGTCGTCTGCCACGGAAGAGAACAGACGCCAGGCTCGTGGGGGCCCATGGGGCTGTCAAGGGCGCCTCGCGGATGGCGTACGGGTGTACGACGAAGCCGCCGGCGCCTCAGAAAGGCACCGGCGGCCCGGAGTTCGGGATTCCGTCGACGGGCGCCCGGGGGGGCGGCGCGACGGACCGGGTCAGCCGACCAGGCTGTCGTCGAGCTCCTCGGTCAGGTTGGACTCGGTCCCGGGGATGCCCAGGTCCTGCGCCCGCTTGTCGGCCATGGCGAGCAGACGGCGGATCCGGCCGGCCACCGCGTCCTTCGTCAGCGGCGGGTCGGCGAGCGCGCCCAGCTCCTCCAGGGAGGCCTGCTTGTGCTCCATGCGGAGCCGGCCCGCGGCGGCGAGGTGCTCGGGCACCTCGTCGGCGAGGATCTCCAGGGCGCGCTGCACCCGGGCTCCGGCGGCGACGGCGGCACGGGCCGAGCGGCGCAGGTTGGCGTCGTCGAAGTTGGCCAGGCGGTTGGCGGTGGCGCGGACCTCGCGCCGCATCCGCCGCTCCTCCCAGGCGAGCACCGACTCGTGCGCGCCGAGCCGGGTCAGCAGGGCGCCGATGGCGTCGCCGTCGCGGACGACGACCCGGTCCACGCCGCGCACCTCGCGGGCCTTCGCCGCGATGGAGAGCCTGCGGGCCGCGCCGACCAGGGCGAGGGCCGCCTCGGGACCGGGGCAGGTCACCTCCAGGGAGGAGGACCGGCCGGGCTCGGTCAGCGAGCCGTGGGCGAGGAAGGCTCCACGCCAGGCCGCCTCCGCGTCACAGGTCGCACCGGAGACCACCTGCGGGGGAAGACCCCGGATGGGGCGGCCTCGGCCGTCCACGAGCCCCGTCTGACGGGCCAGCTGGTCGCCGCCCGCCACCACCCGCACGACGAAGCGCGAGCCGCGCCGCAGTCCGCCGGGTGCCATCACGATCAGTTCGGAGCTGTGTCCGAAAATCTCCAGAATGTCCCGCTTCAGGCGGCGCGCCGCCATCGCCGTGTCGAGTTCCGCCTCGATCACGATGCGTCCGCTCACCAGGTGCAGCCCGCCCGCGAACCGCAGGATCGACGAGACCTCTGCCTTCCTGCAGCAGGTCCGGGTGACGGGAAGCCGGGAGATCTCGTCCTTCACCGCTGCCGTCATCGCCATGGGCCGATCCTTCCATGCATCCGAAAAATACGGTCGTACGCGGCAGCCAACAGCTCCGGGTCATGCTTCGCGGAGCCGTCGGGCCCGGCCACCGGCGCCAGCTCGACCGCGGCACCGAGCCGCTTGGCGGCATCGGCGAGGGACTCGCGATCGGGCACGGCGGCCTCGTCGGCGAGCACCACGTCCAGGGCGAGTTTAGGGGCGTGTCGTCCCAAAACCTCCAAATGACGCTGCGGAGAGAAGCCCTCGGTTTCTCCGGGCTGGGGCGCGAGGTTCAGGGAGAGCACTTTCCGGGCCTTGGTCTCGACCAGGGCGTCCAGGATCTCGGGGACGAGAAGGTGCGGGATCACCGAGGAGAACCACGAGCCGGGACCCACGACCACCCAGTCCGCGTCGAGGACCGCCTCGACGGCCTCCGGCACCGCCGGCGGGTCGTGCGGGACCAGGTGCACGGAGTGCACCTCGCCGGGGGTGAGCGCCACCGTCGCCTGTCCGCGGACCGTGTCCACGTCGTCGGGCCGCTCCGGGTCGTGGCCCTTGACCAGGGCCTGGAGCTCCAGCGGCACGGCGGACATGGGCAGCACCCGCCCCTGCGCGCCGAGCAGCCGGCCCACCAGGTCCAGGGCCTGCACGGGGTCGCCGAGCTGCTCCCAGAGGGCGACGATCAGCAGGTTGCCCACGGCGTGGCCGTTGATCTCGCCCTTGGACTGGAAGCGGTGCTGGATCACCCGGGCCCAGGTCTGGCCCCAGTCGTCGTCGCCGCAGAGCGCGGCGAGCGCCTTGCGCAGGTCACCGGGGGGCAGCACGCCGAGCTCCTCCCGGAGCCGGCCGCTGGAGCCCCCGTCGTCGGCGACCGTGACGACGGCCGTCAGGTCGCCGGTGATCCGCCGGAGCGCGGCGAGGGACGCCGAGAGGCCCATGCCGCCGCCGAGGGCGACGACCTTGGGCTGGGCGCCCCTCCTGCGGAGCGTGCGCCGCCCCGTCAGGGTGGAGGCGCGACGACGGTACGGCTTCACTCTCGCCCCATGTCCCGGTGCACGACGACGGTCTCGACCCCTTCGGCGGCGATACGGGCGGCGAGCCGCTCGGCGGTGGCCACGGAGCGGTGCTTGCCGCCGGTGCAGCCCACGGCGATGGTCACGTACCGCTTGCCCTCGCGACGGTAGCCCGCGGCGATCAGCTGGAGGAGCTCCGTGTAGCGGTCGAGGAACTCCTTGGCGCCGGGCTGGTTGTAGACGTAGTTCGACACCTCCTCGTTGAGGCCGGTGAAGGGGCGCAGCTCGGGGACCCAGTGCGGGTTCGGCAGGAAGCGCATGTCGACGACGAGGTCGGCGTCGACCGGCAGGCCGTACTTGAAGCCGAAGGACATGACGGTGGCCCGCAGCTCGGGCTCCTCCTCGCCGGCGAACTGGGCGTCCATCTTGGCGCGCAGCTCGTGGACGTTGAGGCTGGAGGTGTCGATCACGAGGTCGGCGTCGCCGCGCAGCTCGCGCAGGAGGTCGCGCTCGGCGGCGATGCCGTCGGTGATCCGGCCGTCGCCCTGGAGCGGGTGCGGTCTGCGGACCGACTCGAAGCGCCGGACGAGGGCCTCGTCGGAGGACTCCAGGAAGACGATCCGGCGGGTGACCTGCTTGGCGTCCAGGTCGGCGAGGGACTCCCTGAGGTTGTCGAAGAACTGCCGGCCGCGGACGTCGACGACGACCGCGATCCGGGCCACGTTGCCCTGGGAGCGGGCGCCGAGCTCCACCATGGTGGGGATCAGCGCGGGCGGCAGGTTGTCCACGACGAACCAGCCGAGGTCCTCCAGACACTTCGCCGCGGTGGAACGGCCGGCTCCGGACATGCCGGAGATGATCACCAGCTCGGGGATGGCCGCCTCGGCGCCGTCGTCGCCGGGGGTCTCCTTGGTGCCCGTACTCACGTGTCGTGCTCCGTCTTCTCGGTCGTGCTCGTCGCGCTGGTCGTGCCGGTCCTGCTGGTCTTGCTGGTCTTGCTGATCGTCCTGCTGTCCGTACCCGGTCATGCCGTGCCGCCCCCGTCGTCTTCCATGATCTCTCCTGTCGCCGTGTTCACGGCGGGCGCCGCCGGGGCCGCCTGGGCGAGGGCCACGACGACCGCCTCCGCGGTCTTCCGGCCCATGCCCGGAACCTCGCAGATCTGCTCGATTGTCGCCTGTCGGAGCCGCTTCACCGAGCCGAAATGCTTGATCAAGGACTGCTTCCGGGTCTCACCGAGGCCCGGGACCGCGTCGAGAGGGCTGGTCCGGATGCGTTTCGTCCGCTTGGAGCGCTGGTAGCGGATGGCGAAGTCGTGAGCCGTGTCACGCACCCGCTGGAGGAGATAGAGCCCCTCGCTGGAGCGGGGCAGCACCACCGGGTCGTCGTCCCCGGGCAGCCAGACCTCCTCCAGACGCTTGGCGAGGCCGCAGACGGCGACGTCGTCGATGCCGAGCTCGTCCAGGGCCCGCCGGGCCGCCGCGACCTGCGGCTGCCCGCCGTCGACCACGACGAGCTGCGGCGGGTACGCGAACCGCTTGGGCCGGCCGTCGTCCTCGGGCGTGTCGGCGGCGACGGAGCCCCCGGGCGTGTCGGGGCTCTCCCCGTCGCCCCACTCCCCCGTCTTCTCCTTCTCGGCGAGGTAGCGCTTGAAGCGGCGGCTGATCACCTCGTGCATGGACCGGACGTCGTCCTGGCCCTCGAAGGACTTGATCTGGAAACGGCGGTACTCGCTCTTGCGGGGCAGCCCGTCCTCGAAGACGACCATCGAGGCCACGACGTCCTCGCCCTGGAGGTGCGAGATGTCGAAGCACTCGATCCGCAGCGGCGCCGCGTCCAGGTCCAGGGCCTCGGCGATCTCCTCAAGGGCCCGGGAGCGGGTCGTCAGGTCGCTCGCGCGCTTCGTCTTGTGGAGGACGAGCGCCTGCTGCGCGTTCCGCGCGACCGTCGTCATCAGGTCCTTCTTGTCGCCGCGCTGCGGGACCCGCAGCGAGACGTTCGACCCGCGGCGGCCGGAGAGCCAGGCGGTGACCGCGTCGACGTCCTCCGGGAGCGCCGGGACCAGGACCTCCTTGGGGACGGTGTCGCCGCTCTCCTCGCCGTACAGCTGCTGGATCGCGTGCTCGACGAGCCCGGCCGTGTCCACGGCCTCGACCTTGTCGGTGACCCAGCCCCGCTGGCCGCGCACGCGTCCGCCGCGCACGTGGAAGATCTGGACGGCGGCCTCCAGCTCGTCCTCAGCGAGGGCGATGAGGTCGGCGTCGGTGGCGTCGGCGAGGACGACCGCGCTCTTCTCCATGGCGCGCCGCAGGGCCTCTATGTCGTCGCGGAGCCGGGCGGCCTTCTCGTACTCCATGTCCTCGGCCGCGATCATCATCTGCTTCTCGAGCCTGCGGATGTACGTGCCGGTGCGGCCGGCCATGAAGTCGCAGAACTCCTCGGCCAGTTCGTGATGCTCCTCGGGCGTGACCCGGCCCACGCAAGGCGCCGAGCACTTGCCGATGTAGCCGAGGAGACAGGGGCGGCCGGCCGAGGCCGCGTTCCGGAAGACGCCCGCCGAGCAGGTCCGCACGGGGAAGACCCGCAGCATCAGGTCGACGGTCTCGCGGATCGCCCACGCGTGCGCGTACGGCCCGAAGTAGCGCACGCCCTTCTTCTTGTGGCCCCGCAGGACCTGGACGCGCGGGAACTCCTCGTTGAGCGTGACCGCGAGGTACGGATAGCTCTTGTCGTCCCGGTACTTGACGTTGAACCGGGGGTCGTACTCCTTGATCCAGGAGTACTCCAGCTGAAGGGCCTCGACCTCGGTCGAGACGACGGTCCATTCCACGGAGGCGGCGGTGGTCACCATGGTGGCCGTGCGCGGGTGCAGGCTGACGATCGGCTGGAAGTAGTTCGCCAGCCGCTGACGCAGGGACTTCGCCTTCCCCACGTAGATCACCCGGCGGTGCTCGTCGCGGAACTTGTAGACCCCCGGGGAGTCGGGGATCTGCCCCGGCTTGGGGCGGTAGCTGGAGGGGTCTGCCATGCTCCCCACCCTACTGGCGGGGACTGACACCCCGTATGGGCGCGCGGGCCGGGGCGACGGCCGCGCGCCGGCTACGGCCGACGGCGTCCGGACAGGCGCCGGCCCCACAGGACGAGCGCCGCGCCCGCGGGGGCGACCAGGAGGACGAGCGGCGAGACGGGCAGGCCCGAGTCCGCGAGGGAGCCTCCCGGAGGCCTGGGCCGGCCCGTGTGGTCGCCGGGTCCGGGGGGCGGAGCGGGCGTGGCGGTCGAGGTCGGCCGCGGAGTCGCGGTCGTGGTGGGGACGGGGCTCGCCGTCGCACTCGGTGCGGGTGTGGGCGTGGGTGTGGGTGTGGGTGTGGGCGTGGGCGTGGGTGTGGGTGTGGGCGTGGGCGTGGGCTGGGAGACCGGCGGGGCGATGACGAGGGCCTGGGTGTCGTGGGTGTCGTTGGCGGGGTCGTGGTCGGGCTGGTCGGCCTCGACCGTCGCGGCGATGGGGAGCCGGGTTCCGGGCCGGGTGCCGGGCGCGGTCGTGCCCGTGACCGTCAGGGCGGCCGAGGCCCCGACCCCGAGCGCGCCCAGGGGACAGACCGCCCGCCCCTTGTCGACGGGGCAGGGCGTGCCGTCGGGGCCCGTGACGACGGGGTTCCTCAGCCCGGCGGGCAGGGTGATCGTGACGGAGGTGCCGGTCGCGGCGATGGGGCCGTGGTTGGTCACGGCGACGTCGTAGGCGACGGCGTCCTTCCCCGCGAGGACCTCGGGCTTGCGGGCGGCCGTGGTGACCGCCAGGTCGAGCGTGGGAGCAACGGGGACGGCGACGGTGTCACGGGCGGTCAGGCGCGCCCCGTCGACGGGGTCGGTGTACCCGGCGGTGGCGGTGTTGCGGGCGAAGGTGCTCCGGCCCTGCGGGAGGACCGTCGTGCGGAAGGTGACGGTGGTCCGCGCGGCGGGCATGAGCTTGCCGCCCGCCGAACCGGTGGCGTCCTCGCCCAGGTTGACGCGCAGGCCCCCGTCGGGGGCGACGGCCCCGCCGTCGGCGTCCACGGCGTCGGTCAGCGGGCCGGGACCTCCGGGCCCGGAGACGATCGCGAGGCTTCCGGGTACGTAGGCGAGCGCGGCGGGCAGGAGGTCGTCGAGGACCACGCCGTCGGCCTGGCCGCCGCCGCCGTTCCCGACGGTGACCGTGTACTCCAGCACGTCACCGACCTCGGCCACCGCCCGCCCGGACAGGTTGGCCACGCTCTTGTCGATCGTGAGGCACGGCGGGGTGCCGAAGGAGATCCCGTCCAGGAAGTTCCCGTTGCTCAGGCTTCCCTGAGCGCTTACCGCGTGGAAGCCGAACCGGGTCCGGCGCTGGCCGGCCGGGACCGTGTAGGTCCCTTGGTGGACGCCCCACGCCTGCACGTCGTCGCTCAGCGCCCCCTGGCTCACCAAGGGGCCGTCCGGCGGGCCGATCAGCACCTCCATCGTGTCGAGCCCGCTGCGGCCCCGGTGCGCGAGCCGCCAGTTCAGCCGCGAGCCGGGCACGGTGTCGATGTCCTGGAAGAGCGTGGACGGCTCGGTCGCGTTCAGCTCAGCGAACTGGCGGCCCTCCTCGGCGATCACCCCCCGGAAGCCGCTGGACCACACCTCGATGAGCCGGTCGGAGGCGGTGGTGTCCCAGCCGGGGTCCGCGTCCTCGTCCATCTGGTCCCAGTCCGCGTCGGGAATCCCCGGCAGCTCGAAGCCGCCGTTCACGAGCCGCTGCGGCTTCGCGCAGACGGTGTCCGCCGGGAAGGGCGCCGCCTCCGGCACGCGCGGCGGCACGGCCCGCGCGGTCGCGGGAACGGCCCCGGCCACGACGTTCGGCGTCAGCAACGCCGCCATCAGCACCGCCCACACACGCCCCGAGGACACTGCTCGTGCACACATGAAGACAGAACGTAAGGCCCGGATCAGTCCGATGATCCGAATCGGCCGTCCGTGGGCATGCCGCCGGGCGGGGCGGCTCCGGGGTGCCGGTGCCGCCCCGCCCGGGGCCGAGCGGGGTCAGCCCTCGTGGGCGCCGCCCCGTCTCCGTATCGCCGCCGTCGCCGTGGCCGTCAGACCGAGGGCGAGGAGCGCGCCCGCGCCCGCCGCGGCGGAGCCGGCCGTGACGAGGGACGCGTCCCCGTTCCCGGAGGCCGCCGCCCGGACCGCGGGCGCGGGAGCTCCCGCCGCCTGGGGCGCGTACCCGCCCGCCGTGCCCTTCTTCGCGTACGCCGACCCCGGCAGCTTGTCCCCGTACGCCGCCGCGACCCGGTTCCGGTACGCCTCCAGGCTCGTCCCGGCGCTGCCGACCGCGCGTACCGCGTCCTCGTCGAGGGGCAGCACCTTCGCCCCCTTCTGGACGTACCACGCGTCGATCTGCGGCTCGCGGAACACGAGCCCGCCGGGCAGCACGCGCCCGCCCTGTTCCGCGTACCGGATCTCGTCGTCACCGGTGGCGATGTTCACCACCTGCCAGCCGCCGGGCTGCTTCACCGTCCACAGCGAGGCCTTCTGCCCGTCCGAGGCCACGGCCCGGCTGGCCCGGAACTCGACGCGGGCGACGGGTGCTCCCGCCTTCCCGGCGACGAAGTCCGGGGAGAGTATCCGTACCGGCACGGACCCGCCCTCGACGCGCGGGGCCGCCGCCGAGCGGGCGAGCGCCCCGTCGCGGGCGAAGAACCGGGACAGCGTGTCCAGGGTCCCCGGCGCGGACGCGGCCTGCTCGGGGGTCGGCGCCGGCGGGAGGCTCTCCGCCGCGGCGGCCTGCGGGGCTCCCAGCGCGCCGAGGGCGACGAGGGCGGCGGCGGTCAGCAGACCGGCGCCCATGGCACGTCCGTTCATCGTCGTCACGCCCCGATCCGGTAGAGCGAGTGGGTCCAGGAGAAGGAGTTGTTGTTGACGTACCAGGCGTGCGAGGCCCAGTTGTACCGGTCGCTGGACGGCCACGGGTCGCCCCAGTAGACCCAGCTGCCGGAGTCGTCGTAGCCGTACAGGACGTGCATGTGCCCGCCGCCGCTCGACCACTGGATCCGGGTCTCGATCGGCCGGTTCGCGTTGATCTCGGTCTGGACGGTCGAGTAGCGGAGCCAGCCGGTGACGTACGAGCCGGGGTTGATGCCCGCCCAGCTCAGGCCGTTCTGGACGTTGCCGAGGGTCGCCTGGTCGTTGGGGCACTCGTAGCCCTGCTGACGGTTGAAGGCGGCGTTGCAGAACTGGTTCTGGCTGTAGTTCCGGCCGAACCAGGTGGCGATGGTGTTGCCGCTCGCGGCCCAGCACCAGTTGGTCTTCTGCTGCGCCTGCATGGTGATGTTCAGCTGCCGGTAGGCGAGGGCGGAGTCCTCGCCCGTCGGCGCGGCGGAGGCCGAGGTCGTGGGGACGAGGAAGAGGGCTGCTGCGGCGAGTGCCGCGAGGACGGTCTTTCTGCTGCGCATCGCGTTCCTCCCATGGCGGGGGGTGGGGATGTGGGGAGTGGTGGAGGAGCGCGTCCGGACGCTGGTCAGGAGCATCGGCCGTTGTCGGAAGCGGGTCAACACGCTTCAATGCGGGGTGACATCGGACTGTGAACAGTGCGGCCGGGGTGTGAACGGACGCCCTCGCCCCACCTGCCCGCCCACCGCACGCGGCGCGACGGTCCGCTCCCCCGTCGTGAACGTTCACCGAGTTCTCCGAGGAGTGCTCATGAGCCACACCGAGGCCGATCTGGTGCAGCTGCTGCACACCGGCCCCTTCCATCTGGCGCTGCGCACCGCGTTCGCCGTGCGCGGGCTGCCGCTCCAGCGGGTGCAGCACCATCTCGCGCACCGCGGCGTACGGGTCGGGGTGACGAGCCTCAGTTACTGGCAGCAGGGCGCCCGCCGCCCGCAGCGGCCGGAGTCCCTGAAGGCCGTGCGCGCCCTGGAGGAGGTGCTCCAGCTTCCCGGGAACTCGCTGCTGCGGCTCCTGGCGGACGACGCGGCCGGGCGGTCCGACGTGGAGCGCCCGGCGGGCCGCTCGTACCGCTCCCTGGTGGAGGCGTCGGGCTCGGTCGAGGAGCTCCTCGCGGAGATGGAGTCACCGACGGACGGCGGACTGCACACGGTGGGGCACCACGAGCGGGTACGGATCGGGGCGGGGCGCGAGCTGATCGGGCGCGAGTCGCAGCACGTCGTACGGGCCCACCGGGACGGAGTGGACCGCTACCTCGCCATCCACCACGGGGACCCGGGGTGCGATCCGTCCCGGGTGGGCGTCCGGGCCGTGGAGAACTGCCGGACGGGCCGGGTGCGCTGGCACGCCGGTACGGGGGTGGTCGTCGCGGAGCTGCTCTTCGACGCGCGGCTGCGGGCCGGGGACACGCACCTGTTCTCGTACGGCTTCGAGGACGGCACGGCGGGGCCGAGCGGGGAGTACCTGCGGGGCTTCAGCTTCGCCGGCGGGCAGTACGTCCTCCAGGTCCGCTTCGACGAGGCGGCGCTGCCGGTACGGTGCCGGAGGTTCGCCCAGACCTCGGCGGGCGCGCCGCGCGGCGGCCGTGCGGAGCTGACGCTGAGCGGCAGGCACCGCACGGTGCACCTCGTGGAGCAGGGGGTACGGCCCGGGATCCTGGGGATCGACTGGGACTGGTCGTGAGGGATCCGGGCTCGCGGCGGGGCGGGGTCAGGCCTTCGGGCCCGCGATGAGCTTGCCGTCCTCGACGCGGACCGGGACCTCGGGGAGCGGGACGGTGGCGGGGCCCTTGAGCGCCTTGCCGGTCGTCACGTCGAAGCGGCTGCCGTGGCAGGGGCAGTTGCCCTCGTTGTCCTCGATCTTGTCGAGGACGCAGCCGGCGTGGGTGCACTGGGCGCTGAATGCCTTGTACTCGCCCTTGGCGGGGCAGCTGACCAGGACGCGCTGCTCGCGGTAGAGCTTGGCGCCGCCGACCGGGACCTCGTCCGGGGAGCCGAGCGGGACCGGGGCGGTCGGGGTCGGGACCTGGGCGTGGCCGAGCTTGGAATCGGTGGAGCAGGCGGCGACTCCCAGCCCGGCGGCGCCCGCGAGGGCGGCACCCTTCAGGACGGTGCGGCGGCTGGACTGGCCGGACATGTGTGCTCCACGGGGGCGTCGGGATCGGGGCAAGGGTGACCGAACCGACGATACCGGCGGCCTCCGGGAGACTGTCGCGGGGCCCCGGGGTGGGGCCCCGCGACGGCCTCAGTCCCGTCTCACGCCTTGCGGGCGCGGGTGGTCGCCTTCTTGGCCGGGGCCTTGGCGGGCGTGGCCTTCTTGGCGGTCGCCTTGGTGGCGGCCGCCTTCTTGGCCGGGGCCTTGGCGGTGGCCGAGGCCTTCTTCGCCGGGGCCTTGGCGGTGGCCGGGGCCTTCTTCGCCGCCGTCTTCTTCGCCCCGCGTGCCGCCGGCACGGTGGCGTCGGCGTCGCTGATCCGGTCGGCGCCGAGGATCTCGCGGAGGAACTTGCCGGTGTGGCTGGCCGGGACCGAGGCGACCTCCTCGGGCGTGCCCTCGGCGACGACGAGGCCGCCGCCGCTGCCGCCCTCGGGGCCCATGTCGATCAGCCAGTCGGCGGTCTTGATCACATCGAGGTTGTGCTCGATGACGATCACCGAGTTGCCCTTGTCGACGAGGTTGGAGAGGACCTTGATCAGCTTCGAGATGTCCTCGAAGTGGAGACCGGTGGTCGGCTCGTCCAGCACGTAGACCGTGCGGCCCGTGGAGCGCTTCTGGAGCTCGGAGGCGAGCTTGACGCGCTGGGCTTCACCGCCGGAGAGCGTCGGCGCCGACTGCCCGAGGCGGACGTAGCCGAGGCCGACCTCGTTGAGCGTGCGCAGGTGGCGGGCGATGGTCGGGACGGCCTCGAAGAAGTCGAGGGCCTCCTCGATCGGCATGTTCAGGACTTCGGCGATGGACTTGCCCTTGTAGTGGACCTCCAGGGTCTCCCGGTTGTACCGGTCGCCGTGGCAGACCTCGCACGGGACGTAGACGTCCGGGAGGAAGTTCATCTCGATCTTGATCGTGCCGTCGCCGGAGCAGTTCTCGCAGCGGCCGCCCTTCACGTTGAAGGAGAACCGGCCGGGCAGGTAGCCCCGGACCTTGGCCTCCATCGTCTCCGCGAAGAGCTTGCGGACGTGGTCGAAGACGCCGGTGTAGGTCGCCGGGTTCGACCGGGGAGTGCGGCCGATCGGGGACTGGTCGACGTGCACGACCTTGTCGACGAGGTCGTCGCCGTCCACGCGCGTGTGGCGTCCGGGCACCGACTTGGCGCCGTTCAGCTCGCGCGCCAGGTGGGTGTAGAGGATGTCGTTGACCAGGGTCGACTTTCCGGATCCGGAGACGCCGGTGACGGCCGTGAGGACGCCCAGCGGGAAGGAGACGTCGATGTCCCGCAGGTTGTTCTCGCGGGCGCCGTGGACGGTGAGCGCGCGGCCCGGGTCCACGGGGCGGCGGATCTCCGGGGTGGGGATCGCCCGGCGGCCGGACAGGTACTGCCCGGTCATCGACTCCTCGTTGGCGAGGAGCTCCTTCAGGGGTCCGGAGTGGACGACCTTGCCGCCGTGCTCGCCGGCGCCGGGACCGATGTCGACGACCCAGTCCGCGACGTTGATCGTGTCCTCGTCGTGCTCGACGACGATGAGCGTGTTGCCCATGTCCCGGAGCCGGACGAGGGTCTCGATGAGCCGGTGGTTGTCGCGCTGGTGGAGGCCGATGGACGGCTCGTCGAGCACGTACAGCACGCCGACGAGGCCGGAGCCGATCTGGGTGGCGAGCCGGATGCGCTGGGCCTCGCCGCCGGACAGCGTGCCGGCGGCCCGGTTGAGCGAGAGGTAGTCGAGGCCGACGTCGACGAGGAAGCGGAGCCGCTCGTTGACCTCCTTGAGGACCCGCTCGGCGATCTTCTTGTCGCGGGCGTTGAGCGTGAGGCGGGAGAGGAACTCGGCGCAGTCGCTGATGGACATCGCGGAGACCTCGGCGATCGACCGGTCCATGACCGTGACCGCGAGGACGATCGGCTTGAGGCGCGTGCCCTCGCAGGTGGGGCAGGGCACCTCACGCATGTAGCCCTCGAAGCGCTCGCGGCTGGAGTCGCTCTCGGCCTCGCTGTGCCGCCGCTTCACGAAGGAGACGGCGCCCTCGAAGGCGGGGGTGGTCCAGGCGCGCTCGCGCCCGTACCGGTTCTTGTAGCGGACCTCGATCTGGGTCTTGTGGCCGTACATCAGGGCCTTCTTCGCGCGCTGCGGAAGACCGGCGTACGGGATGTCGGTGCGGAAGCCGAGGGCCTGGGAGAGGCCGTCGATCATCCGGCCGAAGTACTCCTTGGTGTGGCCGTGCGACCAGGGGTGGATAGCGCCCTCGTCGAGGGACTTGTCCTCGTCGGGGACGATCAGCTCGGCGTCGACCTCCATGCGCGTGCCGATGCCGGTGCAGTCGGGGCAGGCGCCGAAGGGCGAGTTGAAGGAGAAGGAGCGCGGCTCCAGCTCCTCGAAGGACAGGTCGTCGTACGGGCAGTAGAGGTGCTCCGAGTACATCCGCTCGCGCTCGGGGTCGTCCTCCGGGAGGTCGACGAAGTCGAGGACGACCATGCCGCCGGAGAGCCCGAGCGCGGTCTCGACGGAGTCGGTGAGCCGGCGCTTGGCGCTGTCCTTGACGGTGAGGCGGTCGACGACCACCTCGATCGTGTGCTTCTCCTGCTTCTTGAGCGTCGGCGGCTCGCTCAGCTGCACGGTCACGCCGTCGACCCGGGCGCGGCTGTAGCCCTTGGTCTGGAGGTCGGCGAAGAGGTCGACGAACTCGCCCTTCCGCTCGCGCACGAGCGGCGAGAGGACCTGGAAGCGGCTGCCCTCGGGGAGCTCCAGGACCCGGTCGACGATGGCCTGGGGCGACTGGCGGGAGATCGGCCGGCGGCACTCCGGACAGTGCGGCTTGCCGATGCGGGCGAAGAGCAGCCGGAGGTAGTCGTAGACCTCGGTGATGGTGCCGACCGTCGAGCGCGGGTTGCGCGAGGTCGACTTCTGGTCGATGGAGACGGCGGGCGACAGACCCTCGATGAAGTCGACGTCCGGCTTGTCCATCTGGCCGAGGAACTGGCGGGCGTACGAGGAGAGCGACTCGACGTACCGGCGCTGCCCCTCGGCGAAGATCGTGTCGAACGCGAGGGAGGACTTGCCCGACCCCGAGAGTCCGGTGAAGACGATCAGGGAGTCGCGCGGCAGGTCGAGCGAGACGTTCTTGAGGTTGTGCTCGCGGGCGCCGCGGACGATGAGACGGTCGGTCACGCCGGTCCGCACCTTTCTTGAGAGAGCGGATGTGCCTGACACACCCAACAACCAAGGATGCCGGATGCTTCCACCGAGCCTATAGCACGCACATTCGATTTCCGGCGTTCCGAAGACCGCTTCACCCGAACGAGTGGCGCGCTAGGGTCGGCGCCATGATCGACCACGAACGTGATCTCGTCTCCGTCAAAGAAGCGACCGACCGCCTGCTGACCGCGGCCGCCTCCTGGGACAACGCGGTGACGGCCGAGCCGTCACGGCTTCCCGGCTGGACGCGCGGCCATGTGCTCGCCCACCTCGCCCGTAACGCCGAGGCTCTCGTGAACGTGTTCCAGGGCCGTCCGATGTACCCCGACGCCGCGACCCGCGACGCCGACATCGAGCGCGACTCCGGCCGCCCGCTCGCCGAGCAGCTCGCCGACGTCCGCGCGACCGCCGAGGCCTTCCAGGCCGTGAGCGCCGAGCCCGCCGACTGGAACCGTGTCGTCGAGCTCCGCAACGGCATCACCGACAACGCCTACCGGATCCCCTTCCGGCGCTGGGTCGAGGTGGACCTGCACCACGTCGACCTGGGGCTCGGCTACGAGCTGGAGGACCTGCCCGAGGAGTTCGTCCGGCGGGAGGTCGACTTCCTCGCCGACCGCTGGACGGGCGCCGCCGGCGTGCCGCCCACCCGGATCGAGGCCACCGACGGCACCGGGACCTGGACCACCGGCGCGCCCGAGGGCACCGGCACCCCGGTGACCGTGTCGGGCCCCGCGCCGGAGCTCCTCGGCTGGCTCTCCGGCCGCCGCGACGGCTCCGCCCTGAAGACCGAGGGCGGCCCGCTCCCGGAGCTTCCCGCCCTGTAGCGGCCGGTGCCCCTCTCCTGTCGGTGGCCGGGGCTAGGCTGAGGCCATGACGTACAGCGGAGCGGTGAAGGTCGGCGGACCGGCGGACGTGCACGAGCTGACGGACCTGATGATCTCGAAGGTCGCGGTCGGCCCGATGGAGAACAACGCGTATCTGCTGCGCTGCCGGGCCA
This sequence comes from Streptomyces sp. NPDC056144, assembly GCF_042264145.1. Taxonomy (NCBI): domain Bacteria; kingdom Bacillati; phylum Actinomycetota; class Actinomycetes; order Kitasatosporales; family Streptomycetaceae; genus Streptomyces; species Streptomyces sp. NPDC056144. The sequence continues at coordinate 374,892 of NZ_JBHJVF010000007.1, read as the reverse complement.
CCGGCGAGCAGCTGCTGATCGACGCGGCCAACGAGGCCGACACGCTGCTCACGCTGATCGGTGACGACGGCATCGCCGCCGTCGTCACCACCCACCGCCACGGCGACCACTGGCAGGCCCTGGCCGAGGTCGTCCGCGCCACCGGCGCGCGCACGTACGCGGGCGCGTACGACGTGGAGGGCATCCCGGTCCCCACGGACGTGCCGGTCGAGGACGGCGACACGATCCGGGTCGGCCGCGTCGAGCTGACCGCCCGCCGCCTCGTCGGGCACACCCCCGGCTCGATCGCGCTCGTCTATGACGACCCGCACGGCCACCCGCACGTCTTCACCGGCGACTGCCTCTTCCCCGGCGGGGTGGGCAACACCTGGAAGGACCCGAGGAACTTCACGACCCTCATGGACGACGTCGAGTCCAAGCTCTTCGCGGTCCTGCCCGACGAGTCCTGGGTCTACCCGGGCCACGGCAAGGACACCACGCTCGGTGACGAGCGCCCGCACCTCGCGGAGTGGCGCGAGCGCGGCTGGTGACCGGAGGCGCCCGGGGCCGGTGCCCCGGTCGCACGGACGGCGCGCGGCCCGACGGCCGCGCGCTACCGCACGCCCCGCGTAACCGCGAGCGCCGTCGGGTAGTTGGCGCCACATGCGCACCAGTGACTCTCCGTCGCCACCGACGCCTCCGGCGTCCACTCCCCCGACGTCCACTCCCCCGGCGGCCGCCCCGCCCTCGATGACCCGGCTCGCCACGGCCTCGCTCGTCGGCACCGCCATCGAGTTCTTCGACTTCTTCGTCTACGGGACCGCCGCCGCGCTCGTCCTCGGACCGCTCTTCTTCCCGACCTTCTCGCCCCTCGCCGGGACCCTGGCGGCCTTCGGCACCTTCGCGATCGGCTTCCTGTCCCGCCCGCTCGGCTCGGTCCTCTTCGGGCACGTCGGCGACCGGTACGGCCGCCGGCCGGTCCTCTTCGCCTCGCTGCTGCTGACCGGCTGCGCCACCGTCGCCGTCGGCTGCGTCCCCACGTACGCGACGATCGGCATCGCCGCTCCCCTCCTCCTGCTCCTGCTCCGCTTCCTCCAGGGCCTCGGCCTCGGCGGCGAGTGGGGCGGGGCCGTCCTGCTCACCGCCGAGCACGCCCCGGCGCACCGGCGCGCGCTGTGGGCGAGCTTCCCGCAGGTCGGGCCCGCCGTGGGCTTCCTCCTCGCGAACGGCGTGATGCTCGCGCTCACGGCGGGCCTGAGCGACGCGGAGTTCCGCGCGTGGGGCTGGCGCGTGCCGTTCTGGGCGGCGGGCGTCCTCGCGGCGGCCGGGCTGCTGCTGCGCTCCTCGCTCGCGGAGACCCCGCAGTTCGAGGAGCTCTCCGCCTCCGGGCAGCGGGCGAGCGCGCCCCTGGCCGAGGTCGCGCGCGGCCACTGGCGTCTGGTGCTGCTCACGGCGGGGGCGCTCGCCGTCGGGTACGCGGTGTTCTACACGGTCTCGACCTGGGCGCTGGCCTACGGCACCGAGCGGCTCGGGGTGAGCAGCACGGTCATGCTGACCTGCGTCATGGCGGCGGTGGCGATCAAGGGGGCCGCCACCCCGTTCGTCGCGCTCCTGGCGGACCGCTGGGGCCGCCGACCGCTCTGTCTGGCCGGGTGCGCCGCCTCGGCGCTCTGGATGTTCCCGATGGTGGCCCTGCTGCACACCGCGCGGCCGCTGCTGATGTTCCTCGGGTTCCTGGGCTCGATGCTGGCCTTCATCACGATGTTCGCGGTGGTCGCCGCGTACCTCCCGGAGCTCTACGAGCCCCGTGTGCGCTGTACGGGGGCGGCCGTCGGCTACAACCTCGCCGGGGTCCTCGGGGGCGCCCTGACGCCGATCGTCGCCACGACGCTCTCGGACGGCGGTTCGGGTCCGCCGTGGGGCGTCGCCGCCTATCTGACCCTGGTCGCCCTGGTCAGCCTGGGCTGCTTCGCGCTCCTGCCGGAGACGCTTCCGGCCCGTGCCGAGGCGCCGGAGGCGGCGCCCGCCTGACGGGCCGGCGGAGACAGCGGAACGGCGAACGGCCGGCCCGGGGCGGGTGCCCCTGGCCGGCCGTTCGCCGTGCGCCTGACGTGTCAGGTATCAGGCGACCGGTATCAGGCCTCGACGGCTTCCTTCTCTTCCTTCTCGCGCTCCGCCTGCTTCTTGGAGGCGATGAGGCTGGTGATCGTGGTGACGATCAGGACGCCGCAGATGACCGCGAGCGAGAACGGGATGGAGATCTCCGGGACGTGCACCCCGGACTCGTGCAGCGCGTGCAGGACCAGCTTCACGCCGATGAAGCCGAGGATCACCGACAGGCCGTAGCTGAGGTGGACCAGCTTCTTGAGCAGGCCGCCGATCAGGAAGTACAGCTGGCGCAGACCCATGAGGGCGAAGGCGTTGGCCGTGAAGACGATGTACGGGTCCTGGGTCAGGCCGAAGATCGCCGGGATGGAGTCGAGGGCGAACAGGATGTCCGTGGTGCCGATGGCGAGCATGACGACCATCAGCGGGGTCATGATCCGCTTGCCGTTGTTCCGGATGAAGAGCTTCGTGCCGTGGTAGCGGTCGGCGACGCCGAACTTCTTCTCGACGGTCTTGAGGAGACGGTTCTCCTCGAACTCGTCCTCCTCCTCGTCGGAGCGCGCCTCCTGGATGAGCTTCCAGGCGGTGTAGATCAGGAACGCGCCGAAGATGTAGAAGACCCACGAGAAGCTCGCGATGATCGCGGCGCCCGCGGCGATGAAGATCGCGCGGAGGACCAGGGCGATCAGCACGCCCACGAGCAGCACGCGCTGCTGGAGGTGGGAGGGGACCGAGAACTTCGCCATGATCAGGACGAAGACGAAGAGGTTGTCGACGCTGAGCGACTTCTCGGTGATGTAGCCCGCGAAGAACTCGCCGGACGCCTGGCTGTTGCCGAACACCAGCAGGCCGAGTCCGAAGAGCACGGCGAGCACGACCCAGACGATCGTCCAGATTCCGGCTTCCTTGACCGAGACGTCATGGGGCTTCCGCCCGATGAAGAAGTCGGCTCCGATGAGGGCGCACAGACCGAGAATGGTCAGCACCCACAGGGTCATAGAAACGTCCACTGCGCCTCCGGCGTCGTACGGCTACATGATCAGCTTCGTCGCTGCCGGAGGTCTCTTCCACCCGGTCGGCTCACGCCGCGCCGGGCCGACGCCCCGGGCCGGATCGATGAGATCCGTCCGTATTGACGGGAACGCCGCACATAGGGGAGTACTCCCCTCCGCACGAAGAACAGTACCCGAAAGACCAAGAGAAGGTAAAGGACTGGATAAAGAGACCTCAAAATCCCAGGTCAGAACCGCTTTACCGGGGAAGCCTCGGCAATGCGCGCGAGGACCTGCCGCAGGATCGCGCTGCCCGGCGGAAAGACCGGGGGCTCGTACGACCAGGCGTGGCCGACCCACGGGTCGGCGAGGTGGTCGTCGGGCACGGGAGTGATCCGCAGCAGCGAACGCCACAGCGGGTCGAGCACGGGACCGTACGCGGCGGCGTCCTCCCGGTCGGCCACCATGAGGAGGTGCACGCCGACGCCGGGGCCCTCGTCGGCGAGGTACCGGAGCCGGGTCACCGCCCGGTCGTCGAAGCCGTGCGGGAAGTCGTGCACGATCAGGAGCTGCCGTGCCGTGTCCAGGCCGGGCGGCAGGGCGTCGGTCGCGCCGTTCCGCAGGGCCATCTGCAGCAGGTCGACCCGCTCCGTGAGCTGTTCGAGCACCGCCGTGACCCCGGCGGCTCCCCGGGCCGGCGGGGCTGCCAGCACGCCGGCCTCCACCAGCGGGGCGAGCGCGGCCGCCCCGGCGCCCGCCGCGTCGACGGCGTGGACCGCGAACGATCCGGCCGGGTGGGCCGCGAGCAGCCGGGCCGCGTGGGCGACCGCGCTGTCCAGGGCGAGCCGGCGCAGCTCGGCCTCGTCGAGCAGGTTGGCCGCCTCGGAGTGGCCGCGTCCGCTGTCCACCCACAGCCCGCGCTCCAGCGGCAGCCGGACCAGCATCGGAATCCGCAGGCCGGGGCTCTCGGGCAGGTGGAGGTCGCCCAGGCGTACGGCCATGGGCTCCTCGGCCGGGGGCCGGTAGGCCTGCCAGACGGGGTTGTCCCAGCGGGCGTAGGCGGGCGGGAGGGCCGGCTCGACGACCTGGGACTCGGCGACGAGCTGGGCGAGGTCGCGGTCGAGGACCTCCTTGGCGCGCCCGACGAGCTCGTCGTGGCGGGCGCGGGCGGTCGCGCGGGCGGCGTCGTTCGCGTCGCCGACGCGGGAGCGGTAGTCGGTGAGGGCCTCGTCGAGCTCGCGGTCGAGCCGGGACTCGGCGAACTCGCAGGCGCCCCGGTAGGCGGAGACGGTACGGGCCAGGTCCTCGAACATCCCCCACACCTGGTTGTAGAGGCGCTCGTCCATGGACCAGCCGGAGGCGTCCCCGGCGACGGGGACGGGCGGGCCCTGCGGGGGCTGGGGCGCCTGGGCCGTCTGCGTCGCCTGGGGCGCGGCTTCGGGCGGGGCGGGACGACGACGGGGGTGGGCGTAGCTGATCGGACCGCCACTGGCCGGTTCGGCGCCGGCGGTTTCGGCTCCGGTGGGTACGGCTCCGGTGGGTACGGCTCCGTCGCTCGGGGCGGGCAGGACCGGGACGGGCAGGGTGGGGGCGGGCTGGGGCTGGACGGGGGCGGGCTCGGTGAGCGGCGGCCGGGCCGGGGCGGTGGCCGCGCCCAGGATCGCCGCGGCCGTGTCGGCGGCGCGCTCCAGGCCCTGGTCCCCGAGGAGGGCGGCGAGCCCGCCCTCGTACCCCTGGCCCATCGCGCGGACCTTCCAGGCGCCCTGGCGGCGGTAGAGCTCCAGGGCGACGACGGCGGACTCGCTGCCGAGTCCGGTGATCGTGTAGCCGGCGATGCCGGCGCCGTCGGTCCCGGTGACGGCGACGAACGGGGCCGCGGTCGCGCCGAAGCGGGCCGGGCCGCCGGAGCCCTCGGGGAGGACGAGGAGGAGGGAGACGCGGTGGACGGCCTCGGGGACGGCGGTCAGGTCGACGCCGACGCGCTGGTCGGCGGCGGCCTGCCGGGGGACGTCGACGCCGGGGAGCGAGGGCGCGGCGGGGTGCGCGACCGCCTCGGCGCCGGGGACCCTGCCCTGTTCGTCGCCGAGGGTGGCTCCGACGAGGACGGGATGGCCGGCGGACACCCTGATCTCCAGTCGGGTGTCGGGCAGGGGGTGGTTCTGCCCCCGGACCAGTTCGGCCGTCATCGACTCTGTCCCCTCGGTGTTTCCTGGTGCCGGAGCACGTTCATGCGGGACAGCTCCCGGCGGCCTGCTGCCTCCGGGAGCTGTGGTGGGATGCCGCGCGGTGCTGCCTAGAGGTGCGGCAGGATCGCGGGCATCAGGTCCTGGAACGTACGGCCGTTGGCCGGGTTGCCCAGGGCGGTCATCTGCCAGCCGGAACCGGCCCGGTGCACCTTCGCCATGATCTGCGCGGTGTAGTTGCCGCCGCCGTCGAGGGTGTAGCGCGCGAGCTCCTGGCCGTTCGTCTCGTCGACGAGGCGGCAGAAGGCGTTCTGCACCTCCTGGAACGACTGGCCCGTGAAGGAGTTCACGGTGAAGACGATCGTGTCGATGTGAACCGGGACCCGCTGGAGGTCGACGAGGATCGCCTCGTCGTCCCCGCCCTGGCCGGCGCCGCCGACCAGGTTGTCGCCGGTGTGCTTGACGGAGCCGTCGTCGCTGACGAGGTGACGGAAGAAGACCACGTCGACCGGCTGCTTGTCCGCGAAGAGGACGGCCGAGGCGTCCAGGTCGATCTCGCGGGTACGGGAGCCGAAGAGGCCCCTGCGGGGTGCCGCCTGCCAGCCGAGCCCCATCCGCACCTGGGTGAGGCTGCCCCCGCCCTGCTTCTCCAGGCTGATGGCCTGACCCTTGGTCATGTTGACCGTCACGCGTGTGCCCCTCTCGTTGCGTTCCCCGCGCCCGCTGTCCGGCGCGTGCGGTTGTCCAGCACCCTAGCCAGGGGCACTGACACCGCAGCGTCGCGGTCCGGATTTGTGTCGGTCTTGCAACACACCGGACCGCCTGCGCCCGCCACCGGCCTCCCTCACCCGCCTCAGGTCAGGCGATTCCCGCCTCCTTCATCTGGCGCAACTCCTTCTTCAGCTCTCCCACTTCGTCGCGGAGCCGGGCCGCCACCTCGAACTGGAGCTCCGCCGCCGCGGCCCGCATCCGCTCGGTCATCTCCTCGATGATCGCGGCCAGTTCCGTCGCGGGACGGTCGCCGAGCTCGACCGTGGAGCCCTGCTTCCCGCCCTTGGCACGGCCCTTGGTGCCGTGCGCGGCGAGCGAGGGCACGGGCGCCTTGGCGGCCTTCCCCTCCTTGCCCTGGCGGTAGCCGGAGCCGAGCAGCTCCTCGGTGTCGACCTCCTCGCGCGCGATGGTCGCGACGATGTCGTTGATCTTCTTGCGGAGCGGCTGCGGGTCGATGCCGTGCGCCGTGTTGTACGCGACCTGCTTCTCGCGGCGGCGGTTGGTCTCGTCGATGGCCTGCTCCATCGCCGGGGTGATCCGGTCCGCGTACATGTGGACCTCGCCGGAGACGTTGCGCGCGGCACGGCCGATCGTCTGGATGAGGGAGGTGCCGGAGCGCAGGAAGCCCTGCTTGTCGGCGTCCAGGATGGCGACGAGGGACACCTCGGGGAGGTCGAGGCCCTCGCGGAGCAGGTTGATGCCGACGAGGACGTCGTACTCGCCGGCGCGCAGTTCGCGCAGCAGCTCGATGCGGCGCAGGGTGTCGACGTCGCTGTGCAGGTAGCGCACCTGGATGCCGAGCTCCAGGAAGTAGTCCGTGAGGTCCTCGGCCATCTTCTTGGTGAGGGTGGTGACGAGGACGCGCTCGTCCCGCTCGGTGCGCAGCCTGATCTCGTGGACCAGGTCGTCGATCTGGCCCTCGGTCGGCTTGACGACGACCTCGGGGTCGACGAGGCCGGTGGGGCGGATGATCTGCTCGACGAAGCCGTCGCCGCGCGAGAGCTCGTACGTCCCCGGGGTCGCGGAGAGGTAGACGGTCTGGCCGATCCGCTCCTGGAACTCCTCCCACTTCAGCGGGCGGTTGTCGAGGGCGGAGGGGAGCCGGAAGCCGTGGTCGACGAGGGTCCGCTTGCGGGAGGCGTCGCCCTCGTACATGGCGCCGATCTGGGGCACGGTGACGTGCGACTCGTCGATGACGAGCAGGAAGTCCTCGGGGAAGTAGTCGAGGAGGGTGTTGGGCGCGGAGCCGGGCTCGCGGCCGTCGAAGTGCATCGAGTAGTTCTCGATGCCCGAGCAGGAGCCGATCTGGCGCATCATCTCGATGTCGTACGTGGTGCGCATGCGCAGGCGCTGGGACTCCAGGTGCTTGCCCTGCTTGTCGAGTTCGGCGAGCCGGGTCTCCAGCTCGCGCTCGATGTCGTTGACCGCGCGCTCCATGCGCTCGGGGCCCGCCACGTAGTGGCTGGCGGGGAAGACGTACAGCTCGCGGTCCTCGCTGATGACCTCGCCGGTGAGCGGGTGGAGGGTGGAGAGGGCCTCGATCTCGTCGCCGAACATCTCGATGCGGACGGCGAGCTCCTCGTACACCGGGAAGATCTCGATGGTGTCGCCGCGGACCCGGAAGGTGCCGCGGGTGAACGCGAGGTCGTTGCGCGTGTACTGGATGTCGACGAAGCGGCGGAGCAGCTGGTCGCGGTCGACCTCCTCGCCGACCTTGAGCGGGACCATCCGGTCCACGTACTCCTGGGGCGTGCCGAGGCCGTAGATGCAGGAGACGGAGGCGACCACGACGACGTCCCTGCGGGTGAGCAGGGAGTTGGTCGCGGAGTGGCGCAGCCGCTCGACCTCCTCGTTGATGGAGGAGTCCTTCTCGATGTACGTGTCCGACTGGGGGACGTACGCCTCGGGCTGGTAGTAGTCGTAGTACGAGACGAAGTACTCCACCGCGTTGTTCGGCAGGAGCTCGCGGAACTCGTTGGCCAGCTGGGCGGCCAGCGTCTTGTTCGGCGCCATCACCAGGGTGGGGCGCTGGAGCTTCTCGATCATCCACGCGGTCGTGGCCGACTTGCCGGTGCCGGTGGCACCGAGCAGCACGACGTCCTTCTCGCCCGCGCGGATGCGCCGCTCGAGCTCGGCGATCGCGGTGGGCTGGTCGCCGCTGGGCTGGTAGGAGCTGACGACCTCGAAGGGCGCCACCGAACGTTCGATCTTGGAAACGGGCCGCATGCAACCACCGTACGACCCGCCACTGACAGTCGGGTGGTGATCGGCGCGGCGCCGGGCCGGAAGGGCCGGGCACCGGGCTCGTATCAGACCTGCGGAAGGCCTGCGGAAGGCCTGCGGAAGGCCCGCGTCACCAGTCCTGGGAGCGGTGGCCGCCCCGCGGGGCGGCCCTGCGGGCGCCGCGGCCTGCGGGCCGTCCCGTCCAGTTGGCGGGCTCGCCGTAGGACGGGGTGTGGCGCGGGGCGGGCACGCCCGGGCGGTGCACGCTCTGGGCGGCGGGGCGCTGCCAGTCCGGGTCGCCCATCACGAGCAGCGGGTCGAACATGACGACCACGGCGGCGAGGATGAGGAAGACCGCCGGGCCGATCAGCATCGGCAGGAGGAGCGAGGTCGCGGTGTCGCCGCGGCCCGGCACGGCCGCGGCGCCCTGGAGGTGGACGCTGACGGCGGACATGGCGGTGTAGTGCATGCCGCTGACGGCGACGCCCATCACCAGGCTGGCGCCGAGGCTGGCCAGGAAGCCGTGGACGGAGACGGCCGCCCAGAGGGCCGCCGTGGCGGCGACGACGGCGATGACCACGGAGAGGGCGACGGTCGTCGTGTCGTACTCGACGCGGCCGTGCAGACGCATTCCGGCCATGCCGAGGTAGTGCATGGTGGCGACGCCGAGGCCGGTGATGGTGCCGCCGGTGACGAGGGTCAGGGCGGTCGCGCCGCGGTAGCCGACGATGAAGATCCCGATGCCGACCATGACGACGGCGACGCCCAGGCTGGCGAAGGTGATGGGCCGGTCGTAGGTGACGGGCGCCTGCTGGACCGAGAAGCCCATCATGGCGATGAAGTGCATGGTCCAGATGCCGGTGCCGATGGAGGTGGCGCCGAGGGCGAGCCAGCCGGCCTTGAAGGTGTCGTGGTGCCGGAGGGACCGGGTGGTGCACCGCAGCCCGAGAGCGCCGCCGAGACAGGCCATGATGAAAGCGGCCACCGGGGTGACGAGCCCGTAGCTGAATCCGTCGACCGTGCCCTGCATGAGCGTGTGTCCTCCACCCCTGGTGCCCCGTCGTCCGAGAACAGTCGGTACCGCTGGGTAGTACTACCGGGGCGAGATTATGGCGCGCCGGGGGCCCGGCGACCACGTGACCGGGGAATTTCCGCTCGTGAGACCGGAGTGAGACCGGCACGTGATCTTGGACGGGACCTTCGTGCCGTTTTCGTCCCGCCGTTCCGTGCCGGGTTGTCAGTGGCGGGTCGTACCGTGGGCGGCATGGAGATCGAAGCGGAGCCGACGGGCGTCGAGTGGGCGGTGGTGCCGAGCGACATCGGTCCGCTCTTCCTCGCCGCGACCGGCCGGGGGCTGGTGCGGGTCGAGTTCCACGCCGACGCGGCGCGGCGGGAGCGGATGCTCGACCGTCTCGCCGGGCAGCTGGGCACGGAGCCGGTGGAGTGCGCCACGGGGCTGCTCGCGGAGCCGGTGCGGCAGCTCGACGCGTACTTCGCGGGCGCCGCGGGCGCCTTCGACCTCCCGCTGGACTGGAGCCTGACGACCGGGTTCAACCGACAGGTGCTGCGCGAGCTGGCGACCGGCGTGCCGTACGGCACGGTCGTGGGGTACGGGGAGCTGGCGCGGCGCGTCGGGCAGCCGGGTGCGGCCCAGGCGGTCGGCACGGCGATGGGCGCCAACCCGCTGCCCGTGGTGGTGCCGTGCCACCGGGTGGTGGAGAGCGACGGCGGGCTCGGCGGGTTCGGCGGCGGCCTGGAGACCAAGAGACAGCTGCTCGCCCTGGAGGGCGTCCTGCCCGCGCCGCTGTTCTGACCGGGGCCGGACTCGCCGTTCCCACCATGTGGGACGACTGGCACACTCTCGTAAGTGACCCACACGCCCGACACTCCTGACGTCGCCCTGTCCGATCGCATATCCCGCCCCGTGGCCGAGGCCGAGCTCCCCGCGCTGCGCCGCCGGATCCAGATCGTCCTGATCGTCACCCAGATCCTCGGCGGTCTCGGCATCGCCATCGGCGTCGCCCTCGCGGCCGTCCTGGCCAGGGACGTCAGCGGCACGGAGGCGCTGTCCGGGCTCGCCTCGACCGCGACCGTCGCGGGCCCCGCGCTGCTCGCCATGCCCCTGGCCGCCCTGATGGCCTCGCGCGGCCGCCGGGCGGGGCTCGTGCTCGCCTACCTCCTCGGGGCGCTCGGCGCCGGCGTGGTGGTGCTCGGCGCGGCCGTCGGCAGCTTCCCGCTGCTCCTCGTCGGACTCGTCGGCTTCGGCGCGGGCTCCTCCGCCAACCTCGCCGCCCGCTTCGCCGCCGCCGACCTCGCCGAGCCGGACCACCGGGCCCGGGCGATCTCGACCGTGGTGTGGGCGACCACGATCGGCGCGGTCCTCGGTCCGAACATCGCCGCGCCTGCCGGGAAGAGCGTCTCCGGCCTCGGCATCCCCGCGACGGCGGGCCCCTTCGTGTGGGCCGCCGGCGTCTTCGTCGTCTCGGCGGTCGTGGTCGCGCTGCTCCTGCGCCCCGACCCGCTCCTCACCGCCCGCGCGCTCGCCGCCTCCGAGACCGGCGCACGGCCGGAGGGCCGTTCCCTGCGCGCGGGGCTGCGGGCGGTACGGGAGTCCTCGCGGGCCCGGCTCGCCCTGGTCACGGTGGCCGTCACGCACACCGCGATGGTCTCGATCATGTCGATGACCCCGGTGGCGCTCACGCACCACGGCGCGGACATCCAGCTGATCGGCCTTGTGATCAGCGGACACATCGCGGGCATGTACGCGTTCTCGCCCCTGATGGGCTGGCTCTCCGACCGGCTCGGCAGGCTGTCGGTGATCGGGCTCGCGGTGGGCCTCATCGGCGTGGCGGCGCTGGTCGCGGGCACGGCCGGGTCGAGCCATGGACAGACCGCCCTGGGCCTCTTCCTGCTCGGCCTCGGCTGGTCGGCCGGGCTGGTGTCCGGGTCGGCGCTGCTCACGGACTCGGTGCCGCAGGAGGCGCGGGCCGCGGTCCAGGGCCTCTCCGACTTCGTGATGAACACGGCCGCCGGTCTGGGCGGGCTGGCGGCGGGCCTGATCGTCTCGCAGGCGGGCTACGGGCCGCTCACGGCGGTGGCCGCGTGCCTGCTGCTGCCGATGGCCGCGCTCGCCGTGCGCGGCGCGGTCCGCGCGGCCTGACGTACGCGTGGGGGGCGCGGGCAGACGGCCCCCCACACACAGGGTCCTCAGAGGCTGATGTGGTACGCCTTGCGCAGGGTCTCGTGCACGGTCCAGGTCGTCTGGTCGCCCTCGCGCAGGACGCAGGCGTCGCCGGGGCCGATCTCCAGGGTGTCCCCGCCCGCGACCGCGACGGTCGCGCGGCCGCTGATCACCACGAAGAGCTCGTTCGCCTCGGTGTCGGTGACGACGCCGGGCGTGATCTGCCAGATGCCGCGCAGCTGCTTGCCGTCGGCGGACTCCCACAGCACCTTGCCGGTCACCTCCGGCGTGCCGGAGATGATCTGGTCGGGGTCGAGGGGCTCGACTTCGAGCTCGGCGTCGGGGATGTGCACGACGAAGGACGGCAGGTCATGAGTGGTCATGGGCGGTGACTGTAGCCGGGGCCCTGGGCGGTCAGAAGACCGGTATCCGCTGGACGGAAGCCCTCCGCTTCGCCTCCCACCAGGGCACTTGTCCGAACGTGAGGACGGCGACGGATTCCGCACCACGCCCCCGCCGGGGCCTGCCGGGGTCCCGCCGCCGCGACGCCCGCCGGACCCCGGACGCCGTCACGGATTCCGTACCCCCGGTTCCCGTGTGGCAGGAGCTCGCCACCGAGGTTTGCGGGGTCCGTGGCCGCGCCAGGAATGGGACATGTCCACACAGGTGTCCGAAGAGGTACGGGAGGCGCTCCACGAGGGCCGTCCCGTCGTCGCGCTGGAATCGACGATCATCGCCCACGGCCTGCCGCGCCCGCGCAACCTCGCCGTGGCCCTGGAGCTCGAAGCGCTCGTACGGGCCGGGGGCGCCGTCCCCGCCACCGTCGCGGTGGTCGACGGCACCGCCAGGGTCGGCCTGGACCGGGCGGCGCTGACCCGGATCGCGGAGGACCCGGCGGTACGGAAGCTGGGGCACCGCGACCTCGCCCCGGCCGTGGCGGCGGGAGTGACGGGGGCGACGACGGTCTCGGCGACGGCCTGGCTCGCGGACGCCGCGGGCATACGGGTCTTCGCGACCGGCGGCCTCGGCGGCGTCCACCGGGAGTGGAGCGAGACCCAGGACGAGTCCGCCGACCTCCGCCTGCTCGCCGAGGTCGGGATCACCGTGGTGTGCGCCGGGGTGAAGTCGATCCTCGACGTGCCGGCGACCCTGCAGCGCCTGGAGACCCTCGGGGTGACGGTCGTCGGGTACGGCACGGAGCACTTCCCCGGGTTCTACCTCTCCTCCTCCGGAGAGCCCGTCGACTGGACCCTGCGCTCCCCGGCGGAGGTGGCCGGGGTGATACGCGCGCGGGACGCGCTCGGCGGACCGGGAGCGGCGCTCGTCGTGGCCAACCCGGTCCCGGAGGCGGAGCAGCTGGACCCCGCCCTCCACGACCGGGTCCTCGCGCGCGGCCTCGCGGAGGCGAGGGAGAAGGCGATCACGGGGCAGGCGGTGACGCCGTTCCTGCTCGAATACCTGACGGTGCACACGGAAGGGGCCTCCCTGGAGGCGAACCTCGCGGCGGTACGGGGCAACGTGCGGCTCGCGGCGGAGATCGCGGGCGCCTACGCCGCGCGGCCGGGACGGTGAGCCCGCAACCGGGTGCGCTGCTCGTCGTCGGGGACGTGGTGACGGACGTCGTCGCCCGGCACCGTACGCCCCTGGCGTCCGCGACGGACACGGCGGCGGAGATCCGGACCCTGCCGGGCGGCGCGGGGGCGAACGCGGCCTGCTGGGCGGCGCGTTCGGGCCACTGCGAGGTGCGGCTCCTCGGCCGGGTCGGGACGGACGCGGCCGCGTGGCACGAGCGGGCGCTGCGGCGGGCGGGCGTGCGCCCGCTGCTCGTGGCGGACCCGGAGGCGGCGACGGCCACGGTGATCGCGCTCGTCGACGCCTCCGCGGAGCGGACCTTCCTCACCGACAGCGGCGCCGCGCTGCGCCTCTCCCCCGCCGACTGGTCGCCCGACCTGCTCGACGGGATCGCCGCGCTGCACCTGTCCGGCTACCTGTTCTTCGCCCCGCCCAGCCGGGAGACGGCCCTGCGGGCGCTGCGGGACGCGGGCGACGCGGGTGTTCCGGTGAGCGTCGACCCGGCGTCCGCCGGATTCCTCGCGGAGCTGGGGACGGACCGGTTCCTGGCGGCGACGGCCGGGGCCGCCGCCCTGCTGCCCAACGCCGACGAGGCGCGGATGCTGGCCGGGGGCCGCGAACCGGCGGCGGCCGCCGCCGAGCTGAGCCGACGTCACCCCCTGGTCGTCGTCACCCTCGGAGCGGCCGGCGCCGTGGTGGCCGAGGGCGGCGCGGTGACGGCGCGGGTGACGGCGCCGCCGGTGCCGCAGGAGCTCCGGGTGGACTCCACGGGCGCGGGCGACGCGTTCACGGGCGCCTTCCTCGCGGCCCGGATCGCGGGCGCGGACGCCGCGGAGGCCGCGGAGGCGGGATGCCGGGCGGGCGCGGAGGCGGTCACACTCGTCGGCGGAAGACCCGGCGACGACCGCTAGCGGGGCAGTCCCGTCCACGCCGGGTGGCGCGGGTCGTCGGCGCGTACGACGACGTCGGCGGCGTCGGCCGGGTCGACCTCCGTCTCGTACCGGGCGAAGGCGGGCAGCGTCCAGGTCTCCTCGGTGCGCCGGGCGAGCGCGCCGGGCGAGAGCCGCAGGTGCGCGGTGAGGTCGAAGGGGAACCAGCGGCCGAGGAGGAACGGGCCGTGCAGCACCAGCACCCCGCCGGGCGGCAGCGTGACGTAGGGGCTGCGGGTCGCCCGGTCCGTGGCCGGGTCCCACAGGTCGGGAAGGACGCGCCCGGTCCCGCCGGGCTCCAGCGGCCCGAAGACCTCGCGCCACAGGGCCCCGGTGTCGGTCCAGCCGTCGTAGTACGCGTCCGGGTCCTGCTTCCCGTACTCGTACCGCAGCGAGGCCGGCCGCAGGAACCCCCCGGTCCCGGCCAGATGGACGGCGCGCCCGCGCGCCCGGAGCGCCTCGGCCAGCAGGGCGGCGAGTTCGCCGCCGGGCGCGGCGGGCGCCCCGTCGACGCCGACCTTCAGCCACGGACCGCCGTCGGACGGCGTCGCCGCCTCCAGGAACCCGGCGAGCGCCTCGGCCAGTCGCTCCCAGCTGATCGCCTCGTATCGCATCCCACTCATCCGCCCATCCTGCCCGGCGCCCCGCCCGTCGGCGCCACCTCGGGACTTGACCTTGCCACTGGCGTCACGGTTCGACCATCGACCCCATGGACACCACCACACCCACCAGGGTCGTCGTCGTCACGGGCGCGGGCACCGGCATCGGCCGGGCCACCGCGCGCGCCTTCGCCGTGAAGGGAGCGACGGTCGTCGCCGTCGGGCGCAGGAGCGAGCCGCTGCGCGAGGCGGCCGAAGGCCACCCGGGCATCCACCCGTTCGTCGCCGACGTGACGGCCGAGGGCGCCCCCGAGGAGATCGTCGGGTCCGCCCTGGCCGCGTACGGCCGCCTCGACGTGCTCGTCAACAACGCCGGCGTCGCCGCCGGCGGCCCGCTCGGCACGCTCGACCGCTCCGTCATCGCCCCGCTCCTGGAGACCAACCTCGTCGCCCCGGTCCTCCTCACGCAGGCCGCCGTTCCGGCGCTCAAGGAGTCCCGGGGCGTCGTGGTGAACGTGTCGACGACGGTCGGCCAGCGCGGCTGGCCCGGCAACTCCGTGTATCCGGCGACCAAGAGCGCCGTGGAGACCCTGACCCGTTGCTGGGCGGTGGAGCTCGCGCCCGACGGCGTACGGGTGGTGGCGGTCGCGCCCGGCGCGATCGAGACCCCGATCGCGGAGCACATGGGCCTCTCCCCCGCGCGGCGCGAGGCGCTGCGGGCCTGGCAGCTCGCCCACACCCCGCTCGGCCGCCTCGGCAGGCCCGAGGACGTGGCCTGGGCGATCACCGCGCTCGCCGAGCCCGACGCGGCCTTCCTCACCGGCACCGTCCTGCCGGTCGACGGCGGCGCGCTGGTCACGTGATACGACTGCGCGAGGAGGTGGCGCCCTTGCGCATCGGTGAACTGGCCCGGCGGACCGGGGTGTCACCCTGCGCGCTGCGCCACTACGAGCAGGCGGGACTGGTCGCGTCGGCCCGGGCGGCCAACGGCTACCGGGTGTACGAGGAGGGCGCCGTCGCGCGGGTCGCGAACATCCGGTACCTGCTGGACGCGGGGCTCACGCTGGACGACGTGTCGGCGTTCCGCTCGTGCCTCGACGGCGACATGCGGTCCGCCGCGCCGTCGGCGCGGGGGCTGGAGATCGCCCGCGAGCGGCTCGCCGTCATCGACGCGCGGATCGCGGCGCAGACGGCGGCCCGCGACCGCCTCGCGGCGAGCCTGGCGGGCGCCGGACTCTGAGAGCCGTCCGCGCTCACGCCTTCCCGGCGGCCTCACGCGCGAGTTCGGCCGACGACACGGGTCCGGCCGGTGCCCGTTCCGTCGGTACGGGTTCCGCCGATGCGAGTCCCGCCGGTACGAGTTCGGCGCGCCCCTCCCCGATCGCCTCGGCGAGGGTCAGCGCCCCCTCGGCGAGGGCACGGCAGGTCGCCCCGTCGGTACGCAGATGGGTGTCGGCCCCGACCCCGTCGCCGCCGTACCGCCCGTCCCCGTACTCCACCGCCCCGTCCTCGCCGACGCGGACGTGGAACTCCCCCTCGTCCAGGGTCAGCTGGACCACGCCCGCGCCCAGTTCGGCGAGCGCGTCGAGGAGCGGGATGGCGTACCAGTGCGCGCGGACGGCGTCGGTCGGCCGGGGCTCGCCCAGGTCGGGCGCGCCCCACGCGGCGAGCGAGCGCAGGACGGGCAGGAGGTCGCGGCCGCGCGGCGTGAGCTCGTACACGAACGCCGAGGCGGGCGGCGGGAGTCGGCGGCGGGTGACGAGAGCGGCGCTCTCCATGTCCTTGAGGCGGCCGGCGAGCATGTCCGTGCTGACGCCTGGCAGGTCGGCGTGGAGGTCGGTGTAGCGGCGCGGCCCGGCGAGGAGTTCACGGACGACGAGCAGCGTCCAGCGATCGCCGACGAGGTCGAGGGCGCGCGCGGCGGCGCAGTGCTGGTCGTAGCTGCGGCGGCGTGGCTGACGTGGCATGCGACGCAGTCTAGACATGTTGTTGGACTTTCCAAGCTCTAACTTGGTAAAACCAAGCAACACAAAACCGACGGGGACCTTGGGGAGATCCGACATGGAGTTCCGGCAGTCGAGCAAGCTCAGCGAGGTCTGCTACGAGATCCGCGGCCCGGTGATCGAACACGCCAACGCGCTGGAGGAGGCGGGCCACAGCGTCCTGCGCCTCAACACCGGCAACCCCGCGCTCTTCGGCTTCGAGGCGCCCGAGGAGATCGTCCAGGACATGATCCGGATGCTCCCCAAGGCCCACGGCTACACCGACTCGCGCGGCATCCTCTCCGCCCGCCGCGCGGTCGCCCAGCGCTACCAGTCGATGGGCCTGCCGGACGTGGACGTCGACGACGTCTTCCTCGGCAACGGCGTGTCCGAGCTGATCTCCATGGCCGTCCAGGCCCTCCTGGAGGACGGCGACCAGGTCCTCGTCCCCGCCCCCGACTACCCGCTGTGGACGGCCGTGGTCACGCTCGCGGGCGGTAAGCCCGTGCACTACCTGTGCGACGAGTCCGCCGACTGGTACCCGGACCTCGACGACATGGCGTCGAAGATCACCGACCGCACCAAGGCGATCGTCGTCATCAACCCGAACAACCCCACCGGCGCCGTCTACCCGAAGGAGATCCTGGAGGGCATCTTCGAACTCGCCCGGCGCCATGGCCTGATGGTCTTCGCCGACGAGATCTACGACCAGATCGTCTACGACGACGCCGTCCACCACCCGGCCGCCACGCTCGCCCCCGACCTGGTCGTCCTCACCTTCGGCGGCCTCTCCAAGACCTACCGGGTGGCCGGCTTCCGCTCCGGCTGGCTGGTCGTCAGCGGTCCCCGGCAGCACGCGCGGAACTACCTGGAGGGGCTCACGATGCTCGCCTCCATGCGGCTCTGCCCCAACGCCCCCGCCCAGTACGCCATCCAGGCCGCGCTCGGCGGCCGGCAGTCCATCCACGAACTGACCGCCCCGGGCGGCCGGCTGCGCGAACAGCGCGACCGGGCCTGGGAGAAGCTCAACGAGATCCCGGGCGTCTCCTGCGTGAAGCCCAAGGGCGCGCTGTACGCCTTCCCGCGCCTCGACCCCGCCGTGCACAAGATCCACGACGACGAGAAGTTCGTCCTCGACCTCCTGCTCCGCGAGAAGATCCAGGTCGTCCAGGGCACGGGCTTCAACTGGCCGCGCCCGGACCACTTCCGCATCCTGACCCTGCCGTACGCCGACGACCTCGACGCCGCGATCAGCCGCATCGGCCGCTTCCTGAGCAGCTACCGCCAGTGACGTCCGGCGCCGTCTCCCCGAAGCTGCCATGATCTTCGCGTCCGGAGGATCCTCCGGTCCACATACGGGCATGACACAAGGGCATCGCACGGGGAGACGGGGAGGGCAGCCGGCCATGGATGTGGCGCTGATAGCCGTGATGGGAACGCTGTTGGGTGTGATCGCCACCCACTACTTCCAGGCCAGGGCCGCCGAACGGACGGCGGCGCTCGCCCGGACCGAACAGCTCCGCCAGGAACGGATCTCGACCTACAGCGCTTTCGCGGGCGCTGTCGTCGACTACCGCCACAGCCAGAACGACCGGTGGTTCCGCGCCGCCGCGAACCCCGGATCCGAGGAGGCGGAGGCGTCACGCCACGCCTCCTACCGGCAGCGCACCGCCGCCCGGCAGGCACTCTTCCGCGTCCAGCTGGTCTGCGACGACCCGGAGACCCGGCGCCTCGCCGAGGCCGCCTTCGTGGACTCCCACTGCATGCACGAGGCCGTCGACGAAGCGGACCGCGCACGCCGGTCCGCGCAGGCGAAGGAAGCCCTCGACACGTTCATCGCCGCCGCCGCGCCCGGCGTCCGCTGAGGCGCCACCGGAGAGAGGACCGGACATGGACCTCGTCGCACCCGTCGTCGTCGAACCACTGCGCCGCCGCCGGTGCTCGGAGTGCCACCGGGGGCCGATGCAGCGGATGATCGTCGAGTTCAACGCCCTGGTCTGCCTGGACTGCGCCGACCTCGGACACCTGGTCTTCCTGCGCCGGGGCGACACCGCGCTCACCCGGCGGGCCCGGGAGGGCAGCACCCTCTGGGCCGTGGTCCTCCGCCACAACCGGCGCCGGACGCGGTACGAGCGTCAGGGACTGCTCGTCGAGGAGGCGGCGCTCGCCCGGGCCGAGGCGGCCTGTCTGGCGGACGCGGAGGCGCGTGCCCGGCGGCGGGCGCGGGACGCGGCCCGGCGGGCCGCACTCGACGCCGAGATCACCGCGGCCCTGAGGGCGGAGGTGCTGCGGCTCTTCCCGTCCTGCCCCGTCGACCGTGCCACGGAGATCTCGGAGCACGCGTCGGCGAAGGGCAGCGGACGGGTGGGGCGCACGGCCGCCGGCCGGGCCCTCGACCGGGGCGCCGTCACCGCCGCGGTCCGCGCCTCGGTACGGCATGTCGACACGCCGTACGACACCCTGCTGATGCAGGGGGTTCCCCGGCACCAGGCCCGGACACGGGTCGCGCCCACCATCGAGGCGGTGCTCAGGACCTGGCGCGCCGAGGCCGGGGGCGCGTACGGCCGGGGGCGCGGCTGACGGCGCCGGGAACACCGGGGGCGCCCACGGCGCTGACGGCTCGGACGTCAGCGCACGTCGGACGCGCCCGTGCGGCGCGCGAGCGGGACCGTCAGGCCTGGTCCCCGGCGCGGCGGGCGCGACGGTACATCAGCGCGCCGCCGAGCAGCAGCGCGGCGCTCGCCGAGGCGGCGTAGCCGACGGTGTCCGAGCCGGTGGAGGCCAGGGCGACCGAGCGGGACTCGCCCTGCGGGGCGGGCGCCGGAGCCGGTACGGGGGCGGGCGCCGGGGTGGGCGTCTCGGTCTCCTCGGCCTGCGGGACCGGCACGTTCCTGACGGGCGTCTGCGGGCGCGGCGTCGGGATCTCGACCGGCTGCTCGGGCTTCGCGGGGCCGTTCACCGCGGTGTTGCCCACGGCCGGGTTGCCGATGCCGACGACGTTGACCGAGTTGCCGCTGACGTTGACGGGGAGGTCGATCGGCAGCTGGATGCCGTTGCCGGAGAGGAGGCCGGGCGAGCCCTTGACCTCGGTCTCCGCCGTGGCACCGCCGCCGTTGGACGAACCGCCGTGCGCGGAGCCGTTGTCGGAGGAGCCGCCCCCGCCCTGCTCGCCGCCGCGCGGGGTGCCGGGCAGGTCCTTGTGCGCGCGGTCGCCGCCGCGCTCCTCGCCGTACCCACCGGACTCGGGCGCGGACGAGGTGTTGGCACACGTGTTGCCCGCCGCCGGGTTGAGCAGCCCGACGACGTTGACCGTGTTGCCACAGAGGTTGACCGGGACGTGCACGGGCAGCTGGATCGTGTTGCCGGAGATCACTCCCGGCGAACCGACCGCGGCGCCCTGCGCGCCCGCGTCGGCGTGCGCGGCGCCCGCCGAGAGCGCGAGCGCTCCGCCCGTGACCATCAGAGTGGCCAGACCACTTCGGCGAATCTGCCTCATGGCTTCCTGCCTTCCGGAGATGTGCACGGGCAAGTGCCCGTACCGGAATAAACGCGACGAACGCGGTTGCCGGATCCGGCCGTTGGCGTGATTCACCCCTTCGAGTGGAGTGCCGTTCGGGTGTCGGAGCGTCCCTCGACTCAGCGTCCCAGGAGGTCCGTGAGGGCACCGACCGGGTCGGGGTCGGGGGCTCCGCGCGGCCACCAGTCCTCGCGTCCCGCGTCCGACTCGTAGCCGTACCAGAGTCCGTCCCGGCCCAGCCTGAGCTGGAGCGATTCGGTGGAGAGCTGGTTGCGCCACGGCCGGAACGCGGGAAAGTCGGCGGCGAGCAGCGCGGGTCTGGCCCGGTCGAACGGACCCGCCGGCGGGTCCCAGGGCTCCTCCAGTACGGCGAGGCCGGCGGCACCGCCCTGCCGCCAGGCGGCGACGGCACGGGCCAGTTCCGTGGGGCTGCGGTCGAGCGCGTACGCCAGGTCGCGGTAGAGCGCACGCGTCGAGGCGGTGAGCCCCGAGCCGGGGTGCGCGGCGGCGAGCCGTACCGCGTCCTGCCAGGGGGTGAGCTCGGCGACCGCGTCGTACCCGCTCGCGAGGAAGGCGTGGGCGCGGACGGCGGCCTCGCTCGCGAGGAGGTCGAGCGCGAGCGGGTCGGGCGCCTCGGGGTCGGGCGGGAAGACGGCCGGGCGGCCGGGCCTGTCCGGGACCGGCAGCTCGGGGGGCAGCGGCGGGAGCCCGGACCCGCCGGCCGTGGCGAGCGCGACGCGGGCGGAGACCGTCGCCATCGGCGGGGCGGTGGCGGTCGTCTCGGCGGCGGACGCCGCCGCGTTCCGCCGGGTGAGCTCGGCGAGCAGCTCCTGCTCGCCGCGGCCGCGCATCAGGAAGAGGACGAACGGGTCCTCGTCCAGGAGCCTCGCCGCCTGGTAGCAGAGGGCGGCCGCGTGCTTGCAGGGGTAGCCGTCGTCCGGGCAGGAGCAGTCCGGGACGAGGTCGCCGGGTGCGGGCAGCAGTCCCGCGACCGCCTCCAGGGCGTGCGGCACGTCCTTGTCGAGCAGGGCCGCGATGTGCTCGGGCCGGGCGGTGGCCTCGTCGAGGAACCGCTCCCAGCCGTCGTCGCCGAGGGTCCGCATCCTGAGCTCGGTGCGGTACGGCCGGGGGCGGGTGCCGTGCACGTAGGCGACGACCCGGCCGGGGGTGACGGTGATCGCGTCGACGTGCCCGCGTCCCGCGTACGCCTTCCCGCGCGCGAGACGGGCCGGGTCGAGGGCGGTGTCCTCCAGGGCCTCCACCCAGGCGTTGCCCCACCAGGTGGCGGCGAACCCGCCGTCGGGCGCCTTCCTCGGCGCCACCGGCGGGAAGGTGCGGCGGCGGTCGTCGTGGCGGGGGCCTGCCCCGCGCGTGGGGCGTGGCGGGGTCACGCGGACCTCCTCAGGGACACCAGGTCGGCCAGCTCCCGGTCGGTCAGTTCGGTGAGCGCGGCCTCGCCCGAGCCGAGGACGGCGTCGGCCAGGGCCCGCTTGGCACGGAGCATCTCGGCGATGCGGTCCTCGACCGTGCCCTCGGCGACGAGCCGGTGGACCTGCACCGGCTGGGTCTGTCCGATCCGGTAGGCCCGGTCGGTGGCCTGCTCCTCGACGGCCGGGTTCCACCAGCGGTCGTAGTGGACGACGTGTCCGGCTCGGGTGAGGTTGAGGCCGGTGCCTGCGGCCTTGAGGGAGAGCAGGAAGACGGGGACCTCCCCGTCCTGGAAGCGGTCGACCATCCGCTCGCGCTCGGCCACCGGCGTGCCGCCGTGGAGCAGTTGGGCGGGAACGCCGCGTGCCGCCAGGTGGTCGGCGAGGAGCCTGGCCATCGTCACGTACTGGGTGAAGACGAGCACGGACCCGTCCTCGGCCAGGATCGTGTCGAGCAGCTCGTCGAGCAGGGCGAGCTTCCCGGAGCGGCCGGCGAGCCGGGCGGTGCCGCCGCCGCGCGGGGCCTGCTCCTTGAGGTACTGCGCGGGGTGGTTGCAGATCTGCTTGAGGGAGGTCAGCAGCTTCATCACGAGCCCGCGGCGGGCCATGCCCTCGGCGCCCTCGATCTGCGTCATCGTCTCGCGGACGACCGCCTCGTACAGCGAGGCCTGTTCCCGGGTGAGGGAGACGGGGTGGTCGGACTCGGTCTTGGGCGGCAGCTCGGGGGCGATGCCCGGGTCGGACTTGCGGCGGCGCAGCAGGAACGGCCGCACGAGCCGGGCGAGCCGCTCGACGGCCTGCTCGTGCTCGATCTCCTCGTTGTTCTCCACGGCCCTCGCGTGGCGGGCACGGAAGGCCTTGAGGGGGCCGAGGAGACCGGGGGTTGTCCAGTCGAGGAGCGCCCAGAGTTCGGAGAGGTTGTTCTCGACGGGGGTGCCGGTCAGGGCGACGCGTGCGGGGGTGGGGATCTCGCGCAGCGCCTTCGCGGTCGCGGAGAACGGGTTCTTGACGTGCTGCGCCTCGTCGGCGACGACCATCCCCCACTCCCGCGCGGCGAGTTGGGCGACGCTCGTGCGCAGGGTGCCGTAGGTGGTGAGGACGAACCCGCCGTCGACGCCGTCGAGGCCCCGGTCCGCGCCGTGGAAGCGGCGCACGGGGGTGCCCGGAGCGAACTTCTCGATCTCCCGCTGCCAGTTGCCGAGGAGGGAGGCGGGGCAGACGACGAGGGTCGGGGCGCGGCGGGCGCGGCGCAGGTGGAGGGCGATCAGGGTGACGGTCTTGCCGAGGCCCATGTCGTCGGCGAGGCAGCCGCCGAGGCCGAGCGAGCTCATCAGGTCGAGCCAGGCGAGGCCGCGGAGCTGGTAGTCGCGGAGGGTGGCGGTCAGGCCGGGCGGCGCCTGCACGGCCTCGGGGCCGGCCATGAGCCGGTCGCGGAGGGCGGCGAGCGCCCCGACGGGAACGGCGGGAACGGTCTCCCCGTCCACCTCGGCCGTGCCGGTGAGGGCGACGGCGAGGGCGTCGACGGGCTCCAGGAGGCCCAGTTCCCGCTTGCGGGCCTTGCGGACGAGGGCGGGGTCGACCACGACCCACTGGTCGCGCAGGCGCACGACCGGCCGGTGGGCCTCGGCCAGGAGGTCCATCTCCCGGTCGGTGAGCGGGTCCCCGTCCAGGGCGAGCTGCCAGTTGAACCGCAGCAGCTCCTCGCTGTCGAAGAAGGACGTGCCGTCGGTGGCCGAGCCCGGGGCGGCGGTGGCGGGGCGGACGACGGCGGAGGCGCTGAGCGAGCGGGCGAGCTCGCGCGGCCAGTGGAGGGCGACCCCGGCGTCGGCGAGCCGGGCCGCGGCGGGGCCGAGGAGCTCGTACAGCTCGTCCTCGGTGACGGCGAGGACGTCGGGCACGTCCCGCTCCAGGAGCCGCGCGAGCGGCGGCCAGACGCGGGCCGCCCTGCGCAGGGCGAGGACCGCGTCGATCCGCGCGCGCGGCCCGAAGTGCTCGCCCTCGCCGGCCCAGAGGTCGTGTGCGTCGATGACGAGGGTCGGGTCGGCGAGGCTGTGGATCTGGAGGATCGCGGCGGCCGCCTGACGCAGCTCGCCGCCCTCCTCGCCCGCGGCGGTGTCGGCGATGTCGAAGAGCTCGTACCCCGACAGGTCGAGGCGGAGCGAGACCCGCACGCCCGCGTCCATCCCGGCGGCGGCCTCCGCCGCCCAGGCACGCGCGCGCGGCAGGTGCTGCGGCTCGCGGGCGGCGAACGGCGCGCCGACGGCGTACGCCGCGGCGGGGGTACGCGGCAGGGTGTCGGCGACCGCGTCGAGGAACGCGCGGACGAGGGCCTCGGGCTCGGGCAGCCGCAACGGGCCCCGGCCGGGCACGGGCACGGCGTGGGCCTCGTACGGCATGGCCGCGGCGACGGCCCGCAGGTGGGCGATGTCCTCGGCGTCCAGCGGCCCGGCCCGCCAGGCGTCCATGGACTCGGCGGTCAGGCCGGGCAGCAGCCTGCCGCGGGCGGTCAGCTGGAGGGCGTGCAGGGCGGCGGCGCCCCAGCAGGCGGTGGCGGGGTGCGCGGCCGGGTGGTGGCGGGCCGCGACGAGACGGGGCAGGGCGGAGACGACGGGAAGGGTGACGGCGGGGACGGTCCTGGCGCGCGCCCCGCTGCCGTGCTTCCTGGCGACGGTCAGTTCGACCCGCTCGGCGCCGTCCGCCAGGGTGCCGTCCACCGAGGCCACGGGGTCGGGAAGGGGGCTCCCGTCGGGCGCCCAGAAGGCGACGCGGCCCTCGCGCGGCAGGGCGGCCGGGAGGAAGACGGCGGCGCTCGCGATCCAGCTCAGGGGCATTCCCCGCTCTCCTCCCCGTGTGCGGCGGGCTCCTGCCGGAGGCTCCGCCTGGTTCTCCTACCTGGTTCTCCTACCTGGTCCTCCGACCTTACGGGTGGGGTCTGACAATCGGCCTCGGCGACCCGTTCCCCCGTGCGGCCCATCAGCGGATGACACCGCGTACGGCAGGCGGCATGGTGGCGCCAGGACCAGGGGTGGACCCGGGCTGCTGCCGACCGCCGCCTTCGCACGACAGAAGAGGATTCGACATGTCCGTTCGCCGGCGTCTCACGACGGCCACCGGGGCCGTACTGCTCACGATCGCGGTCGCCGGCTGCTCGGGCCTCGGCCGCAGCGCGGTCGGCACCCTCTCCTACGAGACCGAGCGCGAGTTCGCGGTGACCGTGACCAGCCCCTCGGTGAAGGGCTGCCACCGCATGGCGCCGTCGGGCGTGACCAAGGTCGTGAACGAGACCCTGGTCGACGTCGTGCTGTACCGGACCCTGAACTGCAAGGGGGAGAACTCCACCTATCTCCCCAGCAACAGCAGCAACGAGATCGTGCCGGACACCCTGCCCTGGCGCAGCTACAGCGTCATCCACTAGCCCGGTCCGCGCCCGCCCCTCCCTTCCCCCGCCCCTTCCCCGGGTCCATCCTGGAAGGGACAGGGACGACGGGAGGCCGACCGTCATGCGTTCCGGAAACGAGCCCGCCACCGCGCGCAGCGCCCTGCGCCTTCGGTTCTGGCTGAGTCTGTGGGGGCTGGTCTGGGCCGTCTTCGGCACGACGGTCTTCTCGCTGGTGGGCCGGCCGGGGTGGGCCGCCGCCTGCGGCGTCCTCTTCCTGGTCGTCACGGTCGACCTCGCCCTGGTCGTCCGCCATCTCTACCAGGGCCCCCACTGGCAGCCGGGCCGTGACATCCCCCCGTACGAACCCGACCACGGCGACGGCCGCGACCGCTGAGCGTCGGCTCGGCGGCCGCTGGGCGTCAGCTCGGCAGGTCGAAGTCCGCCGCCTGGAGGTACTCCGGCTTCGGGTCGAGCGCGGCGGCGAGCCGGAAGTGGCGGGTGGCCTGGGCGGTCTGGCCGGAGCGCTGGTAGGTGCGGGCAAGCGCGAAGTGCGCGAACGCGTTGTCCGGCTCACGCTCCAGGACCAGCTCGAACTCCAGCTGAGCCGGGCGCAGCTGGGCCGCGGCGAAGAACGCCCGGGCGCGCAGCAGCCTGGCCGCCGTGTTCTCGGGATGGGCGGCGATCACCGAGTCGAGCAGCTTGACGGCGCCCCGAGGGTCCCGCGCGGCCAGCAGCTGCTCGGCGGCGCGGAAGTCGATGACGTGCGTTTCCGGGTTGCTGTCGGCCACGGTGGCATCCTTCCCTCGATCGTGGGGAGAAACACCGAACCCCGTGGCCGCATTCCGCCGGTCCTCGCGGACGGCCTCAGACCGCGGACCCCGCCCGGCGCTCCAGTTCCTCCCACACCTTCCGCACCTGCGGCTCCAGGGCTTCCAGCGGACCGTCGTTGTCGATCACGAGGTCCGCGATCTCCTGCCGCTGCGCGCGCGTGGCCTGCGCGGCCATCCGGTTCCTGGCCTCGGACTCCGCCATGCCCCGGAACCGTACGAGCCGGTCGAGCTGGGTCTCGGGGGACGCGTCGACGACCACGACCAGGTCGTACAGCGGCGCGAGGCCGTTCTCGGTGAGGAGGGGGACGTCGTGGATGACGACGTCCCCGGCGCCGGCCCGGCGCTCCAGCTCGGCCGACCGGGCCCCGACCAGGGGGTGCACGATCGCGTTGAGCGTCGCCAGCCGCTCGGGGTCGGCGAAGACGACGGAGCCGAGCTTCGGCCGGTCCAGCGTCCCGTCCGGGGTCAGGACGTCCTCCCCGAACGCCGCGACGACGGCCGCGAGACCCGGGGTCCCGGGCTCGACGACCTCGCGGGCGATCCGGTCCGCGTCGATCAGCACGGCTCCGTACGAGACGAGCAGCCGCGACACTTCGCTCTTGCCGGCGCCGATCCCGCCGGTCAGGCCCACCTTCAGCATGAGCGGCAGCTTAGGGCCTGCCCCGGCGGGGCTACGCGTCGCCCTCCCGCTCCGCGAGGAAGCGCTCGAACTCGCGGCCCAGCTCGTCCGCCGACGGAAGGTCGACCGGCTCCGCCACGAGGCTGCCGCGGGTCTCCGCGCCGGCCACGGCGTCGTACTGGTGCTCAAGGCCCTGCACGAGCGCGACCAGCTCCTCGTCGCCCTCGCCGATCTGGCGGTCGATCTCGGTCTGGGTGCGGCGGGCTTCCGTCCGCAGCGCGTGGGCGACCCCGGGCAGGACGAGACCGGTGGCGGCCGTGACGGCCTCCAGGACGGTCAGGGCCGCGTCCGGGTACGGCGAGCGGGCCACGTAGTGCGGGACGTGCGCGGCCACGCCGAGGGTGTCGTGCCCGGACTCGGAGAGCCGGTACTCGACCAGGGACTCGGCGCTGCCGGGAACCTGGGCCTCGTCGAACGGGCTCTTGTGCCCGGGCGTCAGGTCGGTGCGGTTGCCGTGCGGGGTGAGGCCGACGGGCCGGGTGTGCGGGACACCCATGGGGATGCCGTGGAAGTTCACCGAGAGGCGCACGCCGAGGCGCTCGACGATCTGCCGGACGGCGGCGGCGAACCGCTCCCACTCGACGTCGGGCTCGGGGCCGGACAGCACCAGGAAGGGTGCGCCGGTGGCGTCCTGGACGAGGCGGACCTCGATGGACGGCGTCTCGTACGCGCTCCAGCGGTCGCGCCGGAAGGTCAGCAGGGGGCGCCGGGCGCGGTAGTCCACGAGCCGGTCGTGGTCGAACCGGGCCACCAGCTGGTGCGGGAGGGTGTCGAGAAGTCTCTCGACGATCTGCTCGCCCGTCTCACCCGCGTCGATGTAGCCGTCGAAGTGGTACAGCATGACCAGCCCGGCCGACTCCTGCGCCAGCGCCACGTCCACGACGGCCAGGCCCTTGGCGTCCCATTCGTACAAATCCTGGGGATCAAGCACGATTACCGCTCCTCCTCGTCTCCTCTCTGCGAACGCCGTGTACCGCAACACCATTCCCGGGCGGGCGGATCTTCCACGGAAGAGGGACGGAAACGACCGAGGCCCGCTCCCCCGAAGGGGAACGGGCCTCGATTTCGCTAGCGGCTAGCGCTCAGCGGAGAGCCTGTTCAGCTCTGGCCGCCGGCCAGCTTCTCGCGCAGGGCGGCGAGCGCCTCGTCCGACGCCAGGGCGCCGGAGTTGTCGTCCGACTCCGAGGAGTACGAACCACCCGAGATGCCCGCACCGGCGTTGCCGGCGGCCGGGGCGGCAGCGCCCTCGGCAGCGGCGGCCTCGTCGGCCTCGCGGGACTTGATGACCTGAGCCTGGTGCTGCTCGAAGCGAGCCTGCGCCTCGGCGTACTGGGTCTCCCAGGCCTCGCGCTGGGTCTCGAAGCCCTCGAGCCAGTCGTTGGTCTCGGGGTCGAAGCCCTCGGGGTAGATGTAGTTGCCCTGGTCGTCGTAGGACGCGGCCATGCCGTACAGGGTCGGGTCGAACTCGACCGAGGCCGGGTCGGCACCGAAGGACTCGTTGGCCTGCTTCAGCGAGAGGCTGATGCGACGACGCTCGAGGTCGATGTCGATGACCTTGACGAAGATCTCGTCGTTGACCTGGACGACCTGCTCCGGGATCTCCACGTGGCGCTCGGCCAGCTCGGAGATGTGGACCAGACCCTCGATGCCCTCGTCCACGCGGACGAACGCACCGAACGGAACCAGCTTGGTGACCTTACCCGGGACGACCTGACCGATCTGGTGCGTACGGGCGAACTGCTGCCACGGGTCCTCCTGCGTCGCCTTCAGCGACAGGGAGACACGCTCGCGGTCCATGTCGACGTCGAGAACCTCGACGGTGACCTCCTGGCCGACCTCGACAACCTCGGACGGGTGGTCGATGTGCTTCCAGGACAGCTCGGAGACGTGCACGAGGCCGTCGACGCCACCCAGGTCCACGAAGGCACCGAAGTTGACGATCGAGGACACGACGCCGGAGCGGACCTGACCCTTCTGCAGGGTGGTGAGGAACGTCTGGCGAACCTCGGACTGGGTCTGCTCGAGCCAGGCGCGGCGGGACAGGACCACGTTGTTGCGGTTCTTGTCCAGCTCGATGATCTTCGCCTCGAGCTCCTTGCCCACGTAGGGCTGGAGGTCGCGGACGCGACGCATCTCGACGAGGGAGGCCGGCAGGAAGCCACGGAGGCCGATGTCGAGGATGAGACCACCCTTGACGACCTCGATGACGGTACCGGTGACGATGCCGTCCTCTTCCTTGATCTTCTCGATGGTGCCCCAGGCGCGCTCGTACTGGGCACGCTTCTTCGAGAGGATCAGGCGGCCTTCCTTGTCCTCCTTCTGGAGAACCAGGGCCTCGATCTCGTCGCCGACCTTGACGACCTCGTTCGGGTCGACGTCGTGCTTGATCGAGAGCTCGCGGCTCGGGATGACACCTTCGGTCTTGTAACCGATGTCGAGCAGGACCTCGTCCCGGTCGACCTTCACGATGACGCCGTCGACGATGTCGCCGTCGTTGAAGTACTTGATCGTCTCGTCGATCGCGGCGAGGAAGGCTTCCTCGTTACCGATGTCGTTGACCGCAACCTGCGGGGTGGTGCTGGTGGCGGTGGTCTCGGTGCTGCTCGTCATGTGGGAAAGGGCTCCGGTTACGGACAGAAAGTCGTAGGTACTGCTACGCCGAGAGCCCGTATCGCACCAAGAAGCCGGACAGCCAATGAAGCCCCTTCCCGTGAACGGGAGGCGCCTCGAAAACCGAGGGGACATACAACAGGTGCGAGCGCGGCCTGCTCCGTCTGAGGCGCGCAGGCCCGCAGCGCAACCTTTAGCATACGGGGGCAGCCGGACAGGGTCAATGTGCGAAGCGCACACCCGGGACGGAACCGTGCAAACCCGGCGCAAATTCGTGCCGTTCGAGCCGTGCTCCACCTCTTCGGGGAGGCCGGCCGCACGGTGGCACTGAGCGCAAACTACATCGGCGGGCGAGATGAACCAAGAGTACGAGCACGACGACCGGCACGACTCGGCCGAGGACGAGGCCGAGGCCACCCGGCGTGACGCCGACGAAACGGAGAGCAGCCGGGCCAGCAGGGGCTGGTGGGACCGGAACGCGGACGAGTACCAGAGCGACCACGGCGCCTTCCTCGGCGACGACCGTTTCGTGTGGGGTCCCGAGGGCCTCGACGAGGAGGAGGCGGAGCTCCTCGGTCCCGCGGACGCGCTGAAGGGCCTGTCCGTCCTGGAGATCGGCGCGGGCGCGGCCCAGTGCTCGCGCTGGCTCGCGGCGCGCGGCGCGCGGCCGGTGGCCCTCGACCTCTCGCACCGGCAGCTCCAGCACGCCCTGCGGATCGGCGGGGACGTGCCGCTCGTCGAGGCGGACGCCGGGGTGCTCCCCTTCCGGGACGGCTCCTTCGACCTGGCCTGCTCGGCGTACGGCGCGGTGCCGTTCGTCGCCGATCCGGTACGGGTCTTCCGCGAGGTGCGCCGGGTGCTGAAGCCCGGCGGGCGCTGGGTCTTCTCGGTCACGCACCCGATCCGGTGGGCGTTCCCGGACGAGCCGGGGCCCGAGGGCCTGTCGGTGGCGGCCTCGTACTTCGACCGGACTCCGTACGTGGAGCAGGACGAGCGGGGACGTGCCGTGTACGTCGAGCACCACCGGACCATCGGGGACCGGGTGCGGGACGTGGTGGCCGGGGGCTTCCGGCTCGTGGACCTGGTCGAGCCGGAGTGGCCGGCGTGGAACAGCCAGGAGTGGGGCGGCTGGTCCCCGCTGCGGGGGAACCTGATCCCCGGCACGGCGATCTTCGTCTGCGAACGCGAGAACTAGACGTATAAGAGGACTGGTCATATGAGAGGGGTAGGGCTGTGGACAACCGTCTTCGCCTTTTCCCCTCTCGTACGAGACTGAGTGCGTGATCCGATACGACGCACTCGACCTGCTCCCCGTCCGCCATGCCGTCCCCGAGCTGCTGACCGCGCTCGCGGAGCGCGGCACGGCGGTGCTGCACGCGCCGCCCGGCACCGGCAAGACGACGCTGGTGCCGCTGGCTCTCGCGGGGCTCATAGGGGACGGGCCGAAGCGCCGGGTGCTGGTGGCCGAGCCGCGCCGGATGGCGGTGCGGGCGGCGGCCCGGCGCATGGCGTGGCTGCTCGGCGAGGAGGTCGGCGGCGCCGTCGGCTTCTCCGTGCGCGGCGAACGGCGGACCGGTCCCGCGACCCGCGTCGAGGTGGTGACGACCGGCATCCTCCTCCAGCGCCTCCAGCGGGACCAGGAGCTGGCGGGCGTGGACGTCGTCCTGCTCGACGAGTGCCACGAGCGGCACCTCGACGCCGACACCGCCCTCGCGTTCCTGGTGGACGTCCGGGCGGCCCTGCGGCCGGAGCTGCGACTGATCGCGGCCTCGGCGACGAGCGACGCGGAGGCGTGGGCACGGCTGCTCGCCTCCGAGGACGGCGGCGGTCCGGCGCCGGTCGTGCGGAGCGAAGGCGAGGGGCACGGGTACGCCACCCTGTTCGCGCCGCCGCCCGCCGGGGTCAGGCCGGCGCACGGAACCTGGGTGGATCCGGCGCTGCTGCGCCATGTGGCCGCGACGGTCCGGCTGGCGGCCGAGCGGCACGAGGGCGACATCCTCTGCTTCCTTCCCGGCACGGGCGAGATCGCCCGGGTCGCGGGGCTGCTCGCCGGTCTGGACGCGGAGGTGCTCCAGCTGCACGGCAGGGCGCCCGCGGCGGTGCAGGACGCCGTGCTGCGGGGTGCCGAGCCGGGCGGGCGGCGCCGGGTGATCCTCTCGACCTCGGTGGCGGAGTCGAGCCTGACGGTTCCGGGGGTCCGGATCGTCGTGGACTCGGGGCTGGCCCGTGAGCCGCGGATGGACCACGCGCGGGGGCTCGGTTCACTGGCGACGGTGCCGGTGTCGACCGCTGCGGCCGCCCAGCGGGCGGGGCGCTCGATGCGCGAGGCGTTCGGGACGGTCTACCGGTGCTGGGCGGAGGCAGAGGACGGGACACGGGCGAGGTTCCCGGCCCCCGAGATCCGGATCGCCGACCTGGCGGACTTCGCCCTGCGGGTCTCCTGCTGGGGCGATCCGACGGCGGAGGGGCTCGCGCTGCTCGACGCCCCGCCGTCCGGGGCGATGGCGGCGGCCCGGTCCGTGCTCGCGGCGGTCGGCGCCGTGGACGGGGACGGACGGGCCACCGAGCGCGGGGGCCGGCTGGCCCGGCTCGGTCTCCATCCCCGACTGGGGCGGGCGCTGCTCGACGGCGCCGCCGAGGTCGGCGCCCGACGGGCGGCCGAGGTGGTGGCGCTGCTCAGCGAGGAGCCGCCGCGTGAGTACGGGGACGATCTGGCGGCGGCCTGGCGGTCGGCCCGCAGGGGTGCCGACGGCTACGGGGCGCGCTGGAAGGCGGAGGTCCGGCGCCTGGAGCGCTCGGCCGCCGAGGTGGCCGGTCCCGGGGAGGCGCGGACGGAACCGGCGGCGGGCGGCGAGGACGCGGTGGCGGGTCTGGTGACCGCGCTGGCCTTTCCGGAGCGGGTGGCCAGGGCACGGGAGCAGGGCGGCTATCTGATGGTGTCGGGGAGCGGGGCCCGGCTGGCCGACGGGTCGGGTGTGCGTTCCGCGCCGTGGCTGGCGGTCGCGGTGGCGGACCGGACGGCCCGGGACGCCACCGCCCGGGTGCGGCTCGCGGCCGTGGTGGACGAGGAGACCGCGTGCCGGGCGGCGGGGCATCTGCGGTCGACGGGCGAGGAGGTCCACTGGGAGGACGGGGACGTGGTCGCGCGCTCGGTGGACCGGCTGGGGGCCGTCGAGCTGACGGTACGGCCGCTGGGGGCGGGCGCCGAGCCCGCTCTCGTACGGGAGGCGCTGCTCGACGGGGTGCGGCGCGAGGGGCTCGGGCTGCTGCGGTGGAGCCGGGAGGCCTCGGAGCTGCGCGAGCGGCTCGCCTTCCTTCACGCCCGGCTGGGGGATCCCTGGCCCGACGTGGCGGACGGGGCGCTGGTGGAGCGGGCCGAGGAGTGGCTCGAACCGGAGCTGTCGCGGGCGGTGCGGCGGGCCGATCTGGGGCGGATCGACGCCGGTGAGGCGCTGCGGCGGCTGCTGCCCTGGGCGTCGGGCGAGGCCGGGCGGCTGGACGAGCTGGCCCCGGAGCGGATCGAGGTGCCGAGCGGGTCGCGGATCCGGGTCGGGTACGGCGAGGGGCGGCCGGTGCTCGCGGTGAAGCTCCAGGAGATGTTCGGCCTGGCCGAGACGCCCCGGGTGGCGGGGGTCCCGGTCCTGGTCCATCTCCTCTCCCCCGCCGGGCGGCCGGCGGCCGTCACCGCCGACCTGGCCTCGTTCTGGCGGGAGGGCTACCGGGCGGTGCGGGCGGAGCTGCGCGGGCGGTATCCGAAGCACCCGTGGCCGGAGGACCCCTCGGTGGCGGAGCCCACCCGGCACACGAGCGCGCGGCTCAGACGGGAGCGGTGACGGGTTCCCACGGGTCCGCCGCCGCCTCCGGGTCGTCCGGGTCCTCCGGGCGGCGGGAGCGGGCCTCCAGCCAGCAGGCGAGGGCGAACAGGGCCAGCGCGAGGAAGGTGAGGCTCCAGGGCACGTAGGAGATGAGCAGCATGACCGTCAGGCGGTTGGACTCGACCATCGTGACGATGCTGTCGACGTAGTCGGCGCGCATCTTCACGTGGCCCTCGAAGACGGTGACGGTGTCCCTGCCCATGAGCGCCTTGGCGTCGCGGAGTTCCTCCTTGTGGATCTCCTCGCCGTTGACCGGGGCTCCGGTGACCGGCTCGACCCAGAACATGCGCTTGGTCGTGTACCAGCGGGTGAGGCCCGTGCTCGCGATGACGTCCGGGGTGATGCCCTCGATCGGCATGGTCTTGGGCATGGGGACCTTGGTCCACGGGACGGTCTGCTCGAAGTAGTAGACCTCCAGGCCGCGGAAGTTCTGCGTGCCCTTGTAGTGGATGGGCGCGGAGGTGCGGGTCTGGGCGTCGAAGTACTGGTAGTCGCGCTTCTCGGTGAGGAAGGGCCACTTGAACTCGATGCCCTCGCGCCGGACCGCGTCGCCGTCGACCGACTCGCCGGTGGCGTGGACGGGGTCCTGGGTGTGGGCGTCGAAGATGTACCGCTCGGGGACCTTGGAGACCATCTTGCCGTCGGGGCCGGTGACGTAGGCGAGGGCGTCCCAGACGACGACGTCCCGTCCGGCGTCGCGCTCGATCCGCTTCGACGCCTCGACGTCGCCCTTGAGGGTCTGGATGATCGTGATCTTCTCGACCTTCTCGGACTTGAGGGTCGTGTAGTTGAGGAGGGTCGCCGGCCGGGCCTCCAGGACGGTCTCCTGGTACTGGTTCGGCGGGATCTTCGCGAGGCGGGGGAAGGCGTACCACCGCAGGGTGGGTGCCATCGCGGCGCAGAAGACGGCGAGGGCGAGGAGGACCAGGCTGGCTCGGCGGCGCACGGTCGCCCCCTTACTTCTTGGGGCCGGGGTCGGCGGTCAGCAGGGGCTTGGGCGAGGTGGGTCCGTCGGGTGGCAGATCGACCACGGAGACGAGGAGGACGAAGAGGAGGACTGGGGCGAGTCCGATGGCGACGGCGACAAGGGCGCGCATGGTCGGCCTCCCGGTGCTCGATCTGATAGGGCGTCAGGGCTGGGGCACCGTAGCAACGCGACCGCGAGATGAGAACACGTTTCACCCGGGTAACGCCGAACGCCGTCCCCCGTCCGATGCGGACGGGGGACGGCGTTCGGTGGAACCCGTGATCAGGCCGAGGGAGAGGGGGACGGGGAGGACTCGGCCGAGTCCGTCGCGGAGGGCGCCGGCTCCGGGGCCGGGGGCTCGGTCGTGGGCGCGGGCGCCTCGACCGTGAGCTCGACGTGGAGGACGCCGCCGCCGGGCGTGGACAGCCGGAGGTAGTACGTGCCCGCCGTGCCGCCCGCGAGGAGGTCGCCGGCGCCGAGGGTGATCTGGCCGTCGGCGCCGGTCGTGAAGGTCCTGGTCCGCACGGCCGTGCCCGCGGCGCTCTTGAAGGACGGGCCCTCGGTGCTCTGCTGGGGATCCGTCTTCGAGTTCACGATGACACCGGTGACGGTGGCACCGGGGACGAGCACGCCCTGGCCGGTGGCCTTGACCGTCACGGACTGGGTGAAGCCGGTGCCGGTGGTGGCGACGAGCGCCTCGGAGCCGACGCGGGTGAGGGTGTCGGCCCCGCGGACGGTGACGGTGCCGGTGAACACGGCGGCGTCCAGGGTGCGGCCCACGACGGTGGCCCGGACCGTGAACGAGCCGGTCTGCTCGCCCGCCTTCAGGGCGGGCGCGGTGGCGATGCCGGCCGGGCCGGTGGTGACGGTCGCCGTGGTCGCGCCGCCGGTGAAGCGGGTGTCCGTGGCGCCGACGATCTCGAAGCGGACGCTCACGCCGGTGACCGCCGTGCCCTTGGAGTCGAGCGCCGCGACCGCGGGCGACTTGGCGAAGGCGTTGCCGGTGGTGGCCGTCAGCGGGCCGGTGGCCACGACCGAGAGACGGGCGACCTTGTCGGCCGCCGGGACCGTCGGGGTCGGCGTCGGCTTGGGGGTCGGAGTCGGCGTAGGCGTCGGCTTGGGAGTCGGCGTCGGGGTGGGCGTGGGCGTGGGCGTCGGGGTGGGCGTGGGCGTGGGCGTCGGCGGCTTGCTGGGCGACGTGATCGGCGGAGCCGTCGGCTGCGTCGGCTTCGGCGTGACCTTCGGCGGCTCGGTCGTCTTGGAGGGCTTCGGCTCCGGCGTGCCCGGGTTCGGCTCGGGCTTCGCCGGTGCGGGGGTCTTCGGCGCCGGGGTGGGCGAGACCGGCGGGTGGGTCGCGGGGCGGTCACGCCGGTCGCTGCGGTCGACCGGCAGCACCCCGGTGCCGTCCGGGATCTGGTGGGTGCCGCGCTGGTAGTACTCGAACCAGGAGAGGACCGTGTTCAGGTACTCCGTCGAGCGGTTGTAGCTGAGGACCGCGCGGTCGAGGTCGCCCTTGAGGGCGAGGTTCCGGCCGTCGTGGCAGAGGTAGAGACCGGCGGCCTGCGCCGCGTCGTAGATGTTGTTCGGGTCCTTCTTGCCGTCGCTGTTGGCGTCCTGACCCCAGGTCGCCCAGGTGGACGGGATGAACTGCATCGGGCCGACGGCCCGGTCGAGGACGGCGTCGCCGTCGTAGGCGCCCTGGTCGGTGTCCTTGATGAGGGCGAAGCCCTTGCCGTTCAGGGCGGGGCCGAGGATCGGCGAGAAGGTGGTGCCGTTGGCGTCGACCCGACCGCCGCGCGCCTGGCCCGACTCGACCTTGCCGATGCCGGCGAGCAGCTGCCACGGGAGGTTGCAGCCGGGGTCGGTCGAGCGTATGGAGAGCTCGGCACGCTTGTACGCGGCGAGGACGGACGCGGGTATGCCGGCCTCGGCCGGTCCGGTGATCACCGGCAGCTGGGTGGGAGCACCCGGCTTGTTCGGGGTGATCAGCGGCGGCAGGTCCGTGTAGTACGCCGAGTCGCCCGTCGCGGAAGCGTCGCCCGGAGGCGTCGCGGTCTCCCCCGCGCCGATGGCCCGGTCGCCGCCGGTGTTCTCGGCGGCCTGCGGAATCGTTTCCGGGGCCTGCGAGGCGGCGAGCGCGGCGACGGCCGCGGCCACGACCGCACCGCTGGTGGCTCCTCTGCGCAGTCGACGGCCGAATTGCGCTGCCATACCTGTGGTCCCCTCCCCATCGAGTCCGTCCCACGCTCCCCGCGTGTGACCTCCGGCGACTTTATGCCAATCGAGGTCCGCCAGGCACCGACGTCTGACCGTGTTTCACGCTTTCGTCACCTCCTGCTTCCCTGGTCCCAGGGTTTCCGCGCACGGGTTCGGGGAACCGGGCGGCGGGTCGCGGGGTCTCTTGCACTGCGGCCGCTCCCCCCCGTACCGGCCGACACCGCACCAGAACGAGGAGTGCCCGCCTTGCCGTTCACGCTCAGCCATGCCGCCGCCGTCCTGCCCGGGTTGCGCCGCGACGGGACCGGGCGCGGACCGCTCGTCGCCTGCGCCCTCGTCGCCGGTTCCTTCGCACCCGACATGACGTACTTCGCCGCCACGGCGGTGCCCGGGGCGATGGAGCTCGGGGACGTCACCCACTCCCCCGTCGGGATCGTCACGGTCGACGTGCTGATCACCGCGGCGCTCGTGGGTCTGTGGCTGGTCGTCCGCGAGCCGCTCGCCGCGCTGCTGCCGGCCCGGTGGCGCGGGCCGGTGTACGGGTTCGCGCGGGGCCGTCCCTGGCGGGACCGGCAGGCGGCGGCGCTCGTCGGCTGGTTCTTCCTCTCCGCCGTCGTCGGCTCGACGACCCACGTCGTGTGGGACTCCTTCACCCACCTCGACCGCTGGGGCACCCGGGCGCTGCCCTTCCTCGGCGAGATGATGGCCGGGTTCCCCGTCTACCTGTACGCGCAGTACGGGAGCTCCGCGCTCGCCCTCACCCTCCTCTGCTGGTTCACCGTGCGCGCGCTGCGCTCCGCCGGGCCCGGCGTCGCACTGCCCTCGGACGTACCCGTACCGGCGCGGCGCGGGCGGCTGCTCGCGGCCGGGCTGATCGGCGGGTGCGTCCTGGCCGGTGCCGTCCACCGGGTGCTGCGCTGGGCCGCGTACTGGGGATGGACCCGGATCGAGACGCCCCTCGACATCATTCCGACGGCCTGCTTCGGGGCGGGCGCGGGGCTCGCCGTCGGGCTCGTGCTGTACGGGACGGGTGCGCGGCTCCTCGGAAGGCGGCGGCCCACTCCGGCCGGGCAGGGTCCCGCGGGAGAGGTCCCGGAGCGCCCGACGGAACGCTCCCGTCCGGGGTCTCGCTGATTCCGTCCTCCGGGGTGAAGCCACGGGCCGCCGGGCCACCGGAGAGGGCCCGGTGCACGACGACGGCGACGCCCTCCAGGGTGCGGACCCCGTAGCTCATGGTCGGGTCGTCGTGGCTGAGGAGGGCGAGCCGGTAGTCGACCGTCGCGCCCGCGGCGGCGGTCCCCGTGGCCGTGTTCCGCACGATGCCGACGCTGTGGACGCGCCACTCGTGGGTGGCGCGGGGCAGCCAGCCGTTCTTCAGGTGCACCTTGACCGTACGGGGGGCGCCGGCCGTGACGCCCCAGGCCTGGCTGCTGACGACCTGGCCCATCAGGGTCAGTGCGGCGGGACGGCGTTCGACGGCGGCGAGCAGCGCGAGCTGGTCGCGGGCGGTGGTGCGGGTGAGGCCCCAGTAGCGGTCGTGGCCGAGGACGGTGTCCACGGCGCCCGCCTCGCGGAGCACCCTGTTGAGCCGGGCGCGGGAGAGACCGAGCCAGAGGTCGGTGGCGGCGGCGTTGTCGGAGCGGGTGATCATCGCCTTCATCCGCTGGGCCTCCAGGCGGGTGGGCTCCCGCCCGAGTTCCTCGGCGCGGCCGAGGACCGCCTGCATGATCAGGACCTTCGCGATGCTGGCGGAGTCGTACAGGCGGGTGTCGCCGAGGCGGCAGCGCAGTCCGCGCTTCGGGTCGTGGACGGCGACGGAGACGGTGCCGGTGCGGTCCTTGAGGGCGGCGGTGATGTTCTGGGAGAGGCGGGCGGCGAGGGTGGGGTAGCGGGCGGAGGTGCAGAGGGGCGCGGCCCTCTGCGACCCGGTCGGCCCTTGCTGCCCTTGCTGCGCCTGTGGCCCGTGCGCTTCGGCGGGGCTGGCCGTGGCGGTTGCGCTGAGGAGCGCGCCGAGGAGGATCCAGGCGCGCAGGTGGGAGCGGCGGCGACTCGTGATCATGCTCCCCAGTCTCGGGAGCGGGGGGTGCGGGGCGCGCCTGGTACTGGTCCACCTGGCGCACAGGGCTCGGGGGCCGGTACGGGACGACAGGGGCACCGGCCCCTGGGTGCGGGTCCAGGCGCGGAAGCCTAGGCCCGGCACGGGGCGCCGTCCCGTGTGCCCACCCGTCCCGCCCCGGCGGGACGCATGCCCACACGGGGGTGGGCGGCCGGCCCGTCAGGGCGGGGGGCCGGCGCCCGCGGGGCGGGTGTGCGGGCCCCCGCCTGAGGCCGGGGGTTGTCAGTGGGCTGCCGAGTCCCAGTTCGGGCCTACGCCTACCGAGACGTCCAGGGGGGCTCGGAGGTCGGCTGCCGCGGACATCTGGGTGCGGAGCAGGGACTCGACCTGGTCGCGCTCGCCGGGGGCCAGTTCCAGGACGATTTCGTCGTGGACCTGGAGGAGCATCCGGGAGGCGAGGCCCGCCTCGGTGAGCGCGCGGTCCACGTTCAGCATGGCGACCTTGACGATGTCCGCCGCCGTGCCCTGGATCGGCGCGTTGAGCGCCATCCGCTCGGCGGCCTCGCGGCGCTGCCGGTTGTCGCTGTTGAGGTCGGGGAGGTAGCGGCGACGGCCGAGCATCGTCTCCGTGTACCCCGTGGCGCGGGCCTCGTCGACGACCCGGCGCAGGTAGTCCCGGACGCCGCCGAAGCGCTCGAAGTAGGTGTCCATCAGGCCGCGGGCCTCGCCCGGGTCGATGTTCAGCTGCTGGGCGAGGCCGAAGGCGGAGAGCCCGTAGGCCAGGCCGTACGACATGGCCTTGATCTTGCGGCGCATCTCGGCGTCGACGGCGGACCGCTCGACGCCGAAGACCTGCGAGGCGACCGTGGTGTGGAGGTCCTCGCCGGAGGTGAAGGCCTCGATGAGGCCCTCGTCCTCGGAGAGGTGGGCCATGACGCGCAGTTCGATCTGGCTGTAGTCGGCGGTCATGAGGGCCTCGAAGCCCTCGCCGACGACGAAGCCGTGCCGGATGGCCCTGCCCTCGTCCGTCCGCACCGGCACGTTCTGCAGGTTCGGTTCGGTGGAGGAGAGGCGGCCGGTCGCGGCGACCGTCTGGCTGAAGGTGGTGTGGATGCGGCCGTCGGCCGCGATCGTCTTGATCAGGCCTTCGACGGTGGAGCGCAGGCGGGCCTGCTCCCGGTGGCGGAGCATGATCACGGGGAGCTCGTGCTCGGT
This sequence comes from Streptomyces sp. NPDC056144, assembly GCF_042264145.1. NCBI lineage: Bacteria > Bacillati > Actinomycetota > Actinomycetes > Kitasatosporales > Streptomycetaceae > Streptomyces > Streptomyces sp. NPDC056144. The sequence continues at coordinate 335,603 of NZ_JBHJVF010000007.1, read as the reverse complement.
CTGGCCGGCCAGCCAGGCGAGCGCGTCGGCGTCCGTCGTGTACCCGGTCTTGGTCTTCTTCGTCTTCGGCAGGTTGAGCTCGCCGAAGAAGACCTCCTGGAGCTGCTTGGGCGAGCCGAGGTTGAACTCGTGGCCGACGGAGGCGTGCGCCTCCTTCACGGCCTGCTGCACGGCCCCGGCGAACTGCTGCTCCATGGCCTCCAGGTGGTCGCGGTCGGCGGCGATGCCGTACCGCTCCAGGCGGGCGAGGAGGACGGACGTGGGGAGCTCGACGTCGTGGAGGAGCTCGCGGGCGCCGACCTCGCCGAGCCGCTCGTCGAAGGCGGCGCCGAGGTCGAGGACGGCCCGCGCCTGGGTCATGAGGGCCTCGGCCTCGGCCGTGTCGTCGGCGCCGAAGGCGAGCTGCCCGTCGGCGGCGGCCGCGGGGGCGAGCTCGCGGCCCAGGTACTCGACGGAGAGCGCGTCGAGCGCGAAGGAACGGCGGCCGGGCTTCACCAGGTACGCGGCGAGGGCGGTGTCCATGGTGACGCCGGCGACGGTCCAGCCGTGCTCGGGGAAGACCCGCATGGCGCCCTTGGCGTTGTGCATGACCTTGGGGCGGTCCGGGTCGGCGATCCACGCGGCCCAGGCCTGCTCGTCGGCCGCGTCGAGCGTGCTCGGGTCGAACCAGGCGGCGGCCCCGCCGGCGGCGGCGAGGGCGACCTCGGCGACGTTCCCCGTGCCGAGGGCCCAGCTGTCGACGGTGGCGATGCCGAGGGGCTCGGTGCCGTGCTCGGCGAGCCAGGGGGCGAGCTCGCCGGCGCCGAGGACGCTGCCGTCGAGCTCGACGCCCGCGGCGGGCGCCGGGGCGGCGTCCTCGGCGGAGCCCGGGTCGACGGCGAGGAGCCGCTCGCGGAGCGAGGGGTTGCGGATCTCCAGGGTGTCCAGGACGAGCGCGACGGCCCCGCGGTCGTACGGCTCGCGGGCAAGGTCGGTCACCGTCTTCGGCAGCTCGACGTCCCGGACCATCGCGGTCAGGCGGTGGTTGAGCTTGACCGCCTCCAGGTGGTCGCGGAAGTTCTGCCCGGCCTTGCCCTTGACCTCGTCGGCGCGCTCGACGAGCTCGGCGAAGGTGCCGAACTGGTTGATCCACTTGGCGGCGGTCTTCTCGCCGACGCCGGGGATGCCCGGGAGGTTGTCGGACGGGTCGCCGCGCAGGGCCGCGAAGTCGGGGTACTGGGAGGGGCTCAGGCCGTACTTCTCCTGGACCTTCTCCGGCGTGAAGCGGGTCAGTTCGGAGACGCCCTTGGTGGGGTAGAGCACCGTGGTGTGGTCGGTGACCAGCTGGAAGGAGTCGCGGTCGCCCGTGACGATGAGGACCTCGAAGCCCTCGGCCTCGGCCTGGGTCGCGAGCGTCGCGATGATGTCGTCCGCCTCGAAGCCGTCGACCGCGAAGCGCGGCGCGTGCATCGCGTCGAGGAGCTCGCCGATCAGCTCGACCTGCCCCTTGAACTCGTCGGGGGTCTTCGAGCGGTTCGCCTTGTACTCGGGGAACTCCGCGGACCGCCAGGTCTTGCGGGACACGTCGAAGGCGACCGCGAAGTGCGTGGGGGCCTCGTCCCGGAGCGTGTTCGCCAGCATCGAGGCGAATCCGTAGATCGCGTTCGTCGGCTGCCCGGTCGCGGTGGTGAAGTTCTCCGCGGGCAGCGCGTAGAACGCCCGGTACGCGAGGGAGTGCCCGTCCATGAGGAGCAGGCGGGGGCGGGTGTCTGCGGGGTTCTTCGATGCTGTCTCGGCCACATGACGATCCTGCCACGTACCGCTGACATTCCCGTCCACACAGGCCGCGAAGCCGGGTGGTCGGCCTGTCGGTGCCGCGTGACAGGATCGGAGACGTACGCCACAGGAATACCGCTCAAGGGAGAGCGCGATGGTCAGCAAGCCCCCGGCCGGTGACCCGGTCCAGGACGCCCCGCAGGTCACACCGCCACAGCACGCCGCGGCCGGCCTGCCCGCCATCGGGCACACCCTGCGGATCGCGCACGAACAGATGGGCGCGCTGCGCACCGCCCGCACCCTCCTCAAGGTCAACCAGAAGGACGGCTTCGACTGCCCCGGCTGCGCCTGGCCGGAGGAGGACAAGCGGCATGTCGCCGAGTTCTGCGAGAACGGCGCCAAGGCGGTCGCCGAGGAGGCGACGCTCCGCCGCGTGACGCCCGCGTTCTTCGCCGCGCACCCGCTCGCGGACCTCGCGACCCGCAGCGGCTACTGGCTGGGCCAGCAGGGCCGTATCACCGAGCCCATGCTGCTGCCCGAGGGCGGCGACCGGTACGAGCCGGTGTCCTGGGAGCGGGCCTTCGCGATCATCGCCGAGGAGTTGCGCGCCCTCGGCTCCCCCGACGAGGCGCTGTTCTACACGTCGGGCCGCACCAGCAACGAGGCCGCGTTCCTCCTCCAGCTCTTCGCCCGCGAGTTCGGCACGAACAACCTGCCGGACTGCTCCAACATGTGCCACGAGTCCTCGGGTTCGGCGCTCACCGAGACGATCGGCATCGGCAAGGGCAGCGTCTCCCTGGAGGACCTGCACCACGCCGACCTGATCGTCGTCGCCGGGCAGAACCCGGGCACGAACCACCCGCGCATGCTCTCGGCCCTGGAGAAGGCGAAGGCCGCCGGTGCCCGGATCATCTCCGTGAACCCGCTGCCCGAGGCCGGTCTGGAGCGGTTCAAGAACCCGCAGACCCCACAGGGCATGCTGAAGGGCGCGGCGCTCACCGACCTCTTCCTCCAGATCCGCATCGGCGGCGACCAGGCCCTCTTCCGTCTCCTCAACAAGCTGGTCCTCCAGACGCCCGGGGCGGTCGACGAGGAGTTCGTACGGGAGCACACGCACGGGTACGAGGAGTTCGCCGAGGCGGCGAAGGCCGCCGACTGGGACGAGACGCTCGCCGCGACCGGGCTCGACCGCTCCGAGATCGAGAAGGCCCTCGCGATGGTCCTCGCCTCGAAGCGGACCATCGTCTGCTGGGCGATGGGCCTCACCCAGCACAAGCACTCCGTGCCGACGATCCGCGAGGTCGTCAACTTCCTTCTGCTGCGCGGGAACATCGGCCGCCCGGGCGCCGGGGTCTGCCCGGTGCGCGGCCATTCGAACGTGCAGGGCGACCGCACGATGGGCATCTTCGAGCGCCCCGCGCCCGCCTTCCTCGACGCCCTGGACAAGGAGTTCGGGATCGTCTCGCCGCGCCACCACGGCTATGACGTGGTCCGCTCGATCCAGGCGCTGCGCGACGGCGACGCGAAGGTGTTCTTCGCGATGGGCGGCAACTTCGTGGGCGCGACGCCCGACACGGAGGTCACCGAGGCGGCGATGCGCACCGCGCGCCTGACCGTCCACGTGTCGACGAAGCTCAACCGCTCGCACGCCGTCACCGGCAGGCGCGCGCTGATCCTGCCCACGCTCGGCCGCACCGACAAGGACGTCCAGAAGAGCGGTCGGCAGATCGTGACCGTCGAGGACTCCATGAGCCTCGTCCACGCCTCCCGCGGCAACCTGCCGCCGGCGAGCCCGCACCTGCTCTCCGAGCCGGCGATCGTGGCACGGATGGCGCGGGCCGTCCTCGGCGACGCCTCGGCCACGCCCTGGGAGGAGTTCGAGGCGGACTACGCCACGATCCGCGACCGGATCGCGCGCGTGGTGCCCGGCTTCGAGGACTTCAACGCCCGCCTCGCGGCGAACGCGGGCGGCTTCCGCCTGCCGCACGGCCCGCGCGACGAGCGCCGCTTCCCCACGAAGACCGGCAAGGCCAACTTCACGGCCGCGCCCGTCGAGTACCCGCGCGTGCCGGAGGGCCGGCTGCTGCTCCAGACGCTCCGCTCGCACGACCAGTACAACACCACGATCTACGGCCTCGACGACCGCTACCGGGGCATCAAGGGCGGCCGCCGGGTCGTCCTCCTCCACCCCGAGGACGCGGCGGCCTTCGGCCTCGCCGACGGGGACTACACGGACCTGGTCAGCGAGTGGACCGACGGCACCGAGCGGCGGGCCCCCGGCTTCCGGGTCGTGCACTACCCGACGTCCCGGGGCTGCGCGGCCGCGTACTACCCGGAGACGAACGTCCTCGTACCGCTGGAGTCGACCGCCGACGTCAGCAACACCCCCGCCAGCAAGTCCGTCGTCGTCCGTCTGGAACAATCACCCTCCGCCTAAGCGTTTGCTCAGGCTGACCGAACTGGTGATTCAAGCGATGCCGTACGAAGACGAACGGAGCCGGGCCATGGGTGAACAGCAGCACGTGAAGTTCCCGCAGGAGATCATCGACGAGTACGCGACACTCGGCGTCGACCTGCCCGCGCTCTTCTCGGCCGGCCACCTCGGCAACCGGATGGGCATCCAGATCCTGGAGGCCTCCGCCGAGCGCGTGGTCGGCACCATGCCGGTCGAGGGCAACACCCAGCCGTACGGACTCCTGCACGGCGGCGCCTCCGGCGTGCTCGCCGAGACCCTCGGCTCGATCGGCTCGATGCTGCACGGCGGGGTCTCGAAGATCGCGGTCGGCGTGGACCTCAACTGCACCCACCACCGGGGCGTCCGCAGCGGCCTCGTCACCGGCGTGGCCACGCCCGTGCACCGCGGCCGGTCCACCGCCACGTACGAGGTCGTGATCAGCGACGAGCAGGGCAAGCGGGTCTGCTCCGCGCGCCTCACCTGCCTGCTCCGCGAGATCGACCCGAAGGACGCCGGAAACCTCCCGGCGGCGTAAGCACGCGCGAACGGCGCGGTGCGGGACGGACCATCGTCCCGCACCGCGCCGTTCGCGTATCAACTCCCGTTTCTCCGGACCCTCTTGCCCCACACGGCCACAACCGCTTCACTGGCGAACCTCCCCCGCGGGAGAACACCTGATCCACTCATACACCGAGGGGCTCTCCGTGACCGCCGCACGCACCACCTACGCGCTGACCGCCGTCACCGCCGCCGCCTGCGCCGCCGTGCTCGCCACCGCGCTCCCGGCCTCGGCGATCAACACGTACCACGCGACCCCCGCCCCCGAGCGCACCGAGGTCGGCGCCCTGGTCGCGACGTGGGACGCCGACGACGATCCGGCGACCCCGGACCGGGTCGACTGGGTCTGCTCCGGCACGATGATCGACGCGGACACCTTCCTGACGGCCGCCCACTGCACGACCGACTGGCCGGCGAACGTCCGCTTCCACGTCTCGCTCGACCAGGACGTCCAGGGCGCCCTGGACCGCGCCGCGGCCGAGCACCCCGGCGACCCGGCCGCCGTCGCCCGCGCCGTCGCCGTCGAGGGCACGGCCCACAGCCACCCCGCCTACCCCGGCCCGGCCTCCGACACCCACGACATCTCGGTGATCGAGCTGCCCGCCGTCGCCGTGAAGGCCCGCTGGTCCTTCACCCCGGCGACGCTCCCCCGCGCCGGCGCCCTCGACGCGCTCGGCCCGCAGGGCCTGAACGACACCTCCTTCACGGTGGCCGGTTACGGCACCGAGGAGGCCAGGCGCGGCCCCGGCGGCCACACCCACCCGGGCGGCGGCGTCCGCATGAAGGCACCGGTCACCTTCAACGCGCTCAACAACGTCTGGATCCGGCTGGGCATGACCGCGCCCCAGGGGAACGGAGGCGCCTGTTACGGCGACTCCGGCGGCCCCAACTTCGCCACGCTGAACGGCAGGCGGACCCTGGTCGCGACCACGATCACCGGCGACACGCCCTGCTACGCGACCAATGTGACCTATCGACTGGACACGCCCGGAGCGCGTGACTTCCTGAAGCCGTTCGTACGTCTTCCGTGACCCCCGTCGGCGTACGGATCCGGCCACTCGTCCCCCTCGTCCCCCTCGTCCCGCCCTCTCACTTCGCTGATCGTCACACTGAGTGATCTTCGAATCGAAGGTGCACAGAGGGGGCGGAAGGGCCGATTCGTCCGCTGAGGTTTGGGCCACTGTCCGGTATCCGGAGCGTCCGCTCAGCGGACCGTCAGTACCAAGAATCGCTCAAGCCCCTTAGCGGAACTGCGCGTTCTCACTATGTGAACACCGCATTACTCACCCTTATCACCCGATTAATCCCGCCCCTACATCCCCACTTACCCCCTCGGCATAACAAGACAGTCACATCCTGACCTCCGCGCTCCCCGACCCTCCCCACCTGCGCTTAGAGTCACCGCCAGTCACCGCGCCGCCGGGCGCGTCCTAGTGCACGGCCCTGTACCAACCCAGTACGGCCCGGCGTTCGACAAACGGCACCCCTCGCTCAGCAGCTTCACGGCACCGCCTCATCCGAGGGGGCCGCGCCAGGGAAAGGACCCTTCGTGCGAAACCGTTCGTTGCTCATACTCACCACCGCGGTCACCGCGGGTGCTCTCACCCTCACCGCGTGCGGTTCCCGCGACGACAAGGGCGGCTCGGGGGGCGGCGACGGCGGCAACGTCACCGTCACCATCGGCCTCGACGCCCCGCTCACCGGTGAACTGTCCGCCCTCGGCCTCGGCATCCAGAACTCCGCCGACCTCGCGGTCAAGACGGCCAACAAGAAGGCCTACGTCAAGGGCGTGACCTTCAAGCTGGAGGCCCTGGACGACCAGGCCCAGCCCTCCGCCGGCCAGCAGAACGCCACCAAGCTCGTCGCCGACAAGGCCGTCCTCGGTGTCGTCGGCCCGCTGAACTCCTCCGTCGCCGAGTCGATGCAGAAGGTCTTCGACGACGCCAAGCTCGCCCAGATCTCCCCGGCGAACACCAACCCGGCGCTCACCCAGGGCACCAACTGGTCCACCGGCGACAAGAAGCGCGGCTACAAGTCGTACTTCCGCACCGCGACCACGGACGCCATCCAGGGCCCGTTCGCCGCGCAGTACGTCTACAACGAGGCCAAGAAGACCAAGGCCTACATCATCGACGACAAGAAGACCTACGGCGCCGGCCTCGCGGGCACCTTCAAGGGCGAGTTCGAGAAGCTCGGCGGCAAGGTCGTCGGCACCGAGCACATCAACCCCGACACCAAGGACTTCTCCGCGGTCGCCACCAAGGTCAAGAGCTCCGGCGCCGACGTCGTCTACTACGGCGGCGAGTACCCCGCCGGCGGCCCCCTCGCCAAGCAGATCAAGGAAGCCGGCGCCAAGGTCGTCGTCGTCGGCGGTGACGCGCTCTTCAGCGCCGAGTACGTGAAGCTGGCCGGCGCCGCCGCCGCCGAGGGCGACATCGCCACCTCCGTCGGCGCGCCGATCGAGTCCCTCGACTCCGCCAAGGAGTTCCTGGCCAACTACAAGGCCGGTGGCTACAAGGAGGCCTACGAGGCCTACGGCGGCTACGCCTACGACTCGACCTGGGCCATCATCGAGGCCGTCAAGAAGGTCGTCGACGGCAACAGCGGCAAGCTCCCCGAGGACGCCCGCGCCAAGGTCGTCGAGGCCGTCCAGGGTGTCTCCTTCGACGGTGTGACCGGCAAGGTCTCCTTCGACGAGTTCGGTGACACCACCAACAAGCAGCTCACCGTCTACAAGGTCGAGGGCGGCGCCCACAAGCCCGTCAAGTCCGACACCTTCGGCGGCTGATCCACACCCCTCCCGGGGAACCACTCAGCACCACACAGCACCACCCAGCACCACCTACATCGCGCGGGGGGCCGCACCAAGGCACCCCGCGCGGTGTCACATCCGTCGAAAGTCTCGGAGGACAATGCGGTGAACGAACTGCCGCAGCAGCTGGTCAACGGCCTGCTACTGGGATCCATGTACGGGCTGATCGCCGTCGGCTACACGATGGTCTACGGCATCGTCCAGCTCATCAACTTCGCCCACGGCGAGATCTTCATGACCGGTGGCTTCGGGGCCCTGACCGTCTGGCTCCTCATGCCGACGGGGACCAGCATCTGGGTCGCCCTCCCGCTCATGCTGATAGGCGCCGTGCTCGTCGCGACGACCATAGCCGTCGGCGCCGAACGCCTCGCCTACCGCCCGCTGCGCGGAGGCCCCCGCCTCGCCCCCCTCATCACCGCCATCGGCCTCTCCCTGGCCCTCCAGTACGCGGTGTGGATCTGGTACCCCGAGGCGAAGTCCGCCCGGACCTTCCCCCAGATCCCCGGCGGCCCGATCGAACTCGGCCCCGTCACCATCCAGACCGGTGACGTCTTCCTCCTGATCGCCGCCCCGATCTGCATGGCCTTCCTCGCCTTCTTCGTCATGCGCACCCGCACCGGCCGCGGCATGCAGGCCACCGCGCAGGACCCCGACACCGCCAAGCTCATGGGCGTCAACACCGACCGCATCATCGTGATCGCGTTCGCCCTGGGCGCCGCGATGGCCGCCGTCGGCGCCGTCGCCTACGGCCTCAAGTACGGCGTCGTCGACTACAAGATGGGCTTCCTCCTCGGACTCAAGGCCTTCACCGCCGCCGTCCTCGGAGGCATCGGAAACATCTACGGAGCCATGATCGGCGGCATCGTCCTGGGCGTCACCGAGACCCTGGCGACGGCGTACATCAGCCACGTCCCCGGCATGCAGCAGCTCGGCGGCCAGTCCTGGGCCGACGTCTGGGCCTTCGTACTCCTCATCGTCGTACTCCTCGTCCGGCCACAAGGCCTCCTGGGCGAGCGCGTCGCGGACAGGGCGTGAGCACCATGACCACCATCTCCGAGAACTCGACGGTTCCCACGGCGACCGACGCGACCCCGGCAACCGGCCTCATCGGCTTCGTCCCCGCCCGGATCGCCCGCGCCCTCACCCTCGGCGGCGGCGCCCTCACGGCCGCCGGCTGCTTCCTCGCCTGGACCTGGACCCCCAGCTTCCCCGGCGACCTCACGTACTACGGCTCCCCCGCGGGCCTCCAGCTCCAGGTCCTCGTCGTCAGCGTCCTGACCGTCCTCTTCGGACTGTCCACGTACGGCGTCAAGGGCACCCGCTGGCTCACCCCGGCCGGCGGCGACGCGGCCCTCAAACTCGCCGCGCTCGCCACCTTCGCCATCACCTGGTTCACGGTCGGCGCCATCAGCATCGAGCTCGGCGGACCCGTCAACCTGGAGCCCGGCGGCTTCGTCGTCGCCGTCACCTCCCTCGTCGCCCTCCTCGGCGCCCTCGCCCTCCCGTTCGAGCGGGCCGCCGTCCACCCCGTGGACCCCGAGGACACCGGCTGGGACCAGTTCAAGCACAAGTCCGGCAACGGCTGGGCCCAGTTCAAGGCCGCCTTCGCGACCCACGGACCCGTCCGCCGCCTGCCCGCCATGAACTCCGCCGTCGAGATCCTGATCATCGCAGGCGTCCTCGCCGTGGCACTCGGCGTCTTCACCTACGGCGTCGGCACCGAGTACGACGAGCTCTTCATGGGTTTCCTGATCACGGCCGGCCTCGGCTTCGCCGCGGTCAACAAGTCCGGCCTCATGGCACAGGCCACCTCGCTCACCGCCAAGCACCAGAACCTCACCATCGCCGGCGCCTTCACCGCCGCCGCGCTCTTCCCCTTCACCCAGACCGACGACCAGTACGCGACCCTCGGCGTCTACATCCTGATCTTCGCCACCGTCGCCCTGGGCCTCAACATCGTCGTCGGCCTCGCCGGTCTCCTCGACCTCGGCTACGTCGCCTTCCTCGGCGTCGGCGCCTACGCGGCCGCCCTCGTCTCCGGAGCCCCGACCTCCCCGTTCGGCGTCCACTTCCCCTTCTGGGCCGCCGTCCTCGTCGGCGCCGGAGCCTCCCTGGTGTTCGGTGTCCTCATCGGCGCCCCGACCCTGCGGCTGCGCGGCGACTACCTCGCCATCGTGACCCTCGGCTTCGGTGAGATCTTCCGCATCGCCGTCATGAACACCGACGGCACCTCCGGACCCGACATCACCAACGGCTCCAACGGCATCGCCTCGATCCCGAACCTCAGCATCTTCGGCTTCGACTTCGGCGCCGAGCACACGATCGCCGGGTTCACCATCGGCCGCTTCGCGAACTACTTCTTCCTGATGCTGCTGATCATGGCCGTCGTCGTCCTGGTCTTCCGCCGCAGCGGCAACAGCCGCATCGGCCGCGCCTGGGTCGCCATCCGCGAGGACGAGACCGCCGCGCTCGCCATGGGCATCAACGGCTTCCGGGTCAAGCTCATCGCCTTCGCCCTCGGCGCCTCCCTCGCCGGCCTCGCCGGTACGGTCCAGGCCCACGTCACGTACACCGTGACCCCGGAGCAGTACCTCTTCGCCGGCCCCATCCCGCCCAACTCCGCCTTCCTGCTCGCCGCCGTCGTCCTCGGCGGCATGGGCACCATGAGCGGCCCCCTGGTCGGCGCGGCACTGCTCTTCCTCATCCCGAACAAGCTCCAGTTCATGGGTGAGTACCAGCTCTTCGCCTTCGGCGTCGCCCTCGTCCTGATCATGCGCTTCCGCCCGGAGGGCATCATCGCGGACCGCCGCCGCCAGCTGGAGTTCCACGAGCACGACGAGTCGCCCGCCAAGGTAGGTGCCTGAGCCATGACGACCACCACCGAGACGGCCGAGTCCACCACGGAGCCGGCCGCCCGCGAGACCGTCCTCGACGCCCGGGGCGTGACCATGCGCTTCGGCGGCCTCACCGCCGTCCGCGACGTCAACCTCACCGTCAACAGCGGCGAGATCGTCGGCCTCATCGGCCCCAACGGCGCCGGCAAGACCACCTTCTTCAACTGCCTCACCGGCCTCTACATCCCCACCGAGGGAGAAGTCCGGTACAAGGGCCAGGTCCTGCCGCCCAAGTCCTTCAAGGTCACCGACGCCGGCATCGCCCGCACCTTCCAGAACATCCGCCTCTTCGGCAACATGACCGTTCTGGAGAACGTCCTCGTCGGCCGCCACACCCGCATGAAGCAGGGCCTCTGGTCCGCGCTCCTGCGGCTCCCCGGCTTCAAGAGGGCCGAGGCCGAGGCCGAGAACCGCGCCATGGAACTCCTGGAGTTCATCGGACTCCAGGACAAGGCGCAGCACCTCGCCAAGAACCTGCCGTACGGAGAGCAGCGCAAGCTAGAGATCGCCCGCGCCCTCGCGAGCGACCCCGGCCTCATCCTGCTCGACGAGCCCACGGCCGGCATGAACCCGCAGGAGACCCGCGCGGCCGAGGAACTCATCTTCGCCATCCGGGACATGGGCGTCGCCGTCCTCGTCATCGAGCACGACATGCGCTTCATCTTCAACCTCTGCGACCGCGTCGCCGTCCTCGTCCAGGGCCAGAAGCTCATCGAGGGCGACAGCGCGACCGTCCAGGGCGACGAGCGGGTCATCGCGGCGTACCTGGGCGAGCCGGTCGACGCGCCGGCGAAGGCCGCCGAGGCCCCCGAGGCCGCGGAGCCGGAGGCCGCGGAGCCGGAGGCCGAGGCGGCTGAGGCCGAGGCCGACTCCGAGGCCGACTCCGAGGACGCCCCGGAGGCCCCCGCGGCCCCCGAGGCGGACGCCTCCGAGGACGACACCCCGCACGACCCTGCTTCGGGCAAGGAGAACGACGCATGACCGCACTGCTCGAAGTCGAGGACCTGCGCGTCGCCTACGGAAAGATCGAGGCCGTCAAGGGCATCTCCTTCTCCGTCAACGCCGGTGAGGTCGTCACCCTCATCGGTACCAACGGCGCCGGGAAGACCACCACCCTGCGGACCCTCTCCGGGCTCCTCAAGCCCGTCGGCGGCCAGATCAAGTTCGAGGGCAAGTCCCTCCGCAAGATCCCCGCCCACAAGATCGTCTCGCTGGGACTGGCGCACTCCCCCGAAGGCCGCCACATCTTCCCCCGCATGACGATCGAGGAGAACCTCCTCCTCGGCGCGTTCCTCCGCAAGGACACCGCCGGCATCGCCAAGGACGTCCAGCGCGCCTACGACCTCTTCCCCATCCTGGGCGAACGTCGCAAGCAGGCCGCCGGCACCCTCTCCGGCGGCGAACAGCAGATGCTCGCCATGGGCAGGGCCCTCATGTCCCAGCCCAAGCTGCTCATGCTCGACGAGCCCTCCATGGGCCTCTCCCCGATCATGATGCAGAAGATCATGGCGACCATCACCGAGCTCAAGGCCCAGGGCACCACCATCCTGCTCGTCGAGCAGAACGCCCAGGCCGCGCTCGCCCTCGCGGACCAGGGCCACGTCATGGAGATCGGCAAGATCGTGCTCTCCGGCACGGGCCCCGACCTCCTCCACGACGAGTCCGTCCGCAAGGCGTACCTCGGCGAGGACTGAGCCCCACGAACCGAAGGCCCGCCCCACAGTGCTGTGGGGCGGGCCTTCTCGCGTACGCGGAGGGCGAGGGCTACTGGCCCTTGGCCGCCTTCTTCTCCTCGGCGTCCTCGATGACCGCCTCGGCGACCTGCTGCATGGACATGCGGCGGTCCATGGACGTCTTCTGGATCCACCGGAACGCGGCGGGCTCCGTCAGGCCGTACTGCGTCTGCAGGATCGACTTCGCGCGGTCCACGAGCTTCCGCGTCTCCAGACGCTGCGAGAGGTCCGCGACCTCCTGCTCCAGGGCACGCAGCTCCGCGAAGCGCGAGACGGCCATCTCGATGGCCGGGACGACGTCGCTCTTGCTGAACGGCTTCACCAGGTACGCCATGGCGCCGGCGTCGCGGGCCCGCTCGACGAGCTCGCGCTGCGAGAAGGCGGTGAGCATGAGGACGGGGGCGATGGACTCGCCGGCGATCTTCTCGGCGGCGGAGATCCCGTCCAGGACGGGCATCTTCACGTCGAGGATGACCAGGTCGGGACGGTGCTCGCGGGCGAGCTCGACGGCCTTCTCACCGTCTCCGGCCTCGCCGACGACGGTGTACCCCTCCTCCTCCAGCATCTCCTTGAGGTCCATGCGGATGAGCGCCTCGTCCTCGGCGATGACGACGCGGGTCGTCAGCGGCGGGACGTGCGACGCCTCGGCGTCGTCGGCGGGCTGGGGCGACTCGGGGGCGGTCACGGGGGCTCCTCGTTCCAGGGCAGGACGCTGCACGAAGAAGCCTACCTAGCTGCTGGCCGGACCGGTGACCGGGTACACTCCGACTTGCGATCTGCCGGGTTGGTGGAATGGCATACACGGATGTCTCAAACACATCTGCCCGTGAGGGCTTGCGGGTTCGAGTCCCGCACCCGGCACAGACTCTGAAGCGGACGTTCACCTTCGCGTGAACGTCCGCTTTTCGCTGCACGCGGCGACGTTTCGTCACCCAGAGTGATCGCATGATCTTTCACGGCGTGGAAGTACGACAGCGAGCCCTCACCCTGCTCCGGGACGGCGGCAAGAACGCGGACGTGGCCCGCGAGCTCAACGTGCCACTGGGCACGATCAGTTACTGGAAGCACATGGACCGCGCCAAGCGCGGAGAGTGCCCGGGCAGGCGAAGCCCGATGTGCCCCCGCTGCGACGGCCGGGAGCTGGACGAGGCGGCGTACGCGTACCTCCTGGGCCTCTATCTCGGCGACGGCCACATCAGCCACAACCGAGCCATGAAAGTGCCAAGCCTCTCCGTGACGTGCGGGGACGCCTGGCCCGGCCTGATCGACGACTGCGCGAGCGCCATGACAGCGGTGTTCCCTGATAATTCCGCATTCAAGGTCCGACGACAGGGCTGCCAGGAGGTGAAGATCACCTCCCAGCACCTACCGTGCCTGTTCCCCCAGCACGGGCCTGGCAGGAAGCACGAGCGCACGATCGCGCTCGCCGCCTGGCAGCAGGAGATAGTCGACGCCCACCCCTGGGAATTCATTCGGGGGCTGATCCACTCCGACGGCTGCCGGATCACCAACTGGACCAAGAAGGTCATCGGCGGGGTACGCAAGCGCTACGAGTACCCCCGGTACTTCTTCACCAACAAGTCGGACGACATCCGCAAGCTGCTCGGTGACACGCTCGACCGGGTCGGTGTCGAGTGGCGGACCACCGCCAGGGGCACCGACCCGTACAACATCTCCGTCGCCCGCAAAGCCTCCGTCGCGCTCATGGATCTGCACGTGGGGCCCAAGCACTGACCCTGTACCGTCGGCGGCCCACCACCGACGAAGGCGAAGAACACATGGGCATCCAGCAGCCGCATCCCGTCGACCACGAGCTCGTTCAGGTCGCCGCCGAGGTCGCGCGGACTCGGTGTCGTGGGGACAACCACACCATGGCCGCCGCCGGGCGGGGCGTGGACGGGCGGATCGTGACCGCCGTCAACGCGTATCACTTCACCGGTGGGCCCTGTGCCGAGCTCGTGCTCATCGGGGCCGCCGCCTCGCAGGGGATCTACGAGCTGCGGACGATCGTCGCCGTCGGGGACCGTGAGCGGGGTGTCGTGTCGCCGTGCGGCCGGTGTCGGCAGGTGATGCTCGACTACTTCCCCGAGGTCACGGTCATCGTCGGCAGCGGGGAGGAACTCCGGGCCGTTCCCGTCGTCGAGCTGCTGCCCGCGACGTATGTCTGGGCGGATCATCAGCTCGACGAAGGGTAGAGGGGAGACGCCTACGTCAGCGGGTCGCCGATGTGGTGGACGCGGACCAGGTTCGTGGAGCCCGCCACGCCCGGCGGGGAGCCGGCCGTGATGACGACGACGTCGCCCTTCTGGCAGCGGCCGATGCGGAGGAGTTCCTCGTCGACCTGGGCGACCATCGCGTCCGTGGAGTCGACGTGGGGGCCCAGGAAGGTTTCCACGCCCCAGGTGAGGTTGAGCTGGGAGCGGGTCGCCGGGTCCGGGGTGAAGGCGAGGAGCGGGATCGGGGAGCGGTAGCGCGAGAGGCGCTTGACCGTGTCGCCGGACTGGGTGAAGGCGACGAGGAACTTGGCGCCCAGGAAGTCGCCCATCTCGGCGGCGGCGCGGGCGACGGCGCCGCCCTGGGTGCGGGGCTTGTTGCGTTCGGTGAGGGGCGGGAGGCCCTTGGCGAGGACGTCTTCCTCGGCGGCTTCGACGATGCGGCTCATCGTGCGGACCGTCTCGATGGGGTAGCGGCCGACGCTGGTCTCGCCGGAGAGCATGACGGCGTCGGTGCCGTCGATGACGGCGTTGGCGACGTCGCTGGCCTCGGCGCGGGTGGGGCGGGAGTTGTCGATCATCGAGTCGAGCATCTGGGTGGCGACGATGACCGGCTTGGCGTTGCGCTTGGCGAGTTTGACGGCGCGCTTCTGGACGATCGGGACCTGTTCGAGGGGCATTTCGACGCCGAGGTCGCCGCGGGCGACCATGATGCCGTCGAAGGCGGCGACGATCTCGTCGATGTTCTCGACGGCCTGGGGCTTTTCGATCTTCGCGATGACGGGGAGGCGGCGGCCTTCCTCGTCCATGATCCGGTGGACGTCCTCGATGTCGCGGGCGCTGCGGACGAAGGAGAGGGCGATGACGTCGGCGCCGGTGCGCAGGGCCCAGCGGAGGTCCTCGATGTCCTTCTCGGAGAGCGCGGGGACGGAGACGGCGACGCCGGGGAGGTTGAGGCCCTTGTGGTCGGAGACCATGCCGCCTTCGATGACCCGGGTGTGGACCTTGGGTCCGTCGACCGAGGTGACTTCGAGGGTGACGCGGCCGTCGTCGACGAGGATGCGTTCACCTGCGGTGACGTCGGCGGCGAGGCCGGCGTAGGTGGTGCCGCAGCAGTGGCGGTCGCCTTCCATCGGTTCGACGGTGATGGCGAACTCGTCGCCGCGTTCAAGGAGTACGGGGCCTTCGCGGAAGCGGCCGAGGCGGATCTTCGGGCCTTGAAGGTCGGCGAGGACGCCGACGCTGCGGCCGGTCTCGTCGGCGGCTTTGCGGACGCGCTGGTAGCGCTCCTCGTGTTCGGCGTAGGTGCCGTGGCTGAGGTTGAAGCGGGCCACGTCCATTCCGGCCTCGATCAATGCCTTGATCTGGTCGTATGTGTCGGTGGCGGGCCCAAGGGTACAAACGATTTTCGCTCGGCGCATGAGTCGAGCCTAGGGCTTACCGGCGGGTAGGAAATTGGTCGTGCATGACTACTCAACAACCTTTTCGTGAAAGGCTGTTGACAAGTCTTGAATGTGTGCGCAGGGGTGCTCTGATGAGCGAATTCCCCACCTCTTTTCAGAGCGTCGGAGGGGTCATCGTGAAGCGGGCGACGACCTCCGCGGTGACCGTCTGCCGTTGCGGTTCGAGATCGAGCGAGGGTCCTTCACCCGCCGACTCGGCGGCGTAGCCGACGGGTCCCGCGGCGAAGACCGGGGACATGCGCGCCTCGGTGCCTCCGAGGCCGGCGTCCGAGAGTTCGAGGAGTGAGGCGAGCGAGGTGCCGAGCGCGTCCGCGTAGGCCCGGGCGCGCTGGACGGCTTCCGTGACGGCGAGGCGGCGGGCTTCGGCGTAGGCCGGGGAGTCGGGGCGCAGCTCCCACCAGGGGCCGTCGACGGAGGTCATGTCCAGGTCGGCGAGGCGGGTGACGAGTTCGCCGAGGGCGGTGAAGTCGGTCAGCGTGGCGGCGATCCGGACCCGGCCGACGAAGGCGTGGACGCGTTCGCCGCGGCCGCGCCTGCCGAGTTCCGGGGAGAGGGAGAGGGTGCCCGTCTCCAGTTTCTCGACCGACTCCCCCAGGGCTTTGACGAGGTCGAGCGCCTGGGCGTTGCGGCGGGTGAGGTCGGCGAGGACCGTGGGGCGGTCGGTGCCGCGCGCCGTGACGTACACCCAGATCCGGGCCCGGTCGGGCTCGACGTCGAGTCGTCCTTCGCCACGGACCGTCACGTGGGGTGCGTCGGGGGTGGCGTGGTCGTGTGTCACGTCGGCGCTCCTGGGTGTGTGTGGTGTGCGGTAACGGTGGCCCGTACAACATTTTCCCACTCCGTAACCGGAAGGGCCTGTTGCCGGGTGTTGCTCCTGAGCCAGAATCTACGCGCGTTGTGCGTCAGTGACGACGTCATCGAACCAAGGAGAAGCACATGCCGTTGAACCGCCGGACGTTCCTGGAGAGCTCCGTCGCCGTCGGAGCCGGAGCCGCCCTCGCCGCGGGTGCCGTCGCCCCCGCCGAGGCCGCCGGCCCGCGTCCCCGGCCGGCCAAGCGGTACTCGTTCACCGTGATGGGGACGACCGATCTGCACGGAAATGTCTTTAACTGGGACTACTTCACGGACAGGGAGTTCGACGACAAGGCGCACAACGACGTCGGTCTCGCGAAGATCTCCACGCTCGTCGACCAGGTCCGTGCCGCCAAGGGGCGGTGCAACACGCTGCTCATCGACGCCGGTGACACGATCCAGGGCACCCAGCTCTCGTACTACTACGCCAAGGTCGACCCGATCACGCAGGTCGGCGGCCCGGTGCACCCGATGGCGCAGGCGATGAACGCGATCGGGTACGACGCCGCCGCGCTCGGCAACCACGAGTTCAACTACGGCATACCGGTGCTGCGCAAGTTCGAGGAGCAGTGCGACTTCCCGCTGCTCGGTGCCAACGCGCTCGACGCGAAGACGCTGCGCCCGGCGTTCGCCCCGTACAGCATGCACACGATGCGGACCCCGCACGGCCGTGACGTGAAGGTCGCGATCCTCGGTCTGACGAACCCGGGCATCGCGATCTGGGACAAGGCGAACGTCACCGGCAAGATGGTGTTCCCGGGCCTTGAGGAGCAGGCGGCGAAGTGGGTGCCGAAGCTGCGCTCCATGGGCGCGGACGTGGTCGTCGTGTCGGCGCACTCGGGTTCGAGCGGCACGTCCTCGTACGGTGACCAGCTCCCGCACATCGAGAACGCGGCCGGTCTCGTCGCCGAGCAGGTGCCGGGCATCGACGCGATCCTCGTCGGTCACGCGCACACCGAGATCCCCGAGTACCGGGTGAAGAACAAAGAGACGGGTCAGGACGTCGTCCTGTCCGAGCCGCTGAAGTGGGGCCAGCGCCTGACGCTGTTCGACTTCGACCTGGTGTGGGAGAAGGGCCGCTGGGTCGTCGAGAAGGTCGGCGCGCAGGTTCTCAACTCGAACACGGTGGCCGAGGACCCGGAGATCGTCGGCCTCCTGGAGGACGAGCACAAGAAGGTCGTCGCGTACGTCAACCAGGTCATCGGCACCTCGACGGCGGCGATGACCACGGCGGACGCGCCGTGGAAGGACGAGCCGATCATCGACCTGATCAACGTCGTCCAGGCGGAGACGGTGAAGGCGGCGCTGGCCGGTGGCGCGTACGCGGCCCTGCCGGTCCTGTCGCAGGCGTCCTGCTTCTCCCGCACGGCCCGCATCCCGTCCGGTGAGATCACCATCAAGGACGCGGCGGGCCTGTACCCCTTCGAGAACACCATGGAGGCCCGCCTCCTGACGGGCGCCCAGCTCAAGGACTACCTGGAGTACTCGGCGAAGTACTACGTCCAGACGCCGGCGGGCGCGCCCGTCGACACGGCGAAGCTCACCAACGCCGCCGCCACCCCCGACTACAACTACGACGCCGTGTCGGGTCTGACGTACGAGATCGACATCGCGAAGCCGGCCGGTCAGCGGATCGTCGGCCTGTCCTTCGAGGGCAAGCCGCTCGACCCGGCGGCGCGGTTCGTGCTCGCGGTGAACAACTACCGGGCGAGCGGCGGCGGCGCGTTCCCGCACGTGGCGAACGCGCAGCAGCTGTGGGCGAACTCGGACGAGATCCGTAACACCATCATCCAGTGGGTGAAGGCGAAGGGGACGGTCGACCCGGGCCAGTTCGCTTCGGTGGACTGGAAGCTGACCCGGGACGGTGTGCCGGTCTTCTAGTCGACCGGCCTTCCGGTCGTCACACGTTCTGCGCGAGAGGCGTCAGCTTCCGGTCCTGTGCCGGGATGCTCGGCGCCTCTCGTGTTTCCAGGCCGAAGGTGGTGAAGGCGGTGCGGCGGGGCAGGGGGTAGGGCTCCTTGCCGGTGAGGGTGTTGAGGATGGTGGCGCTGCGCCAGGCGGCGAGGCCGAGGTCGGGGGCGCCGACGCCGTGGGTGTGCTTCTCGGCGTTCTGTACGTAGACGGCGCCGGTGACGGAGGGGTCGAGGACGAGGCGGTACCGCTCGTCGATGCGGGCGCGTCCCGCGGCGTCGTGGCGGAGGTACGGGTCGAGGCCGGCGAGCATGCGGTCGACGGGGCGTTCGCGGTAGCCGGTGGCGAGGACGACGGCGTCGGTGGTGAGGCGGGAGCGGGTGCCCTGCTGGACGTGTTCGAGGTGCAGTTCGACCTGGGTGGTGGCGACGCGTCCGGCGGTGCGGACGCGGACGCCGGGGGTGAGGACGGCGTCGGGCCAGCCGCCGTGGAGGGTGCGGCGGTAGAGCTCCTCGTGGATGGCGGCGATCGTGTCGGTGTCGATGCCCTTGTGGAGCTGCCACTGGCGGGGGACGAGTTCGCCGCGTACGGGCTCGGGGAGGGCGTGGAAGTAGCGGGTGTAGTCGGGGGTGAAGTGTTCCAGGCCGAGCTTGGAGTACTCCATGGGGGCGAAGGCCTCGGTGCGGGCGAGCCAGTGGATCTTCTCGGCGCCCTCGGGGCGGTGGCGGAGGAGGTCGAGGAAGACCTCGGCGCCGGACTGGCCGGAGCCGATGACGGTGACGTGGCCGGCGCGCAGGAGCGTCTCGCGGTGGGTGAGGTAGTCGGCGGAGTGGACGACGGGGACGCCGGGGGCGTCGGCGAGGGGGCGCAGCGGTTCGGGGACGTAGGGCTCGGTGCCGACGCCGAGGACGACGTTGCGGGTGTAGGCGCGGCCGAGGGCCTCGGCTTCGCCGGTGGGGTCGATCTGGGTGAAGTCGACTTCGAAGAGGCGGCGTTCGGGGTTCCAGCGGACGGAGTCGACCTGGTGGCCGAAGTGGAGGCCGGGGAGGCGTTCGCTGACCCAGCGGCAGTAGGCGTCGTACTCGGCGCGCTGGATGTGGAACTTCTCGGCGAAGTAGAAGGGGAAGAGGCGCTCGCGGCTCTTGAGGTAGTTGAGGAAGGTCCAGGGGCTGGCGGGGTCGGCGAGGGTGACGAGGTCGGCGAGGAAGGGGACCTGGAGGGTGGCGCCGTCGAGGAGGAGGCCGGGGTGCCAGTGGAAGGCGGGCTTCTGCTCGTAGAAGGTGGCGGCGATGCCGCCGGGGATGCCGTGGGCGAGGGCGGCGAGGGAGAGGTTGAAGGGGCCGATGCCGATGCCGACGAGGTCGTGGGGCTGGTCGAGGTCCTGGGGTGCGGGGTCGGGGGTGGGGGTGGTGCTGCCGGTCATCGGTGCGTGCTGCCTTCCACGAGGGTGATGAGCTGTGCGAGGTCGTCGGGGGTGGCGTGGGGGTTGAGCAGGGTGGCCTTGAGCCACAGGCGGCCGTCGGCCTCGGCGCGGCCGAGGACGGCACGGCCCTCGGCGAGGAGGGTGCGACGGATCGCGGCGACGGCCGGGTCGGGGGCGCCGCTGGGGCGGAAGAGGACGGTGGTGAGGGTGGGGCGGGCCCTGAGGTCGAGGCCGGGGGTCTTCTCGACGAGGTCGGCGAGGTCCTGGGCGCGTTCCATGCAGGTGTCGACGAGGGCGGCGAGGCCGGTGCGGCCGAGGGCGCGGAGGGTGACGGCGGTCTTGAGGACGTCGGGGCGGCGGGTGGTGCGCAGGGAGCGGCCGAGGAGGTCGGGGAGGCCGGCCTCGGTGTCGTCGTCGGCGTTGAGGTAGTCGGCGGTGTGGCCGAGTACGGCGAGGTCGGCGGTGTCGCGGACGGCGAGGAGGCCGGCGGCGGCGGGCTGCCAGCCGAGTTTGTGGAGGTCGACGGTGACGGTACGGGCGCGGTGGAGGCCGTCGAGGAGCCGGCGGTGCGTCGGGCTGAGGAGGACGGGGCCTCCGTAGGCGGCGTCGACGTGGAGGTCGGCCCCGTGGGCCTCGCAGACGTCGGCGAGGGCGGTGAGCGGGTCGACGAGGCCGGCGTCGGTGGTGCCGGCGGTGGCGACGGCGAGGGCGGGGCCGGGGGTGCGTGCGAGCGCTTCGGCCAGGGCAGCGGGGGTCAGGATGCCGTCGGGGGTGGGGACGGGGATCGGTTCGGGGAGGCCGAGGAGCCAGGCGGCGCGGTGGAAGGAGTGGTGGGCGTTGGCGCCGACGACGACGCGGAGTCGGTGGCCTTGGCGGCCGTGGCGTTCTCGCGCGAGGAGCAGGGCGAGTTGGTTGGACTCGGTGCCGCCGGTGGTGACGAGGGCGTCGGGGGTGGGGGCGGTGGGGTCCGGGTCCGGGTCCGGGTCCGGGTCCCCGGGGTAGACCTCGGCGGCGAGGGCTGCCGTGACCGCCGCTTCCAGGGCGGAGGCGGCCGGGGCCTGGTCCCAGGAGTCCATCGAGGGGTTGAGCGCGGAGGCCGCGAGGTCGGCGGCGGCGGCGAGGGCGAGCGGGGGTGTGTGGAGGTGGGCGGCGCAGAGGGGGTGGGCGGGGTCGGCGGCGCCTTCGGCGAGGGCGTGGACGAGCGTGCGCAGGGCCTCGTGGGGGTCGGTGCCGTGTTCGGGGAGTACGGCTCCGAGGGCGGCCGTCACGTGCCGTGCGACCTGGTCCGGTCCGCCTGCCGGGAGGGGGCCTCCCCTGGCCTGGGCTCCTTCGTGGAGGGCGTCGAGGACGGTGTCCAGGAGGGGGCGGAGGGCGGCGGGGCCGGGGGTGTCGCCGGCGAGGGGTGGGGGTGCGGCACGCATGGACGACAGCGTGGCGGGCCTCGCGGGGCGTTGTCCGGGGCATTCGGGGCTTTGACCCGAATGAGGGACCCTGCGGGTCCCTCGCCCGGGTCCTGTGCCTGGCCCGCACCGGGTGTGCGACGTGCACGGGGTGCGGGTTCAGGCGCGGGAGCCTAGGCCCGGCAGGGGGTGCCGTTCCGTTGTGCCCACCCGCCCCCAAGCTCTGCGAGCAGGGGGGACCCCCGGCCCCAGCGGAACGACTGCCCACAACGAAACGGCGGCGCGGCCCGCGACGGAACGGCGGGGCGGCGCCCGCAGACGACTGCGAGCGGCGCCCCGGCAGGGGTGTCAGGCCTGGCGGGTCTTCAGGGCTCGGCGGAGGTCGTCGAGTTGGTCGACCAGCTTGCGGTGGAGGGCCGGGATCACGGAGTCGCCGGCCAGGTGGGATTCGCCGAGGGTGAGGGAGGCCTCGTCGATCGCGTAGGACGGGAAGGCGTAGCGGCCCGCGGCTTCGGCCATGGCCGGGCCGCGGCGGGCGCCGAGGGCGGCGGCGTCCTCGTAGAAGCGGGGGATGTAGTCCCGTACGAGGTCGGCGTGTTCGGGCTGCCAGAAGCCGAGGGCGGTGGCGGTGAACAGGTAGTTGGAGAGGTCGTCGGTGTCGAAGAGGGCCGACCAGGCGGCCGCCTTCGCCTCGGCGGTGGGCAGGGAGGCGCGGCAGCGGGCGGCGCCCTCCTGGCCGGTGGCGCTGGGGTCGCGCTCCAGCTCGGCGGCGATCACGGTCTCGTCGGTGGCGCCGAGGACGGCGAGGCGGGCGAGGATCTGCCAGCGGAGTTCGGGGTCGAGTTCGGGGCCGCCGTGGACGGTGCCCTCCTCCAGCCAGGAGGCGATCTTGTCGGGGGTGGTGGCGCTGCCGATGTACGCGCGGACGGCGGTGAGGCGCAGGCCGGGCGCGTCGCCGTCCTCGGTGCGGCGGAGGAGGGCGCGGGCGATCTCGCCGATGGTGGCGAGGGCGGCGGGGCGCTCGGCCTCGGAGACGTACCGGTCGGCGATCTGCGTGCGGGCGAAGCCGAGGACGCCCTGGACGACGGCGAGTTCGGTCTCCTCGGGGAGGTGCGCGAGGGCGGTCTCCAGGTACGCGACCGGTTCGAGGACGCCGTCGCGGACCATGTCGCGGAGCGCGTTCCAGACGACGGCGCGGGTGAGGGCGTCGGGGATGCGGGAGATGCCGCGGAGGGCGGTCTCCTCGGAGACCTCGTCGAAGCGGAGCTTGGTGTAGGTGAGGTCGTTCTCGTTGAGGACGACGAGGGCCGGGCGGGGGCCGGTGAGGTCGAGGGGGGCTTCCTGCGGGACGTCGAGGACGTGGCGTTCGCGGAGGACGAGTTCGCCGTCGGGGCGGCGGTCGTAGACGCCGGCCTCGATGCGGTGGGGGCGGCTCCCGTCGCGGTCGACGGTGAGCTGCCAGCGGGTGCCTTCGCCGTCGAGGCGGGGGGTGAGGGTGTCGACGCCGGTGGTGCGGAGCCACTGTTCGGCCCAGGCGTGGACGTCGCGGTCGGTGGCGGCGGCGAGGTTGTCGATGAAGTCGGCGAGGGTGGCGTTGCCGAACTTGTGGCGCTTGAAGTGGATGTTGATGCCGGCGAGGAAGTCGTCCTCGCCGAGCCAGGTGACGAGCTGGCGGAGGGCGGAGGCGCCCTTGGCGTAGGAGATGCCGTCGAAGTTGAGGAGCGCGGAGGCGGTGTCGGGGACGGCCTCGGGGTCCGGGGCGACGGGGTGGGTGGAGGGGCGCTGGTCGGCCTCGTAGCCCCAGGCCTTGCGGGTGACGCCGAAGTCGACCCAGGTGTCGGGGAAGAGGTCGGAGCAGGCTTCGTTGACGGTCTGGTAGCCCATGTACTCGGCGAAGGACTCGTTCAGCCAGATGTCGTCCCACCAGCGGAGGGTGACGAGGTCGCCGAACCACATGTGGGCCATCTCGTGGGCGATGACCATGGCGCGGGTCTGGCGTTCGGTGACGGTGACGGCGGAGCGGAAGACGAACTCGTCGCGGAAGGTGACGAGTCCGGGGTTCTCCATGGCGCCGGCGTTGAACTCGGGGACGAAGGCCTGGTCGTACGAGTCGAAGGGGTAGGGCTCGTCGAACTTCTCGTGGAAGCGGTCGAAGCAGGCCTTGGTGACGGCGATGATCTCGTCGGCGTCGGCGTCGAGGTGGGGGGCGAGGGAGCGGCGGCAGTGGATGCCGAAGGGCAGTCCGGCGTGCTCGGTGCGGACGCTGTGCCAGGGGCCGGCGGCGACGCAGACGAAGTAGGTGGAGAGGAGCGGGGTGGCGGCGGCCTTCCAGACGCCGTCGGCCTGCTGCTCGGTGATGCCGTTGGCGAGGACGGTCCAGCCTTCGGGGGCGGTGACGCTCAGCTCGAAGACGGCCTTGAGGTCGGGCTGGTCGAAGGCGGCGAAGACGCGCTGGACGTCTTCCATGAAGAGCTGGGTGTAGACGTAGGACTCGCCGTCGGTGGGGTCCGTGAAGCGGTGCATGCCCTCGCCGGTGCGGGAGTACCGCATGGTGGTGGCGACGCGGAGCTCGTGCTCGCCCTCGGTGAGGGTGAGGGGGAGGCGGTTGCCGTCGAGGGCGGCGGTGTCGAGGGCCTGTCCGTCGAGGGTGGCGGAGTGCAGGGTCTCGGGCTTGAGCTCGACGAAGGTGTCCCCGGCGGCGCGGGCGGTGAATCGGACGGTGCTGGTGGACTCGAAGGTCTCGGCGCCGGTGGTGAGGTCGATGTCCACCTGGTAGCGGTGGACGTCGAGGAGCTGGGCACGGGTCTGCGCTTCGTCGCGCGTCAGTACGGACATGGGTGCCATGCTGCCTGATGGATTTCTCCTCAGGCCAGCCCTGAGCCGTTCAGGTGGGCGAAGGCGGCGGTGATGCGGGGGCGGTCGTAGCCCGTGGGGGCGGCCGCGCCGCTGGAGATCAGGGCGTGGAGGAGGATGCGGGCCTTGGCGGGGTCGAGGGGTCCGGCGGGGATGAGGCCGTGGTGGAGGAGGTCGTACTCGGAGCCGGGGCCGCGGTAGGTCTCGGTGAGGGTCGTTCCGGCGCCGGTGCGGGAGGCGAGGACGACGGGGATGCGGCGGGCGATCTCGGCGAGGGGTTCGACGAGCCAGGTGGGGGCGTGTCCGGCGCCGAAGGCGGCGACGACGAGGCCCTGGAAGCGGTCGTCGACGGCGTCGAGGAGTTCGCCGCGGTCGCCCTGGGAGAGGGTGACGAGGGCGACGCGGACGGCCGGGTCGAAGGAGAGGCGGCAGAGGGCGCTGGGGACGGCGGGGCGGAGGAGGACGCGGGGTTCGCCCTCGATGACGGCGCCGAGGGGGCCGGCGCCGGGTGAGGCGAAGGTGGCGACCGAGGTGGTGTGGGTCTTGCGGGCGTGGCGGGCGGCGTGGATCTCGTCGGCGAGGACGACGAGGACGCCGAGGTTCCGGCAGGCGGGGTCGGCGGCGACGGCCAGGGCGGCGGCGAGGTTGGCGGGGCCGTCGGCGCCGGGGAGGTCGGGGCGGCGCATGGCGCCGGTGACGGCGACGGGCTGTTCGGTGGTGCAGAGGAGGTCGAGGAGGAAGGCGGTCTCCTCCAGGGTGTCGGTGCCCTGGACGACGACGACGCCGGAGCCGTCGGCGACGGTCCGCCGGATCTCGTCGGCGAGGGCGGCGAGGTCCTCGTGGGTGAGGGAGGAGCTGGGGACGCGGCGGAAGTCGCGCAGGGTGACCTCGGCGCCGTGGGGTGCGCCGAGTTCGGCGAGGACCTCCTGGCCGGTCATGCGGGCGGCGTCGCCGCCGCGCGCGGAGATCGTGCCTCCGAGGGTGAAGACCGTCACGCGTGCCATCAGCGTGCTCCGTCCGCGATCGTCTCGTGGTGGCGGATGACCTCGGCGATGATGAAGTTGAGGAGTTTCTCCGCGAAGGCCGGGTCCAGTCTGGCGCTCTCGGCGAGTTCCCGCAGCCGGGCGATCTGGCGGGCCTCGCGGGCGGGGTCGGCGGGCGGGAGCTGGTGGGCGGCCTTGAGGACGCCGACCTGCTGGGTGCACTTGAAGCGTTCGGCGAGCATGTGGACGACGGCCGCGTCGATGTTGTCGATGCTCTCGCGCAGGCGGGTCAGCTCGGCCATGACGTCCGCGGTGGTTCCCGCGGCGGTGCCGGCGGCGGTGCCGGCCGCGGTGTCGTTCGGGTTGCTCGTGTCGCTCATGGTCACGGAGCTTAGACGGATCTTCCGGCGATGGTGGGCGGGTGTTCGGGATCCGGAACCCGGTCGCTCCAGCCGCCGGGGACGGTACGTCCCTGCTGTTCGCGGAAGCGGATGGGCGCGGTGCCGACGCGTCGGGTGAAGAGTCGGGAGAAGTAGGCGGGGTCGTCGTAGCCGACGCGGCGGGCGACGGCGGCGACGGGGAGGTCGGTGGCGGCGAGGAGTTCCTTGGCGCGGCCGAGGCGGACGGTGAGGAGGTAGTCCTTGGGGCTGCATCCGGCGGCGCGGCGGACGGCGGTGCGGAGTTCGGCGGGGGTCATGCCGTGGCGGGCGGCGTGTTCGGCGACGGTGAGGGGCCGGCAGGCGTCGCGGGCGAGGGCGGCGAGGACGGGGTCGCCGTCGGCGTTGGTGTCGGCGCGGGCACGGCGGAGGGCGACGAGGAGTTCGTGGACGGCGGCGCCGGTCTCGACTTCGAGGAGGGGGTTGCCGGGGCGGGCGGCGCGGGCGATGCGGCCGATGGCGGCGCGGGCGGGGGCGGCGTCGGAGAGGGGGACGACGGGCCGGTCGGGTTCGATGTAGCCGAGTTCGGTGTACGTGGCGGTGGCGGGCCCGGAGAAGTCGACGAAGGCCTCGTCCCAGCCGGTGGCGGGGTCGGCGCCGTAGTGGTGGGGGGTGCCGGGGGTGAGCCAGATGAGGGCGGGGGCGGTGACGGTGGTGCGGCGGCCGTCGGCGCCGCGGTACCAGCCGCCGCCGGCGGAGACGAGGACGGCGACGTGGTGGTCGAGGGTGCGGGGGCCGACGGTGGGGAGGGTGCCGTGCTGGAGTCCGACGCCGAGGCAGACGAGTCCGAGGCGGTGGTGGACGGGGCTGGGCGTGAAGTAGCGCATCCAGGTGTGGTACATCGCGCGGCCCGCCCTCTCGTACGTCCAAACTGCGACGATCTTTGTCCATGGACCCTCTCGCCGCCAGAGGGCGAGGGTGAGGCATGAGCACGTTCGCTGTGGGTGACGAGGACTTTCTGCTCGACGGGCGGCCGGTGCGGCTGCTGTCGGGGGCGCTGCACTACTTCCGCGTGCACGAGGAGCTGTGGGAGCACCGGCTCGGGATGCTGCGGGCGATGGGCCTCAACTGTGTCGAGACGTATGTGCCGTGGAACCTGTACGAGCCGGAGCCGGGGCGGTACGGGGACGTGGAGGCGCTCGGCCGGTTCCTGGACGCGGTGGAGCGGGCCGGGTTGTGGGCGGTCGTGCGGCCGGGGCCGTACATCTGTGCCGAGTGGGAGAACGGCGGTCTGCCGCACTGGCTGACGGGGCCGCTGGGGCGGCGTGTCCGGACGCTCGATCCGGAGTTCTGCGCTCCGGTGGGGGGCTGGTTCCGGCGGCTGCTTCCGCAGGTGGTGGAGCGGCAGGTGGACCGGGGCGGTCCGGTGCTGATGGTGCAGGTGGAGAACGAGTACGGGAGTTACGGGAGCGACCGGGGCTATCTGGAGTGGGTGGCGGGGCTGCTGCGCAGGTGCGGGGTGAGTGTGCCGCTGTTCACCTCGGACGGGCCCGAGGACCACATGCTGACGGGTGGTTCGGTGCCGGGGGTCCTCGCGACGGCGAACTTCGGTTCGGGGGCGCGGGAGGCGTTCGCGACGCTGCGGCGGCACCGTCCGTCGGGGCCGCTGATGTGCATGGAGTTCTGGTGCGGCTGGTTCGACCACTGGGGCACGGAGCACGCGGTGCGGGAGGCGGCGGAGGCGGCGGGGGCGCTGCGGGAGATCCTGGAGTGCGGGGCGTCGGTCAACCTCTACATGGCGCACGGCGGGACGAACGCGGGCGGATGGGCGGGGGCGAACCGGACGGGTGAGCTGCACGACGGGGAGCTGCGGCCGACGGTGACCTCGTACGACTACGACGCGCCGGTGGACGAGGCGGGGCGGCCGACGGAGAAG
This sequence comes from Streptomyces sp. NPDC056144, assembly GCF_042264145.1. Classification (NCBI taxonomy): domain Bacteria; kingdom Bacillati; phylum Actinomycetota; class Actinomycetes; order Kitasatosporales; family Streptomycetaceae; genus Streptomyces; species Streptomyces sp. NPDC056144. Next base: position 307,985 of record NZ_JBHJVF010000007.1, on the reverse strand, counting down.
TTCTGGGCGTTCCGCGAGGTGTTCGCGGAGTACGCGGACGGGCCGCTGCCGGAGGTGCCGGAGCCGCCGGTGCGGATCGGTGGGCCGGTGCGGGGCGGGCTCGGGGAGTGGGCGGCGCTCGGGGAGGTCCTGGAGGTGCTCGGCGACGAGGAGGTGGTGGCGCCGATGCCGCCGTCCTTCGAGGAGCTGGGGGTGGACCGGGGGGTGGTCCGTTACCGGGTGGCGGTGCCGGGGCCCCGGCGGCCGTATCCGCTGGGGGTGACGGGGCTGCGGGACCGGGCGACGGTGTACGTGGACGGGGTCCTGGCGGGGGTGCTCGACGCGGAGGAGGCGGTGCTGGCGGAGCCGGTGGCCGGCCCGGCGGTGGTGGAGCTGTGGGTGGAGTCGCTCGGGCGGGTCAACTACGGGCCGCGGCTGGCGGAGGCGAAGGGGATCACGGGCGGGGTGCGGCACGAGCGGCAGTACCTGCACGGGGTGGTGGCGCGGGGGCTGCGGCTGGACGCGTTCGGGGCGGGGGCGGTGGCGGAGGTGCCGTTCGGGCCCGCGGCCGGCGTGTCGGATCCGGGGCTCCACCGGGGGTTCCTCGACGTGGCGGGTCCGGGCGACGCGGAGCTGCGGCTGCCGGGGGCGGGTCGGGGCTTCGTGTGGGTGAACGGTTTCTGCCTGGGCCGGTACTGGTCGGTGGGCCCTCAGGAGGCGTTGTTCGTGCCGGGCCCGGTGCTGCGGGAGGGCGCGAACGAGGTGTGGGTGCTGGCGCTGGAGGGCGGGGTGCCCGAGGTGGTGGTGGGGTGAGGTGCCCGGGGTGCTGATGGGGTGAGGTGCCCGGGGTGCTGGTGGGGTGAGGTGTACGGGGGCGGTGGCCCGTCCCCGTACACCCCGGGTTTCCGCGTGCGGGGCTACAGCGTCGCCGCGGCCGAGGTGATCGCGGCGGCGAAGGTCGAGACCTCCGTGTAGACGCCCGGGAAGCCGGGCCGTGCGCAGCCCTCGCCCCAGCTCACGATGCCGACCTGGATCCAGGCACCGGCGTTGTCCTTGCGGAACATCGGGCCGCCGGAGTCACCCTGACAGGTGTCGACCCCGCCCTCGTTGAATCCGGCGCAGATCTCCTCGCCGGGGACGAGGGAGCCGCCGTACGCCGACTGGCACGCGGCGTCGGTGACGAAGGGGACGGTCGCCTTGCGCAGGTAGCGCTGCTGCGAGCCGCCCTCGCGGGTGGCGCCCCAGCCGGCGACGGTGAAGGTGCCGTTGTTGTACGCGGTGGTGTCGGCGATCTTGAGCGTGGGGAGCGTGGTGATCGGCGAGGCGAGCTTGATGAGGGCCCAGTCCTTGCCGGTGCCGTTGTAGCCGGGCGCCTGGAGGACCTTGGTGGACTTCACCTTGATGGCGCTGCTCGACTGGAGGTCGACGACCCCGGCGGTGGCGGTGATGGAGGTGTTGTTTCCGGAGCCGCTGACGCAGTGGGCGGCGGTGAGGACGATCTGCGGGGTGAGCAGGGAGCCTCCGCAGCCCATGGAGAGGCGGACCATCCAGGGGAACTCGCCCTGGGCGGCGCGGACGCCGCCGACGACGGGGGCGGGGGCGGCGGACGCGGTGGTGGTGGGCTGGAGGCTGACCGCGGCGAGGACCACGGCGCCCGCGGCGGCGAGTTTCTGAAGGGCGCTGACCAGTCGGTTCTTCTTCACTCGTCTTCCTTCTGTCATGGGGGGTGGGGCCCGGCGGGGGCGTGGCATGGCGCGACACGACGTGCCACATGGCGTGCCACATGGACATGACATGCGCCCGTCAAGGCATGTCCGGATTATGGACATCGCCCAACTGCCCCCACAAGGAAGCCTTTTCGGCCAGAACCGGTGAGATGACCGTACAGTGGAACGAAGGGGGGATCCGGTATGCCGAACCGCGATGGGGCCGACCGTGTGGTGCACGGATTTCCGCACCTCGCCGCCGTCCGCGCCTCCCTCACCGCGCTCTACCGCCGCGTCTCCCCCGACGGCGTCCGCCGCTACCCGCTGAGCGTGGCCGCCGCCGACATGGCCATCGGCGACGCGGAGGACCTCCACCTCGGGACCCAGCGGGTCGCCCGGACGCTCGTGGCGCACCTTCGCCTGCCCGAGGCCCGGATGGTGGCGAGTTTCCGCCCGATGGAGCACGCGGCGACCGTGGAGCTCGCGGCGGGGCCGGAGTACTTCGTCGAGCTCAACGACCGGTTCAGGACGCGCCGCCGGGACATCGGGGCGGCCCTCGCGCACGAGATCACCCATGTGCTGCTGCACCGGCTCGGCCTCGGCTTCCCCGGCACGGCGGAGAACGAGATCCTCACGGACGTCGTGACCACCTATCTGGGTGCCGGGTGGCTGCTGCTCGACGCGTACCGGCGGGACGGGGTGGAGCGGCAGAGGCTCGGCTACCTGACGCCGGAGGAGTTCGGCTACGTCCTCGCGAAGCGGGCGGAGGTCTTCGGGGAGGACCCGTCGCCGTGGTTCACGAGCGCGGTGGCGTACGAGGCGTGGGTACGGGGCCGGGCCGAGGCGGAGCGGGAGCGGCGGGTGCCGCCGCTGGCCGGGGCGGGATGGGCGGAGCGGCGGCGGTACGGCAGGGAGCGGCGGCTCGGGCGGGCGGCGACGGGCGCCCCGTACGCCTTCGACGGCGGGGCGCCGGCGGCGGGGGTCGCCTTCGGCTGCCCGGTCTGCTGCCAGCGGCTGCGGGTCCCGGCGGGTCGGAGCCTGCGGGCGCGGTGCGGGGTGTGCGGCTCGGTCGTGGACTGCGCGGCCTGAGACGCGCGGAACGGATTTGCGCCATACGCCGACGGCGGGTCAGGGTCGGTGCATGAGCACGCTGTTCGACGCGATCCGGGCCGGGGACGAGGACGGGGCCGTACGGGCCCTGCGGGGCGGGGCCGACCCCGAGGGAGTCGAGGACGGGGAGACCGCGCTGTACCAGGCGGCCGTCGGGAACGAGCCGGGGATCGTGCGGGTGCTGCTCGCCGCCGGGGCGGACCCGGGGCGCGCCGCCGAGGACCCCGGCGGGCTGCCGCTGTGCGGGGCCGCCTGCGGCGGGCACACCGGGGTCGTGCGGGCGCTGCTCGCGGGCGGGGCGGCCGCCGACCAGGAGGAGGCGTACGGCTACACGGCCCTCGCGTGGGCGGTCGGGCTCGGGCACACCGAGACGGTGCGGGCGCTCCTGGAGCACGGCGCCGACCCGGACCGGCCGGGTCCTGACGGGGTCGTGCCGCTGGTCGCGGCGGCCCGGCGGGGCTCGTCCTCGTGCGTACGGGCGCTGCTCGACCACGAGGCGGCGGGGCGGGAGGCGGCGCTGCGGGAGGCGCGGCGGTGGATCGGCGCGGACATCGCGGCCGAGCTGCGGCGGGGGCTCGTCGCGGGGAACGACGGCGGGCAGACGTACGAGGCGGTGGTGCGGCGGGTACGGGAGGACGGCGGGATCACCGTCGTCGTCGACCTGCTGCGGGAGAACGGGGCTCCGTCGCGGAGTGCCGAGCGGCAGACGGGGCACGCGGCGATCGCGACGCTCCTGGAGGCGGCGATGGGGCTGCGGACGGCGCACGAGGAGCTGGCGGCGCGGGCGTTGCGGTGCGGGGACCCGGCGCTCGACGACTGGACGACGGCGGTCGACGTACTGGCGGGGCGGGCGGACGAGGAGACGTTCGTGGCGGCGGCCGGCTGGTGCGCCTACCGCGACCCGCTGCGGCAGGCGCTGGGCGCGCGGGTCCTCGGGGCGCTGCCGGGCTTCGGCCCGAGCGCGGTCCCGGTGCTGCGGCGTCTGACGGCGGGCCCGGCACGGGAGCCGCTCCTCTCCGCCGTCCTCTCCCTCGGGGAGTGCGGGGACGCCAGCGCGGTCCCGGAGCTCCTCGCGGCGGCGGGGCACGCGGACGCGGCGGTACGGCGGGCGGTCGCGGGCGCGCTGGCCGGGATCGTCCCGCCCGGCCACACGGAGGCGCTGGGGGTGCTGCTCGCGCTGAGCCGGGACGGCGACGCGCGGGTACGGGACTGGGCGACGCTCGCGCTGGCGGAACTGCCCGACGACACCCCGCTCGTCCGGGAGGGGCTGGCGGAACGCCTGTCCGACGAGGACCCGGAGACGGTCGCGGAGGCCGCCCGCGGCCTGGCCATCCGCCAGGACCCCCGCGCGGTGGACGCCCTGGCGGCCCTCCTCGCCGACGGCGACCCGGACGGCCCGGCCCGCGAAACGGCCGTGGCGGCCCTGGAACACATCGCCGACGCCCGCGTACGAGCCCGCCTGGAGTGGACGAGCCCGCGGTGCCGGTGAGGGGGCTTCACCGGGCCTGACGGTCCGGTCCGGGACCGGTCCGGGACCGGACCGGGACCGGGACCGGGACCGGGACCGGGACCGGGGTCGGGACCGGGACCGGGGTCGGGACCGGGACCGGACCGGGACCGGGACCGGGGTCGGGACCGGGACCGGGGTCGGGACCGGGACCGGGGTCGGGACCGGGACCGGGGTCGGGACCGGGACCGGGGTCGGGACCGGGGTCGGGACCGGGACCGGGGTCGGGGCAGGCGCGGGGCCGACGCGGGGCGGCGCGAGGCCGGAGCGGGGGCGGCGCGGGACCGGAGCGGGGCCGGAGTCGTCGGGCCTCAGGCCCCGTACACCGGGTGCGGAGGCTCCGAGGCGGCCAGGAGTTTACGGGCCGTCTCGCCCGTTTCCGTCGGGGTGCGGCGGGTGGGGTGGTGGTCCGTGGGGCCGGGGCGCCAGCCCTCCATGACCGTGAGGCGGCCTCCTTCCGCTTCGAAGACGCGGCCGGTCACGCCCGTCGACGCGGTGGAGCCGAGCCAGACGACCAGCGGGGACACGTCCTCGGGGAGGGCTTCCAGGCCCTCGAAGACCTGTTCCGTCATGCGGGTGCGGGCCGCCGGGGCGATGGCGTTGACCTGGACTCCGTACCGGGCCATTTCCGCCGCCGCGACCAGGGTCAGGCCGACGATCCCGGCCTTCGCCGCCGCGTAGTTGCCTTGGCCGACGCTGCCGAGGAGGCCCGCGCCCGAGGTGGTGTGGACGACGCGGGCCTCCGGGGTCCTGCCCGCCTTCGTCTCGGCCCGCCAGTGCGCGGAGGCGTGCTTCAGGGGCAGGAAGTGGCCCTTCAGGTGGACCCGCATGACGGCGTCCCAGTCCTCCTCGTCGAGGTTGACGAGCATCCGGTCGCGGAGGAAGCCCGCGTTGCTGACGAGGGTGTCCAGACGGCCGTAGGCGTCGAGCGCCGTCGCGATCAGCCCGGCCGCGCCCTCGGTGGTCGCGATGTCGCCGCCGTGGGCGACCGCCTCGCCGCCCGCCGCCCTGATCTCCTCGACGACCGCCGCCGCCGGGCTGTCGGGGCCGGGGCGGCCGTCGAGGCCGACGCCGAGGTCGTTGACGACGACCTTCGCGCCCTCCGCCGCGAAGGCGAGGGCGTGGGCCCGGCCGAGGCCCCGGCCCGCTCCCGTAACGATCGCCACGCGGCCCGCACACAGTCCATCGGTCATGTCAGCTCTCCTTGTTCGCTGTTGCCGCGTCGAGGAAGGCGGGCCGTTCCCCGCCGCCGTGCACCAGGAGCGAGGCCCCCGAGACGTACGCCGCCCGGTCGGAGGCGAGGAAGACGGCCGCGTCGCCGATCTCGTCGGGCGCGGCGAGCCGGCCGAGGGGGACGGTCCGGCCGACGGCGTCGAGTCCGGCCTCGTCGCCGTAGTGCAGGTGGGACAGTTCGGTCCTGACCATGCCGAGGACCAGGGTGTTGACCCGGACCTCGGGGGCCCATTCGACGGCCATCGAGCGGGCGAGGTTCTCCAGGCCCGCCTTGGCCGCGCCGTACGCGGCCGTGCCGGGCGAGGGGCGGGTGCCGCTGACGCTGCCGATCATCAGGACGGAGCCGCGCGCGGCCCGGAGCAGGGGGTGCGCGGCGAGGCTGACGGCGAGCGGGGCGGTGAGGTTCAGTTCGACGACCCGCGCGTGCCGTTCGGCCTCCCCCTCCCCCAGGAGGCGGTACGGCGTGCCGCCCGCGTTGTTCACGAGGGTGTCGAGGCGGCCGTACCGGGCGGTCAGGGTGGTGGTGAAGAAGTCGCGTACGGCTTCGGGGTTCCGCAGGTCCAGCGGGTGGAAGTCGGCGGTGCGGCCCGCCGCTTCGACCGGCGCGTCCGGGGGTCTGCGGGCGCAGACGGCGACCCGGGCGCCGGCCCGGAGGAAGGCGCGGGCGATGCCCGCACCGACGCCGCGTGTTCCGCCGGTGACGAGCACGACCCTCCCGTCCAGCTCCATGGGCTGCTACCTTCCTCCTCAGGTCACCTAACAAACGTTTGGTGGAAAGGTAGCTGATCCGCTCATGGGTGTCTCCACCTCTCGCCCCACCGACGGCGTGGCCCTGGTCACCGTCGACTTCCCTCCCGTCAACGCCCTTCCCGTCAAGGGCTGGTACGCGCTCGCCGACGCCGTCCGCACCGCGGGCCGCGACCCGGAGGTCCGCTGCGTCGTCCTCGCCGCCGAGGGCCGCGGCTTCAACGCGGGCGTCGACATCAAGGAGCTCCAGCGCGACCCCGGCCACTCCGCCCTGATCGGCGCGAACGGCGGCTGCGCCGAGGCCTTCGCCGCCGTGTACGAGTGCGAGGTGCCGGTCGTCGCGGCGGTCGCCGGGCACTGCCTGGGCGGCGGCATCGGGCTCGCCGGCAACGCGGACGCGATCGTCGCCGCCGAGGACGCCGTCTTCGGCCTGCCCGAGCTGGACCGGGGCGCGCTCGGCGCCGCCACCCATCTCTCCCGGCTCGTGCCGCAGCACCTCATGCGGGCCCTGTACTACACCTCGCGGACGGCGACCGCCGCCGAGCTGCACGCCCACGGGTCGGTGTGGAAGGTCGTCCCCCGCGACGAACTGCTCGACGGCGCGCTGGAGCTGGCCGGGGAGATCGCCGCCAAGGACGGGGTGCTCATCCGGCTCGCCAAGGCCGCCATCAACGGCATCGACCCCGTGGACGTCCGCCGCAGCTACCGCTTCGAGCAGGGCTTCACCTTCGAGGCCAACCTCAGCGGTGTCGCCGACCGGGTCCGCGACACCTTCGGAAAGGAGGACCCGCGATGAGCGCCGACAAGAGGATGTCCCCCGAGGACGTCGTGGGGCGGCTGCGCTCCGGGATGACGATCGGGATCGGCGGCTGGGGCTCGCGCCGCAAGCCCATGGCCCTGGTCAGAGCGCTGCTCCGGTCCGAGATCACCGATCTCACCGTCGTCTCCTACGGCGGCCCCGACGTCGGCCTCCTCGCCGCCGCCGGGCGGATCAGGCGGCTCGTCGCCCCCTTCGTCACCCTCGACTCCGTCCCCCTCGAACCCCACTTCCGGGCCGCCCGCGAGAACGGCACCCTCGCGCTGACCGAGCTCGACGAGGCCATGTTCATGTGGGGCCTGCACGCCGCCGCCAACCGGCTGCCGTTCCTGCCCGTCCGCGCCGGCATCGGCTCCGACGTCATGCGGGTCAACCCCGAGCTGCGGACCGTGCGTTCGCCGTACGCCGACGGGGAGGAGTTCGTCGCCGTCCCCGCCCTCCGGCTGGACGCCGCCCTCGTCCACGTCAACCGCGCCGACCGGCTCGGCAACGGCCAGTACCTGGGCCCCGACCCGTACTTCGACGACCTCTTCTGCGAGGCCGCCGACACCGCGTACGTCTCCTGCGAACGGATCGTGGACTCCTTCCCCGCCGACACGGTCCCCCAGTCGCTCCTGGTCAGCCGCCACAGCGTCACCGGCGTCGTCGAGACCCCGAACGGGGCGCACTTCACCTCCTGCGTCCCCGACCACGACCGCGACGAGCCCTTCCAGAAGCTCTACGCGACCACCCCCTGGCCCGAGTTCGCGGCCCGGTTCCTGGACGGGAAGAGCGAGGACGACTACCAGGCCGCCGTCCGCGCCTGGCACGCCGAGCGCGAGGAGCAGCCGCGATGACCACCGAAGCGAAGACCCCCGGAGCCACCGCCGTCACCCGCGCCGAGTACTGCGCGATCGCCTGCGCCGAGGCCTGGCGCGGCGCGGGCGAGATCCTCGCCAGCCCGATGGGGCTCGTCCCGTCCGTCGGCGCGAAGCTCGCCAAGCGGACCTTCTCCCCCGAGCTCCTCCTCACCGACGGCGAGGCGCTGGTCGTCGGCCTCGACGGGCGGCCGGAGGGCTGGCTGCCGTACCGCCGCCACCTCGCCATGGTCACCGGCGGGCGGCGGCACGTGATGATGGGCGCGAGCCAGATCGACCGGTACGGCAACCAGAACATCTCCTGCGTCGGCGACTGGGAGCGGCCCGCCCGCCAGCTCCTCGGCGTGCGCGGCGCGCCGGTCAACACCCTCAACAACCCGGTGAGTTACTGGATCCCCCGGCACTCGCCCCGGGTCTTCGTCGAGCGCGTCGACATGATCTGCGGGGTCGGCTACGACCACGCGGGCGACGCGCCCTTCCACCGGCTCGTGCGGGTCGTCAGCGACCTCGGCGTCTTCGACTTCGCGACCCCCGACCACCGGATGCGGCTCGTCTCCGTCCACCCCGGTGTGAGCGTCGACGAGGTGCGGGCCGCGACCGGCTTCGAGCTCGCGACCGACACCGAGGGCGGCGTCGGCGGCGCGGTCCCGCACACCCGCGAGCCGAGCGCGGAGGAGCTGCGGCTGATCCGCGAGGTGATCGACCCGAAGGGCCTGCGGGACCGCGAGGTCAGGTCCTGATGGCCCCGACAGTCGCCATGGAGACCCCGCTCACCCGTCTCGTCGGCGTCCGTCACCCGATCGTGCAGACCGGCATGGGCTGGGTCGCGGGCCCCCGGCTCGTCTCGGCCACCGCGAACGCGGGCGCGCTCGGCATCCTGGCGTCCGCGACCATGACCGTGGACGAGCTGCGCGCCGCCGTCCGCGAGGTGAAATCCCGCACGGACCGGCCGTTCGGCGTGAACCTGCGCGCGGACGCGGGCGACGCCCGCGAGCGGGTCCGGATCATCGTCGACGAGGGCGTACGGGTCGCCTCCTTCGCCCTCGCCCCGTCGAAGGAGCTGATCGCCGAGCTCAAGGACGCCGGGGTCGTCGTCATCCCCTCCGTCGGCGCCCGGCGGCACGCCGAGAAGGTCGCCGCCTGGGGCGTGGACGCGGTCCTCGTCCAGGGCGGCGAGGGCGGCGGGCACACCGGCGAGGTCGCGACGAGCGTCCTGCTGCCGCAGGTCGTGGACGCGGTGGACATCCCGGTGATCGCGGCCGGCGGCTTCCGCGACGGGCGGGGCCTGATCGCCGCGCTCGCGCAGGGCGCGGCCGGGATCGCCATGGGCACCCGGTTCCTGCTGACCTCCGACTCGACCGTGCCGGACGCGGTCAAGGCCCGCTACCTGGCCGCCACGGTCAAGGACGTCACCGTCACGACGGCCGTCGACGGGCTGCCGCACCGGATGCTCCGTACCGACCTCGTGGCCTCCCTGGAGAACGCGGGGCGGGTACGGGCCCTGGCGGCGGCCGTGCGCCGGGCGGCGGGGTTCCGGAGGCTGTCCGGGCTCTCCTGGCCCGCGATGGTCCGCGACGGCCTGGCGATGCGCCACGGCAAGGACCTCTCGTGGAGCCAGGTCATCCTGGCCGCGAACACCCCGATGCTGCTGCGGGCGTCCATGGTCGAGGGCCGTACGGACCTCGGGATCATGGCGTCCGGGCAGGTGGCGGGGGTGATCGACGACCTTCCGAGCTGCGAGGACCTGGTCGCCCGGATCATGACCGAGGCCGCGGAGGTCCTCAGCCGGCTGCCGCGGGTCGAACAGCCGACATCGGCCCCCACCCCTTAGCCGCCCAACCCCGCGGGCCCCGCACCGCCCACGGCTGCCCCACCCGAGTCCGTCAGCCGGAGGCGCCTGCCCGGCGCGTCCGTCCGTCAGTCCGTAAGGGAGTCCAGCCATGCCCCTGTCCCGACGCGCGCTGCTCACCACCGGCGGTGCGACCGCCCTCTTCGCGGCCGTGCCCGCGGCGGCCGCCCAGGCCCGCCCGGGCCACGCGGGCCGTCCGCGCCCCTGGTCGGCGAACGCCATCCGGCAGATCCCGCTCCAGGGCGCGGTCAACGTGCGCGACCTCGGCGGGTACCTCACGTACGACGGAGGACGCGTCCGGCACGGGCTCGCCTACCGGGGCGACGCCCTCGGCAAGCTCACCGACGCCGACGTGACGACGCTCGCCGGGCTCGGCCTCGGCACCGTCGTCGACCTGCGGATCCCCCTGGAGGTGCAGTACGACGGGGCCGACCGGCTCCCGGCCGGTCCGGCCGCCGTGGCCCGGCCGACCAACGACAACGGGCTGTTCGCGAAGATCCTCCAGGCGATCGGCTCCCGCGACCCGGTGGTGCAGGAGCAGATGCTGGGCGGCGGGCGGGCGGCCGCGTTCATGACCGAGGTGTACCGGATCTTCGTCACCGACGCGGGGAACCGGGCCGCGTTCGGCGCGACCCTGCGGGACCTCGCGGACCCGGCCCGGGGGCCGCTGCTCCTGCACTGCACCTCGGGCAAGGACCGCACCGGCTGGACGAGCTACCTGCTCCTCACCCTGCTCGGTGTCCCGGCGTCCTCGGCGCGCGCCGACTACCTGGCCTCGAACACCATCCGCGGCGCGTACGACGCGAAGGTGCGCGAGGGGCTGAAGCTGGGCGGGTTCATGCAGAACCCGGACCTGATCGTGCCGTTCCAGGAGGTGCGCGACGCGTACCTCGACGCGGCTCTCGACCAGGTCCGGGTCTCCTACGGAAGCCTGTTCCGTTACGTGTCCGAGGGCCTCGGCCTGGAGTTCCGCGAGCTCGTGGCGCTGCGGGAACGGCTCGTGCCGGACGCCTGACGGCCACCGCGGCCGCCGCCCGTGCCGGAACCGGCGGCGGAGGGCTGACGGCCCGCGCCGGCGCCCTGGCGGCCTCGGCCGCCGCCGCCGTTGCCGGAACCGGAGCCCCGGCCCGTACCCGTACCGGTGCCGGAGCCGCGGCCCCCGCCCGTGCCGGACCCGGCGGTGCGGCCGGAGCCCGCCGCCGGGGCCGTACCGCCGCCGGTGCCCGCCGGGGCGGGGCGGCGACGGCCGCGGCTGCGGCCGCTTCCGCTGCCGCCGCCGGCCGTGCCCGTCGCCTTGCGCGGCGGGGTCGGCTGCGGGACCTCGACGACCACCGGGACGCCGGAGGGCTCCCGGGCGCCGGTCAGGTCGGTGAGCTCCTGGTCGCTGGACCTGATCTGCGCCGTGCGCGGGCTGATCCCCGCGTTCGACATCAGGCGGCCCATGTCGCGCTTCTGCTCGGGCAGGACCAGGGTGAAGACGCTGCCGGACTCACCCGCGCGGGCGGTGCGGCCACCGCGGTGCAGGTAGTCCTTGTGGTCCATCGGCGGGTCCACGTTGACGACCATGTCGAGGTCGTCGACGTGGATGCCGCGGGCCGCCACGTTCGTCGCGACGAGGGTGGTGACCTGGCCGGTCTTGAACTGGTCCAGGGTGCGGTTGCGCTGCGGCTGCGAACGTCCGCCGTGCAGGCCCGAGGCGCGGACGCCGTTGGCGAGGAGCCGCTTCACGAGCCGGTCCACGGACCGCTTGGTGTCGAGGAAGAGGATCGTGCGGCCGTCGCGGGCCGCGATCCGCAGCGTGACGGCCTTCTTGTCGGTCTCGTCCATGACGTACAGGACGTGGTGCTCCATCGTGGTGACCGCGCCGGCCGAGGGGTCGACGGAGTGCACGACCGGGTCGTCGAGGAACATCTTGACGAGCTTGTCGATGTTCTTGTCGAGCGTCGCCGAGAAGAGGAGCCGCTGACCGCCGGGCTCGACCTGCTTGAGGAGCTTGGTGACCTGGGGCAGGAAGCCCATGTCGGCCATCTGGTCGGCCTCGTCGAGGACGGTGACGGCGACCTGGTCGAGGCGGCAGTCGCCGCGGTCGATGAGGTCGTGGAGGCGGCCGGGGGTGGCGATGAGGACCTCGGCGCCGCGGCGGAGCGCGGAGGACTGCCGGGAGATCGACATGCCGCCGACGACGGTGGTGATCCGCAGGCGGAGGGCTCCGGCGTACGGGGTGAGGGCGTCGGTCACCTGCTGCGCGAGCTCGCGGGTGGGCACCAGGACCAGCGCGAGGGGCGCGGTCGGCTCGGCGCGGCGGCCGGCGGTGCGGGCGAGGAGCGCGAGGCCGAAGGCGAGGGTCTTGCCGGAGCCGGTGCGGCCCCGGCCGAGGACGTCGCGTCCGGCGAGGGAGTTCGGGAGCGTCGCGGCCTGGATCGGGAACGGCTCCGTGACGCCCTGCTCGCCCAGCGTCCGCAGGAGGCCCTCGGGCATGTCCAGGTCGGCGAAGGAGGCCACGGCGGGGAGCGCGGGCGTCACCGTCTCGGGCGGCGTGAACTCGCTCGGCGGCGGGGGCGCGGCGGGACGACGGCCACCGCGGGGGGCCTTCGACTGGGACGTGGACTTCGCCTGGGCGGTGCGGGGGCTGCGCTTGTGGGGGCGTTCGGAGCGGGTCATGCGTGCCTTCCTGGCCGGTACTCGCGGCACAGCCGGGGCCCGCACCTGCGCGATGCGGGCCCCGGCTGTTGTCCCGGAACACGTGACACGGCTCCGGCTGTCTATCTGAAGAATAGTGCGCCCGGCCGATCGCGTGACAGATCACCCCATCCCAGCCCCTGCTACGTGGCCGAGGTCACATCTCCCGGCAAGATCAAAGCCGTTGATCAAAGCCGCCCCGGCCCCCGGTCACAGCCGTTCGATGATGGTGACGTTCGCCTGGCCACCGCCCTCGCACATGGTCTGGAGGCCGTAGCGGCCGCCCGTGCGTTCCAGCTCGTGGAGGAGGGTCGTCATCAGCTTCACTCCGGTGGCGCCGAGCGGGTGGCCGAGGGCGATCGCGCCGCCGTTGACGTTGACGCGGGCCGGGTCGGCGCCGGTCTCCTTGAGCCAGGCGAGGACGACGGGGGCGAAGGCCTCGTTGATCTCGACGAGGTCGATGTCGTCGATGGTGAGGCCGGTCTTCTTCAGGGCGTGGGCGGTCGCCGGTATGGGCGCGGAGAGCATCCGGATCGGGTCCTCGCCGCGGACGGAGAGGTGGTGGACGCGGGCCCGGGGGGTCAGCCCGTGTTCCCGTACGGCCCGCTCGCTCGCGAGGAGCATCGCGGCGGCGCCGTCGGAGACCTGCGAGGAGCAGGCGGCCGTGATGGTGCCGCCCTCGACGACGGGGCGCAGGCCGGCCATCTTCTCCCGGCTGGTGTCGCGGCGCGGGCCCTCGTCGACGGCGACGTCCCCGTACGCCGCGGTCTCCCGGGCGAAGCGGCCCTCGTCGATGGCGCGCAGGGCGCGCCGGTGGGAGCGGAGGGCGAACTCCTCCTGGTCGTCGCGAGTGATCCCCCACTTGGCGGCGATGAGTTCGGCGCCGTGGAACTGGTTGACGGGCTGGTCGCCGTAGCGGGCGAGCCAGCCCTCGCTGCCGTGGAAGGGGCCGCCGGTGAGGCCGAGCGGGTCGGCGGCCTGCCGGGAGGCGAAGGCGATGGGGATCATCGACATGTTCTGGACGCCGCCGGCGACGACGAGGTCCTGGGTGCCGGAGAGGACGCCCTGCGCGGCGAAGTGGACGGCCTGCTGGGAGGAGCCGCACTGGCGGTCGACGGTGACGCCGGGGACCTCCTCGGGGAGGCCGGCGGCCAGCCATGCCGTACGGGCGATGTCGCCGGCCTGCGGTCCGACGGTGTCGAGGCAGCCGAAGACGACGTCCTCGACGGCGGCCGGGTCGATGCCGGAGCGGGTGACGAGGGCGTTCAGGACGTGGGCGCCGAGGTCCGCGGGGTGGACGGCCGAGAGGCCGCCTCCCCGTCGGCCCACGGGGGTGCGGACCGCTTCGACGATGTAGGCCTCGGGCATGACGTCTCCTCCGTTGGGTCAGGTCGGTCGTACGGCGATTCCGTCCAGGACCATCGACAGGTACTGGCGGGCGATCTCCTCCGGGCTGTGCAGGCCGTCGGGCCGGTACCAGGACGCGGCGACCCAGACGGTGTCGCGCACGAAGCGGTAGGTGAGCCGGACGTCGAGGTCGGCGCGGAAGACACCGGCGGCGACGCCGCGCTCCAGGGTGCCGAGCCAGGCCTTCTCGAACTTGCGCTGCGAGTCCGTGAGGTAGTGGAAGCGGGGCTGGTCGGTGAGGTGCCGGGACTCCTTCTGGTAGATGGCGACGGCGGCGCGGTGCCGGTCGATCTCCCGGAAGGACTCGGTGACGAGGGCCTCGATGGTCTCGCGGGGGCCGAGTCCGGCGTCGAGGACGGCGTCGTACCCCTCCCACAGCTCGTTGAGGAAGCTGGAGAGGATCTCGTCGAGCATCGACTCCTTGGAGTCGAAGTGGTAGTAGAGGCTGCCGGCGAGCATGCCGGCGGCGTCCGCGATCTTGCGGACGGTGGTGGCGTTGTACCCCTGGGCGGCGAAGACCTCGGCCGCCGTGTCGAGGAGTTCGCGGCGCCGCTCGGGAGCGGCGCTCACCTGGGTCTTCTTCTTGGAGGCTTTGGTGGCTGACACCTGACCATTCTGGGCCCATCCACGGCGGGCCTACGCGCGCTGGCTGCTGACGGAGACGGTCTCGCCGGTCATGTACGAGGAGTAGTCGCCGGCGAGGAAGACGATGACGTTGGCGATCTCCCAGGGTTCGGCGTACCGGCCGAAGGCCTCGCGGGCGGTGAGTTCGTCGAGGAGTTCGGTGGTGGTGACCTTGGCGAGGTGGGGGTGCATGGCGAGGGACGGGGAGACGGCGTTGACGCGGACGCCGTAGGCGGCGGCCTCGACGGCGGCGCAGCGGGTGAGGGCCATGACGCCGGCCTTGGCGGCGGCGTAGTGGGCCTGTCCGGTCTGGGCGCGCCAGCCGACGACGCTGGCGTTGTTGACGACGACGCCGCCGGTGCCGGAGTCGCGGAAGCGGCGGAGCGCGGCGCGGGTGCAGCGGAAGGTGCCGCCGAGGGTGACGTCGAGGACGCGGTCCCACTGTTCGTCGGTCATGTCGGCGAGTTCGGCGGTGCCGCCGAGTCCGGCGTTGTTGACGAGGATGTCGAGGCGGCCGTGGAGCCGTTCGGCGGTGTCGTAGAGGGCCTGGACCTGGGCGTCGTCGGTGACGTCGCAGGGCTGGGCGGCGACGGATCCGGCGCCGAACTCGGCGGCGAGGGCCTGCTCGGTCTCCTTGAGGCGGCGGGCGTGGGCGTCGCTGACGAGGACGCGGGCGCCTTCCTCGAGGAAGCGGCGGGCGGTGGCGCCGCCGATGCCGGCTCCGGCGGCGGCGGTGACGACGGCGGTGCGTCCGGCGAGGAGGCCGTGGCCGGGGACGTAGGCGGGCGGTGGGGTACGGGTCATGGGCGCGGCTCCTTCGGGAGGCCGAGCACCCGCTCGGCGATGATGTTCCGCTGGATCTCGCTGGAGCCCGCGTAGACGGTGTCGGCGCGGGAGAAGAGGAAGAGCCGCTGGCGGTCGTCGAGGTCGTAGGGCGGTCCGGCGGCGAGGGTGGCGGCGGGGCCGCCGATCTCCAGGGCGAGTTCGCCGAGGTCGCGGTGCCAGTGGGACCAGTACAGCTTGGCGGCGGAGGGGTCGGTGCCGCAGAGGGCTCCGGCGCGCATGGCGGCGAGGCCGGTCCAGGCGCGGGTGAGGCGGTCGCGGATGTCGGGGTCGTCGGCGGCGCCGTTGCGGCGGGCGAGGTCGACGAGGGCGTCGAGTTCGCGGCGGAAGCCGACCTGCTGGCCGAGGGTGGAGACGCCGCGTTCGTAGCCGAGGGTGGCCATGGCGATGCGCCAGCCGTCGCCGGGGGCGCCGACGACGTGGGCGGCGTCGGCGACGGCGTTGTCGAAGAAGACCTCGTTGAACTCGCTGGTGCCGGTGAGCTGGACGATGGGCCGGATCTCGACGCCGGGCTGGTCGAGGGGGACGAGCAGGTAGGAGAGTCCGGCGTGGCGGCGGGAGCCCGCTTCGGTGCGGGCGAGGACGAAGCACCACTGGGACTCGTGGGCCAGGGAGGTCCAGATCTTCTGGCCGTTGACGACCCAGCGGCCGCCTTCGAGGGTGGCGCGGGTGCGGACCCCGGCGAGGTCGGAGCCGGCGCCGGGTTCGCTGTAGCCCTGGCACCACAGTTCCTGGACGGCGCGGATGGGGGGCAGGAAGCGGGCCTTCTGCTCGTCCGTGCCGTGGTCGACGAGGGTGGGGCCGAGGAGCTGTTCGCCGATGTGGTTGACGCGGGCGGGGGCGTCGGCGAGGGCGTACTCCTCGTGGAAGGCGATCTGCTGCGCGACGGTGGCGCCGCGTCCGCCGTACTCCTCGGGCCAGCCGACGCAGGTCCAGCCGTGGTCGGCCATGTGCCGTTCCCAGGCGAGCCGTTCGGCGAAGGCCTCGTGTTCGCGGCCGGGTCCGCCGCGGCCCTTGAGGGCGGCGAACTCGCCGGCGAGGTGGGTGGTCAGCCAGCCCCGTATCTCGGCCCGGAACTCCTCGACGCTGCTCATGGCCGTACGTTAACCTACCAAACACTTGTTAGGGAACGGCTGAGGGTGGGGTGGGCCGATGGACCTCTCGTACACGCGGGCCGAGTTGGCCTTCCGGGAGGAGGCACGGGAGTGGCTCCGCGCCCACGTCCCCGCCACGCCCCTCCCCTCCCTGGAGACCCGCGAGGGTTTCGCCGCGCACCGGGCCTGGGAGGCCGAACTCGCCGCCGAGCGCTGGTCGGTGGTGTCCTGGCCGGAGGAGTACGGGGGCCGGGGCGTCGACCTGGCGCGGTGGCTGGTCTTCGAGGAGGAGTACTGGGCGGCCGGGGCGCCCGGCCGGGTCTCGCAGAACGGCATCCAGCTCCTCGCGCCGACCCTGTTCGACCACGGCACGGCGGAGCAGCGGGCCCGGATCCTGCCATCGATGGCGACCGGCGAGACGATCTGGGCGCAGGCCTGGTCCGAGCCGGAGGCCGGCTCCGACCTGGCCTCGCTCACCTCGCGCGCGGTGCGGACGGACGGCGGCTGGCTGCTGTCGGGGCAGAAGACCTGGTCCTCGCGGGCCGCCTTCGCCGACCGGGCCTTCGGCATCTTCCGCAGCGACCCGCACGCGGACCGGCCCCACCGGGGCCTCACCTACCTGATGTTCGACCTGCGCGCGCCGGGCGTGACGGTCCGTCCGATCGGGCGGCTCGACGGGAAACCGGCCTTCGCGGAGCTCTTCCTCGACGAGGTCTTCGTCCCCGACGAGGACGTCATCGGCGAGCCCGGGCAGGGCTGGCGGATCGCGATGTCGACGACGGGCAACGAGCGCGGACTCATGCTCCGCTCCCCCGGCCGCTTCCTGGCCGCCGCCGACCGGCTCGTACGCCTCTGGCGGGAGGAGGGCGATCCGGCGGACACGGCGCTGCGGGACCGGGTCGCGGACGCGGTGATCGGGGCGCGGGCCTACCAGCTGTTCACGGCGGGCGCGGCGGCGCGGCTGGCGACGGGCGCCCCGTCGGGCGCCGAGTCGAGCCTGAACAAGGTCTTCTGGTCGGAGTACGACCTCGCGCTGCACGAGACGGCGCTCGATCTCCTGGGCGCGGAGGGCGAGTTGGCGGACACCGAATGGGCCGAGGGGTACGTCTTCTCGCTCGCCGGGCCGCTGTACGCGGGCACCAACGAGATCCAGCGCGACATCATCGCCGAGCGGCTGCTCGGCCTGCCGAAGGGGCGCCGCTGATGAGCTTCCTGCCCACCGAGGAGCAGCGGGCCTTCGCCCGCTCCCTGGACGCGATGCTCGGCGCGTCGGACACCCCGGCGGCGGTACGGGCCTGGGGCGCGGGCGACCCGGCGCCCGGCCGGGCCCTGTGGCGGCGGCTCGCGGAGGCGGGCGTCTTCGCGCTCGCGGTACCGGAGGCGTACGAGGGTGTCGGCCCGCTCCCCGTCGAACTGGCCCACGCCTTCGTGGAGCTGGGCCGGCACGCGGTGCCCGGCCCGGTGGTGGAGACGGTCGCGGCGGCGGCGCTCCTGACCGAGCTGGCCCGCCTCGGCGAGGAGGACCCGGCCAAACGCCTCCTGCCGGGCCTGGCCTCGGGCGAGGTGACGGCGACGCTCGCGATACGGGCAGCGGGAGCAACGGCCCCGGCCTCGCTCTACGCCCTGGACGCGGACCGGGCGGACGCGGTGCTCGTCGTACGGGGCGAGGAGCTGTGGCAGGCACCCGGCCACGGCCCGGTCCGTGTCTCCGCCGACCCGGCCCGCCGCCTCGCCCGCCCGGCGCCCGGCGGCGAACTCCTCGCGGCGGGGCCCTCGGTGACGGCCGCGGCGGCGCACGCCCGGCGGTGGGCGATGCTGGCGACGGCGGCGCAGTCCCTGGGCGTCGGGGCGGCCCTGCTCGACCGCACGGTGGAGTACGCGCGCGGGCGCACCCAGTTCGGGGCGCCGATCGGCGCGTTCCAGGCGGTGAAGCACCGCCTGGCCGACACCCTCCTCGCCCTGGAGTTCGCGCGCCCGCTGCTCTTCGGCGCGGCCGTCACCTTCACGAGCCCGGACCTCGCGGCGGCCAAGGTGGCGACGGGCGAGGCCGGTTACGCGGCGGCCCGCAGCGCGCTCCAGGTCCACGGCGCCATCGGCTACACGGAGGAACTGGACCTCGCCCTCTGGCTCCGCAAGGCCCGCCCCCTCCGCGACACCTGGGGCGACCCGGCCCACTGCCGGGCCCTGGTGCTCCAGGAGGTCTGACGGGACGGGCGCTCCCGGCAGGGTCAGGCGGTCGCCGCGCGCTCCGCCGCGCTGCGTTCCACGCAGAACTCGTTGCCCTCGGGGTCCCCCAGGGTCGCCCAGCCGGTGCCGTCCGGCTCGCGGCGGTCGTCGAGGAGGGTGGCGCCGAGGGCGAGGAGCCGCTCGACCTCCTCGTCGCGGGTGCGGTCCTGCGGCTGGAGGTCGAGGTGGACGCGGTTCTTCAGGGCCTTGGGCTCGGGGACCCGGATGAAGAGGAGGCCCGCGCCGGCCGACTCGACGAGCGCCTCGTCGTCCCCGGGGTTGTCGTCCTCGGAGACCTGGGAGCCGAGCGCGGCGGCCCAGAAGGTCGCCAGGGCGTGGGGGTCGGCACAGTCGATGGTCACGTGTCGCACGAGAGAACTCATGCGGTCATGATCGCCCGCCCGCGCGGCCCGCGACCACCCGATTCCCCATTCCCCATCCTTCAGCCGCTGGCGGCGAGTTGACGGCCCTCGGTCGCCGCCACGAGCGCGGCGAGCGAGGAGCGGGTGCCCTGGAGGTCGTGGATCCTCTCGTCGATCGCGTCGAGCTGGGCGACGAGGATCGGGCTGAGGCAGGGCTCGATCTCCGCCTCGCTGCCGCAGACGCAGTCCAGGACCTCGGAGATCACCCGGGTCGGCAGCCCGGCGCCGAGGAGGGCGCGGATGCGGCGGACGACGGCGGGGGCGTCGGGGCCGTACACCCGCTGTCCGCCCGGGGTGCGCTCGGACGCGAGGAGGCCCTGCTCCTCGTAGTAGCGGAGCAGCCGGACGTTCACTCCGGTCTCCTGTGCCAGTTCACCGATCTTCACTGTGACCCCCCTCACATTCGCCCGTCTCCGCTTGAACCTCACATCCATGTGAGCTCCTACGGTTCAGGGCATGACGAACAACACGAACTCCACCGACCAGACGATATTCCAGCTCGGCGGGGACCTCCCGGTCCGCCGCATCGGCTACGGCACCATGCGCCTCGCCGACGGCCGCCCCGGCGACCCGACCGGCCCCGAGGCCCACATCTGGAACGCCCCCGCCGACCGGGCCGCCGCCCTCTCCCTGCTGCGGACCGCCGCCGAGGCCGGTGTCACGCTCTTCGACACGGCCGACTCGTACGCCCTCGGGGCCGGCGAGGAGCTCCTCGCCGAGGCGCTCGGCCCGTACGGGGACGAGGTCGCCGTCGCCACCAAGGTCGGCGTCCTCCGTCCCTCCCCCACCGAGTGGGTGCCGCTGGGCCACCCCGCCTACCTGCGCCAGCAGGCCGAGCTGAGCCTGCGCCGGCTCCGTACCGAGCGGATCGACCTCCTCTACCTGCACCGGCTCGACGAGAACTACCCGGTCGCCGAGCAGGTGGGCGCGCTGAAGCGGCTCCAGGAGGAGGGGAAGGTCCGGCACATCGGGCTCTCCGAGGTGACGGTCGCGCAGCTGGAGGAGGCCGAGGCAGTCGCGCCGATCGCGGCCGTGCAGAACCTCTACAACCTGGCGACCCGGGACCACGAGGCGGTCGTCGAGCACACCGCCGGGCGCGGGATCGCGTTCGTCCCCTTCTTCCCGGTCGCGATGGGCGGGCACGCGGGACCGGACGGGCCGGTGGCCGAGGTCGCCGCGGAGGTCGGCGCGACCCCGTCGCAGACGGCCCTGGCCTGGCTGCTGCACCGGGCCCCGCACGTCCTCCCCATCCCCGGCACGTCCTCGGCGGCGCACCTGGTGGAGAACCTGGGCGCGCTGGACGTCCGCCTCACCGAGGAGCAGTTCGCGCGGCTCGACAAGGAGGTCGCCTGAGTCAGGGCCGGACGATGCCCTGCGCGCGGGCCGCGGCCAGCCAGGCCGGGAAGTCGGCGACGAGCCGGTCGTACAGCTCGGCGTCGGGGACCCGGCTCGGGTCCTGGCCCGCGTGGAAGAAGCCGGCGTTGTCGACGGTCCGCTTCGCCGGCACGGCGAGTTCGTCGAGCTTGCGGAGGAACTCGAACTGGCGGCTGCCGGGGTCGCCGAAGCCGATGAACTGCCAGAAGAGCGGCAGCTTCGCCGCCTTGCACACGTACCGCTCGGCGGCGAGCTTGTTGATCGGGCCGCCGTCGGTCTGGAAGACGACGAGCGCGGGCGCGGTGGAGCCGCTGTCGAGGTAGTGGTCGATGACGGCGTCCATGGCCAGGTGGTAGCTGGTCTTGCCCATGTGGCCGAGGCCGGAGACGATCCGGTCGATCCGTCCGGCGTGGTCGTCGAGGCGGATGTCGGTCTCGGCGTCGATGTCGGTGGAGAAGAAGACCACGGGCACGCGGCCGTCGTCGTCGAAGTGGGCCGCGAGGCCGAGGACCCGGTCGGCGAGGGCCTGGACGGCCCCGTTGTTGTAGTACGGCTTCATCGACCCCGAGTAGTCGACGACCAGGTACACGGCGGCCCGCTGGCCGTCCATGCCGTGCCGCCTGACCGAGTCTCCCGCCGTCTTGTAGAGACTGACCAGCGCGGGCGCGGTCTCCTCGACCTTCCGCAGGCTGAGTGCCATTACTCGTCCTCCCCCTCCAGTTTCCCGATGTCCGCGAGCATGGCGCCGGCCAGGTCGCGTTCGGACGCGTAGTACCGCTCGGCCCACACCAGGGTGAGCCGGGGGTACGCCCATGCCTCGTCCGCCCCCGCGTCGGCGGCGTCCGTCTCGGCCCGCCGCCGCATGGTCTCGGCGTACTCCCGGTGGGCCGTCAGGATCTCCCGCATGCGGGCGGGTTCGACGAGGTGGCCGACCCAGAGCCGCAGCATCGGCCCGTGCTTGAGGACCGGCGGGTCGAGCGGGGCCGTACGGGCCCAGAGGCGGACGGCGGCGAGGCCCTCGTCGGTGATCCGGTAGACGCGCTTGTCCCGGCTGCCGGTCTCGGGGGCGACGAGCCGCGAGCGCGCGTACCCCTTGCTCTCCAGGCGCTTCAGCTCGCTGTAGATCTGGCTGAAGGACGGGCTCCAGTAGAAGAGGCCGAGGGACCGGTCGGACCACTTCTTGACGTCGTAACCCGACAACTCCCGTTCGTGGGAGAGCAGTCCGAGCACCGCCCAGCCGGTCGCGGGCAGATCGGGAACGGTCGCTTCATCCACGCTCCGGAGTCTACGGCTCTCTTCCCTCCCCCACCTATGCCTGCTAGAAGTATTTCGATTAGGCATAGGCCCTTCGGGGGCCATTCCCTTCGGGAGGAGCGTCCCGTGAAGTTCTCCATGATCTTCGAAGCACAGCTCGTCGACCCCACCCCCGCCCGCGAACACCAGGTCATCCACGACTGCGTCGAACAGGCCGTCCTCGCCGAGGAGATGGGCTTCGACCGGGTCTGGGCGGTCGAGCACCACTCCCTCACCCAGTACGCCCACATGAGCGCGTCCGAGATCTTCCTGACCTGGGTCGCCGCCCGCACCCGCACGATCCGCGTCGGCCACGGCGTCGTCACCATGCCCTTCGGCTACCAGCACCCCGTCCGCGTCGCCGAGCGCGCCGCCATGCTCGACGTCCTCTCCGGCGGCCGGCTCGACGTCGGCGCCGGGCGGGGCGCGACCCGCCAGGAGATGCGGATGTTCGGGGTCCGCCCCGAGGACACCCGGCCGCAGACCGAGGAGGCCCTGCGGATCCTCGCCGCCGCCTGGCGCGAGCCGGAGTTCGAGTGGCACGGCTCGCTCGACATCGGCCCCGGCGCGGTCCTGCCCCGCCCCGTCCAGACCCCGCACCCGCCGCTCTTCATGGCCTGCTCGCAGCACGACTCGCTCCGCCAGGCCGCCGAACTCGGCATCGGCGCGCTGGTGATGGGCTTCGCGGGCGCGGAGGACGTCCGCGCGATGCGGGCGGTGTACGACGAGGCCCGCGCCGCCCGCGACGGCTCCCGCCTCGTCTCCACCGTGGTCAACGACCACTTCTCCGCCCTCTGCCCGACGATCGTCCTCGACGACGCCGACCGCGCCCTGCGGCTCGGCACCCGCGGCCAGCGGTTCTTCGCCGAGTCGATCGCCCACTGGTACGGCGGCGCACCCGCGCCCACCGGGTACGCGGAGGACGAGGACCACACGGGCGCGCTGGCCCGCGAGCGGGACGCGCTGATCGCCCGCCTCCACGAGGCCGACATCCCCGCGCGGCCGGTCGACACCGGCACGTACAACACCGACCACGCCTACGGGGACGCGGACACCGCCATCGCCTACGTGGAGCGGCTGCGGGAGATCGGCGTCGACGAGGTCATGTGCCTCATCCAGATGGGGACGGTGCCGCAGGAGGTCTGCCTGGAGACCGTCCGGCAGTGGGGCACGAAGGTCATCCCGCACTTCCGCGGCCTGGACGGCACCGCGTGAGCGCCATGGACGGCAAGGTGGTGATCGTGACGGGCGCGGCGCGCGGGCAGGGCGCCGCCGAGGCGCGGCTGCTCGCCGAGGCGGGGGCGCGGGTGGTCCTCACCGACGTACGGGAGGAGGAGGGCCGCGCGGTCGCGGCGGGGCTCGGCGGCGCGGGCGTCTTCGCACGGCACGACGTGACCTCGGCCGAGGAGTGGCGGACGGTCGTCACGACCGCGCTCGCCGCGTACGGGCGGGTCGACGGGCTCGTCAACAACGCGGCCCTGTGGCGGACCGCGCCGGTGGAGTCGGAGACGTACGAGAACTTCGAACTCCTCCTCAGGGTCAACCTGCTGGGCCCGTTCCTGGGCACCCAGGCGGTGCTCCCCGCCCTGCGCGAGGCGGGCGGCGGCTCGGTCGTGAACGTGTCCTCGACCGCCGGGCGGACCGGCGTCCCGGGGCACGCGGCCTACGGGGCGAGCAAGTTCGGGCTGCGGGGCCTCACCCGTTCCTCGGCCCGCGACCTGGCCCCGTACGGGGTGCGCGTGAACTCCGTCCACCCGGGCGCGGTGGACACGCCGATGACGGCGGCGGTGACCGCCTCCGGCCGGGACTGGTCGCATCTGCCGCTCGGCCGGATGGGCCGGGCCGAGGAGGTCGCGCCGCTGGTCCTCTTCCTGCTCTCGGACGCGTCCTCGTACGTGACGGGCGCCGAGTTCACGGTGGACGGAGGGGCGACGGCATGAGACGGACCACGGACCATCTCTCACCGGCGGCGCGGGCGTTGTGCGACGCGATGTCGGCGGCGTTCCCCCGCCCCGAGGCGGGGGTGGAGGCGCTGCGGGCGGCGGCGAGGGCAGGGGTACGGGAGAGCCCGGAGCCGACCGCGGACGTCTCGGCCCACGGCGTCCCCGTCCGCCTCTACGAGGGCACGAGCACCCTCGTGATCGTCTTCGCGCACGGCGGCGGCTGGGTCCTGTGCGACCTGGACACTCACGACCGGCTGTGCCGCGCGCTGGCCGACCGTACCGGCGCGACCGTCGTCTCCGTCGGCTACCGGCGCGCGCCCGAGCACCGCTTCCCGGCCGCCGAGGACGACGTCCGCACGGCCCTGGCGTGGGCGGCGGAGACGTACCCGGGGCGGCCGCTCGTCCTCGCGGGCGACTCCAGCGGCGGCAACCTGGCGGCGGCCGCCGCCCTGCGCGCCCGCGACGACGGCGGTCCGGAGCTCGCCGGGCAGCTGCTCGTCTACCCGGTGCTCGACCACCGTCTCGCGGGCGCCTCGGCCCGGATCTTCGCGGAGGGGTACTTCCACACCCTGGCCCACATGCGCTGGTACTGGGACCAGTACCTGGGCCCGGACGGCGACCCGGCCGCCGCGTCCCCCGGACTGGCAGCGGACCTCACCGGCCTCCCGCCGACCCTCCTCGTCCTCGCCGACTGCGACCTCCTGCGCGACGAGGGCCTCGCCCACGCCCGCCGCCTCGCCGCGGCCGGGGTCCCGACCGCCGTCCACCTCCACACGGGCGTCTTCCACGGCTTCCTCGGCGCGGCGGGGCTGCTGCCGGAGGCGGACGCGGCCCTGGACGGAATGGAGGCGTGGCTCCGGGCGCGAGAGTGAGGGCAGCGCCCCGGACGTTCTGGAATCATGGACGTCCGTGCGTGCCGCACAAGGGAGTTGGGGGTACGGGTGAGCTCGACGACTCACGTGTCCGAAGAGGCGTCCACCGGCAGGCGCCGGGCGCTGCTCATCGGAGTCGGAAGGACCCCGTTCCTGGAACGGGACGAGGTCCTCGCCGAGCGATTCCCCCCGCTCGACTTCGTCGACCGCGACATCGAACTGGTCCGCGCGGCCCTCGCCGAGTCCGACTACGAGGTCGACACCCTGTACTCCGGCCATCCCGACCCGGCCTGGCGCGACACGGACGCCGGGTCGATCGTGGTGGCCGTGGAGAGGTTCCTCCTCTCCTGCTCCGCCGGGGACACCGCCTTCCTCTACTTCTCCTGCCACGGCGTCTCCGTCGGCGAGCGCGAGTACCTCCTCTCCTCCGCCGCCCAGGTCCGCGCCAGCGGCGCCCTGATCTCGCACACGATCGTGGAGGTCAGCCCCGAGGCCCTGCTCGGCACCGTGCCCAAGGGCGTCAAGGTCGTCGTCTGCCTCGACACCTGCCGTACCGAGGACGCGTCCGCGCCCGCCGGAATCCACGAGACCCCGCTGGCGACCGCCGGCTACCGGGACGTGGCGTGGCTCCGCGCGAGCGGGCGCGGGCAGCCGGCCTACGCCGACCCCCGCAAGGGCAGTTACTTCGGGATCGCCCTCTCCCAGGCCCTGTCGTACACCAGCGCGCCGCGGACCTTCCGTGAGGTCCGGGAGTACGTCCAGAGCCGGGTGGATCACCTGACCGCCGACCTCGCGGAGGCCTCTCCGACGGTCGACTTCAAGTGCCTGCCGTCCCTGGAGGACGAGCTGATCGTCTGCCGCGGCACCCAGCAGACCGAACGCTGGGCGCAGGCGATCACCGGCTCCGCCCTCTGGCGGCACACCTCGGGCGAGGACGGGACGCACCAACGGATCAAGGACGAGCTGGAGGACCTGGCGCGCGAGGTCGCGAAGAGCCGCCTCGGCACGGACGCGGCCCTCGCCACGCCCTGGAGCGACCCGGACTACCCGATCCGGGTCGTGGACAGCCTCGGCCTCCTCGTCGAGGCCGCCCGGCTCACCGGCCGCGAACTCCTCTCCCCCGCCGAGACGGCGGCGCTGCTCGCCGCTCCCCTCGTGCACGAGGGCGTGGTCGCGATCGCGCTCGGCGAGCTGGCGCAGCTGCGGCCCGACCGGCTCGACCGGCTGGAGGAGGGCGGCCGGGGCAAGGAGCCCACCGAGGGCCACCAGCGGGTGGTGTGCGACGAGGCGGCCGACATCTGCCGGGCGCACGGACGCGTGCACCACACGGCCGAATCGCTGCGGCAGCGGAAGCTCACCGACGCCGCCACCGCCGCCGACCACTGGCTGCGGCACCGCTTCATCGCCGACTGGGACCGGCTGTGGGACCGCACCGGGGACTACCCGTCCGTGAACAAGCTGCTCGACCGGGCCGTCCAGGCCCTGTCCGCGGGCGCCGAGGGGCCGACCGGCGCGCGTCCCACCGAGGTGGACGAGCACCTCCGCCGCGTCCTGCCGCACATGACGGTCCCGCCGGGGTCGAGCCCGCGCATCGACGCCTCCAGCACCCCGGGCTGGAGCCGCACCGAGCGTCCCGTCCCCGGCAACAGCTGGCGCGCCTGGGAGCTCGCCTACCTGCTGTGGCTCGCGGCGCTGCTCGCCGCCGACCCCCGCCGCATGTCGAGCGTGCTCGTCGACCACCTGGGCGCCCGCAGGCCCCTCGCCCCGGCCGCCGTGGTCGCGGCGCTCGCGGACTGCGCCTGGGAGCCGGTCGAGGAGGACGGGACCACCCGCCACGTGCTGCGCCTCGCCTGCCCGCACCCCGCGCTGTACGCCGCCCTGGAAGAGCTCGCGGCGACGGCCGACGCCTCCGTCCGCGCACTGCACCGGCGCTGGCACGCCGAGGGGCGCAGCGCGCCCGACCTGCTCAGGGGCGTACCGCGCAAGGTGACGACCGAGGGCCTCAAGCCGTCCGACGCGAGCTACACCGTGCCACTGGAGCGCTTCCGCCTCGCCGAGGACGAGATCCGCCCGCTGCTCATGGGAACCCAGCTGTACGGGGACCGGACCCTCGCCGTACGGGAGCTGTACCAGAACGCCCTGGACGCCTGCCGGCACCGGCGGCAGCGCGTCCAGTACGGCGTGAAGCGGAAGGGGTTCGCCGCCCCGGACCGCGAGCCCGAGATCCACTTCGTCCAGGGGTACGACGGGGACCGTCCCTACATCGAGTGCCGCGACGAGGGCTCCGGGATGAGCCGGGAGAAGCTCACGACGATGTTCGCCCGGGCGGGCAAGCGGTACGCGCAGGACCCCGACTACGTGCAGGAGCGGCGGAACTGGCGGCGCGTCGGCATCGAACCCGTCCCGCTCAACAGCCGTTTCGGCATCGGCGTGTTCAGCTACTTCATGCTGGCCGACGAGGTCGCGGTCCTCACGGAGGCGGTCGACGAGTACGGCCACCCGTCCCGCACGGCCACCCCGCTCCGCGCCACCGTCCAGTCGGGCTCCGGACTGCTCCAGATCGGCGCGACGGACAGCCCGCCGGGCCACGGGGGAACCGTCGTCCGGCTCTACCTCAACCAGGAGGAGGGCGAGGAGGAGGACCTGCCCTCGGTGGTGGCGACGCTGCGCCGCGTGCTGTGGGTGAGCGAGTTCCGGGTGACGGCGGTGGAGCTGGGGCCGGACGGCGCGGAGATCAGCCGGGACGTCTGGGAGCCCGGGGAGCTGCACGCCCCGGCCAAACGCAGCTCGGAGTGGGGCGGCCCGGCCGTGAAGGCGAGCGACGGATGCTGGATCGTCCGGGGGGCGGGGCAGCTGATCCTCGACGGCATCCTCGTGGAGGACGCCCCCCGCCCCGAGGGGTACGTCTTCAGCCTCCGGGAGCGGCACCGTCCGGAACCGAGCGTCAACCGGAACTCGCTGGTCTCGTACGACGAGAAGGCGGTGATGAGGGAGCTGCTCGACGCGGCACCGACCGCGGCGGCCGCCCTCGACGAGCTCTCCCTGTCGTGGCTGTGGGACCTGGCCGGCAGCACGCCCCCGCTCGCCGTCTGTCTCCTGGACCACCTGCCCGCCGAGACGGTCGGCATACTCGAATCGGAGTTCTTCGAGTTCCAGGTCCCCAGCGTGCGGGTGCCGCTGCGCGGTACGGGAGTGTTCGCCATGGACTCCGCCCATGCGCGGGCCTGGGACGGCTTCCTCTCCAGGGAGCGCGGCTGGTCCGCCAGGGCCAGACTCCTCAGGGCCTGGCGGACGGTCGCCCTGGGAGTGCTGCCGCCCCCCGGGACACCGTTCACGCCCGGCCACTATCCCGAGCCGATCGGCCTCGACGCGATCCTGATGTCCAATCAGATGTTCGATCCCGGCTGGGGGCCGACCCTGGAGGCCGCCCTGGCCGCGGACGTCCCTCTGGCGAAGGCCGTACGGGCGTTACGCCGGTGGGCCATCGCGGGCGCCCACGTCCCCGTACCGCCGAGCATGGAGGAGCTGCGCGCCTTCGGCACACCCACCCTGGAAACGGTGACCCTCCACCAGGCCTACGAGGGTGCCGGGCAGGCGGGGCCCGACCGGCATCCGGCGGCGCACGCCCCGCTCCTGGCCGTGGCCGCCCTTCGCGGCATGGCCCCCTCCCGGCTCCTGCCCGCCCTCCACTCCCTGACGCGCCTCGGGATCGACCTCCCGGACACGAGCGTCCTCGACACGGTCGACCTGTCGGCGAAGCCCCTGGAGCCCGAGGGCCTCTTCGTCGGGTCCGCCCGCAACCCCTCGTACCCGTACGCGAACCTCGTCGACCTCCTGGTGACCGCACCCCAGCCGGCGCAGCGGCGGCACCTCGTCGAACGCCTCGCGACGCTGAAGCCGCTGGGCGTCCCGGCCCTCGACAGCGTGCCCCAGGAGACGCTCGACCGCGACCAGCTCAGCGCCTTCGAGAAGAAACTGCTGTCGCGCGACGTAGACGCCCTGGGTCCCTGGCTGCCCCCGGGGCGGATCAGCGTCCGCCAGCTCCTGGAACGCGGGGCGGAGCTGAACCGGCCGCTCGGGGAGGTGGCGGAGCAGATCGCCCGGCTCACGGCGGCCACCGGGGTGTCCGCGCCGGACGTGCCCGAGGAGTGCGCGGAGTGGATCCCGGACCACTGGGTCGTGGAGGCGGCACGGGAGACGGGGCCCACGACGGAGGGATCCGCGGTCACGCATCCCGGCTGGCGCGTGGTGTTCCACGCCCACCGCCGGCACCACCGCGCGACGCGGGACGACATCCGCCGGGAGCTGCTCCACCTGGAGGCGCTCGGCTGCCTGGAGGACCCCGTCGAGACGCTGCTGGAGCAGGTGGAGTGCCTTTCCGTCGAGCTCGAGGGCCTCCTCAGGTTCACCCTGGCCATCCACGTAGCGGAGTGGGACCCCGAGGACGTCGACTCCGACCACTTCGGCGTCCCCGTGTTCTTCGCGTACGCGGCCACGGTCCGGGCCAGCCTGGCCGACATCCTGGAGAGCGTGGCGAGTTCCCGCGTCCTGCTGCCCCTCCCGCTTCCCGACCTCACGGCCGAGGCCCAGGCCCTGGAGCCCCACGAGGCCGACGCGGAGCATCTGGTCCGCTTCCGCGCCCGCAGGCGGGTCTTCCGGGAAAGCCTGGAAGTGCGGGAGTTCCTCGCCCTGGCCCAGGACCGGGGGTCTGCCCTCGGCGAGACCGCGCGGGCCGTCGACTCGTACCGCTGTCTCGGCGGACCCCCGGTCCCCGGCACGGTCACCGAGGCCCTCGCCGACCTCGTCCCCACCGACTTCGACCTCGCCGCCTTCGAGCCCGACCTCCTGGGCCCCGGCACCCTCGGCCCCCTCGAACTCGTCCTCGTGGCGGGCCGGTTCGGCTGGACGCTCGGCGAGACGTACGAGCGGTACGCACCCTTCGCCTGCCTCGGGCTCGACATCACCACGTCCGAACCCACGAGCGAGGAAAGGGAGATCGTCCCTGGCTGGCGAGATGTCATCGTCCTCACCGAGCAGTTGACCGGCCGCGCCCCCGCCGTCGCGGGAACCGTCACCGACGCGCACGTCGTTCTCTGTGCCGAGGAGACGGAGCAGTCCGAGGACGGCGTCCGTGACATCCTCCGCCGTTACGCCCGGCTGTTCTCGCTCGTCGTTCCCTCACCCGGAGGACCGGAGTCGTGAGTACCACCATCCCGTACCAGCGCAGGCCCTATCCCGAGAGCCGGCCCCTCACCACCTTCACCTGGCGGGTGCGGAGCGGTGACGACGGCGTGGAGGCCGTCGGCGCGTGCCCCCAGTGCCAGTGCGAGACCAGGAAGGTCATCACCGGCGCCCAGTACGTCACCAAGGGCAGGAGCTCCCTCCAGTCGCTGAGGGACCTGCTGGCCACCGGGAAGCCACGGCCCGCCCGCTGCCAGTGCGCCACCTGGCACCTGGAGCGGCCCACCGAGGTCCCGGACGGCTGCGGGGCCTCGTTCTGGATCGCGGTTCCGCCGCAGGGGCTGTTGTCCCTGTGAGCGAGTACAGCGACGACCAGCTGTTCCAGGCCGAGCTGCGGGGACGGGCGATGGCCGACCCGCCCGAGCGGCTGCGGGCGGCGCTCCAGCAGGCCGAGGGCTACCGGAACTTCCTCGCCACGCTCACCGGACTCCTCACGGTGATCTTCGTGCTGAAGGGGCAGGAGAACATCGGGAACATGACCACGGGGCCGAGGTGGTGGGTGATCGGCCTGCTCACCGGGGCGTTCCTGCTGCTGCTCCTGGCCTCCTGGATGCTGGTCTCGGCCGTGCACGAGCGGCCCGGCACCGAGGTGCTCACCGACGGGGAGTTCCTGCTCACGTACGAGAAGGAGCGGGCCGACGCCGTCGTCCGGACGACGGGCCGGGCCCGCTGGATGGGCCTGGTGGGCGTCCTCGCCGTGACGGCGGCCTCGCTGATCACGTGGATCTACCCCGGTCAGGTCGCCTGACCGGACCGGGGTACGGGGTCGGGGTGCCGTGCCGGTTCCGGACGCGCCACGGCGCCCTCCCAGTCGTCCGGTCGGGGACATTCGGGGGGCGCCGTGCTCAGTTCCGTACGTCGTTGTACGGGACGTTCAAGATGCCTCTCAGACCGTCAGCGCGCGGTCCGTCGGGCGGATCGGGGCCGGCAGCGAGCTGGCTCCGGTGAGGTAGCGGTCCACGCCACGGGCGGCGGAACGGCCCTCGGCGATGGCCCACACGATGAGGGACTGGCCGCGGCCGGCGTCACCGGCGACGAACACGCCGTCGACGTTGGTGGCGAAGTCCGCGTCCCGGGCGATGTTACCCCGCTCGTCGAGGTCCAGACCAAACTGCGCGACGAGGCCGTTCTCCACGTCGGTGCCGGTGAAGCCCATGGCCAGCGTGACGAGCTGGGCGGGGATCTTCCGCTCCGTGCCCGGCTTCTGGGTCAGCTTGCCGTCGACGAACTCGACCTCGATGAGGTGGAGGAACTGGACGTTGCCGTCCTCGTCGCCCTCGAAGTGGGTGGTGGAGACGGAGTAGACCCGCTCGCCGCCCTCCTCGTGCGCCGAGGTGACCTTGTAGAGCATGGGGAAGGTCGGCCAGGGCTGGCCGGCGTTCCGCTCGTCGCCCGGCTTGGGCATGATCTCCAGCTGCGTGACCGAGGCCGCGCCCTGGCGGTGGGCGGTGCCGACGCAGTCGGCGCCGGTGTCGCCGCCGCCGATCACGACGACGTGCTTGCCCTCGGCGGTGATCGGCGGGGCCACGAAGTCGCCCTCGACGACCTTGTTGGCCAGCGGCAGGTACTCCATCGCCTGGTAGACGCCGGCCAGCTCCCGGCCCGGGACGGGCAGGTCGCGGGCGGTGGTGGCGCCGGCGGCGATGACGACCGCGTCGTACCGGTTGCGGAGCGCCGTCGCCGGCATGTCGCGGCCGATCTCGACGCCCGTGCGGAACTTGGTGCCCTCCGCGCGCATCTGCTCGATGCGGCGGTTGATGTGCCGCTTCTCCATCTTGAACTCGGGGATGCCGTAGCGGAGCAGGCCGCCGATGCGGTCGGCGCGCTCGTAGACGGCGACCGTGTGGCCGGCCCGGGTCAGCTGCTGGGCGGCGGCGAGACCCGCCGGGCCCGAGCCGATGACGGCGACGGTCTTGCCGGAGAGGCGGTCGGGCGCCTGCGGCTTGACGTCACCCCCGTCCCAGGCCTTGTCGATGATCGAGACCTCGACGTTCTTGATGGTGACGGCCGGCTGGTTGATGCCGAGCACGCACGCGGACTCGCAGGGCGCCGGGCAGAGGCGGCCGGTGAACTCCGGGAAGTTGTTGGTGGCGTGCAGGCGCTCCTGCGCCGCCGACCAGTCCTCGCGGTAGGCGTAGTCGTTCCACTCGGGGATGAGGTTCCCGAGGGGGCAGCCGTTGTGGCAGAACGGGATGCCGCAGTCCATGCAGCGTCCGGCCTGCTTGCTGATGATCGGGAGCAGGGAGCCGGGAACGTAGACCTCGTTCCAGTCCCTGACCCGCTCGCTCACCGGTCGGGTCTGGGCGACTTCGCGCCCGGTGGTCAGGAAGCCCTTGGGGTCAGCCATGGGACGCAGCCTCCATCATCTTCTCGGTGGTCTCGGTCTCGGAGAGACCGGCGAGCTCAGCGGCGTCCTTGGCGGCGAGCACTGCCTTGTACGTGGTGGGGATGATCTTGCTGAACCGGTCCGCGTTCGCGTCCCAGTCGGCGAGGAGCTTCGCGGCGACCGTCGAGCCGGTCTCCTCCTGGTGGCGGCGCACGACCTCGTGCAGCCACACCTTGTCCTCGTCCGACAGGGCCTCGATCGCCTCCAGGTTGCCGGAGTTGACGTGGTCCCGGTCGAGGTCGACGACGTAGGCGACGCCGCCCGACATGCCGGCCGCGAAGTTGCGTCCGGTCTCGCCGAGGACGACCGCCGTACCGCCGGTCATGTACTCGCAGCCGTGGTCGCCCACGCCCTCCGAGACGACCAGGGCGCCGGAGTTGCGGACGCAGAAGCGCTCGCCGGTGCGGCCCCGCAGGAACAGCTCGCCGCCGGTGGCGCCGTAGCCGATGGTGTTGCCCGCGATGGTGGAGTACTCGGCCAGGTGGTCGGCGCCCCGGTCGGGGCGGACGATCACGCGGCCGCCGGAGAGGCCCTTGCCGACGTAGTCGTTGGCGTCTCCCTCCAGGCGGAGGGTGACACCGGCCGGCAGGAAGGCGCCGAAGGACTGGCCGGCGGAGCCCGTGAAGGTGATGTCGATGGTGTCGGCCGGGAGGCCGGCGCCGCCGAACTTCTTCGTCACCTGGTGGCCGAGCATGGTGCCGACGGTCCGGTTGATGTTGCGGATCGCGACCTGGGCGCGGACCGGCTGGGCCTCCTCGGCGGAGGCGGCGTTCAGGGCCTCGGCGGCCAGCTGGATCAGCTGGTTGTCGAGGGCCTTCTCCAGGCCGTGGTCCTGCTCGATCCGGGCGTGGCGGACCTCGCCCTCGCCGAGCTCGGGGACGTAGAAGAGCGGCTCCAGGTCGAGGCCCTGCGCCTTCCAGTGCGTGACCGCGCGGCTGGTGTCGAGGATCTCGGCGTGGCCGACGGCCTCTTCCAGGGTGCGGAAGCCCAGCTCGGCGAGGAGCTCGCGGACCTCTTCGGCGATGAACTCGAAGAAGTTGACGACGAACTCGGGGTTGCCGGAGAACCGCTCGCGCAGCGCCGGGTTCTGGGTGGCGATGCCGACCGGGCAGGTGTCCAGGTGGCAGACGCGCATCATGACGCAGCCGGAGACGACGAGCGGCGCGGTCGCGAAACCGAACTCCTCGGCGCCGAGCAGCGCGGCGATGACCACGTCGCGGCCGGTCTTGAGCTGGCCGTCGGTCTGGACGACGATCCGGTCGCGCAGGCCGTTGAGCAGCAGGGTCTGCTGGGTCTCGGCGAGGCCGAGCTCCCAGGGGCCGCCCGCGTGCTTCAGGGAGGTCAGCGGGGAGGCACCCGTACCGCCGTCGTGGCCGGAGATGAGGACGACGTCCGCGTGGGCCTTGGAGACACCGGCGGCGACCGTGCCGACGCCGACCTCGGAGACCAGCTTCACGTGGATGCGGGCGACCGGGTTGGCGTTCTTGAGGTCGTGGATCAGCTGAGCCAGGTCCTCGATGGAGTAGATGTCGTGGTGCGGCGGCGGCGAGATGAGGCCGACGCCGGGCGTCGAGTGACGCGTCTTGGCGACCCACGGGTAGACCTTGTGGCCGGGCAGCTGGCCGCCCTCGCCGGGCTTGGCGCCCTGCGCCATCTTGATCTGGATGTCGTCCGCGTTGACCAGGTACTCGCTGGTGACGCCGAAGCGGCCGGAGGCGACCTGCTTGATCGCGGAGCGGCGCTCGGGGTCGTACAGGCGCTCCGGGTCCTCGCCGCCCTCACCGGTGTTGGACTTGGCGCCCAGCCGGTTCATGGCGACGGCGAGGGTCTCGTGCGCCTCCTGGGAGATGGAGCCGTACGACATGGCGCCGGTGGAGAAGCGCTTGACGATCTCGGAGACCGGCTCGACCTCGTCGAGCGGGATCGGGGTCCGGCCCTCGGCGGCGAAGCCGAAGAGGCCGCGGAGCGTCATGAGGCGCTCGGACTGCTCGTTCACCCGGTCCGTGTACTTCTTGAAGATGTCGTACCGCTTGGTGCGCGTGGCGTGCTGCAGGCGGAAGACGGTCTCCGGGTCGAACAGGTGCGGCTCGCCCTCGCGACGCCACTGGTACTCGCCGCCGATCTCCAGGGCGCGGTGCGCCGAGGGGACGCCGGAGACGGGGTACGCCTTGACGTGGCGGGCGGCGACCTCCTTGGCGACGACGTCGAGACCGGCGCCGCCGATCTTGGTGGCCGTGCCGTGGAAGTACGTGGCGACGAAGGTCTCGTCGAGGCCGACGGCCTCGAAGACCTGGGCGCCGCGGTAGGAGGCGACGGTGGAGATGCCCATCTTCGACATGACCTTGAGGACGCCCTTGCCGAGCGCGTAGATCAGGTTCCGGATGGCCTGCTCGGGCTCCAGGCCCTCGATGAAGGTGCCGGCGCGGACCAGGTCCTCGACGGACTCCATCGCGAGGTACGGGTTGACCGCCGCGGCGCCGTAGCCGATGAGCAGGGCGACGTGGTGGACCTCGCGGACGTCACCGGCCTCGACCAGCAGACCCACCTTGGTGCGCTGCTTGGTGCGGATGAGGTGGTGGTGGACGGCCGAGGTGAGGAGCAGCGAGGGGATCGGCGCGTGCTCGGCGTCGGAGTGCCGGTCGGAGAGCACGATGAGGCGGGCGCCGCCCTCGATGGCGGTGTCGGCCTCGGCGCAGATGGCCTCGATGCGGGCGGCGAGGGCCTCGCCGCCGCCGGAGACGCGGTAGAGGCCGGAGAGCGTGACGGCCTTCATGCCGGGCATGTCGCCGTCGGCGTTGATGTGGATGAGCTTGGCGAGCTCGTCGTTGTCGATCACCGGGAAGGGCAGGGTGACGCTGCGGCACGACACGGAGGTCGGGTCGAGCAGGTTGCCCTGGGGGCCCAGCGAGGAGCGCAGGCTCGTCACGAGCTCTTCGCGGATGGCGTCCAGCGGCGGGTTGGTGACCTGCGCGAAGAGCTGGGTGAAGTAGTCGAAGAGCAGCCGCGGGCGGGCGGACAGGGCCGCGATCGGCGAGTCCGTGCCCATGGAGCCGAGCGGCTCGCCGGCGGTGCGGGCCATCGGGGCGAGGATGACGCGGAGCTCTTCCTCGGTGTAGCCGAAGGTCTGCTGGCGGCGGGTGACCGAGGCGTGGGTGTGCACGATGTGCTCGCGCTCGGGGAGGTCGGAGAGCTCGATCTCCCCGGTCTCCAGCCACTCCTGGTACGGGTGCTCGGCGGCGAGGGCGGCCTTGATCTCGTCGTCCTCGATGATGCGGTGCTCGGCGGTGTCGACGAGGAACATCTTGCCGGGCTGGAGGCGGCCCTTGCGGACGACCTTG
Source organism: Streptomyces sp. NPDC056144 (assembly GCF_042264145.1). NCBI lineage: Bacteria > Bacillati > Actinomycetota > Actinomycetes > Kitasatosporales > Streptomycetaceae > Streptomyces > Streptomyces sp. NPDC056144. The sequence continues at coordinate 272,438 of NZ_JBHJVF010000007.1, read as the reverse complement.
GCGGGGTCGATGTCGAGGACGCCGACCTCGGAGGAGAGGACGACGAGGCCCTCGTCGGTGACCCAGTAGCGGCCGGGGCGCAGACCGTTGCGGTCGAGGACCGCGCCGACCTGGACGCCGTCGGTGAAGGTGACGCAGGCCGGGCCGTCCCAGGGCTCCATCATCGTGGAGTGGTACTGGTAGAAGGCGCGGCGGGCCGGGTCCATCGTCTCGTGGTTCTCCCACGCCTCCGGGACCATCATCAGGACCGCGTGGGGCAGGGAGCGTCCGCCGAGGTGGAGGAGCTCCAGGACCTCGTCGAAGGAGGCGGAGTCGGAGGCGTCCGGGGTGCAGATCGGGAAGATCCGCTCCAGCGAGCCCTCGCCGAAGGTGGTGGAGACGAGCTGCGCCTCGCGGGCGGTCATCCAGTTCCGGTTGCCCTTGACCGTGTTGATCTCGCCGTTGTGCGCGACGAAGCGGTACGGGTGGGCCAGCGGCCAGCTCGGGAAGGTGTTGGTGGAGAACCGGGAGTGGACCAGGGACACCGCGGAGGCGAAGCGCCGGTCCGACAGGTCCGGGAAGAAGGGCTCCAGCTGGCCGGTGGTGAGCATGCCCTTGTAGACGACGGTGCGGGCGGAGAGCGACGGGAAGTACGTCGCCGCCTCGCGCTCGGCGCGCTTGCGCAGGATGAAGGCCTTGCGGTCGAGGACGATGCCCTCGGCCGTGCCGTCGGCGTCCTTGACGAAGAGCTGGCGGAAGACCGGCATCGTGGCGCGGGCGGAGGCGCCGAGGAGCTCGGGGGCGACGGGGACCTCGCGCCAGCCGAGGACGGTGAGGCCCTCTTCGGCGGCGATCGTCTCGATGCGCGAGACGGTCTCGTCCGTGCCGTCCTCGGGGAGGAAGGCGATGCCGACGGCGTACGCGCCGGCCTCGGGGAGCTCGAACCCGGCGACCTCGCGGAGGAAGGCGTCCGGGACCTGGAGCAGGATGCCGGCGCCGTCACCGGAGTCGGGCTCGGAGCCGGTGGCGCCGCGGTGTTCGAGATTGCGCAGAACGGTCAGCGCCTGCTCGACCAGCGCGTGGCTGGCTACACCGGTGAGGGTGGCCACGAACCCGACACCGCAGGCGTCGTGTTCGTTACGGGGGTCGTACATCCCCTGCTGAGCGGGGCGACCGTCCATGGGCGACCAGGCGTCGGAACGCATCGGCTCTCCCGTCGTCGTCGTGGCATGTGCGATGCCGGGGACGACGTTGGCCCTGGCGAAATTTCGTGCAGGTTACATGATGACCTGCTTCTCGCGAAGTGGATACTTCGTTCCAGCATGCGGACAATCACCGACATGAGGGCACGGAGACAGAGGGCTGTCCCGCGAGAAGGGATCAGAAGGAAGGACGGGCTTCGTTGCCCGGGGGGACGCTCATGCCGTGGTTTCTCATTCCCCTTGGTCACGAGTTCGAAACCGCCGGGTAACCGGCTACATATGTTGCGTCCCGCATAGTGTCTCACCGCTACGGCGGATCGGACCAGGGATATACGTCACAACCCTTCCGGGGCTTACGTCCCGAAATCGCGCCCCGAAATGCCGGAGAGGCCCCTTTTGAGGGCCTCTCGGTGGTGCGTACGGGTACGGAATCCGCACGGGTACGGAATCCGCACGGGTACGGATTCCGTACAGGTACGGAATCCGCGCTTCCCCTTCCTCCGCGCTACAACGCGGCCCCGAGGAGCATGCCGAGCCCGTACGTGACGGCCGCCGCGGCACCACCCAGGACGAGCTGCCGCATGCCGCTGAAGAGCCAGCCGCGCGCCGTCACCCGGGCCACCAGCGCACCGCAGGCGAAGAGCCCGACGAGCGCGAGCAGGACGGCGGGCCAGAGGGCCGTGGCGCCGAGGAGGTACGGCAGGACGGGCAGCAGCGCGCCGAGCGCGAAGGAGCCGAAGGACGAGACGGCCGCGACGACCGGCGAGGGCAGGTCGTCCGGGTCGATGCCGAGCTCCTCGCGGGCGTGGATCTCCAGCGCCTGCTCGGGGTCGCGGGAGAGCTGCATCGCGACCTCGCGGGCGAGCGTGGGCTCGACGCCCCGGGACACGTACAGCGCGGCGAGCTCCTCCATCTCGTCGACGGGGTGCTTGCGCAACTGGCGACGCTCGACGTCCAGTTCGGCCTGGACGAGCTCGCGCTGCGAGGCGACGGAGGTGTACTCGCCGGCCGCCATCGAGAAGGCGCCGGCGGCGAGGCCCGCGAGCCCGGTGATGACGACGGTCTGCGAGGAGACGGCGCCGCCCGCGACGCCGGTCATGAGGGCGAGGTTGGAGACCAGTCCGTCCATCGCGCCGAAGACGGCGGGGCGCAGCCAACCGCCGTTCACGTCACGGTGCGTGTGGTTGTCGCGGTGGGCCTCGTGCAGTGGCGCCTGAGCTTCGATGATGGACATGACTCTCCCCTCGTTCCGGCGGGCCGGGTTGCACCCGCCGCCCCCAACAGCATCGAAAATACGCCCGATGTAAGGGGTCCGCCAGCAAGGCAGGCCGTACTTACTAAGGCCTGCCTCAGTGCAGTTGGCCTTCCCGCGGCACATCTGGCGCGGTGTCAGCCGGGTGACAGAGACGTTTCTTCGGCGAGTTCGCGGCCCGTGGTGGCACAGATCCAGGCATCGGGGCGCCGACCGTGCGCGCCCCACCCGAGGAAGGGGCCGCGACATGGCGACCACCACCGCATGCGACACGCGCGAACGGGCGAGGGGAGCGCTCCTCGGCCTCGCCGTCGGCGACGCGCTCGGCGCGCCCGCGGAGAACATGCGGCCCTCGGAGATCCGCCGCAAGTGGGGCCGCATCGAAGGCTTCGTGACGGACAACCCCGCCGGCACCGACGACACGGAGTACGCGATCTTCTCGGCGCTCCTTCTGGCCCGGCACGGCTCGGCGTTGACCGTCCACCACGTCGAACGGGCCTGGCACCGCTGGATCGCCGACCTCGACGAAGGCCCGTTCCGGGGCGCGGGCTTCTCGGAACGCGGCACCCTCGAAAACCTCCGCCGGGGCCTCGCGGCCCCCATCTCCGCCCAGCACCGCCACGCGTGGAGCGACGGCCTCGCCATGCGCGCGGCCCCCTTCGGCGTCTTCGCGGCCGGCCGCCCGGCGGAAGCGGCCCGCCTGGTCGCCATCGACGGCAGCGTCAGCCACGAGGGCGAGGGCATCTACGGAGGCCAGGCGGTCGCGGCGGGCGTGGCCGCGGCCATGACCGGCGCGACGGTCACGTCCGTCATCGCGGCAGCCCTCTCCGTGATCCCCATGGACTCCTGGACGGCCCGCTCCCTGCGCCGCGCGGTGGTGGCCGCCCAGCGCGTCCAGCCGGACCCGCTGACCCGCGAACGCCAGGTCCGCTCGGCGGTCGTCATCGGCGGCTACCCCTGGACCGACCTCGCCCCGGAGGCCGTGGGCCTCGCCTTCGGCGCCTTCGCGGCGGCCCGCGGCGACTTCCGCACGGCGGTCCTGACCGCGGTCAACATGGGCCGCGACGCCGACACGACGGCCGCGGTCGCCGGCGCGCTGGCCGGCGCGCTCGGCGGGGTGACCGCGATCCCGTCCGACTGGGCCGCGGCCATCGCCCCCGTGACGGGCAGCTGCCTCCCGTCCATGCGCGGCCACCACGTCCTCGCCATCGCGGACCTCCTGACGAAAGAGACGACCACCTGATGCCCACGCCCCCGCCGACACCCCCGACCGAGGACACCCCCTCCCCCACGACCGAGACCCGACACCCCGGTATCGCCACTGCGGACCCCGGCACCACCGCCGCGGGCCCCCGCGCCGCCGCAGTGGGCCCCGGCACCATCGCCGCGGACCCCCATGCCGCCGCTGCGGGCCCCGGCACCATCGCCGCAGGTCCCCATGCCGCCGCTGTGGACCCCGGCACCACCGCCGCAGGTCCCCGCACCGCCGCCGCGGGCCCTGGCGCCACCTCTGTGGGGCCCCGCGCCACCGCAGTGGCCCCCGCCACCGCCGCTGTGGGCAGTCGTCCCGCAGGGCGAAGGGGGTCCCCCCTGCTCGAGCGAAGCCGAGAGCTTGGGGGAGGGTGGGCACAGCACCCGTTGCCGGACACCGGCTCCTCGCGCCTTGCCCCGCGGGACCACCCCGCGCTGCCGGGTACGGGCCCGCAGGGCCTGCTCGCGCCGGACCGCCCCCTGGTGCCGGGCGCCGACACACAGCCCCTCGGCCCGGAGGGCCACGCCCCGGCGCCGGGCGCCGGCACACAGAGCCCCGGCCCCGAGGGCCACACCCAGGTGCCGGGCACCAAGGAGCAGGCCCCCGCCCCGCAGGGCGCGCCGCAGGGCCGACGCGCTTCGCGCGAAGCGGTCGAAGGCCTCCTCCTCGGCATCGCCGCAGGCGACGCCGCCGGCTGGCCCGCCGCCCGCCACCGCGCCGCCCGCATGCCCGAATGGACCCGCCGCCTCACCCGCGAGCTCGACACCTTCGCGGAGCAGAACGCCACCACCACCCTCCCCGTCCCCATCGCCCTCAACCAGCCGCCCGAGCCCCTCCGCCTCGGTCCTTCCGACGACGCCGAGTGGGCCGCCTTCACCGCCGAGGCGATCCTCACCGCCTCGGGCCCCGCCTTCGCCACGCTGCCCCCCGACCGCCGCCTCCGCGCCGCCGTCGACCTCGCCTGGAACGCCCTCGCCGGCCAGGTCGCCGCCGCCGCCGACCGCGCCCCCGAGGTCGAGTCCGCCGTCCTCCCCCTCCGTGCCCGCATCTCCGTCCGTGCCGGCCTCGGCAACCTCGCGACCGGCCTGCGCCCGCCCGCCACCGGCCACGACAACCCGCACTACTTCGACGACGCCGCCTGTGTCCGTGCCGCCGTCCTCGCGGTCGTCCACCCCGGCGACCCCCGCGCCGCCGCCGAACTCGCCGAGTTCGACGCCCGGTACACCCAGGACGGGGACGGGGTCCACGGCGCCCGCGCCGTGGCCGCCGCCGTCGCCGCCGCCCTCGCGGGGGCGACGGCCGACGAGGCCGTGGAGGCGGCGCTCGACGAGCTCCCGCCGGTCACCGAGATCGGCCGCAACGCCCGGTACGCCGTGAAGCTGGCCAGGACCGCGAGTTCGGCCTTCGAACTGGTGCCGCTCCTGGAGCACCAGATCGTCGACCACGTCTACAGCTACGGCATCGCCGCCGCCGAGACCGTCCCCGTCGCCCTCGCCCTCACCACCGCGGCGCGCGGCGAGATGACGGCCGCGGTCCCGGCCGCCGCCTGTCTGTCCCGGGTCGCCGACTCGGCCCCCGCCCTCGCCGGAGCGCTCACCGGCGCGCTGGGCGGCGGCCGTTCGGTCCCGGGGACCTGGCGGGACGCCTGCCGGACGCTCGCGGGCTGCGCGCTGCCCCGTCTCGCCGGTACGGATCTGGTGGAACTCGCCGGGATCCTCAGAGCCACGGAACCGGCCACCCCAGGTGGACAATTCCGACATGACACCCACACTGGATGACCGGATCACCGGCAGTCTCGTCGGAGCCGCCGTCGGCGACGCGCTCGGCGGCCCCGTCGAGGGGTACACCCCCCAGCAGATCCTGGAACGTCACGGCGGCAGGGTCACCGGCATCGTCGGCCCCTGGAACGGCGACGCGTGGCGCACGGCCCGCCCCATCGCGCCGTACCACAAGGGCGACGGGCACGTCACCGACGACACCTTGATGACCCACGCGCTGATCAGGGTGTACGAGAGGGTCCGCGGCCACCTGGACGCGTACGCGGTCGCGGACCACCTCGTCCCCGAACTCACCACCACGCCCGTCTGGATCCCGGAACTGGAGGCGGAGGCCCTCCCCCTCCAGCGGATCTTCCTCGCGGAGAAGTGGCTCGTGGCCCGGCTGCACTACGGCCACGTGGACCCCAGGGAGGCCGGCACCGGAAACATCGTCAACTGCGGTGCGGCCATGTACATGGCGCCGGTCGGCCTGGTGAACGCGGCCCACCCGGCCGCCGCGTACGCCGAGGCGATCGACGTGGCGGGCGCGCACCAGTCCTCGTACGGACGGGAGGCGGCGGGCGTCTTCGCGGCGGCGGTCGCGGCGGCGTGCGCACCGGACGCGACGCCGGGCTCGGTCGTCGACACGGCGCTGTCCCTGGCGAAGGACGGCACGAGAGCGGCCATCGACTCCGTGGCCGAAGTGGCGAGCCGCCACACGAACTTCGAATCCGCCCTCACCCCCCTCCGCGAGGCGGTCGCCCCCTTCGACTCGGTCGGCCCCGACTACCGCTCCCCCTCCCTCGGCGCCCGCCGCCCCTCCCGCCTCCACGCGATCGAGGAGCTGCCGATCGCGCTCGGCATGCTGCTCGTCGGCGAGGGCGACTTCCGGCGTACGGTCCTGGGCGCGGTCAACTACGGCCGTGACTGCGACTCGATCGCCACGATGGCGGGCGCGATCGTGGGCGCGCTGCACGGCGAGGCGACGGTGCCGGCGGAGTGGGCGAAGCGGGTGGCCGAGGCGAGCCGCCTGGACCTGCACGCCCCGGCGCGGGCGCTGACGACGGTCGCCCACGAGATCCACGCCCGCGACACGGCCCGCCGCCGGGCCCACGAGTCGGCCTTCGCCGCCCTGACGGGCACGGCCCGGTGACGCTCCGTCTGACCTGGGTCCAGCCGGAGGACCTGGTGGGCCACGAACTCCGCCAGGCCCGGGAGGACGGCCGCGACGCCACCGCCCTGGCGGCCCGCTGGACAACGGCGGGCGGCCCCCCGGCCCCGCCGTCGGCAGGCGCCTCCCCCCACCCCCGCCCGGACCTCCGCCCCCTGGCCCAGGAACTCCTGGACACCCTGACCACCCTCCCCCTCCCCACCCTCCTCCAAGAGCCCTCCGCCCTGAGGGACATCCAGTCCCTGACAACCCCGGCCACACCCCCACCGACAACACCCTTCCCCTCACACCCGACCCCACAGAACGCTCCCCCACCGGGAACCCCCCGCGCGTCACGCGAAGCGCCGACACCCCAGCGGGCAAGGGCCGAAGCCCTGCACGCGACGCGCGAAGCGCCGACCCCCGGCCAGCCCCCGTGCGGAGCAGCGGGGGCCCCGGGGCCCGGCAGGCCCGCGGCGGAGTCGCTGGTTGGCGCTGCGGGGAGGGGCGGGGTGGGGGAAGGCACCGCCCTGCGTGACCGGCTGCACGCCGCCTGGGTCGGGCGGGCCGTCGGCTGTCTGCTCGGCAAGCCCGTCGAGAAGCTTCCTCTCCCGGCCATCCGCGCCCTCGCCCGCGCCGCCGGCAACTGGCCGCTGCGCACCTGGTTCACCGCCCGCGGCGTACCCCCCGCGCTCCTCGTCGCCCACCCCTGGAACCGTCGTTCCGCCGGGACCTCGCTCGCCGAGAACATCGACGGCATGCCGGAGGACGACGACCTCAACTACCCCCTCCTCAACCTCCTGCTCCTCCAGCGGTACGGCCGCGACTTCACCACCGCCGACGTCGCCCGCCTCTGGCTCGACGAGCTCCCCGCCGGCCGCACCTTCACGGCCGAGCGTGTCGCCTACCGCAACCTCCTCGACGGCGTCGAACCCCCGCTGACGGCCCTGCACCGCAACCCCTTCCGCGAGTGGATCGGCGCCCAGATCCGTGCGGACGTCCACGGCTGGACGCATCCCGGGGATCCGGTCGCCGCCGCCGCGCAGGCCCATCGGGACGCGGCCCTCACCCACACCGCGAACGGCATCTACGGCGCCATGTTCGTCGCGGCGACCGTCGCCACCGCCGCCACCGGCACCGCCGACGTCCACCGGGCGCTCGCCGACGGTCTCGGGGTGGTCCCCCCGGACTCCCGGCTCGCCCGCGCCGTCCGCCTCGGCATCGAGACCGCCCGCGCCATCCCGGACTTCGACTCCGTCGTGGACCGGCTCCACGCCGCGCTCAGCGGGTACCACTGGGTGCATGCCGTCCCGAACGCCGCTCTCCTCGCCGCCGCCCTCACCCACGCCGACGGCGACTTCTCCCGGTCGGTCTGCGCGGCGGTGTCGGGCGGCTGGGACACCGACTCCAACGGCGCCACCGCCGGCTCCGTCGCCGGGCTGCTCGCCGGTCACCCCGACCGGCTGCCCGACCGCTGGACCTCCCCTCTCAAGAACCGTCTCGCGACCTCGGTCGCGTCCTTCGACGGCATCGGCTTCGACACTCTCGCCGAACTGACCCTCCTGGAGGCTGTACGCCCATGACCGGCATCGTCGTACTCGGCAGCACGAACATGGACCTCGTCGCCTACGTCCCGAGGGCCCCGGCCCGGGGCGAGACCGTCACCGGCCGCGCCTTCCGCACGATCCCCGGCGGCAAGGGCGCCAACCAGGCCGTCGCCGCGGCCCGCGCCGGCGCCGAGGTGGCGATCATCGGCGCGGTGGGCGCCGACGACTTCGGCGCCCGTCTCCGGGCCAACCTGGAGCACTGCGCCGTCGACACGGACCTCCTCCGCACCGCCGAGGGCCCCTCCGGCACGGCCCACATCGTCGTCGACGACGAGGGCGGCAACGCGATCGTCGTCGTCCCCGGCGCCAACGCCACCGTCACCTCTCTCAGCCACGGCGACGAGGCCCTCATCGGCACCGCCGACAGCCTCCTCCTCCAGCTCGAACTCCCCCTCTCCGTCGTCGTGGAGGGCGCCGCGACCGCCCGCCGCCTCGGCGTCCGCACCGTCCTCACCCCGGCCCCCGCCCAGCGCCTCCCCGCCGAACTCCTCGCCGCCACCGACCTCCTCGTCCCCAACGAGCACGAGGCCGCCGCCCTGACCGGCCTGACCGACCCCCGCGCCGCCGCGCTGGCCCTGCTCCGGGACGTCCCCGAGGTCGTCGTCACCCTGGGGGCCGCCGGCAGCCTGTACGCGGCCCGCGGCACCGAGCCCTTCACCGTCCCCGCGCCGCGCGTCACGGCCGTGGACACGACCGCCGCCGGGGACACGTTCGTCGGCGCCCTCGCGGTCGCTCTCGGCGAGCGCCGCCCCGTCCCGGAGGCCCTCGCCTGGGCGCAGGCCGCCGCCGCCCTCTCCGTACAGCGCGAGGGGGCGTCGACCTCGATGCCGTACCGGACCGAGATCGAGGCGGCCTTCGGCTCCCTCACCGCCCAGGAGGCCGACGCCGTATGAGCCCGTCCCCCGCACCCGCACCCGCACCCGCGTCCGCCCCCGCACCTCTCCAGGGGCTGCGCGTCCTCGACCTCGCGACCCTCTTCGCCGGTCCGCTCGCCGCCACCCTCCTCGGCGACTTCGGCGCCGACGTCGTCAAGGTCGAGCACCCCCGCAAGCCCGACCCGTCGCGCGGCCACGGCCCCGCCAAGGACGGCGTCGGTCTGTGGTGGAAGGTCCTCGGCCGGAACAAGCGGAACATCACCCTCGATCTCTCTTCGCCGGGCGGCCGCGAGACCCTCCTCTCCCTCGCCGCCGGAGCCGACGTGATCGTCGAGAACTTCCGCCCCGGCACCCTGGAACGCTGGGGCCTCGGCTGGGAGGAGCTCTCCGCCGTCAACCCGCGTCTGGTCCTCGCCCGCGTCACCGGATTCGGCCAGCTCGGCCCGTACGCCCGGCGCCCCGGCTTCGGCACCCTCGCCGAGGCGATGAGCGGCTTCGCCGCCATCACCGGCGAGCCCGAAGGCCCGCCCACGCTTCCCCCCTTCGGCCTGGCCGACTCCATCGCCGCCCTCGCCACCGCGTACGCCGTGATGACCGCGCTCACCGCGAGGAACACGACCGGCCGCGGCCAGGTCGTCGACATGGCGATCATCGAACCGATGCTCTCCGTCATCGGACCCCACCCCCTCTGGTACGACCAGCTCGGTTACGTCCAGCCCCGCACCGGCAACCGCTCCCGCAACAACGCTCCGCGCAACACCTACCGGACCGCCGACGGCTCCTGGGTCGCCGTCTCCACCTCCGCCCAGTCGATCGCCGAGCGTGTCCTCCGGCTCGTCGGCCGGCCGGAGCTGACGGAGGAGCCCTGGTTCGCCGACGGCACCGGCCGCGCCGCGCACGCAGACGTCCTGGACGAGGCCGTCGGCGACTGGATCGCCCGCCACACCCGCGACGAGGCCATGGCCGCCTTCGAGAAGGCGGAGGCCGCCATCGCCCCCGTCTACGACGTCCGGGACGTCCTCGACGACCCGCAGTTCCGCGCGCTGGACACCGTCACCGAGGTCCAGGACCCCGAGCTCGGGCCGATCAGGATGCAGAACGTCCTCTTCCGGCTCTCCGAGACGCCCGGCGCGATCCGCTGGGCCGGCCGCCCGCACGGCGCCGACACCACCGCCGTCCTCGCCGAACTCGGCCTCACCCCCGCCGAGATCGACGCCCTCCGCACCCAGGGAGCGGTATGAGCGGCCCCGACCGCGGCACGGACCGGCTGCACACGCCTCTCACCTGGCTGTACGCCCCCGGGGACCGCCCCGAGGTCGTCCGCAAGGCCCTCGCCTCCGGCGCCGACGTCGTCATCGTCGATCTGGAGGACGCCGTCGCCCCGCACCGCAAGGCGTACGCCCTCGACGCCACGGTCGACCTCCTCGCCGACGCCCACCCCGTCCCGGTGCACGTCCGCGTCCACACCCCGCGCGACATCCCCACCCTGGCCCTCCTCCCCGGCCTCCGCGGTCTTCGTGTACCCAAGGTGACACACGCCACTGACATCCACCGGATCGCGGAGCTCGCCCCGGGTCTCCCCCTCTATCCGCTCCTGGAGAACGCCCTCGCCGTGGAGCACGCGTACGCCATCGCCACCGCCCACCCCGCCGTCCGCGGCATCGCCCTCGGCGAGGCCGACCTCCGCGCGGACCTCGGCGTACGGGACGACGCCGGGCTCGACTGGCCGCGCGGCCGCGTGGTCGTCGCGGCCCGCGCGGCGGCCCTCCCGCCCCCGGCCCAGTCGGTGCACCCCGACGTCGGCGACCTCGACGGGCTGTCCGCCGACTGCGCCCGGGGCCGGTCCCTCGGCTTCCTCGGCCGGGCCGCGATCCACCCCCGCCAGCTGCCCGTCATCGAGCGGGCCTACCTCCCCACCGCCGAGGAGATCGACGCGGCCCGCGAGGTCGTCGAGGCGGCCGCGTCCGCGGGCCACGGCGCCCTGGCCCTCCCGGACGGCCGCTTCGTGGACGCGGCCGTCGTCGAGGGCGCCCACCGGGTCCTCGCCCTCGCCTCCCGTACGGCCTGGGCCTGACCCCGTACACACGAGAGGGCCGCCGGAACCCAGTGGTTCCGGCGGCCCTCTCACGACGGGGGTGACGGGCAGGTCAGCCCTTGGCCGCCGACCCGGCGCCGTTGTCGGCACCGTTGCCGGCACCGTTGCCGGCACCGTTCTCCTCGGCGTCCTTCGGCTCGCCGTCCTCGGAGGCGCCCTCCGCGTCCTTCGGCTCACCGTCCACCGCGTCCACCGCGTCCGCCTCGTCGGCCGGCTCGGCGCCGTCCTTCGCGACGGCGGCGGCCGCGGCCGCCTTCGGCTCCACGACCTCCTCGCGTCCCGGACGCAGCCGCGCCGAGATCACGATGTAGGCCACGGCGAGCAGGAAGACGATGATCGCCGTCCACACGTTCAGGCGCAGGCCGAGGATGTGGTGGGCCTCGTCGACGCGCATGTACTCGATCCAGCCGCGGCCCGCGCAGTACGCGGCGACGTACAGCGCGAAGGCGCGGCCGTGGCCGAGCTTGAAGCGGCGGTCGGCCCAGACGACGAGGGCGGCGACGCCGACGCACCAGAGCGACTCGTAGAGGAAGGTCGGGTGGTAGAGCCCGGCCTCGCGGTTCGCGCTCTCGGTGATCTTCAGGGCCCAGGGGAGGTCGGTCGGCTTGCCGTAGAGCTCCTGGTTGAACCAGTTGCCCCAACGGCCGATGGCCTGGGCGAGGGCGATGCCGGGCGCGATGGCGTCCGCGTACGCCGGGAGCGGGATGCCCCGGCGGCGGCAGCCGATCCAGGCGCCCACCGCGCCGAGCGCGATGGCGCCCCAGATGCCGAGGCCGCCCTCCCAGATCTTGAAGGCGTCGACCCAGTCCTGACCCTCGCTGAAGTACAGCTGGTAGTCGGTGATGACGTGGTACAGGCGTCCGCCGACGAGGCCGAAGGGCACCGCCCAGACGGCGATGTCGGCCACGGTGCCGGCGGTGCCGCCCCGGGCGATCCAGCGCTTGTTGCCGTACCAGACGGCGACGAAGACACCGATGATGATGCAGAAGGCATAGCCGCGCAGCGGGATCGGTCCGAGGTTGATCACGCCGGTCGACGGGCTGGGAATGTAGGCAAGGTCCATGGCAGGACCGACGCTACCTTGCCGGGCGGGCGGGGCGGCAGCCCACCCGGCAACGTATGGGTAACTAACCCGCCGAGGGAGAGGCCGGAGCGGAGGCCGAGGCGGAGGCCGCCGGGGCCGAGGGGGTGGCCGTGCCGGGCTTCTTGCCCTTGTTGGCCTCGGCGACCCACTTCTTCAGGTTCTCCGGGGAGATCTGCTCGTTCCCCTTGGTCGGGAAGATCGATTCACCGTTGAGCAGGACGGTCGGGGTGCCCCGGAAGCCGCCGCTCTGGAAGGCCTCGTTCGACTTCTTCACCCAGCTGTCGTGGGTGCCGTCGTTCACACAGCTCCGGAAGGTGTCCGTGTCGAGTCCCGGCACCTTCGCCGCGAGCTCGATCAGCCTGCTGTTCTTGCCGAAGGCGTCGTCCGTCTCCGGCGGCTGGTTGCTGTAGAGCGTGTCGTGGTACGCGGTGAACTTGCCGGCGTCCTGCGCGCACCCGGCGGCGTTCGCCGCGCGGAGCGAGCCGCTGCCGCCCATGTTCCCGTCGATGAGGGTGGCGAGGTGGTACTCGGCCTTGAGCGCGCCCGAGGCCTCCAGCTCGTGGATGGTGTCCCGCATGACGGTCTCGAACTGGGCGCACGCCGGGCAGCGGAAGTCCTCCCAGATCGCGAGCGTCGACGGGGCGTCCGTCTTCCCCGTGGGAATGGCCGGCTTGTCGCCCTCGATGGAGCCCGTCGGATAGACCACCGGGCCCGCCTTGTCCGAGCCGCCGTCGTCGCCGCTGTTCGCCGCGATCACGCCGACGACGGCGGCGAGGCCGAGGACGCCGACCACGGCCGCCGACACGACGAGGACGCGCCGCTGCTTGGCCCGGGCCTTGTCGCGCTCGCGCTGCTGCTGGAGGCGCTCCCGCGCGCTCCCCTTACCGTCACCACGGTTCTTCTCGCTCACGCCCACAGCAACGAACCGGGGAGGCACGTGCGTGCCTCCCCGGTCACAGATCCACCCGAATGGGCGAAGGCGCTACGAAACGCGGCGCACGCCCGCCGCGAGTTCGGCCGCCAGTTCCCTTACGGCGGTCAGCCCCTTGGCCTCGTCGCCGTCGGCGTCGAGGATCCGCTGGACGAAGGCCGAGCCGACGATGACGCCGTCGGCGAAGCCGGCGACCTCCTTGGCCTGCTCGGCGTTGGAGACGCCGAGTCCGACGCAGACGGGGAGATCAGCGGTGGCGCGGGTACGGCGCACGAGGTCGGCGGCCTGCTCGCCGACCGACGCGCGGGTGCCGGTGACCCCCATGAGCGAGGCGGCGTAGACGAAGCCGGAGCCGACCGCCGTGATGGTGGCGAGGCGCTCGTCCTTGCTGCTGGGCGCGACGACGAAGACGGTGGCGAGACCGTGCTTGTCGGCGTGCTCGCGCCAGACGGCGGACTCCTGGACCGGCAGGTCGGGCAGGATGCAGCCGGCGCCGCCGGCCGCGGCGAGCTCCTCGGTGAAGCGCTCGATGCCGTACCGGTCGATCGGGTTCCAGTACGTCATGACGAGGACCGGCTTGCCGGTGGCCTCGTGGGCCTCCTTGACCGTCCGCATGACGTCGGCGATCTTGACGCCGCCGCGCAGGGCGATGTCGTCGGCGGTCTGGATGACGGGCCCGTCGAGGACCGGGTCGCTGTGCGGGAGCCCGACCTCGACGATGTCGGCGCCGCCGTCGAAGACGGCCTTGATCGCCGCGATGCCGCCGTCGACGGTCGGGAAGCCGGCCGGGAGGTACGCGATGAGCGCGGCCCGGTCCTCGGCCTTCGCCTGGGCGAGGGTGTCGCTGAGCAGCTGAATGTTCCCGGTGGTCACTTGGAGCCCCCCTCGGCGCCGTTGTCGCGCTTGTCGCCGTTGTCGTACAGGCCGAAGTAGCGGGCCGCCGTGTCCATGTCCTTGTCGCCGCGTCCGGAGAGGTTGACGAGGAGCAGGGCGTCCTTGCCGAGCTCCTTTCCGACCTCCAGGGCTCCGGCGAGGGCGTGCGCCGACTCGATGGCCGGGATGATGCCCTCGGTACGGGAGAGCAGGCGCAGGGCCTGCATGGCGGCGTCGTCGGTGACGGCGCGGTACTCGCCGCGGCCGCTGTCCTTGAGGTACGCGTGCTCCGGGCCGATGCCCGGGTAGTCGAGGCCGGCCGAGATCGAGTACGGCTCGGTGATCTGGCCCTCCTCGTCCTGGAGGACGTACGACCGCGAGCCGTGCAGGATGCCGGGCTCGCCGGCGGTGAGGGTGGCCGCGTGCTCGCCGGTCTCGACGCCGTGGCCGGCCGGCTCGCAGCCGATCAGGCGCACGTCGGCGTCGGGGACGAAGGCGTGGAAGAGGCCGATGGCGTTCGAGCCGCCGCCGACGCAGGCGATGGCCGCGTCGGGGAGGCGGCCGGCGCGCTCCAGGATCTGGCGGCGGGCCTCGACGCCGATGACGCGGTGGAAGTCGCGGACCATGGCGGGGAAGGGGTGCGGGCCGGCGACCGTGCCGAACAGGTAGTGGGTCCTGTCGACGTTGGCGACCCAGTCGCGGAACGCCTCGTTGATGGCGTCCTTGAGGGTACGGCTGCCGGACTTCACGGCGATGACCTCGGCGCCGAGCATCCGCATCCGGGCCACGTTGAGGGCCTGGCGCTGGGTGTCGACCTCGCCCATGTAGATGGTGCAGTCAAGGCCGAAGAGCGCGCAGGCGGTGGCGGTCGCGACGCCGTGCTGGCCGGCGCCGGTCTCCGCGATGACGCGCGTCTTGCCCATGCGCTTGGTCAGGAGGGCCTGGCCGAGCACGTTGTTGATCTTGTGCGAGCCGGTGTGGTTGAGGTCCTCGCGCTTGAGGAAGACGCGGGCGCCGCCGGCGTGCTCGGCGAAGCGGGGGACCTCGGTGAGGGCGCTCGGGCGGCCCGTGTAGTTGACCATGAGGTCGTTGAGCTCGCGGGCGAACTCCGGGTCGGCCTTGGCCTTCTCGTACTCGACGGCGACCTCGTCGACGGCGGCGACGAGGGCCTCGGGGATGAACTTGCCGCCGTAGGCGCCGAAGTAGCCCTCGGGGCTGGGGACCTGACCGTCGGGGTCGGGAATGAAGAACTCGCTGATGGACATGCGGATGCTCCTCGCGGGGTGGGTGCCCCGGGATGTATGCGGTAGATGGTCACCGTATGCGCGCGACCCTCTCACCTCCACCAACACCGCGCCCGAGCCGGACTGCGGGCCGCGCCCGCCGGGCCCCCGTGTGGGCAGTCGTCCCGCAGGGCCGGGGGTCCCCCCTGCTCGAAGAGCTTGGGGGCGGGTGGGCACACGGGACGGCGCCCCTCGCGGCGCCTCAGCTCCCTGTGCCTGAACCCGCATCCGATGCACGCCGCACCAGGGGTGCGGGTTCAGGCGCGGGAGCCTAGGCCCGGCAGGGGGCGCCGTTCCGTTGTGCCCACCCGTTCCGCCCCAGCGGAACGACTGCCCACAACGAAACGGCGGGGCGCAGCCCACAAGGGGGTGCGAAGGCACCGAAGCTCAAGACGTCTGAGTGACGGTGGTGTCAGAAGGTGCGCGCGGGGCGCGGGCGCCATCGCATGCCGTTGACCTGGCCCGGCTCGGAGCCGATCACGTACCGGACCCGGCGGCCGTGGACACGGCGGGCGGGCGCGCGGCAGCCACGCGGTCGGCAGCCCCTGGCCAGCGGGGCGTGCTTGGAGACGGGAGCCGCGGCGGTACGGAGCCGCCCGCGGCGCCCCGCGACGTCCGCGGGCACGACCGATCCGCCCGGGGCACTGCCCGGGTCGGTCGGCGTGGCGCGGCGCGCGGTCATCGTGAGGTCAGCCCCGCCCGTGGCGCAGGGCCGGGTGGGCACCGGCGGCGACGAGGTCGGCGACGGCCGCCTTCGGGTCGCGCCCGGTGACGAGGGACTCGCCGACCAGGACCGCGTCGGCGCCCGCGTTGGCGTAGGCGATGAGGTCGTGCGGACCCCGGACGCCGGACTCGGCGATCTTGACGATGCCGGCCGGGATCTCGGGGGCGACGCGCTCGAAGGTGGTGCGGTCGACCTGGAGGGTCTTGAGGTTGCGCGCGTTGACGCCGATGATCCGCGCCCCCGCGTCGACCGCCCGCTCGACCTCTTCCTCGTCGTGGACCTCGACCAGCGGGGTCAGGCCGATGGACTCGGCGCGCTCGATGAGGGAGACCAGCGCCTCCTGCTCCAGGGCGGCGACGATGAGGAGCGCGAGATCCGCTCCGTACGCCCGGGCCTCCCAGAGCTGGTACGCCGTGACGATGAAGTCCTTGCGCAGGACGGGGATGTCGACCCGGGCGCGCACGGCCTCCAGGTCGGCGAGGGAGCCGCCGAAGCGGCGCTGTTCGGTGAGGACGGAGATGACGGCCGCGCCGCCCGCCTCGTAGTCCGCGGCGAGTCCGGCCGGGTCGGCGATCGCGGCGAGCGCGCCCTTGGACGGGCTGGAGCGCTTGACCTCGCAGATCACCTTGACGCCGTCTCCGCGCAGTGCGGCGACGCCGTCCTTGGCCTGCGGCGCCTTGGCGGCGCGCTCCTTGAGCTCGTCGAGGGTGACCCGCGCCTGCCGCTCTGCGAGGTCGGCGCGCACGCCGTCGATGATCTCGTCGAGCACACTCACGCGAGGGGCCCCCTTCCGGGACGGTGATGCTGATGAAGAACCAGGTTGAGCCATGTCGATCCTATCCGCAGGATGCCTCCAGGCCCGCATCGGCCGCCGTGGCGTCCATCTGCTGGGATGCGCGGAAGCTCGGGGGGCGGCGGCTCAGGGGGCGAGGGCCGCGCCGATGGGCAGGTTGCGGACCAGCGTGAACGCGGCGAGTACGGATCCGATCACCCACCACCAGGCGGGGGTGATCGTGAGGCGCATCGGGACCCCGCGAACGGCGCGGATCAGCCACGCGACCATGACGACGGCGAAGAGGACGTAGCCGATGACGGCGAGCGCGTTGAAGCCCATGGCGGCGGCGAGGTCGCCGTGGGCGAAGGCGTGGGCGCTGCGCAGGCCGCCGCAGCCGGGGCAGAAGACGCCGAGGAAGCGCAGGGTCGGGCAGACGGGGTAGTGCCCCGGTTCGTTGGGGTCGACGGTCCCGACGTACGCGAAGGCGGCGACGGCTCCGGCGAGCGTGGCGACGGGGGCGAGCAGCCGCCGCGCGAGCGAGTGCGGTCGCGGGGGCGTCGGCGGGGGTACGGGTCCCCACGGCGCGGATCCCCGCGGCGCGGATCCCGGCGGCGCGGATCCCGACGGCGCGGATCCCGACGGCGCGGACCCCGGCCGCGCGGGACCCCACGGCGCGGATCCCTCAGGCTCACCCGTACGGGCGGGGGCGAGGGGCTCGTCGGTCTCGGCCTGGGCCGTCGGCTGCGCGTCCACCCGGTGATTCTCGCCCTTTACGCGCGAGAGCGCAGCCCGGCAGGCCGGACCGCGCTCTCGGGTGCGTCGTGTCGCGTCAGGACGCGGCCTTCGCGGTCGCCGTCGCGGCCTCGCGGGCGGCGGCGACGGCCGCCGACTCCTTCGGCATGCCCATGCCGGCCGCCTTCATCGCGCCGCCGACGATGCCGCCGAGGACGATGACACCCACGCCAGCCCAGAAGCCGGGCAGGTTGGCGGCCACCATGAAGACACCGGCGATGCAGAAGCCGATGAAGGAGATGATGACACCGGTCCAGGCGGCCGGGGTGTGTCCGTGGGCGCTGCCCGCCATGAGTTGCTCCTCGTTGCTGTTGCTCGGTGGTGAGGTCTCGCGTGCGCGGACACTCGGGGCTCATTCTCCAGCACAAGGGCGCGGGAGGATGAATCGGGGGTGCCTGGACGATCACGCGTCGCGCACGGGCCCGACCGGCGCGGCCCGGGGGTCACTCCCCGCGCGTGGGGTCCTCGCCGCGGTCCAGGGCCTTCCACAGGTCCTCGGGCCGGTCCGGGTCGGCCGTGGCGCCCGCGGCGGCCTTGCGCGCGGCGCGCGGCGCGCCGGAGCGCTCGTACCGGCCGCCCATCGCGGGCCAGGTCGTGCCGAAGCGCAGGGCGAGGAGTCCGGCGAGCAGGATGAGGACGGCGCCGGCGGCGGTCACGTACGGCCAGGCGGTGTGGGTGAGGCCGGCGACGGCGGCGGCGCTGTCGCCGCTGATGCGGGCGGCCTCGGCGTCCAGGGCGGAGGCGTCGGAGGCGCCGAGGACGGCGGCGAGCGCGGCGCCCGCGCCGCTGAGCGCGAGGAGCGCGGCGACGAGGGTGCGGCCGGTGCGGCGGACCGCGAAGACGGCGAAGAGGGCGGCGAGCCCGACGATCGCGAGGGCCGTCGGGACGCCGGTGACGGTGCCGCCGTCTGCCTCGACGGGGATGGAGCCGCCGCCGACGGACGCGGTGCCCTCGGCCCAGATCTGGCCGGCCGAGAGCAGGACGACGGTGGCGCCCAGGGCGCCGAGGAGGAGCGCCGCGGCCAGGCTGCGGCGTCCGCCGGTGGGGACGGCCGCGCGGGCGGCCCGGGGCTGGGGTACGGGTACGGCACTCACGTACCCCACTATCCCCTACCGGCTCAGTGGTCGTTCATCCGGTTGGCGGTGTGGACGGCCCGGAGGACGGCGGCGGCCTTGTTGCGGCACTCGTTGTCCTCGGCGACGGGGTCGGAGTCGGCGACGACACCCGCTCCGGCCTGCACGTATGCCGTTCCGTCGCGGAGCAGGGCCGTACGGATGGCGATGGCCGTGTCGGCGTCACCGGCGAAATCGAGATAACCGACACATCCGCCGTAGAGCCCGCGGCGGGAGGGTTCGAGTTCCTCGATGATCTGCATCGCGCGGGGCTTCGGCGCGCCGGAGAGCGTGCCGGCCGGGAAGCAGGCGGTGAGGACGTCGAAGGCGGTACGGCCTTCGGCGACCTTGCCGGTGACGGTGGAGACGATGTGCATGACGTGCGAGTACCGCTCGACGGACATGAAGTCGACGACCTCCACCGAGCCGGGGGCGCAGACCCGGCCGAGGTCGTTGCGGCCGAGGTCGACGAGCATGAGGTGCTCGGCGCGCTCCTTGGGGTCGGCGAGGAGTTCCTCGGCGAGGTCGTGGTCCTCCTGGGGGGTGGCTCCCCGGTGGCGGGTGCCGGCGATGGGGTGGAGCATCGCGTGGCCGTCCTCGACCTTGACGAGCGCCTCGGGGCTGGAGCCGACGATGTCGAAGCCGTTCTCGAAGCGGAGCAGATACATGTACGGGGACGGGTTCGTCGCCCGGAGGACCCGGTAGACGTCGAGGGCGGAGGCGGCGCAGGGGGTCTCGAAGCGCTGGGAGGGGACGACCTGGAAGGCCTCGCCCGCGCGGATGCGCTCCTTGATGTCCTCGACGGCGTCCTGGTAGGCCGGGCCGCCCCAGAGGGCGCTGAACTCCGGGAGCGCGGAGTCGGGGAGGGCGGCGGGGGCGGTGGCGACCGGGCGGGCCAGGTCGGCCTCCATGGCGTCGAGGCGGGCGACGGCGTGCGCGTACGCCTCGTCGACGCCGGTCTCCAGGTCGTTGTGGTTGATCGCGTTGGCGATCAGGAGGACCGTGCCGTCCCAGTGGTCGAGGACCGCGAGGTCGCTGGTGAGGAGCATGGTGAGCTCGGGGAGCTCCAGGTCGTCGCGGGTGGAGTCGCCGATCTTCTCCAGGCGCCGGACGATGTCGTAGCCGAGGTAGCCGACCATGCCGCCGGTGAAGGGCGGCATCCCGCCCGCGAGGTCGCGGGGGGTGTGGAGGGTCTCGACGGTGGCGCGCAGGGCGGCCAGCGGGTCGCCGTCGACGGGGACGCCGACGGGCGGGGTGCCGAGCCAGTGGGCCTCGCCGTCCTTGACCGTGAGGGTCGCGTCGCTGCGGACGCCGATGAAGGAGTAGCGGGACCAGCTGCGGCCGTTCTCCGCGGATTCGAGGAGGAAGGTGCCGGGGCGTTCGGCGGCGAGCTTGCGGTAGAGCCCGACCGGGGTGTCGCCGTCCGCGAGGAGCCTGCGGCTGACGGGGATGACGCGGCGGTCGGCCGCCAGCTTGCGGAAGGTCTCGAGATCCATGGCGCCAGACCTTACTGGGATACGGGGAGCACGTCGGCGTCGAAGCAGGTGCGGGCACCGGTGTGGCAGGCGGCTCCGACCTGGTCGACCTTGACGAGGAGGGTGTCGGCGTCGCAGTCGAGGGCGACGGACTTGACGTGCTGGACGTGCCCGGAGGTGTCGCCCTTGACCCAGTACTCGTTCCGGCTGCGGGACCAGTAGGTGCAGCGGCCGGTGGTGAGGGTGCGGTGGAGCGCCTCGTCGTCCATCCAGCCGAGCATCAGCACCTCGCCGGTGTCGTACTGCTGGGCGATGGCGGGGACGAGCCCGTCGGCGCTGCGCTTGAGGCGGGCGGCGATGGCGGGGTCGAGGTCGCTGGGGGTCCGGGGCGTGCTGGTCATGGCGCCATTGTGCCGCGATCCGGGAGGGTGTCCGGCGAGGCGTCCACTGGGCGGACCTGCCCCGGGCCTGCCCCGGTCCCGTCCCGGACCCGCGCGCTCCGGTCCCGGCCCGGACCCTCCCCGGTCCCGCTCCCTGCCCTGCGGGGCGTCCTCTGGGCGGAGCGGTGCCCCCGGTCGTACGCTGACGGGCATGTCGACCCATGCGAAACGTGAACGGCTTCTGCTCGCGGACCTGTTGGAGGCGGCGGGCCCGGACGCCCCGACGCTGTGCGAGGGGTGGCGGACGCGGGACCTCGCCGCCCATGTGGTGGTGCGCGAGCGGCGGCCCGACGCGGCGGCGGGGGCGGTCGTCCCGGCGCTGAAGGACCGGATGGACCGGGTGACGGCGGAGTTCGCGGAGAAGCCGTACGCGGAGCTGGTCCAGCTCATCCGTTCGGGGCCGCCGAAGTTCTCCCCGTTCACGATCAAGCAGGTGGACGAGGGGGCGAACGTCGTCGAGTTCTACGTCCACGCGGAGGACGTCCGCCGGGCGCAGCCCGAGTGGTCGGCGCGGGAGCTCGACCCGGTCTTCTCGGACGCGCTCTGGTCGCGGCTGGAGAAGATGGCCCGGCTGATGGGCCGCAA
Organism: Streptomyces sp. NPDC056144; assembly: GCF_042264145.1. Taxonomy (NCBI): domain Bacteria; kingdom Bacillati; phylum Actinomycetota; class Actinomycetes; order Kitasatosporales; family Streptomycetaceae; genus Streptomyces; species Streptomyces sp. NPDC056144. Next base: position 251,195 of record NZ_JBHJVF010000007.1, on the reverse strand, counting down.
GGCGCCGGTGGGTCTGGTGCTGCGCCGTCCGAACGGCCAGACGGCGGTGGCCCACCGCGGCACCCCGGTGGTGACGGCCTCCGGGGAGCCGGGCGAGCTGATGATGTACCTGTACGGCCGCCAGGACGTGGCGAAGGTGGCGCTGGACGGGGAGCCCGAGGCGATCGAGCGGCTGCGGGAGACGAAGCAGCTGGGGCTCTGAGGCCTCAGGCGGGCAGTTCGGCGCGGCGGAGGGCCGGGACCACGAGGGCGTACACGCCGGACAGGGCGCAGACCGCCGCGCTGACCACGAAGACCGGGCCGGGGCCCCAGACACCGATGGCGGCCCCGGTCACCGGGAAGCTCAGCGGGGCGAGTCCGAGGCTGCCGAGGCTGGAGACGGCGCTGACGCGGCCGAGGTAGGCGGGGTCGCACTCGGTCTGCACGAGGGCGTTGCAGAGGGCCCCGGAGAGTCCGGCGAGCAGGCCGATGGAGACCGCTGTGAGCACGGCGAGCGGCAGCGCGGGGACGTACGCGAGGGCGCCGATGGACACGGCTCCGACGGCCATGGTCCAGCCCATCACGAGCCCGGCCCGGGGGACGTGTCCCTTGACGGTCAGCAGCAGGGAGGCGCCGCCCGCGCCGACGCCGAAGCCTGCGAGGACCCAGCCGATGCCGGAGGCGCCCCAGCCGCGCTGGTCGGAGAGGACGGCGAGGCCGACGTTGAGGGGGCCGACGAAGCCGAGGTCGCTGAGGAGGACGACGATCATCAGCGGGCCGAGCGTCCGGTGGCCGCGGAGGTAGCGCAGGCCGTCGGCGAGGTCGCGCAGGGCGGTCCTGTCGCCCGCCCGGTCCTCCTCCGGCAGGGGGCGGAGCCTGAGCCCGAGAAGCAGCGGCAGCGAGAGGGCGAAGAGGATCCCCGCGATGCCGAAGGCGGTGGCCGGGCCGCCTAGGGCGACGGCGAGGCCGCCGAGCGGGGCGCCGAGGACCGCGCCGAGACGGTAGGCGAGACCGCGCATGCCCTGGACGCGGGCGAGCTGGTCGTGGTCGGCGACGCGGGGCGGCAGGGCACCGATGGCCGGCAGGAAGAGGGCGTCGACGACACCGAAGACGAGGGCGACGGCGGCGAGGATCCACAGGCCGGGGGCGGCGAGGAGGAGGGCGGCGGCCAGGCCGAGGACGACCAGGCAGCGGACGGTGTCGGAGGCGATGACGACCCGGCGGGGGCCGAGCCGGTCGGCGACGACTCCCCCGAAGAGCATGAGGATCGCGCGGGGTACGGCCGAGACGGCCATGACGAGCCCGGCCTGCGCGGGGGTGCCGCTGGTGACGGCGGTCCAGGAGAGGGCGAGGTGGTAGACGCTGTCGCCGAGCGTGGAGGCGGTGTAGGCGCCGAGCCAGCGCAGGACCTGGGGGCTCCTGTGGGCGGGGACCGAGGGGGCCGCGACGGCGGTGGTCACGCCGTCCCCCGGTAGGGGAAGCCGTGCAGGTGGACGGCGACGTTCTCGCGGCCCTCGGTGTCGCCGGCGGCCTCGGCGGCGCGGGCCCGCTGGTCGTACTTCTGGAGCAGCGCGTCGAGCTCCTCGCCGAGGGCGGCGAGTTCGGCGGCGGTGAGGCGGGGCAGCCATTCGGAGCTGACGGCGGCGGAGCGCCATGCGTCGGACCAGGTCAGGCGCTCGTCGAGGAAGCGCCGGTGGAGCTCGGCGCGCTGCTCGTTGAGAGTGCGGCCGAGGGCATCGCTCGCGGCGGCCAGCTCCGGGGTGTCCTTGACGTCCTCCTCGTGGATGCTCACCCCGTACGAGCTCGGCTGCCACCACCTCTCGCGGCCGTCGGCCGACGGGGACTCGGCGGCCTCGATGAGCCCGTGCTCGGCGAGCTTGCGCAGGTGGTAGCTGACGAGGGAGACGGCCTCGTCGACCTGCTCGGCCAGCTGGGACGCGGTGGCGGTGCGTGCCACGAAGAGGGCGCGGTAGAGGCGCATGCGCAGCGGGTGGGAGACGGCCTTGAGGGTGCCGAGGTCGGTGATCCGGCGGTTCTCGGAGGAGGGCATGACAAGGACCGTAGATACGAAAGGAAAGTTGCGCAACACAAATTGCACAACTTCTCTTGCGTGTCTCGGCAAAGAAGAAGGGCCCCCGAAGGGACCCTTCCCAGAAGCGGAACGAAGGTCAGCGGACCTCGTGGCCCGCTTCCTTCAGCGCCTGCTTGACCTCGCCGATCCGGAGATCGCCGAAGTGGAAGACGGAGGCCGCGAGCACCGCGTCCGCGCCGGCCTCGACGGCCGGGGCGAAGTCGGCGAGCTTGCCGGCGCCGCCGGAGGCGATCACCGGGACCGTGACGTGCTTGCGCACGGCCGCGATCATCTCGGTGTCGTAGCCGTCCTTGGTGCCGTCGGCGTCCATCGAGTTGAGCAGGATCTCCCCCGCGCCCAGCTCGGCGGCCCGGTGCGCCCACTCGACGGCGTCGATGCCGGTGCCCTGGCGGCCGCCGTGCGTGGTGACCTCGAAGGAGCCGGTGGCGGTGCGGCGCGCGTCCACGGAGAGGACGAGGACCTGGCGGCCGAAGCGCTCCGCGATCTCCTGGATGAGCTCGGGGCGCGCGATGGCGGCGGTGTTGACGCCGACCTTGTCGGCGCCGGCCCGCAGCAGCTTGTCGACGTCGTCGGCCGAGCGGACGCCGCCGCCGACCGTGAGCGGGATGAAGACCTGCTCGGCGGTGCGGCGCACCACGTCGTAGGTGGTCTCCCGGTTGCCCGAGGAGGCGGTGATGTCGAGGAAGGTCAGCTCGTCGGCGCCCTCGGCGTCGTACAACTTGGCCATCTCGACGGGGTCGCCCGCGTCCCGCAGGTTCTGGAAGTTGACGCCCTTGACGACCCGGCCGTTGTCCACGTCCAGGCAGGGGATCACGCGTACGGCGAGACTCATGCGGACACCTCCGGGCGGGCCGCCTCGCTCCTGTACGCCTCGACCTCGACCTCGACGACCAGGCGCGGGTCGACGAAGCCGGAGACGATGATCATCGACGCGGCCGGGCGGACGGCGTCGAAGAGCTCCTTGTGGGCGCGGCCGACCTCGTCCACGTCCCGCGCGTGCGTGAGGTACATGCGGGTGCGGACGACGTGCTCGGCGCCCAGGCCGAGCTGGTTCAGCGCGGCGAAGGCCACGTTGAAGGAGTTGACGGCCTGGTCGTACGGGCCGCCGTCGGCGATCTGGCCGTCCACCACCGACGTACAGCCGGAGACGAGGACCGTGCCGTTCGGGAGCTCCACGGCGCGGGAGTAGCCGAACTGCTCCTCCCAGGGAGCGCCGGTCACGACCTTGCGTACGGAGTCGGTCATGCGGAGGCCACCGTCGCGAGGGCCTCCTCCAGGGTGAAGGCCTTGGCGTAGAGCGCCTTGCCGACGATCGCACCCTCGACGCCCAGCGGGACGAGGCCGGAGATGGCCCGCAGGTCGTCCAGGGAGGAGACGCCGCCGGAGGCGACGACGGGCTTGTCGGTGGCCGCGCAGACGTTCTTCAGGAGCTCCAGGTTGGGGCCCTGGAGCGTGCCGTCCTTGGCGATGTCGGTGACGACGTACCGCGCGCAGCCCTCGGAGTCGAGGCGGGCGAGCGTCTCGTACAGGTCGCCGCCGTCGCGGGTCCAGCCGCGGCCGCGCAGGGTGGTGCCGCGGACGTCGAGGCCGACGGCGATCTTGTCGCCGTACTCGGCGATGACCTTGGCGACCCACTCGGGGGTCTCCAGGGCGGCGGTGCCGAGGTTGACGCGGGTGCAGCCGGTGGCGAGGGCGGCCTTGAGCGAGGCGTCGTCGCGGATGCCGCCGGAGAGCTCGACCTTGATGTCCATGGCCTTGGCGACCTCGGCGATCAGCTCGCGGTTGTCACCGGTGCCGAAGGCGGCGTCGAGGTCGACCAGGTGGAGCCACTCCGCGCCGGAGCGCTGCCAGGCCAGGGCGGCCTCCAGAGGAGAGCCGTAGGAGGTCTCGCTGCCGGACTCCCCGTGGACGAGGCGGACGGCCTGGCCGTCGCGGACGTCGACGGCGGGGAGGAGTTCGAGGGTGCTCACAGGGTTCCGATCCAGTTGGTGAGGAGCTGGGCTCCGGCGTCGCCGGACTTCTCGGGGTGGAACTGGGTGGCCCACAGGGCGCCGTTCTCCACGGCGGCGACGAAGGGCTCGCCGTGGGTGGCCCAGGTGACCTTGGGGGCGCGCATGTTCTTGTTGCCGACCTCCAGGGTCCACTCGCGCACCGCGTAGGAGTGCACGAAGTAGTACCGGGCGTCGGCGTCGAGGCCCGCGAAGAGCTGGGTGTCCTCGGGCGCGTCCACGGTGTTCCACCCCATGTGGGGCACGACGGGTGCGTTCAACGGCTCGACCGTACCGGGCCACTCGTCGAGGCCCTCGGTCTCCACGCCGTGCTCGATGCCCTGGGCGAAGAGGATCTGCATGCCGACGCAGATGCCCATGACGGGGCGGCCGCCGGAGAGCCTGCGGCCGATGATCCAGTCGCCGCGGGCCGCCTTGAGCCCTTCCATGCAGGCGGAGAAGGCGCCGACGCCGGGGACGAGGAGTCCGTCGGCGTTCATCGCCGTGTCGTAGTCGCGGGTGATCTCGACGTCCGCGCCGACCCGGGCGAGCGCGCGCTCGGCGGAGCGGACGTTGCCGAAGCCGTAGTCGAAGACGACGACCTTCTTGGAACCGCCGGTCACGCTCATGACCACACGTCCAGTCGCAGGACACCGGCGGAGAGGCACATCGCGGCGCCGATCGAGACGAGCACGATCAGGCCCTTCGGCATCTGCTGCTTGACGAAGGAGTAGATGCCGCCGAGCAGGAACAGCCCGACGACGATGAGGATGGTGGAGAGGCCGTTCACTGTTACAGCGCGCCCTTCGTGGAGGGGAGGATTCCGGCGGCGCGCGGGTCGCGCTCGGAGGCGTAGCGGAGCGCGCGGGCGAGTGCCTTGAACTGGCACTCCACGATGTGGTGCGCGTTGCGTCCGTAGGGGACGTGGATGTGGAGGGCGATCTGCGCCTGGGCGACGAAGGACTCGAAGATGTGCCGGGTCATCGTCGTGTCGTAGGAGCCGATCATCGGCGCCATGTTCTCGGGCTCGGTGTGCACGAGGTACGGGCGGCCGGAGAGGTCCACGGTGACCTGGGCGAGCGACTCGTCCAGCGGGACGGTGCAGTTGCCGAAGCGGTAGATGCCGACCTTGTCGCCGAGGGCCTGCTTGAAGGCGGCGCCGAGGGCGAGGGCGGTGTCCTCGATGGTGTGGTGCGAGTCGATGTGGAGGTCGCCGTCGGTCTTCACGGTCAGGTCGAACAGACCGTGGCGGCCGAGCTGGTCCAGCATGTGGTCGTAGAAGCCGACCCCGGTCGACACGTCGACCTTGCCGGTGCCGTCGAGGTCGATCTCGACGACGACGGACGTCTCCTTGGTGGTGCGCTCAACGCGGCCTACGCGGCTCATCGCTTCTGCTCCTTCATCAGTTCACGGACCGCGTGGAGGAACGCGTCGTTCTCTTCGGGGGTGCCGGCGGTGACCCGCAGCCATCCCGGTACGCCGTTGTCCCGGACCAGGACGCCCCGGTCGAGGATCCGCTGCCACGCCTCGTGGGAGTCGGCGAACCTGCCGAACTGCACGAAGTTGGCGTCGGAGGGGGTGACCTCGTAGCCGATGGCCAGCAGTTCGGCGACGAGGCGGTCGCGCTCGGCCTTGAGCTGCTCGACGTACCCGAGGAGGGTGTCGGTGTGCTCCAGGGCGGCGAGCGCGGTGGCCTGGGTGACGGCGGAGAGGTGGTACGGCAGCCGGACCAGCTGGACGGCGTCGACGACGGCCGGGTGGGCGGCGAGGTAGCCGAGGCGGAGTCCGGCGGCGCCGAAGGCCTTGGACATGGTCCGGGAGACCACCAGGTTCGGCCGGCCCTCCAGGAGGGACAGCAGGGAGGCGCGGTGGCTGAACTCCACGTACGCCTCGTCGACGACCACCAGGGAGGGCTTGGCCGCCTGGGCCGCCTCGTACAGGGCGAGGACGGTCTCGGCCTCGACGGCGGTGCCGGTGGGGTTGTTCGGCGAGGTGACGAAGACGACCTCCGGCGCGTTCTCGGCGATGGCCGCGACCGCCGCCTCCACGTCGATGGTGAAGTCCTCGTTGCGCGGGCCGGAGATCCAGCCGGTGCCGGTGCCGCGGGCGATCAGGGCGTGCATCGAGTACGAGGGCTCGAAGCCGATCGCGGTACGGCCCGGGCCGCCGAAGGTCTGCAGCAGCTGCTGGAGGACCTCGTTGGAGCCGTTGGCCGCCCAGACGTTCTCGACGCCGACGCGGTGGCCGCCGGTCCGGGTGAGGTAGGCGGCGAGCTCGGTGCGGAGCTCGACCGCGTCCCGGTCGGGGTAGCGGTTGAGGCCGCGGGCGGCCTCGGCGACCCGCTCCGCGATCCGGGCGACGAGCGCCTCGGGCAGCGGGTAGGGGTTCTCGTTGGTGTTGAGCTGGACGGGGACGTCGAGCTGGGGCGCGCCGTAGGGGGACTTGCCGCGGAGCTCGTCGCGGATGGGGAGTTCGTCCCAGGGGGAGCGGTCACTGTTCCCGATCTCGGTCACTGGTTTCCCGGCACCTTCCATCCGAACCGGGCCTTGATCGCCGCGCCGTGGGCCGGCAGGTCCTCGGCCTCGGCGAGGGTGACGACGTGGTGGGCGACGTCCGCGAGCGCGTCGCGCGTGTAGTCCACGATGTGGACACCACGCAGGAAGGACTGCACGGAGAGACCCGAGGAGTGGCAGGCGCAGCCGCCGGTGGGCAGGACGTGGTTGGAGCCGGCGCAGTAGTCGCCGAGGGAGACCGGCGACCAGGGGCCGACGAAGATCGCGCCGGCGTTGCGGACGCGGTCGGCGACGGCGGCGGCGTCGGCGGTCTGGATCTCCAGGTGCTCGGCGCCGTACGCGTCGACGACCTTGAGGCCGTCGGCCAGGTCGTTGACCAGGACGATCGCGGACTGGCGGCCGGCGAGGGCCGGGACGATCCGGTCGTCGACGTGCTTGGAGGCGGCGACCTGGGTCTTCAGCTCGGCCTCGGTGGCGGCGGCGAGCTCCTCGGAGTCGGTGACGAGGACCGAGGCGGCCATCGGGTCGTGCTCGGCCTGGCTGATGAGGTCGGCGGCGACGTGCAGGGGGTCGGCCGTGGAGTCCGCGAGGATCGCGATCTCCGTCGGGCCGGCCTCGGCGTCGATGCCGATGCGGCCCTTGAGGAGGCGCTTGGCGGCGGCCACGTAGATGTTGCCGGGGCCGGTGACCAGGTTGACGGGGGCGCAGCCTTCGGGGCCTTCCGTCCCGTACGCGAACATGGCGACGGCCTGGGCGCCGCCGGCCGCGTACACCTCGTCGACGCCGAGGAGGGCGCAGGCGGCGAGGATCGTCGGGTGCGGGAGGCCCCCGAAGTCCTTCTGCGGGGGCGAGGCGACGGCCACGCCCTCGACGCCGGCCTCCTGGGCCGGGACGACGTTCATGACGACGGAGGACGGGTAGACCGAACGGCCGCCCGGCACGTACAGACCGACGCGGTCGACCGGGATCCACTTCTCGGTGACCGTGCCGCCGGGGACGACCTGGGTGGTGTGGGTGGTGCGGCGCTGCTCGCGGTGGACGAGGCGGGCGCGGCGGATGGACTCCTCGAGGGCGGCGCGGACGGCCGGGTCGAGCTCGTCGAGGGCCCGGGTGATCGCTTCGGCGGGGACGCGGAGGTTCTCGACGCGGACGCCGTCGAATTTCTCCCCGTACTCGATCACCGCGGCTGCGCCATGATGCCGTACGCCCTCGCAGATCGGCCGCACCTTCTCCAGGGCGGCTTCCACGTCGAACTCGGCACGGGGCAGCAGGTCGCGCAGAGCGGAACCCTCGGGGAGGGTCTCGCCGCGCAGATCGATTCGAGAGATCACGGGTCAATTCTCGCAGACGGCTCCGCGGCCCCGGTTTCCGTATCACTGGCTGATACACGCCTCAGTGGCGTCTGGACGCCACACCTGACCGTTAGCGTTCAGCCCGTCACAGGGCGGGAAGAACGGCTGTACGAATCGACGAGGCCCGGGCAGCGGGCTCGTGGGAGCGGACGGCCGAACACGGGGAAGCGAGGGGGGCGGCAGGTGACCGAGCCGCGCGAGGACGGCGTGCCGGAGGGGCTCACGGGACCGGAGCAGGCGGTGTGGCAGGCGTTCCGGGTCGGCAGGACCTGCGACCTGACGGAGGGGGACGAGGAACGGGACGATCCGTTCGGCTCCCAGGACTGGGGGCCCGAGCGGTCCGTGCGGGCCGACGTCGTGGCCCTGCTGCTGCTCGACGGGCCGCCGGCCAGGGCGGGGCGGGTCGCGGCGCTGAAGCTGCGCGGGGTGCGGATCACGGGCGTGCTCAACCTGGCGGGCGGGACGATAGGACCGTACGTGGAACTGCACGGCTGCCGGTTCGACGGCGAGGTGGTGCTCCCCGAGGCCCACTTCGCCACCCTGCGGATGGTCGCCTGCGCGATGCCCCGGCTGGAGGCGGCCCGGCTGCACACGACGGGCGACCTGCACCTGCCGCGCTGCCGGGTCGGGCGCGGGATCCGGCTGACCGACGCCCAGATCGGCACGGACCTGCTGATCAACCAGATCCGGGTGTGGCCCGACGGGCGCGGACGGGCGATCACCGCCGACGGGATGATGGTGGCCCAGGACCTCCAGGCCGAGCTGATCGAGACGCACGGGGAGCTGAGCCTGCGCGGCGCGAAGGTCGGCGTCTCGCTCAGCCTGCGGGGCAGCGTGCTGCGCGGGGCGCAGCAGCGCCGCGCGCTCAACGCGCCGCAGCTGACGGTGGAGCGCTCGCTCCACCTGAACGCGGCGTGGGTGTACGAGGACACGGGGAACAGCCGGGGCACCCCGCCCTACGGGGTGACGCCCGCCCGGGGCGCCCGGCGCAAGCCCGTCGAGTGCCACGGCGGGGTCCGGCTCGACGACGGCCGGTTCGGCGACGCGGTGGACCTGCACGACGCGCGCTTCCTCCTGGACGGGTCGCGCCGTGAGGAGGTGTCGCTGCGCCGGATCGTCACCCCGGAGCTGCGGTTCAACGGGGAGCGGCCGGCGGAGGGGCGGGTGGTGCTCAACGGGGCCAGGATCGTCACCCTGATCGACCTGTGGTCGAGCTGGCCGGGCCCGGGCGGTCTGGCGATGGGCGGGTTCGTCTACGAGAACCTCGTGCCGTACGGGCATTTCCCGCTGGCCCGGCGCCTGGAGTGGGTCGCGGCGGCGACCCCGGAGTACGCCCCGGAGCCGTACGAACGCCTGGCGACGGTCCTGCGGAACAGCGGGGAGGACGCGGACGCGCGCGAGGTGCTGCTCGCCAAGCAGCGGCGCCGGCGGGAGACGCTGCCGCTGGCGGGGAAGCTGTGGGGCTTCGTGCAGGACTGGACGGTGGCGTACGGCTACCGTCCGGGCCGGGCCGCGCTGTGGATGGCGGTGCTCTGGGCGGCGGGCACGCTCGCCTTCACCCACTACCGGCCGGTCCCCCTCAAGGCCGACGAGGCGCCCGAGTGGAGCGGCACGCTGTACGCGCTGGACCTGCTGCTTCCGGTGATCAACCTCGGCCAGGACGGCTACTGGCGGCTCGAGGGGATGTGGCAGTGGGCCGCGGCGGCGCTGATACTCCTCGGCTGGATCCTGGCCACGACGGTCGCGGCGGGCGCGACCCGGCTGCTGCGGCGGGGATGAGGGGAACGCCCGCCGGGCCGGGGCCCGAGGCGGGGCCTGTCGCGAGGGCCGGGTCCTGGGACCGCGGGTGCGGGGACCGGGTGAGACGGCGGTGAAGGCGTTGTGCGCCCGACATGCGCGATCACGTCCCGATGGGAAAATACATCGCACCATGTCCTTGCTCCGCGCCCTGATCGGCGCCGTCCGCTCGGCCCGGGACACCCCGCGGGAAACCGCCGGTCTCGTGCCGGCCGACGACGTGCTGCTCGACGCCCCGGACGAGCGGCTCGCGCCCGCTCTCGTGGCCGCCGCCCTGGCCGATCCGGAGCCCGCGGCGAAGCTGCTCGCCACGGTCCGGGACGCGGGCGAGTGGGAGGACCGCGACCGGTACGTCACCCGGCTGGCCGCCTTCGCGTACCACCGGAGCGACTGGCTGCTGCACTGGCTGGCCGCCGCGCCCCGGGACCCGGACGCCCTGCTCGTCTCGGCGCAGCTCTCGGTGCGCCGGGCCTGGGAGTCCCCCGCCCGGGCCGAGCGGCTGCGGGAGCTCGACCCGGTGATCGGGCTGGTCACCGAGAGCGCCCCGCACGACCCGGTGCCGTGGCGGCTCGCCCTCGACCACGCGCGCGGGGCGCACGCCGGGCACGCGGTCTTCGAGTCGCTGTGGGAACAGGCCGTGCGCCGCTCCCCCCACCACTACGGCAGCCACGTCGCCGCCCTCAAGTACCTCTCCGCCCAGTGGTACGGCTCGCACCGGGCCGCGTTCGACTTCGCCGAGCAGGCCGCCGACGACGCCGCCCCCGACTCCCTGGTCAGGGCGCTGCCGGTCCGCGCGGCCTACGACCGGCTCCGGGCGCTGCCCCGGCCGGACCGTTCACCGGCCGCGACCCGGCTCGACCGGGCCGCCGACCGGGCGCTCGCCCTCTCGGCCGCCTTCCCGCCGGGCGACCCCTGGCCGGCGGAGGTCCGCAACCTCCTCGCGTACGTGCTGGTCGAGCGGGAGCGGTGGGACGAGGCGCTCGACGAGTTCCGCCGGATCGGCGCCCACGCGACCTCCTTCCCGTGGGGTGCTCCGCACGGCGGCGCACAGGAGGACGCCCTGCTCCGTTTCCTGGCCGTGCGGGAGCGCGTACGGGCCGAGGCGGCGGGCCGGGCGCCGCTGTGGCGACCGGGAAGCGGACGGCCCGGACGAGGCGGGCGCGGCGGCCATTAGGCTTGGCCGCTGTGACCACCGCTCGCCTGCCTCTGTTCCCGCTCAACGCGGTGCTTTTTCCGGGCCTCGTGCTGCCTCTGAACGTCTTCGAGGAGCGTTATCGCGCCATGATGCGCGAGCTGCTCACGATCGACGAGGCGGAACCGCGCCGCTTCGCCGTCGTCGCGATCCGCGACGGCCGTGAGGTGGCGCCGACCGCGTCCGGCATGCCGGACCAGACGGCGCTGCCGGAGAAGGGCCCGGCCGCCGGCTTCGGCACCGACCTCCTCCAGGCCTTCCACCGGATGGGCTGCATCGCCGACGCGGCGAGCATCCGGGAGCGCGCCGACGGCACCTTCGAGGTGATGACGACCGGGACGACCCGGGTGAAGCTCCTCTCCGTCGACGCGAGCGGCCCGTTCCTGGTCGCCGAGGTCGAGGAGGTCCCGGAGGAGCCCGGCGACGACGCGGGCACCCTCGCCGAGGGCGTGCTGCGGGCCTTCAGGAACTACCAGAAGCGGCTGGCCGGGGCCCGGGAGCGGTCGCTGACGACGAGCGAGCTGCCGGACGACCCGTCGGTGGTGTCGTACCTCGTCGCGGCGGCGACGGTGCTCGACATCCCGACGAAGCAGCGGCTGCTCCAGGCGCCCGACACGGCGACCCGGCTCCGCGAGGAGCTGGCGCTGCTGCGGGCGGAGACGGCGGTCCTCCGCCATCTGCCCTCGCTGCCGCTGACGGACCTGACGCAGGGTCCGACGCACCCCAACTGAGAGCCCCCGGGCACGGCGACACGGAGAGCGAAGAGCGCGTGGCGAAGAAGCAGCAGAAGAAGAACGCCGGGGGCACCCCCGCGACCGTCGCGCTGACCGCGGCCGGGACCCCGTACACCGTGCACGCGTACGAGCACGACCCCGCCTCCCCCTCGTACGGCGAGGAGGCGGCGGAGGCGCTGGGCGTCTCCCCCGACCGGGTCTTCAAGACGCTCGTCGCGGACGTCGACGGGGAGCTGACGGTCGCGGTGGTCCCGGTCGCGGGCCAGCTGGACCTGAAGGCGCTGGCCTCGGCGGTCGGCGGGAAGCGCGCGGCGATGGCGGACCCGGCGGCGGCGGAGCGGACCACGGGGTACGTGCGGGGCGGCATCTCGCCGCTCGGCCAGCGCAAGCGGCTGCGTACGGTCCTCGACTCCTCGGCCTCGGGCCACGCGACGATCTGCGTCTCGGCCGGCCGCCGTGGCCTCGAGGTCGAGCTCTCCCCCGCCGACCTGGCGGCGCTCACCTCCGCGGTGGTCGCGCCGATCGGCCGGGGCTGAGGCGTCCCGGGACCCTCAGAGGGTCTTCTGCGAGGCCCCCGTCGGTGCCGCCTGCTGGGGCTGCGGCGCGGGCTGCGGCCGGGGGCCCCAGTGCTCGGGCTCCGGGTCGCGGGGGCCGAAGAGGGCCGTGAGCGTCAGGTGGACGATCATCGCGGCGAGCGGCCAGGCCAGCATCGCGGCGGCCGCCATGTTCAGTTCGAGGGGCGCCTCGAAGACGACCTGGGGGCCGACGGCCTTCGCGTGCGCGACGACGTCATTCGTGGGGCCGAACCAGGTGCCGACGCCCCAGGCGAGCAGCGAGCCGAGGACGCCGCCGAGGGCCAGGCCGAGCACCAGCGGGACCCCGCCCTTGCGGCGCGCCAGGAAGACGACGAGCGCGGCGACGGCGCCGAAGGCCAGGGCGAGGAGGACGAACGTACCGTCCGCGCCGATCGCCGACTCGCCCTCGGAGTCGCGGAGGTAGACGCCCTTGCCGTCCGAGATCAGCTGGACGCGCGGCGCCAGCCACAGCCACAGTCCGCCGAGCAGCACGCCCGTGACCGCGGAGACCAGGGTCACGACGATGCCCTGCACGACCTCGGCCGAGGTGATCGGGTCCCCGACGGGGTCCGTTCCGGGCGGGGGCGGCGGCCAGGCGGGGTCGTGCGGCTGCGGCTGGTGAGGCGGAGTCAGGGGTGCGGTCACCCCGCCATCGTGCCAGGTGTCCCTATGAACCGCCTCAGCGGACGGCGGCCCGGCGGTAGGCCCAGGTGGCGGCGGCCAGGGAGATCACGCCGACCGCCGCGCAGACGGCGAGGTCGAGGCCGACGGCCGCCCAGTCGGGGCGGGGCTCGAAGGTACGGGCCAGGGCCTCGACGCCGTACGTCGAGGGCAGCAGGTCCCGTGCCCAGTCGATGGGCGCGGGGAGCCGCTCGGCGGGGAGGACGCCGAGGAGCAGCGCCGCCGACATGCCGAGCTGGCCGAGGAGGGTGGCCAGTTCCTGGCGGGGAGCGAGGAGGCCGAGGGCGGCGCCGAGTCCGGCCAGCGCGGCCCCGGCGAGCGGGACGACGGCGCCGAGGATCCACAGCTGGCCGAGCGGGAGGCCGAAGAGGACGGAGCCGAAGACCGCGGTGACGACGGTCCCGGGGACGGTGAAGGAGGCGTACGCGCCGGCGGCGCCGAGCACGACGGCGGCGGGCGGCACGGGCAGGGTGGCGTAGTGGTCGAGGCCGCCACTGGCCCGCAGCTGCCCGAAGTACTGGGCGAGCAGGTTGAGCGCGACGAAGGCGACGACGAGGACGGTCGACCCGGCGACGACGGCCCGCGCCTCGGAGCCCCCGTCGACGACCCCGCGCATCAGGACCATGATCCCGACGGACTGGAAGGTGGCGACGAAGAGCAGCGGGATGCGGGCCACGCGGGCGCGCGAGAGCTGTGCGCGGTAGACGGCGGCGAGGGAGGGCAGCAGCCGGGCGCGGGGGGCGAGGGGCGAGGCCTCGACCGGGGAGGCGGCGGGGAGCGCGCCGGTCGGCAGGACCTCGGCGGGCAGGGTGCTCACTGCGGACAGCTCCTGAAGGTCACGTGCGGCAGGTGGGGGGCCACGTGGGGTGCTCGTACGGGAGAGGGTGTGCCGGTCGGGCGCGGCGGGGTCACGCCTTCACCAGTCCCTCGGTCGCCCCGCCGAGCGCGAGGTAGACGTCCTCCAGGCTGGGCGTGGCGAGGGTGAAGTCGTCGAGCGCGGCGAAGGCGGCGCCGCCGGTGACGGTGGCGACGGCGGCCCGGGCCTCGTCGGGGGCGAGCCGGAGCGTCCAGCGCCGTCCGGTCTCCTGGGCCTGTCCGCGCAGGGCGCCGACCTCGGGCAGGTGGACGGGGGCGGCCTCGCGCCAGACGAGCTCGACGCGGACCTCTCCGGCGACGCGTTCCTTGAGTCCGGCGGGGGTGTCGCAGGCGATGACCCGGCCGCGGTCGATGACGGCGACGCGGTCGAGGACGGTCTCGGCCTCGATGACGTTGTGGGTGACGAGCAGGACGGTGGTGCCGTGCTCGGCGCGCCGCCGGTCGACGGCGGCCCAGACGGCCCGGCGGGCGACCGGGTCCATGCCGGTGGTGGGCTCGTCGAGGACGAGGAAGGGCCGCTCGCCGACGAGCGCGGCGGCGAGGCAGGCGAGGCGGCGCTGTCCGCCGGAGAGCTTCTTGAGGGGCCGGTCGGCGATCGGGGTGAGGCCGAGCTCCGCCAGGACGGCGTCGCGCGCGGCACGCGCCTCCCGGGCGCCGAGGCCGCGCAGCCGGCCGGTGGTCTCGGCGGCGAGGGAGACGGTGAGCTCGTCGAGGGCGGTGGACTCCTGGCCGAGGTAGGCGAGGAGCCGCGCCGCCCGCTCGGGGTGGCGCACGAGGTCGTGGCCGAGGAGCTCGACGGTGCCGGAGTCGGGGCGCAGGAGGCCGGTGAGCTGGCGCACGAGCGTGGACTTGCCGGCCCCGTTGGGTCCGAGCAGCCCGAAGATCTCGCCGCCGCGCACGTCGAGGCTGATCCCGTCGGTGGCGCGCACCTCGGGCGTCGCGGGCGCGCCGCGCCTGCCCCGCGTGGCGGGGTACGTCTTGACCAGGTCCCGCACCACGCACACCGTACTCACGGGGGAAGAGCCTACGGGGTCGCCGGTCCGGGCCCGGGCGCGGGGGCGTGTTCGGCGGCGGCCCGGACGTCGATCTCGCGCCAGAACCCGGCCCGGATCGCGTACCGGTCGTGCTCGTCGATCTGGTCGTCCTTGTGGGCGAGGAGGCCGAACCGTGCCGCGTACCGGAGGAGTTCCCCGTCGATGCGGTGCGGGATGCGCGGGTAGAGGGTGGAGAGCTTCTGGACGTGGCTCTGTTCGGGGAGGCGTTCCATCCAGCGGCGGGCGAAGACCTGGCCGACCTCGAAGGGGTCGCCGCCGACGGTGGTGATGTCCTCCTCGCGGTCGGCCCAGCGCTGCTCGGCGGAGGTGAGCAGGGCGAGGGTGGGCAGGGAGGCGGTCTCGGGCGGTTCGCCGAGCGCGGTGGCGGGGCGGTCGACCCAGCCCCGGTCGGAGGACCAGCGCAGTGCGCTCGCGCCCTGCGGGACGGGGGCGAGCGGTCCGGCGGGGGCGCCGGGGCCGCGGAGTCCCGCGGCGAGGTCCTTGGGGGTGGGGACGCCCTTGGCGGCGGGAGCGGGTTCCTCGTGGGCGCCGCCGTCCGGGTGGCCGTTCGGGTGGCCGTCGGCGTGGCCGTCCGGGTGGCCGTCGGCGTGTGCGCCGACGCCGTTCACGTGGCCGTTGAGCCGGCCGTCCGGGCGTCCGTTGGCCTGGCCGTTCAGCCGGCCGTTGACCAGGGCTCCGGGGTGTACGCCGAGGACCGGCGCCTCCGAGGGGTCCGCTCCCCCGTTCCGTACGGCGGCGGCCGCGGCCTCGGCGGCCCGTTCGGCGGAGGCGGCGAGGGCGGCCTCGGGCAGCGGCGCGGAGAGGATGGCGGCGATCTCGGGGCGCGGGGCGGGCGGGGGCGTACAGAGGCCGGTGAGGTCGCGGGCGCGGACGGCCCGGGTGATCCAGGTCCGGTCGAGGACGCGCCGCTCGTCGGCCTCGGCCACGAGGTCCTCGGACTGGTTGTAGTCGCCGTCGGCGGCCTGCACGGCCCACAGGTGGACGGCGACGCCGTGCTCCTTGGCGGACATGAGGCCGGGCAGGAGGTCGCCGTCGCCGGTGACGAGCACGATGTCGGAACAGGCCCGGTTCCGGGCGAGCTCGGTCAGCTCGGTGTGCATGGCCGCGTCGACGCCCTTCTGCGCCCAGCGCCCGTCGCTCCTGGTCAGGGCGCCGAGCCGGACGGTGACCCGGGGCATCACGCGGAGCCGCCGGTGCTCGGGCTGGGGCACCCGGTCGGGTGCCCCGTCGAACCAGTAGATCCGCAGCAGCGGCAGCCCGGTCTCGATCTCGGCGCGTTCGCGCAGCTGCTGGATGAGCGCGGCGTGGTCGACGGCGATCCGGGAGCGGGCCGGTTCCCCGGCGAGGAGACTGGCGGCGGCGCCCAGCAGGTAGCCGGCGTCCACCAGGACGACGCAGCGGTCCACGTGTTCCACCCTCTTTCGGGCCTCGGGTGCGCAAGGGTGCTTCGGGTTTCCTTCGAGTCTGCCCGAGAGACAGGTGCTTGACGTCCGGAACTGGATCATCGGCGTGGCGAGTATCACGTCCGCCCGACGCGTACGGTCCGTAATGATCCAAAATGCGACGCTTCGTCCGGTATGTGAGTCTGACAGCGGCCCTGACCCCTAGGTCCCTCCGAGGAGGCATCCCCATGGCCAAGAACCGCAACCAGAACCGCAGTCAGAAGCAGTCCCCGGCCGAGCGCGGCGCCCAGCAGGCCCAGCAGTCCGCGTTCGAGTCGCAGGCCGAGCAGCGCGCCACCCAGGTCACTCCGGGTGACATGGCGCGGAAGGGCCGTCAGAAGCGCTTCGGCCACAACTGACGGCCGGCGGCGCGGGGCCGGACAGGCCCTGGCCCGCCCACGGCAAAGGGGCGCGCCCGTGACGACGGGCGCGCCCCTTGCGCGCACGGAATCCCCGGTGGCCGTCAGCCGGCCAGGCAGGACGGGCCGAGCAGCACCTTCAGGTCGCCGAAGAGCGCCGGGTCGGCCGTGACCCGGTGCCGGTCGAGCCGGAGGACGGTCGTGGTCCGGGGGCCCTGGAGCTTGATCCGCACCTCGGTGTTGCCCTTGTGGTGCTTGAGGATCTCGCCGAGCCTGCTGACCATCGGCGGGGTCACCTTCACCGTCGGGATGGTGAGGATCACCGGCGCGTTCGTCCCCGCGTTCGACAGGTCCGGGACCATCAGCTCCATGGCGACGAGCCGGGGCACGTCCTCGCGCTTGTCGAGGCGGCCCTTCACGAAGACGACCGTGTCCTCGACCAGCTGGGTGGAGACCAGCTGGTAGGTGGCGGGGAAGAACATGCACTCGATGGAGCCGGCGAGGTCCTCGACGGTGGCGATGGCCCAGGCGTTGCCCTGCTTGGTCATCTTGCGCTGGAGGCCCGAGATGATGCCGCCGATGGTGACGACCGCGCCGTCCCCGTGCTCGCCGCCGGTGAGCTGGGAGATCGCCGCGTCCGTCTTGTCGGACAGGACGTGCTCGATGCCGAAGAGCGGGTGGTCGGAGACGTACAGGCCGAGCATCTCGCGCTCCTGGGCGAGCAGGTAGGACTTCTCCCACTCGACGTCGGAGAACTCGACGTCGAGGCCGAAGCCCGGCTCGTCGCTCGACTCGTCACCCATCCCGCCGAAGAGGTCGAACTGTCCCTCGGCCTCCTTGCGCTTGACCGCCACCACGTTGTCGATCATGGGTTCGTGATGGGCGACCAGGCCCTTGCGGGTGTGGCCCATCTCGTCGAAGGCGCCGGCCTTGATCAGCGACTCGATGGTCCGCTTGTTGCAGACGACGGCCTCGACCTTGTCGAGGAAGTCCGGGAAGGAGGAGTACTTCCCCTTCGCCTTGCGCGACTTGATGATCGACTCGACGACGTTGGTGCCGACGTTGCGGACGGCGGAGAGGCCGAAGAGGATCACGTCGTCGCCCTGGGCGGCGAAGTTCGACTCCGACTCGTTCACGTTCGGCGGGAGGACCTTGATGCCCATGCGGCGGCACTCGTTGAGGTAGACCGCGGACTTGTCCTTGTCGTCCTTGACCGAGGTCAGCAGACCGGCCATGTACTCGGCCGGGTAGTTGGCCTTGAGGTAGGCGGTCCAGTAGGAGACCAGGCCGTACGCGGCGGAGTGCGCCTTGTTGAAGGCGTAGCCGGCGAAGGGGACCAGGACGTCCCAGAGGGCCTGGATGGCCTCGTCGCTGAAGTTGTTCTTCCGGGCACCGGCCTGGAAGATCGTGAAGTTCTTCGCCAGCTCGTCGGGCTTCTTCTTGCCCATGACGCGGCGGAGGATGTCGGCCTCGCCGAGCGAGTACCCGGCGATGATCTGGGCGGCCTTCTGCACCTGCTCCTGGTAGACGATCAGGCCGTAGGTGACCGCGAGCACCTCTTCGAGCGGCTTCTCCAGCTCGGGGTGGATCGGGGTGATCTCCTGCTGCTTGTTCTTGCGCAGGGCGTAGTTCGTGTGCGAGTTCATGCCCATCGGGCCCGGGCGGTAGAGCGCGGACACGGCGGAGATGTCTTCGAAGTTGTCGGGCTTCATCAGCCGGAGCAGCGAGCGCATGGGGCCGCCGTCGAACTGGAAGACACCGAGGGTGTCACCGCGCTGGAGCAGTTCGAAGGTCTTCGGGTCGTCCAGCGGGAGGGCGAGGAGGTCGAGGTCGATGCCCTTGTTGGCCTTCACCATCTTGACGGCGTCGTCCATGATCGTGAGGTTCCTGAGGCCCAGGAAGTCCATCTTGATCAGGCCGAGCGACTCGCACTGGGGGTAGTCCCACTGCGTGATGGTCACGCCGTCGGTGTGGCGCACCCAGATGGGGGCGTGGTCGACGATCGGCTCGCTGGACATGATGACGCCGGCGGCGTGCACGCCCATCTGGCGGACCAGGCCCTCGACGCCGCGGGCGGTGTCGATGACCTTCTTCACGTCCGGCTCGTTCTCGTACATCGCCCGGATCTCGCCCGCCTCGCCGTAGCGGGGGTGGGAGGGGTCGGTGATGCCGTTGAGGTCGATGCCCTTGCCGAGGACGTCGGCGGGCATGGCCTTGGTGAGGCGGTCGCCCATGGCGTACGGGTAGCCGAGGACGCGCGCGGAGTCCTTGATGGCGTTCTTCGCCTTGATCTTGCCGTAGGTGCCGATCATGGCGACCTTGTCGGAGCCGTACTTCTCCGTCACGTACCGGATGACCTCGACGCGCCGGCGTTCGTCGAAGTCGATGTCGACGTCGGGCATGGAGATGCGCTCGGG
Organism: Streptomyces sp. NPDC056144; assembly: GCF_042264145.1. NCBI lineage: Bacteria > Bacillati > Actinomycetota > Actinomycetes > Kitasatosporales > Streptomycetaceae > Streptomyces > Streptomyces sp. NPDC056144. The sequence goes on along the minus strand of NZ_JBHJVF010000007.1, from coordinate 232,143 downwards.
GTTGAGGAAGCGCTCGAAGATCAGACCGTGCGGGATGGGGTCGAGGTCGGTGATGCCCATGGCGTACGCGACGATCGAGCCGGCCGCGGAGCCTCGGCCGGGGCCCACGGCGATGCCCTGTGCCTTCGCCCACATGATGAAGTCGGCGACGACGAGGAAGTAGCCGGGGAAGCCCATCGAGATGATCGTGTCCATCTCGTACTCGACCTGCTTGAGGCGGTCCTCGGGGATGCCGTTCGGGAACCGGCGGTGCATGCCCCGCATGGTCTCCTCGCGGAACCAGGTCGTGTCGGTGTACCCCTCGGGGATGTCGAACTTCGGCATGAGGTCGCGCGGCTCGAACATGCCGGTGGTGTCGATCTGCTCGGCGACGAGCAGCGTGTTGCGGCAGCCCTCCTGCCAGGCGTCCGAGGAGTCCACCGCGTACATCTCGTCGGTGCTCTTCAGGTAGTAGCCGGTGCCGTCGAAGCGGAAGCGGTCCGGGTCGGAGAGGTTCTTGCCGGTCTGGATGCAGAGCAGGGCGTCGTGGGCGCCGGCCTCGTGCGCGTACGTGTAGTGCGAGTCGTTCGTCACCAGCGGCGGGATGCCGAGCTTCTTGCCGATCTCCAGGAGCCCGTCGCGGACCCGGCGCTCGATCTCGATGCCGTGGTCCATCAGCTCCAGGAAGTAGCGGTCCTTGCCGAAGATGTCCTGGTACTCGGAGGCGGCCTTGAGGGCCTCGTCGAACTGGCCGAGGCGCAGCCGGGTCTGGAGCTCGCCGGAGGGGCAGCCGGTGGAGGCGATGAGCCCCTCCGACCACTTCGAGATCGTCTCCTTGTCCATCCGGGGCCACTTCTGCAGCCAGCCCTCGGCGTAGGCGTCGGAGGAGAGGCGGAAGAGGTTGTGGAGTCCGGTGTTGTTCGCCGCCCAGATCGTCTTGTGGGTGTAGCCACCGGAACCGGAGACGTCGTCCCGCTTCTGGTGCGGCTGGCCCCACTGGATCTTCCGCTTGTTCCGCCGGGACTCGGGGGCGACGTACGCCTCGATGCCGATGATCGGCGTCACACCCGCCTTCTTCGCCGTGTGGAAGAAGTCATAGGCCCCGTGCAGGTTGCCGTGGTCGGACATCGCGATATGGGTCATGCCCATCTCGTTGCACGCGTTGAACATGTCCTTGAGCCGCGCGGCACCGTCCAGCAGCGAGTACTGGGTGTGGACGTGGAGGTGCGTGAAGGGCGGCTTGGTCACGGCGGAAGGTCTCCGTAGCGGTCACAGGGGTGGCTGGGGGGACCGTGGAAGTCTACGTCGCACGAGTGACAATCGAGGGGCACTCGGGGAGGGGGTCGCGCGTTGACAGGCGGGGAACACCTGTCCCTATATGTCACGAACGGTCTCTCAGCACGTCCGCCCCTCAGGAGGCACTCGAATGTCGGTCCCGCAGCCCACCGTCGCCGAGCGCGGTGAGCACATCCTCGCCGTCTTCGACACGGCCTTCGGCGAGCTCCTCGCCGCCGACCCCGCGGCCTTCCGCGTCAAGTTCCGGAAGATGGCCGGCTCCGCCTTCGCCTTCTACCGGGGCACGGCCTGCCTCTTCTACGCGGACCTGGAGCGCGAGGTGCGCGGCGGCCCGTACCTGGACGAGCGGACCGGCCGGGTCTGGATCCACGGCGACCTCCACGCCGAGAACTTCGGCACGTACATGGCGTCCAACGGGCGTCTGATCTTCAACGTCAACGACTTCGACGAGGCCTACGTGGGGCCCTTCACCTGGGACCTGAAGCGCTTCGCCGCCTCCCTCGCCCTGATCGGCTACACGAAGGCTCTCTCCGACGAGCAGATCACCTCGCTCGTCCGGATCTACGCCGCCTCCTACCGCGAGCGGATCCACGCCCTCGCGACCGGCGCCAAGGGCGACGAGGTGCCCGCCTTCACCCTGGAGACCACCGAGGGCCCGCTCCTCGACGCGCTGCGCGCCGCCCGCGCGCAGACCCGCTTCGGGCTGCTCGACTCGATGACGGAGATCCGCGACCACGAGCGCCGCTTCACGGCCGGCGGCGGCACGATCGAGCTGGACGCGGCCACCCGCTACAAGGTCCTGGCGGCCTTCGACGGCTACCTGGAGACCCTGCCGGAGTCCAGCCTCGTCCGCCCCGACTCGTACCGGGTCAAGGACGTCGTCGGGCGGCGCGGGATCGGCATCGGCTCTGCCGGCCTCCCCTCGTACAACATCCTGCTCGAGGGCCACAGCGACGCCCTGGAGAACGACGTCGTGATCTACCTCAAGCAGGCGCAGACCCCGGCGGTCTCCCGCCACGTCACGGACCCGGCGGTCCGGGAGTACTTCCGCCACGAGGGCCACCGCACCGTGATCTCCCAGCGGGCGCTGCAGGCCCACGCGGACCCGTGGCTCGGCTGGACGGAGCTGGACGGCTCCGGGCAGCTGGTGGCCGAGGTCTCGCCGTACGCGGTGGACCTGGACTGGTCGGACATCGACGACCTCGACGAGATCGCGGCGACCGTGGCGGACCTGGGCCGGGCGACGGCGACGATGCACGCGGCGGCGGACGAGTCGAGCGGGCAGTCGCTCGTGGAGTTCTCCACCGAGCGGGCCATCGACGCGGCGATCGCGGCCGACGAGGACGGCTTCGCCGGCCTCCTGGTGGACTTCGCGCACGCGTACGGCCACCGGGCGCGGGCCGACCACCAGATCTTCGTGGACCTGTTCCGCAACGGCCGGATCCCGGGACTCTGATTGTCCACAGGTTTCCTTTAAGGGCCGCTTACGCCCTTTCGTGGCACACTCCACGACGATGGAAGAGATGGCGGGGACGCAGCTGAGGGTGCTGCGGGCGGCGTTCTTCACGGCCCTGGTCGTGACGCTGTCCGTCGCGTCCCACGTCCTGCTGTCCGGGGCGCCCCTGCCGGTCGGGACGGTCGTCCCGGTCGCGGCCGGTGTCTTCGCCGTCGCGTACCTGCTGGCCGGGCGCGAGCGGGGCCTCGGCCCGATCGCCGGGCTCCTCGTCCCGCTGGAGCTGGCCGCCGACACGCTCTTCACCAGCGGTCAGGCGGTCTGTTACGGCGCCGCCGGCGGCCCGGTCGCCGGGTCGCTGCGCGCGATGGGCGTGGACGTCCTCTGCGGTGGCGCGATCGGTACGCCCCTGCCGGGGGTGGCCGACCCGGCGAGCGCGCGGGTGACCGCGCTGCTCGACTCCCCCGATCCGTCGGTCCCGTGGCTGCTGCTCCTGGCGCACGTCGGCGTCGGGTTCGGGGCCGCGTGCTGGCTGCGCGGCGGGGAGCGGGCGCTCGCCCGGCTGCTCGGCGCGGTGGAGGCCTTCGCGTTCCGGCCGCTGCTGCTCGTGGCGGCCTTCTTCCGGGGCGTCGGGACGGCGCCCGCCGGCGCCGGACGGGCCGTGGTCCGGCCCCGGATCTCCCGTACGCGCCTTCTCGTGCACTCCGTGGGGCGGCGGGGACCGCCCGCGCAGGGCTTCGCCCTCGCAGCCTGAGCCCGAGCTCCGGGCAGTCCCCCCGTCTTTCCCCCTTCACGGAGTCCACGATCATGAGCGCACGCAACAGCAAGAACAACAAGGCCGCCGCCCGCGAACGACTGCGCGAGGAGCGCGAGCGCCAGGCGAAGAAGGAGCGCGCCCGCCGGCAGCTCGTCGTCGGCGTCTCGGCCGTGGCCGTCCTGGCCGCCGCCGGCGGCATCGGCTACGCGGTCGTCCAGTCGAACAAGCCCACCCAGTGGGAGACGGCGGCGGACGCGAAGAACGTGACCGCCCCGAAGAACACCACGGGCACCGACGGCACCACGGTCGTGATCGGCAAGCCGTCCGCGAAGAAGACCCTGGAGATCTACGAGGACGCGCGCTGCCCCATCTGCGCGACCTTCGAGCAGGGCGTCGGCTCGACGATCGAGAAGGACGTCGAGTCCGGCAAGTACAAGCTGAAGTACGTCGGCGCCACCTTCCTCGACGACAACCTCACGGGAGAGGGCTCGAAGAACGCGCTCTCGGCGCTCGGCGCGGCCCTGAACGTGAGCCCCGAGGCCTTCCTCCAGTACAAGGCCGCGCTCTACTCGGCCGACATCCACCCGGAGGAGACCCAGGACAAGTTCGCCAAGGACTCCTACCTCCTGGACGCGGCGGAGTCGGTCCCGGCGCTCAAGAGCAACGCGGAGTTCAAGAAGAACGTGGAGAACGGCACGTTCGACGCCTGGGCGATGAAGATGTCCAAGGTCTTCGACGCGAGCGGGGTGACCGGCACCCCGACGCTGAAGATGGACGGCGAGAAGGTCACGGTCGAGGGCGGCGACGGCATCCCGATGACGGCCGCGCAGTTCACGACGGCGATCGACAAGGCCCTCAAGGCCTGACGCCCGCGCCCCGCCTCCCTCACCCCACACCCCGCGCCCCGCGCCCCGCGCCCCGCGCCCCGCGCCCGCACCGTCGCCCGGCCCCGGACCTCCAGGTCCGGGGCCGGGCGACATTTATCTGACAAGTCGACGAACTTCCGGTTTTCGCCTGCCCAACGGGACTACCCGTCAGTAATCTGACTGCCCGTGACACAACAGCCCCTCACCTCCGCCCCCACGCGCCGTACGGTCGTCAAGGCCGCCGCCGTCACCGCCGTCGCCGCGCCCGCCCTGCTCGGCGCCGCCTCCCCCGCCCGCGCGGACTCCACGGCACCCGTCTTCCTCCACGGCGTCGCCTCCGGCGACCCGCTGCCCGACGGCGTCCTCCTCTGGACGCGCGTCACCCCCACCCCCGAGGCCCTGCCCGGCTCGGGGCTCGGCCCGGACACCCGGGTCGACTGGGAACTGGCCGAGGACCGCTCCTTCGCCCGGGTCGTCGCCACCGGCTCGACCCTCGCGACCGTCGCGTCCGACCACACCGTGAAGGCGGACGTCCGGGGTCTGCGCCCCGGCACCGCCTACTGGTTCCGGTTCACCGCCGACGGCGCCGTCTCCCCGGCCGCCCGCACCCGCACCGCCCCGGCCGCCGACACCACCGCCGCCAACATCCGCTTCGGCGTGGTCTCCTGCGCCAACTGGGAGGCCGGCCACTTCTCCGCGTACCGCCACCTCGCCGCCCGCGCCGACCTGGACGCGATCCTGCACCTCGGCGACTACGTGTACGAGTACGCCTCCGGGGTCTACCCCGAGGCGAAGTACGGCGTCCGGCGGCACCAGCCGGCCCACGAGATCGTCTCGCTGGCCGACTACCGCCTCCGGCACGCCACGTACAAGACGGACCCCGACCTCCAGGCGCTGCACGCGGCCCACCCGTTCGTCGCGATATGGGACGACCACGAGTTCGCCAACGACGCCTGGACCGGCGGGGCCGAGAACCACACCCCCGGCGCCGAGGGCGAGTGGGCGGCCCGGGTCGCCGCCGCCAAGCAGGCGTACTTCGAGTGGATGCCGGTCCGCGCGTCCACCGAGGGCACGGTCTTCCGCCGGCTGCGCTTCGGCAGGCTGGCCGATCTCCACCTGCTCGACCTGCGCTCCTTCCGCTCCGCGCCCGCGAAGACGGGCAGCGGCACGGTCGACGACCCGGAGCGCTCGATCACCGGCCGCGCCCAGCTGGACTGGCTGAAGGCCGGGCTCGCGGGCTCGGACGCGGCCTGGCAGCTGGTCGGCACCTCGGTGATGATCTCGCCGGTCGCCTTCGGCTCCCTCCCCGCCCACCTCCTGGAGCCGCTCGCCGAGCTCATGGGCCTGCCCAAGGAGGGCCTCGCGGTCAACGTGGACCAGTGGGACGGGTACACCGACGACCGCAAGGAGCTCCTGGCGCACCTGACTTCGCGGGGCATCAGGAACACCGTCTTCCTGACCGGCGACATCCACATGGCCTGGGCCAACGACGTACCGGTGAAGGCGGCGACGTATCCGCTCTCCGCCTCGGCGGCCACCGAGTTCGTGGTCACCTCGGTGACCTCGGACAACCTCGACGACATGCTGCACGTGGCCCCGGGCACGCTGTCCCTGGTGGCCTCGGGGGCCGTCAAGGCCGCCAATCGGCACGTGAAGTGGGTGGACATGGACCACCACGGGTACGGAGTCCTCGACGTGACCGCCGAGCGTTCGCAGATGGACTACTACACGGTCTCCGACAAGACGGACCCGGCCGCGAGCTCGGCCTGGGCGCGCTCCTACCGGACCCTGAACGGAACGCAGCGCGTCGAGCGCGTGTACCAGCCAGTGCGCTGATGTTCCCCTGTCGACTTCTTGACGACTCCTCAGCGACGATTTTCGGCCATGATCGATCACGTTAACGGCAGATGACATCGCTACGGCTGGTGGTGGGTCCGGAGAACAAACCCGGACACATCACCAGCCCCAGGCGCCTCATTCGTTACGTCCGGGTCTCAAACTCCGGGATTCACGCAAGAATTTCCTCCCGATCGACCGAATTGCCCCACGAATGATTGGGCTTGATCACTCCTCTCCGGCATCTGACATGGACGCGTAATCTCCCCGCATTGGCGAGGAAGTTCCTCTCCGACACCCCCCGCGAGGAGTCACCATGCGTGCTCTTGTCCGTATATCCCCCCGCATGTCACGTCGTATGATCGGCACCGCCGTCATGGCCGGAACCCTGGCCCTGGCCCCCCTGTCCGCCCCCGTCGCCACCGGCGCGGCCACCCTCGCCGGCGCCTCCGCCGAGGAGTGCGCGGACGGCACCACCGCTCTCTCCGGCGCCCGCAAGGCGCGCGGCGCGGACACCCACAAGGCCGAGCCCAACGAGGTCTCCGCCACCCAGGCCAAGGCCATGGACGACGACTTCAAGAAGAAGATCGCCGCCGCCCGCGCCGAGCAGCGCCTCTCCGGCGCCACCGCCGCGGCCGCCGTGGTGAACATCCCCGTCTACTTCCACGTCGTCCACTCGGGCACGACGGGCAAGCTCACCGCCACCCAGATCAACAACCAGATGAACGTCCTCAACGCGGCCTACGCCGGCCAGGGGACGGGCAACGTGAACTCCAACTTCCAGTTCACGCTGGCCGGAACCGACTACACGGACAACGCCACCTGGTACAACCTGTCCTCCGGCTCCACCGCCGAGAAGCAGATGAAGCAGACCCTCCGCAAGGGCGGCGCCGGCGCGCTGAACTTCTACACCGCCAACCTCGGCGGCGGCCTGCTCGGCTGGGCGACCTTCCCGTCCTCGTACGCCTCGAACCCGTCCATGGACGGCGTCGTCGTCCTCGACGCCTCCCTCCCGGGCGGCTCGGCGGCCAACTACAACGAGGGCGACACCGCGACCCACGAGGTCGGCCACTGGATGGGCCTCTACCACACCTTCCAGGGCGGCTGCAGCGGCTCGGGGGACGGCGTCGCCGACACCCCGGCCGAGAAGAGCGCGGCCTACGAGTGCCCGACCGGCCGTGACACCTGCACCAACAAGGCCGGTGTGGACCCGATCCACAACTTCATGGACTACACGTACGACGCGTGCATGTACCAGTTCACCGCCGGTCAGGTGACCCGGATGAACGACTACTGGACCGCCTACCGCGCCTGACGCGGCATCCGGACACGGCTCCGGACACGGTTCCAGACGCGAGTGTGGCCCCCGGGGAACTCCCCGGGGGCCACACCCCGTTCCCGCGTTCCCGCCGGACGGGTCCTACAGCTCGTCCAGGAAGGCCAGCGCCACCGACCAGGTCCGCTCGGCCGCCTCCGCGTCGTAGTCCGGCAGCTCCGCGTCCGTGTAGACGTGGCCCGCGCCCCGGTAGCGGTGGATCTCCACCTCGGCCCCGGCCCTGCGCATCTGGAGGTACCAGGACGACAGCCAGTCGTCCGTCTCGAACGGGTCGGGCTCCGCAACGTGCAGCTGTACGGGAAGCTCGTCGACCGAGGCCGACTCGGCCAGGTCCGAGGTGCCGTGGAAGAGCAGCAGCCCGCGCGCCTTCTCGTCGCCGAGCGCCAGGGTCTGCGCGATCGAGGCGCCGAGCGAGAGGCCCATGTAGACCAGCCCGCGCTCGGAGTAGGGGGCGGCGGCCAGGACCGCCCGCTTGAGCAGCTCGTCCTTGCCGATCTGGTCCCGGAGCGCCACGCCCTCCTCGACGGTGCCGACCGTCTTCCCCCCGTAGAGGTCCGGCGTCCAGACCTGGTGGCCCGCGGCGCGGAGCCGCTCGGCGGCGGCCTCGACGGAAGGGGTCAGCCCGTAGGCCGAGTGGAAGAGCATGATGTCCATGCCCCCCATCCTCCCATCCGGCCGGGCCCGGGCCGCGCTCAGCGCATGCTGCGCACGTCCAGCTGGCGCAGCACCCGGTCCACGACCTCCGGGTCGGCGCCCGGTTCGCTGCGCGCGGCGAGGATCTCGTGCCGGGCGGCCGACATCAGCTCCCGCTGGATCCGGTGGACGGCCTTGAGCCGGTCGGCCCGTTCGGCGAAGGCGGCCTTCCGCTCCTCGTCGACCATGTCGGTGCTGATCCGGGCCCCGATGTCGTACGCGCCCCGCATCAGCCGCTCCTGGACCTCCTCGGGGAGCTCCTCGACCTCCTGGATCTCCTTGAGCCTGCGCTTGGCGGCCTTGGCCGCCCGGATCGCGAGCTCGCGTTCGAGGGCCCGCTCGGCCTCGCTGTCGGCCCGTACGCCGAGCCGCTTGACCAGCCAGGGCAGGGTGAGGCCCTGGAAGACGAGGGTGGCGACGATCACGCAGAAGGCGATGAAGACGATCTCGTCGCGGCCCGGGAAGGGCGAGCCGTCCTCGGTCGTGAACGGGATGGCCAGGGCGAGCGCCACCGAGGCCACTCCGCGCATCCCCGCCCACCACATGATCACGGTCTCCCGCCAGCTCATCGGGATCTCCTCCTCGGCGTGCTGCGGGTGCATCCGCTTCGCGATCCAGGTGGCGGGGAGCAGCCACAGGAGCCGTACGCCGACGACCACCGCGACGACGGCCGCGCCCCAGCCGACCATCTCCCAGCCGCGGCCCTCGGCGACGCCGAAGACGTGGATGACCTCCAGGCCGATGAGGCCGAAGGCGATGCCGGTGACGAGGGTGTCGACGATCTGCCAGAAGGTCTGTCCGGCGAGCCGGCCCATGACGTCGTCGGCGTCGACGGCGTGCTCGGCGAGGAAGAGCGCGGTGACCAGGACGGCGAGGACGCCCGAGCCGTGCAGCTCCTCGGCGAGGACGTAGCTCACGAAGGGCACGAGGAGGGTGAGCCCGGTCTGGAGGGTGACGTCCCCGAGCAGGCCGATGAGCTTGTTGGAGAGCCAGCCGAGCCCCAGGCCGACGATGACGGCGACCACGGCGGAGAGCACGAGCTCGCCGACCGCCTCCGGCCAGGAGAAGGTGCCGCTGACGGTCGCGGCGATGGCCACGTGGTAGAGCACGATCGCGGTGACGTCGTTGAAGAGCCCCTCGCCCTCCAGGATCGAGACCATCCGGCGCGGCAGGCCGAGCTGACCGGCGACGGCCGTGGCCGCGACCGGGTCGGGCGGGGCGACGAGCGCGCCGAGCGCGAGGGCGGCGGCGAGCGGGAGGCCGGGGACGAGCGCGTTCGCGACGGCGCCGACGGCGGCCGTGGTGACGAAGACGAGGGCGACCGCGAGCAGGAAGATGGGCCGCTTGTTGGCGGCGAACTGCCGCCAGGAGGTGCGCTGCACGGAGGCGTACAGGAGCGGCGGGAGGACCAGCGGAAGGATCAGCTCCGGCGGGATCTCGACGTCCGGCACGAAGGGCAGGAACGCCAGGACGACCCCGAAGAGGGTCATCAGGACGGGCGCGGGCAGTCCGAGCCGGTCGCCGAGCGGGACGGTGAGCAGGGCACCGAGGAGCAGCAGGAAGAGCAGGGCCAATTGATCCACGGCCCTACCCTGCCACGTACGTCCGTTTTGACTACTATCGCCCCGACCGCGTCGGGAACGTGCCGCCCGGAGCGGACCGAGGCACCCCTACAGGGGCTTGCGCATCGCCCGGTGCGGAATGCCCGCGTCCGGGAACTCGGGGCCGTACGCCACGTACCCGAGCCGCTCGTAGAACCCGAGCGCGTGCGTCTGCGCGTGCAGGTCGACGGCGGCGAGACCGCGCTCGCGCGCCGCGTCCTCGACGGCCCTCACGAGCGCCGCGCCGACGCCGAGCCCGCGGGCCGCCTCGGCGACGGCGAGCCGGCCGAGCGAGCCGACCGTGGCGTCGCCGCCGGTCTTGCCGAGGGCGTCGTCCCCGTACAGCAGGCGTCCGGTGCCGAGCGGCAGCCCGTCCTCGCGGAGGGCGAGGACGTGGACGGCGGTCGCGTCGTACGTGTCGTACTCCAGCTCCCGCGGAACGCCCTGCTCCAGGACGAACACGTCACGGCGGACCGCGAAGCACGCCTCGCGGTCGTCCTCGCCGGCGGCCTGGCGGACGGTGTACGCGGCGGTGGTCACCGGCTCTCCGAGGCGATCCGGTCCAGGGCCGTCTGGAGGTCCTCGGGGTACGTGCTGGAGAACTCGACCCACGAGCCGTCGCCCGGGTGCTCGAAGCCGAGCCGGACGGCGTGCAGCCACTGCCGGGTCAGGCCGAGGCGCTTGGCGAGCGTGGGGTCGGCCCCGTACGTGAGGTCGCCGACGCAGGGGTGACGGTGGGCGGACATGTGCACGCGGATCTGGTGCGTGCGGCCCGTCTCCAGCTTGATGTCGAGCAGCGAGGCGGAACGGTACGCCTCGATGAGGTCGTAGTGCGTCACGGAGGGCTTGCCCTCGGCGGTGACGGCCCACTTGTAGTCGTGGTTCGGGTGCCGGCCGATGGGGGCGTCGATGGTGCCGCTCATCGGGTCCGGGTGGCCCTGGACCAGCGCGTTGTAGCGCTTGTCGACCGTGCGCTCCTTGAACTGGCGCTTGAGCGAGGTGTACGCGTACTCGGACTTGGCGACGACCATGAGACCGGAGGTGCCGACGTCGAGGCGGTGCACGATGCCCTGGCGCTCGGCGGCGCCGGAGGTGGAGATGCGGTACCCGGCGGCGGCGAGGCCGCCGATGACGGTGGTGCCGGTCCAGCCGGGGCTGGGGTGCGCGGCGACGCCGACCGGCTTCATGATCACGACGATGTCGTCGTCGTCGTGGACGATCTCCATGCCCTCGACGGGCTCGGCGACGATCTGCACCGGCGCGGCCGCGCCCGGCATCTCGACCTCGAGCCACGCGCCGCCGCTGACCCGCTCGGACTTGCCGACGACGGCGCCGTCGACCTGGACCTTCCCGGCGGCGGCCAGCTCGGCCGCCTTCGTACGGGAGAACCCGAACATACGGGCGATGGCGGCGTCGACGCGCTCGCCCTCCAGGCCATCGGGAACGGGCAGGGTGCGGATCTCGGGACTCGTACTCACCCGTCGAGTATGCCTTGTCAGTCCTTGTGGATGGTTCCGTCCGGGTCCACGCCCCGGAACGACAGGATGACGATCAGGATGCCGCCGCAGACGATCGCCGAGTCGGCGAGGTTGAAGACGGCGAAGTGCGCGGGGGCGATGAAGTCGACGACCGCGCCCTCGAAGACGCCGGGCGAGCGGAAGATCCGGTCCGTGAGGTTGCCGAGCGCCCCGCCGAGCAGCAGGCCCAGGGCGATGGCCCAGGGCAGGCTGTAGAGCTTCCGGGCGAGCCGGAAGATGACGATGATGACGGCGGCGGCGATGCAGGTGAAGACGATCGTGAAGGCCTCGCCCATGCCGAAGGCGGCGCCGGGATTGCGGATCGCGTCGAGGCGCAGCAGATCGCCGAGGATCGGGATCGCCTCGCGCCCCTCCAGCTTGGCGACGACCAGCATCTTGCTGCCGAGGTCGAGGAGGTAGGCGACCACGGCCACGATGATCAGCGCGAGAACCCTGCGCTTGCCGCGGGGCCGCTCGGGCGTCTCCTCGGGCGTCTCCGCAGGCGTCTCCTCGGGCCGCTCCTGGGGAGCGGCCGTGTCGTCCGCGGAGGCGGCCGACTCCTCGGCCCCTGCTGATTCCGGCGTACCGATGATGCGCTCCGCCTCTGCCACGTGAGTGAGTCCCTCGACCTCGATGCCTGACCGTGCCCCGAGGGTACGACACGGGCATGGACCGGCGTCAGCCGCGTCGCTCCTGGCGCTGCTTGTCCTCGACGCAGAGGGTGGCCCGGGGGAAGGCCTGCATGCGGGCCTTGCCGATGGGCTTGCCGCAGACCTCGCAGAGGCCGTACGTGCCCGCGTCGAGGCGTTCCAGGGCGTGCTCGCTCTGCTCCAGCATCTCGCGCGCGTTGGCGGCGAGGGCGAGCTCGTGCTCGCGGGTGATGTTCTTGGTCCCGGTGTCCGCCTGGTCGTCGCCGGCGCCGTCGCCCGAGTCCCGCATGAGGCCCGTGAGCTCCTCCTGCGAGTGGACGAGCTCGCTGCGCAGCCGCAGGACCTCCGCCTGGAGCTCGGTGCGGGCCTCCTCGACCTCCTCCGGCGTCCAGGGGTCCTCGCCGGGACGGACCGCGAGCTCGCCGGTACGGGCCGAGGGCACCGCGGCCTCGTCCTCCGCCGTGGTCACGCCGCCCGCGGTCTTCTTCGCTGCCACCGTCCTGGCTCCTGTCTGCCCTGTCTGCTTCCTGGCGGCGGCCGCCTTCCCGGCGGCCGTCTTCTTGGCCGGGGCCTTCTTGGCGGCCGTCGACTTCTTCGTGGCCGTCGCCTTCTTCGCGGCCGGTTTCTTCCCGGCCACGGGGTCGGCGCCGTCGACACCGTCGACGGACTTCTTCGCGCTCGCGGCGGTCTTCTTCGCCACCATGTCGCGGCCCCTTCACATTTTGTGATCTTGCTCGCGCATCGTGCTGGGACGATAAATCGGCCCAGGGCCCGCGGCAACGGGGCACGCCGCCGTTCCCACCCGCCCCCCGCTCCCCACGGGACGGGCCTGCCTCCGTTGTTCCCAGCTCCCCGCCGGGTAATCCGCCCCGCCCCTCCCCCACATGGCCGCACGGCGACTCCGTCGCGCCCCGTCTCGCCATTCGGGTGGCCCTCGGAGGCACGGGAGGGGGCGCGGAAAACCGGGTCGGCCCCGCCGCCCCGGGCCCCGTACACTGGGCGGAGCGAAAGGCTTGGATGGGGACGAGTAGCGTCGCAAGCAGCCATGAGCGACCCGGGGACGGTGAGAGCCCGGGGGCGAGCCCGATGTGAAGCATCACCCCGGAGCCGTCGGAAGAAAGCCGTGCGAGAGCACGGTGACTAGACCCGGCGTCGCGCCCCAATGAGGGGGCTCGGGACGATCACGCCCCGGGTCAAGGAGGGTGGTACCGCGGGAGCAGCGCTCTCGTCCCTCCGGACGGAACGAGGATCAGTCCGCCGGAGGAAGATTCGATGTCGCAGTACCGCCCGGTACCCGCCCAGGTAGACCTGCCCGCCCTTGAGCACGCGGTGCTCGACTTCTGGCAGGACAACAAGGTCTTCGCGAAGACCCTTGAGCAGTCCGAGGGACGCCCCGAATGGGTGTTCTACGAGGGCCCGCCGACCGCCAACGGCATGCCCGGCGCCCACCACATCGAGGCCCGCGTTTTCAAGGACGTCTTCCCCCGCTTCCGGACCATGCGCGGCTACCACGTGGCCCGCAAGGCCGGCTGGGACTGCCACGGCCTCCCGGTCGAGCTCGCCGTCGAGAAGGAGCTCGGCTTCTCCGGCAAGAAGGACATCGAGGACTACGGCATCGCGGAGTTCAACGCGAAGTGCCGCGAGTCCGTGACCCGCCACACCGACGCGTTCGCCGAGCTCACGACCCGTATGGGCTACTGGGTCGACCTGGACGACGCGTACCGCACGATGGACCCCGCGTACATCGAGTCCGTCTGGTGGTCCCTCAAGCAGATCTTCGACAAGGACCTGCTCGTCCAGGACCACCGCGTCGCCCCCTGGTGCCCCCGCTGCGGCACCGGCCTCTCGGACCACGAGCTGGCTCAGGGCTACGAGACGGTCGTCGACCCCTCCGTCTACGTCCGCTTCCCGCTGACCTCCGGCCCGCTCGCGGGCAAGGCGGCGCTCCTCGTCTGGACGACGACCCCGTGGACCCTCGTGTCCAACACGGCCGTCGCCGCCCACCCCGAGGTGACCTACGTGGTCGCCACCGACGGCGACGAGCGCGTCGTCGTCGCCGAGCCGCTCCTGGAGAAGGCCCTCGGCGAGGGCTGGGTCACCACCGGCGAGTCCTTCACCGGCGCCGAGATGGAGCGCTGGACCTACCAGCGCCCGTTCGAGCTGATCGAGTTCCCGGCCGAGGCGCACTACGTCGTCAACGCCGAGTACGTGACGACCGAGGACGGCACGGGTCTGGTCCACCAGTCCCCCGCCTTCGGCGAGGACGACCTCAAGGTCTGCAAGGCGTACGGCCTGCCGGTCGTGAACCCGGTCCGCCCCGACGGCACCTTCGAGGAGGACGTGCCGCTGGTCGGCGGCGTCTTCTTCAAGAAGGCCGACGAGGCGCTCACCGCCGACCTGGACGCGCGCGGCCTGCTCTTCCGCCACATCGCGTACGAGCACAGCTACCCGCACTGCTGGCGCTGCCACACGGCCCTGCTCTACTACGCGCAGCCGTCCTGGTACATCCGCACCACCGCGGTCAAGGACCGCATGCTCGCCGAGAACGAGAAGACCAACTGGTTCCCGGACTCCGTCAAGCACGGCCGCTTCGGCGACTGGCTGACGAACAACGTCGACTGGGCGCTCTCCCGCAACCGCTACTGGGGCACCCCGCTGCCGATCTGGCGCTGCGAGGACGGCCACCTGACCTGTGTGGGCTCGCGCGCGGAGCTGAGCGAGCTGACCGGCACCGACCAGTCGGATCTTGACCCGCACCGCCCGTTCATCGACGCGGTGACGTTCGGCTGCCCGACCGAGGGCTGCTCGCTGGAGGCCACCCGCGTCCCCGAGGTCATCGACGCCTGGTACGACTCGGGTTCGATGCCGTTCGCGCAGTACGGCTACCCGTACCAGAACAAGGAACTGTTCGAGTCCCGCTACCCGGCGCAGTTCATCTCCGAGGCCATCGACCAGACCCGCGGCTGGTTCTACACGCTGATGGCCGTCGGCACCCTCGTCTTCGACAAGTCGTCCTACGAGAACGTGGTCTGCCTGGGCCACATCCTCGCCGAGGACGGCCGGAAGATGTCCAAGCACCTGGGCAACATCCTCCAGCCCATCCCCCTGATGGACCAGCACGGCGCCGACGCGGTCCGCTGGTTCATGGCGGCCGGCGGCTCCCCGTGGGCGGCCCGCCGCGTCGGCCACGGCACGATCCAGGAGGTCGTCCGCAAGACGCTCCTCACCTACTGGAACACCGTCGCCTTCCAGGCCCTGTACGCCCGTACGTCCGGCTGGTCCCCGTCGGCCGCGGACCCGGCCCCGGCCGACCGCACCGTCCTCGACAGGTGGCTGCTCTCCGAGCTGAACACCCTCGTCGCCGAGGTCACCGAGGCGATGGAGGCGTACGACACCCAGCGCACCGGCAAGCTGATCTCCGCCTTCGTCGACGACCTCTCGAACTGGTACGTGCGCCGCTCGCGCCGCCGCTTCTGGCAGGGCGACAAGGCCGCGCTCCGCACGCTCCACGACGTCGTCGAGACCGTCACCCGCCTGATGGCCCCGCTGACCCCGTTCATCACGGAGCGGGTCTGGCAGGACCTGGTGGTCCCGGTGACGCCGGACGCCCCCGAGTCGGTCCACCTGGCCACCTGGCCGGAGGCGGACACCTCCGCGATCGACCCGACCCTCTCCTCCCAGATGGTCCTCGTCCGCCGCCTGGTGGAGCTCGGCCGGGCGACGCGCGCGGAGTCCGGCGTGAAGACCCGCCAGCCGCTCTCCCGCGCCCTCGTGGCGGCGACGGGCTTTGCCGCCCTCTCCGCCGACCTCCAGGCCCAGATCACGGAGGAGCTGAACGTCTCCTCCCTGGCCTCCCTCTCCGAGGTCGGCGGCAGCCTGGTCGACACCACGGCCAAGGCGAACTTCCGCGCGCTGGGCAAGCGCTTCGGCAAGGGCGTGCAGGACGTGGCCAAGGCCGTGGCGGCGGCGGACGCGGCGGCGCTCTCCGTCGCCCTCCGCTCGGGCTCCGCCGCGCTCACGGTGAACGGCGAAGAGATCACCGTCACCCCGGAGGAGGTCATCATCACGGAGACCCCGCGCGAAGGCTGGTCGGTCGCCTCCGACTCCGGCGCGACGGTCGCCCTGGACCTGGAGATCACCCCCGAACTCCGCAAGGCCGGCCTCGCCCGTGACGCGATCCGCCTGATCCAGGAGGCCCGCAAGAACAGCGGCCTGGACGTGGCGGACCGGATCGCCCTGCGCTGGACCTCCACGTCCCCGGAGACCACGGAGGCCCTGACGGCGCACGCGGCGCTCATCGCCGACGAGGTCCTCGCCACGGACCACGCGGAGGGCGAAGCCGACGCCACCTACGGCACCCCCTTCGAAGACGAGGGCCTCGCCCTCACCTTCCGCCTCCGCAAGGCGTAACCCCAAGCGAAAGGCCCGGCCTCCGGTGGGGGCCGGGCCTTTGGCTTTCCCCCACCCCGCCCCTTCCCGAAACCGGGGGCGCTGCCCCCGGACCCCCGCGCCTCAAACGCCGGCGGGGCTGGAGTTTCCGCCCGGCGGGCGGAAACCCAGCCCGCCCGGCGCTTGAGGGCACGGCCGCCAGGCCGCATTTCAGCCCCGTCGGCGCTTGAGGCGCGGGGTCCGGGGCAGAGCCCCGACACTCCAGCCCCGCCGGCGTTTGAGGCGCGGGGTCCGGGGCAGAGCCCCGACACTCCAGCCCCGCCGGCGTTTGAGGCGCGGGGTCTGGGGCGGAGCCCCGGTTCGGGAAGGGGCGGGGTGGGGAAGAGGCCCCGCGCAGCGGACCCGGGACCCGCCACGGCCCGCCCGCCCCGCCCCCGGGTACGGCGAAGGGCCGGGGCCTGGGGGTGAACCCAGGGCGCCCGGCCCTTCGTAGCCTGCCGACGGCTACGTGCTCAGCACGTGTCCCGCCGCGTCAGTTGTCGTCCTCGTCGATCAGGAACCCACGCATCGGCGCCGGCGCCTGCTGCATCGGCTGCGGAGCCTGCGGCCGGACCGGAGCCATGGGCTGGGTCATCGCCGGGGACATCTGCTGCTGACCGCCGTAGGACGGGGCACCGCCCATGGACGGCGCACCGCCGCCGTAGGACGGGGCGCTCGCGCCCGCCGAGGCCATGGAGGGGGCCGGCGGCAGGGACGCCGTCGCGGGGGTCCGCGGCGGAGCCAGCGAGTCGTCGGCCTGGGTCTCCAGCTGACGCAGCTGGGACTCCAGGTACGACTTCAGGCGCGTACGGTACTCGCGCTCGAAGCCGCGCAGGTCCTCGACCTTGCGCTCCAGCGTCGCGCGAGCGGACTCCAGGGAGCCCATCGCGACGCGGTGCTTCTCCTGCGCGTCCCGCTCAAGAGCGTCCGCCTTGGCGCGGGCGTCCCGCTCCAGGCCCTCGGCGCGCGAACGCGCCTCGCCGACGATCTTGTTGGCCTCGGAGCGCGCCTCGGCGATCGCCTGGTCGGCGGTCTGCTGGGCGAGCGAGAGGACACGCGCGGCACTGTCGCCACCCGGCGCCTGCGGCGGCTGCTGCTGCATCTGCGGCTGCATCTGCTGCTGCTGCGGGTGACCCATGGGGCCGCCCTGCATCGGGCCGGGACCCATCGGACCGCCCTGCATGGGGCCGCCCTGCATCGGGCCGGGGCCCATGGGGCCGCCCTGCATGGGGCCGCCCTGCATGGGGCCGGGGGGCAGCGCGGGCGCACCGGACGGCAGCTGCGGCGGGCCCATCTGCGGCTGCTGCTGCTGGACCGGCGGTCCGGATATGGCGGCGGGCACGGGAGCGCCGGGACCGACGGGACGATCCTGCGGCTCCGGGGGCTTGCGCATGCCCTGCTGCTGGTTCTGCGCGGCGGCACGCGTCGCGGCGGCCAGCTTGGCGCGCAGGTCCTCGTTCTCGCGGAGCAGGCGGGTCAGCTCGGCCTCGACCTCGTCGAGGAAGGCATCGACCTCGTCCTCGTCATAGCCTTCTCGAAGGCGGACGGTCGTGAACTGCTTGTTCCGCACGTCCTCGGGGGTCAACGGCATCTCTTCTTCACCTCTACGTAGTCGTCGGCAGTCGGCAAGACCGTATCGTCGTCGTCCACTCTCACCTCGCGAAACTGCTCACGATGGAGATCAGGATGTAGACGATGATCATCAGAACGAAGAAGGACAGGTCGAGTGCCACGCCCCCGAGACGCAGCGGCGGGATGAGTCGCCGCAGAAGCTTGAGCGGTGGATCGGTGACAGTGTAGGTGGCCTCCAGAACGACCACCATCGCCTTACCGGGTTGCCATGAACGGGCGAACTGGAAGACGTAGTCCATGACCAGCCGGACGATCAGGAGGACGAGGAAGCACATCAGCACGATGTAGACCACCTGTAGTGCGACGCCCATCCCGCGTTTCCCTCTCCCCTGGCTTACGTGCTCTCACTTGTTCCGGCCGCTTCGCGGCCGGTCCGTCCGGTTCTGTAGTTCTCAGCTCTGGTTGAAGAATCCGCCCTCTGCGATCCGGGCCTTGTCCTCCGCCGTGACATCGACGTTAGCAGGCGACAACAGGAACACCTTCTGCGTCACGCGCTCAATGCTGCCATGGAGCCCGAAGACGAGTCCGGCGGCAAAGTCGACAAGTCGCTTCGCGTCCGTGTCGTCCATCTCCGTGAGGTTCATGATCACCGGAGTGCCCTCACGGAAGTGTTCCCCGATGGTACGGGCCTCGTTGTAGGTCCGGGGGTGCAGCGTGGTGATGCGGTAGGGCTCCCGCTCGGACACGACCTTGGGCATGATCACCGGTGCGTTCTTCTCCAGGCTCGGACGTTCGGGTGTGATGGATGCCACGGGGGCAATTCGGGCCGGACGTCCACTTTCGGCGAGTACCGGGACAGAATGAGCGATCGGTTCCCGGGGTGCGGGAGGCTGCGCGACGCGCACCGGTTCCTCCCGCTCGACCTGCCGCGGAGGGGTGTGCCGCCGCTCGCGCTCGGGCTCGGGCTCCAGCTCGGGTTCGAAGTCGTCGTCGGGGTCGAAGCCCCGGCCGTCGTACCCATCGTCCTCCACGAGGCCGAGGTAGACCGCCATCTTGCGCATCGCGCCGGCCATTCTCTGAGTCCTCCGCTCTGTGGTGGATCGCCCTTCCGGCCGATGTCGGGGCATCACCAAGCGCCCGCGATCCACGAGTCACGCCGCTTTCCTGCGGAATGACCATATTTTCTGCTGTGGTCCGACTTGCTTCGCGACGTTACCCGAGCTTGGGGCGGACGCCGAGTACCGCCGTACCGACGCGTACGTGTGTCGCCCCGGCGGCGACGGCCTCTTCGAGGTCGGCGCTCATCCCTGCCGAGACCATGTTCGCAGCCGGACGGGTCGCGCGCAGGGCAGTCGACAAATCCATCAACCGGTCGAAGGCGGCGCGTTGCCGTCCGGCGTACGGACCGGAGAGCGGCGCGACGGTCATGAGGCCGTCGAGCCGGAGCGCGGGGGCCGCGTCCACCGCGGCCGCCAACTCCTCGATCCCCTCCGGGGACACGCCGCCGCGGGCACCCCGCTCGCCGACCTCGGCGTCGAGGGCGACCTGGAGGAGGCAGCCGAGCTCGCGGCCCTCCTTCTCCGCCGCGGCGGAGAGCGAGGAAACGAGCTTCACACGGTCGACGGACTGCACCACATCGGCATAACCCACGACGGAACGGACCTTGTTCGTCTGCAACTGGCCCACGAAGTGCCACTTCAGGTCGAGGTCCGCGCACGCGGCCGCCTTGGGGGCGGCGTCCTGGTCGCGGTTCTCGGCGACGTGCCGCACGCCGAGTCCGTGGAGCAGTCGTACGTCGCTCGCGGGGTAGGTCTTGGTGACCACGACGAGGGTCACCTCCTCGCGCGGGCGTCCGGCGGCGGCGCAGGCGGCGGCGATCCGCGCCTCCACCCGGTCCAGGTTCTCGGCGAGTTCTGCCTTGCGGTCCGTCATGCCTCTTCCTGAGTCGTCTCTTCCGGGCTCAACCAGACATATCCCGCGAGTCGCCCGGTGGTGCGGTCGCGGCGGTACGAGTAGTGGTCATCGGATTCCCGGGTGCAGACCGTGCTGGCCTGCCGGTCCGTCACGCCGAGCCGTTCGAGCTGGGCGTGCACCCCGGCGACGACGTCGACGGCGGGGGTGCCCCAGCTCGTCTCGGCCCAGGCGGCGGGTTCGGTCCCGGCGACCTCGGCACGCATCTCCGCGGGCACCTCGTAGCAGCGCCCGCAGACGGCGGGGCCGGTGCGGGCGACGATCCGGGCGGGGTCCGCGCCGAGGCGGACCATCGCCTCGACCGCGGCGGGGACGACACCGGCGGTCATCCCGGGCCGCCCGGCGTGGGCGGCGGAGACGACACCGGCGACGGGGTCGGCGAGCAGGACCGGGACGCAGTCCGCGGTGAGGACGGCGAGGGCGAGTCCGCGGGTGGCGGTCACCAGACCGTCGACCGCCGGGACCGGCCCGTCGTTCCGCTCGCTCCAGGGGGCGTCGACCCGGGCGACGTCCGCGCCGTGCACCTGGTTCATCCAGACCACCCGGGCCGGGTCGAGCCCGAGGGCTCCGGCGGCGAGGGCCCGGTTGGTCCGTACGGCCTCGGGGTCGTCGCCGACCGCGCCGCCGAGGTTGAGCTCCACGTACGGAACGGCGCTCACCCCGCCCCACCTGTCGGTGAAGGCGAAGTGCGCGCCGTTCGCGTGGAAGGACTGCCCTATCACTTCAGGAAGTCCGGCACGTCCAGCTCCTCGGCCTGGGAGTCCGCGTAGGGACGGGCCGGCGGGACGACCGGCGGGGCCGGCGCCGGCGGAACCTCGTTGACCGGGGCCGGCTCGACCGGGACGGAGACCGGCTCCTCGCGGGGGGTCACCGAGCCGAGGCCGCCGAGCGGGCGGGCCGTCTCGGCGATGCGGGGGGCCGGGGCCGGCTCCTCGCGCTTGGCCGCGACCGAGCCGATGATGTTGTCCCGGCGGGCCGGCGGCTGGCCGCCGTCGAAGCCGGCCGCGATGACCGTGACCCGGACCTCGTCGCCGAGGGCGTCGTCGATGACGGCGCCGAAGATGATGTTGGCCTCGGGGTGGGCCGCCTCGCTGACCAGCTGCGCGGCCTCGTTGATCTCGAAGAGACCGAGGTCGCTGCCGCCGGAGATGGAGAGCAGCACGCCACGGGCGCCGTCGATGGAGGCCTCCAGGAGCGGCGAGGAGATCGCCATCTCCGCGGCGGCCACCGCGCGGTCGTCGCCACGGGCCGAGCCGATGCCCATGAGGGCGGAGCCGGCCTCGGACATGACCGACTTGACGTCGGCGAAGTCGAGGTTGATCAGGCCCGGGGTGGTGATGAGGTCGGTGATGCCCTGCACACCGCTCAGGAGGACCTGGTCGGCCGACTTGAACGCGTCGAGCACGGAGACCTGACGGTCCGAGATCGAGAGCAGTCGGTCGTTGGGGATGACGATGAGGGTGTCGACCTCTTCGCGGAGCTCGGCGATGCCGTCCTCCGCCTGGTTCGCGCGCCGACGGCCCTCGAAGGTGAACGGGCGGGTGACCACGCCGATCGTGAGGGCGCCGAGCGAGCGCGCGATGTTGGCCACGACGGGGGCGCCGCCGGTGCCGGTGCCGCCGCCTTCGCCGGCGGTGACGAAGACCATGTCGGCCCCCTTGAGGACCTCCTCGATCTCCTCACGGTGGTCCTCTGCCGCCTTGCGACCGACGGCCGGGTTGGCCCCGGCGCCCAGGCCGCGGGTGAGTTCGCGGCCGACGTCGAGCTTGACGTCGGCGTCGCTCATCAACAGCGCTTGCGCGTCGGTGTTGATCGCGATGAACTCGACGCCCTTGAGGCCCACCTCGATCATTCGGTTGATGGCATTGACACCACCGCCGCCGACACCGATGACCTTGATGACTGCGAGGTAGTTCTGCGGTGCTGCCACGTCGAAGGCCTCTCGCCTCGAGTTACGTGTCGCCGCGACGCGGTGGTTGGTGCGCGCTGCGACGACGGATGCCGATTGGGACGGTCCGTAGTGCCGACCCAAACCCTAACGTTGAAGTTTAGGGTTACCAGTGTCTCTGTTCGCTGGACTCTTCCGAACAGGACACTAAGTCGACAAGTGGCGCCCGTTCAACGAACACGCCGAACCTCCCGTTTTTCTTTTCACCCTATGTGATCACCCGTAGCGCTGGCCAACCAGGGTCTCGACCTGCGCATATGCCGACGGACTCGCCGTCAACTCCTGGACGAGGCGGGCGCCGTGGGGGCACTTACATCGAAGTGCCCCGCTTTGGGCGAGGCTTTCATGAGGGCGGTCAGCACCCGGGCCTTCACCGGTCCGTGTTCGCCGCTCCCCCAGAAGACGGTTCGCCCCTTGGTCAGTTCCAGAGTGACGGAATCGTACGAGCCGACGCGGACGACACGAGTGTTCGCGGCGATTTCGTCCGGGAGTTCACTCCGCACGCGGACCGCCTCGTCGAGGAGCCGGTCCTCGTCGAAGCGGCGCAGGCTGGGCGATCCGGCGGCGTCGAGGCGGAGCCTCGGGACATTCCGGGGGGCGGTGCCGACGGTGGCGAACCGGGTGCCGGAACCGTCCACTTCGACGAACTTTCCGCCCTTTTCCAGCAGGAGAACGGGCATCCGTTCCGTCACTTTCAGACCGATTCCGTGCGGCCAGGACCGCACGACCTCGACCGACTCGACGCGCGGAAGTTCCTTCCGGATACGGTCCGCGATGGCGTCGGTGTCGACGGAGACGAGCGGGGAACCGGCCGGAACGGCGGCGACCGATTCGACCTCCGCGGGGGTCAGGACGCGGAGCCCGGAGGTCTTCACCCGTTCCACCCGGAACCAGGTCGATCCGTACAGCGCCCAGATCCCGCCGGCCACGAGCGCGAGGACGCCGAGGGCGATGAGCAACACCCGGACGGGAGGCACCCGGAACAATCGGTTCCGGTCCTCCTCGCCGGGCGGCCGTTCCGACGACCCGTGCGGTTTTCTCTCGCCGCTCTTTTCCGCGGTCGTCGGTCCGGCTGCCACGCTTCCCCGCCTTTCGCCGCCGCGCTACGCCTGTCGGCGGGCGGCGATCGCCTCGTACACCATGCCGACGAGCAGGTCGTCGGCGTCCCGGCGGCCGAACTCGGCCGCGGCGCGGGACATCTCGTACAACCGGTGCGGATCGGCCAGTACGGGCAGGACGTTGCCCTGCACCCACTGCGGCGTCAGCTCCGCGTCGTCGACGAGGAGTCCGCCGCCCGCCTTGACCACCGGCTGGGCGTTGAGCCGCTGTTCGCCGTTGCCGATGGGCAGCGGGACGTACGCGGCGGGCAGCCCGACGGCGGAGAGCTCGGCGACGGTCATCGCGCCCGCGCGGCAGAGCATCATGTCGGCGGCGGCGTACGCGAGATCCATCCGGTCCACGTACGGTACCGGCACGTAGGGCGGCATACCGGGCATGTTGTCGACACGCGGCAGTTCGTTCTTCGGGCCGACCACGTGCAGGATCTGGATGCCGGAGCGCTGGAGCACCGGGGCGATCTGCTGGACGACCTCGTTGAGCCGCCGGGCGCCCTGCGAGCCGCCCGAGACGAGCAGCGTCGGCAGGTTCGGGTCCAGCCCGAAGGCTGCGCGGGCCTCGGGGCGCACCCGGGCCCGGTCGAGGGTCGAGATGGTGTGCCGCAGCGGGATGCCGATGTACCGGGCGTTGCGGAGCTTGCTGTCGGGGGTGGCGACGCCGACCCCGGCCGCGTACCGCGAGCCGATCTTGTTGGCCAGGCCGGGCCGGGCGTTGGCCTCGTGGACCACGATCGGCACGCCGAGCCGCTTGGCGGCGAGGTAGCCGGGCAGGGCCACGTAGCCGCCGAAGCCGACGACGCAGTCGGCCTTGGTGCGTTCGAGGATCTGCTCGGCCGCCTTGATGGTGTTGCGCAGCCGTCCGGGGACGGTCATCAGCTCGGGGGTGGGCTTGCGCGGCAGCGGTACGGCGGGGATGAGCGCCAGCTCGTAGCCCCGCTGGGGCACGAGCCGCGTCTCCAGGCCCTTCTCCGTGCCGAGGGCCGTGATCCCCACGCTGGGGTCCTGCCTGCGCAGGGCGTCCGCGAGGGCCAGCGCGGGCTCGATGTGGCCGGCGGTCCCCCCGCCGGCAAGTACGACATGCACCGAAATTCACCGCTCTCCGGACGGGCGCTTCTTGACGCGCCGTCGCATCGACTTCCATCTCACCCCGGCCCGCTTGCCCCAGCCGGGGCGGCGCATGGCCAGGGCCGCTTTCGCGGCGGGTTCCTGTCGCGCGAAGGCGATGAGGAGCCCGACGGCGAACATGGTCGGCAGCAGGGCCGACCCCCCGTACGAGAACAGCGGGAGCGGGACACCGGCGATCGGCAGCAAGCCGAGCACCGCACCGATGTTGATCACGGCCTGCGCCGTGATCCAGGTGGTCACGCCTCCCGCGGCATACCTCACGAAGGGGTCCTCCGTGCGTCCGGCCACGCGGATACCCGCATAGCCTAGAGCCGCGAACAGGGCGAGTACCGACAGCGTCCCCGCGAGGCCCAGTTCCTCACCGGTGACCGCGAAGATGAAGTCGGTGTGGGCTTCCGGGAGTTGGCCCCATTTCTCGACGCTCGCGCCGAGTCCGGAACCGAACCATCCACCCGAGGCCAGAGCATAGATGCCGTGCGCGGCCTGGAGACAGGGGGCTCCCTCGCCGCCGGGGTCGGTCGCGAGAACGCACTGGAAGCGCTTCATCCGGTTGTCGCTGGTCTTGATCAGCAGGAAGCCGATCGCAGCGGCCACGGAGAGCACCCCGACGAAGAGGCGGGTGGGTGCGCCGGCCGTCCACAGGAGGCCGAAGAGGATCGCGGCGAGGATGATCGAGGTGCCCATGTCGCCGCCGAGCATGATCAGCCCGAGCAGCATGAACGCGCCGGGGACCAACGGCACCAGGATGTGCTTCCACTGCGTGAGCAGGCCCATGTCCTGCTTGCGGGCCAGCAGGTCGGCCCCCCAGAGGATCAGCGCCAGCTTGCCGAACTCGCTGGGCTGGAGCTGGAAGGGACCGCCGAGCGAGATCCAGTTCTGGTTGCCGTTGACGGCGTGCCCTATCCCGGGCACCTGGACGAGCACCATCAGGAAGACGGCGCCGACGAGGATCGGGTAGGCGAGCGCCCGGTGCAGCTTCACCGGCATCCGCGAGGCGGCGAGGAGCAGCCCGGTGCCGAGGAGCGCGGCGAAGAACTGCTTCCGGAAGAAGTAGGACGGCACGAGGTCGTACCGGAGCGCGGTGATCATCGAGGCGGAGAAGACCATCACCAGGCCGAGCGTGGTGATGAGCAGGGCGGCGCCGATGATCACGTAGTACGCGGTGAGGGGCCGGTCCCAGGCCCGTACCGCCTGCTCGTGGAGCCGCCGGACGCCTCCGCCACGCCCCGGCCGCGGGGTCGCCGGCGCCCGCCCTCCGCCGCGTACGGCGGAAGGCCGGCGTGTCCCGGCGATCTTGCTCGGCATGGTCGCTGCCCCCTCCAGTCGTGCCCGGTCCGGCCGGACCCTCCCACTGGTCAGGTCAGGCGTCCCCGGTGGCGGCGAGCGCGCGGACGGCGTCCGCGAAGGCCTCGCCCCGCTTGTTGTAGTTGGTGAACATGTCCATCGACGCACAGGCCGGAGCCAGGAGCACCGTGTCCCCCGGACGGGCCATCCCCGCCGCCTCACGGACCGCCTCGGACATCGCCCCAGTGTCGGTCCGGTCGAGGTCCACCACCGGGACCTCCGGGGCGTGTCGCGCCAGGGCTTCGCGGATCAGAGCGCGGTCGGCGCCGATCAGGACGGCGCCGCGCAGGCGCTTCGCCGAGGCGGCGACGAGCTCGTCGAACGCGGCGCCCTTGGCGAGGCCGCCGGCGATCCAGACGATCGACTCGTAGGCCGCGAGGGAGGCCTCGGCCGCGTGGGTGTTGGTGGCCTTGGAGTCGTCGACGTACGTGACTCCCTCGACCTCCTCGACCAGCTCGATGCGGTGCGGGTCGGGCCGGAAGGCCCGCAGTCCGTCCCGTACGGCCTTCGCGTCGACGCCGAAGGCGCGGGCGAGGGCGGCGGCGGCGAGCGCGTTGGCGATGTTGTGCGGGGCCGGCGGCTGGACGTCGGCGACCTCGGCGAGCTCCTGGGCGTTCTTCTGCCGGTTCTCGACGAAGGCGCGGTCGACGAGGATGCCCTCGACGACGCCGAGCTGGGAGGGGCCGGGGGTGCCGAGGGTGAAGCCGATGGCGCGGCAGCCCTCCTCCACGTCGGCCTCGCGGACGAGGTCCTCGGTGACCTGGTCGGCCACGTTGTAGACGCAGGCGACCCGGTTGCCCTCGTAGATACGGCCCTTGTCGGCGGCGTACGCCTCCATGGAGCCGTGCCAGTCGAGGTGGTCGGGCGCCAGGTTGAGCACGGCGGCCGAGTGGACGCGGAGCGAGGGCGACCAGTGGAGCTGGTAGCTGGAGAGCTCGACGGCGAGGACGTCGTAGGTCTCGTCGCCGAGGACGGCGTCGAGGAGCGAGACGCCGATGTTGCCGACGGCGGCGGTCTTGAGCCCGGCCGCCTCCAGGATCGAGGCGAGCATCCGTACGGTCGTGGTCTTGCCGTTGGTACCGGTGACCGCGAGCCACGGAGCCGCGTCGGGGCCCCGGAGGCGCCAGGCCAGCTCGACGTCGCCCCAGATCTCCACGCCCGCCTCGGCGGCGGCCGTGAAGAGGGGCTTGTCGGGCTGCCAGCCGGGGGTGGTGACGATCAGCTCGGTACCGGCCGGCAGGGTGGCCCCGTCCCCGAGGCGGACGGTGATGCCCGCCGCCTCCAGGTCGGCCGCCTGGGCCCGGGAGCGCTCGTCGTCGCCGTCGTTGACGACGGTCACGACGGCGCCCAGGCCGTGCAGCACCCGCGCGGCCGGGATCCCGGAGATCCCGAGCCCCGCGACGGTGACCCTCTTGCCGTTCCAGTCGAGCTGTTCCGTCACTTTTCGGCTGCCCATCCCGCGTAGAAGAGACCCAGGCCCACGATCACGCACATGCCCTGGATGATCCAGAACCGGACGACGACCAGGACCTCGGACCACCCCTTGAGTTCGAAGTGGTGCTGGAGGGGGGCCATCCGGAAGACGCGCTTGCCGGTCATCTTGAACGAGCCGACCTGGATGACCACGGACATCGTGATCAGCACGAAGAGGCCGCCGAGCAGCGCGAGGAGAAGCTCCGTACGGGAGCAGATGGCGAGACCGGCGAGCGCGCCGCCGAGGGCCAGCGAACCGGTGTCACCCATGAAGATCTTGGCGGGCGAGGTGTTCCACCACAGGAAGCCGAAGCAGGCGCCCATGAGGGCGGAGGCGACCACCGCGAGGTCCAGCGGGTCGCGCACCTCGAAGCACGCGTTGGGGTTGGTCAGCGTCATCGCGTTGGCACAGGACTCCTGGAACTGCCAGAGCCCGATGAAGGTGTACGCGCCGAAGACCATCACCGAGGCGCCGGTGGCCAGACCGTCGAGGCCGTCCGTCAGGTTCACGCCGTTGGACATGGCCAGGATCATGAAGAGCGCCCACACCACGAAGAGCACCGGGCCGATGGCCCAGCCGAAGTCCGTGATGAAGGAGAGCTTCTCGGAGGCCGGGGTGTTCCCCCGCGCGTCCGCGAACTGGAGCGAGAGCACGGCGAAGGCGATGCCGACGATCAGCTGGCCGGCCATCTTCGCCTTGGCCCGCAGGCCGAGCGAACGCTGCTTGACGATCTTGATGTAGTCGTCGAGGAAGCCGACCAGGCCCATGCCGGCCATGAGGAACAGCACCAGGACGCCCGAGTACGTCGGGTCCTCGCCGGTGATGACCTTGGTCAGGGCGTACGCGATGAGCGTGGCCAGGATGAAGGAGATGCCGCCCATGGTGGGCGTGCCCTTCTTCCCGGCGTGGCCGCGCGGGCCGTCGTCGCGGATGAACTGCCCGTACCCCTTGCGGGCCAGGAGCTTGATCAGCAGCGGCGTACCGACCAGGGTGAGGAAGAGGCCGATGGCCCCCGCGAAGAGGATCTGCCTCATCGTCCGGCGACCTCGCCCTCGGTGTCGAGGAGGGCCTGCGCGACCCCTTCGAGACCAACCGACCTGGAAGCCTTCACAAGGACGACGTCCCCCGGACGCAGCTCCCTGCGCAACAGGTCGACAGCCGCCTGCGCGTCGGACACGTGCACCGACTCCTCACCCCACGAACCCTCGTTATATGCGCCCAGTTGCAGCCAGGACGCTTCCCTGTCCCCGACCGCGACGAGCTTGCTGACGTTGAGCCGGACGACAAGCCGTCCGACCGCGTCGTGCTCGACGAGCGATGCGTCACCGAGCTCGGCCATCTTGCCGAGCACCGCCCACGTCCGCGCCCCTCGGGCCTGAGCGGCCCTGCCCATGGCCGCGAGCGCGCGCAGGGCGGCCCGCATGGACTCGGGGTTGGCGTTGTAGGCGTCGTTGACGATCGTCACGCCGTCCGGACGCTCGGTGACCTCCATGCGCCAGCGCGACAGGGTGCCCGCTTCGGAGAGCGCGGTGGCGATCTCCTCGACGGGCATGCCCAGCTCGTGCGCGACGGCGGCCGCGGCGAGCGCGTTCGACACGTGGTGCTCACCGTACAGGCGCAAGGTCACGTCGCTGCACCCGGTGGGTGTGTGAAGCCTGAAAGAAGGCTGTCCGGTTTCTGTGAGGCGGACGTTCTCGGCCCGTACGGCCGCTTCGTCCGCTTCGCCGAAGAGGGTCACGCGGGCCCGGGTGCGGCTCGCCATCGCGCGGACGAGCGGGTCGTCGGCGTTGAGGATCGCGATGCCGCCGTCCTCGGCGGACGGCAGGCTCTCGACGAGCTCGCCCTTCGCCTGGGCGATCTGCTCCCGGCCGCCGAACTCGCCGATGTGGGCGGTGCCCACGTTGAGGACGAGGCCGATGCGGGGCGGCGTGAGGCCGGTGAGGTAGCGGATGTGGCCGATGCCGCGGGCGCCCATCTCCAGGACCAGGTGCCGGGTCTCCTCGCTCGCGCGGAGCGCGGTGAGCGGCAGGCCGATCTCGTTGTTGAGGGAGCCCGGCGTCCACACGGTGGGGGCGTGCTTGTCGAGGACCTGGGCGATCAGGTCCTTCGTGGACGTCTTGCCGGCGGAGCCGGTGAGGGCGACGACATCGGTGCCGAGCCGCTCGACGACCGCGCGGGAGAGGGCCCCGAGCGCCGTCTGCACGTCGTCCACGACGATCGCGGGTACGCCGACGGGCCGGGCGGCCAGGACGGCCGCCGCGCCCGCCGTGACGGCGCGCTCCGCGTAGTCGTGGCCGTCGACATGCTCGCCGGCGAAGGCGACGAAGAGGCCGCCGGTCCGCACCTCGCGGGAGTCGATGACGACGGGCCCGGTGACCCGGGCGGCCGGATCCGGTATGTCGTGCGTCTGCCCGCCGACGATTTCGGCGATCTCGGCGAGGGAGAGGGCGATCACTGCTTCATCCCTGACTGTTCTGGGGGCTGTCTTCCCGGATGTGCCGGGCCTTCTGCTGGTGGTCGAGGCGCGCCTGTTCGAGGATGGCCGCGCGCAGCACCTCGCGGTCGTCGAAGGGGCGTACGGCCCCGGCGATCTCCTGGCCCTGCTCGTGGCCCTTGCCGGCGACCAGGACGGTGTCCCCCGGCCGGGCCCGGTGCACGGCGGCGGCGATGGCGGCGGCCCGGTCGGGTTCGACCAGGACGGAGCCGCGCTCCCCCGCCGGCACCTCGGCGGCGCCCGCGAGCATCGCGGTGAGGATCGCGAGCGGGTCCTCGGAGCGGGGGTTGTCGGAGGTCAGGACGGCGGTGTCGGCGAGCCGGGCCGCGGCGGCGCCCATCGGGCCGCGTTTGGTGGTGTCGCGGTCCCCGCCGCAGCCGATGACCACGTGGAGGCGGCCCACGGTGACCTCGCGCAGGGAGCGCAGGACCGATTCGACGGCGTCCGTCTTGTGGGCGTAGTCGACGACCGCGAGGTACGGCTGTCCGGCGTCGACCCGCTCCAGGCGGCCGGGGACGCCGGGGACGGCGGCGACGCCGTCGGCCGCGGCCTTCGGTTCGAGGCCGGCGGCGGCGAGCGTCGCGATGGCGGCGAGGGTGTTGGCGACGTTGAACGGGCCGGGCAGCGGGGCGGTGGCGGAGACCCGCTCGCCCCGCGGGCCGACGGCGGTGAACGTCGAGTCGTGGGAGCCGAGGACGAGGTCCTCGGCACGCCAGTCGGCGTCCTCGCGGCCCTCGGCGGAGAAGGTGACGACCGGGACGGTCGCCTCCTTCGCGAGCCGGCGGCCGTACGCGTCGTCGACGTTCACGATGCCGAGCTTGCTGCGCTGCGGGGTGAAGAGCATGGCCTTGGCCCGGAAGTAGTCCTCCATGTCGGAGTGGAACTCCATGTGCTCCGGGCTGAGGTTGTTGAAGACGGCGACGTCGAAGACGCAGCCGTCGACCCGGCCGAGCACGAGGGCGTGGCTGGAGACCTCCATGGCGACGGCCTCGACGCCCCGCTCGCGCATGACGGCGAAGAGGGCCTGGAGGTCGGTGGCCTCGGGGGTGGTGCGCTCGGACTTGATGCGCTCGTCGCCGATGCGCATCTCGACGGTGCCGACGAGTCCGGTGCTGCGTCCGGCGCCGCGCAGGCCGCCCTCGACCAGGTAGGCCGTGGTGGTCTTGCCGGAGGTGCCGGTGATGCCGATCTGGAGGAGGTCCTCGCCGGGCCGCCCGTAGATCGCGGCGGCGAGCTCGCCCATCCGGCCGCGCGGGTTCTCGACGACCAGGACCGGCAGGCCGGTCGCTGCGGCGCGCTCGGCGCCGGTCGGGTCGGTGAGGACGGCGGCGGCTCCGAGTCCGGCGGCCTGGGCGGCGAAGTCGGCGCCGTGGAGGCGGGCGCCGGGCAGGGCCGCGTACACGTCCCCGGGGCGTACGGCCCTGGAGTCGTGCGTGATGCCGGTGACGGCGACGGAGGCCGCGGCGGATCCGGCGGGGCCGGCGTCGAGGGTGTCGACGCCCAGCTGTGCGGCCAGGTCGCCCAGGGGTGTGGGGCGGGCCTGCTCCGGCCGGGGCGGGGTGGTTCGGGACTGATCAGCGTGTGGCACGGCGGTGAGCGTACCGGGCGCACCCTGTGCGGGGCCAAAAGAGCCCGGGGCGTCGTCGGAGTTCGATTTCCGGTTCCCGGAATGGGGGGTGATCGTTGTCACTGGTGCTCCCGGAGTGTCACGGGGTGGGGGGTTCGAAGGTGACCGGCAGTCGGGCGGGCTCTTTGCCCGAGGGGGCCACGTGGAGGGTCTTGAGAGCGAACTCCATGACCTTCTTGTAGATGGGTCCGCAGATCTGGCCGCCGAAGTAGCTGCCCTTCGTGGGGTTCTGGATGGCGCAGTAGACGGTGATCTGCGGGTCGTCGGCGGGCGCGAAGCCGGCGAACGAGGCGGTGTAGCCCTTGTAGCGGCCGAGCTCGGGGTCGACGCGGTTGGCGGTGCCGGTCTTGCCGGCGACGCGGTAGCCGGGGATGGCGGCCCTGTTGCCGGTGCCCTCCTCGTCCTCGACGACGGACTCCAGCATCTTGGCGAGGGTGTCGGCGGTCTTCTCGCTGACGACCCGGCTCTGCTCGGGGGCCGGGGCGGGCGTGAAGCGGCCGTCGGCGCCCTTGGTGCCGCGGACGAGGGTCGGCTCGATCCGTACGCCTCCGTTGGCGACCGTCGAGTAGACGGAGGCGGCCTGCATGGCGCTGACGGAGAGGCCCTGGCCGAAGGGGATCGTGAACTGCTGGGAGGTCGACCAGTCCCCGGGCTCGGCGAGGATGCCGGGGGTCTCGCCCGGGAAGTTCAGTCCCGTGGGGCTGCCGAGGCCGAACTTGCGCAGGTAGGAGTGGAGGACCTTGTTGGACTCGGCCTGGGTCTCGCCGAGCCGGCCGGTGGCGAGGATGGTGCCGATGTTGCTGGACTTGGCGAGGACGCCGTTGAGCGTCAGGTACCAGGTCGGGTGGTCGATGTCGTCCTTGAAGAGCCGGTCGCCGCGGTGGAGCCGGTTGGGGACGGTGACGTGGGTGCCGGGCTCGGCCTTGTTCTCCTCCAGGACGGCGGCCATGGAGATCACCTTGGCGGTGGAGCCGGGCTCGTAGGCGTCCTGGAGGGCCGCGTTTCCCATGGCGGCGGAGTTGGCGGCGGAGAGGTCGTTGGGGTCGAAGCCGGGGGCGTTGGCCATGGCCAGGACCTCGCCGGTCCTCGTGTTCTGCACGACGACGTAGCCGCGGTCGGCCTTGGACTTCCGCACCTGTTCGGTGATGGCCTTCTGGGCGGCCCACTGGATGTCCCGGTCGATGGTCAGCTCGATGTCGGAGCCGGGGACGGCGGGGGTTCCCTGGGAGCCCGCGGTGGGCACCTGGCGGCCGTTGGACTCGGTGAAGCGGACCTTGCCGTCCTTGCCGGCGAGCTGCGGGTCGAGCTGGGACTCGATGCCGCCGGCGCCCTTGCCCTCGGCGTTGACGTATCCCAGTATCCCGGCGGCGAGTTCGTTGTTGGGGTACACGCGCTTGCTGCTGGGCTCGCTGAGGATGCCGCCGAGCAGGTTGACGCCGGTGCCGCCCTTGGCCTGGGCCTTCTGCCCGTAGACCTTCCTGAGGTCCTTGATCTGGTTCCAGACCTGCGGGGTCTGCTTGCGGGCGAGCAGGGTGTACCGGGACTTGGGGGTACGGAGCTTCTTGGCGAGCTCGGCGGGCTCCTTGCCCAGGATCGGGGCGAGGAGGGCCGCGGCCTGCTCGGGGGCGTCGGGGACCTTGGACTCCTCGGGCGTGAAGAGCTTGGGGTCGGCGGTGATGTCGTACGCGTCGACGCTGGCGGCGAGCGCGATGCCGTTGCGGTCGGTGATCCCGCCGCGGTCGGCGGAGAGCGTGTACTCCTGGAAGCGGTACCGGTCGGCCTTGGCCGCGTACGCGCTGGCGTCGACGGCCTGCACCTGGAGCAGCCGGACGACGAAGACCAGCATGACGAGCGTGAGGCCGAAGGAGATCAGCCGCAGCCGGGGCCGGGGGCTGCCGAGCCGGATGGTCCGCGGCTTCCGCGCCGGTCGCGGCGCGGGCCGCTTGGCGGCGGGCCGGGGCGCGGGCCGCGAGCCGCGCGCACCGGGGGTACGGGCTCCGGGCGTGCGGGCGCCGGGGGTACGCGGCCGGGCGCCGCCGCCCCCCGCCGCCGCGCGGTCGCGCGAGGTGCGGTCCGCGCCGGCGGCACGGCCCCCGGCGGCACGGTCGCCGGTCGTGCGGTCACGGGCCGGTCGATCGCCGGTCGTGCGGTCACGGGCGGAGCGGTCGGCGGACGCGCGGTCCCGGGGCGCGCGGTCGCCCGGGGCGCGGTCGCGGGACGTACGGTCCCGCGACGAGCGGTCGCCCGTCGTACGGTCCCGGGCATCGCGGTCTCCGGGCGCGCGGTCGCGGGCGGCGCGGTCTCCGGTCGTGCGGTCGCGGGACGAGCGGTCACCCGTCGTGCGGTCACGGGCGTCACGGTCGCCGGGCGCGCGGTCGCGGGCGGCGCGGTCACCGGTCGTACGGTCGCGGGACGGGCGGTCGCCGGAGGCGGGGCGCGGGCGGGAAGGCCGGGCCGGGCCGGGGACGCGGCGGCGCGGGGGCTCCTCTGAGGGCACTGCGGGTCACCTACCGGAGGTCGTCGGAGCGGTTGCGTCGGATTGCCGTGGCGGCGCCGTCTCTGTGGGGCCGGTGCCGGTGGGACCCGGCTTCCTGGGCCCTCCGCCGGTGGGCGCGGTGCCGGCCGTCGTGGCCGGTGTCTGCCCGGGGTTGGGCTGGGTGGCCGACGGCGGGGTGGCGCCGCCCGACGCGGAAGGCGTGCCCGTCGCCGTGGGCTTCGGGGTGGGCGGCGGGGTCGGCTTGGGCGTCGGCTTCGGGGTCGGCGTCGGCTTCGGGGAGGCCGCGACCGAGCGCTCGCCGAGCACCTTGCCGTCGGGCCCGAGGAAGGCGGGGCTGCCGCCGGGGACCATGCCGAGCTCGCGGGCCCGGCGCTCCAGGGCGTCGGGGGCGACGTAGACGTCGACGTCGCGCTGGAGCGCCTGCTCCTCGTCGGTGAGCTCGGTGGTCCTGTCCTTGAGCTCGCGCAGCTTGAACGAGCCCTGGTTGAGGGCCGAGTTCAGCAGGAGGAGGGTGATGAGCCCGCCGCCGAGGAGGACGAAGACGAGCAGGACGAAGGGGGTACGGGCGGCCGTGTTCGGTCCCGAGGGCATGAGCCGTCCGAGCCGCGCCGCCCTCCCTTTGAGGGGCCCCTTCGCCGTACTCACAGCACGTCCTCCCGGATGCGCTCGACACCTCTGAGACGCGCGGGGGCGGCGCGCCGGTTCTCGGCGACCTCCTCCTCGGTCGGCAGCTCGGCGCCGCGCGTGAGCAGCTTCAGGCGGGGCTGGTACTTCTCGGGGACGACCGGGAGGCCGGGCGGGGCGGTGGTCGCGGCGCCGGCCGCGAAGACCTGCTTGACGATGCGGTCCTCGAGCGACTGGTACGAGAGGACGGCGATCCGGCCGCCGACGGCGAGGGCCTTCACGGCCGCCGGGATGGCGTTCTCGACGGCTTCGAGTTCGCGGTTGACCTCGATGCGCAGGGCCTGGAAGGTTCGCTTGGCCGGGTTGCCGCCGGTGCGCTTGGCCGCCTGCGGCAGGGAGTCGCGGATGAGCTCGACGAGCCGGGCGCTGTTGGTGAAGGGCTCCTTCTCGCGCTCGCGCACGACGGCGGAGACGATCCGCTTGGCCTGCTTCTCCTCGCCGTACGCACGCAGGATGCGGACGAGCTCGCCGGCCGGGTAGGTGTTGAGGACCTCGGCCGCGCTGATGCCGGTCGACTGGTCCATGCGCATGTCGAGCGGGGCGTCCTGGGCGTAGGCGAAGCCGCGGTCGGCCTCGTCCAGCTGCATGGAGGAGACGCCGAGGTCGAAGAGGACGCCGTCCACCTTCGGGATGCCGAGCCGGTCGAGGACCTCGGGCAGCTCGTCGTACACGGCGTGGACGAGGGTGGCGCGCTCCCCGAAGGGGGCGAGGCGCTCGCCGGAGAGGCGCAGGGCCTCCTTGTCCCGGTCGAGGGCGACGAGCCGCACCTCGGGGAACCTCGTGAGCAGGGCCTCGCTGTGGCCTCCGAGGCCCAGGGTGCAGTCGACGACGACCGCGCCGGGGCGCTCCAGTGCGGGGGCCAGCATGTCCAGGCACCGCTGGAGCATCACCGGGACGTGGCGGTCGTTGCTCAATGCGCCCTCTCAGATCCGGCGCGGAGGCACGTACCGCCGGGTCCGACCGGCGAGCGGGAGAAGGCCGAGCCGTAAATGCCACCGCACACACGGGGGAGAAACCGCGGAAATCGCTCGATATCCTCAATGTCTCCGTGAACTTCGCGTCACTTTAGTCCACGGGACGCGCCGGTCAATCAACCGGCTGGCGCGTCGCGCGGACCCGGCGGACCGGTGGGACATTCCGGGCGGCTCACCCGTTCGGCGGTTGACGGCGGGGCCTTGTGGGTTACCTCACAACAAGGTCAATCGCGGTTCTTTGTCCCCTCTCACAGCAGGCCCGGGGGCCTTGTGACCGTTACCGTCACAAGCATGTCGACCTCCGCGCACCCCACCGCCGACGCCATACCCGCCACCGGTTCGGTCACGGACCGCCTCGTCACGGCGAACGAGCAGTACGCCTCGGACTTCACCGACCCGGGCATGGACGCCCGCCCCGTGCTGCGCGTCGCCGTCGTCGCCTGCATGGACGCCCGTCTCGACCTGCACGCGGCCCTCGGCCTCGAACTGGGCGACTGCCACACGATCCGCAACGCCGGCGGCGTGGTCACCGACGACGTGATCCGCTCCCTCACGATCAGCCAGCGCGCCCTCGGCACGCGCAGCGTGATGCTGGTCCACCACACCGGCTGCGGTCTCGAGTCGCTCACCGAGGACTTCCGTCACGACCTGGAGAACGAGGTCGGCCAGCGTCCGACCTGGGCGGTCGAGGCCTTCCGTGACGTCGACCAGGACGTCCGCCAGTCGATGGCGCGGGTGCGGACCTCTCCGTTCCTGCTGCACGCGGACGACGTCCGGGGCTTCGTCTTCGACGTGACGACGGGCCTGCTGCGCGAGATCGACCCGGCGTAACCGTCGGGACGTCCCGGCACAACGGTCCAAACCCAGGCATTTCCCTCGCACTTGTCCTCAGGCGAGTGACACGACCCGGTCACGGCATCAAGAATGCTCGGGTGACACCCCCCGTCCACCCGGACGGGGGCAGGTGTCGGTGTTCCGGAAGGCCGAGGAGGGCCGGGTGACGACCTATGACGATCGAGCGAACCTCGCTGATCTGACCACGACCGCGGAGCGTGTCCGCAGGTCGATGGAGGGTGTGATCGAGGGGAAGCCCGAGGTCGTACGGCTTTCGCTGACCGTTCTGCTCGCCGAGGGGCATCTCCTCATCGAGGATGTCCCCGGCGTGGGCAAGACCATGCTCGCCAAGACCCTGGCGCGGTCCATCGACTGCTCGGTGCGCCGCATCCAGTTCACCCCCGACCTGCTGCCCTCGGACGTCACGGGTGTGTCGATCTTCGACCAGCAGCAGCGGGAGTTCGAGTTCAAGCCGGGCGCGATCTTCGCCCAGATCGTCATCGGCGACGAGATCAACCGCGCCTCGCCGAAGACCCAGTCGGCGCTCCTGGAGTCCATGGAGGAGCGGCAGGTCACGGTCGACGGCCAGACGTACGAACTGCCCAGCCCCTTCATGGTGGTCGCCACGCAGAACCCGGTCGAGATGGAGGGCACCTACCCGCTGCCCGAGGCCCAGCGCGACCGCTTCATGGCCCGGGTGTCGATGGGCTACCCGAGCGCCGAGGCCGAGCTCCGGATGCTCGACGTGCACGGCTCGGCCTCCCCGCTCGACGACCTCCAGCCGGTCGCGCACGCGCACGACATCCTGAAGCTGATCGAGGCGGTGCGGGCGGTCCACGTGGCCGACGCCGTACGGCGGTACGCGGTCGACATCGTCGCCGCCACCCGCACCCACACCGACCTCCGGCTCGGCGCCTCCCCCCGTGCCACGCTCCACCTGCTGCGGGCCGCGAAGGCCTCCGCCGCGCTGAGCGGCCGCGACTACGTCCTGCCGGACGACCTCCAGGCCCTCGCCGCGCCCGTCCTCGCCCACCGGCTGCTGCCGACGGCGCAGGCCCAGCTGAACCGGCGCACGGCCGAGCAGGTCGTCCAGGACATCCTCCAGCGCACCCCCGTCCCGGCCGCGGCCCCGCCCGCCGGACCGCACCTCGGCCAGCAGCAGCCCGGCGCCCGGCGGCTGTGATGGGTGCCGCCTCCGCAGCCGCCTCGGTGGCGGACGGGCAGCGGGGCGAAGACGACCGGGGCGGTCTGCGGGCCGCCTTCGGCGGTCTCACCACCCGCGGCCGGTCCTTCCTCGCCGCCGGGGTGGCCGCCGCCGTCTGCGCGTACGTCCTCGGCCAGGCCGACCTGCTGCGCGTCGGGCTGCTCCTCGCCGCCCTGCCGCTGATCTGCGTCCTCGTCCTGCACCGCACCCGCTACCGGGTCGCGGCCGCCCGCCGGCTCACCCCGCAGCGGGTGGAGGCGGGCGCCGAGGCCCGGGTCCAGCTGCGGATGGAGAACGTCTCCAAGCTGCCGACCGGGCTGCTGATGCTCCAGGACCACGTGCCGTACATGCTGGGGCCCCGCCCCCGGTTCGTCCTCGACCGGGTCGAGGCGGGCGGCCGCCGCGAGGTGTCCTACCGGGTCCGCTCCGACCTGCGCGGACGGTTCCCGCTCGGCCCGCTCCAGCTGCGGCTGAACGACCCGTTCGGGCTGTGCGAGCTGACCCGCTCGTTCAGCGCGTACGACACCCTCACCGTCGTGCCGAGGACCGAGGCGCTGCCCCCGGTGAAGCTCACCGGCGAGTCCTCCGGGTACGGCGAGGGGCACCAGCGCTCCCTGGCGCTCGCCGGCGACGACGACGTCATCCCGCGCGCCTACCGGCACGGCGACGACCTGCGCCGGGTGCACTGGCGCTCCACCGCCCGGTACGGCGAGCTGATGGTCCGCCGCGAGGAGCAGCCGCAGCGGGCCCGCTGCACGGTCCTCCTCGACACCCGCCGGATCGCCTACCAGGGCAGCGGCCCCGACTCCGCCTTCGAGTGGGCGGTCTCCGGCGCGGCCTCGGCCCTGGTGCACATGCTCGGGCGGGGATACGCGGTCCGGCTGCTCACCGACTCCGGCAGCGCGGTCCCCGGTGAGGGTTCCGACGGTTTCGCCGGTTCGACCCAGGACTCGGCCGACACGGCCGGCCTGCTGATGGACACCCTCGCGATCGTCGACCACTCCGAGGGGGCCGGGCTCTCCCGCGCCTCCGACGTGCTGCGCGGCGGTGACGAGGGCCTGCTCGTGGCCTTCCTCGGCGATCTCGACGAAGAACAGGCGGCGCTCGCGGCCCGGATGCGCGGCCGGACCGGCGCCGCCGTCGCCTTCGTCCTGGACTCGGGCACGTGGCTGACGGGCGGCGCGGTCGCCGGGGCGGTCGAGGACCGCGTACGGCAGCTGCGCGAGGCGGGCTGGACGGTGCTCGCCGTGCCCGCCGGGGCGCGGCTCGCGGACCTGTGGCAGCAGGCGGCGGGGGTCCGCGCGGAATCCGCCGCCGACACGTACGGAGGTTGGTCATGAGCGGCCGCGCGCGGCTGACGCTCGCCGCCTGGGGCGCCACCCTGATGGCGGCCGGGGCGCTGCTCCCGCTGGTGAAGCCGGCGACCTGGATCTTCACGGCGGCCTTCGTCCTCGCCATGGTGAGCGGCGTCGGCACGCTGACCCGGCGGGTTCCGCTCGCCCGGCCGCTGACGCTGCTCGCGCAGCTGGTCACGGTCGTGCTCGCGCTGACCCTGTTCTTCGCCCGCGGGCAGGCGATCCTCTGGGTGATCCCGGGGCCGTCGGCCTTCGCGTGGATCGTCGAGCTGTTCCGGGCGGGCGTCGAGGACGTCGGGACGTACGCGGTTCCCGCGCCGGACACCGAAGGCATCCAGCTCCTGCTCGTCACCGGCGTGGTGGCGATAGGGCTCCTGGTGGACACCCTGGCGGTCACCTTCCGCAGGGCGGCCCCGGCCGGGCTGCCGCTGCTCGCGCTGTACTCGGTGGCCGCGGGGCTCTCCGGGGGCGGCGCGGGATGGCTCTGGTTCCTCCTCGCCGCCACCGGCTTTCTGCTGCTGCTCCTCGCCGAGAGCCGCGACCGGCTCTCGCAGTGGGGGCGGGTCTTCGGCGCCGCCCAGCGCTCCGGGAAGCGGGGCTCCTCGGTGGCGACCGGCGGTTCCGCCTCCGCCCCGGTCCGTACGGGCCGCCGGATCGGCGCGGTCGCCATGGGCGTCGCGCTGGTGGTGCCGCTCGCGCTGCCGGGCTTCTCCGGCGGCCTGTTCGGCGGCGGGAACGGCGAGGGCGGCCCGGGCACCGGCAAGGGCGGCACGATCTCGGCCGTGAACCCGCTGGTCTCGCTCCAGGACAACCTGCGCCAGCAGGAGGACCGGGAGGTCCTGCGCTACCGGACCAACGCCAAGGACAACAGCGGCCTCTACCTGCGGCTCGTCGCCCTGGACCAGTTCGACGGCACCTCGTGGAAGTCCTCGGTCCGCCCGATCGAGGACGTCCCCCCGCAGCTGCCGTGGCCCCAGGGCCTCGCGCAGTCGGTCGACATCACGGAGGTGACCACCAACCTCGTCGCGTCGGACGCGTACGAGCAGAAGTGGCTGCCGATGCCGTTCCCGGCGGGCCGGGTCGCCGTCTCGGGGAACTGGCGGTTCGAACCGGCCGGCCGGATGCTCGTCGGCGACGACAAGCAGACGACCAAGGGCGCCCGCTACCAGGTCACCAGCCTGGACGTGCGGCCCACGGCCGAGCAGCTGGCCGCGGCCCAGCCCGCGCCGGAGAAGCTGCGGAACGAGTACACGAAGGTCCCCGTCTCCCTCCCCGCCGACGTGCGGACGACGGCCGTGCAGGTCACCAAGGGCGCGGCCAACGACTACGAGCGGGCGGTGAAGCTCCAGAACTGGTTCTCCGAGGACGGGGGCTTCCAGTACGACGTGGACGTCGACTCCGGCACCGGGACGCAGGCGATCTCCCGCTTCCTCAAGGACAAGCGCGGCTTCTGCGTCCACTTCTCCTTCTCGATGGCGGCGATGGCCCGCTCGCTCGGCATCCCCGCGCGCGTGGCGGTCGGCTTCATGCCGGGCACCACACAGACCGACGGCTCGGTCTCGGTGGGCATCCGGGACGCGCACGCCTGGCCCGAGCTGTACTTCGAGGGGGCCGGCTGGACCCGGTTCGAGCCGACGCCCTCGCGGGGCTCCACCCCGTCCTACACCCGGGCGACGACGCCCACGGGCACGGCCACGGGTCCGGCGCAGCCGGAGCAGAGCGCCTCGGCGCGGCCGACCGTCGCCCCGTCGGCCTCGGAGAGCTGCACGCCGCAGATGAAGCGGCTGGGCGACTGCGGCCCGGACGCGGCGCTCGCGGGTGACCTCTCGGACGGCGGCGGACCGGACGTCCTCCAGGTGGCGCTGATCTCCGCCGGGGCGCTCGTGCTGCTCGGCGTACCGCTCCTGCCGATGGTCTGGCGGCGGCGGGTACGGGCCCGGCGGCTCGGGCCCGGCGACGGTCGCGGCCCGGAGGAGCTGGCGGCGCGGACCCTCGCGGTCTGGCGCGAGATCACCGACACGGCCTGGGACCACGGCGTCGAGCCGGACGATTCCCTCACCCCGAGGAAGATCGCGGAGCGATTGGTCCGACTGGGTGAGCTGCGGGGAGAACCGGCCGAAGCCGTGCACCGGGTGGCCGGTGCGGTGGAGCAGGTGCTGTACGCGCCGCGGCCCGAGCCGGTGGCGGGTCTCGCCGAGGAGGCGGAGCGGGTACGGGCCGGTTTCCTCGCGGGTGCCGGCCGCAAGGGGCGCCTGCGCGCGCTCCTCGCGCCGCGCTCGGCGGTCCGGCTGCGCTGGGCGGCCTCGGCGTGGTGGGCGTCGGTGACGGCCTCCTGGTCACGGCGGCGCGCGGCCCTGCTGCCGAACGGCCTCCGCCGGACGCCCCGCTCGGCGCCGTGAGGCCCTGATGGCCTGATACGGGGAGAACGAAGGAGCCCCGCCGGGCGCCGAGTGGGAACTCGGGCCTGGCGGGGCTCCTGTGTACGAGGGTGCGGGGCTGCCGCTCAGCGGCCCGTCAGTGGCCGCCGCCCTGCTGTTCGTCGCGGCGGCGCTGCCACCGCTCTTCGATGCGGTTCATGGTGGAGCGTCGCTGCCGGGCCTGTCGGCCGCCTGCGGCCTGCCCGCCCCTGGCCTGCTGCTCGCCCGGCTTGGGCGCCTTGCGCCAGCCGGTGACCGCCAGGACCGCGCAGCCCAGCATGACGAGGAACCCCACCACGCTGATCCAGATCTGCTGAGCGACCATTCCGGCCATGAGGAGCGCGATACCCACCAGGAAGCCTGCGACTGCCTGGTACACCCGTCGACGGGTGTACGTGCGCAGCCCGCTTCCCTCGAGCGCTGTCGCGAACTTGGGATCTTCGGCGTACAGCGCTCGCTCCATCTGCTCGAGCATTCGCTGCTCGTGCTCCGAGAGCGGCACGGAGTCCTCCTAGTCGTCGGTCGCGGGGGCGACCGGTTTGCGGCCCTTTCAGGATAGGCAGGGAATCGCCCCCGTGAAACCCGCCCTCAATGCCGAAAAGCCAATCCGGGCCGCCATGCGGATCGGTTCCTGAGGCGTTGATTCCCCGGGTCCGTCTCCGTCATGCCGGATGGTGTCCCTCGATCATACGGGGAGTAGCCCCGGATCGGGCGGGCTGTGCGCACTCCGCCGATCGGGTGTCGCCGGCCGTCAGACGTGCTTCTCGCCGAGAACGTGCAGCTGGGTGGCGATGGCATGGAAGGAGGGCAGCTCGGCGGCCGCCGCCTCCAGCCTCATGAGGGCCTCCGCGGCGCCCGGCTCGGTGTCCACGAGGACCCCGGGGACCAGGTCGGCGAAGACGCGGACGCCGTGCACGGCACCGACTTCGAGGCCGGCCTCGGTGCTGAGCTCGACGAGCTGCTCGGCGGTGAACCGACGGGGCACGGGGTCGCCGTCGCCCCAGCGTCCGGCCGGGTCGGTCAGCGCGGTCCTGGCCTCGGTGAAGTGACCGGCGAGCGCCCGCGCGAGCACGGCGCCGCCGAGTCCGGCGGCGAGCAGACTCAGGCTGCCGCCGGGGCGGAGCGCCGCCACCGCGTTCCGCACGCCCTCGGCCGGGTCGTCGACGTACTCCAGGACGCCGTGGCAGAGCACGGAGTCGTACGACTCGCGTCCGACCACGTCGAAGAGGCCGCTGATGTCCCCCTGGACACCGGTGACCCGGTCGGCGACACCGGCCTCGGCGGCGCGGCGCTCCAGCGCGAAGAGCGCGTTGGGGCTGGGGTCGACGACGGTGACCCGGTGGCCGAGGCGGGCCACCGGCACCGCGAAGTTTCCGGAGCCGCCACCCGTGTCGAGGACGTCGAGGCAGTCTTTCCCGGTGGCCTCGACCCGGCGGTCGAGGGCGTCCTTCAGGACGTCCCAGACGACGGCGGTACGCAGGGAGGCGCGCGACGGGCGCGACGACGTCTCTCGACCGAAGACAGGGGAAGGGTCCGGCACGGCTGTTGACTCCTCGGTGACGGGTACGAACGCTCCCCACCCTATGGCCTCGGGCCCGCGTTTCGGATCATCCATCGGCCTCACCCCCCGTCGGCTGGCGGGGCAGCGGCGGCTGGACGGCGAGCAGCCCCTCGACCAGGTCGAGGAAGCGCCCGGCCTCCCTGAGCAGGTCGTCGGCCTCGCGCCGGGTC
Organism: Streptomyces sp. NPDC056144; assembly: GCF_042264145.1. NCBI lineage: Bacteria > Bacillati > Actinomycetota > Actinomycetes > Kitasatosporales > Streptomycetaceae > Streptomyces > Streptomyces sp. NPDC056144. Next base: position 189,365 of record NZ_JBHJVF010000007.1, on the reverse strand, counting down.
ACCGCGCTCGCGATGCCGGCCTCGGCACGGGCCCGGCGCGCGGCGCCGGAGGCGAAGAGGGCGCTCCACTCGGTCAGCTCGGGCGCGAGCCGGGGGAGCAGCTCCCAGGCGCTGCTTATCCGCCGGCGGTGGCGGGGAGCGGTGTCGGGCACGGCGCGCGCGGCGAGGACGGCAGCCGCGGCGCGCAGTGCGGCGAGGTGCGCGGTGGCGTACCGCTCGTGGGGCCGGTCGAGCAGAGCGGCCTCGGCGAGCCCCGCCCTGGCCTTGTCGAGCAGGTCGAGGACGGGCGCGGCGGCTACGGACGGACCGGCCATGGCGGAGCCTCCTGTCTTCGTGTGACGGCTCTGTGGCCGTATGCCCTTATCGTGCCGGGCCCCACTGACAATCGGCTCTGACCTGGGGTTTTGCTTGATTCACTACCTCCGGGTAACTTTTGGACTGACCAGTCAGTTCAAAAACGGGGAAGTGGGGGGTGGGCCCGTGGAAGCGCAGCCCGAGGAACGGGCCGACGGGCAACCGCACGGCGCCGCCGTGGTCGCGGAGCACTTCGGCCTGAAGGGACCGCGCGGCTGGGCCTTCCGGGAGGTCTCCTTCCGGGCCGAGCCGGGCACGCTCGTGGCGATCGAGGGCCCCTCCGGCTCCGGCCGCACCTGCCTGCTGCTCGCCCTCACCGGCCGCATGAAGGCCACCGAGGGCCACGCCGAGGTCGGCGGCGTCCCGCTGCCCCGCAAGCTCGCCGCCGCCCGCCGGATCAGCGCGCTCGGCCAGGTCCCCGGCGTCAGCGAGCTCGACCCCGCCTTCACCGTCGCCGAGCACCTGCGCGAGCGGGTCATGCTCCAGCGCCGCTTCGACGGTTCCGTGCGGGCGCTGCTGCGCCGCCCCTCCGAGCGCGCCGCCGCGGCCCGGGCCCGTATCGACGAGGCCGTGGCCGCCTCCGGGCTCGACCTCGACGCCCTGCCGAAGGGCGAGCGGACCTCCGTACGGGACCTGGAGCGGCTCGAAGCCCTGCGGCTCACCGTCGCCCTGGCCCTGATCGGCCGCCCCCGGCTCATCGCCCTCGACGACACGGACCTGAAGCTCTCGGACGCCGACCGGGCCGAGGCCTGGGCACTGCTGCGCGCGGTGGCCGAGTCCGGGACGACCGTCCTCGCCGTCTGCGCCGAGGCCCCCGCGGGCGCCCTGCGCCTCACGACGGTCGACGCCGACGCCGACGCCGATGTCGACGAGGCGCTCGACGGCATCACCCCTGGCACCGAGACCAAGCCCGACACCGACACCGACACCGATACCGACACCGAGGAGGGGGCAGCCGATGCGCTCGCCGAAACTCGCCGCGCTTGAGCTGAAGCGCTTCGGCCGCGGAAAGCTGCCGCGTGCCGCGCTCGTCGCCGTCCTGCTCCTCCCCCTGCTCTACGGCGCCCTCTACCTGTACTCGTTCTGGGACCCGTACGGCCGCCTGGACAAGATCCCCGTCGCCCTCGTCAACGAGGACCGGGGCGCCACCACCGACGGCAAGACCGTCAACGCCGGCGACGACATCGCCAAGGGGCTCCTGGAGAGCAACACCTTCGCGTGGCACCAGGTGAGCGACGAGGAGGCGCGCAAGGGCGTCGAGGACGGGACGTACTACCTGTCCCTGACCATGCCCGCCGACTTCAGCTCCCGGATCGCCTCCAGCTCCGGCGACTCCCCCGAGACCGGTGCGCTGCGGGTGCGGACCAACGACGCCAACAACTACATCGTCGGCCAGATCTCGCGGACGGTCTTCTCCGAGGTGCGCACCGCCGCCTCCACCAAGTCCTCCCGCACCTTCCTCGACAAGATCTTCATCTCCTTCTCCGGCATCCACGACGCCACCGCGAAGGCCGCCAAGGGCGCGACCGACCTCAAGAACGGCGTGGACAAGGCGAAGACGGGCTCCAAGAGCCTCGCCGACGGCCTCACCGACGCCAAGACGGGCAGCGGCGACCTCGCCGCCGGGCTCAAGAAGCTCGACAAGGGCGCCAAGGACCTGGAGGCCGGTTCCCTCAAGGTCGCCCAGGGCACGCAGGCCCTCGCCGACAAGGTCAACGGCACGGCCGACAAGGTCCGCCCGTACCTGGCGAACAACGGCACCTCGATCCGCGACACGGCGAAGCTCACCTCGGACGCCGTCGTGGCCGTCCGCAACAACCTGGACGACCTCGTCAAGCGCGCCCCCCTCGTCCGTGCGGGCGCCCACGCGGCCGACAAGGAGCTGGCCGCGCTCCACCGCGAGGAGTGCACGGCCGCGAAGCGGGAGCCGGGGCCGGGGCCGGAGACCGCCCCGGAGACCGCCACGGAGACCGCCGAACGGATCGAGCGGATCTGCGGGAAGCTCGCGAAGGCCTCGCAGAGCGCGAGCGACGTCGCCACCCTCGCGGACGACGTCCACACGCTGACCAAGGACAACACCGGCGACCTCAAGGCCCTGGACGCGAAGCTCGCGAAGCTCAAGAAGCAGGCCGACGAGCTGGCCGTGCGCGCCCCGCACCTCGACGAGGACGTCGAGGGCGCCATCAAGAAGATCAACGACCTCAACGCGGGCGCGCAGAAGGTCGCCAAGGGCGCGGACACGCTGCACACCGGCATCACCTCCGCCAAGACCGGCTCCGTCGACCTGGACGCGGGCGTCGGCAAGCTGAAGAAGGGCGCGGGCGAGCTCGACGGCGGCCTGTTCAAGCTGGCCGGCGGCTCCGGCGAGCTGGCCGTGGGCCTGCACGACGGCGTCAAGCAGATCCCGGACTACGACGAGAAGGAGCGCGACCTGCGGACCGAGGTCATGGCCGACCCGGTCAAGCTCGCCGCCCAGTCCCTGCACAAGGCCCCGAACTACGGCACCGGTTTCGCCCCGTACTTCATCCCGCTCTCCCTCTGGGTCGGCGCCATGGTCGCCTACATGATCATCCAGCCGATGAACCGGCGGGCCCTCGCGGCCGGCGGTTCCGCCTGGCGGATCGCGCTCGCCGGCTGGCTGCCCGTGGTGGCGATCGGCGTCCTCCAGGTCGGCGCGCTCATGTCGGTCCTGCACTGGGGCCTCGGCCTCCAGATGGCCAGGGCCGCCGGCACGGTCGGCTTCCTCGCCCTGACCACCTGCTGCTTCGCGGCGATCATCCAGTGGCTCAACGCCCGCTTCGGCGCGGCCGGCCGGATCCTCGTCCTCGCGGTCCTCATGGTCCAGCTGACCTCGGCGGGCGGCACCTATCCCGTCCAGACCAGCCCGGGCTTCTTCAACGCCGTCCACCCCTTCCTGCCGATGACGTACGTGGTCGAGGCCCTGCGCCGGCTCATCTCGGGCGGCGACCTCGGACCCGTCTGGCAGGCCTGCGCCGTCCTGACCGCGTTCACCCTGGGCGCCCTGGCCCTGACCGCGCTGTCCGCCCGCCGGAAGCAGGTGTGGACACTCGACCGGCTGCACCCCGAACTGTCCCTCTGAACCCGCGAGCCCTGTGAGAATCACCCCCATGGACAGCAGCAGCACCCGACGCCAGGCCACCCGCGCGAAGCTCTACGAGGCGGCCGTCACCCTCATCGCGGAGCAGGGTTTCTCCGCGACGACGGTCGACGAGATCGCCGAACGGGCGGGGGTGGCCAAGGGCACGGTCTACTACAACTTCAAGAGCAAGACCGAGCTCTTCGAGGAGCTGCTGCGCCACGGGGTCTCCCTGCTCACCGCCTCGCTCCGCGCGGCGGCCGAGGAGACCGCCGAGCGGGGCGGGAGCCGGATCGACGCGATCGACGCGATGATCCGGGCCGGTCTCGTCTTCATCGACCGCTACCCGGCCTTCACCCAGCTGTACGTGGCCGAGCTCTGGCGCACCAACCGGGCCTGGAACTCCACCCTCCTGGTGGTCCGCCAGGAGGCGGTCGCGGTGGTCGAGGGCGTCCTGCGGGCCGGTGTCGCGGAGGGCGAGCTGAGCGAGGACATCGACGTGCAGCTGACGGCGGCAGCGCTGGTCGGGATGGTGCTCGTGGCGGCGCTCGACTGGCAGGCGTTCCAGAGCGGCCGTTCGCTCGACGACGTGCACGCGGCGCTCTCGCGGCTGCTGCACGGCCGCGTCGGCGGCCGGTAGCGACCCGGTCGGCGGCCGCCGGCGACACGGTCGGAGGCCGGTAGCGACACGAGGAAGCCGGTGCGGTGTGGCTCGATCCCCCCGAGCCCGCCGCACCGGCTTCTTCGCTTCTCCCCCTTGCCGGCAGACGCGCGACCCCGTTCCGCAGCCCCGTGCCGGCGGTGCCGGAGCCGCGCCCCTTCCGTGGACTCCACTCTTCCCTCCACGGGGCCGGGACGAATCCGTACACGTACTCAGTCGGCATCTAGGTACGGATACTCAGACTGGTTACGCTTTCGGGATGTCGGTACTCCCCCTGGTGTTCACCAGCGGCTGGGCGAGCGGGATCAACGCGTACGCGGTGGTCCTGCTGTTCGGCGTCTTCGGCCTGACCGGACTCACCGACGAGGTGCCCGAGTCGCTGCAGCGCACGGACGTCCTCGTCGTCGCGGGCGTCCTCTTCCTGTGCGAGGCGGTGGCGGACAAGATCCCGTACGTCGACTCGGCCTGGGACTCCGTGCACACGGTGATCCGGCCGATCGCGGGAGCCGTCGTCGCGGCCCTGCTCGCCGGGCAGAACGGCTCGATCCCCGAGCTGGCGGCGGGCGCGGTCGGCGGGACGACGGCGCTGCTCAGCCACTTCGTGAAGGCCGGGACGCGGATGGCGGTGAACACCTCGCCGGAACCGTTCACCAACGTGGGGATCAGCCTGGCCGAGGACCTCGGCGTCGCCGGGATCGTCACCTTCGCGATCTTCCACCCGGTGCCCGCGGCGATCATCGCGGGCGTCCTGCTCGCACTCGGCCTGGTGATACTGGTCTTCCTCGCCCGGCGGATCCGGCGCTTCCTGCGCCGCAGGGCGCAGCGCCGGGAGGAGAGGCGTCTCGCCGCCCTGGAGTCACGGCCGCCGGACGGCCCCGGATAGGGTCGTCGCATGGCACGGATTGTGGTGATCGGCGCGGGACTCGGCGCCATGTCGGCGGCGGCCCGACTGGCCGTGGCGGGCCACCGGGTGACGGTGTACGAGCGGACGACGACGTACGGCGGTGCCGTCGGGCGGTACGAGCGCGAGGGCTTCGCCTTCGACACCGGCCCCGGCCTGCTGCATCTCCCGGCGGTCTACCGGGACCTGTTCGTGAAGACCGGCAAGGAGTCCCTGGAGCAGAGCGTGACGCTCACCCAGGTCGATCCGGCGAGCCGTCACGTCTTCGCCGACGGCACCCGCGTCGACCTGCCGAACGCCTCCCGGGCCGGCACGGTCGGCGCCCTGGACGCGGCGCTCGGCGCCGGCGCGGGCGAGCGGTGGGGCGACTTCCTGACCCGGGCGCGCGAGGCCTGGGACCGTACCCGGCGCCCGCTGCTCGAAGAGCCGCAGCCCGCCGACCCGGCGCCGCTGGCCCGTGAGCCGTACCCCGCGCTCAAGGCCGGTCTGCTGCGCCGCCCGACGACGACGCTCGCCCAGGTCGGGGCGCGGGAGCTGAAGGACCCCCGGCTCGTCGCCCTCCTCGACGCGTACGCCGGGTCGTACGGCTTCGACCCGGCGACCGCGCCGGCCGCCGCCGCGGTCCTGCCGTACATGGAGCAGACCTTCGGCAGCTGGTACGTGGGCGGGGGCCTGCGGGCCCTTGCCGACGCGGTGTACGAGCGGTGCCGCAAGCGGCGGGTGGAGTTCGTCTTCGAGGCGGCCGTGGAGGAGGTCCTGGAGAAGGACGGCCGGGCCGCCGGGATCGTGCTCGCCGGGGGCGAAAGGGTCGAGGCGGACCACGTGGTCGCGGGCGCGCCGGTCCCGGTGCTCTACCGCGACCAGGTCGTCGGCTGGGAGCGGCAGGACGACTGGCCTCACCACCAGGAGGCGGTGACGAGCCGCGTGACGGTCTGTCTGGCCCTGCGCGGTGCCCGGGAGGCGACGGCCGCGCACCGCACGGTTGTCCACGCGGCGGGCGGGCGGCCGACGGTGACGGTCCTTCGGCCGGACGACCCGGCGCTGCGGCCCGACGCGGAGCACGAGGCGGTGACCGTCACGGCGACGGTCCGCGCGGCTTCCGAGGGGAACGACTGGGAGGCGTTCGCCGACCGGATGGTCGAGGCGGCCGGTCTCGCGGTCCCCGGCCTCGCGGACCGGCTGCTGTGGCGGCACGTCCGCACCCCGGAGGACGTACGGCGTGACACGGGGATCGCCGAGGTGCCGGGTCCCGCGCTCGGCGGGGACGGCGGGCGGCTGCTGCCCGCCGCGAACGTCTCCCCGCTGCCCGGCCTGTACTTCGCGGGCGGCTGGTCGCACCCGGGCGGCGGGCTCGCCCACGCGGGCATGTCGGGCGCGCTGGTCGCGGGTCTGATCGTCGAGGGAACGGACTTCCGCGGCTCCCAGTGAGTCAGTACCGGTACTGCTGCTGGTCGTCCGGGTGCGGCTGCTGCTGCGGGGCGGGCTCGGTGTCGCGCTGCTGCGGGACCCAGACACCGCCCGGCGGGGTGTCGTAGGTGTACGAGGGCGCGTAGGCGTCGCCGTAGTACGGGGCGGCGTACTGCTGCCGGCCGTCCGTGTTCGGACCGCCGATGTACGGGTCGGAGTAGGCCGCGTACTGCTGCTGGTCGTACCCCGCCTGCTGGTACTCGGGCTGCGGGTACCCGGACTGCGGGTACTCCGCCTGCTGGTAGTCGGACTGCTGGTACGCGTACTGCTGCGGGTACTCGTGGCCCTGCTGCTGCTCGTACGCGGGCGCGTAGCCGTCGTAGCCCTGGCCTGCGTAATCGCCCTGGTCCTGGCCCTGGCCCTGGTAGTGACCCTGGTCCTGGTACTGGGGCTGCTCCTCGTACGGAGCCTGCTCCTGCTCCTGTCCCCGCGCCTGGTTCCGGTCGATGTCGTAGATCCCGTACTGGCCGGTCTCGTCGGGCATCGGCTGGGGCTCGTACACCGCCGTCGTCCCGGCGGGCGTCTCCGCGGAGTCCTCGGAGCCGTCGGAGCCGTACGAGAGCCCGGTGACCTCCAGGGTCGGCCCGGCCTCCGCCGGAACGTCCCTGCGACGGCGGCGGCTCTCGCCCGGGTTCCCGCCGATCGCCCAGCCGGTGGAGAAGCCGCGGCGGAAGGAGAGCGTCACGTAGGTCTGGCCGACGGCGAAGCCGACCGCGCCCGCGACGATGACCGCGACCGAGGGCAGCAGCACGCCCAGGACCACGCCGAGGAAGCCGGTGAAGGCGAGCAGCCGCCAGCGGAGCCGCGCCTTGTACTGGAGGAGCACCTCTCCCAGCAGCCACAACGCGACCACGCCGAACGCGATGTAGAGGACCGTCCACCCCATGCCCCGCCGCCCCTCTCCACGGTCACCGCCGCGGGTCAGGGGCGGGTACGACCGGTCACGACTGCTGGTGCAGTCCGAGATTCTCGTAGATCTCGAGCGTCGCGGTGGAGCTGTTCAGCGTGATGAAGTGCAGTCCGGGGACACCCTCGGAGAGCAGACGCGCGCAGAACTCCGTCGCGAACTCGATACCGATGGAGCGTACAGCGGCCGGATCGTCCTTGACCGCGAGGATGCGGTCTTTCACATCCGCGGGGAAGGCGGCGTTGCTGAGCTGGGGCAGCCGGTCGAGGGTCTTCACGTTCACGACGGGCATGACCTCGGGGATGATCGGGGTCTCGCAGCCGGCCTTGGTGACGCTGTCGCGCAGCCGCAGGTACTTCTCCGGGTCGAAGAACATCTGGGTGATCGCGTAGTCGGCACCGGCGCGGCACTTGTCCACGAAGTGCCGGATGTCCGTGTCCCAGTCGGCGGAGCGCGGGTGCATCTCGGGGAAGGCGGCGACGCCGACGCAGAAGTCGCCGGACTCCTTGATGAGCCGGACGAGGTCGGCGGCGTACCGCACGCCCTCGGGGTGCTCGACCCACTCCCCCAGCGGGTCGCCGGCCGGGTCGCCGCGCAGCGCGAGCATGTTGCGGATGCCGGCGTCGGCGTACTGGCCGAGGACGTTGCGCAGCTCGGCGACCGAGTGGTCCACGGCCGTGAGGTGGGCGACGGGGGTGAGCGTGGTGTCGGAGGCGATCTTCTGGGTGGCCTTGACCGTGCCACCGCGGGTGGTGCCGCCGGCACCGTACGTCACGGAGACGAAGCTCGGGCCGACCGCCTCGACGCGGCGCATGGCGTTCCAGAGGACCTGCTCGCCCTTCTCGGTCCGGGGCGCGTAGAACTCGAAGGAGTACGACGTTTCACCGGCGGCGAGGATGTCGCGGACCGTGCGCGCACGGTCGGATCGGACGGAAGCGGTACCTAGGGCCATACCGGCAGGTTAGACGGGGGGCGCCGGGCTGCGTAGACCGCGTCCGAGTCGTGGACACGTTTTCGGACATTGTTCGGCCGAAGGTCGGGCCCCCGTGGCGCGGATTTCGCGCGCCTGTCGCCCCATGTCCGCTCCCCTCGGGGCGGCTGCCCCCTGGGGTCAGCTCCCGGCGCGCTCCCGTACGCGCTTCGCGAGGGCGGCCGTCGCGGCGGCCGGGTCCTCGGCCTCGGTGATGGCCCGGACGACGACGATCCGGCGGGCGCCCGCGTCCAGCACCTCGTCGAGGTTGGTCTCGTCGATGCCGCCGATGGCGAACCAGGGGCGGTCCTGGCCGAGCCCCGCCGCGTACCGCACGAGGTCGAGTCCGGGCGCGTACCGGCCGGGCTTGGTGGGGGTGGGCCAGCAGGGGCCGGTGCAGAAGTAGTCCACGCCGGGCTCGACGGCGGCGGCCGCCGCCTCGGCCTCGGAGTGGCAGGAACGGCCGGTCAGCACCTCGTCGCCGAGGATGGCGCGGGCGGCGGGGACGGGCAGGTCGCCCTGGCCGAGGTGGAGGACGTCGGAGCCGATGGCGTGGGCGACGTCGGCCCGGTCGTTCACCGCGAGGAGCTTGCCGTGCCGGCGGGCGGCCTCGGCGAAGACGGCGAGGTGCTCCAGCTCCTCGCCGGCCTCCATGCCCTTGTCGCGGAGCTGCACGATGTCCACGCCGGAGGAGAGCACGGCGTCGAGGAAGGCGGGCAGGTCGCCCTGGCGCTTCCGGGCGTCGGTGCAGAGGTAGAGCCGGGCGTCGGCGAGCCGCTCACGAGGCGTGGGCATGGGTGGGTTCCCCCCGTCGGTGGCGGGGTCTCCCCCGTCGGTGGCGCCGGTGGCGCGGCAGCCGGTCCTCGGTGGGCCGGCCGCCGCGTCACCCGCGCGTGGTGTCCTGGTGCGGTGCAGGCGTCAGATGGCGAGCGCCTGGGCGCGGCGCTTCACCTCCGTGCCGCGGTTCTCGTTGAGCGCCTGGGCGGGCGTGCCCGGCAGGCTCTCGTCCGGAGTGAAGAGCCACTCCAGCATCTCCTCGTCGGTGAAGCCGTCGTCCCGGAGGACGGTCAGGAGGCCGACGAGGCCCTTGACGATCTTGTCGCCCTGGATGAAGGCGGCGGGGATCTGCAGGGACCTGTTCTCGCCGCGGCGCACGGCGATGAGCTGGCCGTCCTTGATCAGCTGTCGTACGCGCAGCACGTCGATGTCGAGCGCCTCCGCGATGTCGGGCACGTAGAGCCAGGCGGGGACGAGCGCATCGATCTTTACGTCAATCTCGGTCACAGGACAAGCCTGCCATCCCGGACTGACAGTCGGTAGTCGGGCCCTCCGGTCGCCCGTCTACGCGGCGGCCGACTTCAGCGGGACGGCCGGATCGGCGGCGCGCTCGCGGTCGACCGGGGTGCCCGCCTCGATGAGCTTGCGGCCCTGGGCGAGGTCGCGGGGCCGTCCGACGGCGAGCAGCGCGACCGGGACCCCGGCGCGCAGCCACAGGACGGACCAGCTCTCGCCCGCCGGGTCGCCGCGCCACAGGAGCTCGTCGGCGTGGGCGTGGTGACCGGCGTACTGGACGAAGCGGCCGAACTGCTCGGACCAGAAGTACGGCACCGGGTCGTACGGGGCCGGGTCGGCGCCCGTGATGTCGGCCGCCACCGTGCGCGGGCCCTGGAGGGCGTTGTCCCAGTGGTGGACGAGGAGCCGCTCGCCGTAGCGGGCGGAGGGGTAGGAGGCGCAGTCGCCGACCGCGTACACCCCGGGCAGGCTGGTGCGCAGCCGGTCGTCGGCGGTGACGGCGCCGCTCGGGTCGAGGGCGATGCCGGAGCCGGCGAGCCAGCCGGTGGCGGGGCGGGCGCCGATGCCGACGACGACGGCGTCGGCGGGCAGCTCGCGGCCGTCGGCGAGGACGACCCGGCCGGGCGTGCCGGGGCGGATCGCCTCCACGCGCGCGTGGGTGAGGAGTTCGGCGCCGTTCTCCGCGTACCAGCCGGCCATGGGCCCGGTGACCTCGGCGGGGAGGGCTCCGGCGAGGGGGCGGTCGGCGGCCTCGACGACGGTGACCTCGCAGCCGGCCTCGCGCGCGGCGGTGACGAACTCGGCGCCGATCCAGCCCGCGCCGACGACCACGACGGCGTGGCGGCGCTCCAGGACGGGGGCGAGGCGGGCGGCGTCGTCGAGGGTGCGCAGGAGGTGGACGCCGGGGACGCCGTCGGCGCCGGGCAGGTTGACCGGGTGGGCGCCGGTGGCGAGGACGAGGACGTCGTACGGGACGGGTCCGGCCTCGGTGTCGATCTCGCGGTCGGCGGCGCGCAGCCCGAGGACGTCGAGGCCGAGGCGCAGCTCGACGCCGAGCTCCTCGAAGTCGACGTCGAAGGCGGAGTCCTCGGCCTTGCCGAGGAGGACCGCCTTGGAGAGCGGGGGCCGGTCGTAGGGCTGGTGGGGCTCGGCGCCGATGAGGGTCACGGGGCCGGTGAAGCCCTGCTCCCGGAGGGCGACGGCGGTCTGCACGCCCGCCATTCCGGCGCCGACGATCACGACGTGCTGCTGTGCCTGCTTCTGCTCGCTCACCCGCCCACCTTACGCATCTGACGGACCGTCAGGAAGGGAGGGGCCTGTGACCCCCCGTCGACGCGGGCTAGTCTGGCGGGCGTAAAGCACTCGCGGGAGCCCGGACGCACCGGGCTGAGAGGGAGGCTGGCCGGCCTCCGACCGTACGAACCTGATCCGGGTCATGCCGGCGAAGGGAGGGGCTGGACGCCCATGCGTTCTTCCGATGTCCTCGTGGTCGGGGGCGGCATCATCGGCCTGGTCACGGCCTGGCGGGCCGCGCGGCGCGGCCTGCGCACCGCCGTGGCCGACCCGGACCCGGGCGGCGGCGCCGCGCGGGTCGCGGCCGGGATGCTCGCCGCCGTCACCGAACTCCACTACGGCGAGGAGACCCTGCTCGGGCTCAACCTCGCCTCCGCGGAGCGCTATCCGTCGTTCGTCGCCGAGCTGGAGGAGGCGACCGGTCACGACACCGGCTACCGCGCCTGCGGCACCCTCGCCGTCGCCCTCGACGCCGACGACCGCGCCCACCTGCGCGAACTCCACGCGCTCCAGACCCGCTGCGGCCTCACCTCGGAGTGGCTCAGCGGCCGCGACTGCCGCCGCCTCGAACCCATGCTCGCGCCCGGCGTGCGCGGCGGGCTCCGGGTGGACGGCGACCACCAGGTGGACCCGCGCCGGCTCGCCGACGCGCTCCTCGTCGCCTGCGAGCGGGCCGGGGTGGTCTTCCACCGCGCCCGGGCCGAGCGCCTGACGGTCGCCCGGGACCGGGCCACCGGAGCCGTACTCACCGGTGGCGAGGAGCTGACGGCCGACCAGGTCGTCCTGGCGGCCGGCAGCCTGAGCGGACGCCTCGCGGGCGTGCCGGAGGAGGTCCTTCCGCCGGTCCGCCCGGTGAAGGGCCAGGTCCTGCGGCTGCGGATTCCCGCCCCGTACGCCCCCTTCCTCTCCCGTACCGTCCGCGCGGTCGTCCGCGGCAGCCACGTCTACCTCGTGCCGCGCGCGAACGGCGAGCTCGTCGTCGGCGCGACCAGCGAGGAGCTCGGCTGGGACACGACGGTGACGGCGGGCGGGGTGTACGAGCTCCTCCGCGACGCGCACGAACTCGTCCCCGGCCTCACCGAGCTCCCGCTCACCGAGACCCGCGCCGGGCTGCGCCCCGCGTCCCCCGACAACGCGCCGCTGCTCGGCCCCACCGCCCTGCCCGGCCTCCACCTGGCCACCGGCCACTACCGCAACGGGGTGCTGCTCACCCCCGTCACCGGCGACGTCATGGCGGAGGTGCTCACGACGGGCGCCCTCCCGCCGGAGGCGCGCGCCTTCACCCCCCGCCGATTCGCCCCCGCACGCCAGGAGCAGCCCGCATGACCCAGCACGTGCACGTGTCCGTGAACGGGGAGCCGAGGGAACTCGCCGCCCCGACCACCCTCGACGCCCTCGTCACCGCCCTCACCACGGCCCGCTCCGGGGTCGCGGCGGCGCTCAACGAGACGGTGGTGCCGCGCGGGGAGTGGGCGACGACGGTGCTCGGCGACGGCGACCGGGTGGAAGTCCTCACCGCGGTCCAGGGAGGCTGAGCACCATGTCCGACGACATCCTCAGGCTCGCCGGGACGGACCTCACCTCCCGCCTGATCATGGGCACGGGCGGCGCGCCCAGCCTCGACGTCCTGGAACGCTCCCTCGTCGCGAGCGGTACGGAGCTGACCACGGTCGCCATGCGGCGCCTGGACCCGACGGTCCAGGGCTCGGTCCTCTCCGTCCTCGACCGGCTCGGCATCCGGGTCCTGCCGAACACGGCCGGCTGCTACACCGCGGGCGAGGCCGTCCTCACGGCCCGGCTCGCGCGGGAGGCCCTCGGCACGGACTGGATCAAGCTGGAGGTCGTCGCCGACGAGCGGACGCTGCTCCCCGACGGGGAGGAGCTCCTCGCCGCCGCCGAGACCCTGGTCGACGACGGCTTCACCGTCCTCCCCTACACCAACGACGACCCGGTCCTCGCCCGGAAGCTGGAGGACGTCGGCTGCGCGGCGATCATGCCCCTCGGCTCCCCGATCGGCTCGGGCCTCGGCATCCGGAACCCGCACAACTTCCAGCTGATCGTGGAACGGGCCCAGGTCCCCGTGATCCTGGACGCGGGCGCGGGCACGGCGTCGGACGCGGCGCTCGCGATGGAGCTGGGGTGCGCGGCGGTGATGCTGGCCTCGGCGGTGACGCGGGCGCAGGAGCCGGTGCTGATGGCCTCGGCGATGCGGCACGCGGTGGAGGCCGGGCGGCTGGCGTGGCGGGCGGGACGCATCCCCCGCCGCCACTTCGCCGAAGCGTCCTCCCCCACGACGGGCCTCCCCCGCCTGGACCCCGAACGCCCGGCGTTCTGACCCCCGGCCCCGTCGCCCGCGAGGCGCTCGTCACAGGTTCGACGCAGTACGGGGGCGACGGGGCAGGGGGCCCCTGACCGGCTCGTAGACTCGACGCCGTGGACACGACCCTTCAGGACCCCCTCGTCGGGCGGCTGCTCGACGGCCGCTACCGCGTCGACGCGCGCATCGCCGTCGGCGGGATGGCCACGGTCTACCGGGCCGTGGACACCCGCCTCGACCGCGTCCTCGCGCTCAAGGTGATGCACCCCTCCCTCGCCACCGACGCCGCCTTCGTCGAGCGCTTCATCCGCGAGGCGAAGTCCGTCGCGAGGCTCGCGCACCCGAACGTCGTCGGCGTCTTCGACCAGGGCGCCGAGGGCGCCTACGTCTACCTGGCCATGGAGTACGTCGCCGGCTGCACCCTCCGCGACGTGCTGCGCGAGCGCGGCGCCCTCGCGCCCCGCGCCGCGCTCGACATCCTGGAGCCCGTCCTCGCCGCGCTCGGCGCCGCCCACCGCGCCGGTTTCGTGCACCGCGACATGAAGCCGGAGAACGTCCTCATAGGGGACGACGGCCGCGTCAAGGTCGCCGACTTCGGCCTCGTGCGCGCCGTCGGCTCCGCGACCGCCACCACCGGCTCGGTCCTCGGCACCGTCTCGTACCTCGCGCCGGAGCAGATCGAGCACGGCACCGCCGACACCCGCGCCGACGTGTACGCCTGCGGTGTCGTGCTGTACGAGATGCTGACCGGCGCCAAGCCGCACGACGGCGACACCCCCGCCCAGGTCCTCTACCGGCACCTCCACACCGACGTCCCGGCCCCTTCCGCCGCCGTCCCCGGCCTCGCCGTGGAGCTGGACGAGCTGGTCGCGGCCGCGACCGCCCGCAATCCCGAGGTCCGCCCGCACGACGCCGTCGCCCTGCTCGCCCTGCTCCGCGAGGCCCGCGCGGCGCTCGGCGACGAGCAGCTGGACGCCGAGCCCCCGCAGGCCCGCTCCGGCGCCCGGGACACCGCCGACGACCGGACCTCCGTCATCGCCCGCGCCGTACCGGCCGAGGCGGACGGCGGCGACGAGCGGCAGCCCGTCCAGCACACGAACGTCATGCCCACCCCCGTGCCGCCGCCCCCGGCCACTCGCGCAGCCGGCCGCCGGAGACCGCCCCGCGGCCCCCTCACGATCGTCCTCGCCGTGCTGCTCCTCCTCGGCCTCGGTACCGGCGTCTGGTACATCAATTCCGGCCAGTTCACCCGCGTCCCCGCCGTCCTCGGCCAGACCGAGGCCGTCGCGACGAAGCGCGTCAAGGACGCCGGCCTCGACGTCGGCACGACGAAGCGCGCCTTCAGCGAGGTGTACGAGCGCGGCACGGTCATGGCCGTCGACCCGGCCCCCGGCGAACGGGTCCGGGGCAACGGCACGGTGACCCTGACGATCTCCCGCGGCCCCGAGACCGTGAAGGTCCCGAACCTCAGGAACAAGCCCCTCGCCGAGGCGAAGCGCATCCTCACCGAGGACGGGCTCGCCCCCGGCGTCGTGACCAGCGAGTTCAACGACACCGTCGCCCAGGGCGCGGTGATCAGCACCGACCCCGCGGCCGGCACCGAGCGCAGCCCCGACTCCGCCGTCGCCCTCCTCGTCAGCAAGGGCTCCCCGGTCGACGTCCCCGACGTCACCGGCGAGACCCTCGCCGACGCCACCGCCCTCCTGGAGGAGGACGGCCTGACCGTGAAGGTCGCGCCGGAGCGGGTCCACTCCCCCGAGCCGTCCGGCTCCGTCGCCGCGCAGTCCCTCGCCGAGGGCAGCCGCGCCGCCGAGGGCGACACGATCACCCTCACCGTCTCCAAGGGCCCGAGGATGGTCGAGGTCCCGGACGTCACCGGGGAGACCACCGACGACGCCCGCGCGGCCCTGACGGAGGCGGGCTTCGAGGTCGAGATCAAGAAGTCCTTCCCGTTCCTCGGCGACACGGTCGCGAGCCAGTCCGTCGACGGCGGCGACACCGCCCCCGAGGGCTCCACCGTCACCCTCACGATCAAGGGACTCTGAGCACCATGCGCGACGCACTCCTGCGCAACCCCGTCGGCGGCCACGTCCCCGTGGCCGGCGGCCTCGCCACCGTCGGCCTCGGCTACGCCCGCACCCTCGGCGCCGAGACCGTCCAGGTCTTCGTCGCCAACCCGCGTGGCTGGGCCACCCCCGCCGGCAACCCCGCCCAGGACGAGCGGTTCCGGGAGGAGTGCGCCGCCGAGTCGATCTCGGCCTGGGTCCACGCCCCGTACCTCATCAACTTCGGCTCCCACACCGAGGCCACCGTCGAGAAGTCGGTCGAGTCCCTGCGGCACTCGCTGCGCCGGGGCCGCGAGATCGGCGCGAGGGGCGTGGTGGTCCACACCGGCTCCGCGACCGGCGGCCGCCCGCGCGCGGAGGCGCTCGCGCAGGTACGGGAGCGGATGCTGCCGCTCCTCGACGAGCTGACGCACGAGGACGACCCGGACCTCCTCATCGAGTCCACGGCCGGCCAGGGCTTCTCGCTCTGCTCGCGCGCCGAGGAGTTCGGTCCGTACTTCGACGCCCTCGACCACCACCCGAAGCTCGGCATCTGCCTCGACACCTGCCACATCTTCGCCGCGGGCCACGACCTGACCGGTCCGCACGGCGCGACGCAGACCCTCGACCAGCTGGTGGCGACCGTCGGCGAGGGCCGGCTGAAGCTGATCCACGCCAACGACTCGAAGGACGTCGTGGGCGCCCACAAGGACCGCCACGCGAACATCGGCGCCGGTCACATCGGCGAGGAGGCCTTCGGCCACCTGCTGCGCCACCCGGCCACCGACGGCGTGCCGTTGATCATCGAGACGCCCGGCGGCACGGAGGGGCACATCGCGGACGTCGAGCTCCTGAAGAAGCTGCGCGAGCGCCGGGCCTGACGGCTTCCCGCCGCTTTCCCGCCACTACGGCTCCGGGCGGCTACAGTTCCGGGCCGTCCCCCGGCTCCTCCTGGTACGAGTAGCGCTGCTCCGTCCAGGGGTCGCCGAGGTTGTGGTAGCCGCGCTCCTCCCAGAAGCCGCGGCGGTCGGCGGCCATGTACTCCACGCCGCGGACCCACTTGGGGCCCTTCCAGGCGTACAGGTGCGGGACGACGAGCCGCAGCGGGAAGCCGTGCTCGGCGGTGAGGAGCTCCCCGCCCTTGTGGGTGGCGAAGATCGTGCGGTCGTCGGCGAAGTCGGCGAGTCGCATGTTGGCGCTGTAGCCGTACTCGGCCCACACCATCACGTGCGTGACCTGCGGAGCGGGCGGCGCGAGTTCGAGGATGGTCCGGGCGGGCACCCCGCCCCACTCGGCGCCGAGCATGCTGAACTTCGTCACGCAGTGGAGATCGGCCACGACCGTGGAGAACGGCAGCGCCGAGAACTCCTCGTGGTTCCAGCAGCGCTTGTCACCGTCCGCCGTCGCGCCGAAGACGCGGAACTCCCAGCGCTCCGGCTTGAACTTGGGCACGGGTCCGTAGTGGGTGACCGGCCAGCCTCGCTGGATGCGCTGGCCCGGCGGAAGATCCGGTGAACGATCCGGCTCCCCCGCTTCATCTTCCCGGCGTTCTCCGCTCTCCGGCTGACCCATTCCTCCATGGTGACAGACGGCGAGGGGTGGTGATGACCAGCAGACCCCTTACCCGGCCTTTTATTAGGACAAGTCGCACTAAGCCTGCACTTACTGGACTCCCCCCATTCGGGGTGCGAGGATGCGGCCATCCTGCCCAGTGACGGCGCGAACACACCACGTGCAACGGAAGGAGCCTCTGCGATGCAGGGCGACCCCGAGGTCCTCGAGTTCCTCAACGAGCAGCTGACCGGCGAGCTGACGGCCATCAACCAGTACTGGCTGCACTACCGCATCCAGGACAACAAGGGGTGGACGAAGCTCGCCAAGTACACCCGTGAAGAGTCCATCGACGAGATGAAGCACGCGGACAAGCTGACCGAGCGCATCCTCATGCTCGACGGCCTGCCCAACTACCAGCGGCTCTTCCACGTCCGGGTCGGCCAGACGATCACCGAGATGTTCCAGGCGGACCGCCAGGTCGAGGTGGAGGCGATCGACCGCCTCAAGCGCGGGATCGAGGTCATGCGCGCGAAGGGGGACGTGACGTCCGCCAACCTCTTCGAGGAGATCCTCGCCGACGAGGAGCACCACATCGACTACCTGGACACGCAGCTGGAGCTGATCGAGTCCCTGGGCGAGGCGCTCTACGTCTCGACGCTCATCGAGCAGCCGAGCTAGTCGGCCGGCAAGACGGTCGGCCGCGTCAGGCGGCTTCGCCGAGCTCCACGACGGTGTCGGCCATCTCGGCGCCCATCTCGGCCGTCAGGGCGGGCATGCCCTGGTCCACGAGCTCGCGCCGGGGGCAGTTCCCGCGCCCGAGAATGGCCTGAATACGACGGACGCAGGAACCGCAGTCCGTGCCGGCCTTGCAGGCCGAGGCGATCTGGCGGGGCGTGCAGGCGCCCGCGTCCGCGTGCTCCTTGACCTGCTTCTCCGTGACACCGAAGCATGAGCAGACGTACACGCGGTTCACCTCCCGCCGAGATCGTTTAGGTTAACCTAACCTTACCCGGCGGGTCGGGGCTTCAAAAGCCCCCCATACGACGATGGGGCGCGGATCACAACGATCCGCGCCCCATCCCCGTAGGAACCTACCTACTGATCACGACCCTCACTGGTCGCGGTACATCTCCGCCACCAGGAACGCCAGGTCGAGCGACTGGCTGCGGTTGAGCCGCGGGTCGCAGGCCGTCTCGTAGCGCTGGTGCAGGTCGTCGACGAAGATCTCGTCGCCGCCGCCCACGCACTCGGTGACGTCGTCACCGGTGAGCTCGACGTGGATGCCGCCCGGGTGGGTGCCGAGCTCCTTGTGGACCTCGAAGAAGCCCTTGACCTCGTCGAGCACGTCGTCGAAGCGGCGGGTCTTGTGGCCGGAGGCGGCCTCGAAGGTGTTGCCGTGCATCGGGTCGGTGACCCAGGCGACGACCGCGCCCGAGGCGGTGACCTTCTCGACGAGCTCGGGGAGCTTGTCGCGGACCTTGTCGGCGCCCATGCGGACGATGAAGGTCAGCCGGCCCGGCTCGCGCTCGGGGTCGAGACGGTCGATGTACGTCAGCGCCTCGTCGACCGTGGTCGTCGGGCCCAGCTTGATGCCGATCGGGTTCGCGATCTGCGAGCAGAACTCGATGTGGGCGTGGTCGAGCTGGCGGGTGCGCTCACCGATCCAGACCATGTGGCCGGAGGTGTCGTACAGCTTGCCGGTGCGCGAGTCCGTACGGGTCAGGGCACCCTCGTAGTCGAGGAGCAGCGCCTCGTGGGAGGCGTAGAACTCGACGGCCTTGAACTCGGCCGGGTCGGTGCCACAGGCCTTCATGAAGTTGAGCGCGTTGTCGATCTCGCGCGCCAGCTGCTCGTACCGCTGGCCCGAGGGGGACGACTTCACGAAGTCCTGGTTCCAGGCGTGCACCTGGCGCAGGTCGGCGTAGCCACCGGTGGTGAAGGCGCGCACCAGGTTGAGCGTCGAGGCGGAGGCGTTGTACATCCGCTTCAGGCGCTCGGGGTCCGGGATGCGGGCCGCCTCGGTGAAGTCGAAGCCGTTGACCGAGTCACCGCGGTACGTCGGCAGGGTCACGCCGTCGCGGGTCTCGGTCCCCTTGGAACGGGGCTTGGAGTACTGGCCCGCGATGCGGCCGATCTTCACGACGGGCACGGAGGCCGCGTAGGTGAGGACGGCGCTCATCTGGAGCAGGGTCTTGAGCTTGGCCCGGATGTGGTCGGCGGACACGGCGTCGAAGGCCTCGGCGCAGTCGCCGCCCTGGAGCAGGAACGCCTCGCCACGGGCGACGGCTCCCATCCGGGCGCGCAGCTGGTCGCACTCGCCGGCGAAGACGAGCGGAGGATACGACTCGAGGTCCGCGATCACATCGCGCAGAGCCTCGGCATCGGGGTACTCAGGCTGCTGCGCCGCGGGCAGGTCTCGCCAGGTCGCCTTGGCGACGGCGTGGGTATCAGCGTTCACGGTCACGCACACCACAGTACGGGGTCCCGCGACCGTGTCCGTCGCACTGCCCAGTGGCTGAGACACGCGCCCCGAATGTCTCCCGGTGATCTTCGCTCGTTCGAGTGGTGTTACCCTCTGGCCCGTTTCACTTTCTTAACTCGTTTTAACAAGAGCAAAGCCGAACTCACAGGGGTGGGCGTGACCCAGAGGCACCGCAGGGACCGCAAGAAGAAACGGCTCATGTACGGAGCGGCTGCGGCCGTCGTCGCCACGGCCACGATCGGCACCCTCGCGATCGCCTCGCCGGGCCTCGTCGGCGCGAACGGCGACGCGAAGACGACGGGGGATGCCTCCCTGCAGTCGCAGTTCGCGAATGCGGCGCGTGAGTTCGACGTACCGCAGAGTGTTCTGATGGCGGTGTCGTACAACCAGACCCGGTGGGAGTCCCACGACGGTCTGCCGAGCACCACGGGCGCGTACAACGTCATGGGCCTGACGAAGGTCGACCCGGAGGACGTCGAGGACCCCAGCGACGAGGAGCTCCTCTCCCACCTCAACGCGAGCGGCAAGGCCGAGATCGAGAAGACCTTCAACGCCGCGAAGGCGCTGAAGGCCCTCAGGGCCATGCCGAACCTGACCGTCGACACCGACGACCCGCGGCTGCACACCCTGGACAAGGCGGCCGAGCTGATCGACAGCTCCGCCGACGCCGTCCAGGACGACACCGCCGCGTCGGTCCGCGCCGGTGCCGCCCTGCTCGCCGAGTACCAGAAGCAGGCGGGCGCCGAGCTGTCCGACGACCCGGGTGCCTGGTACCCGGCCGTGGCCCGCTACAGCCAGTCCCCCGACAAGAAGGGCGCCGACCTCTTCGCGAAGCGCGTCTTCGAGTCGATCAAGACCGGCGAGGCCGCGCTCACCACCGACGGCGAGTCGGTCGCGCTTCCGGCGGACCCGGCGGTGGAGCCGGTCAAACCGTCGAACGTGCCGCTGGCAGCGACCTTCACCGCCACCACGGCACTCCCGACCCCCGAGTGCCCGTCGAACCTGAGCTGTGAATTCCGACCGGCCGAGGTCCCGAGCACCGGGCAGAAGAACTACACGCTCGCCGACCGCGCCCAGGGCACGCCGAGCATCCGCCGCATCGTGATCCACGACGCGGAGGGCTCGTACGAAGGAACGATCAGCGCCTTCCAGAGCGCGACGGCCAGGGGCAGCGCGCACTACCTGGTCCGCGCCTCCGACGGCCGTGTCGCGCAGATGGTCGAGAACAAGAACATCGCGTGGCACGCGGGCAACTGGTCCGACAACATGCACGACATCGGCGTGGAGCACGAGGGCTACGCCATCAAGGACGGCTACTGGTTCACCGAGCCCCAGTACCGTTCCTCCGCCGACCTGGTGAAGTTCCTCGCGGGCAAGTACGGCATCCCGGTCGACCGCGAGAACATCATCGGCCACGACGAGGTCGCCGGGAACACCAACGCCACGGTCGCCGGCATGCACTGGGACGCCGGCCCCTTCTGGGACTGGAACCACTACATGTCCCTGCTCGGCGCCCCGACGGGTGCCGGCCAGGCGGGCGGTCTCCTCAAGGCCGGCCAGCTCGTCCGCGTCGTCCCGCCGTTCAACACGGCGAACCAGCAGGCGATGAAGTACTACGAGAAGGTGAACGGCGTCTCCGTCACGAAGACGAGCGCCGTGCTCCCGGTCAACTTCGGATACCTCTACACCCAGCCCGTGGCCGACCAGACCAAGGCATTGACCGACCCCTACCTCTCGGAGAACTGGCAGTACGGCAACAACTGGGCCAACAAGGTCCGCGCCGGCGGCACCTACGTGGTCGCCAGCGCCACGAACGACTGGACCCAGATCTGGTACGGCGGGCAGAAGGCCTGGTTCTACAACCCCGGCGGCCAGTACACCTCGGTCGTCAAGGACACCACGAAGCGGGTGCTCAAGGCCGCGTCCGGCAAGACTCCGCTGATCTACGGCCGCTCCTACCCCGAGACCTCGGCCTACGCCGCCTACGGCCTGACCGCCCCCACGGACAACCCCAACTACCTGTCCAAGTACGCCTTCGGATCCGGTGCGGCGTACGTGAAGGCCGGTCCGGCGGTGAAGGGCGACGACTTCTTCGGCTCCGCCCAGACGAACGTCGTGGGCACCGACATGTACATCCCGATCCGCTACAACCACCGCATGGCGTGGGTGAAGGCGGCGGACGTCGTGGAGGCGGTCCCCACCGCCCCGGTCTCCACCACCAACCGCTACAACGTCATCGGCCGCGACTCCAAGGGCGAGACCTGGCAGTACCAGGGCACCGGCAACGGCTCCGCCCCGTTCCTGAAGCGGTTCAAGGTCGGGACCGGCTGGCAGATGTACAACGTGGTCGCCCCGATGACGGCGCTCCGCGCCGACGGCACCGGTGACGTCGTGGGCCGGGACTCCTCCGGTGTGCTCTGGTACCACCAGGGCAGCGGCAACCCCAGCGCCCCGTTCAAGAAGCGCGTGAGCGTCGGTTCCGGCTGGTCGATATACGACCGGATCGTCGGTGTCCGTGACATCACCGCCAACGGCAAGGCCGACCTGATCGCCCGTGAGAAGGCGACCGGCGACCTGTACCTGTTCAAGGGCACCGGCGACATGACCCGCCCCTTCACGTCCCGCACCCGGATCGGCACCGGCTGGCAGACGTACAGCGCGATCATCAGCACCGGTGACCTGAACGGCGACGGCAAGGCCGACCTCGTCGCCCGCGACAACGCCGGCGTCCTCTGGTCCTACGAGGGCACGGGCGACGGCGCCAAGCCGTTCAAGACGCGCTACAAGGTCACCACCGGCTTCCCCGCGTACCAGACCGTCTTCGGTCCGAGCGACCTCGGTGGTGACGGCCGGGGCGACCTGATCGCCCGCGACACGGCCGGCACGCTCTGGTACTACAAGTCCACGGGCAGCCTCACCGCGCCGTTCGCGCCGCGTGTGGCCGTCGGCACCGGCTGGCAGATGTACGGCATGATCTTCTGATCGCGTCTCCGCCGAGTCACCCCTGACGGGGCCCGTTCCGCACCCCTACCGTGCGGAACGGGCCCCGTTCGCGTGAGCCGTGGGCTACAGTGCTCGCATGTCGTACGCCTCGCAGATCCAGAACTGGTGGTGGCCCGCTCATCCGGCGGCCCACTGATCGCGCGTACGCAGAACGCACACAGGCCGCCCGAGGGGCGGCCTTTCTCGTACCCGGGGCCGTTCCTCTCCGCACACCACGGAAGGAACACGCAAGCCATGGACCTCTCCCGTCTCCTCGACGACTCCTGCCCCCCGTTCGCCCTGCTCCGCCGCCGTACTCCCGGCCGTGACCACGACACCGTCGAGGTGCTGATCGGCCGGGTCCATGAGGCCGAGCGACTCGCGGAGCTGCCCGTCGGCCCGCTGCCGACGCTCGCGCTCGTGCCCTTCCGGCAGATCCGGGAGCGCGGCTTCGACGTCCGTGACGACGGGACCCCGCTCTCCGTGCTCGTCGCGGACGAGGCGTACGAGCTGCCGCTCGCCGAGGCCCTCGGGCAGCTCCCGACGCACGACGTGCGCGTGGAGGGCGGCGGGTTCGACGTCTCCGACGAGGAGTACGCGGGGACCGTGCGCCGGGTCATCGAGGAGGAGATCGGCTCGGGCGAGGGGGCGAACTTCGTCATCCGCCGGACCTACACGGGCGAGATCCCCGGCTTCGGCCGGGCCGACGCCCTCGCGCTCTTCCGGCGGCTGCTCGCGGGCGAGCGGGGCGCGTACTGGACGTACGTCGTCCACACCGGCGACCGGACGCTCGTCGGTGCGAGCCCCGAGGTGCATGTGCGCATGTCGGGCGGGACCGTCGTCATGAACCCCATCAGCGGCACGTACCGCTACCCGGCCGGGGTCGCGCCGACCGCCGACGACCTGCTCGCCTTCCTCGCCGACCGCAAGGAGACCGAGGAGCTGTCGATGGTCGTCGACGAGGAGCTCAAGATGATGTGCACGGTCGGCGACATGGGCGGGGTCGTCATCGGGCCCCGGCTCAAGGAGATGGCCCATCTCGCGCACACCGAGTACGAGTTGCGGGGGCGTTCCTCGCTCGACGTGCGCGAGGTGCTGCGGGAGACGATGTTCGCGGCGACGGTGACGGGCTCTCCGGTGCAGAACGCCTGCCGGGTGATCGAGCGTCACGAGAGCGGCGGGCGCGGCTACTACGCGGGCGCGCTCGCGCTGCTCGGCACGGACGACAGCGGTACGCAGACGCTCGACTCGCCCATCCTGATCCGTACGGCGGACATCGCGGCCGACGGGAAGCTGCGGGTGCCCGTCGGCGCGACCCTGGTCCGGCACTCGGACCCGGACGGCGAGGTCGCCGAGACCCACGCGAAGGCCGCCGGGATCCTCACGGCGCTCGGGGTGCGGGAGGGGCGGCCGGTCACGGCCGACACCTCGGCGGCGCCGCGGCTGGCCGACGACCCCCGGGTGCGGGCCGCGCTGGACGCCCGGCGGGCCGACCTCGCGCCGTTCTGGCTGAAGATGCAGACCCGTTCCGCGGAGCTGTCGGGGCACGCGCTGGTGATCGACGCCGAGGACACCTTCACGGCGATGCTCGCGCACGTGCTGCGCTCCTCGGGCCTTGAGGTGTCGGTGCTCCGCTACGACGAGCCGGGGCTGCGCGAGCTGGCGCTCGCCCACGAGGGGCCCGTCGTGCTGGGCCCCGGCCCGGGCAACCCGGCGGACGCGGCCGATCCGAAGATGCGCTTCCTGCGCGCGCTGACGGCGGAGCTCGTACGGGACCACCGCCACGGCCTGCTCGGCGTGTGCCTGGGCCACGAGCTGATCGCCGCCGAACTGGGCCTGGAGATCGTCCGCAAGCGGACCCCGTTCCAGGGCGCCCAGCTGCGGATCGACCTCTTCGGGCAGGAGCGGACCGTCGGCTTCTACAACAGCTTCACGGCCCGCTGCGACGACCGGGCGGCGACGGAGCTGGCGCTGCACCGGATCGAGGTCAGCCGGGACGCGGAGACGGGCGAGGTGCACGCGCTGCGCGGCCCGGGGTTCGCCGGGGTCCAGTTCCACCCCGAGTCGGTGCTCACCCTGGAGGGGGCGAACCTGACGGCCTCGCTGCTCGCCGGGGTGCTCGTCTGAGGGGCGCGTTCAGGCCTTGGGTACCAGGACGTTCTCGTCGCGGCGCCCCGCCGTGTAGTTGAGGACGTTCTGGACCGTGGTGTCGATGATCTGGCCCACCGCGTCCACCGTGTAGTACGCCTGGTGCGAGGTGACCACCACGTTCGGGAAGGTGACCAGGCGGGCCAGGGTGTCGTCCTCGACGACCTCCAGGGACTTGTCGAGGAAGAAGAGCCCGGCCTCCGCCTCGTACACGTCGAGGCCGACTCCGGCGAAGCGGCCCCTGCGGAGCTCGGTGACGAGGGCCTCGGTGTCGACGAGGCCGCCGCGGCTGGAGTTCACCAGGATGACGTCGTCCTTCATCGCCTTGAGGGCGGCGGCGTCGATGATGTGCTGGGTGGAGGGGAGGAGCGGCACGTGGAGGCTGATGAGGTCGGCCTCGGCGAAGAGCCGCTCCTTCTCGACGTACTTCATGCCGAGCTCGACGCAGGCGGGGTTCTCGGCGACGTCCCAGCCGAGCAGGTTCATGCCGAAGCCGTGGGCGATCCGGGTGAAGGCCTCGCCGATCTTGCCGGTGCCGAGGACGCCGACGGTACGGCCCCGCAGGTCGCGGCCCATCAGCCCGTCGAGGCGGAAGTCGAAGTCGCGGGTCCGGTTGGAGGCGCGGACGATGCGGCGGTTGACGGCCATCGCCAGGGTCCAGGCGAACTCGGCGACGGAGTACGGCGAGTAGTAGGAGACGCGGGCGACGGTGAGGCCGAGGCGCTCGGCCACCTCCAGGTCGATGTTGTTGAAGCCCGTGGAGCGCTGGGCGATCATCTGGGTGCCGCCGGCGGCGAGGGTCTGCAGGACCTTGTGGTCGAGGCTGGCGTTGACGCTGGTGGAGACGATCTCGTAGCCGGCCGCGATGGGGGCGGTGTCCTCGGTCAGGAAGACGTCAAGGCAGCGGACGTCATGATGCCCCTCGAACGCCTTCTCGATCAGAGGCTTCTCGTCCGCCTGTACGCCGAATGCCAGGATTTCCACGGGTTTCCCCTTGTGAGGCTGGTGGGCCGCATATTCACGGTTCTGTCCGGATATCGCGAATATACGGCCCTCCGGGGCGCCACGCCCGGCGCGGGCCCCTCCTCAGGGCGGCGTCACGCGTCGTCGAGGCCCCGCTCGATGGCGTACCGGACGAGCTCGACGCGGTTGTGCAGCTGGAGCTTCCCGAGCGTGTTCTGCACGTGGTTCTGGACCGTGCGGTGCGAGATCACCAGGCGCTCGGCGATCTGCTTGTAGCTGAGGCCCTTGGCGACGAGCCGCAGGACCTCGGTCTCGCGGTCGGTCAGCCGGGGGGCCTCCGGCTCGTCGCCGCCGCCCGCCGGGGCGGGCTCGGAGGCGAGGCGGCGGTACTCGCCGAGGACGAGACCGGCGAGGCCCGGCGTGAAGACGGCGTCGCCGACGGCCGTGCGCCGCACGGCGTCGATGAGCTCCGCCGTGCTGGCCGACTTGAGGAGGTAGCCGGTGGCGCCGGACTTGACCGCCTCCAGGACGTCCGCGTGCTCGCCGCTCGCCGAGAGGACCAGGACCCGCAGCTCCGGACGGGCGCCGACGAGCTCCTTGCAGACCTGGACGCCTGGCTTGACCGGCAGGTTCAGGTCGAGGACCAGGACGTCCGGGGTGACCGCCGTCGCCCGGCGCACGGCCTGCTCGCCGTCCCCGGCCGTGGCGACCACGTCGAAGCCCGCCTCCGCGAGGTCGCGGGCGACCGCGTCCCGCCACATCGGGTGGTCGTCGACGACCATCACCGTGATCCGCTGCTGCTCGCTCATCTTTCCTGTCCTGCCTTCCCCCGGGGAACCTTCAACTCGACTTCCGTGCCCTGCCCCGGGACCGAGATCAGCTCGGCCGTCCCGCCGAGGTCCCGCAGCCTGCCCCGGATGGAGAGGGCGACCCCCATCCGGCCCTCGCCCGCGGCCTCCGCGAGGCGGCCCTCCGGGATACCGGGGCCGTCGTCCCGTACGGTCACGACGACCTCGTCCGGCCAGTCCTCGATCAGGATCCACGCCTGCGCGTCCTCACCGGCGTGCACCCGTACGTTGTCCAGGGCGGCGCCGACGGCGTTGGCCAGCTCGCGGGCCGCGGGGCCCGGGAGGAGGACCGGCGCGCCGGGCTCGGAGAGCGTGACCCGGGCCCCGGCCCGCGGGGCGAGCAGCACGCGCAGGTCGACCGGGGAGTCGTCGTCCGGGTCGTCCGCCTCCTCGACGACCCGCACCACGGCCCCCTCGGACTCGTCCTCGGAGACGAAGCTCGGCCGGACCAGGCCGCCGGCGACGAGGGTGCGGAGCGCGACCTCCTGCTCCCCCGCCATGCGGGCGATCACGGCGGCCTCGCCGCCCATCTCCGTACCGCGCCGCTTCACCATCGCGAGGACCTGGAGGACGCTGTCGTGGATGTCACGGGCGAGCCGCTCCCGCTCGCGGGTCGCGGCCTCGATCTCCAGGGCCCGGGCCAGGGTGCGCTCGGAGGCACGGGCGACCTCGACGACGTACCCGATGGCGATGGAGGCGACCCAGACGAGCAGCACGTTGTGGATCGTGTCCCGGCTGGGGTGGCCGCGCTCGACGATGTTGGCGAAGGCGACGAGGGTGGAGGCGACCGCAGCCCAGCGCCAGCCGCCCTTGAGCGCGTACGCGAGGACGGAGCCGGCGGTCCATATCGACGGCAGCGTCGGGCCGTCGATCTGCTGGGCCTGGGCGTCGACGAACGGGGTCAGCAGGATGCCGACGAGCGCGACGGTGAGGTCGGCGCCGAGGAAGCGCTTGGTACAGCCGGCCGCGTTCGCCACCTTGGGGAGCGTGGCGAGGGTCCAGACGCAGAGGACGACCAGATAGCCGACGGCGACCCAGGGCCGCTCGTACCTCCGCGGGTCGAGGGCGAAGAGGAGGACCGCGTACCCCATGGTCAGGACGCGGTACCCGGTCAGCGCCCGCCACAACGGCTGCTCGACCGACATGCGCACGACACGCTCGCGCTTGGCCATCTCCCCCACCCCTGGAAAGAAAGAAACGTACGCGCCTTACGCGCCGGACTCTTCCCGCGCCGCGATCTCGGCCTTGACGGCCTCCTTGGCCGCCTTCTCCGCCTCCGCGATCTGCCGCTTGGCGGCGGTCGCGTAGATGTCGACGTACTCCTGGCCCGACAGCTTCATGATCTCGTACATGACCTCGTCGGTCACCGAGCGGAGGATGAACCGGTCCCCGTCCATGCCGTGGTACCGCGAGAA
This sequence comes from Streptomyces sp. NPDC056144, assembly GCF_042264145.1. Classification (NCBI taxonomy): domain Bacteria; kingdom Bacillati; phylum Actinomycetota; class Actinomycetes; order Kitasatosporales; family Streptomycetaceae; genus Streptomyces; species Streptomyces sp. NPDC056144. The sequence goes on along the minus strand of NZ_JBHJVF010000007.1, from coordinate 161,668 downwards.
GTCCAGCGGCTTGCCGATCCTGATCCCCGGGCGCATCAGCTTGGGGACGACCTTGCCGGGCGGCTGGATCTTCTCCGTGTCGATCATCGCGACCGGGATCACCGGCGCGCCGGTGGCCAGGGCCACCCGCGCGAGACCGCCGGGCTTGCCCCGGTAGAGGCGGCCGTCGGGCGAACGGGTGCCCTCGGGGTAGATCCCGAAGAGCCCGCCCTTCTCGATGACCTCGATGCCGGCCTTGATCGCCGCCTCGCCGGCGCCGCGGGCGCCCGAGCGGTCGACGGGGAGCTGGCCGACGCCCTTGAAGAAGGCGGCGGTGAGCTTGCCCTTCACGCCCGGCGAGGTGAAGTACTCGGCCTTGGCGATGAAGGTGACCTTGCGGTCGAGGACGGCGGGCAGGAAGAAGGAGTCCGAGAACGACAGGTGGTTGCTCGCCAGGATCGCGGGACCGTCGGCGGGAATGTTCTCCAAGCCCTCGACCCAGGGCCGGAAGGCAAGCTTCAGGGACCCTCCGATGGAGAACTTCATTGCGCCGTAGATCAACTCGCCAAGCCTTCCGTGTGCCGTCGGCCACGACTTTATCCCGTACCGGCCCACACCCCCCGCTACGGCCCTGGTCGGTGTCCTTCCGGTCGCGTACCGTGAAGGTCCTTCCCCATTTTCCGTCGCTCCGGCGCACTCGAAGACGCCGGGGTCGCGAGCGAACAGGAGACCCCGGTGCCGGTCCTTCCCGGAGCCGAGCCGTACCGCCACGAAGGCGGAGAGGTCGGCGTCCTTCTCTGTCACGGATTCACCGGTTCCCCGCAGTCCATGCGCCCGTGGGCCGAGTACCTCGCGGAGCGCGGCCTGTCGGTGTCGGTGCCGCTGCTGCCCGGCCACGGCACCCGCTGGGAGGACATGCAGCTCACCACCTGGCAGGACTGGTACGCGGAGGTGGACCGGGCCCTGCGCGAGCTCCTGGCCCGCTGCGAGACCGTCTTCGTCTTCGGGCTCTCCATGGGCGGCGCGCTCTCCCTGCGCCTCGCCCAGGAGCACGGGGACGCGGTGCGCGGTCTCGTCCTCGTCAACCCGGGCAACAAGGTGCACGGCCTCGCCGCGCACGCGCTGCCCGTCGTCCGGTACCTGGTCCGGACGACCTCGGGGCTCGCGAGCGACATAGCGAAGGAGGGCGCGGTGGAGCTCGGCTACGACCGGGTGCCGCTGCACGCGGCGCACTCGCTGCGGCGGCTCTTCCAGACGGTCGACGCGGAGCTTCCGAAGGTCACCCAGCCGCTGATCGTGCTGCACAGCCCGCAGGACCACGTGGTGCCACCGGCCGACTCCGCCCGGATACTGAGCCGGGTCTCCTCGACGGACGTCCAGGAGATCCTGCTGGAACAGAGCTACCACGTCGCGACGTTGGACCATGACGCGGAGCGGATCTTCGAGGAGAGCTGGGCGTTCGTCCAGCGGCTCGCCACGCTTCCGGTCGAGGGGACCCAGGGGAAGAGGAGCAGCAGCGGTGGCTGATCAGCAGGACGGCGGCGAGCGGGAGCCGCAGCCCATCGACGAGGAGGCGGCCTGGGCCGCGATCGTCGCCGGGTACGGGGAAGAGCCCGCGGACCCTCCGGGCGCGAGGCCGTACCGCCCGATCGAGACCTTGTCGCTTCCGGAGCCGGAGGACGACGACGACGCCGAGACCGGAGGCGGGAGCGTGGGCCCGGCGAAGCCGGGGACGGGCACCTGGAAGTCGGAGGCCGGCCTGCGGAAGCCCGCCGCCGGAGACTCCGGTCCCGGTACGGGCTCCGCCGCGGACCCCGCCGCCGACGCCGCCCCGGACGCCGGTGCCGAGGGCGTCCCCGACGACAAGCCCGAGGCCGGTACGGGCAAGCCCGCGCTCGGCAGCTCCGTGGTCTTCGCCCCCGGGGTACGGCCGGCCGGCCCCCGCGACTACACGCCGGCCGAGCCCGAGGACGGCCCCGGCGGCTCCGACGAGGGCCACTTCGTGCCGCCGGAGCCCCCGCCGCTGCCGGAGGCCGACGCGACGACCAAGTTCGCCTGGCTCGGCGTGGTCGGCGGCCCGGTGCTGATGCTGCTGGCCGTCCTGCTCCAGTGGGACATGACCTGGTGGCTGACGACGCTCTGCGTCGGCGGCTTCCTGGGCGGCTTCGCGACCCTCGTCTCACGCATGAAGCACGACGACGAGGACGACGACGGCTTCGACGACCCGGGCCGAGGCGCGGTGGTGTAGCCCGGCGCCCCGGCCCGAAGCCCCACCCCGTCACCGCTCCCGACGCCGCCCTCGCACCGCTCGGTGCCGAGGGCACCTCCCGGGCTTCGCACGGCCGCGCCGGACTCCGTCCGCCGACCCCGCGCCCGGGCCGCCCCGGCCCGGGGCCGCGCCCCGTCAGGCCGCCGCCGGCACACGGACCGCCGCCAGTACCGGCAGGTGGTCCGTCGCCGTTCTCAGGTCGGTCGGGTGGAGGTGCGGGGGGACGCCGCAGCCGAGGATCTCCACTCCCGGAGTGGCCAGGACGGCGTCGATGCGGCGGTCGGGGGCGGTGGCGGGCCAGGTGTGTTCGCCGCCCCACGGGCGTTCGGTCCAGCCGTCGCGCAGCCGGGTGCCGAGGCGGGTGAAGGCGGGGCCGCCGGGGCGCTCGTTGAGGTCGCCGGCGACGAGGGCGTACGGGGTTCCCAGGGCGGCGACCCGGTCGAGGACCAGGCCCGCCTGGGCGTACCGCTCGTCCTTCGCGAGGCTCAGGTGGCAGCTGATCAGCCCGACCCTGGCCCCGGCGAAGCGGACGACGGCGGTCGCGAGGCCGCGGCGGTGCAGGCCGGGGGTGCGGGGCAGCAGGACGTCCTCGGTGCGTTCCACGGTGGCCCGCAGGGAGCAGAGGAGCAGCGGTCCCGCCGCGGTGGCGCCGCCGCTCAGCATGACGAGGTCGCTCTTCGCGGCGAGCCGGGCCGCGTGCTTGCGCCAGCGGAAGAAGCGCGGGGCCTCCTGGACGAAGACGACGTCCGGCGCGCACGCCCTGATGACCCGGGCGAGGGCGTCCTCGTCGTCCCGCATCGAGCGGATGTTGTAGCTGAGGACCCTCAGGACGGCCGAACCGTCCGCCTCCGTACGGGAGTCGGGCAGGTCGGGCAGCTCGGGGAGCTCGCTGGTCGCCATGTCCGGCAACATACGCCGACCGCCCGCCGGGTCCCAGGGGACGCGACGGGCGGTCGGCGTATCGGTGGCTGCCGAGCCGGTACGGGCCTCAGCCCTGGCGGGCCAGGTCCGCCGCGCCGACCAGGCCGGCCTTGTTGCCGAGCTGGGCCGCGAGGACCTGGGCGTGCGGACGCCACTTGCCGCCGATCAGCCAGCGGCGGAAGGAGGAGCGGATCGGGTCGAGGACGAGGTCGCCCTCGTCCGAGACGCCGCCGCCGACGATGAACGCCGACGGGTCGAAGAGCGAGGCGAGGTCGGCGAGACCGGCGCCCGCCCAGCGGGCCAGCTCGCGGAAGGAGTCGACGGCGACCGGGTCGCCCGCGCGGGCGGCCTGGCTGACGTGCCTGCCCTCGATGCCCTCCGGGGTGCCGTCGCCGAGGGCGAGCAGGACCTCGGCCCGCTCGGGGGTGGCGAGGGCGCGCTGCTTCGCGTACCGCACGAGCGCACGCCCGGAGGCGTACTGCTCCCAGCAGCCCTGGCTGCCGCAGCCGCAGAGCAGGCCGTCGGGGACGACCCGGATGTGGCCGAACTCGGCGGCCACGCCGAAGCGTCCGCGGCGCAGCTTGTTGCCGATGATGATGCCGCCGCCGAGGCCGGTGCCGAGGGTGATGCAGATGACGTCCTCGTGGCCCTGTCCCGCGCCGAACCGGTACTCGCCCCAGGCCGCCGCGTTGGCGTCGTTCTCCACGACGACGGGGAGGCCGACGCGCTGCTCGACCTTGTCCTTCAGCGGCTCGTGCCGCCAGTCGATGTTCGGCGCGAAGAGGACGGTGGCCCGCTTGTCGTCGACGTAGCCGGCGGCTCCGATGCCGACAGCCTCGATCGCGTGCCCCTTGCCGGCCTCGGAGACCGCGGCGCTGATCGCGTCGACGATGCCTTCGGGGGTCGGCGGGGTGGGCACCTTGTGCGTGTCGAGGATGTTGCCCTCCTCGTCGACCACGCCGGCCGCGATCTTCGTGCCGCCGATGTCGACGCCGATGGTGAGTCCCATGTGTCCCTCAGTTTTCGGTCGAGCCCCGCTAGGGCCCACCGTACCCGAGGGGAAGGCGGCTACTGATCAGTCAAGGTCGATCTGCTCACCGCTCGCGGGGCCCTCGTCGTCGCGGCGGGAGTCGCCTCGGGATTCCTTGCGGGGCCCGCCGTCGGCCTCGCGGCGCGGGTCGTCCTCCTCGACGGTCCCGCCGCGGGTCCAGCGGGTCTCGTGGCCCTCGACGGCGGAGCGGTAGGCGGCGAGGAGTTCGCTCCCGGCGGCGGCGAGGTGGTCGAAGACCTGCGGGTTGCGCTCGATGACGGGCTCGACGACGGCCTTCGCCTGGCTGACGAACTGCTGAACGGTCTGTCCCCCGATGCCGCCGAGACCGCCGAGGCCCCCGAGCAGCGGGCCGCCGGCTCCGCCGAGCCCCTCGGTGATCTTCCCGGCGACGGCGTCGAACAGCTTGCGGAACTCCTCGGCGGCCGAGCCGGGCTCGGCGCCCCGCTCCGCGCGGCGGCGGGCCTTCTCCGCCTCCAGGTCCTCGGCGCACGCCTGAGCCCAGGCGTCCGATTCGCTCGATTCGCTCATGGCGTACTCCTCCGTGGCAGGTACTTCGACGGTACACGCCCTCAGGGGGTACGCGGCCAGAGTCCCGGGTCCGGGGTGAAGCGGACCCGGAGGTCCCCGTCGACGAGTCCCGCGCCGCTCACGGTGCAGCGGCGCAGGGCGCCCGGCAGGGCGAGGTGGCGGCGGAACGGGCCGACGGTGAGGAGCAGTTCGTCGCCCCTGCGGACCAGGGAGAGCTCCTCCTTCACCGCGCCGGGCAGCGGGATGTGCCAGACGAGGACGCCGTCCTCGGCCCGCCGGTCCTCGATCCGGGGCGTCTCCCGCACGGGTGCGGACGCGGGGCCGGGCGCGAGGAGGGCGAGGTCCTCGGCCCCGCGCGGGTCCCGGCCGAGGTGCGGCAGCTCGCACACGGCGCCCGCCTCGGTACGGAGCTCCGCGAGGTGCCGGTGCTGCCGGGCGGCGAGCCCGGCGAGCCAGGGGTCCTCGGAGGCGGCGGGCAGCAGCCGGTTGGCGACGACGGCATCGAGGGCGAGGCCCTGGAGGGCGAGGCCGAGCCGGGCGGTGCGCAGGGCGCGGGCGGCGGCGGGGCCGGGTTCGAGGACGAGCCGGACGCGGGTGGCCGGGGCCTCGACGACGGCCTGGGCGGCGGCGAGTTCGGTCTCCCAGCGCGCGGTGGTCTCGTACAGCCACTGCGCGGGCATGGGGACCCCGGCGAGCTGGGCGAGCATCGGACGCAGGGCCCGGGCGGCCTGCCGCTCGGGGGGCAGGAGGCGGCGCAGGTAGCGGCGGAGCTGCTCGGGCAGGGCGAGCAGGGCGAGGGCCTCGCGGAGCGGGGGCAGGTCGACGACGGCGAGGTCGTACGGTCCGGCGGCGGCGTCGCGCAGGGCCCTGAGCAGGGCGAAGGGGCGGCTGCCGGGGAGCTCGGTGAGCTCGGCCTCTTCGAAGGGCGCGGCGCCGAGCAGGTCGAGGGCGGCGCCGGAGCGGGCCTGGAGGGCGAGGAACTCGCGCCGGAAGTCGGCGGCGGGCTCGGGCCTGAGCAGCATCGGGCCCTCGCCCGTGATGCCCGGGCCCGTGACGCCCACACCCGCGAGGCCGGCGCCCGTGACGCCGGGGTCGGCGTCCTCGGAGACCAGCAGCACCCGCCGCCCCGCGTGTGCCTCGGCGAGGGCGGTGGCGGCGGCGACGGTGGTCCGTCCGGCGCCGCCGGGGCCGGTGACAAGGATGATCTCCATGCGGAGGACGTTACCGTCGCCCGCCGGACCGCCCTCGGGGCGGTCAGACGCCGGATTCGACGCGCTTCTTCAGACCGGCGAGGGCCCGGTCGATGATGACCTTCTCGGCCTTGCGCTTGATCATGCCGAGCATGGGGATCTTGACGTCGACGGTCAGCTGGTAGGTGACCTCGGTGCGGTTCCCGCCCAGGTCGGCGAGGCGGTAGGAGCCGTCGAGGGAGCGGAGCATCTGGGACTTGACCAGGGTCCAGCTGACCTCGTCGGAGCCGGTCCAGGTGTACGCGAGGACGTGGTCGTCCTTGATGGCGCCGGCGTCGAGCAGCAGCCGGACCTTCTCGGCGCGGCCGGCCGCGTCCTTCTCCAGGACCTCGGCCTCCTTCACCTCGCCCGTCCAGTCGGGGTAGCGGGCGAAGTCGGCGATCACACCCATGACGTCGGCCGGCGCCGCCTCGATGGTGATGCTCGAGCTGGTGTGTTCGGCCATCGCGGTGGCTCCTCCACGTGCGGTCCGGCGGGAAGGGAATGGGCACAGGCGTGCTTACGGAAGGCTATCGCGCCGCGCCCGCGCCCCCGTCACCACTCCAGGGCGAAGGGGCTGCCGGTCGAGGCGAAGTGACCGACGTTGACGCACTCGGTGGCGGCGATCCGCATCCGCCGGGCGAGCGGCTGGTGGACGTGGCCGAAGAGGGCGTACCGGGGCCGGGTCCGCCGGATCGCGTCGAGGAGGGCGCGGCTGCCGCGCTCGAAGCGGCGGGCGACGGTGTCGTAGGTCAGCTCGGGGACGTCCGGCGGGATGTGGGAGCAGAGGACGTCGACCTCGCCGAGGGCCTCGACCTTGGCGGCGTACTCCTCGTCCGGGATCTCGAACGGGGTGCGCATCGGGGTCTGGAGGCCGCCGCCGACGAAGCCGAAGACGAGGCCGCCGAGCTCGACGCGCTGTCCGTCGAGGACGGTGGTGCCGGGGCGGGCGTACTCGGGCCAGAGACGGGGGATGTCGACGTTGCCGTAGGTGGCGTACGTGGGGGTGGGGAAGGCGGCGAACAGTTCGGCGTACTGGCGGCGGACGGCGGCCTCGATGGCGGTGTCGCGGTCGACGTCGAGCTCGGCCCAGAGGCGGCGGCCCAGGTCACGGGCCTCGTCGAAGCGGCGGGCGGTGCGCAGCTCCACGATCAGGTCGGCGTTCTCGACGCCGAAGAGGTCGGGGAAGATGCCGCGGCTGTGATCGGCGTAGTCGAGGAAGAGGACCAGGTCCCCGAGACATATGAGGGCGTCGGCGCCCTCCCCCGCCGCGGCGAGGTCTCCGGCGTTGCCGTGTACGTCACTGACCACATGGACTCGCATGGCCCCACCCTAGGACCTGCCACCTGCGGTTACTTCCGAGTCGGGAAAGCTGTGGATTACTGTGCGCGGAGAGCCGTCATGCCTGTGTGATGCACGGAACATCTGGCCGGGACCCCCTATCGGAACCATCTACCGATCGGTAACGTCCGGTCGGTCCAGTCGTGCTCACCCCCACTGAGCACCTGCCCGATCATGGACAAGTCCGGCGCATCACACAGAGCCGTGGCGCCGGCGCCCGATGAGGAGCAGCAGTCTTGCGCGAGTTCAGCCTTCCGGCCCTGTACGAGGTCCCCACGGACGGCAACCTGACGGATCTCATCCGCCGCAACGCCTCCCAGCACCCAGACGTGGCCGTGATGGGCCGCAAGGTCGACGGCGTCTGGACGGACGTCTCCGCCACCCAGTTCCTCGCCGAGGTCCGCGGTGTCGCCAAGGGGCTGATCGCCGCAGGTGTCGAGCCCGGCGACCGGGTCGCGCTGCTCTCCCGCACCCGCTTCGAGTGGGTCCTCCTCGACTTCGCGATCTGGAGCGCGGGCGCGGTGACCGTGCCGGTGTACGAGACCAGCTCGCCGGAGCAGATCCAGTGGATCCTCGGCGACTCGGGCGCCTCCCTCGCGCTCGTGGAGAGCCCGGCCCACGAGGCCTCGGTCGAGTCGGTCCGCGCGCAGCTCCCGGACCTCAAGGGCATCCGGCAGATCGAGGCCGACGCGGTCGCGCGCCTCACCGCCGAGGGCGCGGACGTCTCCGACGAGCTGCTCGACGAGCGCATGTCGGCGGCGAACGCGGACGACCCGGCGACGATCGTCTACACCTCGGGCACGACCGGTCGCCCCAAGGGCTGCGTCCTGACCCACCGGGCGTTCTTCGCCGAGTGCGGCAACGTGGTGGCGCGGCTCAAGCCCCTGTTCCGTACGGGCGAGTGCTCGGTCCTGCTCTTCCTGCCGGCCGCGCACGTCTTCGGGCGGCTCGTCGAGGTCGCGTCGATCATGGCGCCGATCAAGCTGGGCTGCGTACCGGACATCAAGAACCTCACCGACGAGCTGGCCTCGTTCCGGCCGACGCTGATCCTCGGCGTGCCGCGTGTCTTCGAGAAGGTCTACAACTCGGCGCGGGCGAAGGCGCAGGCCGACGGCAAGGGCAAGATCTTCGACAAGGCCGCGCACACGGCCATCGCGTACAGCCGGGCGATCGGCACCCCCGAGGGTCCGTCCCTCGGTCTCAAGCTGAAGCACAAGCTCTTCGACAAGCTGGTCTACAGCAAGCTGCGGGCGGTGCTCGGCGGGCGCGGCGAGTTCGCGATCTCGGGCGGCGCCCCGCTGGGCGAGCGGCTCGGCCACTTCTTCCGCGGCATCGGCTTCACCGTCCTGGAGGGCTACGGCCTGACGGAGTCGTGCGCGGCGACCGCCTTCAACCCGTGGGACCGGCAGAAGATCGGCACGGTCGGGCAGCCGCTGCCGGGCTCGGTGGTGCGGATCGCCGACGACGGCGAGGTGCTGCTGCACGGCGAGCACATCTTCTCGCGGTACTGGAACAACGAGGCGGCGACCGCCGAGGCGCTCGCCGACGGCTGGTTCCACACGGGTGACATCGGCACCCTCGACGAGGACGGCTACCTCGCGATCACCGGCCGCAAGAAGGAGATCCTGGTGACGGCGGGCGGGAAGAACGTCGCCCCGGCGGTCATCGAGGACCGGATCCGGGCGCACGCGCTCGTCGCGGAGTGCATGGTGGTCGGCGACGGCCGTCCGTTCGTCGGCGCGCTGGTCACGATCGACGAGGAGTTCCTCGGCCGCTGGGCGGCGGAGCACGGCAAGCCGGCCGGTTCGACGGCGGCCTCGCTGCGCGAGGACGCGGAGCTCGTGGCCGAGGTGCAGCGGGCGATCGACGACGGCAACGCGGCGGTCTCGAAGGCGGAGTCGGTCCGCAAGTTCCGCATCCTGCCGGCCCAGTTCACGGAGGAGGCGGGCCACATCACCCCGTCCCTGAAGCTGAAGCGGAACGTGGTGGCGAAGGACTTCGCGGACGAGATCGAGGCGATCTACTCGTAGCGGACGGTATCGGCCGCACGGAGAAGGGCCCGGGTGCGGAAACGCGCCCGGGCCCTTCTCCGTGTCCGCGCAGGCCCTACAGCAGCTCGCGCAGCCGCTCCGCCAGCAGGTCCCAGCGCCACTTCTCCTCGACCCACTCCCGGCCCCGCGCGCCCATCCGGGCGCGCAGCTCGGGGTCGAGCAGGAGGGTGGTGACGCGGTCGGCGGCGTCCTCGGCGGACTCGCCGCGGACGACCCAGCCGGTCTCGCCGTCGAGGACGGCGTCGGGGGCGCCGCCGGAGTCGCCGGCGACGACGGGGAGGCCGGTGGCGGAGGCCTCCAGGTAGACGATGCCGAGGCCCTCGACGTCGAGGCCGCCGCGCCGGGTGCGGCAGGGCATGGCGAAGACGTCGCCCGCGCCGTAGTGGGCGGGGAGCTCGGCCCAGGGAACGGCGCCGGTGAACCGGACGGATGCGGTCACGCCGGTCTCGGCGGCGAGCCGGTGCAGGTCCTTCTCGTACGGGCCGCCGCCGACGATCAGGAGGACCGCGTCGGGGACCTGGCGCAGGATCAGCGGCATGGCCCTGATCAGGGTGTCCTGGCCCTTGCGCGGGACGAGCCGGGAGACGCAGACGACGACGGGCCGGTCCGTGAGCCCGAGACGGGCACGGACCTCGTCGCCGCCCGAAGCGGGGTGGAAGGTCTTCTCGTCGACGCCCGGCGGCAGCTGGACCATGCGGCCGGCGGCGGCCGGGGTGAGGGCGCCCGCGATCCGGGAGCGGGTGTACTCGCCGAGGTAGGTGAGCGTGTCCGTGCCCTCGCCGATCCGGCGCAGGAGCTGCCGGGCGGCGGGGAGCTGGGCCCAGCCGGCCTCGTGCCCGTGCGTGGTGGCGACGAGCCGCTTCGCCCCGGCCTTGCGCAGCGCGGGGCCCATCAGCCCGAGCGGCGCCGCCGCGCCGAACCAGACGGACTCGCAGCCGTGCTCGCGCAGGAGCGCGGTGGCGCGGGCGGTGACCCGGGGCGTGGGCAGCAGCATGGTGGTGCGATCGCGGACAACCGTGAAAGGCTGCTCGGCGTCGAACTGAGCGGTGGCCTCGATCCCCTCGCGGCTCCGCTTCCACGTGGAGGCGTAGACCACGATCCGTTCGGGATCCAGGCGCAGCGCCATGTTGTGCAGGAAGGCCTGGATTCCGCCGGGGCGTGGCGGGAAGTCGTTGGTTACGATCAGGGTCTTGTGCATCGTGGCCGACAGTACGCGATGGCACCCCCCGGGACGCGATGGCACCCACCACCCGCACGACCACTCTCCGCGCGAGCGGACCGACAGGATCAGGACGCGACAGTGACGACGGGCGGCGCGGTGAGGAACGGTTCACGCATCGGCACACGCAACGACCTGCGGCTTCCGGTCGGTCTCTGGGCGCTCACCCGGATCGTCCTGCTGCTCTGCGTCTTCAAGGTCGTGGTCGTGCCGGGCCCCGACGTCACGTACGACGTCTCGCACATCTACCAGGGCTGGTTCGACGTCCTGCGGACCGGCACCTACCCGCTGGACGACGTGACCTGGCAGTACCCGCCGGCCGCCGCCCTCGCGATCCTCGCGCCGGCCGTGCTGCCGTTCCTCGGGTACGCCTCCGCGTTCTTCGTCCTCGCCTTCCTGTGCGACGCGGCCGTCTTCTGGCTGCTCCTGTACACCGGCCGCCGCGCGGGCCGGAGCCTGAACGGCGCCTGGATCTGGCTGGCGGGCGTCCCCCTCCTCGGCCCGACCGCGTACGCCCGGTACGACGTGATGGTGACCGCCGTCGCGGTCGCGGGGCTCCTCGCGGCCGGCCGGAGCCCTCGCGTCCTCGGCGCGCTCGCCGGTTTCGGCGCGGTCCTGAAGGTCTGGCCCGCGCTGATCCTCGCGGGGACGCCGAAGGGCCGGGCGACCTTCCGCTCCTGGTCGGCGGCGGCGGGCGCGGCGGCGGCCACGCTGCTGCTGTGCGTGCTGTGGATGCCGGGGGCGCTCGCCTTCCTCGGCTACCAGCGGGACCGGGGCACGGAGGTCGAGTCGCTGGGCTCGATGGTCTTCCACGTGATCCGGCACTTCGGCTGGGAGGGCGAGCCGCGGATGAACTACGGCTCGATCGAGTTCCTCGGCCCGCACGTCTCGACCGTCTCGACGATCGCCCTCGGCCTCACCTTCGTCGCCTTCGGCTGGCTCCTGCTGTGGCGGTTCAAGGCGCGCCGCTTCACCTCCTCGACGGTCGCGGACGCGGCCTTCGTCGCGGTGCTGCTCTTCACGGTGACGAGCCGGGTGCTCTCCCCCCAGTACGTGCTGTGGCTGGTCGGCCTCGGCGCGGTCTGCCTCGCGTTCCGGTCGAGCCGGATGCGCAAGCCCGTCCACCTGGTGGTGTGGGCGACGGCGGTCACGCAGTTCGAGTTCCCTGTGTGGTTCTCGCACGTGACGCGGAGCGACCCGCTGGGCATCGCGATCCTCTTCACCCGCAACGGCCTGCTCGTCGCGGCCGCCGTCATCGCCTGCCGGATCCTGTGGCGCCAGACGGTCACGGAGCCCGCTCTCGCCGAGGCCGCCGCGCCGTCGGCCCGTCAGCCGGAGCCCGAGAAGGCCCTGTCCGGCTCCCGCTGAGGAGTCAGCCCAGCCGCTCCCGCACGTACGTCCGCCAGTCCGCCGTGAACCGCTCCGGTGTCGTGCCCAGCACGTCCTGGAGCGCCTTCTCCAGCGCGCCCTCCCGGGCCGGGTGCGCGCCCACCGCCCGGTAGAAGGCGGCCAGCTTCTCCTCGCCCCAGCGGTCCGCGACCATCTCGCAGGCGAGCCAGCCGCTCTCGTACGCCCGCGCCAGGGCGTCCGTGTCGCCGCCGAAGGCGAAGTCGCCGTCCTCCGGCAGGGTGGCGGGCGCCTCGCCCGCGCGGACCGCGCGGCGCAGCTCGGGGGCCGCCTGGGCGGGGGTGCGGCCGCCGTCGCGGTAGGCGACCCAGTCGGCGAAGCCCTCGGAGAGCCAGACCGGGGTGGCCTTCGTCGTCCGGACGCGGGTGGCGACGTGGGTGGTCTCGTGGGTGAGGACCAGCTGCCGGCCGAAGGAGCCGAGTGTTCCGTACGCCTCCGGGTTCACGATCACGCGGTCGGCGGGGGCCGTCGGGCCGCCGCCCAGCTGACCGGTCGTCACGGCCGCGATGCCCCGGTAGGAGGCGGCGGGCCCGCCGAGGAGCCGCCCCATCGCGTCGACCGACTCGGGGACGAGGACCACGATCCGGCCCGCCCAGTTCCCGTGCCAGGCCTCGCCGACGGCGGGCACGGCCCGGTCCGCGGCCGCCGCGATCTCCCGCAGCCGCTCGGTGCTCTGGCCCACCCCGAGGACGAGGCTGCGGGCGCCGGTCACCGTCTCCACCCGGCCCTGCTGCCAGAGCTGCTCGGGGGCACCCTCGGCGGGGCGGTCGGCGGTGACGTACCAGCGGCCGTCCCGCTCGGTGAGGCCGATGACCCGCTCGGTGGTCGAGGGCCCGGAGTCGTACCCCTTGATGCGGTAGCCGAGCTCGGCCGTGGCGGTGGCCCGGCCCTCGCCGGTCCCGTCGACGCCGGTGACGCGGTAGCGGACCCCGCCGAGCGGGACGTCCGCGAGCCGGTCGAACTCGGCGCGCGCGGCGGGCGCGAGGGCGGGGTCGAGGTCCGCGAGATAGCCGGGTTCGTCCCGGGCGAGGAGCGCCCCGGCGTGCCGGTCCAGGAGCTCCTGGACCTCGCGGTGCGCCGGTCCGGACTCCGGGGGCGCCGCGCAGCCGCCGAGGGCGAGGAGGGCGGCCAGGAGGCACAGGGCGCCGCCGCGCGCCGCTCCGCTCCCCTGGTCTGCCACGCCCCCGATCGTACGGGGGGACGGCCCGGGCCTGCCGCCCGAGGGCTCAGACCCTGGTCACCGTCACGTTCGACATCATGTTCACCGGGTCGTAGCGGACCCGCGCGCCCGGGTAGGGGGCGTGGATGACCTGGCCGTTGCCCGCGTAGATGCCCACGTGGCTGGCGTCGCCGCGGTACGTGACCAGGTCGCCGGGCTGCGCCTGCGAGAGCGGCACCTGGCGGCCGGCGTGGCGCTGCGCCGCCGAGGTCCGCGGCAGGCTGATCCCGGCCTGCCGGTACGACCAGACCATGAGGCCCGAGCAGTCGAAGCCGGAGGGGCCGGTCGCCCCCCACACGTACGGCTTGCCGATCTGGCTGCGCGCGGCGACGACGGCGGCGGAGGCCCGCGAGGAGGCGGGGCCGAGGTCGGCGAGCGGCGGCATCTCCTCGTCGCGGCCGCCGGAGCGGGAGGACCGGTCGTAGTCGGCGCGCTCCTCGACGGTGAGGGAGGCGAGGAGGCGGCGGGCGGCGGCGAGCTTCCGCTCGACGGTCCGCTTGTGGCGGGCGACCTCGGTCCGGCTGCGCTCCAGCTCGGCGAGGGCGGTCCGGCCCTCCGCGCGCTTCTGGTCGAGGCGCCGCTGCTCGTGCCGGAGTTCGCCGAGCGCGGCGCTCTGCCGGGCGGTGACGCGGTCGAGGGCGGAGGCGCGGTCGAGGTAGCTGTCGGGGTCGGAGGAGAGCAGCAGCGCGAGGGCGGGGTCGATGCCGCCGGAGCGGTACTGGGCCCCGGCGACCGAGCCGAGGGCGCCGCGCATGCGGTTGATGCGCTCCTGGCCGCGGGCGAGTCCGTCCTGTGCCCGGGCGACCGTACGGCGCAGCTCGTCCGCCTTCTCGTCCGCCTGGTTGTACCCCTCGGTGGCCTTCTCGGCCTCCTCGAAGAGGCGGTCGACCGTGGCGCGGGTGGCCGCGGAGGAGGTCCCCGGGTCGGCGCTCGCGGGGACCGCCCCGAGGGACGCGGCCGCGGTGGCCGCGGCGGCGGCGGTCAGGACGGTGACCCTCGCGGGTCGGCGGTGGGAGGCCACTGGTCGCGCTCCGTTCGGCTCGACGGGGACTGGAGGGCCAGACGTTAGCCGCTGAGCACGTCGTCTCCAACGAAGCCGATGGACACACAAAGTGACGCCCCGCCGGAGAACACAGGTCACCGGCGGGGCGTCAGGTCAGTCAGTGGCCCGGCAAACCACCCGATTGGGGGGCAGGCCGGAGCGGGTCGTGGCGGGGTCAGCCGCCGATGCGGACACCGAACTGGAAGGTGCCCATGTAGCTCATGGACTCGTAGCGGACCACGGCGCCCGGCTTCGGGGCGTGCAGGATCGTGTTGTTGCCCGCGTACAGACCCACGTGCGAGAGGCCGTTGAAGAAGACCAGGTCGCCGGGGCGGAGCTGGCTGCGGCCGATCTTCACGCCGTCGTTCTGCTGGGTGTAGGTGGTGCGGGTGAGGCGGACGCCGGCCTGGCGGTAGGCCCACATCGTCAGACCGGAGCAGTCGTACGAGTTGGGGCCCTCGGCGCCGGAGACGTACGGCTTGCCGAGCTGGGTGGCGGCGGCGCTCAGCGCCATGGCACCGAAGCCGGAGGCCGGGGCCTCGTTGCCGAGGTCGACGCGGGAGGAGGCGGCGGCACGGCTGGCGCGCTGCTCCTTCTCGCGCTCCTGGGCCTCGAGGCGCGCGCGCTCCTGGGCGGTCAGGGTGTTGAGGAGGGCGCGGGCGTCGGCCAGCTTGCCCTGGTACTTCTTCTTCTTCTCGCCGAGCGTCTTGGTGACGTCCTCGAGGTCGGACAGCTTCGTGGTCGCCTCGGCGCGCTGCTGGGCGAGGGTCCGCTGCTTGGCCTGGATCGAGGTGAGCACGTCGGCCTGCTGGGAGCTCAGCTGGTCGATCGCGGACGCCTTGTCGAGGTAGGTGTCCGGGTCGGCGGAGAGGAAGAGCTGGATCGCCGGGTCGATGCCACCGGAGCGGTACTGGGCGCTGGCGACCGAACCGATCTGGTCGCGCAGGGTGTTGAGCTCCTGCTGACCGCGGGCCACCTTGTCCTGGAGCTCGCCGATCTCCTTCTGGAGCGTGCCCCGGCGCTCGTCGGCCAGGTTGTACTGCTCCGTGGCCTCCTCGGCCTCGTGGTGCAGCGCGTCGACCTTGGCCTTGACCTCGTCGATCTTCGGCTTGGGGGCCGCCTGGGCGCCCGACTGGGCGGAGAGCGCGACGGCGGCGGCCGCGGTCGCGGTGAGCACGGTCACGCGGGTGCGGCTCGGCTGCTTGGGTCGACGGTGGGACGCCACGAAGGCGAGCTCCTTCTTCCTCAGAGCCGCCCAACCGGTGAAGGAGAGGCGGTTCCTCCGCCGCCACCCCGGATGGGTGAACTACCGCGCGAAGGTTCGAACCCTGACCCTAGTGACCAAGTTGTGATCAGTTCAAATCCCACCGGCAAAAATATCGCTCAGGCACCACTTTGTTTACACGCACCACACGGGCTGTGATGAGCACTTGACGGTCCGCCGTCCAGAATTCGGGCATATCGCCCAGGAGTTACGAGACCGCCCCGAGGGCCTACGAGAGGCGCGAAAGCCGCTTCAGCAACAAGGCGGACGTGACGGGCCGCGCGCCGGCCTTGGCCACGCCGTCGGCCACCTCGCGGTCGGTGGAGACCACCACCACCGGACGGCCGGGCGGCTCGGCCCGCACCAGCTGACGGATCAACTCGTCCGCCGTGACACCGGGCTTGGAGAACAGCACCCGCACCCCGCGCGGCGGCGCGAGCAGCACCGGGGCCGCGAGCTCCGCCCCGTCGAAGACACAGGTGACCTCGGCACCCGACCGGGCCGCGAGAGCCGAGAGGCTGCCGAGCAGCCGCAGCCGCTGCTTCTCCAACGGCATGGTCGGATAACCGGTCTTGGTGACGTTGTAGCCGTCGACGACCAGATGCGCCTGGGGCAGTTCGAGGAGCTGGTCGAGGAGGGCGGGGTCGGTCTCGGACAGCGCGCGCGCCGCGATGTCCTTCGGCGACATCCGGCCCGGCTCCACCGCGTCCACGGTGTCGGCCGGATGCATCGAGACGGGCGGCAGCGCCAGTTCGCGGCGCAGCCCCTGGGCCGCGTCGAGGACCGTGTCGAGGAGCAGCCGCAGCCGCATGTCCTCCACCGAACGCCCCTCGCGGGCCGATCTGCGGCTCGCTTCGAGCGCCGCCTCGACCTCGCCGAGCCGCGCCTTGAGACGACGGCTCTCGCTCTCGGCGGACGAGACCTGCGCCGCCGCCTCCGCCTTGGCCGCGTCGATCTCGCCCTGGACACGGCGGAGCGCCGCCTCGCCGCGCTTCACGTCGCTCTGGGCGCTGCGCAGCTTGCGGTGAAGCGATTCCGCTTCCTTGCGGGCCGTCTCCAGGTCGCGCCGGAGCTGCTCGGTCTCGCTCCTGGAGCGCTCCTGAGCGGTCGCCAGCTCCTCGCGCAGCCGCTCCAGCTCGCGCCGGCCGGCCTCGTCGGCCCGCTCGGCGTCCGCCCGCAGGGCCTCCTCGCCCGCGGCGGCGACGAGCTTGACCCAGCCGGCCGGCCGCAGCACGTAGGCCGCGGCTGCCACGTCGACCGGGTCGGCGGCGGCCGGCGGGGTGCCGGACTCGACGGCACCGGCCAGCTCGGGCTCGGCCTGCTTGAACCGCTCGCCGATCCGCTGCCGGAACAGCGGGTCGCTCTCCAGGGCCGCCGCCATCGCGTTCCCGGCGAACTTGGCGCGGCGGGCGGCGGTGAAGCGGGCGTACTGCCGCAGGGGTGCCGGAAGCTCCGCGACGGTCAGGCCGCCGAAGGCGTCGGCGACCAGCGCGACCACCCGCCGACGTACGCCTTCCGTCAGTGGGTGGTCGAGCGTCTCGGCAGCGTCACCTGCCGCGCCGGCCGGCTCACCACCGTGCGCGGACTGCTCCACGATCCGTCACCCCTATGTCGTCCGCGCCGTCCCTCAGGAGGCGGCGCCCGGCCTGTCCACCAGTTCGATCTGGTCCACCGCGTTGCACCAGCGGCAGCGGACCGACTCGATGGTCTCACTGACCACCTGACGCTCCTCGACCGTCGGGTCGCCCGCGAGGTCCAGATGGACGTACTCGACGACCTTGGAGGAGCGGGTCACGTCGAAGCGGGTCAGATTGCCGCAGAGCGTGCAGCGCCAGCGGGTCTCGTCGGTCGGCAGGGGAACCGTCGTCATCGGTCCGTCCTTCTTCCTGTCGTGTCGTGCCAGGTGCGGGAGCCGCGGTGCGCCGTCGAACCGCTGTCGTACTGCCCGTTACCCTACGGCCTCCGGGCCTCACGGTTGACGGCGAGGCACTCTGTCCACTTCGGCCCCGGTACGCGATGATCTGTCCGTGATCGACTGGCGAGCGGCGACCCTCGGCGCCTGGCGCGGCGCGCGCGGCGGCCCCACGGTGACGTACGGCCTCATCGCCGCCTGCTGCCTGCTCTTCGTGATCGGCCCGGTCTCCGGGCTCAATCCGGCGTACGGCACGGGTGACGAGCTCCTGGCCGCGCAGAGCGCGTACTTCCGCCGCTGGGGCGTGGTCCCGGCCGAGCTGATGAACGGCGTGCCGGGCGCCCTGCTCACCCCGTTCACCGCGCTCTTCGTCCACGGCAGCTGGCTGCACCTGCTGGGGAACATGCTCTTCCTGTACGTCTTCGGCGCCATGGCCGAGGAGCGCATGGGCCCGGTCGAGTTCGCCCTCTTCTACCTGGGGACCGGGTACGTGGCCCTGCTCGGGTACGCGGCGGCGCACGCGGAGAGCGAGCAGACGCTCGTCGGGGCGTCCGGGGCCATCTCCGGGGTGCTCGGGGCGTTCCTCTTCCTCTTCCCCCGGTCCCGGGTGACGAGCCTCTTCCCCTTCCTCTTCTTCCTGCCCCTGCGCTTCCCGGCCTGGATCGTGCTGATCTTCTGGTTCGCGCTCCAGTGGCTGGCGGCGCGGGCCGCCGGTCCCGGCCCGGGGGTCGCCTATCTGGCCCACGTCGTGGGCTTCTGCGTCGGCTTCCTCTACGCGTGGGGCCGTTTCCGGGGTGGGGCTAGAGTGAAGGCACCAGCCGCGGCGACCGAGGGAGACAGCCAGCCGTGATCACCGCGATCGTGCTCATCAAGACCAGCGTGGACCGCATCCCCGAGATCGCCGAGTCGATCGCGGCGCTCGACAGCGTCAGCGAGGTCTTCTCGGTCACCGGGACCTATGACCTGATCGCCATGGTCCGGGTGTCGCGCCACGACGACCTGGCGGACGTCATCCCCGGCAGCATCAGCAAGATCCCGGGCGTCGAGGCCACGGACACGCACGTGGCGTTCCGCACCTACTCCCAGCACGACCTGGAGGCGGCCTTCGCCATCGGCCTGGAGTCCTGAGGCCTGTCCGGGGGTTTCCGGACACATACGCGCCACAGAGGAAGGGGGCCTCCCGATCGGGAGGCCCCCTTCACCTGTACGAGTGACTGATCAGCCGCGGTCGGGGACGCAGCGGCCGTCCTCGGTGCGGTACTTCCACTGGGCACCGTCCCGGACGAGCTCCTTCACGGCGCCGACGAACCGCTCCACGTGCTCGTCCGGCGTACCGGCGCCGAAGCTCACCCGGATGGCGTTGAGCGAGCGCTCGCCGGGGGCCGCCTCGGGCGCGCCGCACTCGCCGACGTCCTGCGGGTCGCTGCCGAGCAGGGTGCGGACGAGCGGGTGGGCGCAGAAGAGGCCGTCGCGGACGCCGATGCCGTACTCGGCGGAGAGCGCGGCGGCGAAGTGGGAGCTGTTCCAGCCCTCGACGACGAAGGAGATGACGCCGACCCGGGGGGCGTCGTCGCCGAACAGGGACAGGATCCTCACCTCGGGGACCTCGGCGAGGCCCGCGCGGACCTTCGCGATGAGGTGCTGCTCGCGGGCGACGAGGGAGTCGAAGCCGGCCTCGGTGAGCGCCTTGCAGGCGGAGGCGATGGAGTAGACGCCGATGACGTTCGGGGAGCCGGCCTCGTGGCGGGCGGCGGTGGTGTGCCACTCGACGTCCACGCCGCCGTCGGCCCGGCGGGCGACCTTGCGGGAGGCGCCGCCGCCGGCGAGGTAGGGCTCGGCCTCCTGGAGCCAGTCGGCGCGGCCGGCGAGGACGCCGGAGCCGAAGGGCGCGTACAGCTTGTGGCCGGAGAAGGCGACCCAGTCCACGTCCAACTCCTTGACGGAGACCGGGTGGTGGGGCGCGAGCTGGGCGGCGTCGAGGACGATCCGGGCGCCGTGGGCGTGCGCGGCGGCGGCGAGCTCCTTCACCGGCCACAGCTCGCCGGTGACGTTCGAGGCGCCGGTGACGCAGACGAGGGCCGGGCCGTAGGGGTCGCGACCGGCGAGGGCGAGCTCCAGCGTCTCGACGGCCTGGGCCGGGGTGCGGGGCGCGTTGAGGTAGGTGACGCGGGCGTCCTGCCAGGGCAGCAGCGAGGCGTGGTGCTCGGTCTCGAAGACGAAGACCTCGCAGTCGGCGGGGATGGTCCGGGCCAGCAGGTTGAGCGAGTCGGTGGTGGAGCGGGTGAAGACGACCTGGTCGCCGGGGCGGCAGTCGAGGAACTCGGCGACGGTCTCGCGGCTGTTCTCGAAGAGGTCGGTGGAGAGCTGGGAGAGGTACCCGGCGCCGCGGTGGACGCTGCCGTAGTACGGGGCGTACGCGGCGACGTCGTCCCACACGCGCTGGAGGGCCGGGGCGCTGGCCGCGTAGTCGAGGGCCGCGTAGGTCACTTCGCCGCCGGTGACGAGCGGGACGGTGACGTCCCGGCCGAGGACCGGCAGCGGGGCGGCGCAGCAGGGGTCGGCGGACTCGGCGGCGGAGTCGACGGTGGCGACAGCGGTGGTGGCGGCGGCGTTCGAGTGTGCGGACATAGCGGTGTCTCCCGGCATAAAAGGGGCGCGAATTGGCGTGAAGGACCCGCGGGGCAGCGCGCAGAGAAGGAGGTGCCGCGCACGGGTGAAGGGGTGGAGAAAGGGGCCGGAGAGGCCCTAGCGCATTCGCTTGCTCACGAGACACCGCTCCCTAGAGGACCAAGGACCCCAGGGTGTGACGCAGGGGTCCGCGCTTGCCGCAGGGCTTCTGCCGTGCGACCTGGTCTTCACCCGGGGCACCCCGCCACGGACGGAGGGTTGCCGGACAGTCAGCCGGGGCTTGACGACTGTCACTCATGACCTGGCACAGAACGTAGTTCAGTGGATCGCCGACGCGCAACCCCGTCCGCATTCCGGGACGGGGCGCGTGTCGTGCGTGTGGCGCGAACTCAGCTGTTGCTGACGGAGACCCAGCGCTCCAGGGTGCGGCGGGCCGCGCCGGAGTCGATCGACTCGGCCGCCTTGGCGATCCCCGCCGACAGCTGCTCCGCGAGGGTGCCGTCGGTGGGCTCCAGGGCGGCGAGCGCCGCCGCCGCGTTGAGCAGCACCGCGTCCCGTACCGGACCGGTCTCCCCCGCGAGGAGCCGGCGGGCCACGTCGGCGTTGTACGAGGCGTCCGCGCCGCGCAGCGCGTCGACCGGGACGATCGGGATGCCCACCTCGCGCGGGTCGAAGGACTCCTCGCGGACGGTCCCGTCGCGCACGATCCACACCCGGGAGGTGGCGGTCGTGGTCAGCTCGTCGAGGCCGTCGTCGCCGCGGAAGACGAGCGCGGAGGAGCCGCGCCCGGCGAGCACGCCGGCGACGATGGGGGCCATGCGGGCGTCGGCGACGCCGGTCGCCTGGGCGCGGACCCTGGCCGGATTCGTCAGGGGGCCGAGGAAGTTGAAGACGGTCCGGATGCCGAGTTCCTTGCGGGCCATGGCCACGTGCCGCAGCGCCGGGTGGAACTTCACGGCGAAGCAGAAGGTGATCCCGGCCTCCTCGGCGACCTCGGCCACCCTCTTCGGGGTCAGCTCCAGGTTGACGCCGAGCTTCTCCAGGACGTCGGAGGCCCCGGAGGCGGAGGAGGCGGCGCGGTTGCCGTGCTTGACGACCTTGGCGCCGGTGCCCGCGACGACGATCGCCGACATGGTCGAGATGTTGACGGTCTTCGCGCCGTCGCCGCCGGTGCCGACGATGTCGACGGACGGCCCCGGCACCTCGATCGTGTTGGCGTGCTCGTACATCGTCCGGACCAGGCCGGTGATCTCGTCGACGGTCTCGCCCTTGGCCCGCAGGGCGACGACGAAGCCGGCGATCTGGGCGTCGGTGGCCTCGCCCCGCAGGATGCGGTCCATCGCCCACGCGGTGTCGTCGGCGCTCTGGTCGCGTCCGGTCAGCAGACCGTCGAGGACGACGGGCCAGGAGCGGCCCGCCGACGTAGGTCCTCCAGCGGGGGTCGCAGCGCTCATGGCAGCTCCAGGCGATCGTACGGATACGGGTGACGGATGCGGTCCCACCCTATCGACCCCCGGGGACGGCGAAGAGCCCCGTCCATCGAATGGACGGGGCTCCTCAGCGTGGCGACCTACGTCGGAGGAAGGTCAGGTGATCAGTGGTGGCCGTGGCCGTCCTGGATCGCCTTGTACTCCTCGACGGTGGGCTTGGCGATCTGGCTGTCGTCGCCGTAGTAGCCCTTGTTCAGCTTGACCCGGAGCTTCTCCAGGCGGCCGACCTTGCGCTCGACACCGTTCTCGTCGACGGCCGGCGGAAGCTCCGCGGCCTCGTACTGCTCGTGCGCCGTGAGGCGGTGCAGCTCGCCCTGGCTGAGCGGCTCGTGGACCTCGACGAACTCACCGTGCGGCAGGCGCTTGATGATGCCCGACTCGCGGCCGTGCAGCACCTTGTCCTTGTCGCGGCGCTGGAGGCCGAGGCAGATCCGCTTCGTCGCGATGAACGCGATGACCGGGCCGACGAAGAAGAAGATCCGCACGAACCAGGTGATCGAGTTGATCGACAGGTGGAAGTGGGTCGCCCAGAGGTCGTTTCCACCACCCACGAGCATGATCATGTACGCGGTGATCCAGGCGACACCGAAGGCGGTGCGCGTCGGAGCGTTGCGCGGGCGCTGCGCGATGTGGTGCTCGCGCTTGTCGCCGGTGATCCAGGACTCGATGAACGGGTAGACCGCGATCGCGGCGAGGACCGCCGGGAAGATCGCGAGCGGGATCATCACGCCCAGGACCAGCGTGTGGCCCCAGAGGTTGATCTCCCAGCCCGGCATGACACGGATCAGACCCTCGGCGAAGCCCATGTACCAGTCGGGCTGGGCTCCGGTGGACACCTGGTCCGGACGGTACGGGCCGATGGCCCAGATCGGGTTGATCGAGGCGATCGCCGCGATGACCGCGATGACACCGAAGACCAGGAAGAAGAAGCCTCCGGCCTTCGCCATGTACACGGGCAGCAGCGGCATGCCGACGACGTTCTTGTTCGTCCGGCCGGGGCCGGCGAAGTGCGTGTGCTTGTGGACGAACACCAGGATGAGGTGGGCGACCACGAGGCCCAGCATGATGCCGGGGAGCAGCAGCACGTGCGCCGAGTAGAACCGGGCGACGAAGTCGCCGCCGGGGAACTCGCCGCCGAACAGGAACATCGAGAGGTACGTGCCGACGACCGGCACGGACAGGATCGCGCCCTGCATGAAGCGGACACCGGTGCCGGAGAGCAGGTCGTCCGGGAGCGAGTAACCGGTGAAACCGGTGAACATGCCCAGGAAGAACAGCAGGAAGCCGAACAGCCAGTTGATCTCACGCGGCTTGCGGAACGCGCCGGTGAAGAAGACGCGCATCATGTGCACGAACATGCCGGCGAGGAAGATCAGCGCCGCCCAGTGGTGGATCTGCCGGATCAGCAGGCCACCGCGCACCTCGAAGGAGATGTGCATGGTCGAGTTGAACGCCTCGGACATCAGCTGTCCCTGGAGCGGGACGTACGGTCCGACGTACTCCACCTCGTTCATCGACGGGTGGAAGAACATCGTCAGATAGACGCCCGTCAGGATGATGATGAGGAAGCTGTAGAGGCAGATCTCGCCCAGCATGAAGGACCAGTGGTCCGGGAAGATCTTCCGCATGTTGGCCTTGGCCAGGGTGTAGATCCCCAGCCGACCGTCGGCCCAGTCGGCTACCCGCTCACCGGCGGGCGCTTTCTTCGTAGCGGTCACGGTGCTCATCCGCGCTCCCAGAAGGCAGGACCGACGGGCTCGTCGAAGTCGCCGAGCGCCTCAAGGAAGCCCTTGTCGTTCACGCCGATCCGCAGCTGCGGAAGGGCGTGACCGGCCGGGCCGAAGATGACGCGGGCGCCGTCGGAGAGGTCGAAGGTGGACTGGTGGCACGGGCAGAGCACGTGGTGCGTCTGCTGCTCGTACAGGGAGATCGGGCAACCCACGTGGGTGCAGATCTTCGAGAAGGCGACGACACCGTCGTGCGACCACTCGAGCTCGCGCTTGTCCTTGATGTCGTCCGGCTGGATCCGGACGATCATCAGGGCGGCCTTGGCGATCTCGGTCTGGAAGTCGTGGTCGTGCTCCGACATGCCCTCGGGCATGGCGAAGGTCAGCGAACCCACGGCGACGTCCTCGGGACGCAGCGGCTCGTGCGTGTTCATGTTGATGAGCTGCTTGCCCTTGGCCCACTTGGTGGTCCGGAGCTTCTTCTCGGGCAGCGGGCCCATGTCACGCAGCAGCATGACGCCGGAGAGCGGGACGAGCGCCAGCGCACCGAACATCGTGTTGCGGATGAGCTTGCGACGGCCCATGCCCGACTCCGCGGCACCGGCCGCGAAGTCCGCCATGACCTTCGCCTTGACCTCGGGCGAGGCGGCCATCTCGTGACGCTCGTCGGCGACCTCGACGTCGGACATCAGGGTGCGGGCCCAGTGGACCGCGCCCGCGCCGATGAAGAAGAGCGCCGCGCCGAGGGTCAGACCCAGGGCGAAGTTGAGCGAGGACACCCGGCCGAAGGGCCAGATGTACACGATGTGGTCGACCGGGAAGATCACGTACGACGCGATGAAGCCGATCGTGGCCAGCATCGACAGCGTGAACATGAAGGCGACCGCACGCTCGGACCGGCGGGCGGCCCGCTCGTCGATGTCCTGGATGCGCGGCTTGTGGGGCGGAAGGCCCGGGTCGGCGAACGGGTCGTCGGCGACCTTCACCGCGCCGTGCGCGGTGTCCTGCCCTGCCGGCAGGTTCTCTTCTGGATTCTCTTGGCTACTCATGACTTCTTGGCCTTAGCGGTGTGGGCCGCGACCCAGATGGCAACTGCGATCAGCGCGCCCAGACCGAAGATCCAGGCGAACAGGCCCTCGCTGACGGGACCGAGACCACCGAGCTTGAGACCGCCCGGGTTGTCGGCCTTGTCGCTGTTGACGGCCTGGACGTACGCGATGATGTCCTTCTTCTCCTTCTCCGGCATGGTCGTGTCCGGGAAGGAGGGCATGTTCTGCGGGCCGGTCTGCATGGCCTCGTAGAGGTGCTTCGGGCTCACGCCTTCGAGGCTCGGGGCGTACTTGCCGTTGCTCAGCGCGCCACCCTCACCGGTGAAGTTGTGGCACTGGGTGCAGTTGGTGCGGAACAGCTCGCCACCCTTGGCGATGTCGGCACCAGCCGGGTTGTACTGCTCCTCGGTCGGCGTGATCGGGCCGGCACCGAGAGAGGCGACGTACGCCGCGAGCTGATCGATCTCAGCCTGCGAGTAGATGACCTTCTTCTTCGGGACCTGGGCGCCCGGCTGCTGGGCCGGCATACGGCCGGTGCCGACCTGGAAGTCGACCGAGGCCGAGCCGACGCCGACGAGGGACGGGCCGTCAGTGGTTCCCTGACCGCCGGTTCCGTGGCAGCTGGCGCAGCCGACGGAGTAGAGCTTCTTGCCCTCCTCGATGGCGAGGGACTGGGCGGTTTCATCGGCCTTCGCCGTGCCCGCGGGCGCGAACGCGGCGTACAGCCCCCCAGTGGCCGCCAGCGCGAGAAGTAGGACGACGACCGCCGCCAGCGGATGGCGTCGTCGTGCGGAGAGCTTTTTCACGGATTACCCCGGTGTCAGGATCTTCTGCGTCGATGCTTGCTGGATGTCTCGGACCCGCCGCGGCGGCGGGGTCCGATTACTTGATCATGTAGATCGTGGCGAAGAGGCCGATCCAGACGACATCGACGAAGTGCCAGTAGTAGGACACGACGATGGCGGCGGTTGCCTGCTCGTGGGTGAACCTCTTGGCGGCGTAGGTCCGGCCGAGGACCAGCAGGAAGGCGATGAGACCGCCCGTCACGTGCAGGCCGTGGAAGCCGGTCGTCAGGTAGAAGACCGAGCCGTACGGGTCCGACGAGAGCGAGAGGCCCTCGTGCTTGACCAGCTCGGTGTACTCGAACACCTGGCCGCCGATGAAGATCGCACCCATCACGAACGTGATGATGAACCACGTCCGGAGCTTCTTCACGTCGCCCCGCTCGGCGGCGAAGACGCCGAGCTGACAGGTGAGGGAGGAGAGCACCAGGATCGTGGTGTTGGTCGCCGAGAACGGGAAGTTCAAGGCCGAGGCCTTTTCCGCCCAGAACTCGGGACCTGTCACCGATCGCAGGGTGAAGTACATCGCGAAGAGGGCCGCGAAGAACATCAGCTCGGAGCTCAACCAGATGATGGTTCCGACGCTGGTGAGGTTCGGCCGATTGACCGAGGGGTGCGCGTGCCCTGTTTCTACTGTCGTTACTGTCGCCACGACCGACATTATGTCGGTCGCTTATCCCGCCCTCACTCCGGGGGGTGCCGTTCGGAGTGTCAGGGGGGTGTGTCCAGCCCGAACGGCCCAGTGCCGGCCCCTTCGAACAGGTGCTGAACGGGTGTTGACGGGGTGTGGACCGGAGTAGCATCCCGCGCATCGATCGACGACCTTCCCAGACCTTCCCACGGACTTGCCCCACGGAGGAACGATGCAGTCGAGCGCCACGGTCCTGGTCTACAGCGACGACGCGAACACCCGCGCGCAGGTGCGCCTCGCCGCGGGGCGCAGGCCCGCCGCGGACGTGCCTCCGGTCGAGTTCCTGGAGTGCGCGACGCTCCCGGCGGTCCTGAAGGCCCTGGACGAGGGCGGCATCGACGTCTGCGTCCTGGACGGCGAGGCGGTGCCCGCCGGCGGCATGGGCGTCTGCCGGCAGCTCAAGGACGAGATCTTCCGCTGCCCGCCGGTCCTGGTGCTCATCGGCCGCCCCCAGGACGCCTGGCTGGCCACCTGGAGCCGCGCCGACGCCGCGATCACCCATCCGGTGGAACCGGTGGAGTTCGCGGCGTCCCTGGCGGCCCTGCTGCGCTCCCGCCTCTCGATCGACGCGTGACCCGGGCGCGTCGCGGGACGCTCCCCGGGTCACGCGGCTAGATCGAGGGCCTCAGACGGGCTTTGGCGTCCTGCGTGGCGGCCGGGTCACCGGTCTTCTCCACCAGGGCGCTGCCCTGGCGCCACTTGTCCCAGGACAGGTTCCAGTCGCCGAAGCCGTTCCCGAAGGTGTCCATCGTGTCGCCGTAGCTGTTGACGGTCCTGACGATGTCGCCGGGGCGGACGGTCTCGTAGAACCAGGCCGCGTTCCCCGTCGACATGCCGACACAGCCGTGGCTGACGTTCGCCACGCCCTGCGAGTCGACGGACCAGGGCGCGGCGTGGACGTACTCGCCGCTCCATGTCACCCGGGTGGCGTAGTAGACCGGCAGGTCGTACGACTCCGAGGTGCCCTCGGAGATGCCGATGCTGGTGCCGCGCATCCGGACGTAGTACTCCTTGCCGAGCACCACCTTGATGCCGTTTCGGGTGGAGAAGCCCGGTTTGCCGGTGGTCACCGGAATGGTGTTGATCACTTCTCCGTTACGCCGCACGGTCATGTAGTGGGACTCGGCGTCCGCGACCGCTTCGAGCCGGTCGCCGATGGAGAGCTTCAGAGGCTTGGAGGCGCCGCCGTAGAGCTTGTCGCCGACCTTGAGGCCGTCGAGGTTGGCCGAGGCCGTGACGAGCGCTCCGGCCGGCCAGTACTCCTTGGGCCGGAAGTGGAGCTCCTTGTCGTCGACCCAGTACCAGGAGCCCTCGACGGAGGGCGTGGAGCGGACCTTGAGGGCCCGCTCGACGACCGCGCGGGCCGCCCTGTCCTTCACGGGGAGGCTGAGCTCGGCGGTGAGGGGCTGCCCGACGCCGTACGTGCCCGCCTCCGGCCCGAAGGTGACGGTCAGGGCCCGTTTGGCCGGAGCCGTCTCGAACGTGTACGTACGGGCGCCTGGGGCGCCGTCCTCGTCCTCGGTGGCCACCCGGACCGTGTAGCGCGCTCCGGCCGCCAGCGCGGCCGTGGAGCGCCAGCGCCGCCCGTCCGCGGTGAGTTCGCCCGCGAGCCGCCGTCCGGCCGCGTCGACGGCCGTCACGTCGGCGATCCGGCCCTCGCCCTTGGCGGAGACCTCCAGGGGCTTCTCCGGGTTCACCTTGGTCCCGCCGTCCGCCGCGCTGAACGCGAGCTGGTCCACCGCGTCGTACGGCCTCGCGGACAGCGGATGGCCGTCGGATCCCGCGCACGCCGTGGCGGCCGCCGTGACGGTCACGACCAGGAGGGTGCAGCTCAGAACAGTCCGAATGCGCGGCGTGTCGTTCATGACCTCACCGTAAGAACAATCCCCCGCGGCAGCGCGCCCTGATGCTGCAAAAGAGGGGCCCGGACACTTCGGTGACGAAGTGTCCGGGCCCCTCGGGTGCTCCGGTGGCGGTCGCCCGCCGGGAAGCGGGTACCGCTACTGGTTCTGGTTCTCGCCGCGGTAGAACTCGAAGACCCAGCCGAACAGGCCGACGAGGATCAGCGGGGCGGAGAAGTACAGCAGCCACCAGCCCATCGCGATGGCGAGGAAGGCGAGCGCGCCACCGATGGCCAGCGACAGCGGCTGCCAGCTGTGCGGGGCGAAGAAGCCCAGCTCACCGGCCTCGTCCGCGACGTCGGCCTCCTTGTTGTCCTGCGCCATCGCGTCGACACGCTTGGCCGTGAAGGCCAGGTAGTAGCCGATCATGATGGACAGGCCGAAGGCGAGGAAGAGCGCCGTGGTGCCGACCGGCTCCTTCGACCACACGCCATAGACGATCGCCATGGCGAGGATGAAGACGCTCAGCCAGATGAACATCTTGCCCTGGATCTTCACTTGCCGGCCTCCTTGCCCGCGGTGAGGGCCTCGGCCACGTGCCCCTTGTTCTCGAGCTGGTCGACAGCCGCGATCTCAGGGTGGTGCAGGTCGAACGCCGGCGACTCGGAACGGATCCGCGGCAGGGTGAGGAAGTTGTGCCGCGGCGGCGGGCAGGACGTCGCCCACTCGAGCGAACGGCCGTAGCCCCACGGGTCGTCGACCTCGATCTTCTTGCCGTACTTGGCGGTCTTCCAGACGTTGTAGAAGAACGGCAGGATCGACAGACCGAGCAGGAAGGAGGAGATCGTCGAGATCGTGTTCAGCGCGGTGAAGCCGTCGGCGTCCAGGTAGTCCGCGTAACGACGCGGCATGCCCTCGGCACCGAGCCAGTGCTGCACCAGGAACGTGCCGTGGAAGCCCACGAACAGCGTCCAGAACGTGATCTTGCCGAGGCGCTCGTCGAGCATCTTGCCGGTGAACTTCGGCCACCAGAAGTGGAAGCCGGAGAACATCGCGAAGACGACGGTGCCGAAGATGACGTAGTGGAAGTGCGCCACGACGAAGTACGAGTCGGAGACGTGGAAGTCCATCGGGGGCGAGGCCAGGATGACGCCGGTCAGACCACCGAAGGTGAAGGTGATCAGGAAGCCGACGGCCCAGAGCATCGGGGTCTCGAAGGACAGGGAGCCCTTCCACATCGTTCCGATCCAGTTGAAGAACTTCACGCCTGTCGGTACGGCGATGAGGAACGTCATGAAGGAGAAGAACGGAAGGAGCACGCCACCGGTGACGTACATGTGGTGCGCCCACACGGTCACGGAGAGACCGGCGATCGCGATGGTCGCGGCCACCAGACCGATGTAGCCGAACATCGGCTTACGGCTGAAGACCGGGATGACCTCGGAGATGATGCCGAAGAACGGCAGCGCGATGATGTACACCTCTGGGTGGCCGAAGAACCAGAAGAGATGCTGCCAGAGCAGCGCTCCACCGTTGGCCGCGTCGAAGACGTGCGCACCGAACTTGCGGTCCGCCTCCAGGGCGAACAGAGCAGCCGCCAGGACCGGGAAGGCGAGCAGGACCAGAACACCGGTCAGCAGCACGTTCCAGGTGAAGATCGGCATGCGGAACATCGTCATGCCCGGAGCGCGCATGCAGATGATCGTGGTGATGAAGTTGACCGAACCGAGGATCGTGCCGAAGCCGGAGAAGGCCAGACCCATGATCCACATGTCGGCGCCGACACCCGGCGAGCGGACGGCGTCCGACAGCGGGGAGTAGGCGAACCAGCCGAAGTCGGCGGCACCCTGCGGGGTGAGGAAGCCGGCGACCGCGATGATCGAGCCGAAGAGGTACAGCCAGTACGCGAACATGTTCAGCCGCGGGAACGCCACGTCGGGCGCGCCGATCTGCAGCGGCATGATCCAGTTCGCGAATCCGGCGAACAGCGGCGTCGCGAACATCAGCAGCATGATCGTGCCGTGCATCGTGAACGCCTGGTTGAACTGCTCGTTCGACATGATCTGCGTACCCGGACGGGCCAGCTCGGCGCGCATGAAGAGCGCCATGAGTCCGCCGATGCAGAAGAAGACGAACGACGTGACCAGGTACATCGTCCCGATCGTCTTGTGGTCGGTGGTGGTCAGCCACTTGATCACGACGTTGCCGGGCTGCTTGCGGTGTACGGGAAGCTCGTTCTCGTACGAGTCCTCAAGCGAGGCGGCACCCTGGGTTTCGTTGTGGATGCTCACAGCTGGTGCTTCTCCGCATTCCTAGCCGGGTCCGTCTGCTCGATGCCGGACGGAATGTAGCCGGTCTGCCCCTTCTCGGCCAGCTCCTTCAGGTGCTGCTGGTAGCGCTCCGGAGAGACCACCTTGACGTTGAAGAGCATCCGGGAGTGGTCGACACCGCACAGCTCGGCGCACTTGCCGAGGAAGGTGCCTTCCTGGGTCGGGGTGACCTCGAAGGAGTTCGTGTGACCCGGGATGACGTCCTGCTTCATGAGGAAGGGGACCACCCAGAAGGAGTGGATGACGTCACGCGAGGTCAGGACGAACCGGACCTTCTCGCCCTTCGGCAGCCACAG
Source organism: Streptomyces sp. NPDC056144 (assembly GCF_042264145.1). Lineage (NCBI taxonomy): Bacteria > Bacillati > Actinomycetota > Actinomycetes > Kitasatosporales > Streptomycetaceae > Streptomyces > Streptomyces sp. NPDC056144. Next base: position 131,342 of record NZ_JBHJVF010000007.1, on the reverse strand, counting down.
GGTCGGGCCCGGGTTGCCGGTCTGCGGGTTCCGGTCGCCGGGGATGCCGGCGTCGTAGACACCGCCCGCGTTCTCCGGGAACGCGTCCAGGAACTTGTCCGGGATCGACGCGAGGTTCTTGTCCGTCTTGGCGTCACCCTTAACACCGGGCACGTTCTCGACGTAGTTGAAGCCCCAGCTCCACTGGTAGCCGACCACGTTGATGGTGTGGGCAGGCTTGGGGGAGAGCTCGAGGAGCTTCGACTCGTCGCGCGCGGTGAAGTAGAAGAGCACCGAGACGATGATGAGCGGAGTGACCGTGTACAGCGCCTCGATGGGCATGTTGTAACGGGTCTGCGGAGGTACCTCTACCTTGGTCCGGCTGCGCCGGTGGAAGATGGTGGCCCAGAGAATCAGGCCCCACACCAGGACGCCCGTGATGAGCGCGGCAGCCCAGGAGCCCTGCCACAGGGAGAGGATCCGAGGCGCCTCTTCCGTGACGGGGGTGGGCATGCCAAGGCGGGGGAAGTCTTCCCAGTTGTACGAGCAGCCCGTGGCTGTCGCCAGGATCAGGCCCGCAGTCAGCACCTGCGGCAGCTTCCGCCGCATCGGGCGCCGCGACGAGCGGTCGGAGCCGTTGGGACTCACGTAGCGCCTTCCCGAGAGTCTCGGCCCGCGTTGGTCGGCCACGGCCGTCCGTCTCGCTGGTCGGTCGCCGCCCCGGCCGCGGGCAGGGGTTTGGATGTTTATGCGGACCAAACCCTACTGGACGCTATTTGGGGTCGCGCGGGGAGGGTGCCCAACGCGCCGTCCGAGTCCCCGAAGGGGTGGATTCCCGCCTTCCGGAGGGGGGTCCTGAACGCCCGTTCGGCGGGCTGTGGGCGCAGGGGGGCGGTGTTCTGACGGGGCCTCACGAGTGGCGGAAGGGCGGCCGGGGGTTCGGGCGTGTCGGCCCTCCCCCGGGGCGGGACGGCCCCGGGCGGCCCCCTGGGCCTACCGTGGGCGGATGCCGTACTTCGACGCCGCGTCCGCCGCTCCCCTCCACCCCGTCGCCCGCCAGGCGCTCCTCGCCTCCCTGGACGAGGGATGGGCCGACCCGGCCCGGCTCTACCGGGAGGGGCGGCGGGCCCGGCTGCTGCTCGACGCGGCGCGGGAGGCCGCGGCGGAGGCCGTGGGGTGCCGCCCGGACGAGCTCGTGTTCACCCCTTCGGGGACGCGCGCGGTTCACGCCGGGATCGCGGGGGCGCTCGCGGGGCGCCGGCGGGTCGGGAACGGGATCGTCGTCTCGGCCGTCGAGCACTCCTCCGTACTCCACGCGGCCGAGGGCCACGCGGCGGCCGGCGGCTCGGTGACCGAGGTGCCGGTGGGGCGGACCGGCGCGGTCGACGCCGGGGCCTTCGCCTCGGCGCTGCGGCCCGACACCGCCCTCGCCTGCCTCCAGTCCGCCAACCACGAGGTGGGGACGGTCCAGCCGGTGGGCGAGGTCGCCGAGGCCTGCCGGGCGGCGGGCGTGCCGCTCCTCGTCGACGCGGCGCAGTCCCTGGGCTGGGGCCCGGTGGCGGGCGGCTGGTCGCTGCTCGCGGCGAGCGCGCACAAGTGGGGCGGTCCGGCGGGCGTCGGCTTCCTCGCCGTACGCAAGGGTGTCCGGTTCGCCCCGCAAGGTCCGTCCGACGAACGGGAGTCGGGGCGGGCGCCCGGCTTCGAGAACCTTCCGGCGATCGTCGCGGCGGCGGCGGCGCTGCGGGCGGTGCGGGCGGAGGCGGCGGCCGAGGCGGTGCGGCTGCGGGGGCTCGTGGACCGGATCCGGGCGCGGGTGCCGGAGCTCGTGGCGGACGTGGAGGTGGTGGGCGACCCGGTGGACCGGCTCCCCCACCTGGTCACGTTCTCCTGTCTGTACGTCGACGGGGAGACGCTGCTGCACGAACTGGACCGGGAGGGTTTCTCCGTTTCGTCCGGTTCGTCGTGTACGAGTTCCACGCTGACGCCCAGCCACGTGCTGCGCGCGATGGGGGTACTGAGCGAGGGGAACGTCCGGGTGTCGCTGCCGGCGGGCACGGCGGAGGAGGACGTGGACCGCTTCCTGGCGGTGCTGCCGGGGGTGGTGGCGGGGGTACGGGAACGGCTCGGCGCCCCGGCGGGCACTCCGGCGGCCGCCCCTTCCTCCGGCCCCCTCGTCGTGGACGCCCTCGGGAAGCGCTGCCCGATCCCGGTGATCGAGCTGGCGAAGGTGTTCGGGGAGGTGCCGGTGGGGGCGACGGTGACGGTCCTGTCGGACGACGAGGCGGCGCGCCTGGACATCCCGGCGTGGTGCGAGATGCGCGGCCAGGAGTACGTGGGCGAGTCCCCGTCGGAGAAGGGCGGGGTCGCGTACGTGGTGCGCCGCGTCTCCTGAGAAGCCGGGAAGGGCCGTACGGGAGCCGGAGAGGCTCCCGTACGGCCCTGTCGGGTCAGGAGAGGTAGGACTGGACCTCGGTCGCCGCCGTCTCGCCGTACGCCTTCGTGAAGCGGTCCATGAAGTTGGCGCGGGCCAGGGTGTACTCCTGCGTGCCCAGCGTCTCGATCACGAGCGTCGCCAGCATGCAGCCGATCTGCGCCGCGCGCTCCAGCGAGACGCCCCAGGACAGACCCGTCAGGAAGCCCGCGCGGAACGCGTCGCCGACGCCCGTCGGGTCGACCTTCGCCGTCTCCTCCGGGCAGCCGACCTCGATCGCCGGCTCCCCGACCCGCTCGATGCGCACACCGCGCGAGCCGAGCGTCGTGATGCGGTGCCCGACGCGGGAGAGGATCTCCTGCTCGGTCCAGCCGGTCTTCGACTCGATGAGGCCCTTCTCGTACTCGTTCGAGAAGAGGTACGTGGCCCCGTCGAGCAGCGTGCGGATCTCCTCGCCGTCCATGCGGGCGATCTGCTGCGAGAAGTCGGCCGCGAACGGGATGGAGCGGGTGCGGCACTCCTCCGTGTGGCGGAGCATCGCCTCGGGGTCGTCCGCGCCGATCAGGACCAGGTCGAGCCCGCCCACCCGGTCGGCGACGGCCTTGAGCTCGATCAGCCGGGCCTCGCTCATCGCGCCCGTGTAGAACGAACCGATCTGGTTGTGGTCCGCGTCCGTCGTGCAGACGAAGCGGGCCGTGTGCAGGACCTCGGAGATCCGGACCGCGGACGTGTCGACGCCGTGGCGGTCGAGCCAGGCGCGGTACTCGTCGAAGTCGAAGCCGGCCGCGCCCACGAGCAGCGGAGTGCTGCCGAGCTGGCCCATGCCGAAGCAGATGTTGGCCGCGACGCCTCCCCGGCGCACGTCCAGGTTGTCGACGAGGAAGGAGAGAGACACCGTGTGGAGCTGGTCGGCCACGAACTGTTCGGCGAATCGGCCGGGGAAGGTCATGAGGTGGTCGGTGGCGATGGAGCCGGTGACTGCGATACGCACGGCTGGATGCTCCTGCGGGAAGGCGGTAATGACAGTTCACGCTACCGGGTGAGGACGCCACTTCCGAACAGTGGAAACTACCCCAGAGTAGGTCTTTTCCCCGACGCGTTGTGATGCATACGGTGCGCCCATGACCATCCACCCCGCTCCTCGCGAGCGTCACGAGTCCGAGTGGAGCCTGGCCGAGCTGCGCGGCGACGGCGCTCGGATGGCCCCCCACTGGGTCACCCCGGTCGCCCCCGCCCCCGCGCCGGTCTCCGCCGCGTCCATCCACGGCGTCGTCGTGCCGGCCGCCTCCGCGCGCCTCATCGCCGCCACCGCCGAGTACGGCGGCTGACGGAACCGTCCGTCCGCCTGCTCCGTCCCATTCCCGTCCGGTCGGCTCGATCGAGGGAGCGTGTGGTGAGCAGCGATACGGAGAACGGGAAGCGGCGGCGTCGAGGAGTCACCGCCGCGGTGGCGGCCGGGGTCGTCCTCGCCATAAGCGGCGGGGTCTATCTCTCCTTCGCCGCCACCGCGCCCGGTGTGGGCTCGGTGAACCTGGCCGACCCCGCGGCCACTCCGCCCGCCCCGGATGCGGGCGGCACCACGGGGAGCGGCGCCGGCATCGCGCCCGGCGAGCCCGATCCCCACGGCGGTCCCCACGGGACCGTCTACACAGCCAAGGGCCCACTCCCCCAAGGGCCCTCCTCGGCCGCGGTCCACCGGCCGCAGGGCCTGGTCACCTCGGCGGAGGTGACCAGGCTGGCCGAGGCCCTCGGCCTTCCCGGTACGCCCGTGCTCGTCGGCGACGTCTGGACCATCCGGCCCGAGAAGGACGGCTCCGGGGCCCGCCTCGACGTCGCCCGGAAGGCGCCGGGGAACTGGACGTACTCCTGGTACGACGGCGGGCCCGTCGGCGACACCTGCCTCAAGGGCAAGGCCTGTCCCCCGCCCGGCGAGACGAAGCCCTCCCCCGGCGGCTCCCCGGTGAGCGAGGCCGCCGCGAAGGCGGCCGCCGCGCCCGTCCTCAAGGCCGTCGGGCAGGACGACGCCAAGGTGACGGCCACCCAGGTCGTCAACGGCTCGGTGCGGATGGTGAACGCCGATCCCGTGGTGGGCGGACTGCCCACGTACGGCTGGTCCACCGGGCTCCAGATCGGGCCCGACGGCAAGCCCGTCGCCGCCAGCGGGATGCTCAAGGAGCCGGTCGAGGGCGCCACGTACCCCGTCGTCGGGGCGGAGAAGGCCCTCGCCGAGCTGAACGAGGCCTCGAAGGGCACGGGACCGATCGGGATCGGGGGGTGTGCCACCGATCCGCCCGCCGGGACCGCGGTGGAGCCCGTCGCGCCCGTGGAGCCGATCGCGCCCGGCAACCCCACGGAGCCCCAGGGCTGCCCGACCGCCGCCTCGGCCCCGCCCGAGCAGGTCCCGGTCACGGCCGCCGTGTTCGGGCTCGCCGCCCGTGACGTGGCGGGCGAGCGGCTGCTCGTGCCCTCGTGGCTCTTCACCGCCGATCCGGCGGGCACCGCGCCCTACACGGTGGCGCAGAGCGCCCTCGTCCCCGGGCAGGGGGTGGCCCCGGGCGAGCCGACGCCCACGCCCACCGCGGCCCGGCAGGTCCAGTCGTACCGGACGGAGGACGACGGCCGGAAGCTGACCGTCACCTTCTGGGGCGGGGTGTGCAGCGACTACGCGGTCACGGCCCAGGAGAGCGCCGACCGGGTCACCGTACGGATCAAGGAGACGCCCCGCGATCCCGACCGGGCCTGTATCGCCATCGCCGTCGAGGTGACGAAGACGGTCACCCTCGACCGGCCGCTCGGCTCCCGGACCGTGGTGGACGGGGCCAGCGGGGAGGACGTCCCCCGGAGCTGACCGCGGGGGTCGGGGGAACGCGTGAGGGCGGCGGCCCGGGGAACCGGACCGCCGCCCTCACGGACGTACAGCTAGGGCCTGTCTGACAATTGGCGTCGGATCAGGCCGGGTCGTTCGGTGCGTGCGATCGGCGTGCGGCCGGGGCGCCCTCGTAGCGGAGCTACGGGGGCGTTTCGGTCGTACGGCGAGCGTGCGTGCCGGGCGGGCCGGACCCGGCGGGAATTGTCAGACAGGCCCTAGGGGCTTAGCTGAACGAGTCGCCGCAGGCGCAGGAGCCCGTGGCGTTGGGGTTGTCGATCGTGAAGCCCTGCTTCTCGATGGTGTCCACGAAGTCGATCGAGGCACCGCCCAGGTACGGGGCGCTCATGCGGTCGGTGACGACCTTGACGCCGTCGAAGTCCTTCACGACGTCGCCGTCGAGCGAACGCTCGTCGAAGAACAGCTGGTAACGCAGGCCGGAGCAGCCACCGGGCTGAACGGCGACGCGCAGGGCCAGGTCCTCGCGGCCTTCCTGGTCGAGGAGGGCCTTGACCTTGGCCGCGGCGGCGTCGGACAGGAGGATGCCGTCGCTGACAGTGGTCTGTTCGTCCGATACGGACATCTGCTTCTCTCCCGGTGTGTACGGAGACTGCTTGCCAACGGTGGAACCGTCGGTGCCCCGGATTCATTCCGGGCCGCGTGGGGTCTTTCCTCTTTCATGCTCGCACACCCGGCCCGGGAGCGGGGACGGCGAATTCGTCACATCGACACTATGGACATCGTCATGCTGACGCGAAGCGGTTATGATAGATAGCGTCATTTCGACGAAAAGCGTTCCCGAAGACCCTCAGCAGAAGACCCTCAAGAAAGGGTGCGTGACGTGACCACCGCCCAGCCCCTGGATGTGCAGCCGACGCCGCTCGCCCTTCTCCTGCTCGGCCGCGAGGCCGACCCGAAGAGCGAGCGCGGCGTGGAGTGCCCCGGCGACCTTCCCTCGCCCTCCGACCCGGACCTCGTGGAGCGCGCCCGCGCCGCCAAGGAGAAGCTCGGGGACAAGGTCTTCGTCCTCGGCCACCACTACCAGCGTGACGAGGTCATCCAGTTCGCCGACGTCACCGGCGACTCGTTCAAGCTCGCCCGCGACGCCGCCGCCAAGCCCGAGGCCGAGTACATCGTCTTCTGCGGTGTGCACTTCATGGCCGAGTCGGCCGACATCCTCACCGGCGACGACCAGAAGGTCGTCCTTCCGGACCTCGCGGCCGGCTGCTCGATGGCCGACATGGCCACCGCCGAGCAGGTCGCCGAGTGCTGGGACGTCCTGGTCGAGGCCGGGATCGCCGAGCAGGTCGTGCCCGTCTCGTACATGAACTCCTCGGCCGACATCAAGGCGTTCACCGGCAAGCACGGCGGCACGATCTGCACCTCGTCCAACGCCAAGCGCGCGCTGGACTGGGCCTTCGAGCAGGGGGAGCCCGGCACAACAAAGGTCCTCTTCCTGCCGGACCAGCACCTGGGCCGCAACACCGCCGTCCGCGACATGGGCATGTCTCTGGACGACTGCGTGGTCTACAACCCGCACAAGCCGAACGGCGGGCTCACCGTCGAGGAGCTGCGCGCCGCCAAGATGATCCTGTGGCGCGGCCACTGCTCGGTGCACGGCCGTTTCTCGCTGGACTCGGTCAACGACGTCCGCGAGCGCGTCCCGGGCGTGAACGTGCTCGTCCACCCGGAGTGCAAGCACGAGGTCGTCGCCGCCGCGGACTACGTGGGCTCGACCGAGTACATCATCAACACCCTGAACGCGGCCCCGGCCGGCTCGAAGTGGGCCATCGGCACCGAGCTGAACCTGGTCCGGCGCGTGGCCGCCGCCCACCCGGACAAGGAGATCGTCTTCCTCGACAAGACGGTCTGCTTCTGCTCGACGATGAACCGCATCGACCTGCCGCACCTCGTGTGGACCCTGGAGTCGCTGGCCGAGGGCAACCTCGTCAACCAGATCCAGGTCGACAAGGAGACGGAGAGCTTCGCCAAGCTCGCCCTGGAGCGGATGCTCGCTCTGCCGTAACGGTTCCTCAGGTACGCGGAAGGGGCGCCCCACCGTGGTGGGGCGCCCCTTCGCCGTGTTCAGCGGATCAGTCGAGGATGTCGAGCAGGGAGGCCGTCGCCGGGTCGACGTCCGCCTGCTGCGGGATGTCGAGGACGTCGTCGCCCTTGCCTTCCTTCCTCGCCTTCTTCGCCGCCTTCTTCTTCGCGCGGCGCTCCTTGCGGAGCTCCACCATCGCGTAGAGCGTCGGGACGAGGAGGAGGGTGAGGAGCGTCGAGGTGATCAGACCGCCGATCACGACCACGGCCAGCGGCTGGGCGATGAAGCCGCCCTCGCCGGTGATGCCGAGGGCCATCGGCAGCAGGGCGAAGATCGTCGCCAGGGCGGTCATCAGGATCGGGCGGAGCCGGTGGCGGCCGCCCTCGATCACGGCCTCGACGACGCCCAGGCCCTGGGCCCGGTACTGGTTGATCAGGTCGATCAGGACGATCGCGTTGGTCACGACGATGCCGATGAGCATCAGCATGCCGATCATCGCCGGGACGCCCATGGCGGTGTCCGTGACGATGAGCAGGCCGAGGGCGCCGGTCGCCGCGAACGGGATCGAGACCAGCAGGATCAGCGGCTGGATCAGCGAGCGGAAGGTCGCCACGAGCAGCATGAAGACGATCGCGACGGCCGCGAGCATCGCCAGGAACAGGTTGGTGAACGCCTCGGACTGGTCCTCGGAGACGCCGCCGATGCTGACGGTGGCCCCCTCGGGCAGGTCGAGAGCGTTGATCTCGGTCTGGAGCGCCGCACTCACCGCGCCGGTGTTGTCGCCGGTCGGCTTGGCCGAGATCGTCGCCGCGCGGGCGCCGTCGATCCGGGTCATGGAGACCGGGCCCGGGACGAGCTCGACGGTCGCGACGTCGCCCAGCTTCACCGGGCCGAGCGGCAGCGCCTTCAGCTCGGCCAGGGTGGTGGCCGGCTTCGCCGAGGTGATGAGGACGTCCCGCTCGGTGTCGTCGACGATCGCCTTGGCGGCCGGGGTGCCCCGGACCGCCTGGGCGACGATCATGCCGAGCGAACCGGAGTCGAAGCCCGCGTCGGCCGCCTTCTCGTTGGCCTTCACGGAGATCCGCGGAACGGACTGGGCCAGGTCGCTCTGGACGTCGGTGACGTCCTTCATCTTGGCGACGGCCGTACGGACCTGCTCGGAGGCCGCCTTGAGGACCTCCGCGTCGGCCGCCTTCACGACCACGCTCAGGTCCTGGCTGCCGAAGCCGTCACCGGCCGCGATGGTGGTGTCGCCGATGCCGTCCAGCCCGTCGAAGGCCTTCACCAGGGCGTCGCGGGTCTTCTCGTACGCGTCGGAGCTCTCCAGGCTGATCTTGTACGAGGCCTGGTTGGAGCCCGTACCGCCGCCGAAGGCCGCCATGAAGCCGGAGGAGCCGACGGTGACCTGGTAGTCCTTGACGCCCTCGGTCTCCGCGAGGACCTTCTCGATCTTCTTCGCGGCCTCGTCGGAGGCGCTCAGGCTGGTGCCGGGCGGCAGCTCCTGCTGGATGCTGAGCACCTCCTGCTCGCCCTGGTCGAAGAAGTTCGTCTTCAGGAGCGGGGCCATGCCGAAGGTGACGACGAGGACGACGAGCGCGATCGCCAGGCTGGTGAGCCGGCGCCGGGTCGCGAAGCGGAGCACCGGCACGTACGCGCGCTGGAGACGGCTCTTCTCCTCCTTGGCCTCGGCGAGCCTGCGGGCCTCCGCCAGGTCCTCCGAGGTGCCCTTCGGGGCGCGGAGGAACCAGTACGAGAGCACGGGGACGACCGTCAGGGAGACGAGCAGCGAGGCGAGCAGGGCCGCCGTGACCGTCAGCGAGAACGAGCCGAACAGCTCGCCGATCATGCCGCCGGTCAGACCGATCGGCAGGAAGACGGCGACGGTGGTGAGGGTCGAGGAGGTGACCGCGCCGGCGACCTCGCGGACGGCGGTGATGATCGCCGACTGGCGCTCCTCGCCGTAGCCGAGGTGCCGCTTGATGTTCTCCAGGACCACGATCGAGTCGTCGACGACCCGGCCGATGGCGATGGTGAGCGCGCCGAGCGTCAGCATGTTCAGGGACAGGTCGCGGGTCCACAGCACGATCAGGGCCAGGACGACCGAGAGCGGGATGGAGACCGCGGTCACCAGGGTCGAGCGGATCGAGGTCAGGAAGACCAGGATCACCAGGACGGCCATGACGAGGCCGAGCGCGCCCTCCGTGGTCAGGCCGGAGACGGCCTTCGCGACGGCCGGGCCCTGGTCGGAGACGACGGTCAGCTCGGCGCCGTCGCCGAGGTCGCGGCGGAGCTCCGGCAGCTTCTCCTCGACGGCGTCGGAGATGGCGACGGCGCTGCCGTCCTTGTCCATGGTCGCCATGACGGCGAGGCTGGGCTTGCCGTTGGTACGGGTCAGGGAGACGGCCGGCGACTCCTCCTGGCGGACCTCGGCGACGTCGCCGAGGCGGACGGCCTTGCCCTTGCCGGGGACGGCCGGCGGGATGCGCAGGTCCTGGATCTGCTCGATCGAGGTGTAGCCGCCGCCGACCTGGATCGTGCGGCTCTTGCCGTCCTCCGAGAACGAGCCGGCCGGGATCGTGCCGCCGCCGGAGCGGAGGGCCTCGGCGAGCTTCATGGAGCTCAGGCCGGCCGCGGCCAGCTTGCGCTGGTCCGGGACGACGGAGATCTGGAGGTCCTGGACGCCGCTGACGGAGACCTGGCCGACGCCCTCGATGCCCTCCAGGGCGGGGACGACGGTCCGCTCCAGCTGGTCGGCCAGGGCCTGCTGGTCCTTGCCGGAGGAGGCGGCGAGGACGACGGTCGGCATGTCGTCCGTCGAACCGGCGATGACCTGCGGGTCGACCGTGTCGGGCAGCTGGGCGCGGGCCCGGTTCACGGCCTGCTGGACGTCGGCCACGAGCTGCTTGGTGGAGTCGTCGCCGTAGTCGAAGGAGGCCATGACGACGGCCATGCCCTCGGAGGCGGTGGCCGTGACGCCCTTCAGCCCGTCGACGGACTTGAGGCTGCTCTCCAGCGGCTCGACGACCTGCTTCTCGACCACATCGGGAGAGGCGCCCTGGTACGGGGCGAGGATCGAGACCATCGGCAGCTCGATCGAGGGGAACAACTGCTGCTTCAGCTGCGGGATCGCGATCGCGCCGAACACGATCGCGACGATGGACATCAGCCCGATCAGGGCCCGTTGCGCGAGGCTGAATCTGGACAGCCAGGACATGGGGTCTCTCTTCTGTGGCGTACTCGGCGTAAGCGGCGTACTCGGCGTACGCGGCGGCAGGCGGGAGCAGCCGAGGCCGTGCCTCCCCCCGGCCCCTACCCTCCGCCATGCGCGGCCGGAAGTCCTCGCCCCGCAGGCCCACTTCCTTACCTCGCGCATACCGCGTCTGGAGTACGCGGGCAGTCTCGCCGTGCCGTACGGAGGGGGCTACTCCGCCCTCGGGCGCACCAGGCCCGACTCGTACGCCGTCACCACCAGCTGGGCCCGGTCGCGGGCGCCGAGCTTGGCCATCGTGCGGTTGACGTGCGTCTTCACGGTCAGCGGGCTGACGTCGAGCCGCTCGGCGATCTCGTCGTTGGAGAGCCCGCCGCCGACCAGGACGAGCACCTCGCGCTCGCGGGCGGTGAGCGCGGCGAGCCGCTCGGGGTACGGGCGTCCGCCGTCGCCCGCCGGGTCGAGGCCGCCGCCCTGCGCGAGGAAGCTGGCGATCAGGCCCTTCGTGGCGGCCGGGGAGAGCAGCGCCTCGCCCGCGTGGGCGATCCGGATCGCGCCGAGCAGCTCCTCGGGCTCGGCGCCCTTGCCGAGGAAGCCCGAGGCTCCGGCGCGCAGCGACTGCACGACGTACTCGTCGACCTCGAAGGTCGTCAGCATGACGATCCGTACGGAGGAGAGCTCGGGGTCGGCGGTGATCGCGCGGGTCGCGGCGAGGCCGTCCGTGCCCGGCATGCGGATGTCCATGAGGACGACGTCCGGCCGCTCCGAGCGGGCCAGGGCGAGGGCCTGCTCGCCGTCGGCGGCCTCGCCGACCACCCGCATGTCGGGTTCGGAGTCGACGAGGACCTTGAAGGCGCTGCGCAGCAGGGCCTGGTCGTCGGCGAGCAGCACCCGGATCGTCGGCGTCACGCGTCCTCCCCCTCTCCCGTACGGGTCGTGGTCACCGGCAGTATCGCCTGGACGCGGAAGCCGCCGCCGTAGCGGGGTGCGGTGGTGAGGGTGCCGCCGAGGGCGCTGACCCGTTCCCGCATGCCGAGCAGGCCGTGGCCGCCCCCTTCGGAGCCCGGGGCCGGGGGCTGCGGGGTCCCGTTGTCGAGGACGGTGATCTCGACCGTACGGCCGACCCTGACGACGCTCACCTCGGCCTCGGCGTCCGGCCCGGCGTGCTTGCGCACGTTGGTGAGGGCCTCCTGGACGATCCGGTACGCGGCGAGGTCGACGGTCGCGGGCAGCGGGCGGTCGTGCTCGCTCTCGGTACGGGCCAGGGTGACCGGCAGGCCGGCCTTCCGGAAGCTGTCGAGGAGCCCGTCGAGGACGGCGAGGCCGGGGGCGGGTTCGGTGGGGGCCTCGGGGTCGCCGGACTGGCGCAGCAGGCCGACGGTGGCGCGGAGCTCGTCGAGCGCGGAGCGGCTCGCCTCGCGGACGTGGGCGAGGGCCTCCTTCGCCTGGTCGGGGCGCTTGTCCATGACGTGCGCGGCGACCCCGGCCTGCACGTTCACCAGGGCGATGTGGTGGGCGACGACGTCGTGGAGGTCGCGGGCGATCCGCAGCCGCTCCTCGGCGACGCGGCGGCCCGCCTCCTCCTCGCGGGTCCGCTCGGCGCGCTCGGCGCGCTCCCTGATGGCGTCGACGAAGGCCCGGCGGCTGCGGACGGCGTCGCCCGCGGCGGCGGCCATGCCGGTCCAGGCGAAGACGCCGAGGTTCTCCTGCGCGTACCAGGGCGTCGGCCCGAAGATCATCGCGGCGGCGGTGAGCAAGGCCATCGTGACGAGGCCGACGCGCCAGGTGGTGGGGCGGTCGGTGCGGGAGGCGACCGTGTAGAGCGCGACGACCACGCTCATCGCGATGGGGGCGGGGCGGGTGTCGTTGACCAGCTCGACCAGGCAGATCGTCACGGTGAAGCAGAGCACCGCGAAGGGGCTGCGGCGCCGGAGCACCAGCGCGGCCGCCCCCGCGACCATGATCAGCACGCTCCACAGGTCGGGAGCGCGGTCCCCGAAGGTCGGGCCCTCGGGGCTGCCGTGGGGGTCCGTGAAGGAGGCGGCGAGCATGCAGACGAAGGTGCCGGTGGCGATGGCGGCGTCGAAAGCGAGGGGGTGCGCGGGGAACCAGGCGCGGAGGCGGGCGGCGGGGGCGTCGGCGGGGGCGGGGCCGGTGGGGGTCACGTGCTGGAACGGTACGGGGTGGCGGGCCGTCGGGGGTGGGGCGGTGCGCCTGCGGCGGGCCTTCACCCCACCCCGCCCCTTCCCGAAACCGGGGCTCTGCCCCGGACCCCGGTCCTCACACGCCGGACGGGCTGAAAGCGCGCCTCAAACGCCGGCGGGGCTGGAGGTGCCGGCGGGGCCGAGGTGCGGGGCTGAAAGGGTTCAGCCTGGGATCAGGCCGTCGTCGGAGAGCATCTCTCGGACCTCCGCCAGCGTCGCGTCCTCCGCCGGGAGGATCAGCTCCGAGGGTTCGAGCGCCTCGTCCGGGAGTGGTTCGCCGAGGCGGCGGACGCCGTCGAGGAGGGCCGTCAGCGTGCGGCGGAAGCCCTCCTCGTCGCCGGACTCCACTTCCGCGAGCAGCTCGTCGTCGAGCCTGTTCAGCTCGACGACGTGACTGTCGGCCAGCGTCCGCTGGCCCTCCCCCATGATCCGTACGATCATGACGCGTCCTGTCGGTCGGGGTTACTTCTCGAAGCGCGGGTGCGGCTGCTCCGTGGCGCCGCCCTCGATCGCCTGCTGCTGTGCCGACGAGCCGCCGGCCAGTTCCGCCTTCATCCGCTGGAGCTCCAGCTCGACGTCCGTACCGCCCGAGAGCCGGTCCAGTTCCGCCTGGATGTCGTCCTTGCCGAGCCCCGACTGGTCGTCGAGCGCGCCGGAGGCGAGGAGCTCGTCGATCGCGCCGGCCCGCGCCTGGAGCTGCGCGGTCTTGTCCTCGGCCCGCTGGATCGCGAGGCCGACGTCGCTCATCTCCTCCGAGATGCCGGAGAAGGACTCGGCGATCCGGGTCTGCGCCTGCGCCGCCGTGTAGGTCGCCTTGATCGTCTCCTTCTTCGTGCGGAAGGCGTCGACCTTGGCCTGGAGGCGCTGCGCGGCCAGGGTGAGCTTCTCCTCCTCGCCCTGGAGCGTCTGGTGCTGCACTTCGAGGTCGCTGACCTGCTGCTGGAGCGCGGCCCTGCGGGACAGCGCCTCGCGCGCCAGGTCCTCGCGGCCGAGCGCCAGCGCCTTGCGGCCCTGGTCCTCCAGCTTGGCGGACTGGCCCTGCAACTGGTTCAGCTGGAGTTCGAGCCGCTTGCGGGAGGTGGCGACGTCGGCCACACCGCGGCGCACCTTCTGCAGCAGCTCCAGCTGCTTCTGGTAGGAGTAGTCGAGCGTCTCGCGCGGATCCTCGGCCCGGTCAAGGGCCTTGTTCGCCTTCGCGCGGAAGATCATCCCCATACGCTTCATGACACCGCTCATGGGCTTCGCGCGCCCCCTTCTGACGGACTTCGGCTCCAGCTCTCCAACAGGATCCACACTACGGGCCCTGTCTCCATTACCGCACTGTTCGGAGCGGGATGCGCTCCTCCCCAAGGACGAGTTGGACGCGGCCCGTCCTCCCGCCCAGGGAGTAGGGGGACCCCGTACCTCCCCCGGTGCGTACGTCACAAGACGCCGTCCGTTAGCGGATCGTTCCCGCCCGGCATCGGGTTCCCGGCCACCACCCCGTACCCTTGGGTTTTGTGTTCCGTAGCCGTTCGAAGGATGAGAAGGCCCCCACCGACAAGGTGACGGCGGACCTCTCCAAGCAGCCCCGCGACCCCGAGGCCCCCAAGGGCCGCCCGACACCGAAGCGGAGTGAGGCGCAGACCCAGCGCAAGCGCGCCGCGACGGTGCCGACCGACCGCAAGGAGGCCGCCAAGCGTCAGCGCGAGGCGCGTCGCTCGGACCTGGCCCGACAGCGCGAGGCGCTGGCGAGCGGTGACGAGCGCTATCTGCCGGCCCGCGACAAGGGTCCGGTGCGCAAGTTCGTCCGCGACTTCGTCGACTCCCGCTTCGCGATCGCCGAGTTCTTCCTCCCGATGGCCGTGGTGATCCTCGTGCTGTCGCTCTTCGGCAACGCCAACCGTTCGCTGCAGAACATCTCGCTGCTGCTCTGGCTCGGCGTGATCATTCTGATCGTGATCGACTCGATCGGCATCTGGATCCGTCTCCGGAAGCAGCTGAACGAGCGCTTCCCGAACGAGCCGAAGCGTGGCGCCGTGGCCTACGGCCTCATGCGCACGCTCCAGATGCGCCGCCTGCGGCTTCCGAAGCCGCAGGTCAAGCGCGGAGAGCGACCCTGAGCGCCTTCGGCGTCGACGCGTCGGTGACGGGCGGCCCCGTGCTGCCCGTCGTCGTGCACTGGCCCGCCGGGCACGGCGGGCTGCGCGACACCATCCGGCAGGAGCTCATCGCGCGCCAGCTCGACGAGCAGATATCCGCCCGCTATCCCGTCGGGCAGCGGCTGCGGATCCTCGACGCCGGGATGGGACAGGGCACCCAGGCGCTGCGGCTGGCCCGTGCCGGGCACACGGTGACGGGCCTCGAAGCCGACCCCGAGCTCCTGAAGACGGCGCGCGAGTCGCTCGCGACGGAGCCCGCCGGGATCCGCGAGCGGGTCCGGATGATCGAGGGCGACGGCCGCGAGACCGGCGTCCACTTCCTGCCGGGCAGCTTCGACGTGGTCCTCTGCCACGGCGTCCTCATGTACGCGGACGAGCCCGACGCCCTGCTCGCCGGTCTGGCCCGGATGCTGGCCCCCGGCGGCCTGCTCTCCCTGGTCGTACGGAACGCGGAGGCGCTCTCCATGCGCCCGGGGCTCGCCGGCGACTGGTCCGGGGCGCTCGCGAGCTTCGACAGCGACGTCTACACCGACGACGACGGGGTGAAGGTGCGGGCCGACCGGCTCGACGCCCTGACGTCCACCCTCGCGGGCATCGCGGCGCCGCTGCACGCCTGGTACGGGGTGCGGGTCTTCACCGACGGCGTCCCCGCCGAGACGGGCCTGCCGGCCGCCGAGGAGCTGGACCGGCTGCTCGCCGCGGAGGAACGGGCCGGGCGGACGGAGCCGTACCGCCGGGTGGCGGCGCTGCTGCACCTGTGCGGCGTGCGAGGCTGAGGCCCCCGCCGGGGACGGGACCTGATCGGGTGCGCTCGGCGCGCCCGCGGGCCCGGGCGAATCGATACTCCGGAACATGGACGTACCCCGTGCCCATGCCCGCACCCGTACTCGCGCCCGTACGCGCGCCCGGCGCCTCCTGCTGCCCCTGACCGCCGGGATCTGTGCCGCCGCGCTGGCCGTCGGCTGTTCCGCCGACGGCGACCCGGCCGGGCCCGCCCGGTCCACCCAGGCGGCGGCGCCCCTCGCCGCCAACGACCTCCAGGACGACTACCAGGCCGTCATCAAGGACGTCCTGCCGTCGGTCGTCCAGATCGACGCGTCGAGCAGCCTCGGGTCCGGGGTCGTCTACGACGACAAGGGGCACATCGTCACCAACGCGCACGTCGTCGGCGAGGAGAAGACCTTCAAGGTCACCGCCGCGACGGGCGGGCAGCCGGTGGACGCGCGGCTCGTCTCCTCGTACCCCGAGCAGGACCTCGCGGTGATCAGGCTGACCACCGTGCCGCAGGGGCTGAAGGCGGCGAGGTTCGGCGACTCCGCCGCCGTCGACATGGGGCAGATCGTCCTCGCGATGGGCTCCCCCCTCGGGCTCTCCGGCAGCGTCACCCAGGGCATCGTCTCGGCGACCGGGCGCACGGTGAGCGAGGGGCGTACGGGCGGGGGCACCGGCGCGACCATCGGGAACATGGTCCAGACGTCCGCGGCGATCAATCCCGGCAACAGCGGGGGCGCGCTCGTGAACCTCGACAGCGAGGTCATCGGCATCCCGACCCTCGCGGCGACCGACCCCGAGCTGGGCGGGGGCTCGGCCCCCGGGATCGGCTTCGCGATCCCCGCGTCCATGGTGAAGACGGTCGCCGACCAGATCATCAAGGACGGGAAGGTGACGGACTCGGGGCGGGCGGCGCTCAACATCACCGGGCGCACGGTCCTCGACGACGACTACAACCCGGCGGGGGTGGCGGTGGTCGAGGCGCCGCCGGAGGGGGCGGCGGGCAAGGCGGGCCTGAAGCCGGGTGACGTGATCACCCGGTTCGGCGACACGGAGATCACGACGATCACGTCCCTGTCGGAGGCGCTGGCCTCGCGGCGGCCGGGGGACGTGGTGACGGTGGCGTACGTCCGCGGCACGCAGACCCACAAGGCGGACGTGACCCTGGGCGAGATGTAGACCGCCCACCGCCGAGCCGCCCACCGCCGGGCCGAGCCACCCACCGCCGAGCCGCGCCACACGCGAGGCGGTGGGGCGCCGCGCCGGTCCGGGCGCGGCGCCCCCGGGGGTCAGGCCTCCGCGTTCAGGGGCATCGGGCCGTAGATCTTGGTGCCGTCCTCCGAGAGGGTCACCTGGTCGGCGCCGCCGCCCAGGAGGTCGCGCCAGCACTCGCCGAGCCAGCTCTCGGCGTCGCTCTGCGTGCTGAACTCCTCGGGCGTCACCGAGGGCTCGACCTCCGTGCCGTCGGCCTTCTCGAACCGCCACGTCCATGCCATGTCCGCCTCCAGGCGCTCACCGGTGATCGGTTTCCTGCCCGCAGCGTAGCCGGGCGCGCACGGCTCGCGGTGGCGCGGGAGGATCTGAGGGTGGAACTGACTCTGCTCGGCACCGGCGCCCCCCTCGGGCTCCCCCGCCCCGAATGCCCCTGCGCCGTGTGCGCGCTCTCCCGCGGGACCCGTACGCGGGCCGCCACCGCGCTGCTCGTGGACGGGGCCCTGCTGCTCGATCTGACGCCGGGGGCCGCCCTCGCCGCCGCCCGTTCCGGACATTCGCTCGTCGGCGTACGGCAGGTGCTGCTGACCCACCCGCACGACGGGCCCGCCGTCGAGGTGCCCGCCGGGCTGCCGACGGCCGGGCGGGTGCCGGACGGGCGGGAGCTGACGCTGATCAGCGGGCACCGGGTGCGGGCCGTCGCGATGGATTCCCCGGGGACGGGGTACGAGGTGACCTCGGCGGAAGGGCTGCGGTTGCTGTACCTGCCGCCCGGGGGCGCTCCCGCCGGGCTGCCGGACGGGCAGGCCGTCCCGTACGACATGGTCGTCGCCGACGTGACCGGCCGGCCCGACGGGCTCGCCCGGCTGCGGGCGACCGGTGCCGTCGGTCCGGCGACCGAGGTCGTCGCCGTGCACCTGGACCACGACGCGCCCACCGGAGCCGAGCTGGACCGGCGGCTCGCGGCGGCGGGGGCCAGGGCCGTTCCGGACGGGACGACGCTGTACGTCGGCGACTACCACGAGGTGCCCGACGTGCCCCGGCGCACGCTCGTGACGGGCGGGGCGCGGTCCGGGAAGTCCGTCGAGGCCGAGCGGCGGCTGGAGAGCTTCCCCGAGGTGCTGTACGTGGCCACCGGGGGCACCCGGGAGGGGGACGCCGAGTGGGACCAGCGGGTGGCCCTGCACCGGGAGCGGCGGCCCGGGGTGTGGCGTACGGCCGAGACCACCGAGCTCGTCCCGCTGCTGCGGGAGGACGACGGGGGCGCGCTGCTCATCGACTGTCTGTCGTTGTGGCTGACGCACGTCATGGACGAGGTCGGCGCCTGGGACGACGAGCGGTGGGCCGACGGCGGGCAGGCCGCCCTGCGGGAGCGGACCGCCGAGCTCGTCGCCGCCGTGCGGGCCACCCGGCGGACCGTGGTGGCCGTGACCAACGAGGTCGGGTCGGGTGTGGTGCCCGCGACCCCGGCGGGGCGGCGGTTCCGGGACGAGCTGGGGCGGCTCAACGCGGCCTTCGCCGACGAGTGCGAGGAGGTTCTCCTCGTGGTCGCCGGACAGGCGGTCGTGCTGCGCGGGTAGGGTTCCGATCACCGATATCCCTGACGGCCCTCGCCGATTGCCACAAGGCGGAACCCCTTGAACCTGGACGACTTCTCCGATCTGATCGAGCGCCCCGACGGCGGGATCCGGCGTGACGCCGAGGAGCGCCGCGAGCGGCTGAGCGTGCCGCCGGGGGCGCTCGGGCGTCTCGACGAACTGGGCGAGTGGCTGGCCGCGGCGCAGGCGACGGTCAAGGTGCGGGCGATCGAGCAGCCGCGGGTCGTGCTCTTCGCGGGCGACCACGGGGTCGCCGCGCTCGACGTGTCGGGCCGGGCGGCGGGGACGGCGCACGAGCTGGTGCGCGCGGTGGTCGACGGGTCGAGCCCGGTGGCCGTGCTCGCCCGTGCGATGAACGTGCCGGTGCGGGTCGTGGACGCCGGTGTCGACTGCGAGCCGGAGCTGCTGCCGGCCGATGTCGTACGCCACCGGGTGCGGCGCGGCAGCGGCCGGATCGACGTGGAGAACGCGCTGACGGCCGAGGAGAC
The DNA here is from genome assembly GCF_042264145.1 of Streptomyces sp. NPDC056144. Lineage (NCBI taxonomy): Bacteria > Bacillati > Actinomycetota > Actinomycetes > Kitasatosporales > Streptomycetaceae > Streptomyces > Streptomyces sp. NPDC056144. Next base: position 112,400 of record NZ_JBHJVF010000007.1, on the reverse strand, counting down.
CGAGGCGGCGGTGCGGCTCGGCATGGCGATCGCCGACGAGGAGGCGGACTCGGGCACCGATCTGGTGGTGCTCGGGGACCTGAGCGTGGGCGGGACGACCCCGGCGTCGACGCTGATCGCGGCCCTGTGCGGGACGGACGCCTCCGTGGTGACCGGCCGGGGCGGCGCCGGGATCGACGACCTGGCGTGGATGCGCAAGTGCGCGGCGGTCCGGGACTCGCTGCGGCGGGCCCGGCCGGTCCTCGGTGACCAGCTGGAGCTGCTCGCGGCGGTCGGCGGCGCGGACCTGGCGGCGATGACGGGCTTCCTGCTCCAGGCCTCGGTGCGGCGGATGCCGGTGATCCTGGACGGGGTCGTGGGCGCGGCCTGCGCGCTGGTGGCGCAGCGGGCGGCGTTCCGCGCGCCGGACTGGTGGCTGGCGGGGCAGGTGAGCGGGGAGCCGGCGCAGGCGAAGGCGCTGGACCGGATGGCACTCAACCCTCTGCTCGATCACGGCGTCCATGTGGGTGAGGGAACCGGGGCATTGCTCGCACTTCCCCTCGTCCAGGCCGCCGCGGCCCTCGCCGCGGAGCTGCCCGAGCGACCGGATCAGACCACTCCGGACGCGGAGGCGGCCGAAGAGGTCTGAGCGGGAGGAAAACCTGACTGCTCCGGAGGCGGCCGTGTGCGCGACGCGCGCACGGCCGCCTCCGGCGTCTCCGCGCGGCCAGCGGTGCCCCATATGATCGCTTTTCATGGGAGAGGTCCGTTTGTCCGCCGAATCAGCGCACCGAGGCTCGGCCTCCCGGGAGTCAGCGCCCCGGGGTTCCACCGTCCGTTCGCGGCGCAGTGCCGCGTTCGCCGTCTGGTACCTGCGCGTCGTCACGTTCATCAACTTCCTGAGCGCCGTCTGGGTGTCGTTCGGCCAGGATCTGCGCCGGCACAACGAGGACGACTTCTTCACCCCGTACATGCTCACGGCGGGCTTCGCCTCCGGCGTCTTCACGCTCTTCATGGCGATCACCATGCGCCGCAGGAAACGGGCCGCGTGGATCCTCAACCTCGTCCTCGCCGGGCTCTTCCTGCTGCTCTTCGCCCTCGTGATGTTCTTCCCGGAGATCCGGGAGCACGCCCAGAACTGGGTCTCGCTCGGCCTGACCGCCGCCTTCGTCCTCGCGCTGCTGCTCGGCCGCAGGGAGTTCTACGCGAAGGGCGACCGCTCCAACCCGCTGCTCGCCGCGATCGTGGCGATCGGCGGGCTGCTCGTCACCTCGCTGCTCGCCGCTGTCCTGGTGACCGTCACCAACACCTCCACCGAGCACTCCACCTTCCTGGAGCGCTGGCGGTACGGCGTGATGCGGCTGATCACCCTGGCCGTCGACGACTCGGGCTACGCCGGGATCAGCACCCCGGGCTGGGTCGACGTCACCATCAACGTGATGTCCACGCTGCTGCTCTTCGCGGTGCTCTTCGCCGCCTTCCGCTCGCGGCGGGCCGTCGACCCGCTGACCGAGGCGGACGAGGAACGGCTGCGGACGCTCCTCGACAAGTACGGCGACCGGGACTCCCTCGGCTACTTCGCGCTGCGCCGCGAGAAGAGCGTCGTGTGGTCGCCCAGCGAGAAGGCGGCCATCGCCTACCGGGTGGTCGGCGGGGTCTCGCTCGCCTCGGGCGATCCGATCGGCGACCCGGAGGCCTGGCCCGGCGCGATCGAGCCGTGGCTCGCCGAGGCCCGCGAGCACGGCTGGATCCCGGCCGTCATGGGCGCGAGCGAGGAGGCCGGGGTCATCTACGCCCGGCACGGCCTGGACGCCCTGGAGCTGGGGGACGAGGCGATCGTGGAGACCGACGAGTTCACGCTGGACGGCCGGGCGATGCGCACGGTCCGGCAGGCGTTCAACCGGGTCAAGCGGGCCGGGTACGAGGTCAGGATCCGGCGCCACGAGGACATCCCGGCCGAGGAGATGGCCGAGCTGCTCCGCAAGGCCGACGACTGGCGGGACGGGGCCACCGAGCGCGGCTTCTCGATGGCCCTCGGCCGGCTCGGGGACCCGCGCGACGGGCGCTGCGTGATGCTGGAGTGCACGGACGACAAGGGCGATCTGCGGGCGCTGCTCTCCTTCGTGCCCTGGGGGCCGAAGGGGCTCTCGCTCGACCTGATGCGCCGCGACCGGGACTCCGAGAACGGCCTGATGGAGTTCATGGTGATCGAGCTCCTCCAGCGGGCGAAGGAGATCGGGATCACCCAGGTCTCGCTGAACTTCGCGATGTTCCGTTCCGTCTTCGAACGCGGCTCGAAGCTCGGGGCGGGACCCGTGCTGCGCGTGTGGCGCTCGCTGCTCAGCTTCTTCTCCCGCTGGTGGCAGATCGAGTCGCTGTACCGCGCCAACGCCAAGTACCGACCGATCTGGGAGCCGCGCTTCATGCTCTTCGAGAAGAGCGCCGACCTGCCGCGCATCGGCATCGCCGCCGGCCGCGCCGAGGGCTTCCTCGAAGCCCCCGGGCTGCCGAAGTGGCTGCACCGCAAGCATCTGGAGAGCGGCCGTTGAGCGGGGCCTCCGGGAGAGTCGGCGCCTTCGCCCGGCGCGAGTGGGGTCCGCTGTTCGGGACCGTCCGGGCCGCCCTCGCCGAGCGGGGGTGGCGGGCGGTCGCGATGACGCTCGCGGCCGTCTGTCTGACGGCCGCGTTCCAGGTGGTCCAGAACCAGGAGTGGGGCTACCAGCCGGTCCAGGACATCGGCTCCGTCCGCGCCGAGGACCCGCTGTGGCTCGCCCTGCTCCGTACGCCCCTCTCGCTCTTCGTCCCGGCGCTCGACCTGCCCGTCTGGGGCGCGCTCGCGCAGGTCCTGCTCGTGTTCGGGATCGCCGAGATCTGCCTCGGACGGTGGCGGACGCTCGCCGTCGCCTATCTGGCGACGCTGTGCGGGACGCTGTACGCGCGCGTGGGCATCGCCCTCGGGCCCGAGAGCGTCCTCGGGCTCCCGGCCTCGGACGCGCTGGTCGTCGACACCGGGCCCTCGGCGGCCGTCGTGGGGCTCGCCGTCTACGTCTGCTGGCGCTACCGGGCCTGGTGGACCGGGGGCGCGGTGGTCGTGGCGATGGTCGTCGAGGTGATCGTCAAGCCGAACCTCGCGGGCAAGGAGCACCTCGCGGCCATCGTGGGCGTCCTCGTCCTGATCGCCGTCCAGGCCTGGCGCGAGCGGGGTCAGGAAGGGGTGGAGCCCCCGCCGGGGACGCGCTCCTGGAAGCCGCCGATCAGGTCCTGAAAGCGGCGCCGGAGCTTCGTCCAGCGCTTGTCGTGCCGGTACTCGCGGAGTATCGAGCGGGCCCGCGCGTGCTTGCGGCGGCGGTAGAAGCGGCGGGCCCACCAGGAGCCGGGGCGGGCGACCCGTACCGCCCCGAAGATCGCGACGAACGGGATGAGGGTGCCGAAGACGGCCGTGCGGAACTTCCCCTTCACCAGGGCGGTGAGGACGAAGAGGAAGTTGACCGCGAGGCTGAGCAGGAAGGTCGTCCGGTCCGCGCGTTCCTCGGCGGTCAGGTCGTCGACGCCCAGCGGGGAGAAGCCGCTGAGGACGAGGCCGACGAGGGAGGCGGTGAGCACCACCGCCTCGACGCTCTTGCGGCCGTCGTCCGTCCAGTACACGTCGTCGAGGTGGAGGATGAGCGCGAACTCGTCGAGGACGAGCCCCGCGCCGATCCCGAAGACGACGGCGAAGACGGCGGCGCCGAGCCCGTGCCGGCCGCTGCCCACCGCGCCGAAGCCGCCGATGACGGCGAGGACGACGCCGGGCACCACGTGATGGATGTGGAGCCCGCCTGAGGAAACGTTCCTGAACGGGCCCTTGCCCGCCCTGATGAGGCGGGTGACGGTCCGGGTGACCAGGAATGTCAGGACGAAGGAGGTCAGAGCGAGCAGCGTCGGGAGCTTTCCCGGCTCGACGATGTTGCGGGCGAACCAGTGACCCATGCCACCCCGTTCCGATATGTGCGATATGAGAAATCTACCGTCCGTGATCGCCGATTACCCTGCCCGGATGGACGGCCTGCGTTTCGCCTTCGGCACTCTGACGGTGTTTCCCGCCCGCATCACCCGCTGGGACCGGGGCGCGGCGCGCGCCGGCATGCTCTGCGCGCCGCTCGCGGGCCTGGCCGTCGGCCTCGCCGCCGCCGCGCTCGGCGGCACGTTCCTGCTGCTCGGCTCGGGGCCGCTGCTCGCCGCCGTCGCCGCCGTCGCCGCTCCCGCCGTGCTCACCCGCGGCCTCCACCTCGACGGCCTCGCGGACACGGCGGACGGCCTCGGCAGCGCGAAGCCCGCCGAGGACGCGCTGCGCATCATGAAGCAGTCGGACATCGGCCCGTTCGGCGTGATCGCCCTCGTCCTCGTCCTGTTCGCGCAGGTCGCCGCCCTGTACGAGCTGTACGGGGACGGGTGGGCGCAGGGCACGATCGGCGCCGCCCTGGCCGCGACCGTCGCCCGGCTCGCCCTCACCCACGCCTCCCGCCACGGCGTTCCCCCGGCCCGGCCCGAGGGCCTCGGCGCGATCGTCGCGGCGACGGTCCCGGTCCGCTCGGCCACGATCGCGACCGGGCTGACCCTGGTCGCCGTCGCGGCGGCGGGCCTGCTCCTCTCCCCGTACGACGCCGTCCGCAACGTGGTGGCGACCGGCGCGGCCCTGGGGGCGGCGGCGCTGCTGCTGCGGCGCTGCGTGCGACGGTTCGGCGGGGTGACCGGCGACGTGTTCGGCGCGCTGGAGGAGACGGCGGCGACGGTCGCGCTGGTCGCGCTGACGCTGGGGCCCGCCGTCTGACAGGCCGCCGTCTAACAGGCCTTCCGCCAGACCCCGAGTGCGTACTTCTTGCTCATCGAGCTGAGGCCCAGCTTCCGTGCCTGCGGGCAGAACTGGTCGTTCGTCAGCTCGTACTCGACGTGGAACACCGCCTTGCCCGCCGCCACGAACGGGGCGAGGCGGCCGCACTCGTCGTACTCGGCGCACTGCTCGTTCACCGCGAAGTCGACGTCGGCGAGGAGCCTGGGGATCTGGTCCAGGTCGTTCTTGAGGCCCACGGCGAGACCCCGTTCGTGGGCCATGCGGGCGATCAGCCGGTTGTAGCGGAGCTGGTCGGCCCCGGTGAGGGGGAAGCCGGTGGGGTTGAGGTAGCCGTCCATGTTGTCGGGCTCGACCGCGTCGAAGCCCTTGTCCCGGCACATGTCGAGCCGCGCCGCCATGAGCGGCTCCAGGACGTCGACGCGGCGGATGTCGAGCCAGCGCTCGCCCTTCCAGCCGTTCCCCTTGCCGAGGACCTCCTTCGGGAACTTCGCGGCGTCCGGCCGGAACTCCTCCCAGGCGCCGGTGGAGAGGTAGCAGATGACCTTGCGGCCCCGGTCGTGCAGGTCCTTCACCGTCGCGGCCGGGTGGTCGAAGCCGTCGATGTCGTACACGGGGACGTCGACCGTCGGGTCGAGACGGCCGCTGAGCTGCCACTGCCAGGCCAGGCCGGGCTTCGGCCGCCAGCGCGCGTCCGCCGGCTTCGGGTCGTGGTCGGGGGCGGCCGTGCAGGCGGTCGCGAGGAGTAACAGGGCCGCGAGGAGCGGGAGAGGGCGTCGGTGCCGGGCGGGTCTCATCGGGCGGGCTCCAGGAGGTACGGAAGGGTGCCCCAGGGGTGCGCGCCCGTGCCCGGCACGGCGCAGTGCACCGGGGTCGCGGGGCGGACGCCGGGCGGGGCGGCGTAGACGAGGTGGCAGTAGTGCGGGGCGACCGGGAGGTCGAGCGCCCGGTACGTGTCCCAGGGGCCCTCGAAGGTGACGAGGAGGTCGGCCAGCTCCTCGTACCCCGGGTCGGGGTGGGTCCCGTGGTTGAGGACGAGGGTCGCGGCCCCGGCGGCGCGGGCGGCGACCGCGATCCGCCCGTAGTGGGCGAGGGCGGCGGGAGCGGTCGCGACCTGGTCGAGGAAGGCCCCGTCGGCCCCGTACCAGTCCCGGTGCCGGAGCAGGTCGGCGACGACCTCGGCGTGCGGGCGGCGGCCGTAGTCGGTGTCCACGTACCCGAGGACCCGGACGCCGGCGGCCCGCAGCCGCTCGGCGGCCTCGGTGAACGCCGGGTCGGGCGCCTCGCCCGCGCCGTTCGCCGGGTTGACGACGACCCCGTACAGGGAGGGAGCGGCCTCGATCAGGGCCGACCAGGCCTCGGGGCGGTCGGCGGGGTGCTCGTAGAACGGCACCAGGAGGGATGCGGGCATGGGTCCGGTCTCCTCCTTACGCGCGGTGCGCGGTCGGTCGTACCAGCAGAGCACAGGTGAGCAGGCCGAGCAGGGCGGCCGCTCCCCCGGTCGTGAGCGGCCCCGCGGCGGGCGCGGCCGCCTGCGCCGCCGAGGCGAGCAGGCACACCGCCGCCGCGCCCGCCACGGCGCCGAAGGACTGGAGCAGCAGCCCCAGCCAGAGCACGGCCCCGATGAGGAGCAGCGAGATCACGCGCGGGAGTTCCGGCATCGGCACGCCCGGCCAGGCCGCGGTCGCGGCGAGGGTCAGGCCGACGAGGACGGTGAGGTAGCCGCCGAGGCAGAGGACGAGGGTGCCGGTGACCGCCCGGCCGAACTCCCGCGCGGTCGACAGGGTCCGCAGCCGGGCCAGGCTCTCGTGCCGGAAACGGTGCAGCAGCCATTCGGCCGGGCCCATGGAGACGGTGAGGGCGACGACCGCCCCCGCCCCCCTGACCAGGGAGTCGCCGGCGCCCGCCTGGAGGACGAGGAGTCCGCTGCCGAGGCCGAAGAGGCCGTACGGGAGCGAGGCGGCGCGCGGTGGTCCGCCCCGGCCCGCCGCGTCCCGCGCGAAGCCCGGCCGCAGGGCGTGCGCGGCGAAGGCCGCGGCGGCGGCGAGCGAGGCGAGGAGCAGGCCCGTGCGGAGCGGGGCCGGGAGGTCCCAGCGGAGGGCGGGGAAGGCTCCGGCGAGCGGCGACAGGGCGCAGAGCAGGGCCCGTTCGCGGCCGAGGACCAGGAGGACGGTCGCGGCGGCGAGGTAGAACCCCTGCCAGGCGCCGAAGAGGACGGCGGGCAGCTCGCCGGGGGCGGAGGTCGCGAGGGCGACGGCCGTTCCGGCGAGGGCGCCGGACGGGGCGCCGACGAGGAGGGTGCGGGCGGCGGCGGCCCGGTCGCCGAGGCCGAGCCAGGTGTAGGCGCGGTGGGACAGGGTCTGGTTCCAGACCCAGCCGGTGACCGCCCCCGCCAGGAGGGGAATGGTTCCTCCGGGGAGCCCGTACCGCTGCTGTTCCCCTTGGATGAGGGGGGCGGCGAGGACGTACGCGAGGCCGGGCAGCGCGAAGACGAGGCCGCGCAGGAGGCAGCCGGCGAGCTCGGCGTGCCAGGGCGGGCCGTCGGGCGCCTCGGGCGGGGCGTGGCGCCGCTCCACGCGCGCGTAGAGGTCCTCGGCGAGCGTGAAGGAGTCGGCGCGGCCGTAGGTGAGGCGGATGTGGTCGTCGGTCATGCCGTCGGATTCGAGGAGCGCGGCTATCTCGTCGGGGTGGACGGCTTCGGCGACGAACTCGTCGAGACGGGCGGTGAGTTCGTCGATCGGGTCGACGGCCGTCCCCTCGGCGGCCGTCGGCGCGCCGTCACGCGGGCGCGGGACGGACGGGAGGGGGACGGTCTCCGCCGCGGGGGGCTTCAGCCAGAGCGAGCCGCTCATGCGGGGGTGCCTCCTGCGACGAGGGCGGGCGCGGGTGTCTGCGCGGGGACGGCGGCCGTCTTCGGGGCGCGCCGGGGCGACGGGATCGTCAGCTTCGGGGTGGCCTCCGGGAGGCACGGCTCTCCCGCCAGCTCCCGGTAGATCTGGCGGAATCCGTCCACCGAGCGGTTGAGGGTGAAGCGGTCGATCACCCGCTGACGGGCCTGGCGGCCCAGTTCGGCGCGGCGGGCGTCGTCCCGGAGGAGGGCCGTGACGGCGGCGGCCATGACGGCCGGTTCGCGGGGCGGGACGACGAGCCCGGCGTCGCCGACGGCCTCCCGCACCCCTCCGACGTCCGTGGAGACGGTCGCCCGGCCGCAGGACATGGCCTCGATGAGGGAGAAGGGGAAGCCCTCGCTGATGGAGGAGAGCATGACGACGTTGCCGGCCGCGTAGGCGGAGGGGACGTCGGAGACCCGGCCCTCGAAGGTGATCCCGTCGGCGACGCCGAGTTCGGCGGCGAGCTTCTCCAGGCGGGTCCGGTAGTCCTCGTTCCCGGCCGGGACCGGACCGAACAACCGGAGCCTGAGCACGGGGAGTTCGGCGCGGCAGATCGCGTACGCCCGGATCAGGGTCTCCAGGTCCTTGATGGGGTCGACGCGTCCGCACCAGCTGAGGGTGGGGGTCCCGGGCTCGGGTCCGGCCTCGGGGAAGAGGGCCGGGTCGACGCCGTTGTAGACGGTGCGGATGCGGTCGGCGGGGGCGCCGCCGCGCTCCTCCCAGCGCCGGTTGTACTGGTTGCAGGGGGTGATGAGGTCGGCCTTGCGGTAGCCGAGCGTGTTGAGCTCGCGGTAGAAGCCGAGCATGAGGGCCTTGACGGGCCAGCGTTGCGCGTCGGTGCGGTAGCCGAGGTAGCGCTCGCGGAGGTAGATGCCGTGTTCGGTGAGCAGGAAGGGCACCCCTTCGAAGTGCTGCGCGGTGAGCGCGGGCAGGGTGGCGAGTCCGCTGGAGACGGCGTGCGCCACACCGCCGGGGGCTATCCGGGCGGCGAGCGGTCGCAGGGCGTGTTCCAGCAGGTCGGTGGCGGTGAGGGCGTCGTGGACGGTGGGCCTGGCCGCAAGCGTCGGCAGGTGCGGCATGGTCCAGATCCACATGAGCGAGCGGAGGGCCGGCTCGGAGCGGAGGGCGGCGGTGAGCCGGCCCTGCCGGGCGAGGACGGCGAGCTCGTACAGGCTCGCGCCGAAGTCGTACCCGGCCTCCGGGTCGAGGAGGGCGAGCAGCAGACGCTCGTACGCGTCGAGGAAGGCCCGGTGTTCGCGCCCCCGCAGGGGCCGACGCGCTCCGGGGAACCGGGCGGACGTCGGCCCCTGCGGATGGCCCCAGAGGGGGAACGCGGTGTGCCGGGTGATGTTGGACGGCAGCTCCCAGGTGACGGGTTCGCGGCCGGTGCCCGTGAGGGCGAGGATCTCGAAGTCGACCTCGGGCATGCCTCGGACGAGCTGGTCGCACCAGGTGCTGACGCCGCCGTGGACGTGCGGGTAGGTGCCTTCGGTGAGCATGGTGACGTGACGGCCACTGCTCGGCATGTGCGTGTCCCCCCAGAACGTGCTGGTCAGGCCGTCAGGCGGTCGGGATCGTGAGGGTGATGGCGGTCTGGAGCAGTTCGGGCGCGGTCCAGGCGGAGCGGGTGCCCGCGTAGGCCGTGCCGAAGGCGGTCGAGCCGAGCAGGGCCTGCTTGCGGGTGCCCTCGGGGGCGGTGACGGGCGCGTCGACCCCGGCCGGGGCCTTGACGGTGACCGCGGTGCCGATGCGGTACGCGGTGACCTTGCCCTCGGCGAGGGCCTTGTCCCAGGCGGCGCGGCGGTTCAGCTCGGTGCCGACGTCCTTCTGGCGCGGGTTGACCAGGGGGGTGTTGGCCGCGAACAGGGCGCGGCAGTCGGCCAGTACGCGGTCCAGGACGGGGTAGAGGATGCGCTCCTCGGCCAGGTTCGACTGGTGGACGTAGTGCGGCCGGGGGTCGTTGCCGAGGACGTGGGAGAGGGCGGTGCGGGCCTCCTGCGGGACGATGTGCTCGGCGTAGCCGGTCGCGGTGTCCAGCGGGGCGGGCAGGCAGGTGGAGGCCGGGTTGGACTCGCAGATGCCGCTGCCGCCGTCGGCGCGGGAGGTGTAGATCCAGTTGTACTCGTCGGCCATCTCGGCGGCGGTGCCGACGTTGTAGTACACGTTCATCGGGTGGCGCGGGACGGTCTGCGCGGCGGAGGAACCGGTGCCGACCGTGCGCTGCTGCGGCTCGCGGGAGTTGTCGCTCGCCAGCCACTTCACGCCGTTGTCGGCGAGGGCGCCGGCCAGGTTGGGGTTGTCGGCGGGCTGCTGGGGCAGGGTCTTCAGACCGGAGTGCTCGCCGGTGACGAGTTCGGTGCGGTCGACGGAGATCCCCTTGCCGACGGCCCAGTTGTGGTTGTCGCGGATCTGGCCGGAGAGCTCGGAGCGGCTGACCCAGAGGGTGTTGCCGGAGGTGTCCTTGGCGCACCGCCAGGGGACGGTGGTGTTGTCCTGGACGCAGCCGAGGAAGGGATGGGTGTACGTGTGGTTGATCCAGCGGTACTGGGCGCGGTCGGCGACCAGCTGGGCCGTGAGCGCGTCGGTGCCGCCGTGCTCGGTCTTCCACTGCTCGCCCTGGCCGCCGTTGTAGACCATGTCGAGGGTGAAGCCGGAGGACTTCTGCCAGGCGGCGGCGTACTGGGCGTCGGCGGCGGTCATGCGGACCGGGTTGACGCCCTCGCCGTCGTCGCCGACGCAGTCGAAGTCGCCGGGGGTGCAGTTGAGCGCGGTGTCCCAGCGGGCGTCGGGGGCGAAGACGTCGTCGACGTGGACGGAGAGGTAGCTGCGGTTCTGGCCGAGGTGGACGCCCTGGGTGAGCCACTCGACGATGCCGCGCGCGAGGGCGCGGAACTGCCGCTGGTACTGGTTGTAGGCGAAGGTGACGACGAGCTCGCGGCGGCCGTCGGCGGTGTACTCGCCGACGAGGCTGGCCCGGCCGCCGCCCTCGACCGGGATGTCGACGAAGCTGGTGTAGCCGGTGCGGGGGCGGCCCGCGTAGCCGTAACTCTCGGCGATCGAGGGGTCGTTGTCCTCGAAGGTGACGGCCCCCTTGAGGTAGCGGAAGGGCCCGGCCTGGCCGGCGGCGGTGACGGCGGCGGTGGTCCCGTCGAGGACACCGGACCAGCCGCCCTGGTCGGTGTAGTCGAGGCCGACGCCGGGGTGCGACCAGGTGTAGGCGTCGACCTGCGGGATGCCGAAGGTCCGCTCGTACGTCCGGAGGGCGGTGTGCTCGGCGGAGTCCGGGCCGAAGGCGCTCTCGTGGGGCAGGACGACGCCCTGGTACTTGGCGCGGGGGCGGCCGTCGACCGTGTCGCTGAGGAAGGCGGTGTCGAGGACGGGACGGTTCGGGTCGTTGAGGTCGATCCGGCGGAACGGGACGCCGGAGCCCTTCAGCTCGGCGGTGATCGCGCCGACGGCGCTCCCGCCGTCGTCGACGACGAGCACGGCGAGATCGATCCGGGGCGCCGTCGCGGCGACCGCCTGCGCGGACGGGACGACGGTGGCCAGCAGCGCGGCGGCGGCGAGGGCCGCGATCTTCCCTATGCGGGGCGCGGTGCGGTCGGCGCGGGCGCTGCGGTCGGCGCGGGCGCCGCGGGATGCGCTTCTGGGCGTACGGATTCGGTCGGAGTCCATGACGGGTGTCCCCCCTCGACAGGCTCCCGCCCGGACCGGCGGAACCTGTGGAGATGTCGCAGATGAGGCGAAGGACGGCGTGGCGTCCTTGCGTGAATGAGGCGAGTGTGACCGGGCGCGACGAGCCGGAAGGGTAAACATGAAAGAGACACCACGGATGAGTGAATCCCTGCCGCCGTGAGCGAACGCGGTGAGCGAGCGTAGGCTCGTTCTCGGCGCTCTCCGGGCCGAAATACGATGCGGCGGGCACGGTCGGCCCATCCCTCGACCGCCACAGAACTCAATGGAAGCGAGATTTCACCACCGTGACTGCTCTCACTCTCAGCACTGCCGGCGCGGCGACGCTGCGCGCCGACGCCCTCGTCGTCGGCGTCGCGAAGTCCGGGAAGACGCTCGTCGTCGCCTCGGGCGCCGAGGCCGTCGACAAGGCCTTCGACGGCCGGCTCGCCGCCGTCCTGGAGACCCTGGGCGCCTCCGGTGCCGAGGGTGAGGCGACCAAGCTGCCCGCCCCCGCCGGCCTCAAGGCCCCCGTCGTCCTCGCCGTCGGCCTGGGTGCCGCCCCCGAGGAGGGCGAGTCCTTCGGCGCCGAGACCCTGCGCCGCGCCGCCGGTGTGGCCGCCCGCGTCCTGGCCGGCACGAAGAAGGCCGCGTTCGCGCTGCCCATCGGCTCCCCCGACGACGCCGCCGCCATCGCGGAGGGCGCCCTGCTCGGCGCGTACGCCTACACCGCGTACCAGGAGAACGCCGACGCGAAGAAGCCGCTGGCCGAGGTCGCCCTGCTCGGCGCCAAGCCGCGCGACAAGGCCTACAAGGCCGCCGCCGAGCGCGCCCAGGCCGTCGCGGAGGAGATGAACCGCGCCCGCGACCTCATCAACATGCCGCCGAACGACCTCTACCCCGCCTCCTTCGCCGCCGCCGTCCAGGCCGCCGGCAAGGAGCACGGCCTCAAGGTCCAGGTCCTCGACGAGAAGGCGCTGGAGAAGGGCGGCTACGGCGGCATCCTCGGCGTCGGCAAGGGCGCCGTCCGCGGCCCGCGCCTCGTCCGCGTCGCCTACACCCACCCGAAGGCGGAGAAGACCCTCGCCCTGGTCGGCAAGGGCATCACCTACGACTCGGGCGGCATCTCCCTGAAGCCGGCCGGCCACAACGAGACGATGAAGTGCGACATGGCCGGCGCCGCCGCCGTCTTCGCCACCGTCGTCGCGGCGTCCCGCATCGGCCTCGCCGTCAACGTGACCGGCTGGCTCGCCCTCGCCGAGAACATGCCGTCGGGCAGCGCCACCCGCCCGGGTGACGTCCTGAACATGTACAGCGGCAAGACCGTCGAGGTCCTGAACACCGACGCCGAGGGCCGTCTCGTCCTCGCCGACGCGCTGACCAAGGCCTCCGAGGAGCACCCGGACGCGATCGTCGACGTGGCGACCCTGACCGGCGCCATGGTCCTCGCGCTCGGCGACCGCACCTTCGGCATCATGGCCAACGACGACGACTTCCGTACCGCGATCCACGAGATCGCGGACGAGGTCGGCGAGCAGTCCTGGCCGATGCCGCTCCCCGCGGACATGCGCAAGTCCATGGACTCCTCCACCGCCGACATGGCGAACATGGGCGTCCGGATGGGCGGCGGCCTGGTCGCCGGTCTCTTCCTGCAGGAGTTCGTCGGCGAGGGCATCACCTGGGCCCACCTCGACATCGCCGGCCCGGCCTTCCACGAGGGCGCCCCGTACGGGTACACCCCGAAGGGCGGCACCGGCTCCTCGGTGCGCACCCTGGTCAAGCTGGCCGAGCGCACCGCCGACGGCGAGATCTGAGCCATCCGCGCCGTGGCGTGACGGTACGGCCCCGGGCATCGCGCCCGGGGCCGTACCCGTTTGTTCGACATCTGTTCGCTCGCGACGAAATCCGTACCTTCGTACGCTGCGGAGAGCCCGCCGTACGGACGATCGGCCGTCTCAGAGCACGGCCCCGCGTCCCGTCGTCCGTCAACAAGTGCGAAGATGGGTTCTCGGCAGGACAGGGCCCCCACCACAGGGCCGAAATAAAGCGGCCGGACACCAGCCGCCGCCCGGTCATGGAAGACCGGCGACGAGCGCACATGCATGGAGGACGTGACGTGGCGAACGACGCCAGCACCGTTTTCGACCTAGTGATCCTCGGCGGCGGTAGCGGCGGTTACGCCGCGGCGCTGCGCGGAGCGCAGCTGGGCCTGGACGTCGCACTGATCGAGAAGAACAAGCTCGGCGGCACCTGCCTGCACAACGGCTGCATCCCGACGAAGGCCCTGCTCCACGCCGGCGAGGTCGCCGACCAGGCGCGCGAGGCGGAGCAGTTCGGTGTCAAGGCCTCCTTCGAGGGCATCGACATCAAGGGCGTGCACAAGTACAAGGACGACGTGATCTCGGGCCTCTACAAGGGTCTCCAGGGTCTCGTCGCCTCCCGCAAGGTCACGTACATCGAGGGCACGGGCCGCCTGTCCAGCCCGACCTCGGTCGACGTCGACGGCCGTCGCGTCGAGGGCCGTCACGTCCTCCTCGCCACCGGCTCCGTGCCGAAGTCGCTCCCCGGCCTGGAGATCGACGGCAACCGGATCATCACCTCGGACCACGCGCTGAACCTGGACCGGGTCCCCGAGTCCGCGATCATCCTCGGCGGCGGTGTCATCGGCGTCGAGTTCGCCTCGGCGTGGAAGTCCTTCGGCACCGACGTGACGGTCATCGAGGGCATGAAGCACCTCGTCCCGGTCGAGGACGAGAACAGCTCGAAGCTTCTTGAGCGCGCGTTCCGCAAGCGCGGCATCAAGTTCAACCTCGGCACCTTCTTCCAGGGCGCCGAGTACACCGACAACGGCGTCAAGGTCACCCTGGCCGACGGCAAGACCTTCGAGGCCGAGGTGCTGCTCGTCGCGATCGGCCGCGGCCCGGTCTCCGCCGGTCTCGGTTACGAGGAGCAGGGCGTCGCGATGGACCGCGGCTACGTCCTGGTCGACGAGTACATGCGTACCAACGTGCCGACGATCTCGGCCGTGGGCGACCTCGTCCCGACGCTCCAGCTCGCGCACGTGGGCTTCGCCGAGGGCATCCTCGTCGCGGAGCGCCTCGCGGGCCTGAAGGCCGTTCCGATCGACTACGACGGCGTGCCGCGGGTGACGTACTGCCACCCCGAGGTCGCCTCCGTCGGCATCACCGAGGCCAAGGCCAAGGAGATCTACGGTGCGGACAAGGTCGTCGCCCTGAAGTACAACCTGGCGGGCAACGGCAAGAGCAAGATCCTCAAGACCGCGGGCGAGATCAAGCTCGTCCAGGTCAAGGACGGTGCCGTGGTCGGCGTCCACATGGTCGGTGACCGCATGGGCGAGCAGGTCGGCGAAGCGCAGCTGATCTACAACTGGGAGGCGCTGCCGGCCGAGGTCGCGCAGCTCATCCACGCCCACCCGACGCAGAACGAGGCGCTCGGCGAGGCCCACCTGGCCCTGGCCGGCAAGCCTCTGCACTCCCACGACTGACGGTTCCCGTCATCACAGGGCGCGACGACCACTTTCCGCAATTCGTTAGGAGCAACTGAAACCATGTCGGTTTCCGTAACCCTGCCGGCGCTCGGCGAGAGCGTCACCGAGGGCACCGTCACCCGCTGGCTCAAGGCCGAGGGTGAGCGTGTCGAGGCCGACGAGCCGCTGCTCGAGGTCTCGACCGACAAGGTCGACACCGAGATCCCCGCCCCCGCCTCGGGCATCCTGGCCTCCATCAAGGTCGCCGAGGACGAGACGGTCGAGGTCGGCGCCGAGCTGGCCATCATCGACGACGGCACGGGCGCCCCGGCCCCGGCCGCCGCCCCGGCCGCCGAGGCCGCTCCGGCCCCGGCCGCCGCCCCGGCCCCCGTGGCCGAGGCTCCGGCCGCCCCGGCGCCGGTCGCCGAGGCCCCCGCCGCGGCTCCGGCCGCCGGTGGTGCCGCCGGCACCGACGTCGTGCTGCCCGCCCTGGGCGAGTCCGTCACCGAGGGCACCGTGACCCGCTGGCTGAAGTCGGTCGGCGAGACCGTCGAGGCCGACGAGCCGCTGCTCGAGGTCTCCACGGACAAGGTCGACACCGAGATCCCGGCGCCGGTCTCCGGCGTTCTCCTGGAGATCGTCGTCGCCGAGGACGAGTCCGCCGAGGTCGGCGCCAAGCTCGCCGTCATCGGTGCCGCGGGTGCCGCTCCGGCCGCCGCCGCCCCGGCTGCCCCGGCCGCCCCCGCCGCCGCCCCGGCTCCGGTCGCCGCGCCCGCCCCGGTGGCTCCGGCCGCCCCGGTCGCCGCCCCGGCTCCGGTCGCCCCGGCCGCTCCCGTGGCCGCCCCGGCCCCGGTCGCCCCGGCCGCCCCGTCGATCGCTCCGGCGCTCGTCACCCCGGTTCCGGCCACGCCGGCCGAGGACGGCGCGTACGTGACCCCGCTGGTCCGCAAGCTCGCCACCGAGAACGGTGTCGACCTGTCGGCCGTGAAGGGTTCGGGCGTCGGCGGTCGCATCCGCAAGCAGGACGTCCTCGCCGCCGCCGAGGCCAAGAAGGCCGCCGCCGTGGCTCCGGCCGCTCCGGCCGCCGCCCCGGCCGCCTCGAAGGCCCCGTCGCTCGAGGTCTCCCCGCTGCGCGGTCAGACCGTCAAGATGACCCGCATGCGCAAGGTCATCGGCGACAACATGATGAAGGCGCTGCACGGCCAGGCCCAGCTGACCTCGGTCGTCGAGGTCGACATCACCAAGCTGATGAAGCTGCGCGCCCGTGCCAAGGACGCGTTCGCGGCTCGTGAGGGCGTCAAGCTCTCCCCGATGCCGTTCTTCGTCAAGGCGGCCGCCCAGGCGCTGAAGGCCTACCCGGTCATCAACGCCCGGATCAACGAGGACGAGGGCACGATCACCTACTTCGACACCGAGAACATCGGTATCGCGGTGGACTCCGAGAAGGGTCTGATGACCCCGGTCATCAAGGGTGCGGGCGACCTCAACATCGCCGGTATCTCGAAGAAGACCGCGGAGCTGGCCGGCGCCGTGCGCGCCAGCAAGATCACGCCGGACGACCTCGCCGGTGCGACCTTCACCATCTCCAACACCGGTTCGCGCGGCGCGCTGTTCGACACGATCATCGTGCCCCCGAACCAGGTCGCCATCCTGGGCATCGGCGCCACCGTGCGCCGTCCGGTCGTCATCAACCACCCGGACCTGGGTGAGACGATCGCGATCCGCGACATGACCTACGTCGCGCTCTCCTACGACCACCGTCTGGTGGACGGCGCCGACGCCGCCCGCTACCTGACGGCCGTCAAGGCGATCCTGGAGGCCGGCGAGTTCGAGGTCGACCTCGGTCTCTGAGCCGTGACCGCGTCGCGCCGTCGAGGCGCAACGTAACGAGCCTCACCTGCGGCGCCCCCGCCCGGAAGTGTTTCCGGGCGGGGGCGTCGCCGTATTGTCTAAGGGTCAACACTCCCCGAGGAGCCTTCATGACCGTCCCCGTCGTCCACTCGCTGCGCGAACAGATCCGCGAGCACATCGTGGAGGGGATCGTCAGCGGCCGCTGGAAGCCGGGCGAGCGCATCGTGGAGCGCCGGATCGCGACCGAGCTGGAGGTCAGCCAGACCCCGGTCCGCGAGGCGCTGCGCGAGCTGGAGTCGCTGCGGCTGATCGAGTCGGCGCCGAACAAGGGCGTCCGGGTCCGCAACCTCACGGCGGCCGACCTGGAGGAGAGCTACCCGGTCCGGGCGGGTCTGGAGCAGATCGCGGCCGAGCTGGCCGCCGGGCGGCTCGCGACCGACTGCTCGACCCTGGAGCCGCACGTGGCAGCCCTGTACGAGGCCGACGCGGCCGCCGACGGGACCGCGCAGGTCCGGCACACGGTGGCCTTCCACCGGGAGCTGGTGAAGGCGGCGGGCAACGCCGTACTGCTGCACACCTGGGAGACGCTCGGCATCGAGGTCTTCACGGCCCTGTCGATCCGCTGGCTCGGCACGGTCCAGAAGTCGTACGCGGAGGAGCACCAGGAGCTGGTGGAGGCCTTCCGGAGGGGCGATCCGAACATCGGGGCGCTCGTGAAGGCGCACGTGCTGGGCTGCGCGCCCCGGGCCTGAGCCCCGTACGCCCCGCATGGCATTACTCACAGTGAGCGGGCTCGTCTTCGGACGGGCCCGCTCATTCGTGCGCCCATCCGCTCCGTACAGCCGTTCCGACCTGCGAAAACGGGGCAAAATCGCGGCACCGGGTGCCCTCGTTCCTGGCACCCTGTGCCGACTTTCTCGATTTGAAGAGGTTTCTGTCTTCAACCCTTTGATCGATCATCGATCGTCGGTTTACAGTCTTCGGCGGGCCGTCACCCGGCCCTTCGCCCTGTCCTGCCAGACATGGCCCCCCTTATCTCCACCCCACCTGTCCGGAAGGCGGCGATCATGACCGATCCCGTAGGCAAGATTCCGAGCGAGCTCGACCAGCTCCCGGACCGTGACACCGAGGAGACCGCCGAGTGGGCGGCCTCCCTCGACGCCGTCACCAAGGCCGCCGGCCCCCACCGGGCCGCCTACCTGATGCGCCGCACGCTCCAGCACGCCGAAGGCGCGGGCCTCGCCCTGCCGAAGCTCCTGGAGACGGACTACGTCAACACCATCCCCACCTCCGCCGAGCCGTCCATCGGCGCGTCCGGCGGCGACGAGGAGATGGAGCGGAAGATCACCGCCTGGAACCGCTGGAACGCGGCCGCGATGGTCACCCGCGGCTCCAAGTACGGCGTCGGCGGCCACATCGCCACCTTCGCCTCCGCGGCCTGGCTCTACGAGACGGGCTTCAACCACTTCTTCCAGGGCAAGGAAGCCGACGGTTCCGGCGACCAGCTCTACATCCAGGGTCACGCCGCCCCCGGCATCTACGCCCGCGCGTTCCTGGACGGCCGCCTGGGCGAGGGCCACCTCGACAACTTCCGGCAGGAGTCCGGCGGCAACGGCCTGCCCTCCTACCCGCACCCGCGCCGCCTCCCCTGGCTGTGGGAGTTCCCCACCGTCTCCATGGGTCTCGGCCCCCTCTCCGCGATCTACCAGGCGCGCTTCAACCGCTACCTGACGAACCGCGGCATCAAGGACGTCTCCGCGTCCCACGTCTGGGCCTTCCTCGGCGACGGCGAGATGGACGAGCCCGAGTCGACGGCGGCACTCGCACTCGCCGCCCGCGAGGGTCTCGACAACCTGACCTTCGTCATCAACTGCAACCTGCAGCGCCTCGACGGCCCGGTCCGCGCCAACTTCAAGATCGTGCAGGAGCTGGAGGCCCAGTTCCGCGGCGCCGGCTGGAACGTCGTGAAGTCGCTGTGGGGCAACGCCTGGGACGAGCTCTTCGCGCTCGACACCACCGGCGCCCTCGTCCGCCGCCTCCGCGAGGTGCCGGACGCGCAGGTCCAGACGTACCAGACCCGCGACGCCGCCTACATCCGCCAGGACTTCTTCGGCAAGGACCCGGAGCTCGCCGCGATGGCGCAGCTGCTGTCCGACGACAAGATCCTCGAGTGTTTCCACCTCTCGCGCGGTGGCCACGAGCCGCGCAAGGTGTACGCCGCGTACAAGGCCGCCCTGGAGTTCAAGGGCGCGCCGACGGTCATCCTCGCGCAGACCGTCAAGGGCTTCACCCTCGGTGAGGGCTTCGCGTCGAAGAACGCGAACCACCAGATGAAGAAGCTCACGACCGACGAGTTCAAGAACATGCGTGACCTTCTCGAACTCCCCATCTCGGACGCGCAGTTCGTCGACGGCCAGGTGCCCTACGGCCACCCCGGCGCCGACTCCCCCGAGGTCCGCTACCTCCAGGAGCGCCGCGCGGCCCTCGGCGGCCCCGCCCCGGCCCGCCGCACCCACGCGCTCGCGCCGCTCCCGGCCCCGGCCGAGAAGGCCTTCGCCGCCTTCGACAAGGGCTCCGGCTCGCAGTCGATGGCGACCACGATGGCGTTCGTGCGTCTCATCAAGGACCTGATCCGCGACAAGGAGACCGGCAAGCGCTGGGTCCCGATCGTCCCGGACGAGGCCCGCACCTTCGGCATGGAGAGCCTGTTCCCGTCGCTCGGGATCTACTCCCCCAAGGGCCAGACGTACGAGCCGGTCGACCGCGACCAGCTGATGTACTACAAGGAGGCCGTCAACGGCCAGATCCTCAACGAGGGGATCACCGAGGCCGGTTCGATGGCCGACTTCATCGCCGCTTCCACCGCGTACTCCACGCACGGCGAGGCGATGATCCCGTTCTACATCTTCTACTCGATGTTCGGCTGGCAGCGGACCGCCGACCAGATGTGGCAGCTCGGCGACCAGCTCGGCCGCGGCTTCCTCGTCGGCGCGACCGCCGGCCGTACGACCCTGACCGGTGAGGGCCTCCAGCACGCCGACGGCCACTCGCCGGTGATCGCGGCCACCAACCCGGCGGCGCTGACCTACGACCCGGCGTTCGCCTACGAGGTCGCGGTCATCGTCAAGGAGGGTCTGCGCCGGATGTACGGCGAGGCCGCCGAGGGCGAGGACCAGAACGTCTTCTACTACCTGACGGTCTACAACGAGCCGATGCCGCAGCCGGCCAAGCCGTCCGGCATCGACGAGGGCATCGTCAAGGGCCTCTACCGCTTCAACACGGCGGAGTCGGCCGGTCTCGACCTGCCCGCGAACGCCGCCCGCATCCAGCTGCTCTCCTCCGGCACCGCGATCCACTGGGCCCTGGAGGCCCAGAAGACGCTGGCCGAGGAGTGGGGCGTGGCCGCCGACGTGTGGTCCGCGACCTCCTGGACGGAGCTGCGCCGTGACGCCCTGGAGGCCGACGCGGCCCTCCTGCGCGGCGAGGAGCAGGTCCCGTACATCCGTGAGGCCCTCGCGGGCATCACCTCCCCGGTCCTCGCGGTCTCCGACTACATGCGCCAGGTCCCGGACCAGATCGCGCAGTGGATCGAGCAGGACTACACCTCGCTCGGCGCCGACGGCTTCGGCCTGTCGGACACCCGCGAGGCGGCCCGCCGCCACTTCGGCGTCGACGCCCCGTCGATCGTCGTCGCGACCCTGGCCCAGCTGGCCCGCCGCGGCGAGATCCGCGCGACGGCCGTGAAGGAGGCGCGCGAGCGCTACGGCCTGTAAGGGTCCTCCCCGAAGGCTCCACCGAGGCGGGCGGCACGCATGATGGGTTCATGCGTGCCGCCCGCCTCATCAAGATGGTCCTGCTCCTCCAGTCGCGTCCATCGATGACGGCGGCCGAACTGGCCGAGGAGCTGGAGGTGTCGGAGCGGACCGTCACCCGGGACGCCCTCGCCCTCTCGGAGGCGGGGGTGCCGGTGTACGCGGAGCGGGGCAGGTCCGGCGGGTACCGCCTGGTCGGCGGGTACCGTACGCGCCTGACCGGCCTGGCCCGCGGCGAGGCCGAGGCCCTGTTCCTGTCCGGACTGCCGGGCGCGCTGCGGGACATGGGCCTGGAGGACGCGGCCTCGGCGGCCCGGCTGAAGGTCTCGGCGGCGCTGCTGCCCTCCCTGCGGGACGCTCCCGACGCGGCCGGCCGTCGCTTCCATCTGGACGCGCCCGGCTGGTACCAGGAGCCGGAGACCCCCGACCTGCTCGCCCCGGTGGCCGAGGCGGTCTGGGAGGACCGCGGGCTCGCGGCCCGCTACCGCCGCGGCGACGGCGAGGAGGTGGAGCGGGAGCTCCAGCCGTACGGCCTCGTCCTCAAAGCCGGGGTCTGGTACCTCTGCGCCCGTTCGGGCTCCGCGTTCCGCACGTACCGCGTGGACCGCTTCACGGCGGTGGCGATGGGCGAGCCCTTCCTCCGCGACACCGGGTTCGACCTCGCGGAGTTCTGGTCCGACCGCGCCGCCGAGTTCGCCCGCTCCCTCCTGCGTACGGAGGTGGAGCTGCGGCTCACGGAGGCGGGCGCGCGGAGGCTCCCGTACGTGACGGACCGCGCGGCGGCGGAGGAGGCGCTGGCCGCCGCGAAGGGGGAGGCGGACGGGCGGGTGCGGATCGTGCTGCGGGTGGAGAGCGAGGAGGTCGCCCTCGGCCAGCTGCTCGGCCTCGGGCCGGAGGCGGAGGTCCTGGCCCCGGCGCCGCTGCGGGAACGGTTCGCCGAGGCGGCGCGGGGGCTCGGCGAGCTCTACCGGTAGTCCGCCGGGTCCGGCTTACCCGTCTCGCTCCCCGTCTCGCTCGCGTTCTCGCTCGCGACGATGAACCCCCAGGCGTCCGGCCGTGAGCCGTCCGCGTCCGTGAAGCCGTACTCCCCCGCCAGCCCGGCGCTCGACAGGGACTGTCCGTTCCAGCGGTGGCGGTCGGGGTCGGCGGCCAGGGCGGCGACCGCGCGGCCGACGTAGACCGGGGACTCGGAGATCGCGAAGTCGGGGACCTTCTCCAGCGCGTCGCGCCAGGTCTCCTCGGTCACGCCGAAGGTGGTGAGCATCTGCTCCGACCTCAGCCAGCCGGGGGTGAGCGCGACCGCCGTGCCCCCGTACTCCTCCAGCTCCTTGCCGAGGCCGAAGGCCATCCGGATCGGGGCGTTCTTGGCGAGGTCGTAGAAGAGGTTCTCGCGGAAGCGGGTGGCGTTGTACGCGGCCGTGCCGTCGGTGACCTCGACGACGAGCCCGCCCGGGTGGCGGACGAGCAGCGGCAGCGCCGTGTGCGAGGTGATGGCGTGCGTCCGGACCCCGAGTTCGAGCATCCTGAGGCCGGCCGCGAGGTCGAGCTCCCAGGTCTTCTTCCCGAACGCGGAGCCGATGAGGTGCTCGCCGCCCCACACGTCGTTGACGAGCACGTCGAGCCGGCCCCGCTCGCGGTCGATCCGCTCGACCAGGGCCCGGACCTGTCCGGGGTCCAGGTGGTCGGTGGGGACGGCGACGCCCTCGCCGCCGGCGGCCGTCACCAGTTCGGCCGTCTCCTCGATGGTCTCGGTCGCGCGGCCGACCTCGCTGAGCTTCTCGCGGGTCGTGCGCCCGGTCACGTACACCGTGGCCCCGGCCGTGCCGAGCTGGACGGCGATGGCCCGCCCCGCGCCCCGGGTGGCCCCGGCGACCAGGCAGACACGTCCGCGGAGAGATGCGTTGTCCTTCGTCATGCGCTCCACCCTGACAGGAAAGTACGACATCTTCTGTCCGGATTCCGTCCGGTCATTCCGGGTGCGCCGCGCCCGCCGACCCACGATGCTGGTCCCGTGATGGACGAGACGGAGTTCTGGGAGATCATCGACGCCACCCGCGAGGCCGCCGAGGGCGACCCCGAGGATCAGGCCGATCTGCTCGTGGAGAGGCTGACCAGGCTGGATCCCGACTCCGTGCTCGACTACGCCCGCCACTTCGAGGCCCGCTACAACCGCGCGTACCTCTGGGACCTGTGGGGCGCGGCGGCCCTGATCTTCGACGGGGCGGGCGACGAGACCTTCGACTCCTTCCGCTGCTGGCTCATCGGCCAGGGCCGGGACGTCTTCGAGGGCGCGCTGCACGAGCCGGACGCGCTGGCGGAGCTGCTCCTCGACTTCGACGTGGAGATCGACGGGGACGGCGAGGAGATCGGGTTCGCGGCGGACGAGGCGTACGAGCAGCTGACCGGCGCCGAGACGCCCGACCTGGGGATTCCGATGCCGGGCGGGGAGCCGATGGGCGCGCCGCTCGACCTGGAGGACGACGACGCGCTCGCCGCGCGCCTGCCGAGGCTGTGGCAGCGCTTCGGGACGTCGTGACGGAAGAGAGACGGAAGAGAGGCGGACCCCGCGGGGGACGGGGTCCGCCTCTCGGCTCAGCCCAGCTGGAGGCTGGGGTTCTCCTGCGCGAGGATCATGTCCGTACGCGGCTGGAGGGCCGGGAAGAGCTGTTCCGGCTGCGGGATCGCCCAGTACTTCCCCTCGGCGACCATCTCGAAGACGCGCTCGGCGTGCTCCTCGGGCGTGAGCCCGTGTTCGTCGGCGAGGTTCTGGAGGTGCTCGCCGAAGGCGGTGACCTCCGGGGGCGCGGTCTGTCCCGGCCTGGCGGCCGAGAAGATCTCGCTCTTGACCGAGCCGGGCGTCACGACGGACACCTGGATCGGAGCCTGCTTCATCGCCATCTCGTAGTACAGCGACTCGGTCAGCGCGAGCGTGCCGAACTTGGTGACGCTGTACGGGGCCATCAGCGGGCTCGGCAGCAGGCCGCCGACCGAGGACACGTTGACCACCCAGGCCTTCTCGCCGCGTTCCAGCATGCGCGGGACGAAGGCGCGGATCCCGTTGACGTACCCGCCGATGTTGACGCGGAGCATGGCGTCCCAGCGCTCGGCCGGGATCTCCCAGGAGTAGCCGAGAGCCATGATCCCGGCGTTGTTGACGAGCAGGTCGACCGTGCCGAAGCGGGTGTACGCGGTGTCGGCGAGCGCCTCGACGGAGGCGGGCACCGACACGTCGGTCACCACGGACTCGACCTCGGCGCCGCCGGCCCGCAGCTCCTCGGCGAAGAGGGCGAGCCGGTCGGCGGCGATGTCGGCGAGGACCAGCTTCATGCCGAGCCGCGCCGCCTCCCGGGCGAGCCCGGCGCCGATGCCGGAGGAGGCGCCGGTGATGACGGCCGTCCGTCCGCCGAACTCGCGTGCCGCACGCGAGGACATCAGAAGTGCGTCCCGCCGTCGACACGGACCTCCGTGCCGGTGATGAACCTGCCGTCCTCGGAGGCCAGCATGGCGACGACGCTCGCGACGGTCTCCGGGCCGGCGAAGCCCTGGCCGAGGGCGGGGGCCAGCTTGGCGAAGAGCGACCAGTCGGTGTCCTCGGGGAGGCCGGGGCCCATGGACTGCTTGCTGGCACCGGAGCCGTCGGTCATGCCGGAGGAGATCGAGCCGGGCTGGACGGCGGTGAAGCGGATGTTCTGCTTGGAGTACTCGGCGGCGAGGGCGTGGGTCATGGACTGGATGCCGCCCTTGCTGGCCGCGTAGGCCGCCATGTAGGGGTGGGCGAAGTTCGCGGAGGTCGAGGAGAAGTTGACGACGGCCGCGTCGCTGCCCTCCAGGAGGGCGGGGATCGCCTCGCGGATCATGAGGAAGGTGCCGGTGAGGTTGATCCGGAGCACCTGCTCGAAGGAGTCGAGGCTCGTCTCGTGGGTGTGCGAGGAGCGCAGGATGCCGGCCGCGTTGACCAGGACGTCCAGGCCGCCGAGGGCCTCGACGGCGGCGGCGACGCCGGCCCGTACGGACGCCTCGTCGCCGACGTTCACGACGACCGTGGTGAGGCGGTCGGCGGCGTCGCCGGCCTTGGCGACGGTGTCCTTCAGGCCGTCCTCGCTGATGTCGGCGGCGACGACCCGGCCGCCCTCGGCGAGGAGGCGCAGGACGGTGGCCTGGCCGATGCCGGAGCCGCCGCCGGTGATGAGGGCGCGGCGTCCTTCGTAACGGGTCAGCTGGGTCATGGCGACAACCTCTCGGGAAAGCTTTGCGGAAAGTGCTGCCACCGTACGCCCAAGTGGCACGTTTTGCCATAGCTGCATATCGTGCACTTTGGGCATTCGGGGGCGTACGCTTCGTGGGTGAGCACCAAGCCCGAGGGCGCCACGCCCCCCACGCAAACCCTGACGGAGCGCCGCAAGGCGGCCACGCAGCTGGACATCGCGCGCGCCGCCGCCGAGCTCTTCACCGAGCGCGGCCCCGACGGCACCACGGCCGAGGACATCGCGCAGCGGGCGGGCGTCGCGCTGCGCACCTTCTACCGCTACTTCCGCTCGAAGCAGGACGCGGTGGCGCCACTGCTCGCGGTGGGCGCCGAGCGGTGGCGCGAGCGCCTCGCGGAGCACCGGGCCGAGGCGGCCGACGGGCTCCCCGCCGTCCTGGAGGAATCGATCGCCGAATCCCTCGGCGCGCAGGACGAGACGGCCGCCGAGGGCCTGCGCTGGACGCGCGGCCTCCTGCGGGCGGCCACCGAGGACCCCGCCCTGCGGGCCGTCTGGTACCGGGTCAACCAGGAGTCCGAGGAACGGCTGCGCGAGGTCGTCGCCGGGCTCGCGGGGCCGGACGCCGACCCCTTGGAGGTACGGCTCGCGGCGGCGGCGGCAACGGACGCGATCCGGATCGCCCTGGAGAGCTGGGCGGAGTCGGACGCCCCGGTACGCGGCCCGGGCTCACCGGCGGAACTCGCCGTCCGGTGCCTGCGCGAACTGATGGGCGGGATGAGGCTGCTGGGCGACGCGGCCGGGGCGTGACTCAGGAGTCGAGCAGGGAGCGGCCCATGAGGACGTCGTCCACGTACTGCCCGGCGATCAGCATCTCGCCCGGCAGCAGTCCCTCGACCACGTACCCCTCGGAGGCGTACAGCGCACGCGCCGGCGCGTTGTGCCCGAGGACCCGCAGGGTGATCCGGCGCGCGCCCTCCGCGCGCGCCCGGTCCGCGGCGGCGCGCAGCAGCGCCCGCGCCACGCCCTTCCCCCGGGCGGACTCGGCGACGACGAGGCCCTGGATCTGGCGGACGTGGGCGGTGGCGGCGAGCGGGGTCGGGGGGACCGTCCGCACGTACCCGACGAGCGCCCCGTCGTGGACGGCCACGAGGTAGTCCTCCACGAGGTGGCGCTCGTCGAAGAACGGCGGGTACGGCTCTGTCGGCCGGGGCAGCACGGCGTGGAGCGTCGACCAGGCGTCCGCGTCGAGCACGGCGAGCGCGGGGCCGTCGTCCGGCACGGCGGCACGTATCCGCGTCTCGGACGCCTCAGGCGCCTCAGGCGCCTCAGGCGTCTCGTGCGACTCGGGCGTCTCGTGCGACTCGGGCGTCTCGTGCGACTCGGGCGTCTCGTGCGACTCGGGCGTGTCCGGAGACTTCGGCTCGATCATGGCGGCCACTGTGCCACGCGCGGACGGCGGAAGGGCAGGATGGGGTCATGAAGCCTTCCGCCACCCGTAAGCGGGTCGCCGTCACCGGGGCCTCCGGGCTCATCGGCGCGGCCCTCGTCCGCTCCCTGCGCGCCGACGGCCACGACGTCCTCCGGCTGGTCCGCCGGCCGGCCGCGACCGCCGACGAGGTCGAATGGGACCCGAAGCGGCTGTACGTGGACGCCGCCGGGCTCGTCGGCGTGGACGCGGTGGTGCACCTGGCGGGCGCGGGCGTCGGCGAGCGCCGCTGGACCGAGGCGTACAAGCGGGAGATCCGCGACAGCCGGGTCCTCGGGACGACCGCGATCTCCCAGGCCCTCGCCGGGCTCGCCCACCCGCCGGAGGCCCTGGTCTGCGGCACGGCGCTCGGCTGGTACGGGGACACCGGCAGCCGCGCGGTGGACGAGAGCGCCCCGGCGGGCACGGGCTTCCTGCCCTCGGTCTGCGTGGAGTGGGAGGCCGCGGCGGCCCCGGCCGAGGAGGCGGGCATCCGGGTCACGTACGCCCGTACGGGCCTCGTCGTGGCCCGCGAGGGCGGCGCGTGGGGGCGGCTCTTCCCCGTCTTCCGCGCCGGGCTCGGCGGGCGGATGGGCGACGGGCGCCAGTACTGGTCCCACATCTCGCTCCACGACGAGGTGGCGGCCCTGCGGCACCTGGTCGACACCCCGTCCCTGTCGGGCCCCGTGAACCTCACCGCCCCCGAGCCGGTCACCAACCGCGAGGTGACGGCGGCGATGGGGCGGGTCCTGCGCCGCCCGACGGTCTGCGCGGTCCCGGCACCGGCGCTGCGGCTGGTCCTCGGCGACTTCGCGCAGGACGTGCTGGGCAGTCAGCGGGTGCTGCCGGCCCGCCTCCTGGAGTCCGGATTCACCTTCGCGTTCCCGACGATCGACGAGGCGATCAGGGCGGCGGCGCGCTGAATCCTCCCCGCCCCGAGGGGCTTGCGCTCCCCCGTGCTGCGTGAACCCCGGTGCGCGCGGGACGACTTCCGTGGGAGCGCTGCCTACGCTCGATGCCCATTGCGTGAAACGACCGCGAACTCGGGCATTCCGGGGGCCGGTTGGGGGCATAACGCCTCCCACCGGCGGCGCCGACCTGGGGAGGGGCACGTGCTCAGTACCGCAAAGACCTCAAGTACCGCACAGCGAACGGACGTCACGGGAACCAAGGAGGCCACGGAGGCCACGGAGACCGTCGACGTCGTCATCGTCGGAGCCGGGATCGCGGGACTCGCTGCCGCCCACCGGCTGGTCGGGGCCGGGCTCGACGTCCTCGTCCTGGAGGAGGAGCAGCGGGTCGGCGGCCGGATGGCCACCGACGCCGTCGACGGCTTCCTCCTCGACCGGGTGGGGCCGCTGCTCACGCTCTCGGCCGAGGAGCTGCGGGCGACACCGGGGCTCGCCGGGCTGTCGCTGCGCCCGTTCGCGCCCGGGGTGATCGTGCACAGCGACGGGCGGCACGCGCGGTGGGGCGCGTCGCACACCCGCCCCCGGAGCGTGGGGGGAGCGCTGAACGTGGCGCGCGCCCTCGCGAGCGCCCCCCGGCGGCCGGCGGCCTCCCTCGACCAGGCGCGGCTCGGAGCCTCGCTGGTCCGCCTGGCCGCTACCCCGTCCCAGCGACTGCTCGCCCGTCCCGAGCGGACGGCGCGCGAGGCGCTGTCGGCGCGGCTGCCGGCACGGACGGTCCAGGGGGTGCTGCGGCCCCTGCTCGCGGCGCTCCTCTCCGACCCGGACCTGGGGACGTCGAGCCGCCGCGCCGACCTGGCCCTGCGGGCCTTCGCGCGGGGCCGTCTCGCCGTACCCGAGGGAGGCTCCTCGGCGCTCCCCGAGCGCCTGGCGGCGGCCCTCCCGGCCGGGACGGTCCGCACCGGCGTCCGGGTGACGGACGTGTCCGTCTCCCGGGTCACGACGGCGGAGCACGGGGTGTTCGGCTGCCGGGCGATGCTTCTCGCGACGGGGGCGCGGTCGGCGGCGGCGCTGCTGCCGGGGCTGCGGACGCCGGGCTTCCACCCGGTGACGGTGCTCCACCACACGGCACCGGCGGCGCCGACGGCGGACCCGTCCCTGTTCCTGGAGTCCGACCCCGGGGGGCCGGTGTCCCACACGGCGGTCATGAACGCCGTGGACCCGACCCGCTCCCCCACCTCCCGCCCCCTGATCACCTCCACCGTCCTGGGGGCGCCGCCGGACGACGCGGACCGGCGGGTACGGAAGCACCTGGCGACGCTGTACGGGACGTCGACGGACGACTGGGAGCTGCTGGCGCTGCACCACACGCCGGACGCGGTCCCGTCGATGCCGCCGCCGCACGACGCGCGGCGTCCCGTCCGGCTCCTCGCGGGGCTGTACGTGTGCGGGGACCACCGCGACACGTCCACCCCCCACGGAGCCCTCGCCTCGGCCCACCGAGCCACCGAAGCCCTCCTGAAGGACCTGGGCCTCCCGGCCCCCGCCCCCGTCCCCACGGAGCACGCGGCCTGACGAGGCCCCCTTCTCGCGGCGCCCCGCCGCGCGGTCCCTTCGGCTGCCGCCCGGGTTGTGGCGGCGCGCCTCCGGGCGGTGCCCGTGGACAGCCGCCCGGGTTGCGGCGGCGCGCCGCCGGGCGGTGACTTCGGGCCGGGCCCCCGGGTTGTGGGCAGGCGTTCCGCACGGCCGGGGGTCCCCCCCTGCTCGAAGAGCTTGGGGGCGGGTGGGCACAACCCACCACGGCGCCGCACCCCGGGTGCGGGTCCATGCGCGGAAGCCTAGGCCCGGCAGGGGGCGCCGTCCCGTGTGCCCACCCGTCCCGCCCCAGCGGGACGAATGCCCACACGGAGGTGCGGCCGGGCACCGCCCACGCATGCGGGCACCGCCCGACCGGGGCGGGCACCCGCCACGCCGAAGCGGCCCGTGGGGCACGGGAGGCCGAGGGCCCTGGGCATGGGGCCCCGGCACTCCGGGGTCCCATGAGCCCAGGCCCGGAAGCCCGGAGGCCCGGGGGTCCGGAGGCCCGGGGGCCCGGAGGCCCGGAGGCCCGGAGGCCCAGAGGCCCAGAGGCCCGGAGGCCCAGAGGCCCAGAGGCCCAGAGGCCCAGAGGCCCAGAGGCCCAGAGGCCCAGAGGCCCAGAGGCCCAGAGGCCCAGAGGCCCGGAGGCCCAGAGGCCCGGAGGCCCGGAGGCCCGGAGGCCTCGGGTCAGCCCAGGGCCGCCACGCGGTCTCGGTAGGTGCGGGCCGCGGCTGCGTCTCGGTAGGGCTCCAGGCGGCGTTCGAAGTCGCGGACGTATTCGACCGCCCTCGCCGACCGCATCTCCGACGCCTGCTGCGCCGCCTCCGCCCCCAGCGCGCACGCCTGGTCCAGTTCGCCGAGGGCCAGGCGGGAGGTGGCCAGGACGACGCGGCAGAAGAGGCGGCTGCGGGCGAAGCCGGGGGCTCTCAGCTGGAGGGCCCGCTCCGCGTGCTGCGCGGCCGGCCGGTACTGCTGGAGGTCCCGGTGGCAGTGCCCCAGCTCGTCCGCGAGCTGGGCCTCGTCGAACATCCGGGCCCAGTACGGCACCTCGTCCCCCGGCCGCGCCGCCTCCAGGGCCCGCTCCGCCCGTACCAGCGACGCGCTGCACACCCGCGCCTCGCCGAGCACCGCGTGCCCCCGCGCCTCGATCGCGTGGAGCATCGCCTGGACGACGGGCGGCGCCCCGGGGCCCACTCCCTGCTGCGCCACCCGCGCGAGCTGCACGGCCTCGCGCCCGTGGCCCAGGTAGACCGCCTGGCAGCTCATGGTGAGGAGCACGTACGACCCGTACGCCCGGTCCCCCGCGGCCTGCGCGAGCCGCAGGGCCTGGACGAAGTACCGCTGCGCGAGGCCGTGGGCCGCGATGTCGTACGAGGTCCAGCCGGCGAGCCGGGTGAGGTCGGCGGCCGCGGCGAAGAGCCGGCGGCCGACGGACTCCCCGTACGTGCCGCGCAGCATCGGCTCCGCCTCGTGCTCCAGGTACCTGACGAGCGCCTGCCGCGCGTGCCCGCCGCCGTACGCGTGGTCGAGCGTCCGGAAGAGCTCGCCGACGGAGCGGAGCGCCGCGATGTCGCCGCTGGAGACCCGCTGGCCGGGGCCCCGGTCCGTACCCCGCTGCCGGGGGACCGAGAAGCGGCCCTGGGGCGGGACCCTCGGGTCCGGGCCGGGAAGGCGCGGGGCGTGCGGCGCGCGCGCCTCGTGGGGCGGCACCGGCCGCGCCCCCGGCGCCGGCTCACCCCGCGCGACCCGCTCGTCGGCCCTGCCGATCAGCCAGTCCCGGCTGGGGACCACCAGGCCCGCCGGCGTGAACGCGATCTTGCGGAGCTCCGCGTGGCTGCCGGAGTCCTTCCGCCACAGCCCGCTGACGATGTCCACGGCCTCCTCGGGCGTCGCCGCGAACTCCAGGCCCGCGTAGACCGGCGCGCAGGCGTCGAGTCCGAGGTCCTGGGCGGAGAGGCGGCGGCCGAGGCGCCGGGTGAAGACCTCGGCGATGAGCGCGGGGGTCGTGCCGCGCGGCTGCTGGCCGCGGAGCCAGCGGGTCACGGAGGTCTTGTCGTACCGCAGGTCGAGGCCGTGCTCCAGACCGAGCTGGTCCACTCGTCTGGCGAGGCCCGCATGGGAGAACCCGGCTTCGGCGATGAGCGCGGCGAGCTGGCGGTTCGGGATGCGCTGCGGTGGTCGTTCCGTCATCAGCTGTGCGGTCTCCTGCCTTCCGGGCCCAGGTGCAGCCCGTTCGGACCCTCATGGAACGGCGCGAATTTAGCGGTCCCGACCGCCCTTACCGCCACCTTCGCCCCACATTCATCCGATCGTGTGAGGATTGACGGCATCGCTGACGTAGGCCTCCCCGTCAACCTGCCGGAGGGGTGCCCGGCGCGCCGCCGTACAGTGGCATGGGCGTGAATGACGCATGGTGCCGCACCGGCCCGGGACGACCCCCGGGGACCGGCCCCGGCATCCAGGAGGAGGCATGGCCGTGAGTGAGCTGCGATTCGTCCGCCTGGGGTTCGGCGAGGAAGCCGTCGAGTACCAGGAGGCGTGGGACAAGCAGCGCGAGGTGCACGCCGCCCGCTTCGCCGACGAGACCCCCGACACCTGTCTGCTTCTCGAGCACCCCCCGGTCTACACGGCGGGACGGCGTACGGCGGAGAGCGAGCGCCCGCTGGACGGAACGCCGGTCGTCGACGTGGACCGCGGCGGCAAGATCACCTGGCACGGTCCGGGCCAGCTGGTCGGCTACCCGATCCTGAAGCTGCCCCGCCCGGTGGACGTCGTCGCGCACGTCCGCCGCCTGGAGGACGCCCTGATCCGTACCGCCGCCGAGTTCGGCGTGGAGACCTCCCGGGTCGAGGGGCGCAGCGGTGTGTGGGTTCTCGGCGACCCGGTCGAGCAGCGGCCTTCCTTCGGCGGGCTGAACCTGGACTTCGACCCCCGTCTCACGGACGAGGAGTTCGACCCGCGCCTGAACGGGCCCGAGTACGCGCCGTCCAACGCCGGCCAGCGCCGCGAGGACCGCAAGCTCGCCGCGATCGGCATCCGGGTCGCCAAGGGCGTCACGATGCACGGCTTCGCGCTGAACGTGAACCCGGACAACGCGTGGTTCGACCGGATCATCCCCTGCGGCATCCGGGACGCGGGCGTCACCTCGCTCGCCAACGAACTCGGCCGCGATCTCACGATCGCGGAGGTGCTGCCGGTGGTGGAACGCCACCTGCGGGACGTCCTGGAGCACGCGGAGCTCAAGCCGCGCGAGATCGAGCGTCCGGCGACGGAACCCGCCGCCGTCTGAGGACGAAGGCACGCGGTCCGCGAGGAATGCGTGGCGCTGGCCAGAGGTTGGCCAGACGTAGTAAGGCATGGGAAGCAACGGCGTACCCTGGTGTGCGCCGAAGAATCGAAGCTACAGGAGCCGATGTGTCCGCAGTCGCCCCCGACGGACGCAAGATGCTGCGCCTGGAGGTCCGGAACGCCGAGACCCCCATCGAGCGCAAGCCCGAGTGGATCAAGACCCGCGCGAAGATGGGTCCGGAGTACACGAAGATGCAGAGCCTCGTGAAGAGCGAGGGCCTGCACACGGTCTGCCAGGAGGCGGGCTGTCCCAACATCTTCGAGTGCTGGGAGGACCGCGAGGCCACCTTCCTCATCGGCGGTGACCAGTGCACCCGGCGCTGCGACTTCTGCCAGATCGACACGGGCAAGCCCGAGGCGCTCGACCGCGACGAGCCCCGTCGCGTCGGCGAGTCGGTCGTCACGATGGACCTGAACTACGCCACCATCACCGGCGTCGCGCGCGACGACCTGGAGGACGGCGGCGCCTGGCTGTACGCGGAGACCGTCCGCCAGATCCACCAGCAGACTGCGGACCGCGCCGAGGGCCGGACGAAGGTCGAGCTCCTCGCCCCCGACTTCAACGCGGTGCCGGAGCTCCTCAAGGAGGTCTTCGACTCGCGCCCCGAGGTCTTCGCGCACAACGTCGAGACCGTCCCCCGCATCTTCAAGCGGATCCGCCCCGGCTTCCGCTACGAGCGCTCCCTCGACGTCATCACCCAGGCCCGTGACTACGGTCTGGTCACGAAGTCGAACCTGATCCTCGGCATGGGCGAGACCCGCGAGGAGGTCAGCGAGGCGCTCCGGCAGCTGCACGAGGCGGGCTGCGAGCTCATCACGATCACCCAGTACCTGCGCCCCTCCGTCCGGCACCACCCCGTCGAGCGCTGGGTGAAGCCGCAGGAGTTCGTGGAGCTGAAGGACGAGGCCGACGCGATCGGCTTCTCCGGTGTGATGTCGGGCCCGCTGGTCCGCTCCTCGTACCGCGCCGGCCGCCTCTTCCAGCAGGCGATCGAGAAGCGCGGCACGGTCGACAACGCCACGCAGGCCGTCTGACCGCGCCCCGGCGCCTCGTGAACACCACGCGGCTCGTACGCCTCCGCAGGTCAGCGGAGGGGTACGGGCCGCGTCGCCGTCTCCGGGCACCCCTGTCCCGTACGACACGCCGGGGCGGAACCCCTGATCACCGCATCAACGTTTCATCAGTGTTTGACCCTCGGGTCACGCCCTGGTAACACCGATCGGTGAGCCTGGTTTCACTCACCGCCACCGTCCACGGGAGGACCCCGCCATGCCGGCCGCATCGACGCACCATGTCCGCGTCAGCGCGATCCCGTCCGTCACCGACGCCCTGCGGGCGGTGGAGGCCCTGCTGCTCGGCGGCGGCCAGCGCACCGCCCGCCGCAACGCCTGGACCTCCGTCCTGGAGGACCGGCGACACGCGAGGGACCGGGTCGAGGCCCTGCATGTGATGGAGGCCGCGTCGGGCCGCGCCTCGCGGGCCACGTAAACTTCAGGACATGGCGAGGAAGGCAAACACGAGCAGCGCTGACGCTGCGAACCAGGGGCGACTCAAGCAGATCGCCCTCACGTACAAGATGACCCGGAAGGCCGACCCGAAGGTCGGACTTGTCGTCGCTGGCGTGGGCATCGGCGTACTCGGTGTCCTCCTCGCGATCGGCTTCCTCATCGGCCACCCGGTCTACCTGGGCATCCTGGGCTTCGTCCTGGCGCTGCTCGCGGCGGCCATCGTGTTCGGGCGGCGCGCCGAGCGCGCGGCCTTCGCGCAGATGGAGGGCCAGCCGGGTGCGGCGGCGGCGGTGCTGCAGAACGTCGGGCGCGGCTGGACGACGACCCCCGCGGTCGCGATGAACCGCAGCCAGGACGTCGTGCACCGCGCGGTTGGCCGGGCCGGCATCGTGCTCGTCGCGGAGGGCAACCCGAACCGGGTGAAGTCCCTGCTCGCGGCCGAGAAGAAGCGCATGAGCCGCGTCGTGGTGGACGTGCCGGTGCACGACATCATCGTCGGCGACGGCGAGGGCCAGGTGCCGCTGAAGAAGGTCCGTACGACCATGCTCAAGATGCCCCGCGTGCTCACCGGCCCGCAGGTGACCGCGGCCAACGACCGGCTTCGGGCCATGGGTGACCTCATGTCCAACATGCCCCTCCCTAAGGGTCCGATGCCCAAGGGCATGCGGATGCCGCGCGGCGGAAAGATGCGCTGACCCCCGACGACACGTACGGCGAAGGCCCCGGACCGAGGAAACGGTCCGGGGCCTTCGCCGTACGCGCGTCCCGCTCAGATGCGGACCTGGACGGCTCCGGAGAGGCGGTCGTGGAGGCCGCGGCCGTCGCGGTCCCAGATGAGGGCCGGGATGGCGAGGCAGACGAGCGCGGAGCGGAGCACCACGCGCAGGATGCCGAGGCGGCCGCCGTTCACCGAGACGACCCCCAGGCCGAAGAGGCGCTTGCCGGGCGTCGAGCCGACGGTGCCGACCGTCAGGACGCTCACGACGAAGAGGAGCGCCAGGGCCCAGTTGCCGGTGGCCTGGGTGTAGCTGTCGGTGATGAGGCCGTATGCGATCAGCAGGCAGAGGGCCCAGTCGACGGCGAGAGCGCCGAGCCGGCGTCCGGGGCGGGCGATCGACCCGGGACCCTCCTCGGGGAGTCCCAGCTGCTGACCCCGGTATCCGAAGTCCACGCCTGCTTGCTCCGCCGCGGCACGGGGGCCGGAGAGCCACGATCCGAGTGCTTGCCTGTTGTCCACCCGACCACGGTACTGTGCCCGGTTTTGATCACTTCGGCCCGGGTAGGCGAGCGGGCGCCGCGCCGGTGTCGGATCGAGGAACGTCACCGGCTCCGGTTAACTTGGACGAAACAATTGGGTCACGCCGGAGAAATCCCGTCTGCCTATGGTCGGGACCAGCGTGTGCCACCCGCAATGGCCGCACGACCAAGCTGAAACCCCGCCCCTCCCCGGGCCGGGAGTAGGAGGAGTGGGATGTCCCAGACGCACGGGTTCCAGAACGCCGACGAGGTCCAGAAGTTCATCAAGGACAACGACGTCAAGATGGTCGACGTCCGCTTCTGCGACCTTCCGGGTGTGATGCAGCACTTCACGATCCCGGCGACGGCTTTCGACCCGTCCGAGGAGCTCGCGTTCGACGGTTCGTCGATCCGCGGCTTCCAGGCGATCCACGAGTCCGACATGGCGCTCCGTGCCGACCTGTCGACCGCGCGCGTGGACCCCTTCCGCCGCGACAAGACGCTGAACATCAACTTCTTCATCCACGACCCGATCACGGGCGAGGCCTACAGCCGCGACCCGCGGAACATCGCGAAGAAGGCCGAGGCGTACCTCGCCTCCACCGGCATCGCCGACACCGCCTACTTCGGCCCCGAGGCGGAGTTCTACGTCTTCGACTCGGTCCGCTTCGAGACCTCGGCGAACCAGGGCTTCTACCACATCGACTCCGAGGCCGGCGCCTGGAACACCGGTGCGGAGGAGAACAACCGCGGTTACAAGGTCCGCTACAAGGGCGGCTACTTCCCGGCCCCGCCGGTCGACCACTTCGCCGACCTGCGCTCGGAGATGTCCCTGGAGCTGGAGAACGTCGGCCTTCAGGTCGAGCGCCAGCACCACGAGGTCGGCACCGCCGGCCAGGCCGAGATCAACTACAAGTTCAACACGCTGCTGGCCTCGGCCGACGACCTGATGCTGTTCAAGTACATCATCAAGAACGTCGCCTGGCGGAACGGCAAGACCGCGACCTTCATGCCGAAGCCGATCTTCGGCGACAACGGCTCGGGCATGCACGTCCACCAGTCGCTGTGGTCGAACGGCGACCCGCTGTTCTACGACGAGACCGGCTACGCGGGCCTCTCGGACACCGCCCGCTACTACATCGGCGGCATCCTCAAGCACGCCCCGTCGCTGCTCGCCTTCACCAACCCGACGGTGAACTCGTACCACCGCCTGGTCCCGGGCTTCGAGGCGCCGGTCAACATGGTGTACTCGCAGCGCAACCGCTCCGCCGCCATGCGCATCCCGATCACGGGCTCGAACCCGAAGGCCAAGCGCGTCGAGTTCCGCGCGCCGGACCCGTCCTCGAACCCGTACCTCGCCTTCTCGGCGCTGCTCCTCGCGGGCCTCGACGGCATCAAGAACAAGATCGAGCCGGCGGAGCCGATCGACAAGGACCTGTACGAGCTGGCTCCCGAGGAGCACGCCAACGTCCAGCAGGTCCCGACCAACCTCGAGGCCGTCCTCCGCGCCCTGGAGGACGACAACGAGTACCTCCAGGCCGGCGGTGTCTTCACCTCGGACCTCATCGAGACCTGGATCGACTACAAGCGCACCCACGAGATCGCCCCGATCCAGCTGCGCCCGCACCCGCACGAGTTCGAGCTCTACTTCGACCTCTAAAGCGGCACGGCTCACCTGAGCCGCTGAGACACACGTAACGGACCCCGGGTCGGCATCGCGCCGACCCGGGGTCCGCTCGTTTCGTCAGCCCAGAGTGCGGTACCGACGGCGCCATGCGTGGATCAGGACCACGGCGGCGCCGAGCACGACCAGCCCCGCGCCTGACACGGCGACGAACCAGAGCACACCGGAGCTGCCGGTGGAGGCGAGCTCCGAGTCTCCGGCGGCGCCGGTGGCGGCCGGCGCCGAGGGCCCCGCGTCGGCCGAGTGCGTGGCGCCCGGCGTGGCGCCCGGCCTGACGCCGGGGGCGGTCGTGGCCGTCGGCGCGGTCGTCACGCTCGTCGCGGTCGGGGAGACGGACTGGCTCGGGTCCGGGCTCACCGAGCCGCTCGGGTCCGGGCTCACCGAGCCGCTCGGGTCCGGGCTCACCGAGCCGCTCGGGTCGGCCGTGGCCGTTGGCGCGGGTGTGGCCGTGGCCGTAGGCGTGGGCGTGGGCGTGGGCGACGGCGGGATGGCGGCGGTCCAGCTCGCCTTCGTCCGCGCGGTGACCGGAACCCAGTCACCGCTGACCAGAACCAGGGCCTGGCTCTCCGTACTGACCAGCTTGTGGCCCACCGGGACCGGGACGAAGGACATCGCCGAGACGGTCGCGTCGACCTGCCCCGCGTCGGCAGGGGCCTTCACGAACACCGATTCACCGTCCGTCACGGATTCGATCAGCCTGCCGTCGCCGTCCGAGACCACGTTTCCGTACCGGTCGGTCAGCGCCACGCCGGCCGCGACGGCCGCGGGGTCGAGGTAGACGCCGATCTGATCGCCGGTGGAACCGATCGTGATCGGCCCGAGTATCGACCCGGCCCGCCCGGCCACGGTGCCGGGGGCGAGGGCCAGGGAGGGGGCCGGTTCCTCGGTGTCGACGGCGTGGGCCACGAGGTGGTCGGCGAGCTCGGCTCCCGCCGGGTCCCACGGGACCGCCTTGACGTGGTTGGTGAGGCGCCAGATGGCGGCCTGGGTCGCCCCGGCTGCCGCGCCCTTGGAGAGCTCGGCGCCGATCTGCTCGCCGAGCGCCTTCTCGGAGACCATCGGATACCCGTGCCGCAGGATCCAGTCGACCTTCGCCGCGTCCGGGTTGCCCTTCAGCGTGGGCACCTCGGACCGGCCTGCCTCTCGGTAGGCGGCGCCTCGCTTCAGCGCGGTGCCGGCATCGAGGCAGTACGCGAGCAAGGTGGTGCCGTCACTGGTCGTCGTCACCTCGATCAGGCCACCGGGCACCCCGTCGTCCTTGCCCTCGGGCTCCGTGACGTGCGCGATGTAGTCGCTCTCGACGAGCGTGCTCGTCTCGACGGTCAGCCCCCCGTCGACTCCTTCTCCGGCACCGGCGTCCGCCGCGACGGCCGTCGCCGCCGCACCGCTTGCCAGCATGCCGCTCGCGAGCACGCCGATCACCGTAAGGGCCGTGCGTTTCCGCCTCACTGTCGCTCTTCTCCTGGGTGGGTTCGGGGCTCCTGGGCCCCCTTGATCCCGCGCGACGGCCTCGGAGGCGTCACCACGGACCCGACCCAAGCTATGAGCGGGCGGGCCCGGTTCCGGGCCGGAGACGAGGGCACTCCCTGCGGGCCCCGGCCGCAGCTTCCTGCAGGCCGCGCGCTCCCGCCCGTGGGCAGGTCTATGGCCGCATAAGTCCGCCCTATGGGTCGTCTCGCCGGGCAGGGCCCACCGCACCCACCGCGGTACGGACCGGGCGGTGACGAACTCCTCCGGCAGGCGGGCGCTTTGGCGTCGCACCGGCATGCGCCCCGCCGACGCGAGCGGTTCCGAGCCCCTCGGACCGCGGGGTCGGGGCCGGGTCGTTGGTCCTTCCGGGAACGGTCTTAGGTCCCTTGGGGACGCGCCGGACCCGTTGAAGGATCTCCCTCCGGCAGAGGCACCGACAGGAAACCGACAGGAACACGGGTGGACATGGACACGGTGGAAGGCAACACGCTCGCTCCCCTGGGCGTGAGCGCGGGCGAGGAGGCGGTCTACCGGACGACCCTGCGGTCACCGGGGATCGGGATCGCCGCGATCGCCGTCGAGTGCGGGATCGACCGGGAAAGCGCCGGAGCCGCGCTCGGCAGGCTCCAGGACCTCGGCATGGTGGCCACGGCCGATCAGCGGACGTTCAGCGGCGCCGATCCCGCGTCCGTGGTCGACCGGCTGACGCGGCTGCGGATCCACGGGCTCCAGGGCGAGATCCGGCGCGTCGCCTCGTCGCGCCACCTGGTGGAGAGCCTCGCCGAGGACAGGCGGACCGGGAGACGGGGACAGGTCGCCGAGCTGCAGTACGTCGAGGGGCTCGACCAAGTGGTCTCCTGCGTCGACGAGTTGACGTTCTTCTCCCGCGAGGAACGGCTGACCACGCACCCGGGGCCGATCCTCACCGCCGCCTTCGAGGCGGTCAGGAGCTCCGACCTGAAGTACCTGCGCCGGGGCCTGCGGATGCGGACCCTCGTGCACGCCGACGCGCTCGAATCCCCGAAGGTCGGCCGCTTCGTGGCGGAACTGTCGGAGCGGGGCGCCGAGGTGCGGGGGACGGGCGGGCCGCTCGAACGGATGGTGATCTTCGACCGGCGGACCGCCCTGGTGGCGACCGATCCGGCGGACATCACCCAGGGCGCCCTGGTCGTCCGCCAGCCCGGTCTGCTGTCCCATCTCCTGTCGGGCTTCGAATCCCGCTGGTCACGGTCGTACGGGGTCATGGACGACCTGCCGAGCGACACCGAGCTCCGCGTCCTCCGCACCATGGCGCGGACGGACAAGGACGAGGCCGGCGCGCGTGAGCTCCACATGTCCCTCCGGACCTACCGGGGCCACGTCGCCGCGCTCATGCGGCGCCTGGGAGCACCGAACCGCTTCCGGGCCGCGCTGGCCGCCCGGGAACGCAACTGGCTCTGACGGCCGGCCCGTCCTGTGTCCCCCGTACGACGGGCACGCGAAGAGGTGACGAACTCCCACCCCTACCCACGGGTAAGCCGTTCGCTCTCCGCGACTGATCGATAACGTGTGGTCGTCGCCGCCGCCACACCCGGAGCACTGGGCTCCGCTGGGACTAGCTGGCGCGATGAGGACTGCCTACGTGACTCAGGCGGCTTTCGCCCCCGTAGAGACGCTCCGGCTCCAGCCGTACACCGACCACTGCCGTGTCATCGCCGAAGAAGGCGCACACGTGGTCATCGGCGTCTCCCCGGGAAACAGTTATTTCACCGCCCAGCGGCTGCGCGAGCTGACGCGCTGGGGAACGGACCACTTCGACCAGGTCGATCTGGTCTACACCGATCTGCATGTCGCCGACATGTACGAGGCCCTGGGATACGGGCCGGACGAGGCGCGCCGCAAGGCCGTCAAGAACCTCCGGGGGGTGCGGGCGAAGGTCGGCGCCGCCGCGGCGGAGGCCGACCCAGCCGGCTTACGGGTACGGGCCCGCGGCATGTCGGAGTTCCAGGCCCTGCCCGCGTACCGGGAACTGCACCGTCAGGTCCTGGCGGCCGTCGACGGGGATCCGGTGGTGCGCGAGACCTGTGACGCGCTCACCGGGATCTTCCTGGCCGGGAAGCTGACGCCGGGGCAGGAGGCGAGCGCGCTCCAGAAGGACGTGTGCCGGGCGTACATCTGCGCCGAGGTGCCGCTGTTCCTGGACACCCCCGCGATCCTCGGGGTGCCTTCCTCGCTCAACTGCTACCACCAGGCGCTGCCGCTGGCCGACCTG
This sequence comes from Streptomyces sp. NPDC056144, assembly GCF_042264145.1. Taxonomy (NCBI): domain Bacteria; kingdom Bacillati; phylum Actinomycetota; class Actinomycetes; order Kitasatosporales; family Streptomycetaceae; genus Streptomyces; species Streptomyces sp. NPDC056144. The sequence continues at coordinate 72,226 of NZ_JBHJVF010000007.1, read as the reverse complement.
CTCTACGCCCGGGGCACCGGGCTGCGTGCCTCCCGCAACCAGGGGCACGGCATCCTCACGCCCGTCGAAGCCGATGTCGAAGGAGACGCGCGATGACCGCGGTCATGACGAACGAACCGCCCGCCTTCCCCTTCGACTGGGACGGCACCCGGCTGCCCGCCGAGATCGGCGCGCTGCGCGCCGAGCCGGTCCGCAGGGTCCGCACGATCGCCGGTGCCGAGGCCTGGCTGGTCTCCTCGTACGGGCTGTGCAAGCAGGTCCTGGAGGACCCGCGGTTCAGCCTGAAGGACACCTCGGCGCCGGGAGCGCCCCGGCAGTACGCGCTGACGATCCCGCCGCACGTGGTGAACAACATGGGGAACATCACCGGCGCCGGGCTGCGCAAGGCCGTCATGAAGGCCATCAACCCGAAGGCGCCCGGCCTGGAGCAGTGGCTTCGGGCGCGGGCCGCGTCCCTGGTGGACGCGCTGGTCGCCGAGGGGGCGCCCGGGGAGCTGCGGGGCTCCTACGCCGACCCGTACTCGGCGGGGCTGCACTGCCGGATGCTGGGCATCCCCGAGGAGGACGGGCCGCGGCTGCTGCGCAGCCTGGACGTGGCCTTCATGAACGCGCCCCGCGAGATCGAGGCGGCCCGCCTCAACTGGGACCGGGACATCGCCTACATGACCGGGCGCCTGGACGATCCGGCGACGGGCGGGCTGATGGCCGAGCTCGCGGCGCTGCGCGAGGACCCCGAGTACGCGCATCTGACGGACGAGATGCTGGCGACGGTGGGCGTGACCCTGTTCGGGGCCGGGGTGATCTCCACCGCCGGGTTCCTGACCATGGCGCTGGTCTCGGTCCTGACCCGGCCGGACGTCCGGGAGGCCCTGACCGCGGGCGGCCCGGGCGCCGTCGCCGGGGCCATGGACGAACTGCTGCGGGTGAACCTGTCGATCGGCGACGGGCTGCCGCGGATCGCCCTGGAGGACGTACGCCTCGGCGACGTCGAGGTACGGGCCGGTGAGCTGGTCCTCGTACTCGTGGAGGCCGCCAACCACGACCCGGAGCGGTTCCCGGACCCGCTGGCCTTCCGGCCGGGCCGGGAGAACGCCGCCGAGCACCTCTCGTTCGGCGGCGGGGGGCACTACTGCCCGGCGACGGCGCTCGGCAAGCGGCATGCCGAGATCGCCCTGGAGACGCTCCTCGACCGGCTGCCGGAGCTGCGGCTCGCGGTGCCGGTCGAACAGCTGGTGTGGCGCACCAACTTCATGAAGCGGCTGCCCGAACGGCTGCCGGTGGCCTGGTAGCGGCCGGATCCCGGCGCCCCGCGTGTGCTGCCCGGTCGTGTCCGGGCAGCACACCCCGGTGTCAGCGGCCGTAGCGGATCAGGGCGCGGACCATGCGGCAGGTGGTGTCGGACGGCGGGTGGATGCCGATGCCGGCGGCCGTCGTCCTTATCGTCGCGTTCGTGGCCTTCGACGGGACGTAGACCCCCGCGTCGAGCAGGGCGATGGCCAGGCGCATGGCCTTCAGGCGGCGGTTGTGCGTCACGTACCACTCGCGGGGGCGGCCCGCGGGCAGCGGCTTCCTCTGGAGCGGCTTCCAGGCTTCGAGCGACGGCGTCCGGATCACGGCGAGAGCCATGGGCTACCTCCTGGCGAAGGATGGGTGCGGGCCCTCCCCGGGACCCTCACCTTCACCCCTTATTTTAGTGGCCCCCACTGACAATCGCCCCTGGCCAGACAGGGTTTGGGGGGTGGTGGAGGACGGCCTGGGGGGTACCGTGTGGGGCATGGAGATCTGGATCAATCCCGCCTGTTCCAAGTGCCGCAGCGCCCTCACCCTGCTCGACGCGGAGGGCGCCGACTACACCGTCCGCCGCTACCTGGAGGACGTGCCCTCGCCCGACGAGATCCGCGAGGTCCTCGACCGGCTCGGCCTCGAACCGTGGGACATCACCCGGACCCAGGAGGCCGTCGCCAAGGAGCTCGGGCTCAAGGAGTGGCCCAAGGACGCGGAGAACCGCGACCGGTGGATCGAGGCGCTCGCCGGGCACCCCAAGCTGATCCAGCGGCCGATCATCACGGCGGAGGACGGCACCGCCGTCGTGGCGCGGTCGGAGGAGGCCGTACGGGACGCGCTGTCCCGTTGACCGGTGTGACGGACGACGTCGGCGGGCTCGGCGGCCTCGGGGCCGATCTGCATCTGGAGCTCGGCGCGGGCGGCAGCCGCCGCGCCGCGCTGATCCGGGCGCTGCGCGAGGCCGTGCGCGGCGGACGGCTGGCCCCCGGGACGCCCCTGCCGCCGTACCGGTCGCTCGCCGCCGACCTCGGGATCGCCCGGAACACCGTCGCCGACGCGTACGCCGAGCTGGTCGCCGAGGGCTGGCTGACGTCCCGGCAGGGCTCGGGGACGCGGGTGGCCGACAGGGTCGCGGCCCCCGCGCCGGGGCCGGCGCGGCCGGCGGCGCCCGCCCCGCCCCCGTACGACCTCGTCCAGGGCAAGCCGGACCCGAGCGCCTTCCCGCGCGCGGCCTGGCTCGCGGCCTCCCGGCGCGCCCTGACGGCGGCGCCGCACGAGGCCTTCGGGATCGGGGACCCGCAGGGGCGGATCGAACTGCGGCAGGCGCTCGCCGCGTACCTCGCGCGGGTCCGGGGCGTCCGGACGACGCCGGAGCGGATCGTGGTCTGCTCGGGCGCCGCGCACGCGCTGCGGCTGCTCTCGCGCGTCCTCGGCCCGGCGGCGCCGTGGGCCGTCGAGGCGTACGGTCTCCCCTTCCACCGGGGCCTGTTCGGCGAGGCGGGCGTCGGCACGGTGCCGGTGGCCGTCGACGGGGACGGGGCGCGGGTCGCGGAGATCCCGGAGGGCGCGGCGGCCGTGCTCCTCACCCCCGCCCACCAGTTCCCGACCGGCGGGCCGCTGCATCCCGAGCGGCGGGCGGGCGTCCTGGAGTGGGCGCGCGGGTCGGGTGGTCTGGTGGTGGAGGACGACTACGACGGCGAGTTCCGCTACGACCGGCGTCCGGTGGGCGCGGTGCAGGGGCTCGACCCCGAGCGGACGGCCTTCCTCGGCTCCGTCAGCAAGGCCCTCTCCCCCGCCCTGCGCCTCGGCTGGATGTGCCTGCCGGCCGCCCTGGTGGACCCGGTGGTCGCGGCGAAGGGCCTCCGCGAGCCGCACACCCCGGCGACGGAGCAGCTGACGCTCGCGGAGTTCCTGGACTCCGGCGCGTACGACCGGCACGTCCGGCGGATGCGGCAGCGGTACCGCGTCCGCCGCGACCGGCTGACGGCGGTCCTCGCGGAGCACGTCCCGGAGGTACGGGTCACGGGCATCGCCGCCGGCCTGCACGCCGTCCTGGAGCTCCCCGCCGGCACCGAGGCGGCGGCCCTCGCGGCGGCGGCCCGCCACGGACTGGCCGTCGAGGGCCTGGCCTCGTACCGCCACCCCGCCGCGAGCCCCCCGGCCCACCCGGACGGCCTGGTCGTCGGCTACGCGACCCCGCCCGACCGCCTGTACGAGCCGGCGCTCGACGCTCTGTGCGGTGCCTTGAGCGAGGCCTTGTCGCCGTAGGGAGCGTGGGGGGGCTGAGATCACACCAGGCGTTCCGCCTCCGTCAGGATCTCGGTGAGGCGGAGGCCGAAGCGGGCGTCGCAGGGGTGAGCGGCTCCCGTGGCCGCCGCGCCGATCAGGGCGTCCACCGCCGCTCCGTAGGCGGCCGCCGCGCCCTCCCAGCGGGGCAGTTCGGCCTTGCCCTCCGTGCCGTACAGGGTGAGGGCCGCTTCCGCCGCCTCCGGTGGGGCGCTGAGGGTGAGGGTGGCGGTGCTGGTCGCGCCCGAGGTGTGGCGGAGGATCAGGTGGGTGGTGTCCCCCGGGCCGCCGGCCGCCGTGATGTCCGTGACGTCGCCGAGGACCGGCAGGTACACCGAGAGGACGTGCGGGCCCACGTCCCAGAGGCCACCCTTCTCGCGGCGCCAGGGCGAGTCCGCGTACGGGCTGGCGGAGCCGGGGCCGTAGAGCGAGCCGAGCCAGTGGGCCTCGCCCAGGAACCAGCCGGTCTTCGCGCGCTGCTCCTCGATCCACCGCGCCGTCGGCGGGGCGAAGCGGAGCGTGCAGAAGACCACCGAGGCGACCCCGGCCGCCTCGACCGCGTCCGCCACCGACCGGGCGCCCTCCACGGTCGTCGCCACCGGCTTGTCCAGGAGGACGTGGCAGCCCGCCTGCGCCGCCCGGACCGCCAGGGGCGCCTGGACGTCCGGCGGCAGCGCGAACGCGACCGCGTCGCTCGCCGCGAAGAGGGCGTCCACGTCCTCGTACGCCTTCGTGCCGAACGTGCCCGCGAGCTCCGCCGCCGCCTCCGGCCGTCTGCCCCAGACCCCGCTGAACTCGACGCCCTCGTGGCCCGCGAGCGCGGGCGCGTGCGTCCGGGCGGCCCAGGGGCCGGTGCCGAGGAGTCCGATGCGGGGCTTGGGGTTCGTCGCCATGGTCCTCAGTCTGCCTGGTGGCTCCGACAATCCGTCCTCGTATACGACGCGGCACCCCCGCCGGGCCCCGCTTCGCACAGGCGTCCCGGGTCGACACGGATGGCCGAGTAACACGGGGTTCACAAACGGGCAACCGATGGGAAATCCCGTGTTGCCAAGCTGCGGTCGAACGAAACAGCGCAGTCAGCGCCGAGACCGCAGCTTCTCGCAGTGCCGCGAGCCGCAGCGGACCACCACCGCAGCAGCACGCCACAGCACGCAAAAGGATGAGACCCGTGACCTTCAAGGCTGAGTACATCTGGATCGACGGCACCGAGCCGACCGCGAAGCTTCGCTCCAAGACGAAGATCATCACGGGTGGCCCGCTCGGCCTCGACGAGCTCCCGATCTGGGGCTTCGACGGTTCCAGCACGAACCAGGCCAAGGGCCACGCCTCGGACCGCGTCCTCAAGCCGGTCTTCGTCTGCCCCGACCCGATCCGCGGCGGCGACGACATCCTGGTGCTGTGCGAGGTCCTCAACACGGACATGACGCCGCACGAGTCCAACACCCGCGCCGCGCTGGCCGAGGTCGCCGCGAAGTACGCCTCCCAGGAGTCGATCTTCGGCATCGAGCAGGAGTACACCTTCTTCGAGGGCACCCGCCCGCTCGGCTTCCCGGTCAACGGCTTCCCGGCCCCCCAGGGCGGTTACTACTGCGGCGTCGGCGTGGACGAGATCCACGGCCGTCCGATCGTCGAGGCGCACCTGGAGAACTGCCTCAAGGCCGGTCTCGGCATCTCCGGCATCAACGCCGAGGTCATGCCCGGCCAGTGGGAGTTCCAGGTCGGCCCGCTGTCCCCGCTGGAGGTCTCCGACCAGCTGTGGATCGCCCGCTGGCTGCTCTACCGCACCGCCGAGGACTTCAACGTCTCCGCGACCCTCGACCCGAAGCCGGTCAAGGGCGACTGGAACGGTGCCGGCGCGCACACCAACTTCTCCACCAAGGCCATGCGTGAGGGCTACGACGCGATCATCACCGCGTGCGAGTCGCTCGGCAAGGGCTCGAAGCCGCTCGACCACGTCAAGAACTACGGCGCCGGCATCGACGACCGCCTGACCGGTCTGCACGAGACCGCCCCGTGGGACCAGTACTCCTACGGCGTCTCGGACCGCGGCGCCTCGGTCCGCATCCCGTGGCAGGTCGAGCAGGACCAGAAGGGCTACATCGAGGACCGTCGCCCGAACGCGAACGTCGACCCGTACGTGGTGACCCGCCTCATCGTGGACACCTGCTGCGAGGCGCTCGCCGAGGCCGGCCAGGTCTGATCCGCAGCCGCTTCGGGAGAGGCGCCCACCGTTCCGTACGGTGGGCGCCTCTCCTCGTTTGTTTCCGTCATGTGGGATGTACGTCACGGGGTTTGGCCGACGAAGGGGTCGTCGGACGCATTCCCTTCTGATTGAATAGGGATATGGCCATCACCAAGAGGAACGAGACTGCGACGGGTCGCCACGACCTCGAGCCGTTCTGGCCTTCCCGTCAGCACCACGACTTCGACCGGGTGTGTTGTCGCGCGATGAACGCGTCGGCCCTCTAAAGCCCCGATCGGCAGGTCCGATCCTCCGGCCTTCGGCCGACGCGCAGGAGAACTCTCCGTCTTCCTCCTCCGCGCGAAAGAGCTGACTTCCGCCATGGCCTACACCGCCACCGCCATTCCCGCCGCCTCCGCCGTCTCCGCCTCCTCCGGTCTCGGCCGTCCCGGCCGGCACCGACTCCGTTCCGTCCATCCGAACGAGGTCGTCGACCTCTCCCAGGTGGCCGAGTTCCTGCCGCCCGGCGCGACCCTGCTCCCCGCACCGCCGCACACGCTGCCGACGCTGCCGGGGCGCCCGCCGATGATCGGGTACCTCGTCCTCGTACCGGCCGACGCCGCCGCCCCGACGGCCGCCGCCGCCCCCGCCCCGACCGTCGAGCAGACGGGTGACGGGCAGGAGCAGCAGGAGGGGCCGGTCGCGATCGACGCGGTCCGGCGGATCGCCGTCGTGGACGGCGAGGCGCTCGACCTCACGTACCTGGAGTTCGAGCTCCTCGCCCACCTGGTGGCGCACCCTCACCGGGTGCACACCCGCGACCAGTTGGTCACCACGGTGTGGGGGTACGGACACGTCGGCGACGGCCGTACGGTCGACGTCCACGTGGCCCGGCTGCGCCGCAAGCTGGGCGCCGAGCACCGCCACACGATCCAGACCGTGCGGCGGGTCGGCTACAAGTACACGCCCTGATCAGACAGTTGTCCCGGTGTTACGGGCCCTCACCTTCGCGACCAGCGCGAGGGTGAGGTCCACCGCCAGGAACAGCAGCAGGCTCAGACCGAGCAGCGGGACGAACCAGCCGACGAGCGCCGTCACGGCCACGAGCGGCAGCAGCGCCGTCACCGGCACCTTCCGCCAGGCGCCGCGCGCCACCGGGCGGCCCGGGCGGCGCAGCCACCACATCCGGTAGCCCCAGAGGATCAGCAGGATCAGGGACAGGGCCAGGGCCGCGAGGGCGAGCTGGTTGAACAGGCCGAGGAAGACGCCGGTGTGGGCGTCGATGCCGATCCGGGTCAGCTTCGCGAGGAGCGGGTAGTCGGCGAAGGCGAGCCGGTCGACGACCGCGCCGTCGGCCGGGTTCAGGGCCACCGAGTCCAGCTGGACCGGGAACTGCGTGTCCGTCTCCTTGACCACGTACCCCTTCCCCTCGGCGGGCAGGACGAGGGAGACCTTCGGGCTGTCGATGCCCGCCGCGCGGGCCGCTTCGAGCGCCTTGTCGATGCCGATGTCCGGGCCCTGGGGCGTGGTCGTGGTGCCGGTGTGGCCCCCGCCGTGACCCTCGTGGCCGGAGGAGCCGGAGCCCGCCGACGGGTCGAGCGTCGCGGAGAGCTTCGGGGTCGCGCCGCCGAGGCCGTCCTGGACGACGCCGATGTTCTCGCCCGCGTACCGCGACCAGGTCAGGCCCGTCGCGGAGAGCAGGACGAGTCCGGTGACCGCCCAGAGACCGACCGAGCCGTGCCAGGAGAGGGTGCGGCGGCGGGAGGCCGGGCCGCCCTCGGGTATGACGAGCGCGCGCTTGTTCTTCCGCCGGCGGCCGACCCAGAGCGCCACGCCGCCGAGGGCGATCACCCACAGCCAGCTCGCGGCCAGCTCGCTGTAGTTGCGGCCGAGCTCACCGAGGTGCAGGTCGGCGTGGAGGCCGTCGATCCAGGTGCGCAGCGGGAGGGCGCCGGAGCCGCCGAAGCTGGGCAGCTGCCCGCGTACGTCTCCGGTGTACGGGTCCACGAAGACGGCGAGCGAGGTGCCCTCGGGGACGTCCGGGTCGTCCATCAGGACACGGGTGGTCGCGCCCGGCTCGGCACCGGGCCAGACGGCGGTGACGGTGCCGTTCGGGTTGACCTTGCGGGCGATGTTCACCTGCTGGGACAGCGGCAGGGTCGTGTCGCCGACCGGGACTTCGAGCTCGTGCGCGTACACGACCTTCTCCGCCTGGAAGGAGAGCGCGTAGAGCAGGCCGCTGACGGCGGCGACGAGGAGGAAGGGGGCGACGAGGACGCCGGCGTAGAAGTGCAGGCGGAGAACGAGGGGGCGCAGGGCGCTCCAGGTGCCGGGGCGGGCGGGGCGTGCCGTTTCTCTTGCCGCCTCGGGTGCCGCCTCGGGTGCCGGTTCGGGTGCCGGTTCGGGTGCCGATTCGGGTGCCGTTTCCGGGCGTGCGGGATCGTCGATGGCCATGAGGGACCGTCCTTGGAGTGTTCAGAGGACAACGGGAGGAGACCCCCGGTGTCAGACCTGTGCTCCGAGGGCCGTGGCGAGAAGTGCGGCGGGGCGGGGCGGGCCACGGCGGGAGACGGTGTGGGCGAGGACGACGGTGGCCGGCCGGTGGGCTCCGCCGTTCGCCCGGCGGACCGGGCCGCGCGGGGCGTCGGGAACGCGGACGGAGGCGAGGAGCAGGCGCAGCGGGGTGAAGGCGTACGCGAGGGCGGCCTCGGCCAGCGTGAGGAACGCGGCCTCGCCGTGGGCGAGCCAGAGGCCGCAGAGGAGGGCGGCGAGGAGGTGGACGGCGAGCATGCCGACGCCGGAGCTCGTGGATGCCATGGACGCCATGGAGGTCATGGAGTCCATGGATGCGATCCCATCCATGGCGTCCATGGATGCCATCCCGTCCATGGCACCCGTCGGTGCGGGGTCCATGACGGCCGCGTGTCCGGCCGGCATGCCGGTGGTCGGGTGCCGGTGAGGCACGGCCGTGGCCGGGGCCATGGTGTGCGCGCCCGTCACCGAGAAGAGCAGGTGCAGCCCGCCCTGGAGGCCGGCCATGGTGCCCGCGACGGTCGCCGCGCCCCGGCGGCGGCCGGCCGCCGCCCAGGCGAGGGCGGCGGTCCCGGCGAAGGCGCCGAGGAGAACGGGGGCGGGAAGCTGGTGCGCAGACATGGACGAATGCCCCACGGCTGCCAATGCCACGCACACCACCGCGAAGAGTGCGGCTCGCAGGGCGCGCAGGGGCGACCGGGCATCCGTCATCGCCCGCCATGGTGCCATCCCCCCGAACGGGGGAACAGACCGCCTCCTCCTTGACGCGCTCCCCGCCCGTTCCTCCCCCGGCGGAATCCTCCGGCAGCGGAATCCTCCGGCAGCGGAATGCCTGGCCCTGCCCGTCTCCCGGCGGGCACGCTTCGATCATGAAACTGCTGATGCTCGGTGGTACGGAGTTCGTGGGACGGGCGGTCGTCGAGGCCGCGTTGGGGCGCGGGTGGGAGGTGACCGTCTTCCACCGCGGGCGTCGCCCCGCCCCCGCGGGGGCGCGCACCCTCGTCGGCGATCGCGCCGCCGATCGCGTCGGCGGGCTCGACGCGCTCGCCGACGGCACCTGGGACGCCGTCGTCGACACCTGGTCGGGGGCGCCCTCGGCCGTCCGAGACGCGGCCCGGCTGCTCGCCGACCGGGTCGGGCGGTACGCGTACATATCCAGCCGCTCCGTCTACACCTGGCCGCCCGCCGCCGGGCTCGGCGAGGACGGGCCGCTCGTGGAGGGTTCGCCGGACGCCGGCGACGTGCCGTACGCCGAGGCCAAGCGCGGCGGCGAGCTCGCGGCGACGGCCGCGTTCGGGGAGGACCGGACGCTGCACGTCCGCGCCGGGCTGATCCTCGGCCCGTACGAGAACGTCGGCCGGCTCCCCTGGTGGCTGGGCCGCATCGCCCGGGGCGGCGACGTCCTGGCCCCCGGGCCGCGGGCGCTCCCCCTCCAGTACGTCGACGTCCGCGACCTCGCCGCCTGGACGCTCGACGCGGTCGCGGCCGGGCTCTCGGGACCGTACAACCTCGTCTCGCCGCCCGGCCACACCACGATGGGCGAGCTGCTCGACGCCTGCGTCCGGACGACCGGCTCGGACGCCCGCCTGCGGTGGGCCGACCCGGAGGCGGTCCTCGCCGCCGGGATCGAACCCTGGACCGAGCTGCCCGTGTGGCTCCCGCCGGGCGAGATGTACGACGCCCTGCACACCGCCGACGTCTCCCGGGCCGTCGCGACGGGGCTGCGCTGCCGCCCGGTGACGGAAACGGTCGCGGACACCTGGACCTGGCTGGAATCCCTCGCCGGCACCGCCCCCTCACGGGCCGACCGCCCGGCCAAGGGACTCCCGCCGGAACGGGAGAAGGAGTTCCTGGCAACGCACGACACGGCCTGACCCGGGGACGGCCCCGGCTGGGGGTCGGGGTCTGGGGCCGATGCGGCCCGGGCGGGGACGGCCCCGGCCGGGGGCCGGGCCTCCCCGGCCCTGGCCGCCCCGGGGCCCGGGGCGGCCAGGGGCCCGGGGAAGCCCGGGGGCCCGGGGAAGCCCGGGGGCCCGGGGAAGCCCGGGGGCCCGGGGGCCCGGGGAAGCCCGGGGCTCCCCGGGGAGTGGCAGGAAGCCCGGGAAGCCCGGCGGCAGTGCGGTCCGCGCGAGGGCGGCCCCGGACCGAGTGCCGGCCCCGGCCGGCCGTCAGGCCGGGCTGGCCCGGGTCCTGGCCGGGCTCTGGCCGGGCTCTGGCCAGGACCCCGGCCGGGGCGGGTTCCGGCCGGAGGCGGTGGATCCGCCGGGGCGGTGGATCGGCTGGCGTAATCGGGGTGGTCCATTACGGTCGACAGCAGCAGTGGCCGTAGCAGCAGCCGCATCGGAGGAGTCGACGTCATGCCCGCCATTCCCGCCACCTCCGTCGCCAACCTCCGGGATCTCGGCGGGCTGCCGCTCGGCGGTGGGCGGGCGGTCCGGTCCGGGGTCGTTCTCCGTTCCGCGCAGCTCGACCGGCTCGACCCCGCCGAGCCGGTGATCGCCGGTCTCGGCATCCGTACCGTCGTCGACCTCAGGACCGACACCGAGCGCGGCGAACGGCCCGACCGGCTGCCTGTCGGCGCGCGGTCGCTCGTCGCGGACGTGCTCGCCGACCACCTGGCCTCCAGCGGGCTGCCGCCCGCCGCCCGTCTCAAGGTCCTGCTCTCCGACCCGGCGCTCGCCGAGGAGCACCTCGGCGGCGGCCGGGTCCGCACCGCCTTCGCCCGCACCTACCGGACCTTCGTCTCCGGCGACGCCGCCCGCGCCGCGTACCGTTCCCTCCTCACCGAGCTCGGCACGCCCGGTGCCGGCCCCCTGCTCTTCCACTGCTCGGCGGGCAAGGACCGGACCGGGTGGGCGGCGACGGTCGTGCTCACGCTGCTCGGCGCGGACGCGGAGACCGTGCGGAGCGAGTACCTGGCGGTCAACCCTGCGGTGCGGCAGGCGTTCGCGCCGATGATCGAGGGCTTCACCGCCCAGGGCGGCGACCCCGACCTCGCGCTCCAGCTGATCGGCGTCCTGCCGGAGTACCTGGACGCGGCGCTCGACGAGGTCGACGTCCGCCACGGGTCGATGGAGAAGTACGTACGGGACGGGCTCGGCGTGCCCGACGAAGTCACGGACCTGCTGCGCGAGCGTCTGACGACGTACCCCGCGTGAGCCCCGCCGGGGTCCCTCCGGGGTGACCATCGGATGAATCGCTCGTTCTGCTGAACGTGAGCACCCAGGATCTCGTCCCCTCGCCCGTTGGTCCCGTCGACGTCGAGCAGGCCGAGGCCGCGCTCGTCGAGCGCTATCCGCGGCTCGTCCGCATCGCCTATCTGGTGCTGCCGCCCTCGCTCGGCCGCAACCGCCGGGTCCTGACCGCGCACGCGCTCGTCCAGCGCTCACTGCCGCGGCGGCGGGTGCCGGGGCCTTCGGTTCCGGCACCGCGGCGCACGGAGGACGCGGTCGATCCCGGATACGCGTACGTACGGGGCGAGGTGCTGCGACAGGCGATCGTCGCCGGCCTCCCGCTGCGCCGCCGGGCCCTGCCGCGCCGCGCCCAGTTCCCGCCGCTGCTGCCGCAGGTGTGGGGGCTGCGGGTCTTCCCCCGCGTCGGCGGGGCCGACGAACTCGCCCTGGACCAGCGCCTGTCCGCCCTCTCGGGCCCCGGCCGGGCCGCGTACGTGCTCCGCGGCCTGGAACGCCAGGGCGACGCGGAGGTCCTCCGCGTCCTGGCGGCGGCGGGCGTCACGGACCCGGCGGCGGCCCTGGCGGAGGCGGACGCGCTCGACGCGCTGGACGGGGCGGACGGTGCGGAGCGGGGCGGCGGTGGCGAGGCCGACCGGCGGGGCGGGCCCGGAGGCCCCGTCGGCACAACCTGGGGCCCCGGCGGGGGCCGTGGGCACGAGGGGGCCCGTGGCGCCGGCGGGCCCGGTGGCCACGACGGGGTCGGCGGGCCCGGCTCGGCCCGCGGGACCGGCGGGGGCCGTGGGGCCCCCGGCCCCTCCGGCGCCCCTGGCGCCCCCGGCGCCCCCGGTCGCGACGGGCAGTCCGCGCGGGTCGGGGAGCAGGCGGGGCCCGGGCGGGGCGGAGGCCCGGGCAAGTCCGGGGGCCTCGGCCGACTCGGCCGTCTCGCCGACGCCTGGGGCGGCGGCCCCGGCCGGGACGCCACCGCCGCCGCCACCGAAGGCGGGGACGCGGGTGTCGGCGCAGGTGCCGCGGAGGGCGACCTCGGTCGTGGGCACCCCGCCTCCGGCTCCGGCAGCTCCGTCACCGCCGGGGGCACGGCCGGGCCCGGCGGGTCCGGGGGCACGGCCGGGTCCGGCCAGTCCGGGAGCACGGGCGAGCCCGGACGGTCCGGGAGCACGGGCGGGCCCGGACGGTCCGCCGCCGAAGGTGCGGCCCCGGGCACCGCGGGCACCCGGGGTGCCCAGGACGGCGGTGGGCCGGGCGGGGCCTCGGGGCACGGCCCGAGCGGAACACCAGGACACGGCCCGGGCGGGACGCCGGGGCACGGGCCGGGCGGGGCCTTGGGCTACGGTCCGGGCGGGACGCCGGGGCACGGGCCGGGCGGGGCCTCGGGGTACGGTCCGGGTGGGACGGCGGGACGCCCCGGCGGCGGCTCCTCCATGCCCGCCGGCCGCCCCCGGCCCGCGCGGCTGAGCGGTGCCGCTCTGCTCGAATCGGCCGAGTTCGATCCCTGTTCCCTTCAGGCCCGGCCCACCGATCTGCTCCGGCGCCGGCAGCATCTGCGGGCCGCCGCCGTCGGGGTCGTCGCGCTCGCCGCCTGTGGCGCGCTGCTCGGGCTGCCGGGGGACGGGTGGGGGCGGAACGGGGCCGCCGCGCCGAGTTACGCCCGTAACCCCGCCGCCGAGGCCGCGCTCGATCCGGCCGCCGTCCGGCGGGTGCCGGCCGGGGCGTGGACCGCGGCGACGCGGCGGGACTTCTCCGTGTGGCCCGCCCGGGGCCCGCTCGTGGCGGATCGCGCGCTGCTGCGGCGGGCGTTGGCCGTGTGGGCGCGGCCGGGGCTCTCCGTGACCTCGTCCGCGACGCCGGGGACGCCCGTCGGGCCGCCCATGGGGTCGCCGCAGCTGCTCTTCGCGGGACTGGTGGACGGGGCCCGGGTCGTCCTCTTCCACGACGGGCTGCGGGCGGTGCGGTACGCCGAGCCCGTGGAGGGCACGGACGGCGCCGCCCTGGACTTCGCCCGTACCGACGCGGCCGACGAGGTCGGCTCCCTCGCCCTGGTCGTGTCCCGGGCCTCCGGCAACGTCCGCTATCTCACGGCTCCTTGGGCGCGGGAGGTCGGGGTGCGGGATCTCCTCTCGCCCGCCAAGGAGGCCTGGCCGCTCGCCCGGGACGCCCAGGGGGTGACGGAGCCGATGCCGAGTCCCGCCGCCCAGGCGAAGGAGTGCGCCCGCTGGAACACCCTCCAGGTGCGGGACGGTTCCGGCACCCGGCTGCTGAGCGACCTCGGTGAGCTCGCGCCCGCCCGGCTGCTCTGGGGCGCCCCGGACCGGCCGGTGGACGCGACGGGCCCGGACGCGCGGCAGGCGTGGGCCCGTACGGCCTGCGGGCTCTCCGCCGCGCGGGGCCACGGCGTGCGGTCCGTGAACGCCTGGCGGTTCGCCCGGCAGCCGCTGCCGGAGCGCGCGGGCCAGGGGGCGTGGGTGTGTTCCCGCGCCGAGACCTGGCGGGGCACCGGCGGCCGGGCCCTCGCCCAGTTCCTCGTCCCCGATCCGAAGGTCCCGGCCGCCGTCGCCGCCCACGCCGAGAACTCCGCCTCGTGCGGGGTCCGCGACCCCCGGGTCCTCGCGGGCGTCCTGTGGCGGGCGCCGGGCGGGAGCTGGTACGTCCTGGCGGCCGGGAGCGACGACCTGGCCTCCGTGGAGGCGACCGGGGGTGTGCGGGGGCGGGCCGACGGGTCGCTCCTCGCCGTGCGGGCGACGGCGGGCGCGCGGGCGGATCTGCGCGGCACGGCGGAGGACGGGATGCCGGTCGCGGCCCTGCGCTGACGGGGCGGGGAGGGCGGAGAGGTCGGGGAAGAAGGGGTGTTCGGGCTCTGTCGCTCACCCCTACCGCTCAGTACATTGACGTCATGTCTAATACGCAGCCCGCGCTGGTGGCCCGCAAGGTCTCCTTCGACTGGGAGAAGACGCCCCTCCACTGGGTTCCCGGCGACCCCTTCACCACCCACACGATCAACGTGCTGCACCTGCTGCTCCCGGCCGGTGAGCGCTGGTTCGTGCACGTCTACAAGCAGGCGCTGCCGTACATCACCGACGACCGGCTGCGCGAGGACGTCATCGGCTTCATCGGCCAGGAGGCCGTCCACTCCCAGGCCCACGACGACGTCCTCCCCCACCTGAGGAAGCTGGGCCTCGACCCCACCCCGTACACCGCCCAGGTCGACTGGTTCTTCGAGAAGCTCCTCGGCGACCGCACCCTCCCGCCCGGCCGCCCGCGCCGCTGGTGGCTGATGGAGCGGGTCGCGCTCATCGCCGCCATCGAGCACTACACGGCCTTCCTCGGCAACTGGGTCCTCAACGCCGACGAGCTCGACCGGCGCGGCGCCGACCCCGTCATGCTCGACCTGCTCCGCTGGCACGGCGCCGAGGAGGTCGAGCACCGGGCCGTCGCCTTCGAGCTCTTCCAGCACCTCGACGGCGGCTACCGGCGCCGTGCCCGCACCTGGGCGACCGCCTTCTCCGCGATGGTCTTCCTCTGGCAGCGGGGCGTCCGCTTCTTCATGGAGAACGACCCGACGCACCCCCAGGCCAAGGCGTCCGTCGGCCAGTTCGTCCGCAAGGGACGCCAGGGCGTGCTGCCCTCCACCCCCGACATGCTGCGCTCGATCCCCCGCTACCTGAGCCGCTCCTACCACCCCTCCCAGGAGGGGGACACCGAGCAGGCCGTGGCCTACCTGACCTCCTCCCCCGGCGCCAACGGAGGCCGCTGATGCCCCGGTTGACCACCGCCACCGTCCTCGCCGGAGTCGGGGCCGGAGCCGCGCTCCTCGTCCGCCGCGCCGTCCGGAACCGGATGTCCTCGGCCCCCCTGTGGCCGCTGCCCGCGCTCGACGTGCCCGTCTCCGGGTACGGGCGGGGCCGCACCGTCCCCCGCAAGGTCCGCGTCGCCGGCCGCGCCACGCCCGCCGAGGGGGTCGTCGAACTCCGCCTGGAAGGCACGGGCGGCGCGGACCTGCCCGCCTGGCGGCCCGGCGCCCACGTCGACCTCGTCCTGCCCTCCGGCCTCGTCCGGCAGTACTCCCTCTGCGGCGACCCCGCCGACTCCGGTACGTACACGATCGCGACCCGTCTCATCGAGGACGGGGACGGCGGCTCGCGCGAGGTCCACGAGGCGCTCCACGAGGGCGTCGAGATCGAGGTCCGGGGCCCCCGCAACCGCTTCGCGCTCGTCGACTCCCCCGCCTACGTCTTCGTCGCCGGAGGCATCGGCATCACCCCGGTCCTGCCGATGGTGCGCGCCGCCGAGGCCGCCGGGGCGGAGTGGCGGCTCGTCTACTGCGGGCGGAGCCGGGCCACCATGCCGTACGCCGACGAGGCCGAGCGGCTCGGCGGCGACGGCGGGCGCGTCACGGTCGTCGCCGAGGACGAGGCCGGCTTCCCCGACCTGGGCTTCCTCGCGCACGTGCCGGCCGAGACCGCCGTGTACTGCTGCGGGCCCGACGGGCTCATGGAGGCCGTGGGCGCGGCGCTGCCGGACGGCCGGACGCCGTACCTGGAGCGCTTCACCGCCGCCCCGGCGACCGGCGGCTCCCCCTTCGAGGTCGAACTCCGCCGCTCCGGCCGTACGGTGAAGGTGGCCGCCGACCAGACGGTCCTGGCGGCGGTGCGCGCCGAGCTGCCCGGGATCACGTACTCCTGTGAACAGGGTTTCTGCGGGACCTGCCAACAGCGGGTCCTGGGCGGGGAGATCGACCACCGGGACGAGCTGCTCACGGAGGCCGAGCGGGAGGACTCGATGCTGATCTGCGTGTCGCGGTGCGCGGGGAAGCGGCTCGTCCTCGACCTCTGAGGACGCGCCGGACGCCCCCTACGGCAGGATCAGCCAGTCGAAGGCCAGGGCCGCCGCCAGGCCGCCCGCCAGGAGCCAGGTGGCCAGGCGCGTACGGCCGTTGCGGGAGAGCTCGATCACGACCCCGCAGAGGATCATCGCGAGGCCGTACACGCCGACGACGAGGACGGACGTACGGCTCGCGAGGCGGATCGCCAGGACGACGGCGAGCGCGACGAGGAGGGCGGAGGCGATGGCGACGCGGAGCCGCCGCGCCTGCTTCGGGGTGAGGCCGTCGGGCTCGGCCCGCTCCTCCTCGGGGCCGGTCTCCGGATCGGTCCCGGGACCAGGCTCCGCCCCGGTCCCTGACTCGGTCTCTGACTCGGTCTCTGCTGCCGGGGTTTCCTGGTCGGAGGCGCTCATGGATCAGGAGCGTATCGGACGCCGTTAGGCTGTTCGTATGACGACCGGTGTACGCCGCAGGATGGGCGTCGAGGAGCGCAAGCAGCAGCTGATCGGGGTGGCCCTGGAGCTCTTCGGCCACCGCTCTCCCGACGAGGTCTCCATCGACGAGATCGCCGCCGCCGCGGGGATCTCCCGACCGCTGGTCTACCACTACTTCCCCGGCAAGCAGAGCCTCTACGAGGCCGCGCTGCGGCGGGCCGCCGACGAGCTCGCCGCCCGGTTCGTGGAGCCGCCGGACGGGCCGCTGGGCGCGCGCCTCCTCCGGGTGATGCGCCGGTTCTTCGACTTCGTCGACGACCACGGGCCCGGCTTCGCCGCGCTCATGCGCGGGGGTCCCGCGGTGGGTTCGTCCACGACGAACGCGATGATCGACGAGGTCCGGCAGGCCGCGTACGAGCAGATCCTCGCCCACCTGGAGGTGGAGAAGCCCTCGGCGCGGCTCGAACTCGTCGTCCGCTCCTGGGTGTCGCTCGCCGAGTCGACGGCGCTGCTGTGGCTGGACGGCCGCCGGGTGCCGCGCGCGGAGCTGGAGTTGCAGCTCGTGCACGACTTCGCCGCGCTGGCGGCGGTGAGCGCCGCGTACGACGAGGAGATGGCGGAGGTCCTCCTCCGCATCCTCGCGGACGAGCCGGCCGACGGCCCCTTCGGGGAGCTGGTGGCCCGGCTCGCCGCGCTCGTGCCGAAGGCCGCTCCCGGCGTGCCGGATCAGCGCTTGCGGTAGGAGGAGTCGAGGTCGCGGATCTCGACGGAGAGCCGGACGCCGTCGGAGACCGGGAGGTACGTCGGCAGCAGGTCGAGGACGGCCTTCGAGAGCTTCGCCTTGACGGCGTCCGTGCGGCCGAAGAGCAGGGCGATCTCGACGTGCACGACCACGTCGTAGGTCGATCCGTCGCCGACGATCAGCTCCTCGATCTCGCGGAACCGGGTCTTGCACGCGTCGAGCTCGGTGTCCACGGTCTCGACGACGAGCGGGTGCAGGGCCCGCGCGAAGCCGCGCCGGTCGAGGGGCGCGGAGTAGTCGACGGTGATCTGCGGCATGAGGGTCGCTCCCGGTCAAAAGAATGTCAGGCCACACCCTTACGGTGAGGGCCATGGACGCACAAGTGACCTTTCGGCAGGCCGACGACGCCGATGTGGACCTTCTGGTGGAGCTCTACGACGGGGCCGCCCGCTGGATGATCGACCACGGCATCGACCAGTGGAAGCCGGGCGGCAAGAGCGCGGAGCACTTCCGGGCGCGGATCGCCGCCGGTGAGGTGTGGCTCGCCCGCCACGGGGAGCGCGCGGTCGGCGCGTACGAGCTGTGGTGGGAGGACGAGCAGGCGTGGGGGCCTCGGCCGCCGGTCGCCGGGTACGTGCACCGGCTGATGGCGGACCGGACGGCGGCGCCCGCCGGGACCGGCCGGGCGCTGCTGTCCCACGCGGAGGGGCGGATCGCGGCCGGTGGCCGCTCGGTCGCCCGTCTGGACTGTCTGTCGAGCAACCCGCGGCTGCGTACGTACTACGAGGCCGCGGGGTACCGGGTCGTCGGCGAGGAGCCGGGAAAGCTCGCCGCCGACGGGTCCCGGTACGGGGTCACGCTGTTGGAGCGGTCACTCCGGGCGGTGTCCGGCTAGCTCGCGGCCCTGAAGACCGCGACCGTGCGGGCCGGGACGGTGAAGGTGCCCGAGGCGGCCTCGTACGAGGAGGCCTTGACCGCCGTGTCCGTGCCGGAGGCCTGGACCGGGTGGAGGGCGTACGCCGTGCCGGCCAGGGCCTCGACCTTCTGCTCGGTGCTCTTCGGGGTCGCGTTGAAGACGACGACCAGGTCGCCGAGGCGCATGGTGATCACGCCCGGGGTCTCGTCACGGCCGGAGAGCGGGAAGGAGAGGGCGGACTGGACGCGGTCCGCCGTCGCCAGGGAGAAGGCCGGCTCGGTGGTACGGATCTTCTGGAGGTCCCGGTACGCGGCCGAGGCGCCGTCGATCTGCTCGCAGCCGACCGTGAGGGCCGGGTTGGTGAGCAGCGGCTTGCCGTAGGACCACTTGGCCTTGTTGTCGGCGGCCGGGGGCAGGCCGCGGCCGAAGCCGTTGCCGTCGGCGCAGTCCCAGTGGATCGCGTTGAACCAGTCGCCGCTGTCGAACGAGTTGCGGTCGAGGGACTTGGAGCGGAGCAGGTCCGAGCCCGCCTGGGAGAGCGCCGGGCCCTGCGAGAGGGTGGCCGTCGCCATGGCGAGGACCTGCATGCGGGCGCGGTCCGCCGGGGAGGTGCCCGCCGGGAGCTTGAAGGCGAGCGCGTCGTAGAGGGACTCGTTGTCGTGGGCGTCGGCGTAGGCGAGCGCGTCGCCGGGGGCGGCGGCGTAGCCGGCCGGGGAGCCGTTGTAGTCGACCTGGGCGCCCTTGACGGAGCGGCCCGTGGTGTCGGTGAAGGTGTAGTCGGCGAGGTTGCCGGTCAGGCCGACCTTGATGAGGTCCTGGTAGTGCAGGAGGCGGGCCTTCTGCTGCTCCGGGGTGCCGTTCGCGGCCGAGGTGTTGGGGTCGGTGTAGAGGCCGGAGGCGAAGCCCTGCACTCCGGGGTCCTCGTCGAAGGGGCCGCCGCCGCGCACGGCGTCGCGGGCGCGGTCGGAGAAGGTGGCGACGCCGGTTCCGGCCATGTTCTTCTGGGTGGCCTGGACGAAGCGGGAGTCGTCGGCGATCTCGCCGAAGTTCCAGCCCTCGCCGTAGAGGACGATCGCCTTGCCGTCGACGCCGTCCTTGGCGACGGTCAGGGCGTCGAGGGCCTTGCGGACCGCGAGGATGTTCTCCTTGGGGTGGTGGCCCATGAGGTCGAAGCGGAAGCCGTCGACCTTGTAGTCCTTGGCCCAGGTGACGACCGAGTCGACGACGAGCTTGCCCATCATCGCGTTCTCGGGCGCGGTGTTGGCGCAGCAGGTCGAGGTGGCGACGGAGCCGTCGGCCTGGAGGCGCTGGTAGTAGCCGGGGACGATCCTGTCGAGGACGGACTTGTCGGACTGTCCGGCGGTGACGGTGTGGTTGTAGACGACGTCCATGACGGTGCGCAGGCCGTCGCCGTTGAGGGCCTGGACCATCTGCCGGAACTCGACCGTGCGGCGGGTGCCTTCGGGGTCGGTGGCGTAGGAGCCCTCGGGGACGGTGTAGTGCAGCGGGTCGTAGCCCCAGTTGTAGGCGTCCTTGGCCGCGGCGGCGGCCACGCAGGCCTGCTGCTCCTCGGAGTCGGGGGCGTACACCTTCAGGTCACAGGCGGGCGCGGTCTGCGCGGACTTCTTCTCGGGGACGGTGCCGATGTCGAAGGCCGGGAGCAGGTGGACGTAGGAGGTGCCGGAGGCGGCGAGCGCCTTGAGGTGCTTCGAGCCCTTGCTGTTCTTGTCGGTGAAGGCCAGGTAGGTGCCCCGGTGGTCGACCTTGGCCGTGGGGTCCGCGATCGAGAAGTCGCGGATGTGGAGCTCCTGGATCTGGGCGTCGCGCAGCGGCACGGCGGCCGGCTTGCGCAGCTCCTGCCAGCCCTTGGGGGCGAGGCGCGGGTCGGTGAGGTCGACGGCGAGGCTGCGGGCCGAGTCGGTGGTGAGGGCGGTGGAGTAGGGGTCGGTGACCTTGTTCTCCACGATCTTCTGGACGGTCGGGGCCCAGACCTTCACGACGTACCGGTACGGCTTTCCGGCCCAGTCCTTCCGTCCGGTGACGGACCAGACGCCGGAGCTGTCGTCGCGCCGCATGGGCACGGTCCTGCCGTCGAGTTCGAGGGCGACGGACTGGGCGGTGGGGGCCCAGAGCGAGAGGGTGGGGCGGCCGTTCCGGAAGACCGGGCCGAGCTTCGCCTTCGTGGCCTTCGGCGCGTACAGGTCGTCGAGGACGCCGGCCGTCTGGACGCCGGTGGCGGCGAGCAGGGCGCCGTTGGCGGCCCGCTGGGTGGCGATGAGCTGGCCGCGCAGGGAGGCGCGGACCCGGTCGGCGTCGCGCGGGTCGACGGTGAAGGCCGGGTACGCGGCGAGGTGCGGGAACTTCGCCTTCTGGGCGTCGGTGAGGGCGGAGGGGCTGAGGCGGAGCCACTGGCCCTCGTCGCTCAGGGCCCCGTCGGCGACGGTGATCCCGCCGTCCTTCGCGTACACCAGCTGCTGGCTGGTGGCGTCGGTCGTCTTCACCTTCCAGACGACGGTGTTCCGGTCGATCCACTGGGCCTCGGAGGTGCCGAGGTCGAGGTTCGGGGCGCCGCCGACGGTCGGGAGGAGGTACTTCGGCTGCCCGGAGAGCGCCCAGATCTCGTGGCCGTAGGTGGCGAGGTCGAGGTTCTGGTCGGTGGGCAGGTCCTTCTGGTCGCCCTTGTGGAGGATGTACGAGAGGGAGGCCGCGCCCTCGGTGAGCGGCACCTCGTAGACGGCGCCGTACGCGTCGAAGCGGACCGGCATCAGCGGCTTGGACCAGTCGGTGGGCTGGGCGGCGCCGCCCCAGGTGTGGAGGCCCCAGCCGTCGTAGTTCCCGTCGGGGCGCTGGTAGTGGATGACGGCCTTGGTCTTGTCCTGCGGGGCCTGGGCGGGGGCGGTGTCGGACTGGCCGTCCTGGCCCTGGGTGATCCAGACCTCGCCGGTGCGGCCGAGGTTGACGCTGCGCTGCGGGCCGTCCGCGGTGCCGTCCTTCTCGACGGTGTAGGCGACGGTGGAGGCGCCCTCGGGGACCTTGACCCAGGCGAAGGCGCCGTGGGCGTCGCGGCCGGTGAACGCGGCCTCCTGGCCGGCGGCCTTCAGGGTCCAGCCGTCGTAGTTGCCGTCCTCGCGCTTGTAGTGGACGACGGCGTACGCGCGCTCGACGGCGACCGGCTTCTCGGGGGCGGGGACCTGGCCGGCGGTGGTGGCGGCGGTGGCGCTCGCGGTCCGGCCGGCGCTGTCGACGACGACGGCCTTGTAGCGCAGGGCCGTTCCGGCGGCGGCGGTCACGTGCTGGGTGACCTTGTACGGGGCGTGGTCGGCGGTGCCGAGGGTCTGCCAGCGGCCGTCGCCGACCTGGGCGGCGAAGACGACCCGGTTGAGGCCGCCGCCGGTGACGTCGGCGGAGAGCTCGACGGTGCCGGTGGCTCCGGCGGCCGGGGCGTCGAGGGTGACGGTCGGCTTGGCGGCGGGGGCCGGGAGGGCCTTGTCGGCCTTGAGCACCAGGGAGGAGAGGGCCGGGACGGTGACGGTGACGGACCCGTCCTTCGCGGTCACCGGTGCGGCCGCGGCGCCCTGACCCCCGTACAGGACACGGAAGGCGGCGGAGTCGACGGGGACCGTGACGGTCTTGTCGGTGGTGGCGCTGTTGGTGGCGACGAGGTACTCGACGCGGGCCTTCGCGTCCGTACGGGAGAAGGCGTAGACGTTCCCCTCGGCGTACCGCTCCTGCTGGATGCCGTCGCGGAGGGCCGGGTGGGCCTTGGTGAGGGCGGACAGTTCGGCGACGGAGCGGTAGACGGGGTGCGTGGTGTCGTACGCGTCCGAGGCGTGGGTGCGGTCGGTGCCGATCTGGTCGTCGTCGAGGTAGTCGGCGATCCGGGAGGCGAAGAGGGGCTGGCGGGCGTCCTTGTCGCCGCCGGCGCCGGTGTAGCCCTGCTCGTCGCCGGAGTAGATCACCGGGTTGCCGCGCGAGAGGAACATCAGCTCGTTGGCGAGGCGGGCCCGGCGGACGAGTTCGGCGTCGGAGGCGTTCGGGTTGTCCTGCTCGAGGAAGGTGCCGAAGCGTCCCAGGTCGTGGTTGCCGAGGAAGGTCACCTGCTCGTAGGCGTTGGCCTTGTCGGTGGTGTACCGGTAGTCCTCGCCGAAGACCTTCGCGAGGCGGTCGGCGCCGGCGCCCTGGGAGGCGAAGGCGCGGGCCGCGTCCTGGAAGGGGAAGTCGAGGGTGGCGTCGAGGCGGCCGCGGGTGACGTACGGGGAGGTGACGGCGGTGTCGGCGGAGTAGACCTCGCCGAACATGAAGAAGTCCTCGCGGCCCTGCTTCTTGGCGTACGCGTCGAGGGCGGTGGCCCACTGCGTCCAGAAGTCGAGGTCCACGTGCTTGACGGTGTCGATGCGGAAACCGTCGATCTTGAAGTCGCGGACCCACTTCTCGTAGATCCGCTCCATGCCCTCGACGACCTCGGGACGCTCGGTCCACAGGTCGTCGAGCCCGACGAAGTCGCCGTACTCGACGGACTCGCCGGCCCAGGTGGAGTCGCCCCGGTTGTGGTACATGGTGGGGTCGTTGAGCCAGGACGGGACCTTGATCTCGGCCTTCTGCTCCAGGGTGTACGGGAACGCGTCCGCGTCCACCTTCCCGACCGCCGTGCGGTCGTCGAAGGGGCGGCCGTCCTTGTCGAGGTACGGGTAGGCGCCCTTGGGGCGGTAGCCGTACTTCTTCTCCGCGTAGTCGACGGTGTCGGCGGTGTGGTTGGTGATGACGTCGAAGAAGACCTTCATGCCCTTGGCGTGGGCGGCGGCGATCAGCTTCTCCAGGTCCTCGTTGGTCCCGAAGTGCGGGTCGACCTGGGTGAAGTCGGTGATCCAGTAGCCGTGGTAGCCGGCGGAGGCGTCCTTGCCGACGCCCTGCACGGGCCGGTTCTTGAAGATCGGGGCCATCCAGATGGCGGTGGTCCCGAGCCCCTTGATGTAGTCGAGCCGCTCCGTGATGCCCTTGAGGTCACCACCCTGGTAGAAGCCCTTGTCGGACGGGTCGAAGCCGGTCTCCGTACGGCTGCCGACGAGGCCGCCGCGGTCGTTGCCGGTGTCGCCGTTGGCGAAACGGTCCGGCAGCACGAAGTAGAACTGCTCCCGGGTGAGGTCCTGGCGGGCCGGCTGGGCGGCGAGGGCCTTGTCGGAGGGCGGGGCGGGGGCCCGGCCGGCGGCGGTGGCGGGCACGGCGGGCACGAGGGCCGCGCACAGGGCGGCGGCCAGCGCGACCGCTGTTCTCTTGGGTATCACGGGGGTGCTCCCTGGAGGAGGGACGGGGGTACGGGGGTACGGGTGGGAGGGCCGCCCCGGTGGGGGCGGCCCTGCGTCACGGCGGGGATCAGTTGCGGAAGGTGTCGTTCAGGACGATCTGGCCCGAGGCGGGGACGGTCGCGGTGCGGTTGGCGCCGGACTCCCAGGTGACGTTCCCTGCCGCGTCCTTGCGGACGTACTTGTATTCGAAGGACGTGCCGGCGGGGAGGGAGACCGTCAGCTTCCAGACCGGGTACGTGGCCGGGTCGAGCTTCGGCGCGGAGGCGGGGGCCCAGTTGCCGAGCTCGGGGCGGTTGCCGGTGACGTAGATGTTCTGGCCGACGACCGTGGTGGCGTTGACGCCGAAGGACGCGCCCGCGGTGGCGGGCGGGGTCGTCGGCGGCTGCGTCGTCGGCGGCGTGGTCGGGGTCGTACCTCCGCCGCAGGACGCCGCGTTGACGTGCAGGGCCAGCGCCGTGTTCGACGCGAGGGTGGCCGTGAACTGGCCGGATCCGTTGACCGTCACCGGGGTGCTCGACTGCACGTCGCAGTACGTGCCCGCCGGGAGGGAGGTCTGGAAGGTGCGGGTCAGCGCCGAGGACTCGTGGTTGATCGCCACGTACGCCTTGGCGCCCCGGCCGAACGCGATCGCGTTGCCGCCGTTGTCCCACCAGTTCGAGACGGCCTCGCCGCGCGCGGTGTTGCGGAAGGCGACCATCGAGGAGATCTCGCGCCAGGCGTGCTGGCACTTCCAGCCGTCGGTGTAACAGGCGTTCACCTGGCCGCCGTTGGGCGGGCCCGCGTCCTTGTCGGTCCACTCGTAGCCGGAGTGGACGTCCGGGGAGCCGTACGGCCAGGCGAGCATGAAGACCGAGGCGAGGGTGTAGTTCGCGCCGTCCTTGTAGGACAGGGTGTCGCCGCCGCGCTCGGTGTCGTGGTTGTCGACGAAGACGCCGGCCTGGCCGGAGGGCATGTAGCCCCAGGCCTCGCCGAAGTTCTTGAGGTAGGCGAGCTTCTCGTTCTGGACGATCCGCTTGAGGTCGCGGGCGTAGCGGAACTCCTGGACGTCGCCGCTGCCGAGGTACTCGCTCGGGGAGACGGCCTCCCCGGCGCCGAAGATGGCCTCCTGCTTCCAGTAGGCGTTCGGGTTCGTCAGGCGGGACTTGATGTTGGCCAGGTCCGCGGCCGGCATGTGCTTCGCCGCGTCGATGCGGAGGCCGTCGACGCCGAGCGAGAGCAGGTCGTTGAGGTACCCGGCTATCTTCCCGCGGACGTAGTCCTCGCCCGTGTCGAGGTCCGGGAGCTGCACCAGTTCGCAGTTCTGGACGTTGGCGCGGTCCCCGTAATTGGAGATGGCGGACCGGCAGTCGTCCATGTCCGAGCCGGAGTAGAGGCCCGGGTAGTCGTACTTGGAGAACGGGGTCCCGCCCGTTCCCGTGCCGGAGCCGTTCGCCATGTGGTTGATGACGGAGTCGGCCACGACCTTGACGCCGGCCGCGTGGCAGGTGTCGATCATGTTCTTGAAGGCGGTGCGGTCGCCGAGACGTCCGGCGATCTTGTAGCTGACGGGCTGGTACGAGGTCCACCACTGGCTGCCCTGGAGGTGCTCCTGGGGCGGTGAGACCTGGACGTATCCGTATCCGGCGGGGCCGAGGCGGTCGGTGCACTCCTTCGCCACGGAGGCGAACTTCCACTCGAACATCACCGCGGTGACGTCCTTCTCTCCGGGCGGGGTGGCCTGCGCCTGGGGAGTCACCGCGACGGCCACAGCGGCTCCCGCCACGAGGGCGAGTGCAGCGGCCACGGTCTTTCTTGCCATGTTTCCTCCTGTACGACGTCCCTGTCGCAAGAGAGCGGATGCAAGAAGTTGCCGAAAAGTTCAGCAACTGTTTTCAGCCGTGACCGTAAGGGCGCCCGGGCGTGCGGTCAACCCTCCGCACGCCCGTGGGCAGGCCCGAATGCAAGCCGTTACGTAAGGAGTTGCGGCGGCTGCGCGGTCGAGCCGCGCACGACCAGCTCCGGCTGGAAGACGAACTCCGTGCGCTGCACGGGATTCCCCTCGATCTCCTCCAGGAGCGCGCCGACGGCAGCCGTCGCCATCGCCTGCACCGGCTGGCGCACGGTGGACAGCGGCGGGCTGGTGAAGGCGATGAGCGGCGAGTCGTCGAAACCGACGACGGAGACGTCCCCGGGCACGTCGAGGCCCCGGGCGCGGACGGCCCGGATCACGCCGAGGGCCATCAGGTCGGAGGCGCAGACGATGCCCGTGCAGCCCTCGCGGAGCAGGATGTCGGCGGCCGCGTGCCCGCCCTCGACGCCGAAGAGCGTCGGCCTGATGAACCGTTCCGCGGCGGCCCGTTCGACGCCGAGGGACTCGTACAGCTCGGCCGCGAAGCCCTCGGCTTTGCGGCGCGAGGGGACGTAGCGGGTCGGGCCGATGGCGAGGCCGATCCGCTCGTGGCCGAGCTCGACGAGGTGCCGTACGGCCATCCGGGCCGCGGCCCGGTCGTCGGGCGAGACGAAGTTGGCGTCGATGTTCTCGTTGTAGCCGTTGATGAGGACGTACGGCACGCCCCGGTCGGTCAGCCGGGAGTAGCGCGACGGGTCGGCGGTGGCGTCGGCGTGCAGGCCGGAGAGGAAGACGATGCCGGCCACCCCGCGCTCCACGAGCTGTTCGACGAGCTCGTCCTCGGTCGCGCCGCCGGGCATCTGGGTGCAGAGGACCGGGGTGTAGCCGTAGCCCGCGAGGACCTGTTCGACGACCTGCGCGAAGGCCGGGAAGATCGGGTTGGTCAGCTCGGGCACGACGAGCCCGACGAGCCCCGCGCTGCGGCGTTTGAGCCGCACCGGACGCTCGTAGCCGAGCACGTCGAGCGCGGCGAGCACCTTGTGGCGGGTCGCCCCGGCCACCCCCGCCTTCCCGTTGAGGACGCGGCTGACGGTGGCCTCGCTGACCCCGGACTGGGCCGCGATGTCCGCGAGCCGCGGGGCGCCGGTGCCGGCGCCCCGCGGCAGGGGAACCGTCACACCGCCCACCAGACGGTGGTGTCGGCGGGCAGTTCCACTTCGTCGTCGACGACGCGGACCTCTCCGCTGGCAAGGAGGAACCGGCCGGGCAGCGGGACGGAGATGGCCCGACCGGTGGTGTTGGCGGTGCAGACGAAGCCGTCGCGGCGGAAGGAGAGCACACCCTCGGGTGCCTCCAGCCACTCGACGGCCTCGCCCGCACCGAGTTCGGGGCGCTCGCGCCGGACGGCGAGGGCGCTGCGGTAGAGCTCCAGGGTGGAGCCGGGGTCGCCGGTCTGCGCCTCGACGCTCAGGGCACCCCAGGTCGCGGGCTGCGGCAGCCAGGAGCCGCCGTCGCCGAAGCCGTACGAGGAGCCCTCGACGGTCCACGGGATCGGGACCCGGCAGCCGTCGCGGAAGCCGTCCTGGCCGCTGGCCCGCCAGAACGACGGGTCCTGACGGACCTCGTCGGGCAGGTCGGTGACGTCGGGCAGGCCGAGCTCCTCGCCCTGGTAGACGTACGCGGAGCCGGGCAGCGCCAGCATGAGCAGGGTCGCGGCGCGGGCGCGGCGCAGGCCGAGCTCGCGGTCGCCGGCCTCGCGGAGCTGGGTGCCGAGGCCCGCCGGGTTGGCGAAGCGGGTGGCGTGCCGGGTGACGTCGTGGTTGGACAGCACCCAGGTGGTGGGCGCGGCGACCGGGCGCATCGCGTCGAGCGAGGCGTCGATGACGGTACGGA
Organism: Streptomyces sp. NPDC056144; assembly: GCF_042264145.1. NCBI lineage: Bacteria > Bacillati > Actinomycetota > Actinomycetes > Kitasatosporales > Streptomycetaceae > Streptomyces > Streptomyces sp. NPDC056144. The sequence goes on along the minus strand of NZ_JBHJVF010000007.1, from coordinate 44,816 downwards.
GCTCGGTGGCGTCCCAGTGGGTGCCCAGGTACTGGAAGTTGAAGGCCTGGTGCATCTCGTCGGGGCGCACGTAGTTCGCGGTGCGGTCGATGGTGGGGGTCCACGCCTCGGCGACGAGGATGCGTTCGCCGTCGTACTCGGCGAGGATCTGCCGCCAGGTGCGGTAGATCTCGTGGACGCCGTCCTGGTCGAAGAAGGGCATGACGTCGTTGCCGAGCAGCTTCAGCTGGTCGTGGGCGCCGATGTCGGGGAGCCCGGCGGCCTTGACGAGGCCGTGGGCGACGTCGACGCGGAAGCCGTCGACGCCCATGTCGAGCCAGAAGCGCAGGATGGAGCGGAACTCGTCGCGGACGGCGGGGTGTTCCCAGTTGAAGTCGGGCTGCTCCGGGGCGAAGAGGTGGAGGTACCACTCGCCGGGGGTGCCGTCGGCGTTCTCGGTACGGGTCCAGGCGGGGCCGCCGAAGATGGACTCCCAGTCGTTGGGCGGGAGTTCGCCGTTCTCGCCCTTGCCGGGGCGGAAGTGGTAGCGCTCGCGCAGCGGCGAACCGGGGCCCTCGCGCAGGGCGCGCTGGAACCACTCGTGCTGGTCGGAGGAGTGGTTCGGGACGAGGTCGACGATGATCCGCAGGCCCAGGTCGTGGGCCTCGCGGATGAGGGCGTCGGCGTCGAGGAGCGAGCCGAACATCGGGTCGATGGCCCGGTAGTCGGCGACGTCGTACCCGGCGTCGGCCTGCGGCGAGGCGTAGAACGGGGAGAGCCAGACGGCGTCGACGCCGAGTTCCTTCAGGTACGGCAGCCGGCCGCGGACACCCTCCAGGTCGCCCATGCCGTCGCCGTTGCCGTCGGCGAAGCTGCGCGGGTAGACCTGGTAGATCACGGCGTCTCTCCACCAGCCCGTGTGCGTGCCGGTGGTGGGGGCGTCGGCCGGGGTGGCGAGATGCTGGGTCATGTCTTCCCTGAGAGGTAAGGAGGGGCGTTCGGGCGGGGTACTCGGGGCCGGGGGGGGGCAGGACACCCCCGGACCGTCAGCCCTTGACGGCGCCGGCGGACATGCCGGTCACCAGGTGCCGCTGGACGAAGAGGAACACCAGCGCGGCCGGGACGGCGATCAGGACGGAGGCCGCGGACATCGGCCCCCACTGCGCGCCGTACTGGTTGACGAACTTCTGGAGTCCGCCGGCGAGCGTGAGGTTCTCGTCGCCGACCATGAAGGCGGAGGCGTAGGCGACCTCGCCCCAGGCGGTGATGAAGGAGTAGAAGGCGGTCACCGCGATGCCCGGCTTGGCGAGCGGCAGGATGAGGCGCCAGAAGGTCCCGAAGGGGGTGAGCCCGTCGACGTAACCCGACTCGTCGATCTCGCGCGGGATGGAGTCGAAGAAGCCCTTCATCATCCAGGCGCAGAACGGGACGGCGATCGTCAGGTACGTGATGACCAGGCCGGCCGGCTGGTTGAGCAGGCCCATCGTCGACATGATGTTGTAGATCGGCACGATGAGGACGGCGACCGGGAACATCTGCGTGATGAGCAGGGTCCACATCAGTCCGCGCTTGCCGGGGAAGCGGAAGCGGCTGACGGCGTAGCCCGTCGTGGAGGCGATGAAGACGCCGAGGACGGTCGTGAGGCTCGCGACGAGCAGTGAGTTGCCGAACCAGGTGAGGAACGGGGTGTCCTCGAGGAGCTTCGTGTAGTTCTCGAGCGTCGTCTCCTTGAAGAAGTCCGTGCTGCTCGCGTACACCGGCGGCTTCAGCGAGGTCAGCAGCACCCAGAGGACCGGGAAGACGGCGACCACGGAGGTGACGATCAGGGTGAGGTGCAGTCCGACGGAGGCGAGCGGCGAACGCTTCCCGCGGGTCGGGGTGTTGGCTGCGGTGGTCACCAGACTTCTCCCTGCTTGCGGAGGACTCGCCGGTAGACCGCGGCGAAGATCATCAGGAGGACCAGGATCAGGACGCCCCAGGTCGAGGACTGGGCGAAGTCACGCGGGCTGATCTCGAAGGAGAACTTGTACGCCTGGGTGACGAGGATCTGGGTGGCCTCGCCGGGCCCGCCCCGGGTGAGCAGGAAGATCACCGGGAACATGTTGAACGTCCAGATGGTGCTGAGCAGGATCACGGTGGTGGACACCGACCGGAGGCCGGGCATCGTGATGTGCCGGAAGCGCTGCCAGGCGTTCGCGCCGTCCATCTCGGCGGCCTCGTAGAGCTCGCCGGGGATGGACTGGAGCCCGCCGAGGAGGGCGATCATCATGAACGGGATGCCGAGCCAGACGTTGACGGTGATGACCGAGAACTTGGCCCAGGTGGGGTCGTTGAGCCAGGGCACCGCGTCGATGCCGACGCCGCCGAGGATCTGGTTGAGCAGGCCGCGGCGCTCGTCGTAGAGGAAGCGCCAGGCGAAGACGGAGACGAAGCCGGGCACGGCCCAGGGCAGGATCAGCAGCATCCGGTAGACGGAACGGCCGGCGATCTTGCGGTTGAGGATGTTGGCGAGGGCCAGGCCGAGGCCGAAGGTGACGGAGACGCAGGCCACCGTCCACAGCAGGGTCCAGCCGAGCGTGCCGAGGAACTGGCTGCCGGTGAGGGCGTCGACGTAGTTGTCCAGGCCGACGAACTCGTAGGTCGCCGGGATCTGGTTGACGCCGATGGAACGGGCGACGTTCCGTTCGTTCGCGTCGGTGAGCGACAGGTAGATGCCGCGGATCAGCGGGTACCCGATGATCACACCGATCACGATCACCACCGGGGCGACCATCGCCCAGGCGTACCAGTGGGTGGAGAGGGAGCGCTTCGCCGCACCCCCGGGGGTGCCAGTTCCGCGGCCCCGGCCGCGGGCGACGTCGTCGCCCGCGGCCTTCGCCACCGACTGGCTGGTGGTGTCCACAGCCATCAGCCGGCCTGCCTTCCTTCTTACTTCCAGTCCTTCAGGAGCTTGCGGTAGGAGTCACCGATGGCCTTGGCGCCCTTGTCCGGGGTCGTCTGACCCGTGAGGACCTTGGCGTACTCGGTCTTGATGGGCTCGAAGAGGCTGCCGCCCTCGGGGATCCAGGGGCGCTCGACGGCCTTGTCGACGACCGGCTTGAAGAACTGGATCATCTCGTTGGTCGCGACGTCCGGCTTCGCGTAGACGGACTCGCGGGTCGGGAGCAGGCTGAGCTCCTTGGCGATCTGCGTCTGCGTCTCGACCGAGGTCATGTACTCGGTGAAGGCGTAGGAGGCGGCCATGTTCTTGGAGCCGGCGTAGATCGCGAGGTTGTGGCCGCCCTGCGGGGCGCCCTGACCGGCCGAGCCGGCCGGGACCGGGGCGATGCCCAGGTTCGCCTTGTCGGCGAACTCCTTGCCCGCGTAGGTGTCGGTGACGGCCCACGGGCCGTTGACGATCATCGCGACCTTGCCGTCCTTGAAGGACGCCTGCATGTTCTCCCAGCCGTTGGACGCGTCGGTGATCGCGGCCTTCGAGTCGACCAGGTCCTTGACGGTCGCGAGCGCCTTGACGCCCTGGGCGTTGTCGATCGTGACGGTCTTGGTGGAGGCGTCGACCATGTCGCCGCCCTCGCCGTACAGGAAGGAGAGGAACCAGTACGGGTCGTCGCCGCGGAGGTACAGGCCGGTCTTGCCGGTCTTCTCCTTGATCTTGGCGGAGACCGTCTTGAGCTCGGCGATGGACTTCGGGACCTCGACGCCGGCGTCCTTGAGGATCTTCTTGTTGTAGAAGAGGCCCATGGAGTCGATGACCTGCGGCACGGCGTAGGTCTTGCCGTCGAACTTCGTGGAGGCGGCGGCCTGCGCGAGGAAGTCGTCCTGACCCTTCAGCGCGGCGGTGCCGTCCAGCGGCTGGAGGTAGCCGAGGCTGGCGAAGTCGGGGGTCCAGGCGACCTCGGAGCGGATGACGTCGGGCGCGCCGGAGCCGGACTGGGCGGCGTTCTTGAACTTGTTCTGCGCCTCACCGAAGGGCACGTTCACGTACTTGACGGTGACCTTGGGGTGCTTCTTGGTGAAGTCCTCGGCGATCTTCTTGAAGACCTTGTCCTCGGAGCCGACCGTGGAGGTGTCCCACCAGGTGACGGTGCCGGAGAGCTCGCCGGAGGCCTTCTCGCCGCCGCCGTTGGAACCGCTGTCACTACCGCACGCCGCCAGGGTCACGCCCAGGGCCGCGACCAGCGCGGTGGCCGCTATGCCACGCCGCATGTGAACTCCTTCAGTGATCCCGGGATGACGAGGGGCTGGAACCTTCCTCATGCGACCGCTCCCTCGCGGCGCTCCGGGTTGCCAGGAACGTAACAGGGTTGAAAACTCGCCGAAAGACCTTGCGTGAAATTTCTGCAAGACACGGCGATCGTTACATCCACGTGTCTTGAAGGTTGCCGAATGGCCGGTTGACAGGGGTTCGAGCCGCCACTTCCGGCCGGATCCAGCCCCCCACCACCCTCCATCCACCTCGCGAGCCCGTCGCAAACCTTGCAAGACCTTGCGGAAGGTGCCCGAAACCCGGTTCCTGGAGCGCACTCGCGGCGTTCGGTGGGCAATACGCGCTGTGACCGGTACAGTCCACTCCCATGACCGCGCGGCTCGCCGACATCGCAGCCCAGGCGGGGGTCAGTGAAGCCACAGTCAGCCGCGTGCTCAACGGCAAGCCCGGTGTGGCCACCGCCACCCGCGAATCCGTCCTTGCCGCACTCGACGTGCTCGGCTACGAGCGTCCCGTCCGCCTGCGGCAGCGCAGCGCCGGACTCGTCGGCCTCATCACCCCCGAACTGGACAACCCGATCTTCCCCGCGCTCGCGCAGGTCATCGGGCAGGCCCTCACCCGGCAGGGGTACACCCCGGTGCTCGCCACCCAGACCCCCGGCGGGTCCACGGAGGACGAGCTCACCGACATGCTGGTGGAGCGGGGGGTGGCCGGCATCATCTTCGTCTCCGGCCTGCACGCCGACACCACCGCCGACATGACCCGCTACGACCAGCTGCGCGGCAAGGGCGTCCCGTTCGTCCTGCTCAACGGCTTCTCCCCCAAGGTCCAGGCGCCCTTCGTGTCGCCCGACGACCGGGCGGCGATGCGGCTCGCGGTGACGCACCTGGCCGCGCTCGGCCACACCCGGATCGGCCTCGCCGTCGGACCCAAGCGGTTCGTGCCGGTGCTGCGCAAGATAGAGGGCTTCCAGAAGGGCATGGAGGAGCGCTTCGGCCTCGCCTTCGAGGAGTCCGAGGCCCTGATCCAGCACTCCCTGTACACCCTGGAGGGCGGCCAGGCCGCCGCCTCGGCGCTCATCTCCCGCGGCTGCACCGCGATCGTGTGCGCGAGCGACATGATGGCGCTCGGCGCGATCCGGGCCGCCCGCCAGCAGGGCCTGGACGTCCCCCGGGACGTCTCCGTCGTCGGCTTCGACGACTCCCCGCTCATAGCCTTCACGGACCCGCCGCTGACCACCATCCGCCAGCCCGTGCAGGCGATGGGCCAGGCGGCCGTCCGCGCGCTCCTGGAGGAGGTCGGGGGCACCCCGGCCCCGCACTCCGAGTTCGTCTTCATGCCGGAACTGGTCGTCCGGGGCTCCACGGCCTCGGCTCCGTCCCCGGCCCCCGTATCCGCCGTCGCCCCTGGTCGGGACGGTTCCGGCACTCCTTCCTGAGGAGGAGCGGGTGCGCCCGGGACCCGACCGAGGGATGATCGGTCGGGGGGCGGGATCTGGCAAACTCTCTGCCTATGGGTGAAACGACCGTGAAGAGTTTGGACGACCGGACGACCCCGTCGTCACCCATCGGGGCCGACGGCAGGTTCGCACGCCTTCGCGCGCGCACGCCGCGGCGGCCCACGATCTGGTTCGAGATCCTGCTCATCGCGGTGAGCTACTGGACGTACTCCCTCATCCGCAACGCGGTGCCGGAGCAGAAGGCCCAGGCGCTCAAGAACGCGGACTGGATCTGGGGGACCGAGCAGTCCCTCGGTCTCGCCTTCGAGCACGCCGTCAACCACGCCGTGAACTCGGTGACCTGGCTGATCGTCTCGATGAACTACTACTACGCGACGCTGCACTTCGTCGTGACCATCGGTGTGCTCGTCTGGCTCTACCGCTGGCACCCGGGCCGTTACGCCGCGTTCCGCACGGTCCTGTTCGCCACGACCGGTGTGGCCCTCGTCGGTTACTACCTGTACCCGCTCGCACCGCCCCGGCTCATGACGAACATGGACTTCGTCGACACGGTCCTCGTGCACCACACCTGGGGCTCGATGGCCTCGGGCAACCTCAAGCACGTGTCGAACCAGTACGCGGCGATGCCGTCGATGCACATCGGCTGGTCGCTGTGGTGCGGCGTCACCATCTTCCTGCTGGCCAAGGCGCCCTGGGCGAAGATCCTCGGCCTGCTCTACCCGGCGTTCACGCTCGTCGTGATCGTCGCGACCGCCAACCACTTCTGGATGGACGCCCTCGGCGGCATGCTCTGCCTGGCCTTCGGCTTCCTCGTCTCGTACTTCTGGTACGGCTCCAGGCCGCACCGGCTGCCGAAGCTGGTCGAGCCGGTGCGGTCCGTGGGAGCGGTGGAGCGGAAGCCGAAGGCGAAGGCTCAGCAGGAGCAGGAGCAGGAGCCGAAGCAGGTCAGCTCCGGTACGTGATCCGGCCGCCGGAGACCGTGAGGCGGACGGGGGCCTGTTCGACCTCGTCCGCGGAGGCCTCCACCGGGTCGAGCGCGAAGGCCGTGAGGTCGGCCCGGTAGCCCGGGGCGATCCGGCCCGCGACCGCCTCCTCCCCCGCCGCCACGGCGGCGTGCGTGGTCATGCCCTCCAGGGCCATCAGGCCGGTGAGACCGTGCCGTGCCGAGGCCGCTCCGCGCGGGGCGCGGGCGGTGGCCAGGACCTGACGGGCGTCGTGGTGGGCGATGGGCCAGTCCGACCCGAGCGCGAGGTGCGCGCCGGCCTCCCGCAGGTCGCGGCAGCGCCAGGCGCGGGCCGCCCGCTCGTCGCCGAGCCGCTTCGACCACTCGTCGGTGCGGTCGGCGCGGGTGTACGCGGTGTGCGGCGGCTGCATGGAGGCGACGACGCCGAGGGCGGCGAAGCGGCCGAGCTGGGAGTCGGGGACCGTCTCGATGTGCTCGACGCGATGGCGGGGACCGCCCGTACCGAGGGATTCCACGGTGTCCAGGACGTGGCGCACCGCCGCGTCGCCGATGGCGTGGGTGGCGGTGCCGACGCCCGCGCGGTGGAGTCGGCGTACGGCAGCGGAGTACGTCTCCGGGTCCGGCCAGAAGGCGTCGGTGCCCTGGCCGTGGCAGTCGGCGTGCTCCAGCCAGGCGGTGCCGCCCTCGACGGTGCCGTCCATGAAGAACTTCACGCCGCCGATCCGCCACATCCGGCCGGCCCGCTCCTGGAGCCGTACGAGGGTGTCGAGCTCCTCGTCGATGGCGCCGGGCATGCACCAGGGGGCGAGGCGGAGGCGGAGCGGCAGGTCGCCGTCCTCCTCCAGGGCGGTGAGCAGGCCGGGGACGTCGTGGCCGCCGAGGTCCATGACGTGGGCGCCGGTGAGGCCGGTGGCGGCCATGTCGGTGAGCAGGGCGACGAGCCGGTCGCGGCGCTCGGCGAAGGACTGGGCGGGCAGGACCGGGGTGATCAGGTCCATGGCGGCGTGCTCGACGAGGTGGCCGGTGGGGCGGCCGTCGGCGCCGATGACGATCTCGGAGCGCTGGGTGAAGGCGCGGGGCCCGTCGATGCCCGCGGCCTTGAGGGCGGCGCCGCTGACGAGGGCGGAGTGTCCGTCGTAGAGGCGGAGGTGGGCCGGCGCGCCGTCGAGGACGTCCTCGATCAGGTCGCGGTGGACGGGCCGGCCGGCGAAGACGTTGTGGTCGAGGCCGAAGCCGAGGACCCAGCCGTCGCGGCGCTCGGCGGTCCGGAGGGCCGCGCGGAGCCCGTCGAGGTCGGTGACGGCGGACAGGTCGGTGCCGGTGAACATCTCCAGGCCCCAGACGGGGTGGCTGTGGGAGTCGGTGAGGCCCGGGGTGAGGGTGGCGCCGGCCAGGTCGACGGTCTCGGTGGCGGGGCCCGCCCAGTCGCGGGCCTCGGCGTCCGTGCCGACGGCGGTGATCACTCCGCCATGGACGGCGACGGCGGTGGCGCCGGTGAGCTCGGGGTCGCGGACGCGGGCGCCGACGAGGACGAGGTCGGGTGCGGGCATGAGGGGTCTGCTCCTTCTGTGGTGGGTTCGGCGGCGAAGCCGGCGTAGACCTCGGGGCGGGTGCGGCGCAGGCGGTACGCGAGGAGGAGGCCGAGGAGGAAGACGGCGGGGGTGAGGGAGAGGAGGACGGTGTTGACGGTGGGCGGGGCGCCGGTGAAGAGCCCGATGTTGGCGGCGACCAGGACGATCGCCCCGGCGAGCAGCAGGAACGCCGTGACGGGGGCGACGACCGTGCGGAGGATGCCCTCGCCGTGGTCGATCTTCCGGAAGTAGCAGGGCACGGCGAGCGCGGCGAGCAGCTGGAGCACCATCAGGCCGATCATGCCGGGGGTGTTCACCCAGAGCAGGAGCTGCTGGTACGGGTCGGCGCCGGCGAGCGCGAAGGCGAGGACGACGACGGCGCCGAGGACGGTCTGCGCGGCTCCGGCGAGGTACGGGGAGCGGTGGCGGGGGTGGACCCGGCCGAGGGCCTTCGGCAGCACGCCCTCTTCGGCGAGGGAGAGGGTGTAGCGGTTGATCGCGTTGTGGAAGGCGAGGAGGGAGGCGAGGACGCTGGTGACGATGAGGACGTGCATCAGGTCGGCGGCCCAGGCTCCGACGTAGGTGGTGATGGCGGCGAAGAAGAGGCCGGCGGGGTCGTCGGTGGCGGCCTGGACGACCTTGTCCTCGCCGAAGGCCTGGACGACGATCCAGACGACGAAGGCGTAGAAGAGGCCGAGGAACGCGACGGCCAGGTAGGTGGCGCGGGGGATGGTGCGCTCGGGGTTCCTGGCCTCGCGCCGGTAGATGACGGTGGACTCGAAGCCGGTGAAGGCGGCGAAGGCGAAGGCGAGGACGGCGCCCATGCCGCCGGTGAGGACGTTCCCGGGGGCGAGGCCGCCGAGGGAGAGGCCGTCGGCGCCGCCGTCGAGCAGGACGCCGCCGGCGAGGAGGACGAGGATGCCGGTCTCGGCGACGAGGAGGACGCCGAGGAGTTTGGCGCCGAAGTCGATGGAGCGGTAGCCGCCGTACCAGATGAGGAGGAGGCCGGCGAGGGAGACGGGGAGCCAGGGGACGCCGTGGCCGGTGAGGGCGGTGGCGGTGTCCGAGGTGGCGGAGCCGAGGAGCCCGTACACGCCGATCTCCATGCCGTTGTAGCCGAGCATGGCGACGAGGGCGGCGGCGATGCCGACCGGGCGGCCGAGGCCGCGGGTGATGTACGCGTAGAACGCGCCGGCGCTGCGGACGTGGCGGCTCATGGTGGTGAAGCCGACGGCGAAGACGGTGAGGGTGAGGCCGGCGAGGAGGTAGCCGACGGGGGCGCCGATGCCGCCGAGGAGGAGGGCGACGGGGGCGACGCCGGCCATGACGGTGAGCGGGGCGGCGGCGGAGACGACGAAGAGGGAGATGTCGGTGGTGGTGAGGGTGCCCGTTCTCAGTCCGGGATCGGGGGGCACTTCGGAAACGGGCATGGCGGGGAGAGCCTTCCGCGACAGGAAACCTAAAGGCTTTCGGTTTTGCGCAATGTAGCCTCGCCTTCGACGATTCGGGAAGACCTGACGAACATCCTCCGAACATCCGAACAGGGAGAGACGATCCATGGGCCGGCCGCGCAGACCCCTCCTCGACCTGGAGCGGATCACCACCACGGCCCTCGACATCGTCGACGAGCAGGGGGATTTCAGCGTCCCGCAGATCGCGCGGCGGCTCGGGGTGCAGACCGGCTCCGTCTACCACCATGTGGAAGGCCGGGACGGGATCGTGGAGCTGCTGCGCGAGCGGGTCTGCGCGGCGATCGACGGCGGCACCCTGGAGCTGACGCCCTGGGACGAGGCCATGGCCGCCTGGGCCCGCTCCTACCGCGCCGCCTTCGCCGCGCACCCGCGCGTGATCCCGCTGCTGATGGCCTCACCGGTCCGCGCGCCCAAGGTCCTCGCCCACTACGAACAGGCCGTCGGCCGCCTCCTGGACGCGGGGTTCGCGCTGCCGGACGTCATGCCGGTGATCATCGCCCTGGAGAACATCGTCCTCGGCTCGGCGCTGGACATGGCGGCGCCGGAGACCATGTGGGAGCCCGACGAGAAGGCCACCCCGCGACTGGCCCTCGCGCTCGCCGCACTCGCCGAGGGCCGCACCGACCAGGCCTTCGAGCTGGCGCTCACCGGATACCTGACGCGGGTGCGGGCCCTCCTGGAGAGCTACGACGCCAGGGCTTAGGAGGCAGGACGCCCTCCAAGGGGCGTCCTGCCTCCTAGGCGGCCCCGTAGAACAGCTCCTCGACGACGGCCCTGGCCCGGCGGGTGATCCGCCGGTAGTCGTCGACCATCTCGCCGACGTGGCCCGCCTCGTACCCCAGGTAGCGGCCCACCGCGGCCAGCTCGCGCGGGTCCGAGGGGAAGGTGTCCCCTGGGCGGCCGCGCACCAGCATCACCGCGTTGCGGACGCGGGTCGCGAGCACCCAGGCCTCGTCGAGGATCTGCGCCTCGTCCGTCGGCATCAGCCCGGCGGCGTGCGCGGCGGCGAGCGCCTCGCGGGTACGGGTGGTCCGCAGGCCCGGTTCGGCCCAGCCGTGCCGCATCTGAAGCAGCTGGACCGTCCACTCGACGTCGCTCAGACCGCCGCGCCCCAGCTTGGCGTGGAGCGTCGGGTCCGCTCCGCGCGGCAGCCGCTCGGACTCCATGCGGGCCTTGAGGCGGCGGATCTCGCGGATCGCGTCCTCGCCGAGCCCCTCCACGGGGTAGCGGAGCGGGTCGACGAGCTCGACGAACCGCTCCCCGAGGTCCCGGTCGCCGGCCATCGGCTCGGCGCGCAGGAGGGCCTGGCTCTCCCAGACGAGCGACCAGCGGCGGTAGTACGCCTCGTACGACTTGAGGGTGCGGACGAGGGGGCCGCTCTTGCCCTCGGGCCTGAGGTCGGCGTCGATGAGGAGCGGCGGGTCGGCGGTCGGCAGCTGGAGGAGCCGCCGCATCTCGGCGACGACCCGGTTCGCGGCCTTGGCGGCCTCCTGCTCGTCGACGCCCTCGCGGGGCTCGTGGACGAAGAGGACGTCGGCGTCGGAGCCGTACCCCAGCTCGTGCCCGCCGAAGCGGCCCATGCCGATGACGGCGAAGCGGGTCGGGAGGGTGTCGCCCCACTCGGCGCGGACGGCGGCCCGCAGGGCTCCGGCGATGGTGGCCGCGTTGAGGTCGGTGACGGCCTCGCCGACGCGGTCGACGAGGGCGCCGGGGTCGGGTTCGCGGGGGTTGTCCTCGGTGCCGTACGAGCCGATGAGATCGGCCGCGGTGGTACGGAACAGCTCCCGGCGGCGCACCCCTCGGGCGGCGGCGACGGCCTGCTCGGCGCCGTCCGCGCGGCCCACGGCGGCGAGGACCTCCTGTTCGAGGTGGTCCCTGGTGCGGGGCTTCAGCCCCTCGGGGTCGCCGAGGATGGCGACGGCCTCGGGGGCGCGGAGCAGCAGGTCGGGGGCGAGGCGGCCGGCGGACAGGACGCGGGCGAGGTTCTCGGCGGCGGCGCCCTCGTCGCGGAGGAGGCGCAGGTACCAGGGCGTCTTGCCGAGGGCGTCGGAGACCTTCCGGAAACCGAGGAGACCGGCGTCCGGGTCGGCGGAGTCGGCGAACCAGCCGAGGAGCACGGGGAGCAGCGTCCGCTGGATCGCGGCCTTGCGGCTGACGCCGGAGGCGAGGGCCTCCAGGTGACGCAGGGCGGCGGCGGGGTCGGCGTACCCGAGGGCTTCGAGGCGCTGTCCGGCCGCCTTGGGGCTGAGCCGGATCTCGCCGGGGGCGAGCTGGGCGACGGCATCCAGCAGCGGCCGGTAGAAGAGCTTCTCGTGGAGGCGGCGGACGACGGACGCGTGCCGCTTCCACTCCTTGTTCAGCTCGGCGACGGGGTCCGTGCGCAGGCCGAGGGAGCGGCCGAGGCGGCGCAGGTCGGCCTCGTCCTCGGGGACGAGGTGGGTGCGGCGCAGCCGGTACAGCTGGATGCGGTGCTCCATGGCGCGCAGGAAGCGGTAGGCCTCGTCGAGCTGGGCGGCGTCGGCGCGGCCGACGTACCCGCCGGCGGCGAGGGCGGCGAGCGCGTCGAGGGTCGTGCCGCTGTGGAGGGTGGCGTCGCTGCGGCCGTGGACGAGCTGGAGGAGCTGGACGGCGAACTCGACGTCCCGGAGGCCGCCGGGGCCGAGCTTGAGCTCGCGCTCGACCTGCGCGGCGGGGATGTTGTCGACGACCCGGCGGCGCATCTTCTGGACGTCGGCGACGAAGTTCTCGCGCTCGGCGGCCTGCCACACCAGCGGGGAGACGGCGTCGATGTACTGGCTGCCGAGATCGGGGTCGCCCGCGACGGCGCGGGCCTTGAGGAGGGCCTGGAACTCCCAGGTCTTCGCCCAGCGCTGGTAGTAGGCGAGGTGGGAGGAGAGCGTGCGGACGAGGGGGCCGTTGCGGCCCTCGGGGCGGAGGTTGGCGTCGACGGGCCAGATGGTGCCCTCGACGGTGGTCTCCGAGCAGATCCGCATGAGGTGGGAGGCGAGCCGGGTCGCGGCCTGGATGGCCTTGCCCTCGTCGGCGCCTTCCACGGGCTCGCCCACGAAGATGACGTCCACGTCGGAGACGTAGTTCAGTTCGTGGCCGCCGCACTTGCCCATCGCGATGACGGCGAGCCGGCACTGCGCGGCGTCGGCGGGCGCGGCGGTGCGGGCGATGGCGAGGGCGGCGCGGAGGGTCGCCGTGGCGAGGTCGGCCAGCTCGGCGGCGGTCTGGGCGACGTCGGTGGTGCCGCAGACGTCCCGTGCCGCTATGGCCAGGAGGCAGCGGCGGTAGGCGACGCGGAGCGCGACCTCGTCGGTGGCCTCGGCGAGGCCGTGCTCGAACTCGGCGACGCCCGGGTGGAGGTCGGCCGCCTCGTACGTGACGAGGGTCTCCCAGTCGCGGTGGTGACGGGCCAGGTGGTCGGCGAGCGCCTCCGAGGAGCCGAGCACGCCGAGGAGCCGGTCACGGAACGGCTTGGCGGAGAGCAGCGTGGTGGTGAGGGTCTGCCGCTCGGTCTCGGGCTGGGCCTCGACGAGACGGACGAGGCCCCGGAGGGCGAGGTCCGGGTCGGCGGTGGCGCCGAGGGCCTCCAGGAGGACGGCGTCGCCACGGAGGGCGGCCAGCTCGGGGACGTCGAGCAGCTTCTCCGCCTCCGAGGGGTGGGTGAACCCGTGGCGGAGGAGACGGGTGAACGTACTGCTCCTGCGTCCTGGCGCACGTCCCGGCTCGCGTCCCGGTTCGTGTCCCGGCACAGGTCCCGGCACCGACATTCCGCGGCTCCCTCCGAGCGTGTCCGTCCGGGGACGGCCCCGGAAGGACCCCGGGGGCGACCCGGGGGATCGAGCCTATCCGGCGCGGGGGGCGGGGGTGTTCAGGCCTGCGGATCGTATGGGATCACACGTGACGTCTCGCACAATCGTCGCTTATAGGACGGAATGAACCCGCATCCTTGAAACTTCGTCTTGCTGTTCGACCTGCTGCTCGTCCTGCTGTCTGTCCGTACACCCCTCGGGGTCCTTCTCCTGAAAGCACGCCCTCGCCGATGCCCGTCAGCCGCCGTACCTCTCCCCCGTCCCGCCGCCGGGTCCTCACGACCGTCGGGACGGCCGTCCTGGTGGCGGGCACGTTCGCGGGACTGCTGTCGGTGACGGCGAATCCGGCGGAGCGCGCGACTTCTCCGAGCACTCCGACCCCTTCGGTCACCCCGACCACCGCGGGCACTCCGACCCCTTCGGGCACTCCGGCCCCTGCGGCGTCCCCGGCGCGGGCCGCGCACCAGCGGGCCTCGGTCCTCCAGGTCGTGGCACACCCGGACGACGACCTGTTCTTCATGAACCCCGACGTCTCCCAGTCCCTGCGCTCCGGCAGCCCCCTGACCGCCGTCTACCTCACCTCCGGCGAGTCGGACGGCGTGAACGCGGCCAGGCGCGGGGCGGTCGAGCCCGACAAGGCGGGGTACGCCGAGGCCCGGCAGAACGGCATACGCGCCGCGTACGCGGAGATGGCCACCGGGGACCGTACGAGCCCCTGGGACCGGACCACGATCCCCACGGCCGGCGGGGCGAGCGCCGAGCTGGACACCCTGCGCGCGGAGCCGCACGTCTCCCTGGTGTGGGTGCAGCTGAAGGAGGCGGGGTCGACCAACGGCGACAGCCCGCACAGCCTCAACGGCCTGTGGCACGGCCGGGTCCCGGCGCTCGCCTCGCAGCGCGCCGCCGGAACGCCCGTCGCGGAGGACTTCACGTACACGAAGGACCAGGTGGTCGACGTGATCACCGGGCTCCTGGAGCGGTTCCGGCCGACCTTCGTACGGATGCAGGACCCGTCCCCCGGCACGTACCCGGAGACCGGGAAGCTCCGTGACCACCAGGACCACCTGTACGGGGCGCGGTTCACGCAGGCCGCCCTCGACCGGTACGCGCGCATACCCGGGCACCCGCACGTCGGCGTGCAGAACTACCTCGGCTACCCGACGACGACGCTGCCGCACACCCTCGACCCCGAGACCTCGGGCGAGAAGCTGAAGACCGTGAAGACGTACTCCTGGCTGGACCGGGTCAACGACTGCGGGACCGAGGCCGGCTGCGGCGACCTGAAGGTCGCGGTGCGGCCCACCGGCGCGGGCTGGACCTCGACCGTGCGGTACGCGCGCGGCACCTCCACGAGCTGGGTCCAGCGGGACCGGACCGGCGCGCTCCACGCCTTCTCCGTCCTCGACGGGCGGCTCGCGACCTGGCGGAAGCCGGCCGGCGAGTCCGCCTGGCACGGCCCGGAGCTGCTGGCCGGCGGCGGCCTCGACAGCGGGATCACCTCCGTGCTGCGCCCCGACGGCCGGATCGCCGTCTTCGGGACCCGTACGACGCTGGGCGACGACCCCGCCGACTACCGGCGCGAGGTCGTGACCGCCGAGCAGACGACGGCGGGCCCGGAAGGCTCCTTCGGCCCGTGGCGCTCCCTCGGCACGCCCGAGCGGAACGACGCGGCGGGCACCTCGGACATCAGCGCGCCCGCCGTGACCGTGGGCCGCGACGGGCGGGCGACGCTCGTCCTGCGCGACAGCGCGCACCGGCTCACGGCGCGCGAGCAGGGCGCGGACGGCGCGTGGGGGCCGTGGCGGACGCTCGGCGGGGCCGACCTGTACGGGGACCCGGTGGCCGCGACGGACGCCTCCGGTCGCGGCCACGTCTTCGCCGGCACCCCGAAGACCGTCCTGGTCTGGGCGGCGGAGCGCCCCGGCGGACCGCTCGTCGGCCCGACCCCGACGGGCCTCCCGCCGACGACCCTCGCGCTGAGCGCGAGCCCGGTCACGGGCGCGGACGAGGGCGCGGCCGGGGGTGGGGACGCGGGCGCGGCCGGGGGCGTACGGCTCTGGTTCCGCAAGCCGTCCTCCGGCGACCTGCGGAGCGCCGCCTTCTCGGGCACGGGCCTGGTCTCGCCCTACCGGGAGCTGACCGGCGGCGTCGCGGGCTTCGGCCCGGTCAGCGGCGCGACGGGCGGCGAGGGCATGCTCGCGGTCCGCTCCCGCACGGGCTTCCTCGCGACGGCCCCGATGGGCCGCGGCGGGACGCGCCCCCAGTGGACCCTGGAGGGCTTCCTCTTCTCCGGCGCGCCGGACGCGGGCCGGGAGGGCGTGGCGGCGATCGGCCTGGACGGCCGGCTGCACTGGACGCCGGCGAACCGCTGAGGTTTGCGCGTCGGGATGCGGTCCACGGGCCCGATGGGCGACGGTGGTACTTCCCTCCACCTCATCTCTCGCGAGGAGCAAACCGATGAACTGGACGCTGGAAGTCGTCCCCGTCCCCGTGACCGACATGGACAAGGCCAAGGAGTTCTACGGGGAGAAGTGCGGGTTCACGATCGATCTGGACGACGAGGTGGCGCCCGGCATGCGGATCATCCAGGCGACGCCGCCGGGCTCGCGCTGTTCGATCGCGATGCTGAGCGGCATGCCCACGATGCCCGGCACGAAGGAGATGCCGCCGGGCAGCCTGCACGGCCTCCAGCTCTGCGTCACGGACATCGAGGCGGCGCGCGCGGAGCTGGTGGGCCGGGGTGTCGCCGTCTCCCCCGTGATGCACGTCGGCGAGACGGGCTGGGAGGACGGCAAGGGCGACACGTGGAACTCGTTCATGACGTTCGAGGACCCCGACGGCAACGGCTGGGTGGTCCAGGAGGCCCCGTCGGAACTGACGGAACGCTGAGGCCCCGGCACGACATCCGCTAGAACCGGAGGGCGAAGTACCGCAGCGTCTCGTCCTCCCCCACACACGGCATACCGGCCGCCTCCATCACCCGATGGGAGTCCGGATTGGTCAGGTCGGCGTCCCCCTTCACCCCGGAGGCGCCGGCCCGCCGGGCCAGCTCGATCAGCGCGCGCAGGGCCTCGGAGGCGTACCCCTTGCCGCGCGCCCCCGGCGCGAGCCCGTACCCGACGGTCGCGACCCCGGTCTCGTCCGGCGGCCCGTGAAACCCGATCCCGCCGACGACGACCCCGTCGAGCCGTATCTCGTAGTGCCGGAACACCCCCGGATCGCCGTGCCCGGCGACCTTCGCCAGAAACCCGGTGAGCGCCCGGACGTCCCCGTCCCGGGGATACCCCTCGGCCCACCGGTCCCCCTCTCCGGGTTCCTGGGCGACGACCCGCTCGGCGGCCTCGACGGTGACGGGGTGCAGGAGAAGCCGCTCGGTGGCGACGGATTCGATCTTCATATGCGGGCAGTGTGCGGCTTTCCCGCCCCCCGGGCAACGGAATTCCGTGGTCAGGGCAGAGTGGGAGCCATGCCGACCTACACGACGATGCCGTACCACCTGGAGACCGAGCGTCTGATCCTGCGGCCGTGGGCCGAGTCCGACGCCGAGGAGTTCTGCGAGCTGCTCGCCGAGCGGGGCAAGGGGAAGCCGCCCGTCGACCGGATCCGGAAGGCCATCGGGGAGATGCTCGCCGCGACGGAGGAGAACGGGATCGCCCTCCTGCCGATCCAGCGCCGGGAGGAGGGCGACTTCATCGGCTACTGCGGGCTGATCGTCGGCCGCGCCACGCTCGAAGAGCCCGAGATCGCGTACGAGTTGTTCCAGCACGCCCACAACCGGGGGTACGCCACCGAGGCGTCCCGCGCGATCGTCGAAGCGGCGGCGGCGACCGGGCGCACCCGCCTCTGGTCCACCGTGGGCACCTGGAACGAGCCGTCGCTGCGGGTCCTGGAGAAGCTCGACTTCACGCGGGACCGGGTGACGGTGGAGGGCGAGGCGGGCGAAGTGGCCTGGCTGACGCGGACGTTGCCGTAGCGGCGGCGGTCAGTCCGTTTCCAGGACGACGGACGGGAGTGCGTCGTCCAGGACGCGGACCCTGGGGAGGTCGAGGCCGAAGTGGGCTTCGAGGATCTGGAGGGTCGCGCGGTGGACCTCCCGTTGGGGGATCACTTCCGAGGGGAGGCCGGCCGCGGTCAGCAAGTCCTGCACCTTTGATGCCACTTCGGGGTCGCCGTCCACGCCCGCGGAGCCCCACGAGCCGTCCAGGTGGAGGTTGAAGCCGCACTGGTGGCGGTCGTCGTGGAAGTAGTGGAAGAACGGCGGGACCGGCTTGCCGTTCGTCTCCTCGAATTCGAGGTGGAAGACGTGGGCGCCGTCGCGGGAGACGGGGGTCAGGTCCTCGAACTCGCCCTGCCAGAGGCCGTACATGACGGCGTAGACCCAGTCGCCGTCCTGGCCGACGCGGAGGGCCGGGTCGTCGACGTCGCCCCCGTACTCGTCGTCCAGTTCCTCGATCAGCTCCACGGAGGTGAGGTCGCCGAGCGGACGGGGGGTGCGGTCGTCGTACGTCGCCCGCGCGAGCCGGGCCACCAGCTCGTCCGGGGTCAGGCCGCGCGCCAGGACGACGCCGTAGCCGCCGTAGGCGATGGACTGGGGGGCCGCGAGCCAGGTTATTCCGTCGGTCATGGCGGTCATTGTGGCCCGGGGGTCTGACAGTCCGCCCGTTCAGGACGTGCCGCCGCCGCGCCCGCCCCGGGACGCCCAGCGGCGGAGTCTCGCCGTGTTGCGGAGGTTGTGAGCCCGCATGCTCTCGGGTCCGGACTCCGACACCGCGAACGCCATGATCGGCGTCCACCGGCGTCGGCCGGACGGTGTGGTCCAGCGGACGGCCGGGAAGTCCGTCACCGAGGTGACGGACTCGCGCGGTATCGTCCGCGTCCGCAGGTAGCCCCGGACGACGAGCCGGTGGGCCTCGTACCGGACGCGGAGGCGGTAGCCGCGTACGGCGAGGACACCGCAGGCGGCGAGGACGGCGAGGAGCGCCGCCGTCACCCGCCATCCCTCCGCCCACGCCTCCGGCAGGGAGACGAGGGTGGCGATGGCGGGCGCGATGCCGAGGCCCGCGTTGCCGACCCGGTGGAGCGGCCTGGGGGTCAGGTTCGTTCCCGGGCGGGCGGCCATCTACCTTACAGAACCGGGAGGTTCTTGCGCAGTTCGAAGGCGGTGACCTCGCTGCGGTACTCCTCCCACTCCTGCTTCTTGTTGCGCAGGAAGAAGTCGAAGACGTGCTCGCCGAGGGTTTCCGCGACCAGTTCGCTCTTCTCCATCAGGGCGATCGCCTCGCCGAGGTTCTGCGGGAGCGGTTCGATGCCCATCGCGCGGCGTTCCGAGTCGGAGAGGGCCCAGACGTCGTCGTCGGCGCCGGCCGGGAGTTCGTAGCCTTCCTCGATGCCCTTGAGGCCGGCGGCGAGGAGGACCGCGTACGTCAGGTAGGGGTTGGCGCCGGAGTCGATGGAGCGGACCTCGACGCGGGAGGAGCCCGTCTTGCCGGGCTTGTACATGGGGACGCGGATGAGGGCCGAGCGGTTGTTGTGGCCCCAGCAGATGTACGAGGGGGCCTCGCCGCCCGAGCCGGCCGTGCGGGAGGAGCCGCCCCAGATGCGCTTGTACGAGTTGACCCACTGGTTGGTGACGGCGGAGATCTCGCCCGCGTGCTTGAGGAGGCCCGCGATGAAGGAGCGGCCGACCTTGGAGAGCTGGTATTCGGCGCCCGACTCGTAGAAGGCGTTCCGGTCGCCCTCGAAGAGGGAGAGGTGGGTGTGCATGCCCGAGCCGGGGTAGTCGGAGAACGGCTTCGGCATGAAGGTGGCCTGGACGCCCTGTTCGAGAGCCACCTGCTTCATGACCAGGCGGAAGGTCATGATGTTGTCGGCCGTCGAGAGCGCGTCGGCGTAGCGGAGGTCGATCTCCTGCTGGCCGGGGGCGCCCTCGTGGTGGGAGAACTCGACCGAGATGCCCATCGACTCCAGCATGGTGATCGCCTGGCGGCGGAAGTCCATGCCCACGTTCTGCGGGGTGTGGTCGAAGTACCCGGAGTTGTCGGCGGGCGTGGGGCGCGTGCCGTCGAGGGGCTTGTCCTTCAGGAGGAAGAACTCGATCTCGGGGTGGGTGTAGAAGGTGAAGCCGAGGTCCGAGGCCTTCGCCAGGGTCCGCTTGAGGACGAAGCGCGGGTCCGCGTAGGACGGCGAACCGTCGGGCATGAGGATGTCGCAGAACATCCGGGCCGTGCCGGGGGCCTCCGCGCGCCAGGGCAGGATCTGGAAGGTGCCCGGGTCGGGCTTGGCGATCATGTCCGATTCGTATACGCGGGCGAAGCCCTCGATCGCGGAGCCGTCGAAGCCGATGCCCTCGTCGAAGGCCTGCTCAAGCTCGGCAGGTGCCACGGCCACCGACTTCAGGAAGCCCAGAACGTCGGTGAACCACAGGCGCACGAAGCGAATGTCGCGCTCCTCGAGCGTACGGAGCACGAATTCCTGCTGCTTGTCCATTTCCACACCCATCCTCGCTGGTCAGGCCGCCTGCTCCCACCGCCTCCGGTGCATCGGGGGGCACCTGAGCATCCCACCACATGGTTTCGCGCACGTTGCGTACCCATACTGCCTGCTCGGCTGTGACACAGGTAACGGGGGAGCCGGGGGGAATGTCGGGTTCCGTCCGTTGGAGTCCCCTGCTCCACCCCCTCGGCCCGTACGGGTTCGTACCCCGTTCGGCCCACAGGGGCCCCTCGCCCACTACGATCTCGGCCCATGGGGGCCCCGCGGCTCGTACGCCTGTTCCGACATGCGCGTCCCATGGCACTGGCGAGTGCCGTGGCGACGCTCCTCGCCGCGCTCTTCGTCTGTCTGGGGAGCGTGGACCCCGGGGACCGGGACCATCACGGGGAGACCACGGAAGCCACGGAGACCACGGAGTCCACGCAGGCCGCGTCCGCGACGTACGACGTCCGGGCCGTCGCCGTGACCGCGACCGGTGAGTACGTCTGCCCGTACGACCGCGGCCGCTGCTCCCTCCTCCCCTCCCTCTCCCCCGCGGTGCTCAGCGCGCCCCCGCTCGACTCCCCGCTCCACGCGGCCGGCGGTCACCCGCGCCTCGACCCGGCCTCCGCAGCCGGTCCCGCGCACCTCTCCGGCGCCCAGCCCCGGGCGCCGGACCTGCACGTCCTTCAAGTTCTCCGGACGTAGCGGAAGCGGAAACGGTTCATCCACCGCCCTCCGCACGTCTTGTACCGGACTTTCCCTCCCATACCCCAGAAGGACGACACCACCATGGCCGCCAACCGCTCCTCCACCGCCGACCGCCGCGCCCGAATAGAGGAGATGCGCCGCGCCGAGCAGGCCCGCGAGCGCCGCTCCCGCCTCATCACCCTCGGCATCTCCGGCGTCGTCGTCCTCGGCCTCGTCGGCTTCGGCACCTTCGTGCTGATGAAGAAGTCGGACGAGCAGGACGCCAAGGACGCCGCCGCCAAGGCCCCCATCGCCGGCGAGAAGACCTGGGACGCGAAGAAGCTCGGCCGGAACCACGTCGAGACCGCCGTGAAGTACGACATGAAGCCGCCGGTCGGCGGTGACCACAACCCGGTCTGGATGAACTGCGACGGCGTCGTCTACGACAAGGCCGTCGCCGACGTGAACGCCGTCCACTCCCTGGAGCACGGCGCCGTCTGGGTCACGTACAACAAGCAGGCCGACCAGGCCGACGTGAAGAAGCTGGCCGAGAAGGTCGGCAAGACCAAGTACTCGCTGATGAGCCCGGTCGACGACCAGTCCGGCAAGATCATGCTCTCCGCCTGGGGCAAGCAGGTCACCGTCGACGGCGCCTCCGACCCGCGCGTCGACGCCTTCTTCACGAAGTACGTCCAGGGCCCGCAGACCCCCGAGCCGGGTGCCGCCTGCACGGGCGGCCTCGACGGGTCCGGTCAGGGTGGCACCGGGATGGGGCAGTGACCCCCCTGAGCGCCGGTGAGCCCGGGGGTACGGAGACGGTGCGCAGGCCCGACCGGACCCGCTGGGCCGCCGCCACCGCCGTCGCGCTCGCGCTGCTCTTCGCCGGGGGCGCCGTGACCGTCGCCTCCGCGGAGCGCGACGAGGCTCCCCGTACCCCGGCGACGGACTCCGCCGACGCCGGGTTCGCCCGGGACATGGCGGTCCACCACCAGCAGGCCGTCGAGATGTCGTTCATCGTCCGGGACCGGACGAAGGACGAGGCCGTCCGCCGGCTCGCGTACGACATCGCCAACACGCAGGCCAACCAGCGGGGCATGATGCTCGGCTGGCTCGACCTGTGGGGGCTGCCCAAGTTCGAGTCCGGGATCGAGCCGATGGCCTGGATGGGGATGCCGAGCGAGTCCTCGGACGGGGCGGTCATGCCCGGCATGGCCACCAACGCCCAGCTCGACGCGCTCCGCAGGGCGAGCGGCCGGGACGCCGAGGTCCTGTACCTCCAGCTGATGACCGCCCACCACAAGGGCGGGGTCCACATGGCCGAGGGCTGTGTGAACCGGTGCGTCCCCGGGGTCGAGCGCGATCTCGCGCAGGGCATGGTCGACGCCCAGAAGTCCGAGATCCTGCTGATGGCGGACATGCTCAAGCAGCGCGGAGCCGCCTGACCAGGCCCCCTCGCGGCGCGCGACGGCCCCCGTGACCCCTGCGGTCGCGGGGGCCGTCGCGCGCCCACAGAATGAGTGAGCTCGGGGACCCCGTTCGAAAGGCACCACGCCCATGACCACGGCGAAGGACATCATGCACCCCGGGGCCCGCTGGATCCCGGCCCACGAGACGCTCGACCGCGCGGCGCAGCTGATGCGCGAACTCAACGTGGGCGCCCTGCCCATCGCCGACGAGAACGAACGGCTCTGCGGCATCGTCACGGACCGGGACATCGTCGTCCGCTGTGTGGCCATGGGCCACGACCCGGCGAAGATCACCTGTGGCTCGATCGCCGAGGGCACGCCCCGCTGGGTCGAGGCGGGCGCGGACGTCGGCGCGGTCCTGGAGGAGATGCAGAGTCACCAGATCCGCCGGCTCCCCGTCATCGAGGGCAAGCGGCTCGTCGGCATGATCAGCGAGGCGGACCTCGCCCACCATCTGTCGGACGAGCAGCTCAAGGCGTTCTGCGAGAGCGTCTACGCGGCTTCCTGAGCGGCGCGGAGCACCGCCCCGGCCACCGCGTCGGGGCGGTCCTTCATGACCAGATGGCCCGACGGTTCGGCCGCCTCGTAGCGGGCGCCGAGCCGCCGGGCCAGCGCGCGCTGACGCCGCTCCCAGCGGGCGGAGCCGTCGGGCGCGGCGAGGACGGCGACGGGGAGGTCCGGCGGGAGGGGGTGGTCCTCCCCGAGGGCGAGGAGTCCGGCGGCGACCGCGCCGTAGTGGGCGTTCTCCAGGAGGGCGCCCCTCAGGACGCGTGAGGTGCCGTAGACGCGGCGGATGAGCTCGCGGGGCGCGCTGTCGTTCCGTACGGCCGCCCGGCGCAGGGCCGGGCCCAGCGCCGCCGGGAGTCCGGCGGCCGACAGCACCAGGCCCGCGGCCCGGGCGACGGCGTCGGTACGGGCCGGACGGGGGCGTTCCTCGACGGAGGAGTCGACGAGGACGAGCGCGTGCGTACGGGTCGGGTGGAGGCGCGCGAAGGCCTCGGCGTGGAAGCCGGCGATCGAGTGGCCGACGACCGTGGCGGGTTCCCGCGCGCCCAGCGCGTCGAGGAGGG
Organism: Streptomyces sp. NPDC056144; assembly: GCF_042264145.1. Taxonomy (NCBI): domain Bacteria; kingdom Bacillati; phylum Actinomycetota; class Actinomycetes; order Kitasatosporales; family Streptomycetaceae; genus Streptomyces; species Streptomyces sp. NPDC056144. The sequence goes on along the minus strand of NZ_JBHJVF010000007.1, from coordinate 21,649 downwards.
CCGCGATGCGGTCGGCCTCGCCGCGGGCCGTCGGCGGGGCCGTCGCGGGGGCGGAGAGGCCGTGGCCGGGGCGGTCGAAGCGGACGACCGTGCGGTACGGGGCGAGCAGGGGCACCACCGGGTCCCAGTCGAACCAGCTCAGGCCGAGACCGGCGGAGAGGACGCAGACGGGCCCCGTGCCCTCGACGGCCACGTGGTGGGCCGTGCCCCCGATCCGTACGAAGAAGGTCACCGCTCCTCCCGGGCCGGGGAGCGCGCCAGGGAGTACGCGAGGACGGCCAGCCAGACGGCGACCAGCAGGATCTGGAGCCGCTGGCCCGCGCCGAGGGACCAGGTGCCCTTGCCGGCCTCGAAGGCGGCGACGGCGGCGAGGGTCCAGGCGGTGGCGGCGAGCTCCAGGACGACGAGGACGGGGCCGGTACGGGACAGGGGGCTCGGGCGGCCGTAGCGGCGGGCGGCGACGGTGAGGGCGACCATGCCGACGAGGGCGCCGGTCATGGCGAGGGTGGAGCTGACGGCGTGGGCCGTGTGGGTGGCGGGCACGAGTCCGGCGGTCTCGCGGGCCGCGCATTCGGGGTCGGCGGTGGGGGTGCAGCTGAGCGGGAGCCGGGAGTCGGCGGCGGTGGCGGCGCCGAAGAGGGCGAGGGCGAGCCAGCCGACGAGCTCCCACCGTCTCTCCCGGGCGAGCCGCGCCCCCCGTCTCGCGACGAGGGCCGTGACGGCGCCCGCGAGGACGAGGAGCCCCGCCACCAGGTCCGTGGCGCGGAAGAGGCCGCCGAGGGGCTGGTCGGCGGCGGCGAGCTCGGAGACGTACGTCCGGACCGGGTCGAGGCCGGTCCGGACGAGGACTTCGAGGACCCAGGCGGTGTACGCGAGGGCGCCGAGTCCGAGGAGGACCGCCGCCGCCCGCGTCACCTTTCCCGGCATGCCCGACATATGGGTTCGAACGTCAGGGGGTGCCGGAGGGTTCCCTGTGGTCCGGGTGGACCCAGCTCGGTTTGCGGTACTTGAGCAGCGCGGCCGGGATGATGATGCCGAGGACCAGCAGGCCGCCGCCGACGATGAGCAGGTAGCGCCAGAGCGGCTGGTCGCCGAACTGGTCCGGCGGGACGAAGCCGATGACGAGCGCGGCGATCGAGGCGACGAAGCCGATGCCCGCGACCCACTCGACGGCGGGGACGCGGAAGCCGCGTTCGACGTCCGGCTGGGACCTGCGGAGCTTGACGACGGCGACGAACATCAGCAGGTACGCGATCAGGTAGATCTGCACGGTGATGACGGAGAACATCCAGTACGAGCTGGAGACGTCGTCGCTGAAGGCGTAGAGGACGGCGATCAGGGTGGTGACGACGCCCTGCGCGATCATGATGTTCTGCGGGGCGCCGTCCTTGTTGAACTTCTGGAGCGAGGGCGGCAGGTAGCCCTCCTGCCGGGAGAGCAGGACGAGGCCCTTGGCGGGTCCGGAGAGCCAGGTGAGCATGCCGCCGAGGGCGGCGCAGACCAGCATGATGCCGACGACCTTGGTCATCCAGCCGATGGAGAAGTGGTCGAAGAAGGCCTCGAATGCCTGCATCAGACCGGCGGTGAGGCTGAGCTGCTCGGCCGGCATGACCCAGGCGATGGCGAGGGCCGGGAGGATGAAGATCAGCAGGACGAGACCGGTCGCCAGGAACATCGACTTCGGGTACTCGCGCTTGGGCTCGCGCAGCGAGGAGACGTGGACGCCGTTCATCTCCATGCCCGCGTAGGACAGGAAGTTGTTGACGATGAGCACGAGGCTCGCGAGGCCGGTCCACGGCGGGAGCCAGTGGTCGGCGGTCATCGGCTGCGCGGAGGGGTTGCCCTGGCCGAGGAAGACGATGCCGAGGACGACGAGCAGCACGCCGGGGATGAGGGTGCCGATGATGAGGCCGAAGGAGGAGAGGCCGGCGATCGTCTTCGTACCGCGCGAGGAGATGAGGACCCCGCTCCAGTAGATGACGATGATGACGATCGCGACGTACAGGCCGTTCTCCGCGAGGGAGGGGTCGATGACGTACGCGAAGGTCGAGGCCACGTACGCGAGCAGGCTCGGGTAGTACGCGATCGTCATGGCGAACTGGCACCAGACGGCGACGAAGCCGAGGGGCTTGCCGAGGGCCTCGCTGACCCACCGGTAGATGCCGCCGGACCAGCCGGAGGCGAGCTCGGCGCCGACGAGGGCGGTGGGGAGCAGGAAGACGACGGCCGGGAGCAGGTAGAGGAAGATCGCCGCGAGGCCGTAGATGGCCATCGACGGCGATGGTCTGAGGCTCGCCACCGAGGCGGTGGTCATGAAGGCGAGGGTCAGCCAGGAGATGAACTGCCGCTTGGTGCCGTCGTCCCGGACGGTCTGCGCGTCGGCCCCGTCGGGCCGCGCCGACTCCGCCGGATCGTCAGTGGTCGTCATGGGCCCATGATCGGCGGGGCGGGGCGGGGACGCATGTCGGGCAGGGGGCGGGGGCGCGTCGGGGGAAGAGGGCGCGGGCGCATCGGGGGAAGGGGGGCGGGGGCGCATCGCGGGAAGGGGGCGGGGACAGGCCTGGCGGAACGTTTCGCTGGGTGTTTTCCGGGACATCGCGTCGGTCTGACGATTATGCTGGCGGGGTGCCTCAACTACGCCTCGCCCTGAATCAGATCGACTCGACCGTGGGTGACATCGCCGGGAACGCCGAGGCGATCGTCCACTGGACCCGGCACGCCGCCGGACAGGGCGCGCATCTCGTCGCGTTCCCCGAGATGGCGCTGACCGGCTACCCCGTCGAGGACCTGGCCCTGCGGCCGTCCTTCGTCGAGGCCTCCCGGGAGGCGCTGCGCGGGCTCGCGCGGCGGCTCGCGGACGAGGGCCTCGGCGACCTGCCGGTCGTCGTCGGCTACCTCGACCGCTCCGCGCACGCCGTGCCCCGGCTCGGACGGCCCGCGGGCTCCCCGGAGAACGCCGCCGCCGTGCTGCACCGGGGCGAGGTCGCGCTGCGCTTCGCCAAGCACCACCTGCCGAACTACGGCGTGTTCGACGAGTACCGCTACTTCGTGCAGGGCGACACCATGCCGGTCGTCCGCGTGCACGGGATCGACGTGGCCCTCGCGATCTGCGAGGACCTGTGGCAGGACGGCGGCCGGGTCCCCGCGGCGCGCGCCGCGCGGGCCGGGCTGCTGCTGTCGGTCAACGCCTCGCCGTACGAGCGGAACAAGGACGACACACGGCTCGAACTGGTCCGCAGGCGGGCCCGCGAGGCCGGCTGCGTCACGGCGTACCTGGCGTCGACCGGCGGCCAGGACGAGCTGGTCTTCGACGGGGACTCGATCGTCGTGGACGCGGGCGGCGAGGTGATCGCGCGGGCCCCGCAGTTCGTCGAGGGCAGCGTGATCCTCGACCTGGAGCTCCCGGCCGCCGAGCCCGACGCGCCGGAAGGCGTCGTGGCCGACGGGCTGCGCATCGACCGGGTGGTGCTCTCCGAGAAGCCGCTCCCGGCGTACGAGGCGGAGCTCGCGGGCGGCTACGCGCACCGGCTCGACGACGACGAGGAGGTCTACTCGGCGCTGGTCGTGGGGCTGCGCGCGTACGCGGCGAAGAACGGGTTCCGCTCGGTGCTCGTCGGCCTCTCCGGCGGCATCGACTCGGCGCTCGTCGCCGCGATCGCCTGCGACGCGGTCGGCGCGGGGAACGTGTACGGGGTGTCGATGCCGTCGAAGTACTCCTCCGAGCACTCGCGCGGCGACGCGGCCGAACTGGCCCGCCGCACCGGGCTCCACTACCGCACGGTCTCCATCGAGCCGATGTTCGACGCGTACATGGCCTCGCTCGGGCTCACCGGGCTCGCCGAGGAGAACCTCCAGTCCCGGCTGCGCGGCACGACCCTCATGGCGATCTCCAACCAGGAGGGGCACATCGTCCTCGCGCCGGGCAACAAGTCCGAGCTCGCCGTCGGGTACTCGACGCTGTACGGCGACTCCGTCGGCGCGTTCGGCCCCATCAAGGACGTCTACAAGTCGGACGTCTTCCGGCTCGCGCGCTGGCGCAACCGGGCGGCCGAGGACCGCGGCATGACCCCGCCGATCCCGGAGAGCTCGATCACCAAGCCGCCCAGCGCCGAACTGCGCCCCGGCCAGGTCGACACGGACTCGCTGCCGGACTACGGGGTCCTCGACGGCATCCTCGCGCTCTACGTCGACCAGGACCGCGGCAAGGACGAGATCGTGGCCGCCGGGTACGAGGAGGAGGTCGTCGCGCGGACGCTGCGGATGGTCGACGCGGCGGAGTACAAGCGGCGCCAGTACCCGCCGGGCACGAAGATCTCGGCGAAGGGCTTCGGCAAGGACCGGCGGCTGCCGATCACCAACGGCTGGCGGGAGCCGGCGTCCGGCTGAGCCCCGCGAGGGCGCCGGCCGGACAGGCCCTGGGCGTCAGAGCTTCACGCGGGCGGCGATGGGCAGGTGGTCGCTCATCGTCGCCGGCAGGGCCCAGGAGGACATGGGCTCGACGCCCTTCACCATGATCTGGTCGATCCGGGCCATCGGGAACGAGGACGGCCAGCTGAAGCCGAAGCCGTCGCCGGCCGCGCCCTGGGTGGAGCGGAGCTGGGAGGTGACGGCGTTGAGCGAGCGGTCGTTCATGGTGCCGTTGAGGTCGCCGAGGAGGACGATCCGCTCGTGCCGGTCGCGGGTGAGGGCCGCGCCGAGGGCGTTGGCGCTGTTGTCGCGCTGGGTGGCGGTGAAGCCGGCGTTGAGCTTGACCCGGACGGACGGCAGGTGGGCCACGTAGACGGCGACCTCGCCCTTCGGGGTGACGACGTCGGCGCGCATGGCGCGGGTCCAGCCCATCTCGATGTCGACGGGCTCGGGGTTGCGCAGCGGCAGCTTGCTCCAGAGGCCGACGGTGCCCTGGACGGAGTGGTACGGGTAGGTCTCCTCCAGGCCGCGTTCGTAGGTCGGGACCATGTCGCCCTTGAGCTCCTCCAGGGCGAGGACGTCGGCGCCGGAGGCGGCGAGGGCGCGGGCGGTGCCCTCGGGGTCGGGGTTGTCGGCGTTCACGTTGTGGGTGGCGACGGTGAGGTCGCCGCCGGGGACGGACTTGTCGGCGACGAGGCCGCCGAAGAGGTTGAGCCAGACGATCGCGGGCAGCAGGACGGCGATCAGGGCGGTGGCGGACCGGCGCAGCAGGGCGAGGAGCAGCAGGAGCGGGACGAAGGCGCCGAACCAGGGCAGGAAGGTCTCGGTGAGGCTGCCGAGGTTGCCGACGGTGTTGGGGATCGAGGAGTGGAAGGCCATCACGAGGGCGACGGCCACCGCGGCGACGGCCACGACGATGCCCCGGCGCCAGATGCCGGGATCGCGCCTGAGGCGGGCGAGGGCGGTGCGGAACCGGGACCCGGACGGGGACGGGGACGGGGTTCCGGAGGCGGGGTGCTCGTCTCCCGCGCCGCCGTTTTCGGTCCCCGTCATGTCCACCCGCGCCATCGCACTGTCCTTCACTCTGCCGTGCCGTCTTGCCGTCTCGCGTGACCCGGTGTCGACACTAGGCGATCCCGGGGCCGTCGTACTCCCCCAGGGACGAGCGGCTGCCCGTGCCGGGTTCCTGTCGGGGGACGAGGTGGCGACCCTGTGACAGAACGCGCACATTTGTGCAGGTCAGGTACGAGTGCTCGATCTCACGCGAGACGTCAGGCGCGGGGCCTGAGGCCGTCGAGGACGGTGTCGACGACGGCCTCGGCGAGGCCGGGCTCCAGGGTGCTGCCGGGGCGGATGACCGTACGGAGCAGGAGCGGGCCGGTGAAGAGGTCGTTGACGAGCTCGACGTCGAGGTCGTCGCGGATCTCGCCGCGTTCCATCCCGCGCCGCACCGCGTCGAGGCCGAGGCGGCGGCGCGGCTCGATGACGGTGCGGTGGTAGGCCTCGTACAGCTTCGGGTAGAACTGCATCTCCGCGAAGACGTGGTGGAGGACGGCGGAGGTCCGCTTGGCGAGTCCGCGCTGCCGGATGGACTCCAGGAGGGTGACGAGGTCGTCCCGGACCGAGGTGCCGGGGAGCACCGGGTCCGGGAGTTCCACGGAGCGGAGGAGGTCGACGAAGAGCTCCTCCTTGCCGGACCAGCGCCGGTAGATGGTGGCCTTGCCGACGCCGGCCGTGCGGGCGAGCTTCTCGATGGAGATCTCGGCGAGCGGGGTGCCCTCCTCCAGGAGGGCGACGGCCGCGTCGAAGATGGCCTGCTCGGCGGCCTCGCTGCGCGGGCGGCCTCGGCGCGGGGCGGGGGCCCCGTCGTCGTTCCGGGGGGCCTGGCCCCCGCCGTCGTGCAGCGACACGCCTGCTCCGCCTCTCGTCCGTCCCTCGCCCGTACGGTGTCCCGTCGGCCCGTCTATCGACGGGCCGATTCTCCCGCCTCCGCGCCGGGCGCGGGCACCGAGCCCCGCCGTTCGTCCGCCGCGGGCGCGCCGGCGGGCGCCTGCGGCCTGCCGCCGGGGAGGAAGACCGCCACGACCACGGCCCCGGCGAGGGCGATGGCGGCCGAGGCGACGGCGGTGACGTGCATGGCGTCGAGGAAGGCGTCGTACGCGGGGGCCAGGAGGTCACGGCCGGCCGGGCCGAGCTTCTCGGCGACCGCGAGGGTGCCCTCGATGGATTCGCCGGCCGTGTCCCGCAGGGCCGCCGGGACGCCGCCGAGGTGCCCCTCGATCTCCCCGCGGTACGTGGAGGAGAGCACCGAGCCGAGGACGGCCACGCCCATCGCGCCGCCGACCTGCCGGAAGGTGTTGTTGATGGCGGAGCCGGAGCCGGCCTTCTCGCGGGGCAGCGCCTGCATGATCGCGACCGTCACCGGCGGCATGATGTGCGCCATGCCCATGCCCTGGAGGAAGAAGACGACCTCCATGACCCAGATCGGGGTCGACGCGTCGAAGAACGCGAAGGCGGCGAGGCCGACGGTGACGAGCAGCATGCCGGCCGTGCAGACGGCCCGGGCGCCGAAGCGGTCGACGACGAGCCGGGCCCGGGGCGCGAAGACCATCTGGGCGACGGCGAGCGGCAGGATCAGGAGGCCGGACTGCAGGGCGCTGTAGCCGCGCACGCTCTGGAGGTAGAAGGCGGAGAAGAAGGTCACGCCCATGAGCGCGAAGAAGACGAGCGCGATGGCGGCGACGGCCGCCGAGAACGCGGGCCGCTTGAAGTAGGCCATGTCGATCGCCGGGTGGTCGCTGCGCCGCTCGTGCAGGACGAAGAGGACGAGGACCGCGAGGCCGCCGAGGGCCGGGGCGAGGACCGTGAGGTCGGTGAAGCTCGCGAGTTCGCCGCCGCGGATGATCCCGTACACGAGGAGGACGAGTCCGAGGACGGAGAGCAGTACGCCGGGGATGTCGATCCGGCCCGGGTTCGGGTCGCGGGAGTCCGGGACCAGCCAGACCATGAGGGCCAGGGCGAGCAGCACGACGGGGACGTTGACGAGGAAGATCGATCCCCACCAGAAGTGGTCGAGGAGCACGCCGCCGGTGATCGGGCCGATCGCGATGGCGAGGCCGACGCTGCCGGCCCAGATGCCGATGGCCTTCGGCTGCTCGTCGCGCTCGAAGACGTTCATGAGCACCGCGAGGGTCGCGGGCATGACGAAGGCGGCGCCGAGGCCCATGACGGCCCGGTAGGCGATGAGCTCGCCGGGGGTGGAGGAGAAGGCGGCGAGGGCGGAGCCGATGCCGAAGACCGTGATGCCGAAGAGCAGCACCTTCTTGCGGCCGAGGCGGTCGCCGAGGAGGCCGGAGGTGAAGAGGAGGCCGGCGAAGACGAGCGTGTAGGAGTTGATCGACCACTCCAGCTCGCTCTGGGTGGCGCCGATGCCGGTGGGGGCGGGGGCGGCGATCGTCCGGACGGCCACGTTGAGGATCGAGTTGTCGAGGACGACGATCAACAGGCTGAGCATGAGCACGCCGAGGATCGCCCAGCGGCGGGGGTGTGCGGGGTGGGACTGTTGCGACATGGCCACCACCCTAGGCTCTTTTCGATACGAGACCGTCTCGTATCGAAAATCCTGGCCGAGTCTTTACGTTGGACCGCGTTACGTTGCGCCGCGTTACCGGAGGATGGGTGGGGTGTGAACAGCGCCACTTCGGCCCGCTTCCCCGCCCGCCCGGCGAAGTGCCACCATGGATGTGGTCCGGGGACGCCGTCAGGGCGCCTCGAGATGACGAAGGAGCCGTTCACCATGACGCTTCAGGCTGCCCAGAAGACGACCGCCGACAGCAGCAAGGCGCTGTACGGCGGCAAGGGCACGCGCCGCATCACCGTCCACGACATCGCCGCCGCCAAGGTCCGCGGCGAGAAGTGGCCCATGCTCACCGCCTACGACGCGATGACCGCGTCCGTCTTCGACGAGGCCGGCATCCCCGTGATCCTCGTCGGCGACTCGATGGGCAACTGTCACCTCGGCTACGAGACCACCGTCCCGGTCACGATGGACGAGATGACCATCCTCTCCGCCGCCGTCGTCCGGGGCACCAAGCGGGCCCTCGTCGTCGGCGACCTCCCCTTCGGCTCGTACCAGGAGGGCCCCGTCCAGGCCCTGCGCAACGCCACCCGGCTGATCAAGGACGCCGGGGTGCACGCGGTCAAGCTGGAGGGCGGCGAGCGCTCGCTGCCCCAGACCGAGCTGCTCGTCCAGGCCGGCATCCCCGTCATGTCCCACCTCGGCCTCACCCCGCAGTCCGTGAACACCATGGGCTACCGGGTCCAGGGCCGCAGCGACGAGGCCGCGCACCGGCTGCTCAGCGACGCCAAGGCGGCGCAGGACGCGGGCGCGTTCGCCGTCGTCCTGGAACTCGTACCGGCCGAGCTGGCCGCCGAGGTCACCCGCTCCCTGCACATCCCCACGATCGGCATCGGCGCGGGCGCCGCGACCGACGCGCAGGTCCTCGTCTGGACCGACATGGCCGGCCTGACCGGCGGCAAGGTCCCGCGCTTCACCAAGCAGTACGCGAACCTGCGCGAGACGCTCGGCGACGCGGCCCGCGCCTTCGCGGAGGACGTGGCCGGCGGCGAGTTCCCGGCGGAGGAGCACACCTTCCACTAGTCGTGGAGACGTGACCCGACAGCCCGTCCACACCGCGTGTGGGCGGGCTGTCGGTCGTCTGTCGGGGGATTGTCGGTGGCGGCTGGTCCACTGGTGGACATGACGCGATCACACACCAACGCCGTCGAGGTCCGGGGCCTCGTGAAGCACTTCGGCGCGACCAAGGCCCTCGACGGGGTCGACCTGGACGTGCGGGAGGGCACCGTCCTCGGCGTCCTCGGGCCGAACGGCGCCGGGAAGACCACCCTCGTCCGCTGCCTCTCCACCCTCCTCGTCCCGGACGCCGGGACCGCCACCGTCGCCGGGTTCGACGTGGTGAAGCACCCCCGCCAGCTGCGCCGGACCATAGGCCTCACCGGCCAGTACGCCTCCGTCGACGAGAAGCTCTCCGGCTGGGAGAACCTCTACATGATCGGGCGGCTGCTCGACCTCTCGCGCGCCGACGCCCGCCGCCGGTCCGACGAGATGCTGGAGCGCTTCTCGCTCACCGAGGCCGCCAAGCGGCCCGCGATGACCTACTCCGGCGGCATGCGGCGCCGGCTCGACCTCGCCGCCTCGATGATCGGGCAGCCCTCCGTCCTGTACCTGGACGAGCCGACCACCGGCCTCGACCCGCGCACCCGCAACGAGGTGTGGGACGAGGTCCAGCGGATGGTCTCCGAGGGCGTCACGGTCCTGCTCACCACCCAGTACATGGAGGAGGCGGAGCAGCTCGCGAGCGAGCTGACCGTCGTCGACCGGGGCAAGGTCATCGCGAAGGGCGGTGTCGACGAGCTCAAGGCGAAGGTCGGCGGCCGGACCCTGAAGATCCGCCCGGTCGACCCCGGCCAGCTCGCCCCGATGGCCGCCGCGCTCCGCGAGACGGGCCTCGACGGCGTCGCCGGATCGACCGTCGTGCCCGACGAGGGCGCGCTGTACGTCCCGATCCTCGCCGACGAGCAGCTGACCGCCGTCGTCGCGCTGCTCGGCGCGCGCGGCTTCGGCATCGCGCACATCGGTACCCATCTGCCCAGCCTGGACGAGGTGTTCCTCGCGATCACCGGCCAGAAGACCGCCGACGCCGGAGTCTCCGACGCGATCGACGAGGAGGTCGCCGCATGAGCACCACCACCACGACCACGACCACGACCACGCTCGGCAAGTCCCCCGTCGGCACGCCGGCCCCGCGCCCCGCGCCCGCCGCCGAGGGCCGCATCGGCCTGCGGGCCAACCTGCGTCACATCGGCGCCCTGGCCCGCCGCAACGCCCTCCAGATCAAGCAGGACCCGGAGTCGATGTTCGACGCCGTCCTGATGCCGATCATCTTCATCCTGCTGTTCGTGTACGTCTTCGGCGGCGCGATCGCGGGCAAGGGCAACAACGACGCGTACGTCAACTACGTGACGCCCGGCCTGATGGCGATGATGGGCATGAACATCGCGATGGCCGTCGGAGTCGGCATCAACGACGACTTCAAGAAGGGGGTCATGGACCGGTTCCGGACGATGCCGATCGCCCGCTCCTCGGTCCTCATCGCGAAGATCGTCGTCGAGGTCGGCCGGATGCTGATCGCCACCGCGATCCTGCTCGGCATGGGCTTCCTGCTCGGCCTGGAGATCCACACCTCGGTCTGGAACCTCTTCGCGGCCATCGGCCTGTCGATGGTCTTCGGCGCCTCGCTGATGTGGATCTTCATCCTGCTCGGTCTGACCCTGAAGACGGCCCAGGCCGTGCAGGGCATGGCGATGCTCGTCCTGATGCCGCTCCAGTTCGGCTCGTCGATCTTCGCGCCGACGACCACGATGCCGGGCTGGCTGGAGACCTTCACCGACTACAACCCGCTGTCGAACCTCGCCGACGCGGCGCGGAACCTGATCAACGGCGGTCCCGTCGCGCACTCGGTCTGGATGACGCTCGGCTGGGCGGCGCTCATCACCGTGGTGACGGCACCGCTGGCGGTGGCGAAGTTCCGCAAGAAGACCTGACCCGGGAGGGGTTCGGGTTCACGGGGGTCATGACTCGGCGCGCTCACTGATCGCGTCGGCGGCGCGGCCGAGCAGGGCGGCGGTCTCTTCCATCGAGAGGCCGCCGCCCTCGGCGTACGCCTCGGCGAAGACGGCCTCGCCGAGGGCCGACCGGGTCAGCTCCGTGGCCGTGGCAAGGTTCTCCCGCTCCATCGGCGGCAGCAGATGGCCGGGCGGGACCAGGCCCTCCCGGGCGCCGAGCAGGATCGCCGCGGTCCGCGCGGACGGTCCGCCGAGACCGGCGAGCGCCCAGGCGGCGACGACCGCGTAGATCGCCGGCATCTGCGGGGCGACCATCAGCGACAGGTCGCCGAGCGCGCGTGTGTACGCCTCCGTGGCGAGCGCGAAAGCCGTGCGGTACTCGCCCTCCACCGCGTCCAGCCACGCCAGGGCACCGAGGGTGAAGCCCTCGAAGATGGAGAGCGTCTCGGAGCCGAACTCCTCCCGGAGCAGCAGGAGATGCTCCCTCGCCTCGGCGGTCCGGCCGCTGCGGCCGAGCGTGTGGGCGAGGAAGAGACGGGCACCGAGCATGGGCTCGTGGCCCCGGCCGTGACCGCCCTCGATGATCTCCCGGAGGATCGCCTCCCCCTCGTCGGCCCGCCCGGTCTCGACGAGGATGTCCGCGTACCGGGCCCGCAGGAGGGCCATCTGCGACTGGGCGCCGATCTTCTCCGCGTACGCGATGGCGGCGGCGAAGTCCTCGGCGGCACCCTCGAATTCGAGCAGCTTCTCGCGGGCCTCGGCACGGGAGGAGAGCGCCTCCGCCGCGCCCCAGGCGTCGCCGAGGCGGACGAAGAGCGCGAGGCTCTCGTCGGCGTCGAGGGTCGCGTCGCCCGCGAGGTCGGCGCGGTTGGCGAACATGTTGGCGCGCATCTGGAGGGCGTTGGCGAGCTCCCAGTCGTAGCCGTACCGGCGGCAGGCGTCGACGGTCGTGTCGAGGACCTCGCGGAGCCGGCCGGCCTCGCCGATCATGAGGACGGCGAAGACGGCGAAGGAGCCGGGCAGCCGGCAGGTCTGCGGCAGGCCGGGCTCGTACACGGCGGTCATCTCGCGCAGCCGCCGCACGCCCTCGGGGCTGGTCCAGCGCCCGGTCTGGTGGTCCATGCTGAGCAGCTCGACGAGCCGCACCCCGCGCCGCGCCTCCCAGCGCTGCTCCTCGGAGAGCGGCGGCGGGGCGGCCGTGCACGGTTCGTGGAGCGGGACGACGGGAGCGGCGGGCGGGACGAACGGGTCGGGGCCGAGGGCGGCGGCGGCCTTGGACCAGTGCAGGGCGTCGGCGCGCAGGTCGCGCATCTGCCAGTACCAGAGCAGGGCGTGGACGAGGACGAGCGCCTCGTCCTCGTCCCGGAGGGCGACGGCCCGCCGCAGGGCGGTGCGGATGTTCCCGTACTCGGTCCCGAACCGCGCCATGGCCTCGACCTGCCCGGCGGAGCGGAGCTCGGGGTCGGTGCGGCGGGCGAGTTCGCGGTAGTACGTGAGATGGCGGCGCTCGGTGGCGGCCCGCTCGCCGGACTCGTCGAGCCGCTCGCCCGCGTACTCGGCGACGGTTTCGAGGAGGCGGTAGCGCATGCCGGGAGCGTCGGGGACCGGGGCGGAGACGACGAGGGACTTGTCGACGAGCGAACCGAGGAGGTCGAGCACGTCGTCGGGGGTGTCCTGGGCCGCGGTACAGACCGCCTCCGCCGCGTCCAGGTCGCAGCCGCCGGTGAAGACCGACAGGCGGCGCAGGACGGCGCGTTCACCGGCGTCCAGGAGGTCCCAGGACCAGTCGACGACCGCGCGCAGGGTCTGCTGGCGGGGCAGGACGGTCCGGGCGCCCGAGGTCAGGAGGCGGAAGCGGTCGTCGAGACGGTCGGCGATCTGGCGCGGGGTCAGCATCCGCAGCCGGGCGGCGGCCAGCTCGATCGCCAGCGGGAGGCCGTCGAGGCGGCGGACGATCTCGGCCGCGGCCTCCGGGTCCTCCCCGGTGCGGAACCCGGCGCGGACCGCGGCCCCGCGCTCGCCGAACAGCCGCAGCGCCTTCTCGGCGGGCAGCGGCCCGAGGGGGCGCAGCGCCTCCCCCGGTACGCCGAGGGGCTCCCGGCTCGTCGCCAGCACCCGGAGGCCCGGGCAGCGGGCGAGCAGGGTCTCGGCGAGCTCGGCCGCGGCGGCGACGAGGTGCTCGCAGTTGTCGAGGATCAGCAGCATCCGGCGGTCCGCGCAGTGCTCGACGAGCCGGGCGACGGGGTCGCCGCCGCCTCGGAGCTCCTCGGCGCCCGCGCCGCGCAGCACGGTCTCGCGGGCGCCGACGGCGGCGAGCACGGCCTCGGGGACGGCCTCCGGGTCGGTGACGGGCGCGAGCTCCGCGACCCAGACGCCGTCGGGCCAGGCCCCGGCGCCGCGCTCCGCCGCCTCCTGGGAGAGACGGGTCTTCCCGGCGCCGCCGGGACCGAGGAGGGTGACGAGCCGGGCGGTGCGCAGGTCGCCCTGGAGGGCGGCGATGTCCTCGTCGCGGCCGACGAAGCTGGTGAGGCGGGCACGGAGGTTGCCGCGCGGGGCAGCGGGGGCGAGCGGGGCCCCCGCCGGGGGCGAGGGCAAGGCCGTGGTCGCGGCCGTGGGCACGGCCGGAGATACCGGCGGGTGCGCGGCGCCGGGGTAGGGCGCCGGTGCGGTCGCGGCTCGCCGGTCCGGCGCGGGAAGGGTCCCCGGCGTGCCCGGCGTACTCGGCATGCCCGGCGTGCCCGGCGTGCCCGACGTGCCGGGGTTCAGGAGTTCCCCCTGAAGGGCCCGCAGCGCCGGGGACGGATCGGTGCCGAGCCGGGTGGCGAGGGCGCGGCGGACGTCCTCGTACGCGGCGAGGGCCTCGGCGGCACGGCCGGTGTCCCGCAGGGCGCGGATCCGGAGGGCCTGGAGGGGCTCGTCGAGCGGGTGGGCCTCGCAGAGGGGGATCAGCTCGGGGAGCGCGGTCCCGGCGTCGCCGAGGTCCAGGGCGGCGGCGAGCCTGGCCCGGCGGGCGTCGAGCCGGCGGGCCTCCCAGCGGGCCGCCTCGGGGCCCCGGTCGGGCAGGTCGGCGAGGGCGGGGCCGCGCCAGAGGCCGAGGGCCTCGTCGAGGAGGGCGGCGGCACGGGCGGGCTCCCCGGCGGCGAGGCCCTCGCGGGTGAGCCGCTCGAAACGGTGGGCGTCGACGTCGTCGGGGGCGGCGTCGAGGCGGTAGCCGCCGTCGGCGGAGACGACGGCGGTACGGCCCAGGGTGCGGCGCAGACGGCCGACGAGGGCCTGGAGGGCGGCGACGGTGTCGGCGGGCGGCTCGTCGTCGCCGCCCCAGATCCCGTCCACGAGGACGGGGACGGGGACGGGACGGCCGGGCCGGAGGGCGAGCAGGGTGAGGAGGGCACGGACGCGGGGGCCGCCGACGGGAACGTCGGTGCCGTCGGAAGTCCGGGCGCCGGCCGCCCCGAGCACGAAGTAACGCACGCCCCCATTCTCCGCGACTCCCCGGACACCCCCGGACACCCCCGGACACCGCCGTCCGGGCCCGCCGCTCCGTCGCGGACACCGGCCCGCGGGACCGGAGCAGCGGGGGTGGAACTCCTTCGTGGGGGCAGTACGTTGGGCGGTCGTCACGTCCTCGTCCTACGGGAGTCCCCGATGTCCACCGCCACCGCACGGCGCCACGAGCGGCGGATCAGCCCCGTCTTTCTCGCGATCCTCGCCGTCATGGCCGTCACGGGCTGGGCGGTGTGGACGGACTTCGCCGCCTCCCCCGGGCTCGCCGTCTTCCTCTTCGTGACGTCCGCGTGGATCGTGTCGCTCTGTCTGCACGAGTACGCGCACGCCCGGACCGCCCTGCACGGCGGGGACATCACCGTCGGGGCCAAGGGCTACCTGACGCTCAACCCGTTCGCGTACACGCACGCCGTGCTCAGCGTCATCCTGCCCGTGCTCTTCGTGATCATGGGCGGTATCGGTCTTCCCGGCGGCGCCGTCTTCATCGAGCAGGGCCGGATCAAGGGCCGCTGGAAGCACAGCCTGATCTCCGCCGCCGGGCCGCTCACGAACGTCCTGTTCGCGGTCGTCTGCACGGCGCCGTTCTGGCTGGGTGCGCTCGACGGCGTACCGCTCGCCTTCCGGTTCGCCCTGGCGTTCCTGGCGTTCCTCCAGGTCACCGCGGCGATCCTGAACTTCCTGCCGGTGCCGGGCCTGGACGGCTACGGAGTCGTCGAGCCCTGGCTGTCGTACAGGATCAAGCGCCAGATCGAGCCGTACGCGCCCTACGGCTTCTTCGTCGTCATCGCGCTGCTCTTCGTCCCGTCGGTCAACGCGTTCTTCTTCGACGCCGTCGACGGGATGCTCCAGGCCCTCGGGGTCGACGGCGCCAGCCGGTACTGCGGATCGCAGCTGTTCCGGTTCTGGGAGGAGACTCCCGAGTTCTGCCAGGTCTAGGACTGCGTCGCCGCGGCGGCCTTCTCGATCTTCGCCCGGCGGACGTAGTACCACGCCATGTTCGAGGAGAGACCGGCCAGGAGCACCCAGATCACGCCGAGGAAGCTGCCCTGGACGAAGGAGACGACCGCCGCCGCGACGGCGAGGACGCAGACGACGAGGGCGTAGAGAGCGAGGCGGGGCATGGGGGACGGCTCCTGTCCGGGTACGGCTGCTGGTGCCCGTCCAGTGTCCCCCATGCCCGCCGCCGGGCCGGAACCGGTCTCTCAGATGTCCGTGACCCGCAGGCCCGCGTGCGCCTTGTAGCGGCGGTTCACCGAGATCAGGTTCGCGACCAGCGACTCGACCTGGTGCGCGTTGCGCAGCCGGCCGGCGAAGACGCCGCGCATGCCGGCGATGCGGCCGGCGAGCGCCTGGACGATCTCGACGTCGGCGCGCTCCTCGCCGAGGACCATCACGTCCGTGTCGATCTCCTCCAGGGACGTGTCCTGGAGCAGCACCGCCGAGAGGTGGTGGAACGCGGCCGTGACCCGGGAGTCCGGCAGCAGCGCCGCCGCCTGCTCGGCGGCCGAGCCCTCCTCGGGCTTGAGGGCGTAGGCGCCCTTCTTGTCGAAGCCGAGCGGGTTGACGCAGTCGACGACGAGCTTGCCGGCGAGCTCCTCGCGCAGCGACTCCAGCGTCTTGGCGTGCGCGTCCCACGGCACGGCGACGATCACGATGTCGGAGCGGCTCGCGCACTCGGCGTTGTCGCCGCCCTCGACTCCGTGGCCGATCTCCTCGGCGGCGGTCACCGCGCGCCCGGCGTCGCGGGAGCCGATGATCACCCGCTGGCCGGCCTTGGCCAGGCGGTAGGCGAGGCCGCGGCCCTGCTCGCCGGTGCCGCCGAGGACGCCGACGACGAGTCCCGAGACGTCGGGGAGGTCCCACGGGTCCTTGGCGGGCGCCTTGGGGGCGGTCGCGGCGGCCGGGGCCGCCGGGGCGGCGGGGACGGTGCTGTCGCTGGAGGAAGTCATGGACCCGACATTACCGACCGGTCGGGTCCGGGGACCCGACTCGTACCGCGCGAACCTCACCGGAGCGTCCGCGCACCCTCCCGCGCTGGGGCAAGATGCCTCCTCATGGATGCCGTACGAGTCGCGCTGCTGCGAGAGGTGCTCGCCGGGACGGAGTGGCCGGGGGCCGCCCGCCGCTTCGCGGGCGCGCTGCGCACCTCGGTCGTCCCGCACCGGGGCGGGCTGCTGCTCGTCGGCACGAGGGAGTACGAGCCCTGGCACCTCGCCGCGCACCTCGTCGACGAGGCCGCCTGGTCGGGGACCCCGGAACTCGCCCCCACGCTCGTACGCCACCGGGTACGGCCCGACGACCCGGCCCACCTGGCGGTCGGGCTCCAGCGCCTGGAGACGGCACGGCGCGGCGCGACCCTGCTGATGGTGGCCCCGCAGCGGCCCGACGAGGGGCTGCTCCAGCGGGTGCACGACGCCCGCAGGGCCGGGGCGACCGTGCTGTCCCTGGACGGCGGAGACGCGGAGGTGCGGGGTCTCGCCCACGAGACGCTGACGGTCGCCGAGGGCGCCGAGGTCGACCTGGACACGGTCCAGCACCTGGTGAGCGCGGCGGCCGGCGAGAACAGCCTGCCGTCGCCCCGGGGCCCCCGCCGGTTCAAGGACCGGCTCGCGGAGCTGGCCGACCGCCTCACGGCGCCACCGCCGCCGCGCTGGTAGCGGGAGAGCCGCCGGAGCCGCGATATGCCGGGGGGAGCCGCCGGAGCCGCGGGAGAGCCGCCGGAGCCGCCATATGCCGGGGGGAGCCACCGGAGCCGCGATATTCGGTTGCCCCGGCCCGCTCCCCGGCCGGAACATGACCCCTCGTGTCACCTTCCTCCCTCCTCCCCGACCTGGCGCCCTGGCGCGCCTCCCGCGACTTCCGGCTTCTCTGGATCCAGGGGCTCGTCACCTATTTCGCCAGCGCGATGGCGATGGTCGCGCTGCCTCTGCAGATCAAGGACCTGACAGACTCGCCGCTCGCCGTCGGCGCGATGGGGGCCGTCGAACTCGTCCCGCTGGTCGTCTTCGGGCTGTACGGCGGCGCGCTCGCCGACGCCGTCGACCGGCGGAAGGTGATCATCTGGACCGAGGCGGGGCTCGGGGCGCTCGCCGCGCTCCTGCTCCTGAACTCGCTGCTGCCCGAGCCGATGCTGTGGCCGCTGTACGTGGTCGCCGCCGGCGTCTCCGCGCTCGCCGGGCTCCAGCGGCCCGCGCTCGACTCGCTGCTCGCGCGGATCGTGCCGCACGAGCACCAGACGGCCGCCGCCGCCCTGAACTCGCTGCGCTGGCAGATCGGCTCGATCGCCGGCCCGTCGGTCGCGGGACTCGTGGTCGCCTTCGCCGGGCACGCCCCGGCCTACGCCGTGACGATCGCGGGTTTCGCCGTCTCCGTCCTCATGTGCCTGCGCCTCTCCCCCGCGCCGCCCGCGCACGACGCGGAGAAGCCCTCGCTGCGGGGCATCGCGGAGGGCGCCCGGTACGCCTGGTCGCGGCCCGTCCTGCTCGGTACGTACGCGATCGACCTCGCCGCGATGTTCTTCGCGTTCCCGAACGCGGTCTTCCCGTTCCTCGCGGACGAGCTGGACGCGGTGTGGGCCCTCGGCCTGATGTACGCGGCCGGGTCGGTCGGCTCGCTGCTGCTCGGCCTGACCAGCGGCTGGACCTCGAAGGTCCGGCGCCACGGACTGCTCGTGGCCGGGGGCGCCGCCTCCTGGGGTCTGGCGATCGCGGCGGCGGGCTGGTTCGGGAACATCTGGCTGGTCCTGCTCTGCCTGGCCTTCGCGGGCGCCGGCGACATGCTGAGCGGGCTCGGCCGCTCCACGATCTGGAACCAGACGATCCCGGAGGAGCTGCGCGGCCGCCTCGCCGGCATCGAGGTGCTCTCCTACAGCGTGGGCCCGCAGCTGGGCCAGCTCCGGGCGGGCGTCACGGCGGGGTGGACCGGCACCCGGGCGGCCGTCTGGTCGGGCGGTGTCGCCTGCGTCGCCTCGGTGGGCCTGCTCTGCCTCGCGCTGCCGAAGCTGCTCACGTACGACTCCGAGACCGACGAGGACTCGCTGCGCCGCAAGGCCCAGCAGGAGGCCGTGGAGCGCGAGGCGGCGGCGCGCTAGGGCCTGTCCGGCGGATCAGGGTCGGATAGGGCGCCCCGCGACCCCGGCCATGATCCGCCGGACAGGCCCTAGAGGCGCGGGCCGCCGGTAGACCGAAGGGGCGACCGGAGGAGTCTCGTACGAGCCGTACGAGGGCTTCCGGCGCCCCTTCGTCTCACTTCTCGGTCTCGGTCCCGGTCCCGGTCTCGGGAGACTTCCCGTCGTGCCACTTCGGGTCCGTCTCCCACTCCAGGTTCCGCTCGCGGGCGGTCTCCATGGCGTGGGCCGCCTCCTCCCGGGTGGTGTACGGGCCGAACCGGTTCTTCGCGGGGCACTCGGGGCCCTCTTCGACCTTCTTGTGCTCCAGGCAGTAGTACCACTCGCCCGGCTTGCCCGAGGCGCGCTTCTTGAACAGGGCCATCGTCGTCGGCTCCTTCCTCCGACACCATGCTGCCCCACCCGCGGTCGTTAGACTCGCTGGCATGTCTGGCCAGTCGCTTCTCGTTCCGGGGGAGCTCTCCCCCCACCGCTCCGTCCCGGGCTCCATCCGCCGCCCCGAGTACGTGGGGAAGCCCGCCCCGGCCCCGTACACGGGGCCCGAGGTGCAGGATTCCGACACCATCGAGCGGATGCGGATCGCCGGCCGCATCGCCGCCCGGGCGATGGAGGAGGCCGCCAAGCACATCGCCCCGGGCGTCACCACCGACGAGCTCGACCGGGTCGCCCACGAGTACATGTGCGACCACGGCGCCTACCCGTCCACGCTGGGCTACCGCGGCTTCCCGAAGTCGCTGTGCGCCTCGGTCAACGAGGTCATCTGCCACGGCATCCCCGACTCCACGGTGCTGCGCGACGGCGACATCGTGAACCTCGACGTCACGGCGTACATCAACGGGGTCCACGGCGACAACAACGCCACCTACCTCTGCGGCGACGTCGACGAGGAGTCCCGGCTGCTCGTCGAGCGGACCCGGGAGTCCCTCAACCGCGCGATCAAGGCCGTGAAGCCGGGCCGCCAGATCAACATCATCGGCCGGGTCATCGAGTCGTACGCCAAGCGCTTCGGTTACGGCGTCGTGCGCGACTTCACCGGGCACGGCATCAACTCGTCGTTCCACTCGGGCCTGATCGTCCCGCACTACGACTCCCCCCACCACACCACCGAGATCAAGACCGGCATGACGTTCACCATCGAGCCGATGCTGACGCTCGGCACCCACGACTACGACATGTGGGAGGACGGCTGGACCGTGGTGACGAAGGACCGCAAGCGGACGGCGCAGTTCGAGCACACGCTCGTGGTGACCGAGGACGGGGCCGAAATCCTCACGTTGCCCTGACCCGTCCGCGGGGTACTTTTTTACCGACAGGACGTCGGGAACCAGTTGACTTAGGCAAGCCTAACTTGGCAGGATCGTCACTGGTTCCCGTCCCATCGGTCCCGGAGGCACGCCTTGGACACGCCCTTCTCCACGCTCATCCGTACGGCCTCGCACGAGCAGCACACGGAGGCGGAGACGTCGTCCTTCATGGGCGACCTGCTGGGCGGACGTCTGGCCGTCGACGCCTACGCGCGCTACACCGAGCAGCTCTGGTTCGTCTACCGCGCCCTGGAAGAGGGCGCCGACGCCCTGCGCGAGGACCCGGTCGCCGGGCCCTTCATACAGCCGGAGCTGTTCCGCACGACCGCCCTGGAGCAGGACCTCGCCCACCTGCGCGGCCCGGACTGGCGCGCCTCCGTCTCGCCACTGCCGGCCACCGTCGCGTACGCCGAGCGGGTCGCCGAATGCGCCCGCGACTGGCCCGCGGGGTACGTGGCCCACCACTACACGCGCTACCTCGGCGACCTGTCGGGCGGACAGATCATCCGCGACAAGGCGGAGCGGACCTGGGGCTTCGCGCGCAAGGGCGACGGCGTCCGGTTCTACGTCTTCGACGAGATCACCAACCCCGCCGCCTTCAAGCGCGCCTACCGCGAACTGCTCGACGGCGTGAACGCCGACGACCTGGAGAAGCAGCGGATCGTCGACGAGTGCAAGCGCGCCTTCGCCTTCAACACCGCGCTCTTCCGCGAGCTGGGTACGGAGTTCCCGCTCAGCGCGTGAGGGTTCAGCGCGTGAGCGTGCCCTCCAGGCGGACCCGTCCGCCCAACTCCACGATGCCGTCAGGGCCGGGGGCAGTGAGCAACTGCGAACCCCGGCCCTGCGTGATGTTCAGGGCCCGGCCGAGCTCCGCCGTCAGGAGCAGCGCCGCCGCGCCCGTCGCCTCGTCCTCGTCGATGCCGTCACCGCGCCCCGGGAAGCCCCGCGCCCTGATCCGGCCCGCGGCCTCCTCCTCCCACGCCCAGGCGTAGACCCACTCGCCCGGCTCGGGCACGTCGAGAGCCTCCACCTCGGCGGCGGAGCCGAACTGCCGCAGCGTCCGCGGCGGCGCCCACTCGGCGCGCGCCTCGATCCAGGTGAACTCCCCGTCCCCGCGCACCCACACCTCGCCCGCCTGCGGCCGTACGACCTCCAGGTCGAGCAGCCAGGCGGCGCCGATGAGCGGATATCCGGCGAACGGCAGCCGCACCCCCGGCGTGTAGATGTCGACGAACCCGCGCTCCGGATCGTCCACGAACACCGTCTCGCTGAAGCCGAGCTCCTTGGCGAGCGCCTGCCGGGAGGCCTCGTCGGGGTGGTGACGGGGGTCCCGTACGACGCCGAGGGGGTTGCCGTGGCGGCCGTCCCCCGCGCAGAAGACCCGGAGGACGTCGATGTCAGTGGCGGTCGTGTTCATGGCGGCATTGAACCACCACGGGGCGGGGTGGGCGGGGTTGTTGCTTGGGGTGGCCGGGGGGCCGCCGTGTGGGGTGGCCGGGGCCGCTGCGTGGGTGGCCGGGGGCCGCTGCGCGGGGCCTGTTCCCCACCCCGCCCCTTCCCGAACTGGGGCTCCGCCCCAGACCCCGCGCCTCAAACGCCGGCGGGGCTGAAATACGGCCTGGCGGCCGTGCCCTCAAACGCTGGGCGGGCTGACATTCAGCCC